>CAVZLG010000001.1:0-237500 GCA_963776075.1 uncultured delta proteobacterium
TAAAATGTCCAGTCTGTACCATGATGACAATATTGCTGACAATTGATGGGACTATTACGAGAGGGATGGCAAGTTTCAGATCCAAGCGTAATGCCATAATTGGTAAACACGATGTTGAAAATCCCAGGCCTGTCACTCCTTTAATAACGCCAGCGACGATGTATGCTATAAGAATAAAAATATAATCGGATTCGTTCATTTCAGTCCTCATCATCATTTCAACGGGATGGCAAAACTGATGAAAGAATATTGAAAACCCGATTCAACATTTGCCTATCGACGCACACATTAATTAATTATATTCCAATAAATGAAAAAGATCAGCACTAAGTAAAGTGATGAATTATTGTAAGAAACGATCCAGTTACCGGCTCGTTTTATTGGAATATAAATCAACAATAACAAGACTGTATGTAAAAACCTTATGAAGAACTTTAGAAAAAGAGAAAATAGATGAGAACTCATGCGACAATCAATATTGATGAAGCAACCGAACTATGCAACAGGGCCCTGGCCGCTGTCGGTACACTTGAGACCAATGCGTCAATTGTCAGTAATGCGCTCGTTCGCGGTGAAATTGACGGCCACATAGGCCACGGTCTCTCCAGGTTGCCATCATATGTGGCACAGGTTCGCACAGGGAAGATAAACGGCAGGGCCATACCAACCCTCGAAGATGTAAAACCTGGTCTGGTCCGTGTTAATGCAGGGTTCGGTTTTGCCTATCCCGCTATTCAAGTTACACTACCCGAGCTTGAGAACCGGGCCAGAAAGACCGGAATAGCTGCAGCTGCAATTTATCACTCACATCATTTCGGAGTAGCAGGTCATCCGTGCGAAGATCTGGCCCGAAGAGGACTGATATCATTTATTTATGGGAACTCTCCAAAAGCTATTGCCCCTACCGGTTCGAAAGAGAAGGTGCTTGGTACCAACCCGATTGCATTTGGAGCTCCGCTTGACGGTGACCCGCTGATAATTGACTTTGCAGTATCGACGGTTGCCCGCGGTAAAATACTTGCTGCCAGGCAACAGGGTCAGCCTATCCCAGAAGGGTGGGCAATCGGCCCGGATGGCAAACCAACGACTGATCCTGAAATTGCCCTTCAGGGCTCCATGCTGCCAATTGGCGGCGCCAAGGGGGCTGCGCTGGCACTGCTGGTAGAGGTCATGTCTGCTTGTCTGGCTGGAGCCGCACTCGGCGTTGAAGCAAGTTCATTATATGAAGCGCAGGGACCTTCCCCTGACCTGGGCCAGGTTATTCTCGCAATAGACGGGGCTGCGCTTTCAGGCAGCGCCTTCTCCAACCGATTGAAAACACTGGCAGACGTCTATCAGGAACTGGACGGCGCACGATTTCCCGGACTGAGTCGACTTGAAAATCGAAAGAAGGCAGCACAACAAGGTTTGATAGTGCCAGCAGTCTTAGACCGTGAGATCAGGGCTCTGGCCCGGTGAATCAATTTACACAGAGTTATTGATTTCTGCCGCCGGCAAGAAAATCAACCGGACTAATATTGAGTTTTTTCATGCGATACTGGAGGGTGGAACGGGGAATCCCAAGCAGGCCGGCCGCACCTTTTTTCCCGCCGACCATGCCTTTGGTCGTGGTTAAAGCTTTAATGATATGATTTCGCTCAGCCTGGTTCAGTGTACTGATGCCAGCAGGTTCTTCTGAAGGCGTTATACTGAGCGGAAATATTCGTTTTATATCGTCTGCATATATTGACATACCAGGATGCAGAATAATGAGCCGCTTAATCATGTTCTTAAGCTCTCGAACATTACCAGGCCATTGATACCGTGAGAGGAGGTCAAGGACATCACGAGTGAAAATGGGTGCTTCCCGATTCATTCGTTCGGATTCACTCTTATTGATATTTTTTATCAACAGCGGGATGTCTTCCGTACGTTCACGCAATGGAGGAACATTGACGGTTACTGTTTCCAGCCGATAAAACAGATCCTGCCTGAACCATCCGTCTCTGACCCCTTCTCTCAGATCTTTGTTTGTTGCCGCAACGATGCGAATATCAACTGGTATTGAATTGCTCTCACCAACCCGCTCAAATTTTCTCTCCTGGAGAACCTGCAGCAGTTTTGCCTGCAGGTTAACAGGGAGTTCCCCTATTTCATCAAGGAATATGGTACCTTGATCCGCCAGTTCAAATCGTCCCAGCCGCTGACTTTCAGCACCGGTAAAGGCGCCCTTGGCATGACCAAAAAGCTCACTTTCAAACAGTGAGGGGGTTAGGCCCGGACAATTGGTCTTTACAAACAAGTGATCCTGCCGGGTGCTCATCTCATGGATTAGTCGGGCCAGATAATCTTTACCTGTGCCGGTTTCACCAGTGACCAAAATTGTTTCATCGGTATTTGCAACCTGCTGAATAACCCCCATCACTTCCTGCATCTGCTGGGATGCAAAAAAGAACCCCCCGACCTGGTGATCTCTCTCACTGGAGAGCAGGTATTCTCTTTCTCCCTGAAGGTGCTGATGTGAGTGCTTCAGAGATGTGTAGGCGAGCATGTTATCCACCGCGATGGCTATCTGTTGGGAAGTAGCCATTAGTACTTCCGTCAATTCAGTGAGAGCTTTGGGCTTCCTGCGGTAGCTGAAATGGATGGTTCCAAGGATACGATCACGGACGATCAGCGGAAAAACCATCGTCGAGATAAGGCCTGCCTTTACCAGCTCGCCCACAGAACTGAGATCTGTATATTTGCCCAGGTCATCGAAAATTGCCGGCTGTCTAGAATTGATAGCGATACGGGCAATCGCGCCATCGGCAAGCGGTCTTGATTTGTGGGCAATTACTCCGCCAGGCTGTATGCCGTCAGCCGCAGCAAAGTATGTGATCAGTTCCTTTTCGGAATCATAGAGAATAATGCTGAGTCGATCATAGGCGAAGTATCGATACAGCTCCTTCGATAGAGAATTGAAGAGGCTCTCACGACTTTTTCGAGTGGCGATGGCATTGTTGATTTCCAACAACAATTTATAACGGGTTTCCGTGCTCCACGTCATGATGAAGGTCCTGTATTCGATAGATTTACATGAGCATAACAACAGTTAATAAACGCAATGTGCCGAAAAATCAAGCCCACTATTGGGCACGATGCCCAATAGTGGGCTTGATTTTTCGGCACGCCAATGTTTTTCAAGATAGATAATCATTAATTTTAGACACTTAAAATTTATATTCAAAATGGTCTATTAATTGCTCCAATGTTGGGTTCAGACCAAGGGGTGAAATATGGCACTTGAGTTAAAGTACGGACAAGGAACTATCAGCATAGATTTACCGGAATCGGCAGACGTTGATATTTTGGAGCCGAACCCGGTTCGTGCTGTTTCCTCAATTAAAGAGGCCTTAAACGATGCTTTTGCCAACCTGGATAAGAATAATTCCGATCTACTGCCAGAACTCATACAGAAAGAAACTGTTGCTGTTGCCATCCCTGATGAAACTCGCCCGCTGCCGGCAATCAAAATACTTCCTCTTATTCTCGACTGGCTTTTTGCCAAGATTCCCGACTTAATCCCGGAGCGAGTGACGATCCTGGTAGGTGGTGGATTACATCCACCGGTTGACAAGGAAACACTCGAGCGGCTTGTTCCTCCCAAAATTGTTCAAGGCTGCCGGGTTCTGTCACATGATGCTATAAACAGTGCGATGGTCGATTATGGGACTACCGAGCGGGGAACCCCAGTACTTGTTAACAGTGCCTTTGCGACTGCCGACTACAAGATTGTTGTTGGCCAGATTGATCCCCACCAGTTCGTCGGTTTTACCGGTGGATGCAAAGGGGTTATAATCGGCTGCGGAGGAGAAGCAACGATCGAGCATAATCACAGCCTGATGTTCCATGACGATGCCAGAGTTGGTGTTCTTGAAGGTAACCCGGTCCGTGAGGATCTAAATGAAGCGGGAGAGATGGTTGGCATTGATCTTTCGATTAATTTTGTAATGGCACCAAACAAAGATGTAGTGCGTGTTCTGGTTGGCAGTCCTCTGGACACACTCAGGGAAGGCGCGCGGAGTTGTGCCGCGCTTTATGGTGTCGGTATCGATGATTCATACGACATCGTTATTGCCAGTTGCGGCGGATATCCGAAGGACATATGCCTCTACCAGGCACAGAAAGGACTTAATCTTGCCTCTCAAGCACTGAAAGAGGGCGGCAATATTTTATTACTTGCCGCTTCACCTCAAGGTGTGGGAGATGATGTCTATTTTGATTACGTCTCACAATTTACCAGTCCTGAAGAAGTGCTGGCCGATTTCAGGAAACAGGGATTCAGAATGGGTGCTCACAAAGCCTATCTCTTCGGTCGAACGCTGAGCAGATTCGATGTGGCGGTTTTTTCCGAGCTTGACCCGGGAGTTCTGCAGAAGTGTCACCTTCGTGCGGCTGATCCCTCAGAAATTATTAGCGAATGGGTGGAAAATTTTGATGGAAGACCGAGGATCGGTATTATTCCAAATGCAAACACCACCTATTTTTATAAACAACAGCAACAATAGGATTCTGGTTTGTGTACGATCTCATTGGAACAGCCTTTGGAGACAAACACTGTACGATGGCAAATCGAAGAAATCAGCGTCTTTGGAAACAAATAGTAGGAAGAAGAAGCAGTAAAGAGGAGAACCGAAGCCGGACATCCGGCATACGAAAAAGCAGAAAGGATTCTGTATGATCGTTCGATTCATTTTTAACCAATTGTAGGAGGTACATATGATACCCGATTTTTTAGTACACGAAGCTGCGGATGTCGTAGGCGTTGTGGTTGTTGAAGGCCTGAAGGCCGACCAGGAGATCACCGGCTGGGTCATGAAAGAAGATGAGACCGTTAAAATCAAGATCTTGAATGACATTCCAATCGGACACAAAGTCGCACTGAAAGACCTTGCGTCAGGTGACACGGTAATCAAATATAACACAGATATTGGCAAGGTTGTCGCTCCGATCAAAAAAGGCGAACATCTTCATGTTCACAACGTTAAAACAAAGAGGTGGTAGCATGGAACAGAAATTCTTAGGATATCGTCGTGAAAATGGCCGAGTAGGTGTTCGTAACCATGTTATCATCCTTCCGCTTGATGATCTTTCAAACTCTGCTTGTGAAGCTGTTGCAAATAACGTCAAAGGCACCATGGCTATTCCCCATGCCTATGGCCGACTTCAATTCGGTGAAGACCTTGATCTGCATTTCCGCACCCTGATTGGTACCGGCTGCAACCCAAATGTGGCAGCGGTCATTGTTATCGGCATCGAGCCCCAATGGACTGATCGAATTGTCCAGGGTATTGCCAAAACCGGGAAGCCGGTAGCAGGATTTGCGATTGAGCAGAATGGTGACTTCAATACGATCTGTGCTGCATCCAATAAAGCCAAGGAGTTCATGCACGCTGCCAGCGAGATTCAGCGTGAAGAGTGTGATATCAGCGAGCTATGGGTTTCAACCAAATGTGGTGAGTCCGATACCACTTCCGGTATTGCAACCAACCCAACGGTCGGTAATGCCTATGACAAGCTCTATGAAAAAGGCAACACCCTGCTCTTCGGTGAGACCACTGAGTTGACTGGTGGAGAGCATCTCGTTCTCGAGCGGTGCGCAAATGATGAGGTTCGCAAGCAGTTCCAGTTCTATTTTGACCGCTACGCAAAAGTTGTCGACGATAATAAGACAAGCGATCTTTCTGACTCCCAGCCAACCAAGGGTAACATCGAGGGCGGCCTGACCACGATCGAAGAGAAAGCACTTGGTAATATTCAGAAGATCGGCACCAAGCCGCCCGTCATCGGCTGTCTGGAGAAAGCAGTTGAGCCTACCGGACCCGGCCTCTGGTTCCAGGATTCCTCCTCCGCAGCTGCAGAGCAGGTAACCCTCTGCGCTGCCTCTGGCTTTGTCGTTCATTTCTTCCCCACCGGCCAGGGCAATATCATTGGTAATCCAATTCTGCCGGTAATCAAGCTTTGCTCAAACCCACGAACCCTGAGAACAATGTCAGAGCATTTTGATGTTGATGTTTCAGGTCTTGTTCGACGTGAGATAAATCTTGATGAGGCTGGAGACAAGCTGCTTGATATGATGGTCCGTACTGCCAACGGTCGAATGACTGCCGCTGAGGTACTTGGACATCGTGAGTTTATCATGACCAAGCTGTACGAGAGTGCATAATTGTATTCTGCCTGACACTCCTGAGGCCTGCCTGCCGGGTCTCGGGAGTCGTTTATTAAGTATCAACAGGGGAGCGCTACTGTCCCGGACGATATTAAATCTGTATATGTTGGGAGGTGTGAATGAAAACGATAATGAATAAACGATACCTGATAACCCTGGTTGGCCTGGCAATTTTCTCAGTAATCGCCTCAGCTGCTTCTGCCCAGGACTATCCCAGTAAATCTGTTAATTATGTCATACCATTTGGTCCCGGCGGAGAATCTGACATCACCGCCCGTCACCAGCAGTCATTTTTCAAGAAACTGTATGGTCAGGACCTGATCATTTCCTACAAACCAGGCGGTGGCGGAGCCGTCGGCTGGTCCCAGTTGAACAAAATGAAGGGTGACGGCTATAACATCATCGGAATTAACCTTCCGCACATCATCATTAAACCGCAACAAAAAGATGTTGGTTTCAAAACCGAAGATATCACAGGCATTTTCATGTTTCATTACACACCGGATGCCATTGTCGTAAATGCCGAGAGTGAGTTGATGACACTTGCCGACATGATCGCTTACGCTAAGGAAAATCCCGGCAAATTGACATTCTCCGGATCAGGAAAAGGAACGGCAAACCACCTTGCCCAGATTCGCTTTGACAAGATGGCCGGTATCAAAACAACGTACGTTGCCTTCAAAGGAACCGGTAAAGCTGTCGCTGCCCTGCTTGGCAACCAGGTAAAGGGTGAGTGGGGCTACACATCTGTTGGCGCGGCACAGGGAGAAAAGGTCCGAATGCTTGCTGTCGCAATGGAAAAACGTCATCCTAAATTCCCGGATGTTCCAACCTTTAAAGAGCTTGGATTTGATCTGGTATCAGGTGCTTACCGAGGAATTGCAGTACCAAAATCCACCCCTGAGCCGATTCGACAACAACTCTCCAAGATGATCGGAGAGATTAACGCTGACCCGGAATTCCGTGCACGTATGGAAAACGACGGTATGGCACTGCTCGATGTAGATTACGCTGGATACCCCGCTTTCATCAAAAAGATGGAAGACATTTATATTGAAGCCGCACGTGAGGCTAACATTATCCAGTAGTTTCAAAATAACGTAGGTAAGAAGAATTTATACTGTAATTTTAATTACAAATTAAAACTTCCCTGAAGAGAGTTGCCTTATAGATAAGGCAACTCTCTTCAAAATAGTGAACATACTCCGTGAAGCATAACAGTTTGTTCAACGGATTTTGCTATAGTTTTCATGGCACGGTACTTAACGATTTAATGGAGCGCTGAACATGCCCGGCATTGAATATCTTATCGCAGCTCTTTCACCATTGAATATCATGCTGGCTTTACTTGGTGTCATTGCCGGCACGGTGATTGGCTCTCTTCCCGGGCTAACCGCTACAATGGCTGTCGCTGTTTTGGTGCCGATTACCTTTTCAATGGAAGCAGGGTCTGCCCTGATCCTGATGGGTGCGATCTACACCGGTGCGATCTATGGCGGAGCGTATGCTGCGATTCTTCTCAACACACCGGGGACACCCTCGGCAATTGCAACAACGTTTGATGGTTTTCCAATGGCCAAGAAGGGACATGGCGACCTTGCCATATCCCTTGCCTGCCTGGCATCGGTCACCGGTGGTCTGGTTGGTGCCACGTTCCTGCTGCTGCTATCTCCCCCACTTGCCGAGGTGGCACTTGCCTTTGGGCCTGTTGAATATTTCTGGCTAGCAGTCTTCGGGCTGACCCTGATCTCAGCGCTCTCAGAGGGAAATCTGCTAAAAGGCCTCATCGGTGCCTGTTTCGGACTGCTCCTTGCCTGTGTCGGTATTGCCGAGATCAGTGCAGATGTTCGCTTCACCTTTGGCAGCCAGGTCTTGCTCGGTGGTATAGAAACCGTATCAGCCCTGATCGGTCTTTATTGTATACCGGTACTGATCGACCTTGTGGCTACTCCCGATAAACACTTAAAAGTTGCTCACGAGCCTCGGGGATTCCGATTTCTCGAAGCGCTTGCTATCTCCTGGAAATTAAAACTGAGTCTGATAAGAAGTTCTGTCATCGGTACACTGGTTGGAATTCTACCTGGGGCAGGAGGATCGATTGCAGGACTGGTTGCCTACTCTGAAGCCCGAAGGACCAGTAAAAACAGCGAAAATTTTGGCAAGGGTGAGCCTGAGGGTATTATGGCCACCGAGTCGGCTAACAACGCAACAGTCGGTGGGGGGTTCATCCCGACACTCGTTCTCGGTATTCCGGGAACACCGCCGGATGCGGTTATCCTCGGCGCCTTGATGATTCAAGGTGTCAAGACAGGTCCCAGTCTTTTCACTGAAGGTGGTTCCATTGTCTACACCTTTATTTATGGTCTCTTTCTCGCAACAATCCTGATGCTTCCTGTTGGCCTTGTCATCGGCCGCTATGCATATAAGACAATTATAACCGTACCAAAGGCAATGCTGGTGCCAACCGTTGCCTTCATGACGATGATCGGCACCTATGCCATCCGAAACAGCATCTCAGATATAATTATCATGATTCTTCTCGGCGTTGTGGGATGGTTTCTCAATCGATTCGGCTTCAGCCCTTCTCCAATTGTCCTTGGTCTCATCCTCGGCAGGATTGCCGAACAGGGCTTTGTCCAGGCCTGGACAATAGGGGCCGCGACAGATGAGCTCATGAAAATGTTTTTTGGCCGCCCGATCAGCCTGGCTATTATCGCTTTTATCCTGTTGTCACTTTTTTATCCGGTAATCAGGTCACGCTGGTCAAAATTAAACTGGAGGGGGCCTAATGACAAGTAGTCAAAAACCAAAAAGAACAGGAGACACCGGGGGTACAGTGATATGCTGTATATTCATAATCCTCGCAGCTGTCTCCCTGTGGGACACGACACACATGCTGGATTCCGACTCCTACGTGTTTCCACGTGCTATTGCCATCGCCCTGATTGTATTCAGTATCAGTTTAATTGTCTGGAATCTTGCACATCCGGATATTGCTCAACAACAGCGACCACAAAACGAATCAACTCCTCGACGTATGCTGCTGATCATCATAATGCTGCTGAGTTGTTTCTCTATGCCCTTGCTTGGTTTCCTGATTTCAGGCGTAATAACATTCGCGCTGCTGATGGTAGTCGCGATGTATCATGAGTGGGATGCCAGAAAACGAATTATCTACCCGCTTATAGCCGTCGCTATTGTTGTCGGTTTCTACACCCTTTTCAGCAGAGTATTACAGGTGCCGCTTCCGACAGGACTGTTATTTGAATGAATCTGATAGGTTATATAAATTAAAAAATTACAAGATAACCGACGTTTAGAAGATATTGAAGCAGAGATTTCCAGTCAATCAACAATAAACAAATTAAGCATTCCGACCGACCGTAAATGCCTGACGCATAAACGTTTTTTATGGCATTTTCACGAAACACGAGTGCAGCACGATGGAGGAGTATATGGCAAACGGTTATAACGGAAAAATCCTGGCCGTGGATTTGACAAACAGGACTCATGAGGTCAGGGAGCCGGACGAAAAATGGTATCGCACCTATTTTGGTGGTACGGGCATAATCGGGCAGATTCTGCTCACGGAGGTTGCGCCTGACATTGACCCGCTGGGTCCTGACAACGTTCTGGTTTTTGCCTGCAGTGTGGTTACCGGTGCACCGCTTGCCGGTTTCAACCGCTACGCAGTCGGAGCAAAGTCACCGCTCACCGGTGGATTTGCCCGAACGGAAGCGGCCGGATTCTTTGGTCCTGAACTGAAATTTGCCGGATACGACGCCATCGTCATCAAGGGAAAAGCAGATGTTCCCGTCTATCTTTGGATCAAAGACGGGCAGGTTGAAATCCGCGATGCCGGCGGACTGTGGGGTCTTGATAACTGGGAAACCCTTGAGAGCCTGCGTGACACGACCGGAGAAAACAAGGTCCGCGTTGTCAGTATTGGGCCAGCTGGCGAAAAACTGGTTTCATACGCCTGCCTGCAGACCGACCTGGAACATTTCAACGGACGCACCGGCATGGGCGCAGTGATGGGCTCAAAAAACCTGAAAGCAATTGCTGTTCGGGGAACCAAAAAAATGAGTTTTGCTGATCCGGAAAAAGTTAAAGAGATTGCCAAATGGCATCGCGACCGGATTAAAGTTCACCCACCCAATGTTGGCTTGCACAAGGTTGGGACTCCCGGCCTTGTTCAGCCTGTCAATGACTCTGGATTTTTTCCCACACGCAATTTTAAGGAAGGCCAGTTTGAAGGTGCTGAAAAACTTGCTGCAGGGATTTATCATGACACCATTTTTCACTCTCGTGGCACCTGCTATCAATGCACGGTAGCCTGCAAGCGCCGGGTAGCTTCCGATGATGAAACGTACCCACTTGATAAACGATTCGGTGGCCCGGAATACGAAACAATTGCAGCCTTTGGTTCCATGCTGGCAATTGACAACCTACCGGCAATAGCCTACGCCAATCAGCTATGCAACCTGCTCGGGCTTGATACCATCTCGACCGGCTGCGTGATCGCCTTTGCCATGGAATGTTTCGAAAAAGACATCATTACCGAAGCAGATACAGGGGGCATGTCCATTACATTCGGCAACGTCGATGTGATGATCGAGCTGATCCGTCAAATTGCTGCAAAAGAAGGATTTGGCGAAACTCTCAGTCTCGGGGTCAAAAAAGCTGCTGAGAAAATTGGCCGTGGCGCAGAACGCTATGCCTTTCATATAAAAGGTCAGGAACTCGGACTCCACGATGGTCGAGGTAAGACTGGTATGGGGCTTGGCTTCGCTCTCGGTGTAACCGGTGGTGATCATATAGAAACACCCCATGATGTTGCCTTTGTCGGGGAGGGTATCAGTAAACTACACCCAATGGGGCTCCTTGATCCACCAGACCCGGTGAAGACCGACGCCGCAAAAGTGAAGTTTTTTTATATCGGCCAGAAAGCCTGGGGGATCAATAACCTCCTCGGACTCTGTAACTTCTGTTCGGTACCGATCCACGCCCTCACTTTTGCCAAACTCGTTGAAGTGGTACATGCCATAACGGGTTGGGATACAAGTCTTTATGAAATTGTAAACGGTGTCGACCGTGCAAACACCATGGCCCGCATCTTTAACAACCGGTGCGGATTTACCCCAGACGACGATACGCTGATCCGGAGATGGTTTGAGAAGATGCCCGATGGCCCGTTGAAAGGGGCTCGTTTTGAACCTGATGAATTCCGTGGCTGGGTAGAGCTGTACTATGAAATGTGCGGCTGGGATATGAAAGGAAAGCCAACCCGGGGAAAACTGGTCGAACTCGGACTTGACTGGCTCCCTGAAATGAACAGAGAAGAAGCGTAACGCAATAAGAGAAATCTATCACCCGATTTCAAGGGTGGTTTTACTAGCCTGTTGACGACATGACAATTTAACAGGGTTTTGATCGAGAACTATAAGGGAGGTCTATAATGAGTATTGGTTTTGTAGGTGTTGGACTGATGGGAGGGCCGTTGGCTCGCAACCTGATCAGAGCTGGAAAAGAGGTCTTGGTGTTTGACCTCAGTGAGGACGCGGTCAAAAAAGACACTTGATGCAGGTACCAGCGGTAAAGCTGCATCATCGCTTGGTGAGCTTTCAGATTGTGATCTTGTTTTTACAAGTCTGCCGATGCCCCAGCATATCAAAGGTGTCATGCTCGGAGACGAGGGCTTACTGAATATCATGAAAAGCGGTGCTACCCACATTGAGCTGAGCACCATTGATCCAGGGACGTCCCTGGAGCTCAGAGATGCTGCAGCGGAGAAAGGCATAAAATTCATGCAATGTACCCTTGGTAAAACGCCTGCTCATGCTGAGAAGGCAGAGGAGCCACTGTTTATTGGTGGTGATAAGGATGTATTCGATCAGCTCGAGGATATCTGGCCGATCATTGGCTCCCCGTCATACTACATGGGTGGGGTAGAGGCGTCCTGTGCGGTCAAATTAATCAGTAACATGGTTGGCATGGCAAACCTCGCCGTTCTCGCTGAAGGGATACGGGCTGGAGAAAAAGCGGGTATCGAGCGCAGCGTGCTCGTCGAACTGCTTCAGGATACCGGAGCCAGAAGCTTTCAGATGGATGTTCGAGGACCATGGATTGCAGCAGGTGACTTCGAGAATCGCTTCGGACTCGACCTGGCATTAAAGGATGTCAGACTCGGCTGCGAGATGGCCCGGGCCTGGGGGCTCGACCTGAAGGCCATGGAAGCTGTCCTCGAACTCTATAAAAATGCATCTTCCGCCGGGCATGGCAAAGAAGACTGCAATGCCGTGTTTAAGGTGGTTGGCTCCTGATGCTCATAGCAAACAGGAACTGATGAGAAAAAAATCAACTATTGAGATCAGATATGACAAACGGACAAAACCATTCCGATCATAAGTTGGGGTCTCGGATTGCCATTATTGTGGCGATTTTATCGTTCTAGTCTTTATGTGGTTAACATGCTGATTGGCAAAGCAAACATCGTTTATGGAAAACAGATGTTTCACATCGGAGACATCGGTGAATTTCTCATGATGTTTGTTGCTTCAATCGCATTTATCGTAGCTGCTCTGTTTCAAGAAGCAGACTACAAAGCAAACCTCGAAACAAACAACAACTAAGACAGGAGAAAAACATGGAAGAGCGCAATGAAATACAAGACGTAAAAAACAAAGATCGTCGTCGTTTTATGGAACTAAGTGCAAAAGTCGGCTTCACTGCTGCAGTTGCCGCGCTCGGCAGCGGTATTCCGTTGAATGCGGAAGCTGCAGCCCCGACGGCTAAAGAGGATACGGAGCGCCAGAAAGCAGCCAAGTTCACGATGAATGTGGCCACCGCCTATATCCTCGGGGCATCCAGAGAATATCCGATCATGCAGTGGAATTTCAAGGATAATATCGAAAATGCCACCAACGGTCAAGTCTACGTCAAACTCGCCCCGGGCGGCCAGCTCGGTGCGGGCAGCGCCCTGGTCCAGAAGGTCCAGGGGGGCACGATCCAGGCGGCCCAGCACTCGATTTCCAACTTTGCTCCGTTCGCACCTGCGGCTGACGTCATCAACATCCCGTATATGTGCGGTGAGAACCAGAGATTCATCAACCTGGTCACCTCCGATGCGTGGAAGAAGGAGATCAACCCGAAAATCGAGGCAAAAGGATTCAAGGCACTCTGGTATGCCAAATCGATCCGAGAACCTGCGCAATCCGTAAAGGTGTCGACGGACCGATCAAGACGCCGGATCAGCTCCAGGGAATCAAGTTCCGCGTACCGGGATCAAAGATCCTCCAGCAGTTCTACCAGCTGCTCGGCGCTAACCCGACCCCGGTCGCCTGGGGCGAGACCTCTTCTGCAATCAAGCAAGGTGTGGCAGACGCTCTGGATCCTGCTGTTGGCGCCCTGTACACATTTGGTTTCAAGGAGATCCTCTCCTGGATTACCTTCAACGCTGCGGTACCTGATGCGCAGGTCTATTCCTGTAACCTCGAGTGGTTCAACAGCCTGCCCAAGGATATTCAGGAAGCCATCGAGTTCGCCAGTGATATAACCTTCCGCCAGAACCTGGCCATGGTTCCGGCCGCCCGGGCCTACGCCATGTCTGAAATGACCAAGGCCGGCGTGCAGTTCTATGCCCCGACCTCGGATGAGAAAGAGCAGTGGGTCGCTAAGGCTGGAGCCCAGCTGCCCGCATGGGACGACATCAAGAAGGAACTGCTCGGCTCGGTCGATAAATTCGACGCCCTGCAGGAAGCCGCGAATACCTTCAGCGGCTACTATATACATGATGTAAAAGGTTAATGATGTAGTTGTGAGTCGGGGCGGTCAGGCGCTGGCCGCCCCTTAATGAACCATAACCCAATGGTGACCCCATGGATTTCAAAAAGATTCTCCAGCTCATCGACAAAAACGGTGAACGTTACCTGCTGCTGCCGCTCTACGCATTGATCGTAAGCTCCATTTTCATCGAGGTGATAAGGCGCAGCGTACTTTCCTATTCATCTGTCTGGACAGAGGAGATCGCCCGCTACGCATTTATTTACATCGCCTATATCGGCGCCTCTGCTGCGATCAAAGAACGAGCACACATACGGATAGATGTCATCCTCAATCTATTGTCCAATCGGATGAAATTGATCTTTTATATCTTTGGCGATATCGCCGCACTGATTCTTGCAGTCGTGTCGATTTATATGTCAATGGAATCGGTTCTGGTCTCTTTGCATTTCGATTCGGTCACCCATGGCTTAAGGATAAGTCAAGCCTGGTTCCTTGCTGCGGTTCCAATCGGATTTTCAATGATGATAGTCCGCATTCTTCAATCACTATGGCGAGATTGGAATGACTTGAGGGCCAACAGACCTGTGTTTGAAGGCAACCCACTTTTTGATTAATAGGAGAAAAAAATGTTTCCATCAATAGGGCAGCAGGCACAGGAATTAGTTCTCGGCTGGGGTTTTTACGGACCGCTGATCGGCATGGTGGTGATGATCCTTCTCGGCGTCAGAATATGGGTTGTTATCGGGCTTGGATCATTGGCCATGCTCTATTTCACCGAGGTTTTGCCACTCACGCTTCTGGGCGAGGCACTGTTTGACGGGGTCGATTCATTTGCCCTGATTGCGGTACCGCTCTTTATCCTGACCGGTGACGTACTGGTGCGAACCGGCCTGTCGTTGAAACTGCTGCAGGTTGCGGAAGCGACGATGGGTTGGCAGAAGGCAGGATCAGGAACCGCAACGGTGCTGGGCTGCGGGTTTTTTGCCTGTATTTCGGGTTCGGACGCGGCCGACGCCGCGGCCATCAGCCGCATCACCATTGGTCGTCTGGTAGAAAAGGGTTACCCGAAGGGCTACGCCTGCGCGATGGTTGCTGCTGGCGCCTGTACGGGCATCCTGATACCGCCGTCGATTGCCTATATCATTATCGGTCTTGTTCTCGGAATTTCTGCATCCACCCTGTTCCTGGCGGCCGCAGTACCCGGTGTGATGATCCTCTCCTCGGTAATGATTACCAACATCATCGTCAACAAATTCAAAGGCTACGAGGATTCACGCATTGGCTTTGATTTCAAGCATTTTGCCAAAACCTGTTATGAAGGTCGCTGGGCGCTTTTGATTCCCTTCATTATCTTAGGTGGCATCTATTCAGGTATTTTTACCCCGACCGAGTCGGCTGCCGTGGCAGTCATGACCACCATCATCATCGGTTTTTTCCAGGGAACCCTGACCCTGAAGGATTTTCCCGATATGCTCGAGACATCGGCAAAGGTGAACGGGGTCATCGTGCCGATCATCGCCATGTCACTGCCTTTGGCACAAACACTCGCATCGCTGCAGGTCCCTCAATTTTTCGTGCAGAGTATCACTGATTATACGACGAATCAGTACCTCATCATATTCCTGATGCTGGTTATTCTGATGGTCGCTGGGTGTGTGATGGAAACTACTCCGAACATCGTTATACTCTCTCCCCTGCTCCTTCCGCTTGCGCTCGAGATAGGGATGCATGAAATCCATTTCTGCATCTTCATGATTACCGCCCTGGGGATCGGGTTCATCACCCCGCCGCTGGGGCTTAATCTCTTCGTGGTGTCGGGGGTAACGGGTGAATCGGTGATGTCGATCTCGAGGTATGCAGTCACGTTCGTGTTTACCATGCTTATCGTTGTGCTGATTCTCGCGTTTGTTCCCGCACTGTCATTGTGGTTAATCTGACCGGGTATAAAGTCATTATCTAAAGAGCCGGGACTTCTGGAAACATGCGATTTCCAGTGCCCGGCTCTTGTCGTTTTTTTCTACCATAGGCGGTTTGATCCTCTTTCTCGTTCGTCCATAACCTTTTTTTTTGCACAACACCCCGTTCGCCACTATTTTGTTGGTGGTGCTTACCTATCGGTATTACTCCAAGAGAGTTTTTTTATGATGGATGTAGATGTAACACTCTATCCACCGCTGCAGATTAACCGGTTCAGCAAGGGTATTGTCTCGCTGGCAGCCCCCGCAACAATCGATACGCTGCTTGAGCATCTGGTAATTGAACAATATGAAATCGGCTCGGTCTATATAAATGGGAAAAATTCTACATTCAACCACACCATAGAGTCTGGTGACCGAGTCGTTCTTCTACCACTCATCGGTGGTGGCTGAGTTGCTCCATATAGTTTTCCCACATGAATCATTAATCTTTAATATGCACAGAGGACACTTGTTATGAAGAGATATAGATTGCTGCTTGACGGCACAATGCAGGATAGTACTACTCATCTTGCAGTAGCAGACCCGGCAACAAACGAAGTTTTTGCAGAAGTCGCTTCTGTTAATCGTGATCGTGTAAAAAAAGCGATTGATGATGCACATCAAGCCTTTTCTGGTTGGAGATCGTTAACGGCTTTACAGCGCGGTGATTACCTGCGGGAAATTGCCTCTGAGATTGAAAAATGTTCGGATCAGATGGCCGAACTAATATCACGGGAAAATGGTAAACCGCTTGCCCAGGCAGCAGGTGAGGTCGCCATGTCGATTGATCACCTGCTCTGGTTTGCAGAGGAGGGTCGCAGAGCCTACGGCAGAGTGGTTCCTAATCAGATGGAAAAGAAACGCCATATCGTTATCAGACAACCTGTCGGAGTGGTTGGCGCTATCGCCCCCTGGAATTTTCCATTGGTACTCGCTCTTCGCAAGGTTGCTCCTGCTCTCGTGGCAGGTTGTCCGGTGATTCTCAAGCCCGCAAGTGCAACACCGCTGTCTGCCTGTCTTCTCGCCCAGTGCATAGAGGCTGCAGGTTTACCGAAAAATGTTTTTCAACTGGTGGTCGGACCGGCCGCAGACATTGGAGATGAGTTGCTTGAGAATAAATTGTGCCGAAAAATCAGCTTTACCGGGTCTACCGAGGTTGGCCGTTCTCTGATTGCTGGTGCTGCAAAGACATGTACCCAACTGTCGCTTGAGCTAGGTGGCAATGCCCCAATCATTGTTTTCGATGATGCCGATTTTGACCAAGCCCTTGAAGGAGTGATGATTACCAAATTCCGCAACAACGGGCAATCATGTATTGCCTCAAATCGTATCTACATCCACCGACCTGTATTTGAAAAGTATAAGGATGCTTTATCACAGCGAATTAAGGAGTTAAAAGTTGGAGCGGGCCTTGAACCTGACGTTGACGTCGGTCCACTGGTTGATGAGCGGGCGCTGACATCGGCACTGTCATTCATTGACGAGGCGGTGGTAGCTGGGGCACATGTACTCGTCGGAGGCAAACGAGTCGGAACGATCGGAAATTTTCTGCAGCCAACACTCCTGACAGATATTCCTCATGATGCCCGGTGTTATAGTGAAGAGATCTTTGCCCCTGTTGCCTCACTCTATGTTTTTGACACTGAGAAAGAAGTTATCGACTGGGCCAACGATACCGAATTTGGCCTTGCCGCATATGTCTTTACCTCCGACCTGAACAGGGCTTTCAGGGTCAGTGAAGCACTTGAGGCAGGAACTGTCGGAATAAACGATCCGGTGCCATCAACAAGCAATTGTCCGTTTGGCGGATTCAAGCAAAGCGGCTGGGGAAGAGAACTCGGAAGTGAAGGTATTGACGCCTACCTGGAAACAAAACACATCTCCATAGGCGGGGTGAGTTGAAACCCTGATTGTTAATTGGTAATTGATAAAACCGGTTACATTGATTCTAAACCAACAGGAGAAGGCTCTATGCTTCTCCTGCTGGTGATTTACGAGGAGAACTTTACATGGCCAGGATCGTCTGCATCGGACTTGCATGCCTTGACCACCTGTTCAAGGTAGACCATTTGCCGAGAGGCGGAGGCAAGGTTTTTGCTGAAAACTATGTTGCAGCGCCTGGTGGGCCGGCTGCTGCTGCCAGTATAACAGCTGCTGCTCTCGGGCACGATGCTGTTTTTCTCGGGCGTTTGGGAGATGACGATGTCGGCCGGGAGCTGACCGCAAGAATGGCTAGATGCAGGGTTGATGTGAGTGGAATACGATATATCAATGGCCAATCCTCACAGGTATCTTCCGTCGTGGTCGACCAGGAGGGGGAGCGTCAAATCATCAACTTTTCTTCCAAACAGCTTGACCCTGAACCGTCATGGCTACCGGAGAAGATTATTGCCGGTGCGGATTTTGTGCTTACCGATGTACGCTGGCCAGAGGGTGCTGAAGAGGGGTTGAAACGTGCTCGCAAGCACAATGTTCCAAGCCTCATCGATGCAGATATTTCACCGATCGATACCAGCCACCTGATCGGTCTGGCAGATTATGCAGTCTTCAGCGAAAAAGGTCTGCAGATGTACACCGATGAAAGAGACATTAAAAGAGGATTACAGAGCGCTCACCGGAAAAGCGGGGCCTGGGTCGCCGTGACCGCTGGTGACAAAGGAAGTTACTGGCTGGATGTACAAGGAGTCATGTGCTCTTGTCCGGCAGAACAGGTTGAAGCCATAGATACCTGCGGCGCAGGAGATGTGTTTCATGGGGCATTTGCTGTGGCACTCGTCGAAAAAATGAAAATTGAAGATGCAATGCGTTTTGCCGGCACGACAGCATCTCTCAAATGTCTGAGCTTTGGCGGCAGCCTGGGTACTCCTGACCGAGCTGCGGTTGACAGGTTTTTAAAGAAGGCATAACCAGAACGAGGATCTCACCTGACAAATATACGTCTCGTTATCAATCCAGGTAAATCGTTAACTGTCAGTCGTATGAAAAAGCATAGGTGGTTTTATGGCGGTATACTTCCCCAGGTCGCAGCACTATTGAGGGGAAGTTATCATGGTTGATCGCATTGGGGAATCCCTGCGTTTCCAGGCAGATTCCTGCCCATTGGGAATAACGATACCTACCTTTTCCTACCTGGTTCTGCTCAAATAGTTTGTGTCCGTTATAAAATTGTACACCCGGTAGCGTCGTCGCAATGGTCATAATCCGACCTGAGTTTGGATCCCGAAGTCGGGCACAGGGTTTCAAGCCTGTTTTAGTGGAATCCAGAACATAATTGACGTCAAACACGCCGTCGGTTCTCTCAAATGCAGTTCCCAGCACTGTTGGCTGACGAAGATCAAAGGGTGTATCGGTAACATCCATGATATCACCGGTGGGGCAAAGTCGGTCATTCGTGGGGGTCACCATGTCTGCGGCAATGCTGAGTTCCTGGCTCGTGACATCTCCTGTATCATGTCCGGCCATATTTATGTATGAATGCTGCACAATATTGACAATGGTGGGTTTATCGGCAATTGCTTCCACCTCGAATCCCAGAACGTTTTCTGTATTCAGTGTGTAGGTTATGGTGGTGTCCAATGTGCCCGGATAGCCTTCCTCGCCGTCAGGACTGATCCTGTGAAGACGAACAACCATGGTATCTCCATCTGTAAATGTCTCACTATCCCAGACATATTTGTCAAATCCTCTGAATCCGCCGTGAAGGTGGTTATCAAATGGAGCGTTTACACTGAGCTGATACTCCGTACTGTCGATGGAAAACTGCCCATCTGGTATCCGATTGGCCACCCTTCCAGCTATTGCGCCAAAAAAAGGATGCCCTTCCAGGTAATCATAGAGGGTATCGAAACCAAGGATAATGTCTGCGTAACCATTGCGTCCCGGTACATTCAGGGATTGAATAATGGCTCCATAGTCGAGAATGTTTACCGAAATACCACCAGGGTTCTCAAGTGTATAGCAGCTTACATCCCTGTTCCAGAATTTACCAAATGGAGTTTTATTAATCGTCATTATACAATACCCTCTCTATACCGGTTCTTATCATTGATCTAGACGATCACTGGCAATGGCTCCTGAACTTTACCACTTTCGATCGAGGGGCTCGTTGTTTTAGCCTTTTCCACTTGAACCAAATAATCTCATTCTTTCAGCAACCGACTCAGTAACCGCTTCCATGCCCATCTCCAGATCCTCCAGCAGGTCACTATCAGGGCTGTCTACAAGGTGAGCGGAAAGCATATCTTTTAAAACAACCTTAAGGTTAGTGTTTACATTAATTTTTCGTATTCCATGAGTCACTGAAGACAAGATGTGTTCGTTGACAACGCCGGAGGCACCGTGAAGGACAAGCGGTACTGCGATCTGTTGATGAAGTGTCTTCAACAGATCCTGATTGAGTGACGTTCCCGCGCTCTTCATACCGTGAACACTTCCCAGGGAGACTGCCAGAAAATCAACGCCGGTGCGTTCGGCAAACTCAACAGCTCTGGCAGGATCAGTCATGTCTGCATCACTTACTTTTGCGTTGCCATGGGGGACAATACCGATCTCGCCCTCAGCAGTCGCTCCACAGTCGTGGGCCATCTTGACCACTTCTGTTGTTTTTTTTACATTTTCTTCATAGCTCAACGCAGATCCATCAAACATGACCGAATTGATACCGAGATCCAGTGATTCTTTAACAATACCGAGGTCCCGGGCATGATCCAGGTGAATGGCAACAGGGACGTCGGTTTCTCTGCAAATAATCTGGCAGGAGCTGACCAACGGTGCGAGCCCCATATACTTAATAGACATCATTCCAACTGCGAGAATTGCTGGCGAGCGTTCCTGCTCAGCAGCCCTGACGACCGCACGAATAAACTCCTGATTGTGGATATTGAAATGCCCGACGGCCCAAGGTGTTTCTCGATTAATGCCGAGTTGGTTCAGGTTGCATGGATTCATGGGTTAACCTCCTGGTTAATCGATTCCAGTAGTCGAAAAAATAATAGATTTAATGATCTTTTGATCAGTAATGATGGAAAAAATTAAATGAAATTTTCAAAAAGGATCCGTATTTGTTGATAAAACGACATATATAAACAAATATCAAGTTATTTTTAAATATTATTGACACATATCAAATAATGTGTCAACTTGGTTACACTTATATCAATCAGTTGCCGCCTGGCGGCTCATATGTGATGGACAGGAGCAAGGTAAGATGAAAACAATCAAACCCCGTATCGGTGTCCTCGCGGTTGGTCGCAGCACCTTCGATGTTTCTTTTGCCCACCAAATCCAGGCTGAGGCCCTGCAGGCCCTGAATGGTCTGAATATTGAGATTATTGGTACACAGGAGCTGCTTTTCGATGCAGATGAGGTAGCAGAAGCGCTTGCCGCATTGAAGAGAGAACGTCTCGACATCGTCTTATTGCTCCAGGTTACCTTCACTGATGCGTCAATGACAATTGAGATTGCCCGGCAGCTGGACGCCCCCCTGGTCATGTGGTCTTTTCCTGAACCCCGAACTGGAGGCCGTTTGCGTCTTAACTCGTTCTGCGGCATCAACCTCGCCGCACACACGCTCTCCCGAGCCCATTTCAGATATGATTTTGTACACGGCGCTCCATCCGATAAAGGTGTCATTTCGCGCATAAGTGATTTTGCCCGGGCTGCTGCAGTAAGGCGGAGCCTGTCAAATGATCGAATTGGAGTCATCGGTCAGCACCCCGATGGTTTTGATGCCTGTATGTTCAGTCACCGTGAATGCAAAGAGCTTTTCGGCATTGAAATTGAGGAACATGACTTAATTGAATTCCTCGATACGGTTAAAGAGCTTGATGATTCGGTTGCACTGCCTCACTATGAAGACCGCCGCAAGGTTATGGTCAATCTAGCAGATATGGATCGACAAGTAACACTCAAATCGTTGAAAGCATACGAGGGCATGCGTCGGCTCATTAGCCAGAGAAACTATGTAGGACTGGCTGTTCGCTGCTGGCCGGAATTTTTTACCTACTATGGTGCTGCCGCCTGTGGTGCAGTGGCCCTGCTCAATGAACATTTTATACCCGGCGGCTGTGAGGCTGATGTCCATGGCGTCATAACCTCACTTATTCTCCAAAGGTTGGCTGGAGAGCCCGCTTTCAATACAGACCTGGTTGACATTGATGCAGAGACTGATACCTGCGTTTTCTGGCATTGTGGACAGGCACCGATACAGATGGCCGACCCTGAAGTCCCGGTCAAGGCCACAATTCATTCCAATCGCAAGCTCCCGCTACTCAACGAATTCCCTCTTAAACCGGGTCGTTTTACCATGGCTCGACTGAGTAAAGGACATGACAAAACCACTATGGTTATCGGTGGAGGTGAAATGATTCGAGCACCACTGGCCTTTTCCGGCACTGCTGGTGTTGCCAGGCTTGACAGTCCGGCTTCCGAAATACTGGAGAACCTGATGCGTGCCGGGCTCGAACACCACACCGCCATTGTTTACGGAGATCATCGGCCGTCACTGCGCATTCTGGCCGGCTACCTTAACATCGAAGTTGTTGAATTGACCAAATGACAGACCCAGATTAGCTCGCTTGAGGAGAAAACGGTATGAAAACACTAGTAAACGTGAAACTCATACTGGGAAAGGTTAACGATCTGGTAGACAAGATCGCCGTTAACCTTGCCTGGATAATGCTTCTGGCAATAACCCTGCTGAACATCGTGCAGGTGTTTTATCGTTATGTGCTCAATAACGCGCTGTCATGGTCCGAGGAAGCATCACTCTGGATGATGGTCTGGATAACCTTCATCATCCTGCCTCTGGCCTACCGGAGGGGGCTCAATATCAGCATGATGTTTTTCCGGGATAAGCTGGGCAGGAACCGGATTGAGTTTCTTATCCGCTGTATCTTTCACACCATTGTTATCCTTATTTCTGTTGTCTGTTTCTACCAGGCCGTAGAAATGTGCAAGAGTGGAACCCGGATCGAGTTGCCTGCGCTGGAAGTCAGCAAGGTATGGGTCTACGCAGTTATGCCACCCGCCTGGATACTGCTTATTTTTGCTGCAGTTGAGGGGATTTTCAAAGATTTTCCTGGCATTATTGATCCCAATAGTGCCCGAGAGACTGAAGATGCAGTAGCTCATGAACTGTCAGAGGAGGCTGCCCTATGATGTACTTCATTATTTTCCTGGTCATGATGTTCGGCGGTCTGGCGGTTGTCTTTTCGTTGCTGTTTGGGCCGGGACTGGCCTTCGTTATCGATGGCAAGTTGATGTTTTTAAAACTCCTCTATTCACGTCTGTTTAACGGTGTATACAGTCCTCCCCTGCTGGCCCTGCCGTTTTTTATTGTTGCCGGTGAAATCATGAATCAGGGCGGAATTACCAAGAACCTTGTCAAACTTGCCCAGGCGTTTCTCGGCCACCGGCGGGGAGGTCTCGCCCAGGTCAACATAGCTTCCTCAATGCTCTTTGCCGGGTTGTCAGGTTCAGCGGTAGCCGACACATCTGCCCTTGGCGCAATGTTAATTCCGGCCATGGAGAAGAACGGATATACGAGACGGTTTGCAGCTGCAGTTACCGCTGCCAGTTCAGTAATCGGACCGATTATCCCACCATCCGGCCTGATGATATTGTATGCCTTTGTCATGAATGTATCGGTAGCCGGTCTCTTTGCAGCCGGTCTGGTACCAGGAATAGCAATCGGTCTCGGGTTAATGGCGATGACCGCCTACCTGGCAAAAGTCCGGAATTTTCCGGTGGCTAATGAACCGATGTCCTGGAGCGAACGGGGCAAAGCCTTGTTGGATGGAGCCATTCCGATGATGACACCGGTTATCATGCTCGGCGGTATCCTGGCGGGGGTATTTACCCCGACCGAAGCAGCCGCAGTTGGAGCCGGTTATGCCCTGATTGTTGCCCTGAGTACACGGCAGATGAAGTTTAAGGATATACCCCGCGTGTTTACCTCTGCGGCGATATCGTCCGGGGTCATCCTGATGCTGGTTGGCGCGGCGGTAAGCTTTGCTTCGATTGTCAGTTTCTATCATACTCCGGAGAAGATGGCCCGGATGGTATTGTCATTCAGCGAAAATCCGTATGCTGTATTTTTCATGGTGAACATTTTACTGTTCATCGTCGGCATGTTTCTTGATGCCGGGCCGGCGATCCTCATACTCGGCCCCATCCTCGGACCGGCAATGGCACAGGTCGGCATACACCCGCTTCATTTTGCTGTCGTCATGTGTGTCAACGTCACCGTCGGCCTGGCGACACCGCCGATGGGACTGGTATTGTTCGTGGCTGCCGGTTTAAGCCGCGAATCCCTTGAGAAGATAGCCATAGAAATGATCCCCTTCCTAGCAGTGGAGTTTCTGGTGATCTTTCTCATTTCATATTTTCCCATTTTAACTCTGTCCATTCCCAAATGGCTCGGTTATCTGGATGTGCCGTCAGCCGCCAGCTGGTTGCTGCGCGGGATAGGCGGTTAATTTTTATGAATTTCTAATCTCAAAGAGGAGGAGTCTCAGATGAAAAAGGTAATGGTAGCACTTGCAGTCTGCATCTTTGTATTCGGCATCACTGCCGTTTACGCGGCGGACCACACACTGAGGATTGTGCATCTCTCGAACACCAACGATGAAGATTACGACGGCGCCCTCGTATTTAAAAATTATGTTGAGGCCCGCTCCAATGGCAAAATCGTTGTTGAAGTGTATCCGGGAGCCCAGCTCTGCGGCAACGCAGGAGAATGCTATGAGTCAACACAGGCCAATATCATCCAGATCCACCAGATGACTATCGGTGGAATCTCAGTTGCTTTTCCGGAACTGCAGGTAATGGACCTGCCGTATATGATGGATAGCGATGCAGTAGCGGAAGAAGTCCTGACGGGCCCTTTCCTCAATGTTATTCGTCAGCATGTCCTGAAAAAAGGTGGCCCCAGGATCATGACCATGACCAATACCGGTGGCTGGCGCAATATTGCCAATACCAAAAAACGGGTCAAGTCGCCAGCGGATATGAAAGGATTGCGTATCAGAACGATAAACTCCCCCCTCCAGCAGGCCCTGGTCGAAAACCTCGGTGCATCACCAACACCTGTTGCCTGGCCTGATGTTTACACCTCGCTTGCTACTGGCGTTATCGATGGCTCTAAAAACGGAATCACCGATATTGTTGGAATGAAGTTCCATGAACATATCAAATACCTGACGCTTGATGGTCATGCTTACATGGCAAGCCTGTGGATCATGAACGAGGATGCATACCAGGCCTTGACGCCTGAGCAGAAGCGGATTGTCAATGATGGATTTCACGACCTAGGCCAAGTCTGTTTTGCGTTCCCGAAACGTCGCGCCATAGAAGCATATGAAGAATTCAAGAAGGCCGGCGGAGACATCTATGTTCCTACTACAGATGAAAAAGAGGCCTTCCGTGCAGCAGCTGCTCCGCTGCAGAAATGGTATACTGACAAGTATGGGAAAGAAGGTGAAGAGCTTCTCTATGAATACAAAGCTGCAATTAAGATGGCAGAAGAAAAGCTGGAGGCTGAACTCCTTTTGAACATGTAGCCATATCCCTTCATGGCGGGCAGTTAACCAAGACTGCCCGCCATGGCCTTTGACGATATCATTATGAGCAGATGAAATGGACCCGCAACAACTCCCTCCAATAACTGACTTAAAACTCTCTAAAATCCTGGATGACAGGGTATTGTTCTCTACCAGCGAAGGAACGCTTGAGGTCAGTTTCTGGGACGAGGATATTGTCAGGCTGAGGCTGGGTGATGAGCCGGTAAATACCTACCCGATAATCGTCGGAACGCCTGCCGGCAAAAAGATTTCATACTCAACAGAGGATGATCTTCATATCATTCGCTGTGAACAGGGAGAAGTGCGCCTTGCTCCCGGACCAGAAGACAGTGATGCTGAAGCAGGTCCTGTCAACTTCACATTCAGTCAAAACAGCAAGGCTGTTGTCCAGCCATCTCCCGATGGTCATTTTGTCAGGCGCTTTCGCATCCCGCCCTTCGCCCGTACCAACAATGGCTGGTTCTTTTCGATTGCACTGCAACCGGGGGCGCCCATATACGGTTTTGGCGAAAAATACGCAACCCTGAACAAGCGCGGCCAGAAATTGACAAGCTGGGCTGAGGATGCCTTGGGCGTCAATGGTGAGGTGTGCTATAAAAACGCACCATTTTGCTGGACACCCAACGGTAGCAACAGCCCGGAAGGAACATCAGGATACGGCGTCTTTATTCACACAACGGCACGGATCACCCATGGGCCGGGATTACCCCAATGGTCAAACTGGAGTTATGCCGCCCATGTCGAGGACAAGGTTCTTGACCTCTTTTTCATAGCCGGTGATTCACCTGCCAAACTGATTAAACGCTACACAGATATCACCGGACGAACCGGCGATGTGCCGCTCTGGAGCCTGGGCAACTGGATTTCAAGAGCATATTACAAGACCTTTGAAGAGGCGGAAGAGATTGCCCGAACCATCAGAGATAAACAGATACCCTGTGACGTATACACACTGGACGGGCGTGCCTGGCTCGACACTGATAGCCGTTTTTATTTTGAGTGGGATCCCGCCCGCTATCCTGAACCGGAAAAGTTTATCTCAGTCATGCGTGAGCTGGATCTCAAGCTCTGTGTATGGGAGTACCCACTCTGCTCAGTTAAAAATCCCCTGTATGATGAATTCGATGCAAAAGGCTGGTTTCTCAAAGATGCAAATGGCAGCACCTATAAATATGAGTTTGACCTTTCGCCATTTGGTGAAGTACTGACCCCCCTGCCCGACTCAGGACTTTTTGACTTTACTGTTCCGGAGGCGGCACGCTGGTGGTATGATCAACATAGAAAACTTCACGAGATGGGTGTAGATGTCTTCAAAGTAGATTTTGGCGAACAGGTTCCCGAGGATGCCTACACCTCAAATGGTGATTCCGGAATTATCTGTCACAATGCCATTCCACTTCTGTACAACATGACATGCTTCCAGGCCTCAGAAGACCATTTCGGTCAGGGCCTGGTCTGGTCCCGCACCGGCTGGGCCGGTTCCCAACGATTTGCCACTCAATGGGGTGGTGATCCGGAGGCTTCCTGGGGCGGCCTGGCGGGTTCAATCCTGGGAGGGCAGAGCTGGGGACTGAGCGGGGCACCCTTTTATGCGCATGACATTGGCGGATTTTATGGCGGGCCGCCCGATGATGAGCTCTATATTCGCTGGCTGCAGGCCGGTGTTTGTGCTCCCTTCTGTCGAATACATGGAATTGGCCCACGTGAGCCCTGGTATTTCAGTGATGAAACCGTAGAAATTACCAGGAAATGGCTGGCGCTGCGCTATCGGTTGATTCCCTATCTCCAGCGGCAGGTGCATGAGGCCATGGTTTCCGGGCTGCCTGTAATGCGCAGCATGGTACTTGCTTTCCCTGAAGATCAACGAACCTGGAACTTTGAATTGCAATATATGTTTGGTGATCACCTCCTTGTCGTTCCCGTTCTGCAGCCAGGAGGCTGGGTAACTGTCTGCCTGCCGGAAGGGGTGTGGTACAATTATTTCACCGGTAAGCGTCTCGAAGGTGGCCAGGTGTTTACCCTGCAGATGGAGCTGGAACATATACCGATTTTCGTCAGGCGAGGAGCTATTATTGCTGAAGGCCCGGCCGTCCAGCATACTGGTGAGATTAATAAAGAAAATAGAATTGAAAAAATCCGCGTTTTTGGATATCCAGAAGCTGGCTCACTGCGTTATGAGCCAGCCGTTTCGCTCATCCATGAGCAGGCCTCCACCATTCTTTCGTTCAAGCAGGGTATAGAGTTTGAGGTCTATGATACGGATTACAAAACACCTGAAGATGGAACCCTTGTGATCAGCTCATAATAGAAACCTAAAAATAAACCTCGGTGAACCGCCCTCTATCATGACTAAAGTAAAACAACGACGTGAAGGAATAGCGAATTTAGTTAACAGAAAGGGGTATGCGAGCATCGAATTTCTTGCGGACAAATACGATGTTTCGACTCAGACCATCCGTCGGGATATATTGGCGCTGAGCAATGATAAACTGGTGACCCGGCACCATGGCGGGGCCGGATCAGCCTCGAGCCTGGTGAATATCAGTTACGATGTGCGCCGGATATCCATGCTTGAGGAGAAACAGCGTTTGGCCGCCGCTGCCGTTTCAATGCTCAGTCCGGGGCACTCAATGTTTGTATCCGGTGGATCGACAATGGAGATTGTCTCTAAAGAAATTGCCAGGATTTCAGCTCTCTGCGTTATCACCAATAATATCCATGCGGCGTTCCACCTGTACAGCAAAAGTGAAATTGAACTGCTGATGCCCTGTGGACGCGTTCGCCACCACAATGGCGGCATAATAGGGCCTGCTGCCATCAATTTCATCGACAATTTTCAGACCGATTATCTTCTGATGGGTATCGGTGCGATATCGCCGGAGGGTTTTTTGCTTGATTATCATTATGAAGAAGCATTGCTGATGAGCCGGATGATAGAGAATGCCCGCGAAATAATATTAGTAACTGACAGTTCTAAATTTCAAAAGAGCGCCATGGCACAAGTCGGGCACCTTCGAGATGTCTCATTCCTGGTCACCGATAGTGAGCCACCCGATCAGATTCTGGAAATCATGAAAGAAAACAATGTCTCACTCGTTATCCCTGACTGAATTGGATCACTGCAGGGTCCCAGGCAGTCTTGTACACTCATGCCCTTTCCAGGTCATAGATCAAACATAGTATGCCATAGGTACTTACAGCCAGGTATTGGATATTCTAGCGTGACAGCATAATTACCTGGCCGATCCGTCGTGACCAATGCTGAGCTGGCAAGCTGGTAATCAAGTCAACCATGTGCTGCTCCCTGCTTGTTGCACTACTATTTTTTCTACGACTCTCTGTTTAGTTAATCTGGAGTGTTTATAGTAACGAGTAAGCCTTCACTCAGACAGTCTGTTTGCAGGTATTCAGCGACAAAAAAGTAGGACAGAGAAATGTATAGGGATAAGGCGAGGCTCATTGAAATCAGATGTTCAGGAAAATTATAGGGAGCTATGCATGATACAGAAAATAGTCATTCTGTTCTGGACTTTCGCGCTTATTGCGGTATCGACTGCTGGCTTTGCAGCCGCAGACCCTCAAAGACCTTTGAGTGCAGGAGGGTTCACCCTCGGAACCTCAATTAACGATTATAGTTTTATCAGCCGTGATAACTTCGTGAAAGAGGTGATCGTTTCCGATATCAAGGGTTTTCGCAAAGGTTTTGTTACGTATGGGACCTGTGAACGGCCGGGAGAAATATTACGAATCAGGCTGAAGTATACGGACAAAAGTTATCTCTTTTTTGAGAAACTGCTTGAACAGTACAAAAATAAATTCGGATCTAAACCAAAATTCGACGGAGACTCCTTTGGCCATGTTAAAGCATGGAAGTGGATTTTCAAAGGTGAAGACGGCAAGCGGGTTTCCCTTATTTTACAACATAATCTGAAAAATGCTGATGAATCCATAGGCAACATGGTTAAACTTGGCCTGCCAGACCAAATAATTGCTGAACGAGAGTGCAGTAATAAAGCCGACTCCCAGACACAGGAGGATGTATCAGAAGAACTGCTCACACCAGAGTGGGATGTGCTTCTTCCACAATAGTTACCCGAGCCGCTTGCAAAACGCCCTTTTCGCTCAACCTCTACGTTATGCTTAAATTTTTATCCTCGGAATATCAATTATATGCCTGCGGTAAAAATTTTTCACATGCCTTGACGTTGAACGAAAATCATCATTTTGCAAAAGGCTCACCCGTTAAAGGGTGCCAGATAAGCCAAAACAGTCAAGCACCACATGGAATAAATACCGCCCTCAAAACACAATTCTTTTTTAATCACGCTTCGCCCCTCCCCTCTTTTCATGATCTCTTTTTGCTGTTCATTAATTTTTAAATATAAAAAGTTACTTTCGCATCTCGAATGAGCTCTTGTGCGATTCCCAACCTTATTCTATATGCAAAATCCGCTCAAGTTCCATAAATAAGAAAATAGCCACACTACTCCTTCCTTGATTGAGTATTAATGACTCGCAATAACATGTAATTAGTGATACTTCGTGGTAATTGACTTTGTTAGGATGTTGCTGTAGGAATTATAATATTGAGATACTGTGATCGAATTAATTAGAAATTTGAGCTGATTAACAATTCGGGAGTGATTTTGGCCAGGGAAATGAGACGAATTCAATGATTGCACATCATATTCTCAAAGAATGGCGTGCAAGACGCGAATATTACCTCTGGTTACTCATGTCCATTTATTTACAAGGCACATATAAAATCCTTCACCTCAAACTAAAGGAGGAAATATGAAAAAAGTTTTAACGATCATTTTTGTGTGTATTACCTCATGCTTGCTCGTGTCTTTTAATCTACAAGGTGCAGGAGGACCAAAGCCTGAAGCCCCGCCAAAGGCAAAAACTATTGCAGAGCTGGCAGAACGCTACGATTCAAGCAGGTGTGCTGATTGTCATGAAGATGCACACGACGAGTGGTCAGAGTCTCTTCATGCCAAATCCATACTTGGTTCACCCCGAACCGCCCCGACAATCATAACCGCAATTGAAAAAGGCTTAAAGCTCTTTCCCTATTCAGGAATTAAGGAAGATTCAGACATTACGGTAGAAAGCCTGATGATGTGTATGAAGTGCCATCTCCCCCAGCTTGATGAAGCAACAGATGATGTTGCCCGGGAAATTGTTGCAACAATACGCAGCTGGCAGCAGGCATACAAGGATTCTGATTTTGATAAGGCAGAGGAGCTTGAAGAAACAATAGCGAGCCTCAACATTGGTTGTATGGTTTGTCACAATAAGGTTGCAATTATTCATAAATATGCAGATGGATATCCTCAGCCAGACACCGTTTATGGTTCTCAGGAAGGTGATCACGAAGATGAGGTATATAGCAAAATGGCTGAAGCACCAGCACTTGGTGAATCTATTTTTTGCGGACAATGCCATGGACAGGGCCCGAATTTTGAACTTGACCACCCATCTCAGTGCGCCACTGCCTACGGAAGTTATCTATTTGCTTATGTAGCTCACGGGGGCAGCGAATCCTGCCAGGAATGCCATATGCATAAGTCTGAACTCGGGCACAATATGCAATCTTATAATGATGAAACTATGATCGAAATGGCATTCGATATCAATGTAGAAGGAAGGTCTCTATTCTGGCGGAAAAATAAAGAAGAAGGCGTCTTGCCGATTGGAGTTATCGATGTTGAACTCTACAACAAGACAGGACATGGTATTCCAGACGGCTGACCTACTCCAAACAGGCTGGTCCTGGAAGTGACCGCCCAAACGAGTGATGACGAAGAAATTTATAAGCAACAAAAAATTTATATGCCATTCCCAGGTCGTTTTGGACGAGGTAAAGAAATGGGCAGAGGTCCTTACGAAAAGAGTGGACTCCTCAGGGAAACAAGTATCCCGCCTCTGGCTCGTATCCATGAGACATTTGAAATCGTATACCCTTTTGAAGACAAAGCAAAAGACGGGGGTTCCCGCAGAGAATTGTTAAATGATGAACTGAACGTTTCTGTTGTTTTATGGTATTTACCGTTCGGTGAGTTTGATGGAAATGAAGTTGTATTTTTTGAAGAAGAAAAGATGCTGGACCTGAAAACCGAGTGGGTCTGGAGATAATCTATTAAGAAAAACCGTAAAGCCTGAAACCCGTATGAGTCATCAGATCTATTTCATGCGGTCTCATACGGGTTGTTATTTGAAAACATGACCAAAGATTAACAAAATAGAGAATTGATTCTGAAATATTCTACGATATAGATCATCTATCCCAAAGAGGGAGAAATGAAAACTATTATAGTTACGTCTATTTTGTTTTGTTGTATAAATGCATACTCTTCAGAAGAATGCCCTCATGAAAGGGCTTTTGTTGATAACGGCTGGGTAATTCACAACAGCAACTATTTCGATCAAATTTTACAAGAAAAACTGAACGAATTTATCCCTGAATTTGGGGCAGATCTTGTTCTGGATGACGCAGAAAGCTACATATCTGATTTTTCGCATAATACGTATTTAATCATGTGGATTGTGATATTAGATAGAGTATCTACTGCAAAAGAAGAGATGTGGGGAGATGTTGCCTTTATAAAGACTGGCCCCTGCATGAATGAATATACTGAGGTGAGATGGTACGATCCGGTAACAAAAAAAAAGCATATTGTATGTAATCCTGATTATGCATTCTGTCTCACCACGAAAGTACCTCTCGCCTATAATACCATATTTTAGTTGTTCGGAATGGTGATGAAGGAATCCGGTTGTTCGAATCCCCAGTGAATATCTCTCATATAGTTCGCAGCATCAATTGGTTTGGAATCTTCAATAAGTTGAACAAACTTTTTATGCTCATGCAGGTTTTTTAAATTCCATTGACTCCCATAATCTCTTTTGGGAAAATCATAGAGCTGCATTTTGAGGTTATTTACATACCTCAGAAGTCTATGATTCTCTGATAGGTTCAGAAAGACATCATGAAATTCGATATTAGCCTGGTTATGCCTGATAATATTCTGATTACGGAGTGCAGCTTCGATCTTCAGGTTTAATTTTTTCATCAGGTCAATTTCTCTTTTCCTGATTTTATCAAATACCGACAGAACTACACGGGATTCTATACCACCCAATATTTCATAAATATCTTTTACATCATCCATTGTAAGGACGTTAATTTTTACTCCACGCTGGGGCTGGATCGAGACAAAACCCTGCTCCTGAAGGAGAAGTAACGCTTCTCGCAGAGGAGTACGACTAACCCCGAGTTCATCTATCATTGTATTTACACTGATGGAAGCACCCGGTTCAAGCGCACCGATACGCATCTGTTCCTGCAGGTAATCATAAACCTGTACCCTGAGCAGGTGATTTCCGGGTCGTATTTCATTGAGCATAAAGCTTTCCCTTATACAGCCTGAGGTACAGGATGTCGTTAACTCAGATTACAATCGGCCACTGAATACTCCCTGAAACGATCAGTTCTATGAGAATCAAATCCATTGCGAATTTTTTTTAAAATCGCCAAAGATCTTCCAGTGTATTCATGCATGGGTGTAACGTTGTTCCCAAACTCTGCTCCCAGATCAAGAGAAACAGAGTTTGGGGAACTAATCTTCGTTTATTGGGCAACGCAACTTCTAACCGACTTGTCACCTTCAGTTTTTTGGCCTTCCTCGTTTACTCCAGCAGGTGGAGCAACTCGAATGGTTGCAACCTTGTTCTGGGTAAAAAAGTCGATTCCATCTTTGCCCTGTACTTTGTCTGTTCCAAGGTGTGAGTCTTTTATACCTCCAAACGGTAAGTATGGATGAGGTGCACAGACACCAACGTTAACACCAACCATTCCCACATTGGCCTCTGATATGAACTTTTCGGTGTAATACTGATTCTGGGTGAAAATACATGCACCGTTACCAAATTTCTGTTCCCTGATCAGTTGAAGCGCATCATCAAGGTCTTTAATTTTCATGATGGAAACAACGGGGCCAAATATTTCTTCCTGGGCGATTCTCCTGCACGGGGTTACGTCTGTAAAAACGGTCGGGCCGACAAAATAGCCGTCTTTGTTCTTACCAGGCAATTGGGGATTTCGTCCATCCAGTACGAGATTAGATCCTTGTTCCACACCAATTTCGATATAGTTTTCAATGTTTTGCTTCGCCTTTGCAGAAATGACAGGCCCCATATAAACATCAGGATCCATGGCATCGCCAACGGCTACTTTTTTGGATGCTTCAAGTACACGCTCAATTAATTCATCATAAATCTCAGGAACTGCCGCTACGATAGAACCGGCAAGACAGCGTTGCCCGGCGGAACCGTAACAGGAGTGGATGAAATTATCTATAAAGACGTCCCAGTTAACATCTTCCATTGCCACCAGGTAATTTTTGGCACCGCCAAGAAGCATGCTCCTCTTTCCGCCACGTCCACATGCTTCTGCCATTTTTTTTGCAGTTGGTGTGGAGCCAACCAGGCAAACCCCGCTCATTTTATCATTCTCATACCAGGTACCGGGTACCGAGCGATTGCCGTGGATTATATTGATAACACCTTTTGGAAGTCCAATCTTGTTAAAGAGATCACCCATCTTTTGCATAAAGAGTGGCGACTGTGTAGAAGGTTTGTAAATGAAAGTATTTCCTACTCCGATTGCATACGGTACAAACCATCCAAAAACGAGAGCAGGGAAATTAAATGGTGCAACACCACCAAAGACGCCTAAAGATTGTTTAACCACACGGCCATTGATATTGTTTGCAATTCCATCAAGCATTTCCCCCTGCATCAATGTGGGGATCGAGCATGACGCTTCAATAATCTCAATTACCCTTCTAATTTCACCACGTGCTTCACTGATATGTTTTGCTTGGTCAATAGCTATTGAAACGGCAAGCTCTTCTTCGTTATCAACCATTGCCTGGCGCATATCAAAAAGAAAACCAACGCGTTTGCTTACAGAAAGTCTTCTCCAACTTCCGTAAGCTTCATATGAAGAATCTACTGCTTTCATTGAAGTCTTGTCAGAAGAGAGTGGTACCTCCCCTATTGCTTCTCCCGTAGAAGGATTGTAAAGAGGGATATAGTCAACATCCGTTTCCTCAATCCACTCGCCATCAATGAAATTTCTGATTCTGGTAAATTCCTGTTTACTCATGATAACCGGCTCCTCTTAATTTTTTTTTAAAAGACAATTTTAATCAGTAAATGAAGGTACTAGTTAACGAGCCTGAATGAGCTCCTCTTGAAATGATGAATGAATTGAAACAGGCCCATTCATATACTAGTATACTAATATATAAGATAGCGGTCAATTGTCAAGATTATTTCTACCTTCTTTAATACTTTTGGGATTGGGGGCGACATCTGCGTAAAAACAAAGAAGGCGTATAACCTTTCTGCATCTGAGAGGTTATACGCCTTTGCACGTACAAACGTGAAGAATAGTTACTTAATCATGATGCTTACAGCTCACCAATGTCTGTTAAGAACTCTTTCCACAGTTTAACACCCTCTGCCGAACGTGCTGATTTTTCAGCAACTTTTGGCCACACGTCAGAAACAGATTTTTCACGCATTCTCTTAACTTCGTCCTCAGAAAGGTGGATAACCTCACCACCTGCCTTCACCAGGATCTCAAGTGCTTCATCAACACCCTGCATGTGCATTCTGCTGGTTTCAAAGTAACTTGGCATGAAAATAGATTCAATCTTGTCCCGCTGCCACTGATTAAGAGCCTTCCACTTGTCAAGATTGACGTAAATTTCCTGATGCTGAGAAGGACACCAGCCAGGCATAATTGCGTACTTGATTACTTCATGAAAAGCCATGTCATCGATTCCACCGGTATCCCAGTAGGTTCCGTCAATGGTTCCAAGCTTGATAGCGGTGTATATATCTCCACCACCCATAGAAACAGGAGCTCCGCCCATTGCTGCATGGAACAGTGCATGTGGTCCACCGGCTCTCATCTTCTTACCCGCCAGATCTTCAAGCTTGTTCACAGGAAATTTTGTAAACATTGCGTTTGGTCCCTGGCTCGTCCAGCCAACCCATTGCAGGTTTCTATCGTTGGCTGCAGCCTGGACGAGGTCGCCAATACGGTATTTAGGATCGCCGAACATGGCGGCCCAGGATTCAAAATAGTTATTTGCTCCCATCGCAAGACCGAAAGCCAACATACCTTCCGGCATGTCTCCACCATAAACAGTTGCCCAACCGGCATAGACGTCGATCATGCCTGCAGCGGTCGCTCCAAAGGCTTCAGAGCCACTGGTAATAGCACCAGCAGGTTGCAACTCGATTTTAATGGATCCTTCCGTGGCTTCTTCAACCATTTTAATCCAGGGAACAATACCGTTTGCCCAGCCGGCATCAGATGAGTCAAAGCATGGTTGAAATACCCATTTGGTGACCTTGTCTGGCTTACCATACTTCTCTGCAGCAACTGCAGAACCAACTCCAGCAATCAGAGCAGTAGCAGCAAATGCAGCAACAAATTGGATCAATTTTTTCTTCATTACATTCTCCTCCTGTATCTCATTAGTTTATTTTTTTTGGTAAAAAGTGAATCTCTCACCACTGAGATCTTCACTCATGTAATCCCAGGATAATACTGGTATACCAGGTATTGTCCTGGAGGAAAGCTTTAACATGCCTGATATTATCCTTGAGGCAGACCCTTTTTATTATTTTTCTTTGCCTCGCCTGATATCACTGTTTGAATATCATGTACAAGTTTCTTGATAACTACCAGCATCATAATTACCCCGGATATCGGTATAAATATTTTCAACGGATAAATCGGTATGGGAATGCTTGTTGGAGTAACCTGTTTCAATTTAACAGACAATAATGCAGCTGTTGTACCTTTCCAAATTAAAACAGCCAAAAACAGGAAAGTAAAAACTACAGTAATGATATCGCATATGGCTTTTTTACGTGGAGTAAAATTGGCATAAAAAAGATCCAGTTTTACAAAAGCATCATCATTTAAGGCATATACCCCACCTACACAGGCCATGAGTACCATGGCAACCTGAACAGTTGTTGAAATCCACAAGGAGGGAGTATTTAAAACATATCGTAAAAATACGTCAGTAACACCCAGGATCATACAGTAAAGAAGCAGAACCCAGCCAATTCTTCCCATCGCTTCGGCAATAAAATCAATGGCTTTTTCTGTCATACTCCATAGTTTCATTTTTTCCTCCCACCAAATATTTCAATCTTCTCTGGTTATATCGTACCTGAAATTCCAGAGGATCTTAGTACACTATTAAAGTTCACGTTTCGTGATACAAATTATATTATTCACCTTTATTTCAACTTTTCAGGAAGCCATGTGGCAATCTCAGGAAAAATGAAAATCAATGTGAGCCCGAGAAGCTGGAGCATGATAAATGGCCCGACTGACTTATAGACGTCCCCCATGCTCACGTCAGGTGGCAGCACACTCTTCAACCAGAAAAGCACAAAACCAAAAGGCGGTGTAAGATAGGCTATCTGGATATTCACTATAAAAAGAACACCAAACCAGAGCTTATCGATTCCGAGTTCATTGATAATTGGAATATAAAGTGGGGTGCAGAGCATGATGATTGCCCAGTCATCCATTACCATGCCAAGGAGCAGGATAATAAACATCATCATCAGCAGAATACCATTCTGCCCACCAGGCATTCCAAGAACCAACGAGGTTACCAATTCCTGGCACCCTAAAGAGTTAAATATATTTAAATAAATATTGGCTCCGATGAGAATCCAGAGTCCCATACCGGTTAGCTTAACAGTCGTTTCAAGCGAGTCTCTCAATACCTGCCAGGTCAGTTTACGGTAGATAATATTGATAACGAAGGCACCGGTAGCTCCGAAGGCTGCAGCTTCAGATGGAGTAGCTATACCACCCCAGATTGCTCCCAGGACGAGAAGAATAAGAACCATGAATGGCCATATGTTAAACAAGGCCTGAATTTTTTCGCGGGTTGTAAATTTTTCATCTGCTGGCAACGCCGGTCCCATATGCGGCTGTATTTTGCACCTGATACCAATATAGATGATATAAAATGAGGCGAGCATTAGTCCGGGTATAAGGCCCCCTAAAAAAAGCCCTCCGATGGATACTTTTGCTAGAAGTCCATAAAAAATGAACGGAACACTTGGTGGTATCAGAGCACCAAGGGCACCACCGGCACCAATTGAACCAATTGCTATCGCCCTGTTGTATTTGTATTTCATCATAGAGGGATAAGCAATTTGGCCCATGGTGATGGTCGCCGGTGGTGTGATACCAGTAATGGCGGCAAATATAGTACAAACTTTAACCGTCCCCATTGCAAGCCCGCCGGGAATGTGGCCAATCAGTTTATAAACCGCATCGTATGCAGCCTCTGCGATACCTGAGAAGCGAATAAGACTTCCCATAAATAAAAACAGGGGAACGGTAACCAGAACACCATTCCAGGGAGTGTAATAAAAGGCACTGGGAATGGCTAAAAGAGAACGGGGTTCAAGTATGGCTGCAAAGATAACTGCAGTTCCCCCTAGCCCGAGCGCAACAGGTAATCCGAGAAATAATCCAATAAAAAGGCAGCCAAAATACAAAAAGGTTATAAGCTCAATACTCACGATTTCTCCCCTGATAACTGATTTTAATATCTGGTAACAATGAAACTTGTAAAGCTTAACCTGAACGGTCAATCTTTAATCGAGTCTAATACTTAATACATTGAGATTGGTGCTGGACTAAATGGAATTCTCTCTAAGAGATAATTCAACCACCACTCTATTTCATATTATTCATTTCATCTACCCTATTCTGTAACTGACGTGGGCTTCTGTCTTGAGATATGTCCGTTTGGAGACCTCCTTACTTATTTTACTTCAGACGATTTGCAAGAATACATCGTAAAACGCTCAGCCTAAAAGACGAGAAAAATATGGATTCTATGAAAAGATAGAGGAGGGGTAACTGTTACCAGATGAAACTCTCGCATCATGTGCTTCTCCAATAATCTTCAACCATATTATTAAACAGAATGTTTGTATTGGAACTGAAGGTTTTACCTGACTGAGCCCTGATGTATCAGACATCAGTAGGTGTGTCAATAATTCTTTTTTCTCTCATGCATCACTGATTGGAAGACATGTTAACTAAAATCGCTATAACAGCATCGAATTCTAATGCTATGGCAATCAGGCGTTCAATTTAGAGAATTTATTTCATTTTATAAAATTGATATATATATTCTTTCTGAGTTTCAAAAGACCAATGTTCATTTTTTAACACACGTGCAGCACCTTTCCCATCACCTTGTTTCAGGTAATCAATGAATCGAGCGTGTTCAACGCAATTTCGCAATTCCCACTCAGCAATAAAATTATGCCTTGGAAAATCATAGAGCCGATGCTTGATTGGCAAAATGAATTTCTTCAACATGGTGTTATCAGAAATATCAAGGTAGGTGTTGTGAAATTCGAGATTACTCTCAAAGAGGTTGGAAAAATCGCCTGATGTAATCTCAGCGTTCATTTTTTTATTCAGCGCTACGAGTTTTTTAATAAGTGACGGAGTTATATTCTTAATGTTTTCAGTTATGAGATGGGACTCAACAAGGCCGATAGAATCGTATGCACTCCTGACCTCCTCAATGGTAAGTTCGTTCACTAACACACCCCGTCGAGGCAGGATCGTTACGAACCCTTCACATTCAAGATGAATCAGTGCATCTCTCAGAGGTGTTTTGCTGATACCAAGTTGTTCAGCGATTTCTCCAATGTTGATAGTCGATCCAGGGGTCAACCCGCCGCTGTTCATCTGCCGACGCAGATGCAGATATACATGTTCACTTAACGATGCGTATTCTAGTGTGCCAACCATATTATAATAGTGTACTCAAATTTTTGGTTACATTTAATGTGTTTCAGTACAAAATAGCAAGGATACCGCCTTTCATCTTTATGTCAAGCGGCCAGTCATTTACAGCACGCATCACCAGGTAATGCCGGAGAGGATTCTGAACAATTCTCAGAATATCGTTTGAACTGAATTTCAAACCTTATACGTTCCCATTAACCTGAAACGTATAAGGTTTATTACGTCAAATGTTATAGAAAATCATCAACAGGTGTATAATCAAGGTCAAACGCATCCGCGACAGCCTTGTAAGTAATCTTGCCATCAATGACGTTCGCACCAAGCCTTACCTCTTTATTTTCCTGCATCGCTTTTTTCCAACCTTTATTAGCAATTTCAATTGCATAAGGCAGGGTTGCATTGGTAAGGGCGGCAGTTGATGTACGTGCAACCGCTCCCGGCATGTTGGCTACACAATAATGGACGACGCCGTCTACCACATAGGTGGGATCTGCATGCGTTGTTGCCTTGGATGTTTCAATACAGCCTCCCTGGTCAATCGCCACATCAACGATTACGGATCCATCCTTCATCTCTTTCAACATATCCTTGGTGATAAGCTTGGGAGCTTTGGCACCCGGAATAAGAACTGCTCCAATAACCAGATCCGCCTTGATAACGTACTCTCTCAAAATTGCAGGGTTAGACATGAGTGGAAAAACATTGGCAGGCATAACGTCATCAAGGTATGCAAGTCGTTCGAGATTTGTGTCAAGAATATAGACCTGCGCACCAAGACCGGCTGCCATTTTTGCAGCGTTGATGCCAACAACACCTCCACCGATGACAACAACCGTCGCCGGTGCAACACCCTTCACTCCACCTAGTAAAACACCAAGACCTCCCTGCGGCATCTCCAGGTACTTTGCGCCCTCCTGGGCTGCCATCCGACCTGCCACCTCACTCATCGGAACAAGTAACGGAAGTGAACCATCAACTTTCTCAATAGTTTCATACGCGATATTAACCGATTTTGCCTTGATCAGAGCGTTGGTCTGCTGCTCGTCAGCGGCAAGATGCAGATAGGTGAAGACGATCTGGCCTTCACGTATCATGTCATATTCAGACGGTTGGGGCTCTTTAACATGCATCACCATATCACAAGAACCATACACCTCTGCCGGTGTGTCAACGATGGTTGCACCCGCATCGATATATTCAGAATCTGGAAAACCTGCCCCGGCACCAGCTGAGGTTTCGACAACGACTTCGTGACCGTTAGCGATCATCGTCACAACACCTGAGGGCACCATGCATACCCTTTTTTCCATTACCTTAATTTCTTTTAAGATTCCAACCTTCACGATTCACCTCCATGACAGTTTAAATTATATTTTCAATTATATTCTGTGAGTGGAACTGTTAAAACAGACGAAGCTGTTTTCAATCAGATTCCTTTCTCAATAGCCTTTCGTACTGCTGCCACAACGATATCAACCTGTTCTTTGGTAATGATAAGTGAGGGGGCAAAATTCATAACGGTATTGAGTCCGTCAAAACTGCTGTTTGTCCTGCCAACAATAACATTCTCTGCCATTACATTGCCAATAATCTTCGCCATCTCTTCTTCTGAAACCGGCTCTTTTGTTTTCTTATCTCGAACGAACTCGACACCACAGAAAAGGCCTACTCCTCTGACGTCACCAACAAGAGGTAATTCTCTCAATTCATTTAATTTTTCCAACAGGTACGCTCCTACGACCCGGCAGTTTTCAAGCAGATTTTCATCTTCTATAATTCTTGTTGACTCAAGTGCTGCAGCCATTGGCCCAGCACAGCCACCATACGTACTGATATCTCGGAAGAAGTTCCAGCGAGTATCCGGATTTGAAGGGTCATTGAGAAAACAATCAAAAACTTTCTGTTTCACCACCGTTGCTGACAGTGGTTCATACGAACTCGCCAACCCCTTTGCCATAGTAACAATATCAGGATCCACATCATAATGGTCGTGGCCCCAGAATTTACCGGTTCTGCCAAAACCGCAGACAACCTCATCAAAAATCAGCCATATGTCATGTTTATTGCAGATTTCCTGGACAATTGGATAATATTCCTTGACCGGAGGGATAATTCCACCACCTGCCACAATTGGTTCAACGATAAGTCCGCCGATAGTATCAGCTCCTTCTCTGGCAATAACGTCTTCGATGGCATGGGCACATTCGATGTTACAGCCAGGATAGGTTTTGTCAAACGGGCACCGGTAACAACAGCAATTCGGAAATTCCACAAATCCTTCAGGGAAGGGACCAAAATCCTTCTTACGTTGGATCTGTCCGGTTGCGCTCATTGCACCGAGGGTCGTTCCGTGGTAATCCCTGTCCCTGTAAAGAATCTTGAATTTTCCTTTACGCTCTGGAGAAACATGAGACGCCTGGCGAACAAGTTTAAATGCTTTTTCGTTTGCCTCTGAGCCACTATTTGAGAAGTAGACCTTGTCAAGTCGTGGAAGTTTCTCGAGCAACTTCTCAGCAAATTTAATTGCCGGGATGTTACCAAAAGCGCCAGCAAAATAGGGCATTTTCACCAGTTGGTCATAGACAGCTTTGGCTATTGACTCTCGACCGTAGCCAACCATTACACTCCAGACACCGCCTGATGTAACATCGATATATTCGCGGCCGCGGATGTCGGTGATAACAATTCCATCACCCTTTACAACCACCATCTGCTCCTGGTGCTCAAAGACCTTGTGCGGTTTCAAATGGTGCCATATATTTTGCTTATCACCTTTGACCATTTCTTCCACATCATATTCAAGCCAGTTTGTTTCTCCCATGACCTTTATTCCTCTCAGTTAGACGGGTAGTCAGTCAATGCACATGACCGAGTGTTATTCTATCGTTAAAGTATTTCGCATCTCTCATGTCGGTTAAATAAATGTCCCACAGGAGAGATGCGACCTGTTTAAACAGGATTAAAGATTGGTATGAAAGTAATATCTGAATAAAAAATAAAGACCTATATACAGACATATACCCTTCATACCTGAGATTTATTCTCACGCACCTTTTTGCACACACATATCCTTCTTGTCAATGCCGGCAACAACGACGGGGGTCGTCATGGCATCACGGCGAAAAGGTTCACCCAGTTCCTGGTTAAGTACTACCTCGATAAAGGTGGTGACTCCATCGTTCATTTGTGCACGCACTGCTTCTTTTAGCGCTGCAGTCAGGTCGTCCATGGAGTCCACTTGTACGCCTTTGACTCCGCAGGCCGCTGCAATTTTTGCGTAAGAGACATGTGTGTCGAGCTCAGTACCAACAAAATTGTCTGAATACCAGAGGGTGGTGTTGCGCTTTTCAGCACCCCACTGATAATTCCTGAAAACAATCATCGTAATTGGCGGCCAGCTGTCACGACCGCAGGAAACCATCTCATTCATGGAAATACCAAATGCACCATCACCTGCCATGCCAATTACAGGAACGTCAGGGCGACCTACTTTCGCCCCACAGATAGCAGGAAAACCATATCCACATGGCCCGAATAAGCCGGGAGAAAGGTACTTGCGCCCTTCTTCAAATGTTGGGTATGCATTTCCAATTGCACAGTTATTGCCAATGTCAGAGGAAAGAATCGCACCTTCAGGAATTGACTTTTTAATTGCGGTCCATGCCTGACGCGGTGACATTTTCTGGGGTTCACGATTACGCGCCCGTTCATTCCACGTCGTACCAGGGTCGTCATCTTCGTGCACCATTGCCGCAAGCTCTTTTGCCCAGTTCGCTTTCGTTTCTACAATTGTATTCTTTCGTTCCTGTCGGTTGGAATCTCCTGCTGTTTCTGAAAGACGGGAGATAATCCCCTGTGCCACCTTCTTGGAATCTCCAACAATTCCAACAGTTACCGGTTTTGTCAAACCGATTCGGTCCGGGTTGATATCTACCTGGATGATTGCTGCCTCAGTAGGCCAATAATCTATTCCATACCCTGGCAGGGTTGAAAATGGATTGAGCCGGGTTCCAAGGGCCAGGACAACGTCAGCTTTGGCAATAAGCTCCATACCGGCTTTTGAGCCATTGTAACCAAGCGGACCGGCTGATAGAGGATGACTTCCAGGAAATGCATCATTATGCTGATAACCACAGCAGACAGGAGCATCAAGACGTTCTGCGAGTTCCATTGAGTCCTTGATTGCACCACCGAGCACAACACCTGCACCATTAAGAATCACAGGGAATTTAGCGGTGGAAAGTAGTTCAGCTGCACGATCCAAAGCTTTTTCTCCGCCAGCTGGCAGTTCAAAATCAACAATAGCAGGAAGATCTATCTCGATAACCTTCGTGAAAAAATCTCTTGGCACGTTTATCTGGGCCGGTGCGGAAGCACGTTTTGCCTTCATGATGACCCGGTTAAGAACTTCAGCCATACGGGATGGGTCACGAACCTCCTCCTGATATGCTACCATATCTTTAAATACGGCCATCTGTTCTACTTCCTGGAAACCGCCCTGCCCGATTGTCTTATTTGCTGCCTGTGGCGTAACCAAGAGCAGCGGGGTGTGATTCCAATAAGCTGTTTTAACAGGCGTGACAAAGTTTGTGATTCCAGGACCGTTCTGGGCGACCATCATTGACATCTTTCCTGAAGCCCGGCTGTAACCATCTGACATCATGCCTGCATTACATTCATGCGCACAATCCCAGAAAGTGATTCCAGCCTTGGGAAAGAGATCTGAAATAGGCATCATCGCAGAACCTATGATGCCAAAGGCATGCTCGATTCCATGCATTTGGAGTACTTTTACAAATGCTTCCTCTGTTGTCATTTTAATTTTAGCCATTGTCTTGCCTCCGTATATGTTTTCTTCCCCTCTAAATCGCAGGGTATTTTCCACCATTGTCTCAGGTGTGTTATAACTATCTAAGGTATCTGATACATCAGATATCAGCCTGCTGTCAAGACAATTATGTTAGGTGAAAATTTAATTTTAAAAATATATTCACCAAACAACCATTAACAATCATTAAAACCTGAACGATCCGAGATAGAAAAAACCTATTTACAGTGTTTTAATAGTATTTATTTTATCGCAGATAGTTTTATTCATCGCACTCCATATTACAATATTTCGTATATTTTCAGATGCAACAAATCGTTAGCAAGTTATTTTCCAGACGGCATCATTGCATCATCTTTTTTCTTTTATATTGCAGCATCTCAGAAGAGAAAAGCTCAACATTTATCGATTCATGTTGGTGCAAATCATATATTTATAAGATATTACCGGGTGCCTTTTGACATTGAGTAAAAAACTGTAATACAATCAACAAAACATGATGTTTTTATTGTTAGCATCTCAGCACCGTTACTTTTTATGGGACCCCCAAGGAGTAGTACTGGACGCTAAAATGAAATCACGGCGAAAAGAATTTCGATATGGTGACTTTAAAATACCAGTCAAATTCAAAACTGCTTATGAAGAAGGAAGTGCCCTGCTTGTGAATATCTCGACCGGTGGGTGTGCCCTGAGGAATGTATATCCAGGTATGGATCCCATGGAGGTTTTTTTGCTTACAATCGACACTGATGACCCCGAAAATCCGATTGAGGCCAAAGCCGTTGTCCTGAGGATTAAAGGGGAGACTCTCGCGGCTCAGTTTTCTCGGATCCCCCCTGCTTCCCAAAAATTATTGCGACGTTATTTTGCTAACAAACTAAGAAATGGGTAGTTACACACAGGTTTTTATCTCGAAATCATTTTATGGAACAGTATATAGCCAGGCAACCTATTTTAAATGCACACCAGAAGCTCTTTGCCTACGAACTCCTCTATCGGGGAGCTCATGATTATGCACTGTCAAATGTCAGTGGCAACAGGGCCACAACTAATTTATTATCAAGCGCATTTTTGACAAAAGATATAGAGGAAATCTCAAGCCATCGGCCCTGTTTTATAAATTTCACCCAGGAGCTCATCGAAAAGAAGATTCCTTCCTCATTCCCTGAATCCCTTCTCGTTATCGAGATTCTTGAAGACGTAAAACCTACCGAAAGAGTTCTCTCCGTCTGCCGCGATTTGAAAGCCAGGGGATATCGTATTGCTCTTGATGATTTTATTTTTGACCGGAAGCTTATTCCTCTTGTTGAATTGGCTCATATCATAAAAATCGATGTAAGATTAACGCCACTGGACACAATTCTTGAAACCATTAATAAACTTTCATCCTACAACGTTAAATTACTCGCAGAAAAAGTTGAAACAAGAAAAGAATTTGATCTGGCGTTGAAACTCGGATTTTCATATTTCCAAGGATACTATTTCAGCAAACCTGAGAGAATTGGTATTGAAGAGCTTTCCTCAGCCAAGATCAACATGCTGAGGTTATTGTCTGAGGTTTCTAAAAAAACGACAACCCTCAACAAACTGCATGATATTATTTCAGCCGATATTGCCATTAGTTATAAATTATTACGCTTTCTTAATTCCGCCTATTTTTATCGCTTACAGAAAGTGAAGACAGTCAGACATGCCATTGCCTATCTCGGAGAAAAAGAACTTCGCCGCTTCCTGATGTTAGTAATAATTTCAGAATTCTCTTCTGATAAGCCGGACGAACTGGTGAGACTTGTCCTGGTGAGAGCCAAACTCTGTGAACTGCTTGGTGAAGCAAGCACTCATGCCTCATATTCAGCTGAACTATTCATGATGGGGCTCTTTTCAGCACTGGATACGATGCTCAGCACACCTATGAATCAGGTCATGGAAAAGTTACCAATCAGTGATCACATCAAGTCAGCCTTGTTAAACGGAACAGGGATGTGTGCCCCATTTCTGCAGGTAGCAATAGCATTTGAACGGGATCAGCAATCTAAAATTGGAAAACAATGTACGGCGCTTGGAATATCTTCCGAAGACATACACGGATGTTATCTTACCGCCGTGAGATATGCTAATGGTCTTGTTTAACTGATCCGCCACCTATCAACGCTGCAGGCAGTTTAACCTACCCTCGTACTTAGCGTCTCTTCCACTCAAACACATTTGACGTGGTCAATGATAGCCGAAGGAGACACCTGAAAAAGGAAATTGTAGTAACCTCAAATTTACTAGGGCTAAGAGGTAATACCGGTCACTGTAATCTGTGTTTTAAGGAGGGGGATGTCTTTCAGTCGCTCTCATCAATATTCTGAACGCCTTCCATCATTAATCCCATAAAACCGCCGATTGGAGGGAGGTTGCAAAGTTCTTCGGGAATACCCTTGCTGTAACTGAACAGGCCTTGTTTCTGACTCATCAGGGCATAAAGCGCATCTTTATTACGAAGTTTAAGAAAACGAGTATATATAATCTCACCTTCATTAAAAAAAACCATGGCTTTTCCCTGATCAAGGGAAAACTCGACAACACCTGTTTTCATTGATGAATTAATAAGCTGTAATAAGTCGACAACACCGATCTCTGACAGTTCACCAGTCATTCCGGAGGTAATATTTCCTGACTGCAGCGTTATAGCCTGAGCCCTGTCAATAAACAACTTGAACATAAATAATTGTAAAATCGGTAAATTTTTAAGTATATGTTTGAAATTTTTAGTACTCAGTAATGCCAGTTGGGTATTGGTTAACGTATGAACCGAGTTTCTTACCGGGTCTCCTGACAACAGGTTCATTTCACCGAAGATATCACCTCCTGTTAAAACACCAAGTCGTCCAGCACCATGCTCTTTTACCTCTACTTCTCCAGATAGTATTATATACAAATGTCTTGCTGGTTCGTCCTTTCCAATCACTGTTTTACCAATGGGTATTGTTTTTAACTCCAGTAAAACAGTGAGCTCACTTAGGCTTTCATCATCAAGAGAATCAAATATTTTGAGGCTCCTTAACACGCTGAAAAACTTTGCCAGGTGTTTCTTTTTTTTTCGCTCTTCTGTCTCTTTCAACAATTTCATCTGCACGGTTGCAAAATCTTTTTCTTTCTTATACTCAAATGAAATTTGTCCCTGGCAACCACCGCAATTAAACCGCGATTTTTTTCTTCCCATTGTCGGTATGTTACTAAAGCCCTCTGTTGATGTTACAATCTCAGACAAATCGTTCGAGAGCTGGAGACAGCCTGGTTTATAGTCAGATACGGATAAACTGAAATCCTCGACCTTCAACTCGTCCCCGGCACGGTAGATTGGGCATGACCGTTCCTCAACGATTAAGAAAATTCCATTGCGATATGTTTTGGGAGCTGATTTCATCCAAATCCTTTCTTTTCGATTATCCCCTGCACGAAAATCTTCCAGAAACCTCCAGTTCCTTCTGAACGGGTACACTATTTTAAGGTTACGATTTCTATGAGCAACGGTCAAGATTTTGGGGGTAATTTCAGTATTACAGGATTGGATAGCCGATATCAGCCTCATATCCTTGCTCGATTTGTAAAAAACAAGGTTTCGACTTTATTTTGAGACTCAGACCCTTATTCTAGACAGATATACTTGTTTATTTTTAAAAAGTATCATAGAAAGTAGCTGTTTTTGTATATTCATTGCCACAAGAGCCTTTTGCAAAATGAAGATTTTCGTTCAATATCAAGGCATGCGATAAATTTTACCGGAGGCATATAAGTGATATTCCGAGGATAAAATTTTGAGCATAACGCTGAGGTTGAACGAAAGGAACGTTTTGCAAATGGCTCACAAGAAAATTAATTGCACTTTATTAACTTTTTAACTTTATAAGCCGTAACATCTTATTATGCTCCCAGATAACCAAAGAATTGTAATTACCGGTATTGGCCTCGCCTCCCCCAATGCAGATAACCTTCCTGAATTTCGTCAAAAAGTTTTAAAGGGTGAAAGCAACATACAGGAAATCGACCTCAGATATTTTGGCAAAGCACCGGCCGGACTGTGTACGTTTGATGAGACAAAATATCGCAAGAAAAAAGAGAACAAAAGAGGAACACGTGCAGGTTGCCTTGCAGTCTACTGTGCTCACGAAGCACTTGGGGATGCAAAACTTTCCCCTGACCATTACCAGAAATCAAGGACCGGAGTTTATATTGGTCTAACAGAACATGGCACGGTAGAAACCGAAAACGAGATATATAACATAAAAACATTTGACTACAATGTTGATTACTGGACGCATCACCATAACCCTCGAACGGTTCTCAACAACCCTGCAGGCGAGATCACCTTGAGCCTTGGCATTACCGGACCTCACTATTCTATCGGCGCAGCCTGCGCTGCCGGCAATGCTTCATTAATTCAAGGGGTACAGATGCTCCGTCTTGGAGAAGTAGACATGGCAATTGCCGGCGGTGTCTCTGAATCAACCGGTTCATTTGGCATATTTGCGAGCTTCAAGGCCCAGGGTGCTCTCGGCAGAGATGATGACCCGCGGAAAGCCAGCAAACCATTTGACATGAACAGAAACGGTATCGTTATATCCGAAGGAGCTTGTGTCTACATCCTGGAAACGCTTGAGAACGCGCGTTCTCGAGGCGCGAAAACGTATGGCGAGATTATTGGTTATGCAATGAACTCAGACGCAGCAGACTTTGTCCTGCCACTGGCCGAAAGGCAGGTAGAGTGCATGAATCTTGCGCTAGAGCGTGCGGGCCTGCAACCAACACAGATTGATATTGTCTCTACCCACGCGACAGGGACCAAACAGGGAGACATTGAAGAGTGCAAGGCAATTAAAAACGTTTTTAAAAACTGCCCCAACACCTATATCAACAACACAAAAAGCATCATAGGCCATGCAATGGGTGCTGCAGGTGTTCTTGAGCTTGCCGCAAACCTTCCTTCGTTTAATGATAACCTTGTGCATCCCACGATCAATGTAACAGAACTCGATCCGGAGTGTGCCCTTCCCAACCTCGTCTGCGACGTTCCAGTTCAATGTGATTCAGTTTCAACAATCCTTAATAATTCATTCGGGATGATTGGGATCAATTCCACGGTTATCGTTCAAAAACTCAGCCAAAGATCATAATTTTTTAAGCAAATTACAAAATAATTATGATAATGTTTTTCAAATTGTGTTATACAGGCAGTTTTGCTAAAAACTATTTGATTCCCTTTTAAACAGGGCTTTCATTGCAAGATAAATCAATTCACTGGTCGCTGGAGATCTAAATGACACGTGATAGTATAAAAGACGTTATTATAGAGATTATTGAAGATATCGATGAAGATGCCGACTTCGACAATCTAGATCCGGATCAACCATTGCGTGATCAACTCGAACTGGACTCTATGGATTTTCTTGATATCGTTATGGAATTGAGAAAACGTTATCAATTACAGGTACCTGAAGAGGATTACCCGCAACTTGCAACGTTAACCAGTTGCGTAAATTATCTAGAGCCTCTCCTGAAAGACGCTTAATTCGTGCACGCCAAGTTTCTTGTCATTGGTGCTGGGCTGTCCGGAATTGCCGCAGCCATCCGATTAGCAAGATTCAACGATGATGTCCTCCTTATCGAAAAACATTCTCGAGTGGGAGGCCTCAACTCCTATTATTACCGTAATAATCGCCTTTTTGAAACCGGCCTCCATGCGATAACCAATTTCGCCCCGAAGTCGTTTAAGAAAGCACCGCTTAATAGATTGCTGCGTCAGTTGAAAATCCGCAGAGAAGAAATAGGATTCCATCAGCAGATGAAGAGTGAGGTCTATTTCTCTGCTGATCACTCTCTAGTTTTTTCAAATGATTTTGAAGAATTACGCAATGAAATTGACACCAAATACCATGCAGTTTCAGATGGGTTTTCACATCTTGTCAACCATATAAACGGCTATGACCCGTTCCGCCCTGCCCCTTATTTATCTGCAAGAAAGGTCCTGCATTCTTTTATCGACGACCAGCGCCTTGTCGATATGATTTTGTGTCCACTCCTTTATTATGGTTCAAGCTGGGAAGATGATATCGACTTCAGTCAATTTGTTATCATGTTCCGATCAATTTTCCAGGAAGGAATGTTTCGACCCCAGGGATCGATCAAAAAGTTCCTGGACCTTCTTCTTGAAAAATATGAACGGTTTGGTGGTACAATCAGGCTGCGATCACCGGTTAAGCGAATTACCTGCAAGAACAGATCAGTGTACTCTGCCATTCTTGAAAATGATGAAGAAATAACCTGTGATTTTCTGGTCAGCACGATAGGCTCAGAAGAAACCAGTATGCTGTTAGGCAGTAAGCCGGACCTGACAAAAACAAAAAGACTTGGCTTTATTGAAAACATATTCCAGCTTCAAGGTTCGATGCGTGCCAGTCTTCCACCAGACAGAACCTGTATATTTTTTAATACCTCGAACCGGTTCTCTTTCAAAAAACCAGATGAAAGTGTAGACTTAACCAGTGGCGTCATCTGTCTACCCTTCAATTTTCAAGGCCTTGAATATGCAAATGATTTTATAGAAGTCCGCACCACACATCTTGCCAATTTTGACATCTGGCATACTGTATCCTCTGATCACAATGAATATGAAAGGTTAAAAATAAAAAAGGCGCGTTTGTCTTCGACTATTGCTGAAAATATTATCGGTAAATTTTCTGATCAGATAACCTTTCAGGACACCTTTACACCGCTGACCATTCAACGCTATACTGGTAAAATCGAAGGTGCAATCTATGGCAGTCCCAACAAGATCAAAAACGGCACGACTGAGTATGACAATCTCTTTATCGCCGGGACGGATCAGGGATTTCTTGGAATTATCGGTTCGATGCTCAGTGGTGTATCGATAGTCAACCAGCACATTTTATCCAGGCTGTAGTTGCAGCTTAAATGATTCAACATGCCAATATCTTTAAAACAAGCTAACAATTCATACGACGTCATTGTCATCGGGTCAGGACTTGGAGGACTTACTTCAGCCAATCGCCTGGCCAATGCCGGTCATTCTGTTCTTTTACTGGAACATCACCATAGACTGGGGGGGCTTGCGACCTGGTTCAAAAGAAAGGGGCATATATTTGACATTTCTCTGCATGGTTTTCCCTATGGGATGATTAAAACCTGCAAGAAATACTGGAATCGTCAAATAATGGATTCCATTGTTCAACTGGAAGACATCGTCTTTGACAATCCACAGTTTTCTTTGAAAACGACTTTTGACAGATCTGACTTTACTTCAATTCTCGAAAAAAAATTCTCGATTGATCCAGCGGTCATTGAACGTTTTTTTCAACGGGTTGCCAGTATGAATTTTTATGATGATCAGGCAATGACGACACAGGAGCTTTTCGAAGAATTCTTTCCCGGGCGAAGCGACGTGCACCGACTTCTGATGGAACCGATAACCTATGCAAACGGTTCTACTCTTGATGATCCTGCAATCACCTACGGTATTGTCTTCTCAAACTTCATGAATAAGGGGGTTTTTACCTTCGAAGGCGGTACAGACAAGCTCATCAATCTGATGATGGAGGAACTCGAGAAAAATGGCGTCACCATCTGCACCCGTGCTAAAGTCGACAACGTGGTAATTGAAAAGGGAAGGGTCAGAGGAATCGAGGTTAATGGTGCCTTCATATCATCATCAGCAATTGTATCTAACAGTGGAATTACCAATACAATTTACAACCTCGCAGGAAGAGACCATTTTTCAGAATCATTTCTTGAAAAAGCAGACAGGATAAGAGTTAATAATTCCAGTGCTCAAGTTTATATTGGCATAAAAGAGAAATCCTCAATAGATCAAATAGGCGATCTTATATTTACCTCGCAATCCCCTGAATTTGATTCTTCAGAGCTTCTTGATGTGAATACCAGATCAAAAACGTTTTCTGTCTATTACCCTAAAACGAGACCTGGCCATAATCGTTACACGGTGGTTGCGTCTATGAATAGCAGATACGATGACTGGATACAGATGAGTGATCAGGAGTACACGACCTCCAAACAACGCATGATTGATCGCACTATTGTCGACCTTCAACGCTATATTCCTGAAGTCAAAACCAAAATCGACTGGGTCGAAGCTGCGACCCCGAGAACTTTTAACCGTTACACATTGCATACCAAGGGGTCATCCTTTGGCACTAAATTTGAGGGACTTGATATATCCCGTTCAATATTTAAGGAAATTGATGGGTTATTCCATGTCGGATCAGTCGGAATTATCATGTCGGGATGGCTTGGGGCAATAAATTACGGTGTTATCGTTGCCAATGATGTAGACAGTTTTGTCAGGGGACTTTAAAATAGGAAGAATGATGAATCTTTTTACAGATCAAAAGGTTATTGTCACCGGTGCAACCCGGGGAATTGGTAAAGCCATTTCTTCCGCATTCTTGGAACAGGGAGCAACTGTCCTCGGCATATACGGAGGAAACAGGGACGCGGCTGAACTATTTGCAGCAGAATGCTCCGCCAATGGCTATAAAATTTCACTTTTCTGTTGTGATGTTTCGAATGAATTGTCCGTTAAATCTTTTTTTGAGCAGGTGGAAGCAGAACATAACTGCGTAGATATTTTGATTAACTGCGCAGGCATAAGAAAGGATGCCCTGACAGCGCTTATGAAGCAGGAACAATGGCAGTCAGTGATAGACATAAACCTGACAGGTACTTTCAATATGTGCCGCTCTGTTGTACCATTAATGCTCAAACAGAAATATGGCAGGATAATCAATATAACATCCCCTGTTTCCTACCTTGGCTTTCAGGGGCAGGCAAATTATGCTGCCTCAAAGGCTGGTCAAATAGGATTAACCAAAACCCTGGCAAAGGAAACTGCAAGAAAGAAAATAACCGTTAATTGTGTTTCTCCAGGTTTTATTGACACAGATTTCATCAACGATTTATCTGAAGATCAGGTAAGTAATTACAAAAAGATGGTTCCGATGCGTAGATTTGGAAAGGTAGAAGAGGTTTCGAGTTCAGTTATGTTTCTTGCCTCCCGGCAAGCCTCCTATATCACCGGTGCCGTTTTAGAAGTTACCGGAGGGCTCTAAAATGAATGATTCTACTATCACGTCCTTAATTCCTCACAGGCCCCCTTTTCTGTGGGTAGACAAAATTATTGAGAAAACTGCTCATTCCATTGTTGCAGAGAAAAAAATACCTGAAAATTTAGATATTTTCAAGGGTCACTACCCCGGGCAACCACTTATGCCAGGAGTTCTTCTCTGTGAATCTATTTTTCAGACTGGAGCGCTGCTCATCTCGACGATCCTCCAAAAAGCAGAAAAGTCAGGGCAAGAACAGATACCTGTGTTGACAAAAATCATAGGAGCCCGCTTCAAACGTCCGGTATTGCCGGGAGAAACGATTCAGCTACGGGTGAAATTAACCGAAACAATTTCATCTGTCTGTTTTTTCAAAGGCACTGCTCACGTGAACGGGGAAATGGCCGTCAAAACAGAATTTTCATGCGCTCTTGTTTCCCCCTGAATGTCGTTATTTTGAGACAAATAAACAACTGAGCTAACATATTATTTCTGATAATTTTGGGCAGTTGACCTTTTGGATAAAAAAGGTAAAATTGGCTGGCCCGAGTAAAACTCTATTGCAGAATTTTACATAACCGTTCTGTTTCAGTTTCGTCGTTTTTTTTAAGGAATTTACTGTGCAACTATCAATTACCCAAATGATCCTGCATGCTGGTCCTGTTGGTCAGCTTGTCATGCTTCTGCTGTTATTTTTTTCCATCGTTTCATGGTCCATAATTTTTATGAAAGCTCGCCTCTTCAGAAATGTCAGGCTGGACTCGGAAGACTTTCTTGAGTCTTTCTGGACTTCCAACAATTTGAACGAAGCCAATACAGCTGCCGAAGAATTTACTTTCAGTCCAGAGGCTTCTGTTTTTACAACAGGATTTTCCGAACTGAAAAAAATCAACAAGATCAGGAATAGAAGCGAAGGCTCGACCCCAGAAACACTTGAGATGCAACTTGCCACCATGGATAATCTTAAACGTGCGCTGAGAAAGGCTGAAGATCAACAGATTAACAAACTTGGCAATCTCCTTCCTTTTTTAGCGACAACAGGCAGTGCTACTCCTTTTATCGGACTCTTTGGTACCGTCTGGGGGATCATGGTCTCTTTTCATGATATCGGACAACGTGGATCAGCCTCTCTGGCAGTTGTCGCCCCTGGTATTTCAGAGGCTCTGGTAGCAACAGCGGCCGGATTGGCAGCTGCCATACCGGCGGTGATATTTTTTAATTACTACTCTAACAAGCTTTCAAATATTCAATACAATGTTCAGAGTTTCTCAACTGATTTTTTAAATCTCGTTGAACGAGATCTTTTAAGCAGAGTTTAATCGCTACATTATTATGGGACCACTAAACGGCAACGGCCGGAAAAATCTGGTGGCGGACATCAACGTTACGCCGCTGGTTGATGTCATGCTCGTTCTCCTCATCATTTTCATGGTAACCGCCCCGATGATGACGCAGGGGTTAGATGTTGACCTCCCACAAACAACAGCAAAATCATTACGCCAGGAAGAAAATCCAATTGTTGTTACCATCGACAAAGATGGTAAAATCAGTCTGGACAAGTTTTCGGTCAGCCAAAAAGTACTTCTTCAGGAACTCGGCAAATATGGCAACGAAGTTAAAGAAAAACCGATTTATCTGAAAGCTGACAAATCCGTGGCCTACGGTATTGTCGTGTCAGTTATGGCTGATATTAAAAAAGCAGGTTTTGATAAACTCGGTATGATAACCCAACCGGCAGATAAAAAAGAATAATATCGTGGCCAAGCAGTTTAGTTTAACATACGATAGTTACAACAACTGGACGATACCTCTCAACCTAGCTATCGGCTTCCATATACTCCTTGCGTTCAGTATAATATTTCTTCCCGGATTATTGAAACCAAGACCCAAATTTGAGGATATCTATACCGTTAATCTCATAGATTTCAGTGAACCGGCTGCTGAACAGGTGGCCGCACCGCCCACGCAGCAGGCGCCAAAACCCGAACCTGAACCAGAACCAGAACCGCTTAAAACCGAGAAGCAGGCACCAGTCCTTGAACCAGTTAAAGTGGCTCCTCCTGTAGAACCGGTAAAGGCTGTCTCGATCAAGCCTCTTAAAAGAAAAATAAAGAAAAAAATAATTAAAAAACCTGACCAGAATATTGAAAGACAAAAACAATTGGAAAAACTGAAGCGAGAGTCCATTGCAGAAGCGCTCAAGGCTGAAAAGCTCGCAGCTGAGCAGGCACGATTGGCGGCGGAAGAGGCTGAAAGACAACAAAAGCTGCTCGAGCAGCAACTGGCTGCTGTCAGAAATCAGGTGCGGAGCAGCACCAAAACTACTACTGCAAAACCGGGAGCTTCGTCGGGCGCAAAATCAGCGCTTTCCACCCAATATCACGGTGCGATTATGAATCATGTGACCCAGTACTGGTCGCTGCCAGAATTTAAGAACTGGAACGTAGGTTTATCGGCCGTTGTGGTGGTTACTATTTCAAAAAATGGTAAGATCATAAAACAATTTTTTGAAAAACGATCCGGTGATTCCGCTTTTGATCAATATGTCAGAAAAACCTTGCAGGATGCTGATCCACTGCCTCCTATTCCTGCAGCGCTCCGTGAAAATCAGATAGAGATCGGTTTAGTCTTTAGACCCGGAAGTATTCAATAATTTAACTTTGTGTCGTTATTATGAAATCATTTTACATTTTAAGAGTATTTTTAATCTGTCTGGCCACCCTGGTTATCCATTCCAATGTGCTGGCTCAACGGGCCTACATTGACATATCTTCGCCGGAAGCCCGAAAAATAAAATTCGCCGTTCCATGGTTCCAAAATAGTGACCTGAATAATGTAAAACAGCAGTACGGTCGCAATCTCTCAAAGACATTAACAAATACGCTTGAATTCCATGGTATTATAGAGGTAATTCCGACGACTGAATATGTGGGCAGTGATGGTGCTGAATGGAAAAGTCTCGGGGCAGACTTCGCCGTTATCGGTCAATACTCTATCTCCAAAGACATGATACAGATGGAAATGCGCCTTCTCGATGTTTCAGCAGGTGACATGCTGATGGGAAAATCCTATAAAGGTCCTTCATCGCAAACCAATGAAATGGTCTATAAATTTACCGATGCGGTAATAGAGGAATTAACCGGTAAGCCTGGTATCGCATCAACACAGATAGCGTTTGTCTCGCAACCGGCAGACAAGCGCGAAAAGGAAATTTTTATCACCGATATACTTGGAAATAAACTTAGGCAGGTAACCAGACATCGAAATCTCGTTGTCTCGCCCCGCTTTTCGTTCGACGGCACCCATTTAGCCTATTCATCATACCACAGCGGTAACCAGAATCTCTACATTACAGACCTGAGGCAGACGAAAACCACACGTGCTATCTCAAAAAGAAAGGGGATGAATCTTGCTCCAGCCTGGTCTCCAAACGGCAAACAATTGATCTTAACACTATCCAAAAATGGTAACCCGGATCTGTTCCTGATTAAACGTAACGGTGAAATTATAAAGCAATTAACAGACAAATCTGGAATTAATGTATCACCTACCTATTCTCCTGACGGTAAACATATCGTTTTTGTTTCGGACAGAAGTCGAAAACCACAGCTTTATCTTATGGAAATTGCGACAGGTAAAATTCGACGCTTGACATATGAAGGTACTGAAAATGCCGAGCCCGCCTGGTCTCCGAAGGAGAACCTAGTGGTCTACAGCAGCTTGAGAAACGGTATTTATCAGCTGTGTACACTCAATCCTTTTCAAGAAAATTCTGCGGTTCAGATAACCAAGGATGAAACCCATCATGAATCACCTTCCTGGGCTCCTGATGGAAATCAAATTATTTTTGCAAAAAGAGATGGCGGTGGTCACAAGATTTATGGAATAATGAAAAACGGAAATTATCAAAGAATGCTATTTTCCTTTCCCGGCAGTCAGACGTACCCGCGCTGGGCAGTAAAATACAACTAGAGATTAAAAAAAACGACATGCGATCTATTATGAACAAATCAGCCCTGACATTTTTATTCGCCCTTGCCGTATCTCCACTTCTTGTCCAGTGTGCATCCCAGGATGAACTCAACCAGATACATTACCAGCTGCGTCAGCTGAATAAGAAGGTGAGTGAACTTGAAACAGTTACCGTTGATAATCTGCAAAAACGGCAAGCATCATCCGCCAGCCAGATGGATCAACTCTATCAGGAATTTCTGCAATTCAAAAGCGATCTTGAAGAAACGGGACACCTCAATCGACGGTTGACTGAACAGAATAAGGAATTGGAGAACGCCTTTAAAAGTTACGCCAAGACTGAAGAAGAAAAACGTGCCGCTGAGCTGAAACGTCTTGAGCAGGAAATCGTTAATAAAGATCGTAATATTGACAATTTGGCTCAACAACTTAAACTACAGCAGGACAATTTACAGGCTATCCAGAACGCTCGTGTAGAAGAAGCAAAACGCAAGGCAGATGCAGCGGCCAAGGCAGCAGCTGCTGCCCGTGCAAAGGCGGAGGCCGCCAGTAAAGCGAGTTCCGGTGTTCCCGCAAAAATCAGGGCAGACAAAACGAAAAAAGTATTCAGCAATACATCTTCCAGCAGTCCAGTCGCAACCGCTCCGAAACCGGCAGCAACCAGTCAGCCTGCTCCCCAGGCAGCAAGTCCAGAAACGATCAGTAAATCATCTGGTAATGCAGGTGATCTCTATCAAAAGGGTAAATATCGTGAAGCGTATAGAGCCTTTGAGGAACTCACGCGAGACCAGGAAAATTCCGAAGCAGCTATTAACGCCAGGTATATGATGGGTGAATGCCTGTTTGCTCTCAAAGAGTATGATCAGGCGATTCTTGATTATCAGAATATAATAACAAATAACCCAACAAGCCCCAAAGCCCCCGGTGCGATGCTTCGTCAGGGCATGGCTTTTGAAAAGCTCAATGACAGTGATACCGCCCGAATCTTATACCAGAAGCTAATTGCATCATATAAAGAATCCTCAGAGGCAGACGAGGCCCAGCAATTACTTGATAAGATGTAACTCCTGTTTTTTCTGTTGTGGCTGTTCCTAAAAAGAAAAGACTTGATCATATTCTTCTTGAGACCAAACAGGCCGGTTCCCTGAAAGAAGCTGAAACGATAATCAGGGCAGGCAAGGTTTACGTTGAAGAAGAAATTGCAGATAAACCCGGTATAACCTACCCCCCTGACGCTACCATCCGGATAAAACGAGATCTGCCGTATGTTTCTCGTGGTGGATTCAAACTCCAGGGAGCCCTTCAGTATTTCAATATAAAACCTCACGGTTGGGTATGCGCGGATATCGGGGCTTCTACCGGCGGATTTACCGATTGCCTGCTCCAGCATGGCGCAGGTCATGTTTTTGCTATTGATGTTGCTTATGGCCAGCTAGACTGGAAATTAAGAACAGATTCACGCGTCACAGTGCGAGAAAGATTAAATATAAAGAATATTTCCGCCAAGCATATTACCCAGCCTCTCGATCTTGCCGTTTTTGATACCTCCTTCATTTCACTCAAAAAGGTAATCCCTCCGATATTCCCTTTCTTTCATTCTGTCTGCAGGATCATAGCATTGATCAAACCACAGTTTGAACTGACAAAGAAAGAAGTAGGCACGGGCGGGGTTGTCAGAGATGAACGTCTACGCATGAAAGCTGTAGATATGATAGAAGCGTTTGGCAGATCAGTTGACTTAAAGACAATCGGAGTAACACCTTCAGCCATTAAAGGACCAAAAGGCAATCAGGAGTATTTGATTTATTTTAAACGAAAACAACCCACTTGAAGACGGGTCAATTATCCTCTAACTTTTCGATGAGGCTGAGCATTTTCTCACTTTCATCCTTCATCTTCTGATCACTCTGGGCACTTTTTAGGACCTGTTTAAAATTTGAAGCAGCAAGCTTTAATTTACCTTCGTAGAGGTTGTACTTTCCAAGATAAAATCTCGATTCAATCTCCATGCCTTTTTGAGCATATATTTTACCGATCTCAAAATATACGGTAGAATATTCAGGCATTTCATAAGACACATCAAAAAACAACTGCAGGGCCTCATCCGTGTCTCCAGTTTTATTCAATATTTTTGCCAGGTGATAGGATGCGTGCATATTAAACGGGTCATTCCTGACCACCTTTTTCAAAATTGTTTTCGCCTCTTCGATTTGTCCCATTTCTGCGAGCAATATCGCCCTGTCTACGGAGAGAATTTCTCTGCCAGGCAGTTTTTCAATAACCTGGTCGAGCTGTTTGAGTGCACGCTCAAGACTGTTTTCTTTATGGTCAAGTTGTGACAGCCCATAACGAGCCATGGTGACATCAAATTCTGATGACCTGGAATCACTCATCTTGCTGGCAAGATAGGCGCGTGCCGCCTTGCTGTCCTTGCCCATAGTCATCAGTCGATACTTGAACCTCAGAAAAGAGAAATCTTTTTCAGAGGTTCTTTCTCGCGCATCTCTATTATCAGCGGCCAGCAGTCCTTCCACATAGTCAAGCCGCGCTTCAGGGTCTGGATGAGTGAGAAGATATTGAGGAACCTGCCCCATCCTGTAACGGGTAATTCTCCGCATGGTTTTCAGCATTTCCTTTTGCCCATTAGGATCTCTATGAAGATCATTTATCCATTTATAAGCCATAAGATCAGCCTCAATCTCATCTTCTCTGCTGAAATGAAGCTGGGCTGACTGTCCTGCAGCAAGTGATCCGGTCATAAGTGCCTGGGCTGCAGCACCTCCGCCGCCAAAGGCGATTGCTGCGAGGGCTAACCCCAGCGTGGCAAAGTTAACAATTTTCCCTTTCTGCATTCTTGAGGCAAGATGCCGCTTGACGACGTGACCGATCTCATGAGCAAGAACTGATACCAGCTCATCTTCACTATTCATGGATTCAATTAATTTCGTATAGAAAAATATCAGTCCTGACGGCGCAGCGAATGCATTAAACTGTTCACTCTCAACAACATAAAAACGGTAATCAAAGTATTGAACACCTGCAACAGCAAGCACTTCACGACCAAGATTGTTGATATATTGATGGATATCAGGCTCACCGACAATTGGAAATGTTGCACGTACCGCATAGAGCAGTTTCTCACCAAGCTCTCGTTCCTCACCCACGGTAAAAGAGAGAGACAAACGAGGATTAAAAACCTGGAGAAGGCTTATTATGAGAAGTAACGTTATACTTTTATACAATCGATTGAGGATCATTTGTTTTCAACCAGTGTAATAATCTATTCTGCCCTTCCGACAGACTAACGATAGGTTTATAGCCAAGATCTCTGGATGCTCGAGTGTGAGAAAAATAGTGTGATCGAGCAAGCTGCAAGGCAAGGAATCGTGTCATTTTCGGCTCATTCTCATTTCTTTGTACCCGGTATATGAGTTCAAAAAGAAAACCTGCCATATAAGCTGCCATAAAAGGCACCCTTTTCGTAATTTGAGGAATCCCCAGATCACCATACAGGTCGTTGATCCATTTCCACAGATTAACGGGGGACTCCTGTCCAATAAAGTAGGCTTTCCCCGCTGCATTTCCGTTCGTTTGAAGACTTTCTGCTGCAAGCAGGTGAGCATGAACAACATTGTCAATATAACTGATATCAACGCGGTTCGACCCGGATCCAACTATTTTAAGCTCTCCCTTCTTTCCTTTTGCTAATAATCTCGGCACAAGGTGGGGATCTCCAGGCCCCCAGATAAGGTGAGGTCTTATAGCGCATGTCCTGAGATTATTGCTATTGTTCGCCAGCACATACTTTTCTGCGACAACTTTACTTTTTGAATAATGACAAAGATACGTGTCGGTATAAGGAAGGGACTCATCTCCGCCGACAATATCTTTATTTGCAAAAACGACCGATGGCGTTGACGTATATATCAGGTTCTCAACGTTATGAGCTCTGCAGGAATCGACAATGTTCTTTGTACCAGTAATATTAGTGTTACGGTAATCCTGCCATCTCCCCCAGATACCTGCCTTAGCTGCCGTATGAAATACAGTATCAATACCATTGCAGCTTCGCATGGTAAAATCATTATCACTGATATCTCCCTGCAGGCATGAGGCGCCAAGTTTCTCAACATGAGGGTATTTGCTGCGCCCGACAACAAAGACTTCACACTCCTGCTTTACAAGTGATTTTACAATTGCACAACCGACAAATCCGCCGCCACCTGTTACCAGAACCTTTTTCATTGCTTTTATGCCAGTTTTTTTTCTGCCCAAACTTTCAGTTTCTCCCTGAAGATTTTGGCGTTATGCCTGATATCAACAGGAAATGACGTATGAACGAGATAGTGTTTTATATCTCTGGTGTTTTTATGCTTCTCTGCCAGCTGGCGTATCTCCTGTAAAACGACGTCATTACTCCGATCCTTTTCTTTTATCAGTTCAACTATCATGGCAGGTATTTCATAGCCATCCCCACTATCTATCCCAACAAGGGCCGAGCGAAACACACATGGGTGCTCGTTGATTATGGATTCACACGGGATGGTATCCATGATACCATTTTGAGTATTGACTCTATGAGCTTTGCGCCCACAGAACCATAACCGTTTACTGTCATCAAAATACCCAACATCACCAATACGATGCCAGAAACCCTCTTTATCTCTTATTTTACTCAAATCTGTTTCTGGCTGGTTATTCTCATAAGAACGTGTAACAACGTCTCCTTTTACAATAATTTCTCCAATACTGTTATCCGGCAGTTCAGTACAGTGATCAATCGATAATAACCGATCTGAGGTTGCTGCAACGACTTTAACATCTATCCCAGGAAGCGGTCTGCCCACACACGTACCTTTACCATTTCTGGTCTGCGCCCACGTTTCATTCAAAACCTCCGTCCCTTCAATGGAAACTATTGGCAGACTCTCTGTTGCACCATATGGGGTAAATATTTTACCATCTTTCTCCATTAAGCTGTACACGCGTTTGATAAGTTCACCAGGTACAGGAGCACCTGCCATCAAAACTTTCTTTAAATGGCTGGATCGTATCTCTTTCTCTATACAATAATTGCTGACAACGTTCCAGATTGCAGGAGAGCCAAAAGAATAAGTAACCTGATATTTCAGGATAGATGCCATGAACTTTTCAGGATCAACACTGGCTGGCCGTGAAGGATCCATATCAGGAATCACAGCACACGCTCCAAGCGCAATGGAGAAGAGGCCAAAAAGCGGGAAACCGGGTTGATCGATATCATCAGGACCAATCTGGTAATAGTCTTTTATATACTTCAACTGGGCAGAAAATATGGAGTGTTCAAAACGAACTCCTTTGGGTGGTCCGGTGGAACCTGTAGTAAATATAATTGCAGCAAGAGAATCGTTGTCAGCTTGAAAAACAGGTTGATGAGATAATGGCGACCGTGCATTTTCTCTGATATCAGTACCCGGAATGCCAAAGATTTTTCCACAACTGAAAGACTTTTCTACCGTATGAAACGTTCTTCTGAAAATCATTTTGAACAGTAATACCTGAGGAATGCCAATGAGATAGTTTGGTTTTACGCCAGCAATACATTTAAGCAGGTTTTTATACCCCATTCCCGGATCAATCAAAATAACCGGCGCACCTATTCTGAAGAGAGCAAAGGTCAGACAAATAAAATCTGCTGATGGCTTCACCATCAACATTACTCTCTTTCCTGCACGTACTCCCTGAGAATGAAGATAAGATGCATACTGTTGCGAGAGTGAATCAAGCTCATCAAAGGAGAGAGTGCGCCCGCTCCGGACTTCGACAAGACCTGTTTTTTCTCCGTATTTGGAGGCAACCTCAGATAATTTATGGGCAATATTCAGCATTTTGCTTGGTGACTTATTTTAACACCGTGTCTTTAAAAAAATCTTCAATGATCGGTTCCACCGTACCGTGACCATCCTCAAGAACGTAATGACCACAATCTTGCAGATAGTGATATTTTGCATCTGGAAAATGTTTCTGCCATTCATCGTAGAAGTGGTCGTTGAAACAGAAGTCTCTTCCACCCCAGAGAACCATTATAGGGTTTCTGCGTTCCCGCAATTCCGGTAATCTCTTTTCTATTGAAAGCAGGGTCTCGTAAGATACATGATCCTTATGAAGAGGTATATCCTTGACAAATCCATACACTGCAATTCGGTTTTTCCATGTGTCATAAGGGTGGAGATAGGATGAAACCACTTCTTTGGACATCGGTTTTTTTACAGCCATAAAGGTTGCGGGCCAGGCGAATCCATTTAATCCCCTTACGATCAGTTCCCCAGCTATCGGCCATCGACAGACCTGTATGCGAAATGGAATTCGGTGAGACCTGAACGCTGCTGTATTTAGCACAACAATGGAATCGATTCGATCAGGAAACCTGGTAGCATATCCAAAGCCAATTGCACCACCCCAATCATGAACAACAAGAGAAAGAGAACTGAGATTCAGCGAGTCAGCCAATATGGTGAGATTCTCAATATGTTTTGCAAGTGTATAACTGTACTTTTCCGGCTTGTCGGATAGCCCGCACCCCATATGATCAGCCGCTATCACACGAAAGGTTTTCGACAGGGTGCGAATAAGGTGGCGATAGTAATAAGACCAGGTTGGATTTCCATGCACTAACACTATTGTGGGGCCCTCACCCTCATCCAGATAGTGCATTTTACTGCCAGAAATATCAATATATCTGGATTTAAAAGGGAAATCGTAAATCACATGTATTCCTATTCTAGATTGTTCCTTGAGATAATTATTGTTACTCAGTAGATGTTTCAGCTAATCAAATGTTTCTTCTATCAACATTATGCTGGATATGGTGTAAATCAACGTATCCCACATCAATAACTTCTGCTTGTTATGGTCACATCTATTTACTATTTACGATCTGTTTAATCATTTTTTTAAGCACTGTTTGGCGTATTCCACCCTATTATTTTTAATTAACTGATTTATCTAATAAAAGGTTTGCCTTTATGAAAATCTTATGCTAAGAAAAATCTGTTGCCATTTAAGTAGTGTAAGCAATCAATTTATAAGAACTTTTATCATTTAGTTTTCTATGATTGAACGTCTGACTCACTCAATAGCAACTTGAATTCTTGATTCGTTTTTACGAGTCACCTATTAAATTGAGTCCCTATTTCAAAAAAGGGGCGGCAGAGCAAAGGAGTATGGCATGGCAGAAGGTACAGTTAAATGGTTTAATGACGCAAAAGGATTTGGCTTTATTCAGCACGATGGTGGTTCAGATGTGTTTGTTCACTATTCTGCAATTTCAGGTGACGGTTTCAAATCCCTTGAAGAAGGAGCTCGTGTACAATTCGAAATAGTAGACGGCCCCAAAGGACCTGCTGCCGAGAACGTCGAGAAGCTCTAACGCTTAAAAGTCATCAGGTTAAGTAATGGCCCTGTCTCCTGAGTGAAACAGGGCCATTACTATTTATTTCTCTGGTGATGGATCAAAAAAATTACTCGTTTCCTGAGCCTTACCGCTTTCACCTGATATTGCTCAGACCGTTTTTTTCCATTTTCGAATGAAATCTATCAAGGTACGCACTCCGATACCGGATGGACCCTTGGGAATATATGTCTTTTTCGTAAAATCCCAGGCAGTGCCGGCGATATCCAGATGGGCCCAGGGAGTATCTCCGACAAATTTTTCCAGATAAGCGGCAGCCGTTATGCTGCCACCTTCTCTCCCACCGACATTTTTAATATCAGCAACATCTGATTCAATCTGTTTGCTGTATTCCTCACCCAGTGGAAGACGCCATAATGGCTCACCACAGAGTGCCCCTGACTCAGATAATTTTTCTGCAAGACGATCATCATTACTCATCAGTCCGGTCCGGTGATGTCCGAGACTGATAATCACCGCGCCGGTCAGCGTTGCCAGATCAACCACACAATCAGGTTTGTATTTCTTAATCCCATAAGCAAGGGCATCAGCCAGAATGAGACGCCCTTCTGCGTCGGTATTAACTACTTCTGATGTAATCCCATTATAGTGTGTTATGACATCACCTGGCTTAACTGCCATCGATCCTGACAGGTTCTCTGAGGATGGTACAATAGCAACCACTTTTACATCAGGTTTCTCAACAGCGAGTGCCTGCATGGTCGATAATACTGCAGCGCCACCACACATATCATATTTCATATCCTCCATCCCTGCAGATGGCTTGATGCTGATTCCTCCTGAATCAAAAGTAAGGCCCTTGCCGACCAGGAGAATCGTTTTTGAATAGCGTTGAGGGACATGCTCAAGTATGACAAGTTTGGGTGGCACTGCTGTCCCTTGGCTCACCGCAAGAATTCCGCCCATCCCCACTTTTTTCATCTGGTCCCTGTTAAGAATTTTACACCTCAGAGACGATTGTCCGGCGACCTGCTTGGCAAAGTCGACAAAATCCTGGGGGGTCCAGTTGTTCCCGGGTTCGTTTGCCATATCACGAGCTGACAATGCTGCTTCAGATACATATTGAGCGCGCTTAACAGCCCTCCTTACACCGCTCAAATTCTTTTGGGAAAGAACCGTTATTTTTTTTATTCCAAAGTATTCTTCATCCGGTTTCCTGTTTTTCTTGTATTTAACAAATTGGTAATCACCAAGGAGGACTCCCTCAACGATCTGTTCAGCCCCATTACAGGAAAGGCTACTCAGGTAATCGGGTAATGCTATCATGATATCAGCTGCTTTAATTTTTTTTGCCGTCTGGGCAATGACACCTCCGCTGCTTCTAAGATCGTCAAACAGGACAGCCCGTTTACTTTCACCACTATCTCCGAGTCCTACCAGAAGCAATCTTTCTGCAGGCACGTTGCCTTTAATGCCAGAAGAAGACGGATACAACAATAGAGACTCGCCCTTCTTGCCACTGAAGTCGCCGAGCTCTAATACTTTCTTTATTTGTCTCTTAATTTGCTTATCGAGAAAAGAGGATATATTTTTCTGTTCATCAACAAGGGTAACAGCAAGTGATCCGCTATACTTGCGAAATGCTTTGTTAGATACAATTATCTTGGTATTTTTCATCAACCTGTTCCTTACTATTATAAATCAATCGTTTAATGGCAAATTTACTATTTCGGTTTATCTTACAAACTAATGGTCGATTCATGCTAAACTGCAATTATTTCTAGTAGTATGTTTATTCACTAATTTATTTATTACAACAATTAATCAAAATGTTACAAACCCTCATAATTTCAGTTTCTCTTGCTCTTGTCGTATCTTGTCTCTGCTCCATTTGTGAGGCAGTTCTCTATTCCCTGACAACAAGTCAGGTTGAAATGTTAAAAAAATCACATACCCAGTCAGGACTCATCCTTCAAGATCTCAGATCTGATATAGAAGATCCAATTACCGCAATCCTGACCTTAAATACTATTGCAAATACTGTTGGAGCTGCCGTTGCAGGGGCTGCTGCAGCAAATCTCTTCGGCGATAAAAATGTATTTTTATTTTCTGGCGCATTTACATTGGCCATACTGATATTTTCAGAGATAATTCCTAAAACAGTTGGTGTATCTTTTTCTTATCGGCTCGCACCGGTTGTTGCCCGCCCACTGCAATTAATGGTTATTATTCTAAAACCGATCGTGCTATTGTGTCGTTTTATCACCAGACTTATACCTGCAGGAAAAAACGAAGACAACATCTCTGCAGAGGAGATACAGACCATAGCGGCCTTATCAAGAGAATCGGGTCATATCGAAGAAGCGCAGGAAAAAGTTATCAGTAATATCATCGAGCTCAAACAAAAAACTGTCAGGCAGGTTATGACCCCACGGACAGTCACTTTCTCTCTTGATGAACAGTCAACAGTTAAAGATGCAATGATGCAGATCAATCGATTAACGAGTCATAGCAGAGTTCCTGTCTATAATGGCGATTCTGATAATGTCACCGGCATGATCATGCGCAAAAAGGTGCTCCTTGCAGCAGCCGAACAAAGATTTGATGACCAGCTTTACAAATTAAAAGTTGATGTCCATTTTGTTCCTGAGACCATGCCACTTAATCGCGTATTGATCGATTTTTTTGAAAAAAGGCAACATCTCTTTGTCGTGGTTGATGAGTATGGTTCTGTTACCGGTGTTATCTCCATGGAAGATGTTCTGGAAGAAATTGTCGGTGAGGAAATAATTGATGAATCTGATAGAACACAAGATATGAGGGAATTGGCACGTAAACGATCGATTGATATCCAATCTTGAGCGTTTCAACCCGAAAACGAGTTATTTTGATCAATATCAAACCATTTGAAAATTTTTACCACAGGCATATAATTGATGTTTCGAGATTGAAAATTTTCACATAACGCTGAGATCACATAATAGGGCAGTTTTCGGACGGGAACTAGTTAATTGCAATCAATTGAATCATCGTTTTTGCCTGCTTGCCATCCCTGATAAACGTTATCTCCACTTCATCTCCAACCTCGTGCTTTTCAAGAGCATTACGAACGTCATCATATGACTTTACAGATAATCCCCCGATACCGGTTATGATATCACCTAAAATGATATCACCTCGATATTGTCTCGTCGGACGCAAACCGGCGAGCTCAGCCGGACCATTTTTCTCAACATCCAGGATTAAAATACCGTCTACCCCTATTCGACTGGCTATTCTTTCGTCGGCAAGAGAAGCTCCGATACCCGGTTTAATCAATCTCCCATGAATAATCAATTGAGGAACAACGCGGTTAACTTCTTCAACAGGCACAGCAAAACCGATACCGGCGTAGGCTCCGGAGGGACTAAAGATCGCTGTATTAACCCCAATTAGTCTACCGGCACTATCAAGCAGCGGACCGCCTGAATTTCCAGGATTAATTGCCGCATCTGTCTGAATTACCCCCCTGATTGTTCTTCCAGTAATGGCCTGAATTTCTCTTCCAAGCGCTGAAATAATTCCAGAGGTGATCGTATGATCGAGACCAAATGGGTTGCCGATGGCGAAAACCTTCTGACCAACAAGCAGATTACTTGATTCACCAACCGGTATCGGCGCCAGGGTACGTTCCGATACATTAACCTGCAAGACGGCAATATCTTTATCGGGATCAGCACCAACAAGAACTGCTTTGTGAACAGTCTGGTCCGCCATGGTCACCTGGATTCTGCTGGCATCAGAGATAACATGGTAATTGGTAACAATCCGTCCCTCCCTGTCCCAGACAAATCCTGATCCGGTTCCCTGCGGAATCTCTACGGCGTTAAGAGTAAAAAGCCCTCTGCGCAGGGCAATACTGGTTATATAAACAACAGATGGAGAAGTGTTTTTAAAGATGTCTATGGTGTTTAATTCATCTTCTGCAAGAGTTCCTCTTGCCATGACAGGGCGTGGATCTGCAGTTCGATCCACCGGTACATAACCTTTTGGACCAAATGTGAACCACAGGGCGATTACGATAAGGAAAAGGATTAAAAATGAGCTGAAACCACCACGCTTTTTACTGTTGGACATGGGCTAAAAGTAATTTGTTGGTCTTTTTCTTAAATAATATTTTCTCAATACGAGTGATAATTCACAACCCGAGAATAATCTTGGCAATGGAAAAGTACATCATAACACCAACAATATCGATTGAGGTCGTAACAAAAGGACCCGTGGCTATTGCCGCATCAAAATCAAATCGTTTTAGAACAAGCGGTATCACGGTGCCAAGCATCGCTGACATAGCCATACTTCCAAAGATGGAAATGCCGACGACAAGCCCGAGCAATTGAGGTTCCCTGTAGAAAATATATGAGATAATCCCGAGAAACAGTCCATAGACTACTCCGAGCAATAAACCAACACGTGTCTCTTTGAATATTACGTTGAGCAGCGCATTCATGTTGACCCGTCCCGTGGCCATACCTCTGACAATAATAGTTGATGACTGGGTAGCTATGTTTCCCCCCATACCCATGACGACTGGAATGAATGAGGCAAGAGCGAGAACCTGGGAAAGCTCTTGCTCGAAGGAGGTAACAATGATCATCGCCATTATGCCGCCAACCAGGGAAGCAAGAAGCCATGGTGCCCTGAGCATTGCATTATCAAAGGTAGATTTCAGGAGTATCTCCCTGTCTTTACCAGCACCGGCCATTTGAAGAAATTCTTCCGTTGCTTCCTCTCTGATTACATCGATAATATCATCCACCGTAACAATGCCGACAAGGTTATAGGAAGAATCCACAACAGGAACGGCAAGAATGTTATATTGAGAAACAACATGGGCAACTTCGCCCTGGTCGGTATCGGTGGACACTGAGATTACATTGGAGTTCATGATAACTTTCAGCTTCTTCTCAGGCGAATTCATCAAAAGTTCACGAAGAGATATTACACCTGCGAGCTTTCCCTCACTATGGGTGATATAGAGATAAAAAACCATCTCCATCTCTTCACTCATTTTCTGTACTATAGAAATAGCCTCTCCGGCGGTGAGGTATTCATCAAGACTCATGAAATCGGGAGACATTAACCCGCCGGCAGATTCAGGATGATACTGGAGAAGTTCATCGACTTCTTCCCTGTCCTGCTGCTCCATGTGCCGCCGGATTTCATTTGCAAACTCCTCAGGAATGGTCTCAAGCACATCGGCAGCATCATCAGATGCCATTTCAGAAATTACATCAGCAAGATACTGAGGGGTCAGCTCCTGAATCAATGAAATCATAATCGACTCATCGAGTTCACTGAGCAGTTCACCGACCAGGGCAGTCTTGGTAATTATGTTAAATATTTTTGTTCGCTCTTCATCATTGAGATGCCTGAATACCCAGGCAATATCGGCGGGATGCGTTTTTTCTATTAATTTTTTTAGATGTCCGGTAGCACTTCGACGGTTAAGTCTTCTTACCATATCAAGAAGAACCATTCCCTCGTTTCCGATTAATTCTCTTTTTCCTTTATCGGTACGTAACATAACACTACCTTACATTTCATAATGAGTGATCTTGCCAACACAATTGCTTGATATTATAATGGCGCACATCATTTATATTACAAACTACCTCATTTGCATATAATTTCTTTAATTAATTCCAATTACCTTACCTGCACATGGCTCTTTATAATTCAGACCAGCAAGAAGACAGTTTAACGTTATTCAACAAAGCCCATGAATACCATGAAATTGGTAATTACAAGGAAGCAGAAGAGATCTATCGCTCTCTTGTTCTGCATATTAAAAAGAACTGGTTTCTTCATTATAACTTCGCTCTTCTTCTCCTGGAAACCAATCGCTCTAAAGAAGCACTGAGTCAATTTTTGATGGCTGCATCTCTGATGACATCGAATAATGACCTTTACTACAATCTGGCTCTTTGCCAGAAGAAGTGCGGACAATATAATCAGGCCGTACAGTCTTATAAAAAAGCACTGGAACTGGAACCTGACGATACAGACAGCCTCTATAATCTTGCCGGCTGTTATCATGACCTTGAGCGATTCGAGGAGGCGATTGCTAGCTACGAAACCATACTCGAGAAGGATCCCTTCCATCAGTCGGCCTTAAATAATATCGCATATATTTCGCAAAAAACCGGGAGCACTGATCTGGCTGTTTTCTATTACCGGCGATTGCTCGAAGTTAACCCTGGTCATACCTCCGCTGACCATATGCTGGCAGCCTTAACAGGGAAGATTCGGTCGACCGCACCTCTTTCATATGTTCGCGATGTATTTAACAGCTACTCTACTCATTATGAAGAAAGTTTGATAGATAAGCTCGGTTATGTCCTGCCGGAACAACTCGTTGAAATAATAAAGTTTTCATCAGAAAAACAATTTTTCAATCGACTCCTTGATCTCGGCTGCGGTACTGGACTCATTGGAGAGGCCTTAAAAGATTTGATTACAACGATCCACGGAATAGACCTGTCCAGCAGTATGATAGAAATTGCCCATAATAAAGAGATATATGACCAACTGATTACCGGTGATATACATGCCGCTCTCACTGATCTCGAAAAAGCATCATATGATCTTCTCATTGCAGCTGATGTTTTCACCTATGTGGGTGAGATTAAAAATATTTTAAATATATCACATAAACTTGGCACGCCAGATTGCCTTTTCTATTTCTCTGTGGAAGATCTTGCCGGGGGACAGACGGACATGGTTCTCCGGGAAAGCGGCCGGTTTGCACATTCCAGAAGGTATATCCAACAGACTGCAGATGCTACCGGCTGGTATATCTTCCATGATGAAACCATCGATCTCAGAAGAGAAAGAGGAAAATGGATCAGAGGAGTTGTTTATGCAATGAAGAAAGTCGCTACATAAAAAAATTTGATTTCTGAACTATCCAGCAGATAAAGAAACCAAAAGAGAGAGAGCTTATTCCAAGAATACGAAGGGTCGCAGGAGGCACATCGCTGAGTTTCATCAGCCATTCACGCATTTTTTCAGGAGCAGCCGCATACGGCAGGCCTTCAAGTATCAGTACCATACCCAAAACAAGAAGAAATAGTTTCATATCAATTAAGCCCGCTTTTTAAAGGTCCAAGACTGGATCGTTCCCAAATAATATAGTTTACAAAAACCACTGTATAGGTTAATCGATAGAATCCTTACACAGTGCCATGAAAATGCAGATCATGCAGATTCTTGCTATAATTTCTGACAGGTTAGCCTGTCCACTTTTTTTTCGCAATTCTCAATTTATAACTTTGTTGCCATGAGTGAATCAGATAATTCAAAATATAAAGAGGCCGGAGTAGACATTGATAAAGGAAACGCTTTTGTCAAAGGCATAAAGGACATCGTTTCCTCGACCCATCAGCGGGGAGTAGTTAACGAGATTGGTGGTTTTTCCAGCCTTTTTGCTATCGATAAGGACAATTATACTAATCCTGTTCTGGTCTCCTCCACTGATGGTGTTGGAACCAAGCTCGTTGTGGCGCAACTGTGTAACAAACATAATACAATTGGCATAGATCTCGTCGCCATGTGCGTCAATGACATCATCGTCAGTGGTGCTAAACCTCTTTTTTTCCTGGATTATTTTTCCTCAGGAGAACTCGAAATAGACGTTGCGACAGATGTCATTAAAGGAATTGCTGAAGGGTGCCTGCAGGCCGGATGCTCCCTCGTTGGCGGAGAAACAGCAGAAATGCCAGGACTCTATAAAAAAGGTGACTATGATCTGGCCGGTTTCGTAACCGGAATTGTTGACCGGGATAAAGTTATCGATGGGAGCGGAATAAAAGTAGGTAACAAAATCATCGGTTTGTCATCAAATGGACTTCACTCCAACGGCTTTTCTCTTGTCAGAAAGATATGTTTTTCAGATCTTGAACTTTCAGTTAATGATCATGTTATGGAGTTGAACCGAACGCTTGGAGAAGAATTGCTCCAACCCACTCGTATTTATGTGAAGCCAATTCTCAATATTTTGAAAAAATATACCATTACCGGTATGGTTCATAATACTGGTGGTGGATTCCTCGACAACATTCCACGAATATTACCAAAAGGATGTAAGGCGACGATTAACACCAGCAGTTGGAAAATTCCGCCTATTTTCTCATTCTTATCTGATAAGGGCGCCGTATCAGGCAAAGAGATGTTCAGAACGTTTAATATGGGTATTGGCTTCCTCTGTGTCATAAACGAAGAAGATATAGAGGATATCATGCACCATTTTACAGCTCTGGGTGAGACACCATACTTAATTGGTGATATAAGTGCACGTGGTGCAGATGAATCTGAGGTTTTGCTTCTGTCGTGAGAAGACCTTCATAAACCGCAAAAAAAAACCGTCTCCGGTGTATCACAGCTAGACGGCTTTTTTTTGCCTTTTATTGGGCACAGTCTTTCGTACTTCCCTTTATTTTCTCAATCGCATGATGAAGTGCAGGCAACACGACCTCGATGTTTTCAAGAGCTGCTTTTTTACTTCCAGGAAGGTTGATAATGAGAGTACGATTCTTGATACCTGCACGGCCACGGGATAATACAGCCGTCGGGGTAATTAAGAGACTCGCCGCCCTCATCGCCTCTGCAATTCCGGGCAGCTCCCTGTCAAAAAGCTGAGTCATCGCCTCGGGCGTAACGTCAGTAGGCGATACACCTGTACCACCGGTGGTCAACACCAGATCAGCCTTGTCGCTGGAAATAGCTGACTCAACGGCTTTAACGATATCATCAAGGCTATCAGGTACGATCGAATAGTGGCAGAGCTTAAAACCACAGCTCACCATCAATTCTTTCAATGCTGCACCACTGGTGTCGACACGTTCACCACGAGACCCTTTATCGCTCATGGTAATAACAGCAAAACGGAATTCAATATTTTCGTTTTGCTGTTCCTGTTCAGCCTCACTCTGCATTTCTTGCTGCAACTATTTTTTCTGAGATCTGAGCGGGCACTTCTTCATAATGTGAGAACTCAACAGTAAACATTCCAAGACCACCGGTCATTGATGTAAGATCATTGGCATAGGTCTGGACCTCTGCAAGCGGAACCTGGGCAGAGATTATCTCATATTTGGCGCTTGAGTCCATCCCCATAACCTTGCCTCTGCGAGAGTTAAGATCTCCCATCACATCGCCAACATTATCTTTTCCGACTTTTACGACCATGTCCATGATCGGTTCAAGCAGAACAAGGCCGGCCATCGGTGCAGCCTTTTTGAAGGCAAGCGATCCTGCAATCTTGAATGCCATCTCAGATGAGTCGACCGCATGGAAAGATCCGTCGTCAAGCACTACTTTTACATCAATGACAGGATATCCGGCAAGCACTCCTCTCTCCATCGATTCTATGATTCCTTTTTCTACGGCAGGTCGATACTGTTGCGGAATAACACCTCCAACGATCTTGTCAATGAATTCAAATTTTTTACCTGGAATTGGCGAAATTTCAATCCAGCAATCGCCAAACTGTCCGCGTCCGCCGCTCTGTTTCTTGTGTTTTCCCTGGACTCTGGCAGTTCTGCGTATGGTCTCCATATATGGAATCTTCGGCAGACTTAATTCCATCTGAACTCCAAATTTTCTCATGATTTTTGAGCCGACCACCTCTATATGAACCTGGCTCATACCAGATACCAGGACCTCACCAGTCTGTTGCTGGCGGGTCATTTTCAAAGACAGATCCTCGTCCAGCATCCTGGTAATAGAAGAAAAAAGTTTTTCTTCATCGCCCTTTTGGGCACTTACAGCATAAGAAATTACAGGAGCGAGAGGTTCTGGTGCTTCAAGCATAACAGGATTATCAGAAGAGCAGAGCGTATCGCCGGTCGTGGTATCTTTCAGCTTGGCCACAGCAACGATCATTCCCGGGCCTGCACTTTTTACCTGCCGTTGACCTTTACCTTCAATAACAAAAAGGCTCCCGAAGCGTTCACTCGTCTTTTTATTGGCATTATAAAAAGTATCACCAGATAATGTACCTGAATAAACTCTGAAAATGGTAAGTCTGCCGGCGTATGGATCTGCCATCGTCTTAAACACAAAAGCTGATAATGGTGCATCATTGTCTGGCTTAAGCTCTACTTCATCCTCACTGTCAATACGCTTGCCAATTTTCGGTTCCAGCTCAGAGGGAGCCGGTAAATAATCATTAATAATGTCAAGGATCGCTGTCGTACCGTAGTTGAGCGTGGCGCTGCAAACACAGACCGGAGACACCTCACCTGCAATTACACCTCTTTTTAGACCTGCCTTCAGGTCTTCCTCGGTCAGTTCCCCTTCTTCCAGGAATTTTTCAATCAGATCATCGTCGGTTTCTGCAATACTTTCCATTAACCCTTCGCGGTACATTTCTACATCATCAGCCATTTCTGCCGGAATCTCTGTTTCCGTCATGGTTCCCTTTCCTTCAGCATCAAAGAGATAACCCTTACCGGAAATCAAATCCACCATGCCCTTGAAATTTTGTTCTGATCCTATCGGTAACTGTATAACCACTGGGTTCAATGGCAGTTGTTCCTTGATTTCACTTATTGTCTTATCAAAATCAGCACGCTCCCGATCCATCTTGTTTATCACAATCATGGAAGGAATAGTGTTCTCCGCAATCAGATCAGCAAACTTTATCGTTTGTCCTTTTACCCCGAGAACGGCACCGATTGTAAAGATAGCACTATCGCTTACCTTGCTTGCAAAAATCGTCTCATTATAAAACGAGTCATCTCCGGGAGTATCAATCAGGTAAACTGTGGTCTTATTCCAGGTGAAATTTTCAAATGAGGAATTAATAGATATTTTACGGGCAATCTCCTCATCGTCATAATCCATCGCGGAATTGCCATCATCAATCTTACCTAAACGTTTGAGCTTACCCGCAGTGTACAGCATGGCCTCGGCCAAAGATGATTTACCACTACTTCCATGTCCTAGAATTGCTAAATTTCTGACCATACTTGTATCCTGCATCTGTTTCTCCTCAAGATCTTCTGTTATTTATTTCAAACAACGAGTTTAGATTTCATGATTATTTTAGATACATGCCTCTGCAAAAATGCACATCCCATATATTCAACTCAAAAGCAAGAAAGTCAAGCTTCATAAACGATACACAGCGATTTAATAAAGTTTTCCGGAAACTCTATTTTAGGAATCTCTAATATCTAAGGATTGACTGGCATATTTTTTTCTAACTGGGTATGCTCGATCACGCAGCATATTACATTCTACTCCTCAATCTGAACTCGATACTTTTGCCCTGTGAGCCATTCTGTAAAATCATCAGAAACAATTGCCAAATCTGCTGCACTGGTATCTGTAGCGGTACTATTCAGCAGAGTTCTCGGGCTTGTAAGGGAGCAGATTTTTGCCGGACTATTCGGAGCAGGATACGCCTACGACGCTTTTGTTGTCGCCTTCAGAATCCCCAATCTTCTCAGAGATCTTTTTGGCGAGGGTGCGCTATCAGCAGCGTTTGTTTCAGTCTTTTCAGACTACGAAGCAAATCGTTCCCGGCAGGAAACCTGGTTACTTGCATCAAACGTTTTGTGTTTTTTCGCCATAACACTGTCTTGCATCATTATCCTTGGCATCTACTTCTCAGACTCAATTGTCAACCTGATTGCTTCTGATTATCAGAACCAGGAAGGTAAAGCCGAGTTAACGGCAACCATGACAATGATCATGATGCCCTTTCTCCTTTTTATTTCACTGTCCGCAGTGGTCATGGGTATCCTTAATACCCGAGGCAAATTTTTTATTCCGGCACTGGCCTCAAGCTTTTTTAATCTTGGGTCTATAATCGGAGGCACCTCACTCGTATTCTACCTGCCTCAATTCGGTTATGAACCGATTGTCGGCATGGCTTTTGGTACACTCATTGGGGGGGTTCTTCAGCTTGCTGTTCAATTACCGACGCTGAGGAAAACAGGATTTCAATTTACGCCACGGATAAACATAAAGGATTCAGGCCTCATTCGAATCCTTAAATTAATGATACCGGCAACCATTGGTTTATCCGCAACTCAAATTAATATCTTTATTGGAACCAGATTTGCTTCCTCCTGTGCTGAAGGTTCTGTATCCTGGCTCAATTATGCTTTCAGGCTTGTACAGTTGCCCATTGGTCTATTCGGTGTGGCTATTTCAATAGCTGCATTGCCGGTTCTTGCCCGGTACGCCTCACAGAAAAAATATGTCGAGATGAAAGAAACGTTTGTATCTTCCCTTACCATGGTTTTCTGCCTGACAGTTCCTGCAACACTCGGTCTCATTATCCTGTCTGAACCTATTATCAGCGTAATTTTTGAACATGGTGCTTTCACACCAGAAGATACAAAAGCAACAGCGATTGCCCTCTCACTCTACGCCACCGGTTTGTTTGCCTATGCAGCAAATAAAGTTATCGTACCGGTATACTACGCGATCAATGCGACACGCTATCCGGTCATTGCCAGCTTTATTGCGATTGTTAGCAATGTGCTCATCATTACCTTTACCATTGATGTTTTTCAGCACAAAGCCATCGCACTTTCAACCTCAGCAACCATGATCATCAATTTTTTCTTCCTGATGATCGTTCTCTATTTCAGGACCGGGGGCTATTCTCTCGGAATTCTTGTTAAGGGTTTTTTGAAAATTGTTGCCGCCTCACTGATAATGTCGATCATTCTTTTTATTGGCTACAATTACCTGCAAGGCTTTGAATATCCTTCACTCCTGCTTCAAATTTGTTTTCTGGCAATCTCGATTATCGGATCTGCACTGATCTATATCACCATTCTTCACTATTTAGGTCTGCCGGAACTTGCATCCCTGATCAGCAGGTTCCGACAGAAATTTTTGCCACATTGAGACCTGTCTCCAATCTCCTATTTTTCACTCTTTTTCATTGATTCTTTGAGCTCTGCCAACTCATCTTTTATTCCTTCCATATCAGATTTGGTAGCGATATCCATTTTTGTTAATGTCGATTGAACCACAAGCTCAATCTGCTTTTTTAATTCACCTTTTGACTCTTCAGAACGCTCAAGAATATCCTTTACAAGCTTTTTTCCTTCCTGCTCAGACAACTTACCTTTTGCCACGAACTCACCAGCAATTTCTTCAACCTTTTCTTTGGTTAGCGACATTACCCCAAGACCAGTAAACATTGCCTTTTTAACTAAATCAATCATGATGATACTCCTCTTGTTAAGTGTTATGCAGCATGTTTAAAAAAATCTTTTGCTCTTTCAGCGGCCTGTTTCATTGACGAACTGTTTTGAATCCTTGATACGAGTAGATGACCGAAGGAATAATTAGAGGCAAAATAGTGAGTAAACTGTTTCAACCTGCCAAGTCGTCTCTCAGGCGTAAACCGCTGCTCTAATAATGTAATAAAGTGTGAATAAACCTCGGCTCCATCCTGCAAATTGCTGTTAGGTTGTACATCGAAAAGTTCTTTCGCAATATCCCTGAACAACCATGGATTATGTACAGCCCCTCTGCCAATCATGAGTCCGGCAGCACCCGACTGTTCCAGACATCGTCTTGCATCATCAACGCTAAATATACCACCATTGGCAATGACGGGTACTGATAGTTTTGGCGTGACGTTTCCAAGCATATGCCAGCGAGGTTTTCTGCAAAATTTTTCGCCATTCAGTCGGGCATGGATTGTAATGAGATCGACGCCGAGATCCTCGAACAGCTGACAGGTACCGAGAAGTTTTTTCGAATCCTCGGTTTCACCAAGTCTGATTTTAACACTCAAAGGCAAAATTGTTTGCCTTCTCATTCTTTTAATGAGTGATGTGACCGTTTGAGTCTGTTTGAAGAGCTCCAGCCCGGCACCAATTTTCCTTAATTGTGGAGCAGGGCATCCGAGGTTAACATCTATTCCCTGAGCATCAAGTTCAGCAAGCCGTGCCATTGCGCAATCCACCTCGTCTTCCGTCGAGGTGAAAATCTGAAAAAAAAGGGGACGTTCGGAACCATCTCTGACGAGAAATGGTGACTTTTTCTCGTTTTCACTCGGGAGTCGCTTTGCAGACAGCATTTCGGTAAAAAAGAGGCCGGCACCCCCAAGCTGTGCTATCAGAGATCTCAAGGCTGAATGTGATAAACCTACCATTGGAGCAAGGGAAAGAGGAATATCTATATCGAGTTCTCTAATTCTCATTACCATATGGAACGTTTCCAAAAGGTTTCAGTAAATAAACGAGTGGTGAGGCTATGATAAACAATTGCCAGCAACAAATAGTAAGACCCAGAGATTCTAAATCTCGAGGTTAATTACCTGTTTAAAATCCATCTGCTCAAGATTCCTGAAAAATTTAACATGTACTGAGAAATCATGAACCTCAAGTTCATGAAATTTAACACCGACAATCACTCCAAAACACTTGAGAATATTGCCATCACCTAGCGTAATCTCGGTAATTATCTGTCGTCCAAGGAGTAATCTCGCATTTTTTTTACTTGAAATTTTAATGGAAAAACAGATACCACCTTTTGAAATATCGATCAGCTCGCCCCTGAAAGCCTTTTTCCCCGCATTACCATAAGGATCAAGCAGAATATTTTTCACCATCACTGCTATTGAATAACGGGCGGATTCACGTCTGTCAGAACCGGACATCTTGAGCAGCTCAGGTACGGTGTCGTATTTTGTGCAGAATTTCTCAAGTTTTCTTTCAATCTTAGGATGACGTTTTTTCAATTCCAGGAATTTACGTCTGGATAAAACATGAATCTGGGTCGCTGTTTGGGCCGTCATGGAAACCGTCCATAACGATACCGAGAAAAATGGGCCGACGCCAATCACCTCTCCCGGCTGCAATCGTTTAAGAAATGATTCTTTATTGTCACATTGACATGAAAGAGTCACTGCTCCGGAGTTAACAAAATAAAGACTTGAGTCGTTTTCTCCGGTCTTGACAATTACTTCCTCTGGAGAATAACTTTCATGTCTCATGGCATAATAAAGAGCGTTAAACTCTTCGGTGCTCATTTTTTCATAAAGACCACTCCAGACTGAAATGTGATGATTATTTATTGTTGAGTTTTTTTCCTCTTCAATGATCTCACCGAGTTTGATTACCTCAGTCAGAGCAAGCGGATTTATATCAAGTAACTTATCCCGAAGCAGTTCAGCGGTGATGAAATCCTTGTTTCGTGCTGCATTAACCGCATTAGAAAACAATTTACCCCCGGCTTTCTCAAGATCTCCGTGGGCTAGATATTCCTCTATACTCTGGTCGATTGCCAGAATTGACGGGTTGTTTACATCCGGGTTATCAAAATTAAACTCAGCCTCATAACTGTCTGAGGAGCCAATTGATGTCTGAGTTGTATGGCGATATTTGGGCGCAATAACAGAGAGCGCATCCAGAGCGGCAACGGTTATTGGATCGGTTTTGTCGGAACAATCTTTTCGTTCTTCGAGGAGCTCATTTAATGCGTCTACTACCTCTTTTTGGGGGGATGATTTCAACGCAACACAGATTTTGACAATGAGCTCACCAGCCGATTCTTCCAGAAACGCGTTACGTGATTGCAATAACTGAAGGAGAGCGTTAACCAGATTTTTATCCTCTCCCGCCTGGCCAAATTGCATAACGACCTTGATCTTGAGGTCATCATGTATGTATTGGAGTGAATCTACCAGTCGCTCCTTCAGGTTATCTTCGCTTATTTTAGTAATACAGCTCAACACCTGTTGCTGAACTCTAATATCTCTATGTGTTAAATATGGCTGAACTATTTCATAAAAAGAAGTATCATTTAATTCAGAGAAAATAAATACAACGTTGCGGACAACATACCAGGGCGGCTTTTTCTGTAAACAGTCTTTGAGTATAGGAATAACAGCTGGACCAGCATCAGGAATCAATTTTACCAGTTGCAGTCTGGTATTCTTGTCAGTTGAATGCATCAACTGATTTATGAGATAGATTATCGAACGACGGCCCAATGTCGTAAGAATTTTTGCGGCGACCCGCTTGTTTTCTTTTGCATCGTTGAGATAACAATTAATCAGATATTCAAGATTATCTTTCGTCGCAAGGCTTTCCTGCAACTTTGAAATGGTCTCTTGAATGATGTTGTTCTTCTCCAGGGCTCCGGTCTGTATTCGGTCCAGAACAGCAGTCAGTTTTGCAACCTCCTGCCAATACTTTTCATCAGTTAATAATCTCTGGGTTACTTTATGTGTCTGGTTACAGGCAACTCCATATGGTTTTATATAATCGGTTTCAAATTCCAACCAGTCTGCCAGTTGAAAAAACAGGATACAGAGAATTTCGAGATCATTGCTGTCAAGTATCAAACTGGCAAATTTTGATATAACCAGGACACTGTTTTCACGCAGCGTCAGATCTTCTTCAACAATGCAATCATCAAACAAGCAGAGCAGTGCGAGAACCTCAGAGCGGCACCCTCCTAGATACAACTGGTAAAGGTACGCTCCAAGATTATCAGAAAATTCTGGGTCTCCAAGAACCTCTCGTTTTCCTGCTGAGAGCTCTTTCAGAATACTTCCGATCCTGTCCTGAGAGCGAACCTTTTCAGCATCCAATAAAACCTGTTTAGCTTTTGCAAGCGCTCTCTGTTGCCTGTTGTATGTATCATCCATAGCCGACTCGAAGGTAATCTCACGTATTTTTCGTAAACTCCAGAGATCAATATTATCTTCTGTATCAATAATATAGCAAAACAGGGAGGAGATGAAGAGCTTAGCTAAAAATTGTCCATGAATAATGAAAAATATTCTGTGTCTGGTGAATAGTTAGTTACATGAAAAAAATGACAGGTGAGCCTGGGAGGATAGAGCACACCCGGTGCCATCATTCAAACATGGCTCCGGGTGTGCTCTGCTCGTACACTTGCAGAGGGAATGACTTAATTACTGACTGGTTCACCAAAGGGATTAAGCCGTTTTCCAGCTTCAACATCGACGGTGATATACATCTTGAGGTATGTCTCACCCAATGATCCACCAAAGCCTTCAGTCAACGTTACCATGCATGTTTTGTTTGGTTTGATAAATGCAATCATCACATCGGCAGAAGATGCTTCTCCAACCTGCTTCCATTGATTATTAGCCATTGATGTTACCAGAAAATCTTTCAGAGAATTGATTTCAACTTTTCCCTTATATTCCATAATTCCGCCTCTGAATGATTCAGTTTTTATGGCAATGCTTTTTTTACTGACCCATTTCATCTCGGAGGGAAGCAGGATGTCTTCAAAATTTCCAACCGAATTAGACATCGGTTCTATATCTGCTGGTGGAGGTGCTGCTGATTGTTGGGCGCAGCCATTTAAAATAAAGAAACTGCAGAATGCTATCAAACTCATTAACAGAATACTACGCAATCCCCGGATCATTATACATCCTCCATTGTAGTTAATAATTAGAATTTAGTTGTTATTCCGACCCAATGTAACCTTTTATCGCTCTAATTTAAAATAGAAATTATTAAATAATGCTACTCGCGAAAAAAATCAGAAATAATTACAGTTATGATTTCCCGCCTACCGCTCTGCTCTTAACCGTCTCCTGGCAATCTAATCTAATACCAAATCAATAACAACAAACAGAATATCTTTGAGCACTTTTTTCTCAAAATTGTTACATACTAAGTTACCATTGAACAGAGTGAAATTCATGCCTGCATTGCTGAATTTCTATGAAACATGGAAAATCTGATTTCGCAAATATACTATTTATTATCCCATGAAAAAAGTAGTCATCAACGTCTCCCACTTTCCTATAAGGCTCGGCCAATTCTTGAAATTTGCCTCAATTGTTTCTGACGGGGTTGAAGGTAAAGCATTAATTGCCAATGGAGACGTTCGCCTCAACGGGGAACAGGAATTTCGCAGGGGCAAGCAACTCAATCCAGGAGATACAATTCTCGTTGGCGACACCAACTATGTTTGTAATTCCCAGGAATAGTAGGTCTTCGTTCTCTTTGCTTACCTGCTTTATCTGGAAATTTTACTTTTCACAACTTTTAAATGACCAGCAACTCACCTCTTGATAACAGTATTCCACTCGCAGAACGAATGAGACCTGGTGGACTTGATGATTTTTTCGGTCAGCAGCAGTTGTTGGCTGAGGGGAAAATGCTCAGAGAACTTCTCTTGTCAGGATCCATACCTTCCCTTATTCTCTGGGGGCCTCCAGGTACTGGAAAAACAAGCCTTGCACGTATCATTGCCAGATCTACAAATGCTACTTTTGTGTTTTTTTCTGCTGTACTCGCAGGTGTTAAGGAGGTACGAAGAATTGTATCTGAAGCTGAGCAGCGAAGGCAATCTGACAAGAATGACAAAACCATCTTCTTCGTAGACGAAATTCACCGATTCAGCAAAAGTCAGCAGGATGCATTTCTTCCCCATGTTGAAAGTGGCTTGTTTACCCTTGTCGGGGCGACCACCGAGAATCCATCTTTCCAGGTTATAGCCCCCCTCCTCTCTCGCTGTCGTGTGCTCGTTCTTGATCCTCTATCTGATATCGATCTGAAACGCATAATCAATCGTGCTTTGATTGACAAGAAAAACGGCCTTGGGATGTTCCAGATAGCCATCTCCGACGACGGCCTGAACTTCCTTATAGATCTTGCAGACGGTGATGCCAGAAGTTGTCTGAATATTCTTGAGATCGCAGCAACCCTTGCAATCCAAAAAAAACCAGATAACAGTAGCCTAGAGGTAACTGTTGAGAATCTTAAGGAGGCTTCACAGAAACGAACGCTGCGCTATGACAAAACCGGCGATGAACATTTTAATCTAATATCCGCCCTGCATAAAAGTCTGCGAGATTCTGATCCCGACGGAGGGTTGTACTGGTTTTACCGTATGCTGGAATCTGGAGAAGACCCCATGTATATCTCCCGACGCCTCATCAGGTTTGCCTCAGAAGATATAGGAATCGCAGATCCTCACGCCTTGATTCAGGCCAACGCCAGCAGGTCTACCTATCTTTCACTGGGATCTCCTGAAGGAGAACTGGCCCTTGCTCAAACAGTCGTGTATCTCGCCACCGCACCAAAGAGCAATAGTATTTACTCAGCCTCAAAACTTGTAAAAAAACGCATCAAGGATACCGGCTCCCTGCCGGTTCCCCTTCATATACGAAATGCGCCGACGGCTTTGATGAAGGATTTGGGATACGGTCAGAATTATCAATATGCCCATGATCATAAAGACGCACTGGTAGATCAGAGCCATTTACCTCCAGAACTTCAGGGAACTATTTTTTATCAGCCGACCAATAAAGGGTATGAGTCAATTATCAAGGACCGGCTGACTAAATGGAGAAAAATCCTTAAACAGAGACACTCAAAGAAAGATGATTAACTATTCAAAATGCTTTTTAGCGATTTATTCCTGTCTGTTTATGTTCCTCATTTCCATGTTTTCTTCCGCAAATATCAATGCAGCAGATGAATCTGTCAACTTCACCATTTTCTTCTCCGGTAATGTTATTGGAGAACTTGATGTGTGCGGCTGAGGTTCCAGCCAACTGGGCGGTCTGTCCAGGAAAGCATATAAGATTTCGGAGTATTCTACCGAACATCAGACACCGTACCTCCTCCTCGATGCTGGCAATCTCCTCTTTAAAAAACCGCTCGTAAACAAAGCTTCAGGCAAAGAAATAATTACTGCGCAGGCAATTATCGATACCTATGCAAAGATGACATATGATGCAATTGCTGTTGGTCCTCTTGACATCGCAGCAGGCCTTGAGTTTATGCAACAACCAGATTCTCAGAGGTTACCGTGGATCTCGGCAAATATCTACAGCCAGGATGGTACCCGAATATTTCCTCCTTACCTGTCGATAGAAAAAACTGGACTTAAAATTGCTTTGATCGGACTTACCGATTCTGTTCGAAAAGAAGTGCAGGGGATTATCATACACAGCTGGGAAAAAGAATTAACAGAAATTTTACCATCAATCTCATCTTCTCACGATATTGTCGTTCTGCTGTCAACACTGCCCTATAATGTCCTCACAACGATAGCTGATCAGTTTCCTGATATTAGGATCATATTGGGAGCAGACAGGAGAAAGGGAAATATTAATGGGCTCCTTCATAACAAAACTATACTTGCTCAAACTGCAAGCCAGGGTAAATATCTTGGCCTGCTTTCTGTTGGATGGCGATCCGGTCCATGGGCTGAAGATGGAACAAAGAAACTTATAAGCCTGAAAAAACAACAACTCTCGATTAACAGACAACTCAAACAATTAAAAAACAGTGGCTCACCAGGAAATTCAGATTACCAGCGAAAAATGGAATTTTTTCAGGGGAAAAAAAAGGAATTGAGTATCCAGATCAGTCAGCTTGAGGACTCTTCAGAAGCAGGTTTTAAAACAGCTCAGCCGAGCTCTTTTTCATCGACCCTGATACCACTCAAACCATCAATCCCAGAGGACCCTGAGATTAGAGATATTATCTATTCAGCAAAAAACCGCATTCGTCAAAAGAGCAGAAAATAGCCACTTTGTATTATCTTCTACCGATTATCATCTTTTATTTTAAAAAATGATAAAAGACGGCCAAATCCTACAGGGGATCCGGCCGTCTTCTCATACACCGGGAAAACTGATCAGCAACCGAATGCGTTTTGGAGATTCGGTACCGTCTGCTTTTTACGGCTCATCATTCCATCAATCCACATGGAAGCGTTCTCCAGTTTACCATCAAATGCATTCTCAATGAGCGCTGTATCGTCAGAGAGCACCACGAGATCGGTACCCTCTTTAACAACGTCAGTCAGCATTAACAAAACAGAATGGCGACCATCTGCTTTCACCTCTGCCATCGCTTTCATGAGATCTTCACGGATATCAGCAACCTGATCAAGAGTAGCAAGCTCCAGCTGGCCGACACCCACTTTATTACCTTTCATATCAAAATCTTTGTAATCTCGGAAAAGAAGATCCTTGGCAGGAACACCATCTACTGAGGACTTAGCTTTCAGCATTGCCATGAAAAGCTCTTCTGTATCATCAACTCCCGCAACAGACTTGAGTTCAGCAACTGCAGCCTTGTCATCATCTGTACACGTGGGCGACTTGAAGTTAACGGTATCACTTAAGATAGCAGCAAGCATCCCACCGGCAACATCTTTTGGAATTGCGACACCAGCGTCTTTAAACATTTTATTTAAAACAGTCCCTGTACAACCTACCGGCTCTGCACGAAATAAAATCGGGTTGTTTGTGGTAACATCTCCAATTTTATGATGATCGACAATTGCAACAACCTCAGCACCAGCCAGATTTTCCGGGCCCTGTCCAATATCGCTGAAATCAACAAGCGCAAGTTGCTTTCCAGATGCATCTGAAATCTGCTCTGGAGCTGCAAGGCCGAAACGATCCAAAACCATTTTTGATTCCGGGTTCAGGCCATCAGCATCGCTTTGCATGCATGCTTTCGCATCTTGTCCCTGCGCGTTCATCAATGCAGAAAGGGCGATCGCAGAAGTTACTGAATCAGTATCCGGGTTAGAATGGCCAACAACACAGATAGTCATGTTTAGTCCTCCAAAAAATTGAGTTTTATTATTAATTAAATCTGCTTTTACCGTCACAGAAAATGACATTCCATACATTAAAACAGTCGCATAGAATAGTGTTTTCATCTTAGACCGTCAAGTATAAAACAAACTCTGCTTTCTATTTGCTGAACATAGTTCCTCTCAACGAAAAAGGCATTTAAACTAGAAACATAAATCCGTTTGTTAGCAGCAGTACGGTTATTTCCCTCGTGACTTCTAACTGCCTACAAAGTATAGTGTCCTGGAAATAAATACCGGTATAACAACAACAAAACGGATCGATTCAAAATGGAAGATTTGCAAAGTGCACCCAAAAGAAGAGTTTCGCGAAGGTCATTAAAAGATCTCATGCCTCTTATTATTATCGTTTTGGTTCTTCTTTTTACTTCTTTCTATTTTCTGTTCCCACAAAACGACTCAGATAAAAAGAGTTCATCAAACGAAATTGGTGAACCAACACCGTCCATATCTGACCAGGACCTGACTGATCAGCAATCGCCACCGTCTGAGGAATCACTCGACGCTTTTGGAAACATAATCCCGGTAGAAGAGAATGCTCCAACAACAGAAACCGCTCAACCTGCTGGTCCAGGAGCTGCTCAGGGGGCATCTGCCGATGTATCTCTTGATCCTCTCTGTCAAGAGAACGCAGATAATGTTGACTCCTTTTTTCAACTGCTCGACAACAGTGATTACATTCAGGCATTCAACCTCGGTGTGAAAAGCAATATTTATTTCCCCGCCCTGATACAACGGTTGGTCGATAACCCACCGATCGTTACGGGTGAAACAAATGACCTGTTTACAATACTCCAGAATACTGCTCATTTTTTCAGGATAATCGGTAAAAAAAACATCATCGTCTTAAAAGGAATACTTGACAGGGAGAAGGCCACGTTCGAACAGGCTCTTGCCGATTTTTACGAACTTACCCAGCAACCTCAATGTCTTGAAGAGCGTTTCAACCTCAAAGTTCCGCCCGACTCATTATATCTCTATTCAGGTTTTTTTCTCAACACCATGGGAGGGAGGCTATACCTTTTCAGACGAGACTCCATGTCTCGTATGGTCGTAAATTTCTATGCCATCCTTATTGTTGAAAATGCCAATCGGCAGGGAAGAAACCAATATGGTATTGAAATCAAATCATCCATCGACAGCTTGATTGATGAAATTGAGTCCAGTAAAATTGACCTGAAAATGAGGGAATATTATCTCGACACTCTCTATGACATGAAAGAGAAATACCAGTAATCGATCGTATTGTTATTCACCTTCATGCCCTGCACAGATAGCTAATCAGTTTGAAGTAGATTACTGTTTTTAAAATTTTGTAAAGCAATCTACATCTTACTTTTCAAATGTTATTTACCAATAACCAGCACGCACCCTACAACCGGATTGTGATATATGGATACCCGAACATTTAATGAAGATTTTTTTTCTTTCGTAGGCAACTCACCTACTCCCTACCATGCGACCTCGCAGCTTGAAATGGAATTACTTCGATCTCAGTTCACAAGACTCGATGAAGGAACACCATGGGAAATAGAATCTGGAAAACGATACTTTTGCACCAGAAACGGTTCACTTATTGCTTTTACTACCGGCAGCAGTCAAGATCTCTCTAGAGGTTTTAGAATTATAGGGGCACATACCGACAGCCCCTCTCTGCAATTAAAACCCCATAAAAAAAGTGGCTGCGAACCGTACCTGGTCGGTGGTGTGGAAAAATATGGAGGTGCTCTTTTGAGCACCTGGTTTGACAGGGAACTCTCCCTTGCAGGGCAAGCCTCTTTTACAACCACAGGTGGGTCTCACAAAACAGGTCTCATCGATTTTAAGAGACCGCTATTGTATATACCCAGCCTGGCAATTCATCTCAACAGATCTGCCAACGAGGGGCAAGAGTTAAATCCGCAAACTCACCTTTCGCCAATTCTCGGCCAGTCCTTTAACAAACAATTACCGGAAATAGAAACCATCGTCCTCGATCAGATCATTGAAGAATATCCAGAGGACCAGCCTTCTGTGGTAAATGGTTTTGATCTTTTCTGTTACGATTCCTGCAAACCATCCTATTTTGGTATCAGCAAGGAATTCATGGCAGTACCACGACTTGACAACCTTCTCAGTTGTTTCGTTGGTCTCAAATCAATTACCCGGGCAAAAAAACAGACGAATAGTTTTTTGATCTGTTCAAATCATGAGGAAGTAGGCTCCAGAAGCAATAGTGGTGCTCTTGGCAACTTTGTTTTGTCTGTTCTTTCTCGTATATTTAAGTCAGACCAGGACAAACTCATCAGCCTCCATAACTCCTTTTTATTGTCACTGGACAACGCCCACTGCAGTCACCCCAACTATCAGGACAGTTCTGACAAGGATTACAAGGTATTACTCAATAATGGACCCGTGATAAAAATCAATGCGAATCAACGCTATTGCTCAAATGGTATCACATCATCAGTACTCAGGATACTGGCAGCAGAAATTGGCGTAAAATGCCAGGATTTTGTGATGAAGAGCGACATGCCCTGCGGCAGCACTATCGGCCCCCTGACCTCTGCTCAGCTGGGCATTGCTGCTGTCGACATGGGTATTCCAACCTGGGGGATGCACTCAATCCGTGAGGTTACTGGCAGTAAAGATCCCTTTGAACTGTATAAGCTCGCCTGTCATTTCCTCAACAAGGAGATATTACCACCTTTCAATGATTGATTTATACGGTTCAAAAAGATTATTTTTCTACAAGCTCTTATCTATCGTTACGATCATCTCTTTGTCTTCACCTGCCACCTGCTCTGCTGAAGTCAGAGATTTTGTGGAAAAGTACCATAATAGCCAGATAGACCCCGACAATCTTCAAAGGATCAAACAATTCGATCACCTTATCACTTATTTTACTGGTTTTGCGTATTTCAAACCAAATCACATTGTAAGTCCTGAATTCGTCAAAGCACTCATCATTGCTGAATCTTCAGCAGACCCGAAGGCACAATCCCCTAAAGACGCTCGAGGCCTTGCCCAGATAACTATTGGTACAGCCAAAGAAGCAGCCTTGAGCTTGATACAGACAGGTGTAAATTTTAAGTACATCGATGAAAATCAACTCAAAGATCTCGGTCCGGACGATCTCTACGACCCTGCAATCAATATTCTGTTAAGCTGTTTTCTTATTGCCAAATACAATTATAGATATAATGGCAAGATAGAACTTGTTTTGACTGCATGGAATGCTGGTGAGAACACTGAATCTCTAGAAAATAACTCACCAGCCAGTTATTTTGAAACTGAAAATTTAATCGGCAAAGTTAATGGATATTATCTGTATTTTCTGAACAACAGGTAAGGTCCACTCAAACCTCCCTGCTGAGTCGCAAGAAGCCGTCCTGTACCAGACAAGTAACCAATATAAATCAGTTTATTGTGATACTTTAAAATAGTACTTGAACATTTACTATTTAACCTTTAAGTTTATTAGTTAATTTGTATAATGCTGTTGATTCAATTTTATTCTGTATTATAAATTAAGAGCAGCAATTACACTAATCTAAACTAAAAACTGGAGGCATCCATGAAGGGTAAACGATTTCTCGGTATGGCAGCGGCCGTTGTCATGCTCTCATTTTTGTTTTATGGTTGTAACAAAAATGTTCCCCAGGCAACTGAAACCGCCAAACCATCCCCAGCAGTAACTCAGCAAAAAAGCAGCAACGTTTATAAAGGACCTATCGTTGGTAAATCAAACAAGGCGAAGACCATCTCCATCACTGTAGGTCAAGGTGATGAGGCCAAAACAATGATGGTCCGTTTTGATGACAAGACGGTCGGTATTGAACATGCAAAAAAAGGTGAAGCGGCAATTATAAACTGGGAACAGCGTGGAGATGACAGATTTGCCACGGTCATCAAGCCCAAACTTGCAAAACTTCCCGAAGGCGTATCAGAAATCAGCGCAGAGGAGCTGCATCAGTTGATCGCGGATAATGTGCCGCTCACAATTGTGGATGCGCGACCTGAAAGCCGTTTTGACCAGGCTCACCTACCAGGTTCAGTCAGCATTCCAGTACCAAAACTAAAAAAGATGAAAGCTGAGGTGCTTCCAGCAGATAAAGACAAATTACTGATCTTTTATTGCGGAGGGTACACGTGAGGTATGTCTACTTCAAACGCCGGTCTGGCGAAAAAATTAGGTTATAAAAACATTCGTGTATTTCTCGCGGGAGAACCAGCTTGGAGCGAAGCAGGATTTCCAGTCTATGCATCAAATAAATTTGTTGAAAAAGCAAATCTTGTCCTTCTTGATCTGAGAGAAGGTGGCGTTGCCGTTGACGGGAGAATTCCCCGCTCAATCCCCCTTACCTATGAGCAACTCGAAGATCGTATTGATGACATCCCACGTAATGCACCGGTTGTCCTTTATAGCGACAACGAAGATGATGTTATTGATGCGTTAGATGATTTAAGAGATGAGGGCTTCAAAAAAGTTTCTCTCGTCATAGGCAATTATCAGGGATGGGTTGCATCTGGTGGTGCCGTTGAAAAAGGTCCTATTTTTTCAACCGAGATCACCTGGGTCAGACAGCTTGGTAAAGGTGAGGTCTCGGTTGATGAATTCAGGAAAGCAACCCTTGGGGAAGTGCCAAACACCTATATAATTGATGCCAGGACCAAAGAAGAAATTGCAGAACTCGGTATTTTTCCGAATACGGTCAATATTCCCCTTGATGAGATTCCCAAAAGAATGAACGATATTCCTAAGGATAAACGAATATTTATTCACTGCTCAACTGGAGCCCGCGCTGATTTAGCATACAGGGAACTGATAAAAAATGGATATGATGTAAAATTCCTGCTACTGGACATCAGCGATCCTGAGTGTGACTGTCCAATCATCATGCCCAAATAATTATCACTGAGAATTATTAATTATTAGATAAGGGAATAATCGGGGCAACCGTTTATTCCCTTTTTTTGTAATGAACTTTTGAGCAATAAACCACGCCTCATGAGTCTACCCTCAAGCAGGTATATGAATAGTCGATTCCCATTCACTATTTTAAAAATCACCTGGTCTCTTAAATGATTCGGCCTCTTTTCAATAAACACGATTACAATGATACGTTATAGGAATGTCTATCAAAAAATGTCGTACATCAATCAGATGAGTGTTTATACCGAGAACATTTTACGTATATTTACCTACTATAGGTAATCTATTCGCCTATCAATCTTTAGGTTACCTATGTATTGCCATTAATCGCATCGGTTAATAGAAATTACTAGCAGTTGTAATAGTATCCATGTGAAGAGGTGCTGTCCTTGTTCCTGCAAAAAACGTTGATGGTATCCTCTCAGGGGAGTTGTTGGAGCGGACACCTCCATCCAGCTCCCCTATCTCTACTGCTATGCAGTGGTCGCCAGTAACAACTTGTCTGAAATGGACAAACCAGTTTTGTGCTCACTAGAAAACAGGAAAATCTGCCATATCAACCTTTTTTCTAGTTAAAGAAGGGCCACTCCCTGGCCCTTCTTTTTTTTTCAGGTAATCATTCTTTAAGCATAATCATAGAAGAAAATTATCAACAATCTCATTTTTGATAATTTTTCTTACCCTTATATGGCGCTATCGATCATGTATATTTATCTTCCAAGTATCAACGGTATTCATGTCCTGTCTTCTGTCAGTGGACATTTCTGCTGGAGGGTGAGAAAACCTGAACAGGCAGATTCGTCCACATGTCTATTTGTCTGTCCCTGTCTTCTTCCAGTAAGGTCTAATCAGCAGTGATAAAAGTCCGAACACAACTAATGGATAGAGGCACATGTTATACCCATAGACCAGAAGACCAATCGCTGACAGCACGGCCAGCAAAAATACCAGTACTATACCGCTGTTGCAAAAATAGCGCTCAAGCTCGTTCATTATAGCTTAATTCCTGTTTACATTATGGAAGGATACGTCTGGTTTCGGTAGAAGAAAACAGCCTGTAGTAACCCATTCTTTTTTTTTTACAAATAAATGTTATACAGGAAAAATCAGTAAACCTCATAGTAAATCTTTGAACTGTTGCAAAAATTGGCAACTGGTGGAATAAATAACATAAGGTGTCTACCACTTGGTTTTGATTACTTCACATAACTACTACCAATGGCAGAAAATGGAAGATGTAAATCGAGTTCTGGAACTTGTTTGCCAATCCAGGCAACAAAAGTGTTGCTATTGGGTCCAGGGAACGCAGCATAGGTTCTTTTCCATGGATAATCCTGCGCTGCTTGTTCAATAGCTTCAATAAGACTATCGCCCCCCTCGCCTCTGTGCTGTTTCAAAATCCGTGGTTTTTCTCCATACCAAAAACGATCTGGAATATCCCGGGTTATTCTCATGACAGGTTTATTATGATGGCCACGCCAACCGACCACATCATATACTGTATAAAATTCTTCACCTGTCCGCTTTGTGGCAATCCAGGTATGGATAGCAAACCAGCCACGCCACCCCCATGCATCAGCACCGTATACAAGTATTACCGCTTCCTCGGTTGTCGATGGGTCAGGCGCACTTCCCGAAGATTCACGACTCGCCGTTCGCCAATCTTTATTAGAGGAACAACTATTCATAAATAAACCTATTAAGATAATACCTGATAGCAACATCATAGACTTCATAAACCTAAACCTTTGTAATTGATTTAAACAAAACAATAATCGATAGCCTTAGGCTAAAATAACTACGATCTGTAAATCGTACATACGTTGCCCCATATTTATGCCAGATTAGAGTGAAAAGCTTCAGACAGTAGATAAGATTGCGGAGTGATACTGCCCGTTCAAAAAAAGTCTCAATGAAAAATGTGCTAAAAATTGATATATGTTTTCGGTAGACGAAATTCATGTATGGTTCCAAATGAAAATGTCAGAAAAAGATTTATTGGTTTATGAGCGCAATAATCAGTTCAACTGATGCTTTTGCTTCCTTCTGATATTTCATTGTTCCTGTGATGTTACCGTTTCAAGTTGGTTGAGCATGTGCACTAATTCACTGGAATATAACTTAAAATACTTGTATTATTGGGGGAATGGACTAACGTACTTTCGTCTTCAGGGATCGTTTTAAACCATGATCGCCTGGAGTGTGAGTAAATCTTTTCTTTACAAGATTTTCTCTGTTTTTTTACAATTGATCATCACTTTGTATGATAGAAAACAATGGCTACGGCAAAAGAGAGTAGTGAAAATCAATGGGTTTATCAGACTGGAAAGGAAATATACAATTTCCTGAATAGAGTCAAAGGCCGGCTCAAGGGGATTACCGTCTATGCTCTTGTTGGGAAAAGTGGCACTGGCAAAAGCTTTCGAGCCAAGCTTCTCGCTGAGAAACTTGGTATCCCCTATATTGTTGACGATGGTCTGCTTATCTTTGGAGACACGATTTTAGCAGGAAGGTCTGCCAAGCAGGAGAAGCTTTATGTAAGCGCTATCAAAACAGCACTCTTTCTCAATCGGAAACAGCGGGAAGAAGTCATCAAGGTTTTGCGCGAGAGAAAAACAAAAAAAATCCTTTTGCTGGGGACATCCAGCAAGATGGTTGAGAGACTTGCAAGTCAATTAGATTTACCCCCAATCAACCAGATTATCCAAATCGAAGAAATCGCAAACCAAAAGGATATCGAGGCTGCTATTAAATCACGATTTGAAGAAGGCAAACACGTCATTCCTGTGCCAGCAATTGAGGTGAAGAGGGATTATGCGCAAATCCTCTCTGAATCAATCCGTATTTTCTTTAGCGGTGAAAAACGAAGAGATGGCGAAAAGAAATCTAAATTTTTTGAAAAATCGATCGTTCAACCAGATTTTCAAAAGGATGCGACCATCGGCGGCAAAGTTACCATTTCCGAAGCTGCTCTTACCCAAATGATTTTTCACTGCATTGATGAATATGATGATGAGATTCAGGTGAAAAAGGTGCGTATTAAGGTGCTTAAATCCGGGTACTCCATAGTACTGAACATCATCGTTTCCTATGGAAAACCCCTTACCGGCGACCTCGATGAACTGAGCAAGTATATCTGTGACACAATCCAACGCTATACCGGGATCATCATCAAGGATCTGGAAATTTCCGTGGATGAAATCGCGGCCAAGCCCCCTTTGAAGCGCTGACTTTCTTCCTGTTTATCTGTGCTCTCGCTTGTAGGCATCATCTCCTCCTTCTATTATATTTCCGTTATAAAAAATATGGTTCAAATGCCTCATCCTGTTAACTTTATGAGCAAATGGGGTATTGTCTTTTTACCACAAAGGCAAAACAATATGTACCTAGAACATTTAGAGAACCCTACATTCTTGGTAACACTATGAAGACAATTCTTATGACAATCGCATTTATTTTCATGGTAGATGCATATCATGCCAATGCCAACGACACGTTAACTGGTGGAGCGTTGATGCTTGAAGATATAAAGGATGATCGTGAGGGTATGGTGGAGATTTATCGTAAATATTATGATGGTTTATTTAGTAAAATCGAAACAGATTTTTCAATTGATTTTAAAAATTTATTGGCCGAATGCAGTGCAGAGATGATCGTTCAAGAGTTTGAAATAATGAAAGAGGATGAGATAGATACACTCAACGCCAACCCGAAGCAGTCACAGGCTCTCAGTGATCAGGTTGTTGAAAAATGTTATAGCTGGATTACCACTGAAACAGAAAAGGCTAAGGCAAAAGGGACCAAACAATAAGAACCTTTTCAAAACGTATTGAAGAATAAAATCTGGCAGAGATTCATCACCTCTCAAAGTCACTTGTTGAATAGCTCTTCATTGGGATGACATCGACCTTTATAGGGGTGCAACAACAAGCAGACGAGCCTAAACTAATCATCGCATCGGAACCGCCAGAAACTCAAAAGAAAGAACTATTGGTCTTTCACCACGACGAGTGCAGACATTGAAAGTATTCCGAAAAACCGAGTTGATTAGCTCAAACTTGGTAAAAAGCCGAACATTGTATTTTCCTTAGACGGTGATTACACTGCCTATCATACAATAAGAAACGATTGGAGAAAGATACCCAAGAAGTCTACCGTATCGATAACTGCATTCAATTGGTCATACGAAGGAGCCTTTTGCAAAATGATGATTTTCGTTCAACGTCAAGGCATGTGAAAAATTTTTACCGCAGGCATATAATTGATATTCCGAGGATAAAAATTTAAGCATAACGCAGAGGTTGAGCGAAAAGGGCGTTTTCCAAGCGGCTCGAAGGTTTCATTAATGGCAGCAGCAAACCTCCCAATAACCGAAACGCAACATACTCTCGGATATCATTCTGCTCAGTTTACAATCGATGTCCATTTCAGGAGAGTCAAAAAAAAAGCTGCTAAAAAAGTGCTTGACGCCGTCAGAGTTCAGATAGTCGCCAATCAAGACTAACCTAATTATCCGAGATTATAACAAATGGCAGATCCAGATAATAAAATCATCTATTCGATGATAAAAGTCAGTAAATTTTATGATAACAAACCGATATTAAAAGATATTTCTTTGTCCTACTTCTATGGAGCCAAAATCGGCGTAATTGGCCTTAATGGATCAGGGAAAAGTACGTTGTTGAAAATACTGGCCGGTATTGATACTGAAATTGACGGGAAGACCCTCGTCTCTCCGGGATTCACGATCGATTACCTGGAACAGGAACCGGCACTTGATCCAAACAAGACAGTTAAAGAAATTGTCGAAGAAGGTGTCCAGGAAACGATGGACCTGTTGCAGGAATTCAATGAAATCAATGAGAAATTTGCAGAACCAATGAGTAATGATGAGATGCAGGCTCTCATTGAAAAACAAGGCCTGGTTCAGGATAAACTTGATGCTGCCTCTGCCTGGGATATTGATAGCAAGCTTGAAATGGCCATGGGCGCCCTCAGGTGCCCTCCTTCAGACACTAAATGTGATATCTTATCTGGTGGTGAAAAGCGAAGGGTCGCGCTTTGCAGAATACTTTTGAAAAAACCTGATATCCTTCTCCTCGATGAGCCCACGAACCATCTGGATGCAGAGTCAGTCGCCTGGCTTGAACGTCACCTTCAGGAGTACGATGGAACCATTATCGCCGTCACTCATGATCGCTATTTCCTCGACAATGTTGCTGGTTGGATTCTTGAGCTTGATAGAGGAGTCGGCATTCCCTGGAAAGGTAACTACTCGTCCTGGCTTGAACAGAAAGAAAAACGGCTCGCTGTTGAGGAAAAACATGAAAGTGACCGACGTAAAACACTTAAACGAGAACTTGAATGGATACGAATGTCCCCAAAGGGCAGGCGAAGTAAATCCAAGGCCAGAATCACTTCGTATGAAGATATGCTCGCTGCCGGCAGTGATACTCTTTCTAAAGAACTGGAGCTATTTATTCCTCCTGGCCCTCGTTTAGGTAAAAAAGTAATCGAGTCTACAGGAATTAAGAAATGTTTTGGTGATCGTGTTTTAGTTGAAAACATGGAATTCATGCTCCCTGCTGGCGGTATTGTTGGAGTAATAGGTCCCAATGGTGCCGGTAAATCGACACTTTTTCAAATGATCATCGGCCAGGAGCAGCCAGATGCTGGAACAATAGTACTTGGAGACACCGTTAAACTTTCTTATGTTGATCAATCACGTGATTCACTGAACCCAGAGGATACGATCTGGCAGGCAATTTCTGAAGGACAAGACAATATATGGCTTGGTACCAAAGAGATTAACAGCCGTGCCTATGTGGCTAAATTCAATTTTTCCGGATCAGACCAGCAAAAGAAAGTTGGATTGCTTTCCGGAGGTCAAAGAAATAGAGTCCATCTTGCCAGGATGATCAAAGAGGGAGGAAACGTTCTTCTACTTGATGAGCCAACCAATGATCTTGATGTAAATACACTCAGGGCTCTTGAGGAAGCACTTGAAAATTTTGTGGGTTGTGCTGTTGTTATCAGCCATGATAGATGGTTTCTCGATCGAATTGCAACCCATATTCTTGCCTTCGAGGGAAATTCCGAGGTTGTCTGGTTTGAGGGTAATTACTCTGACTACGAAAAAGATCGAAAGAGAAGGATTGGTGCTGACGCTGACCAGCCGCAGCGCATTAAATATCGTCAGTTGACCCGTTAAACAACTCCGTTTGTTTTCTTCAGCCTACTGCTCCATTAAGATTCTCTGGAGCAGTAGGCTATTGAAAATTTTCAGACTGATACTCGTCGGTTATTATTTCAATCATACCCGGCCTGATCACCCTTAACCTGTTCCCGTCAACAGTGACAATTGTTGAACATTCTGGTGTTGCAGCCACCCCACCGTCTATTATGAGATCTATTTTATCCCCGAAATAACGGACAATTTCATCGGCACATGTTGCTGGCGGGTGGCCGGAAACATTGGCACTTGTTGCAGTAATTGGAATTCCAGCAGATTTACAGATTTTTTTTGCTGACTCACTTGAGGACATCCTGATGCCGATTGTTCCGGTGCCACCCGTCAACAATTGGGAGAGGCTTGATAATGCAGGAAAGATGAGCGTTAAAGGACCTGGCCAATGCGTTTCAATGAGAGATCGATAGGACTCTGGAAAGTGGGCAATCAGCTGGTTGAGCTGGGACATGTTGTCAATAATAACCAGAATGGCTTTGGAGAGCGATCGTTGCTTTAATTCAAAAAGACGACTCAAGCCATCTATGTTATAAGGATCTGCACCAAGTCCGTAATAGGTTTCAGTTGGAAATGCTATGATGCCGCCTCCCCTGATTACAGCAGCTGCACGTTCGCTGAAATCAGGAGAGTCAATTGATACAATCTCAGGGTATGATCTTTTTTGCTTTATCATTAACTTCCTGGACCATCTTCTTTCGAAACTCAACAAGTTTTCCAGCGAGTTCCCTGTTCTCTAGGGCCAGAATTCGTACCGCGAGAACCGCGCCATTCTTGGCACCAGCTTTGCCAATCCCCATGGTAGCGACGGGAATTCCTGGCGGCATCTGAACGGTTGCCAGCAAGGCATCCATACCTCCAAGAGGCGAAGCATCAAGTGGAACGCCGATTACGGGCAGATCGGTATGGGAGGCTACAACACCAGCCAGATGTGCTGCCATTCCGGCTCCGGCTATGATTACTTTTATACCACGCTCTTTTGCGCTATTTGTAAACTCAGCGACTCGAGCAGGGGTTCTATGGGCAGAGGCAACGGTCATCTCATAAGGAATTCCCATATCTTTTAAGAAATCACTTGCTGCTCTCATTACCGGTAAATCAGAGTCGCTTCCCATCAGGATTCCTACAAGTGGTTTTTCCTCGGTTTTATCTGATCTGTTTAAAGCTTTGGCACCGATATCGTTTCGATAATAAGCTTTTGTCCAGCTTATTTCACCAACCGCTTTATAGGCTCGATTGATAGCAGTTTGAAGGTCCTTGCCAACTGCTGTTATCCCTAAGACACGACCACCGGCAGTTGATATTCTGCGATTAACATGCTTGGTTCCAGCATGAAAAACTTCAACACCATCAACAGCAGCAGCTTTAGACAACCCTCTTATTTGTTTTCCAGTCTCATAGGGCCCTGGGTACCCACCTGATGCCATCACGACACAGATGGTTGGACGAGGGTCAATTTTCATTTCAATATCAGCCAGGTTACCATCAATAGCTGCATCAAAAATATCGATAATATCGCTTTTAAGGCGCATCAGAAGCGGTTGAGCTTCAGGATCTCCAAAACGGCAGTTAAATTCAAGGACATTGACTTCACCTTCATCGATCATCAGACCGGCATAAAGCATTCCCTTATATGGTCTTCCCTCTGCTGCCAGCCCTCTGATCGTTGGCAACATCACACGGTCCATCACATATTGGGCAATTTCATCAGTGACTACAGGGGCTGGAGAATATGCTCCCATTCCGCCGGTATTCGGTCCTTTATCCCCTTCAAAGACAGCCTTGTGATCCTGGGATGTCGGCAGAGGCAGTATCGTTTTGCCGTCCGTGAAAGCAATAAAAGAAGCTTCTTCTCCTTTCAGACACTGCTCTATAACAACCTTATCGCCAGCAGAACCAAAGGCTTTTTCCTTCATAATGAGATCGACAGCATCCTTAGCCTCCTGAATGGTTGAAGACACAATTACCCCCTTACCAGCAGCTAACCCGTCAGCCTTGACAACAATTGGTGCACCACGCTTATCAATGTATTTTTTTGCCTTCTTCGCATCCTTAAATACCTTGAAGTCTGCTGAGGGAATATCATATTTCTTCAAAAACTCTTTGGTAAATACCTTGCTGCCCTCAAGAATCGCTCCCTTTTTGTTGGGCCCAAAAATTCTTAACCCAGCGTTTTCAAAAGCATCAACAACTCCTTCAACAAGTGATGATTCAGGACCGACAATGGTGAGATCTATTGCCTGGTTCTGAGCAAAAGCAACAAGTTTTTTGATATCGGTGGCGTTTATATCAACGCATTCTGCAAACTTTTTAATTCCTGCATTACCTGGCGCACAGAAAATCTTAGATACTTTTTTTGACTGATTTATTTTCCATACAAGTGAATGTTCACGCCCCCCGGATCCGATAACTAGAATTTTCATAACTCCCCCTTGTGAAATAGAGCAGAATACTACCCATTACGAGTAAAGTGAGACAAAATAATTCTCTAGATCTGAAACTAATCAATCTGAGAAATCTTACAATCAATAACTCCACTTTTGTTATGTACCACCCTATTTTTTCAACACGATGGTTCATAAAATTTTCCGTTAATTCAGATTGACAAACAGATTGGTAAAGATTAGATGAATGAATAGTCATTCATCTTATTTCTTTTCTCCTCTTTTTGTAAAGCCGGCTATGAAGACTGTAAATAAACATGGAAAAATAATTACTGCCGCAACAAAGGTCTTTGCCAAAAAAGGATTCTTCAATGCAAGAATTTCCGATATAGCCAAGGAAGCAAAGGTTGCTGATGGCACCATATACCTCTATTTCGATAACAAATTTGACATACTATTATCGGTATTGGAGGAAGAAATAGGCAAACTCACCGAACAGATCAAGAACGCAATTGCCGATGAGACCGACCCGGAAAAAATGCTTGCAATCTTTGCCAGAAAACATCTTACTGCTATGAAAAAAAACAAAAACCTGGCAGAGGTTATTCAAGTTGAACTAAGACAGAATGATAAACTTGTCAAAGAGTTCAGAAACACCACTTTCCAGGAATATATCAACATTGTTTCTGATATTATGAGAGAAGGCCAGAGACAACAGATCTTCCGTAATGATATCTTGCCAGGTATCGCAAAGCGCGCATTTTTTGGTGCGCTGGATGAGGTCTCACGCGTTTGGACAGTATCACTGGAAACAAATTACTCACTTGATGAGACAATAAACCAGGTGATCACCATTTTCCTTTCAGGATTACTGCCTGACAAAAAATAAAAGAGTTCTTTATCAGGCCATTTCCGAAGCAGAAATATCCATAACTTCAAACTCCCTTGTGCCACCGGGAGTTTTGGCAACAACATCGTCACCGATCTCTTTTCCAAGGAGGCTCCTGCCAAGTGGAGAAAGTACTGAAATTGATCCTTTTTTCACATCGGCCTCTTCAGGACCGAGTAGCTGATACGTTATCTCTTCATCAGTGTCCAGATCAAGTAGGCTTACTACGGTACCGAAAACTGCTCTTGCTGTGCTTACTGTGGAGCAATTAATTACTTCAGCTCTACTTAATTTATCTTTCAATTCCAGAATACGTCCTTCTATATGTCCCTGCCTCTCCTTGGCAGCATGATACTCGGCGTTTTCTTTTAAATCACCATGTTCACGAGCAATACCAATTGCCTTGGCAATCTGAAACCTGTCAACTTTCTCAAGTTGGTTTAGCTCGTCTTTCAATATTTTGAACCCGTTTTGTGACATGGGTATTCTTTCAACCATCGAAAAACCTCCAAAATAAAAAATCCCACTGAAGTAGAAAAACATCAGCAGGGTAATGACCAATAAGACTGATTACCAGCGATAAACAAATGAGGCAAAGGCCTTCGTGCTATTATAATCGTCGGACCAATCAGAGACAAAAGTACCTTTTAATAAAAATGGTGTACTAATTTCAAGTAAAATATCGAGCTCAAACTGTTGGATAAAATTATCACCGGCCTCATAGCCTATTCCATATTGAGCTGAGACAAAGCTTGTCCCACTCTGCCTTTTGCCAGATTGCCAGAGCTCTCTTTTCACTTTGGCAGTCAGGCTGTGTTTCCAGTAATTTCCAGGGCTCCAATAGCCAAGCTCTTCCCCTACTAACTCCTGATCACTATTGAATTTATTTTCCATCTTATCATAATCATAGGTAATATCGAAATTACTTACATCGCTAAAAATTCGATATGAGGACCAGAGATGAAATCTCTTCCCGTCATTATCATCATTGTAATCTCTGTAGGTAACATCCATACCAAGAAAAATACGGGGAATATAATCGATGGTAAGCCCAGCCTTAATTTCCCTTCGATAGATACCCTCTGAGAGCGATTGTATTGTATCACTGACCAGCGTTTGATCCGCCGACAGGTAGCCATTGACACTCTCAGCCAAACTACCGGACAACATGAGATTATAGAAGTAATAGGCATTCCCTACTTCACTGATATCCTCAAAACCGATCTTTACATTCACCTCTGCATCATTACCGAACAAGTATTTATATTGAGCGGCAAACACGTTGCTTGTTAGAGCAGAATTGTCCTCACTATTACCATAGATGTTACGACCCGCCTGAAATCCTGCTTCCTGATAGAGCGTGGGCAGAATTCTCAACCCCAATCCTACATATTGCTGCTTTATATCAATATCGCCGTTCCGTCCGTCCTCATCTCGGAAAAGTCCTCCCAGATATAATTGCGGTCGCCTGCGATTTTCATTTTTCTCCACAACTGTCTGCAACGGAGGATAGGAAAACTGTTGCTCTTTTATTTTTTCCAACAGTTCAGTTTCCTTCGCATACCGACCCAAACGATTGTAGACCGTGGCCAGATCGGTATAAACGTTTACACTTTCTATATCCCCCTCTTCCAACAATTCCTGATACCTTTTTTCAGCCTGATAAAATTCTCTTTGATTAAGTGCCTGTTTGGCTTTTCGCTCCTTGTATACTATTTTGAGCCAGCGGTAATTCTCATATGCTTCAGCTGTGTTTTGTGATACCTCATCGCTGAGATGCGATGCAAAAAAGGAGCTGTCCATTACATGATCGAGAATTTCGATATCATCTTTTGAATTCAGCAAGTTGTACCAGAATGAATCCTGACTAATTGACTTGTAATCAGAAGATTCTTTCAGCTGCTCCAATACAGGATTGAGCTGGTTTCTCAGAGATGCTTCCAAACCCTCATATACTTTAAGTGACTCTGATTCATTATCGTTTAACCACAATCTGCGGGCAGTTTCCAGCTGCTGGGCGGTACTGTATTTCTTCTTTTGATCACTAAGGATTTCTGTCTCGCCATCTCGACTATCGACAGTGACGCCAGTTAAGGAAGTTTCACTTATCCCCTCGCCGCTATATCCTTGAATTCTTTTTACCTCATCGTAAAAATATTTTTCATCAGGGTAACGTTCTACTAAGACGAGATATTCCTTTACTGCTTTATCATATTGGTTTCGCTCGAGATACAGTTTTATACGTGATAGTTCCAGGCGAACTGAGCCCTGCAAACGATTGTCAAGATGATCGAGTAACATATCAGCAGGCCCTGTCTCACCAAGCAGCAATAGGAACTCATAAATGTCAAATAATTCTGCAGGTGAGCTTTCCATAAAAATAGTATCCCAGGAAACGCTCAAATCATTTTCTTTTGGGGGATTAACCAGTAACGATAGCGTCGGTGCTATACCGTTGCTTGTAAAATAGTGGGAATATCTTTTTAGAGCAGCCGTATAGAGTTTATAAGACTGATCCTGGTAGTAATCGTCAATGAGCAACATGAAAATCTTTGAATCATATCTGCTGGGCGATCTCTTCAGGTCTAGTGAGTCAAGATAAGCATGGGCCTCTTTACGCAATAAACCAGAGTCACCAGACATTTGATATATTTTATATTTGTAATAAAGATATAAGCTACCGTTATCAATTTGTTTTATGGTGCTCTTTTCTGGAGATAATTTTTTTTCTGCCAGTGACAACCAGACTAAAGCAGATTTTACATCTTCATTTTTTATTGCATTTCCAACAAGATCAAAGATGATATTTAGATCGTCCTGACTTTTAAACAGTGATACGCGCAACTGCTGTTCTGCGGTAAATTTTCTGCCCGTCAGGTAATATATTCGAGCTGATTCGCGTGAAAACAGATTATATGTTTCTGGATCAATGGGTCTTCTCTCCAGAATGTCAGAAACGAGTCTATCAGCCTCTGTATAAAACTGATTCATGATCAAGGCTTCAACAACAGCCTTATAAATAATGCGATCAGAGGCCAAACGCTTTTGTCCCCGATTTTTGAATCCCGCCAGCAGCTGCCTTACTGCTTTCAGATCACCGATTGCTCCACCAAGTTGAATTGCCTCTATCCGTGAGTCTTCATCATCTGGAAATTGTTCAAGGTAAGAGAGGTAACTGATCATCAGGGCCGTGTCGTTCTTCAGTGCCCTTTCACACTCCATCCTGAGCATATAATATTGGCTCGACAAATCATCATTTTCTGTTATTTCATAGAGTGTGTTCAAACAACGTTGATACGATTTACTCTTGTAATAGAGTGACGATAATTTCAGTCTGATCTGCAGATCATCAGGCCGATGAAGATTGATAATCTGCAGGACCTCAAGAAGCTCTTTATTCTTGCCAAGACCTTCGAGTAAATCAGCCATAGCGCGATATATCCCGACCCTGTCGGGCGTAATCTTGGCCAGGTCCGTCCACAGCATCCAGACACCGTCGTTTTCTACAATTGACAGCAGATTATTGGCAAGAATAAGCCTGATGTTTTCAATCTCAGAAGAAACATTTTCACCTTGGGGAAATTCATTGGCATAGCTTTCATAGTAGCCAAGCGCTTTGTCTGCTCTTCCAAGGGTCAACAGGTATATTTTACCAGTCTGTAAAAGGTATTCTTCTCTATTGATGTTATTGTCCAGTAAGATGATAAGGTGTGGAAGGGCCTCCTGGTATTGCTCCCTGGTAAGATAGTATTCTGCAAGTTTTTCTCGTAAATAAAGAGACTCTGGAGCCTCATTAAGATAACGATCCCAGAGAACAGCTGCAGCGTCTATATCTTCTAGTTGCTCATAGATAGAGGCTGCCTGATATATTACCTCGTGAGATACGCGGTATTTGTTGATCAGCTCCTGGTAATAAAAACTGGACTTCTTTAATTCCCCAGCTTTACTCAAATACTTCGCTAAATTCAGGAGAAGATTGGGAGACTCGCCACCACTCTGATAGAGCTGCTCCATCAATGGAATGGCCACCTTCATTTTGTCTTGGTTTACAAGTGCTTGTATTAAACCCTCAAGGGCCTGAACATAATAAATTCCCCCTGGATCCTGTTCAATAACTTGACCAAAATAGAGGGCCGCCTGACTCTCTTTCTGTGTCATCAGCGCTATGTTTCCAGCACTCAGGAGATATTCTATCCGGCTGCCATTAACTTCAAGCAGGCTGTCCAGGAGCAATGAAGCTTCGTCATACTTCTGTATCTCCATGTAAACCCTGCAGAGTTCCCACTTAACTTCCTCGATATTAGGTTTCTGTTTTAGGACATTTTTATAGTATGGAATTGCTTTTTCATACTCAAGATTTCTGGTATGGGTGCGACCATCATCCCACATTCTCTTCCATTCAGGTTCCTGTGACTCTTCACCGACCACTATAATGTCTTTTTGCGGCGCAATATCTGCACCGGTTCCATCAGGCACGAAACAAAAAAAGGACAAAAGGATATAAACTGTGCAGGTTGGCAGGGAGTAGCAGAGAGATTTGAGTGAAAGTCTTTTCATCATAGTTCGGTCAGGAACAAAATTCGGTTCTGAAAATGAAAAGGCTGCAGTAACGGCTGCAGCCTTTTCATTATTCATACTGCACGTTTCTGTCCAGTATCGAGCGAGTTATCGGCTTCAAGAACCTCAATCATATTTTATCCATAAAATTCTGTAATCGCTTGTACAACAAATTCCTGCATGTTTGTTGTTAACTCGGGATAGATAGGAAGTGCAAGCGTTTCTTCGGCGGCCAGCTCGGCATGAGGCAGCTGTTTTGACCGATCGATTCCTTTAATGCATTCCTGCTGATGAAGCGCAAGAGGATAGTAAATCTCTGTACCTATGTCTTTACTGCTCAACCAGTCTTTTAACTCATCACGCTTTTTTACTCTGATGATGTATTGATTATAGATATGGTAATTCCGACTTTCACCTTGTTTCTCCGCTTTTTCACGATAAACAGCTTTCGGGGGTGATACGAAGCCGTTTTTGATCAGGCTCGAACTCTGAAAACAATCATCATAAAAAAGAGCATTTTTCATTCGTAATTTATGCCATGACTCAAGGTGTTTCAGCTTGATTCTTAAAACTGTCGCCTGGATAGGATCAAGTCTGAAATTTCCACCGACAAGCGCGTGATAATATTTTGGATAAGCACCATGATTCCTCATCAACCGGGTTCTTTCAACAAAATCAGTATCCTGGGAAACGACCATTCCGCCATCTCCAATCCCTCCAAGATTTTTACTCGGAAAAAAAGAAAAACAGCCGGCGAGTCCAAGGGAACCTGCTTTCGCCCAGCCAGTTGATGGATAAACGCTCACAGGTACCTCAGCACCTATTGCCTGAGCTGCATCCTCTATTACAGGAAGTTTGTATTTGTCTGCTATGGCCAATATCTTCTCCATGTCAGCACACTGGCCATAGAGATGAACAGGAATAATAGCCTTAATCTTTTTTTCTGTATCCTCCTGCAGGATTTTTTCGATCTGTACCGGGTCGATATTATAAGAAACAGGATCGATATCTGCAAAAACAGGCACCGCACCTACCCTTAAAACAACACCCATCGTAGCAAAAAAGCTGTAAGGAGTGGTAAGTACCTGATCGCCCTCACCTATACCCAGCGACATAAGAGATACCAGCAAGGCATCGGTGCCGCTTGAGACACCAATACCAAACTGTGTGGAACTGTATTGTGCCACCTCCTGCTCAAGAGCTTCAACTTCTGGCCCCTGAATATATCGCGTCGAATCAATAACGTTTGTAACACTTTCAATGATTTCACTGCGTAATTGTGCTAGTTGCGGTCGTAAATCCAGTAAAGGTACTTTCATGTTATAAGTATTGTAAATAATCAGAAATAATTATGTGAATGAAGGAATCACTACGTTAGTTATTCGCCGCCACTATGATCTTTTCACCATCAAAAAAATCAACGATATCTGGCATCTCGGCTTCCAGATACTTTTTCATTTTACCAAGCAGATTTACTTCAATTTGGCGAACTCTTTCTCTTGATATATCAAAATTATCGGCAATATTCTGAAGGGTGAGCGGCTCATCTGTCAAAAGTCGCTGTTCGAGTATCATCCGCTCTTTGTCGTTGAGATTTTCTTTTAATTTCTCAAGGAGTTCTCCGAGCTTGGCCTGCATCTCCTTGCCTGCAATCTTCGATTCTATACCAGGTTCATCACTGGGGATAAAACTTTTCTGCTCATCATCTGAATCATTTTTTACCGGACTCTCAAGAGACACATCCCAGCTATCCATACGCTGGCTCATTTCAACAACTTCTTTCTCTTTCACATTGAGACGTTCAGCCAATAACTTGGGTTCCGGTTGAAACCCTTGAGCTTCAAGGAGTTTCTTCTCTTTGTTGAGGCTGAAAAAGAGTTTACGCTGGGCCTGGGTCGTGCCGATCTTAACCAGCCGCCAATTGTCCATAATAAATTTAAGGACGTATGCTCTGATCCAGTAAGCAGCATAATAAGAAAATTTTACGCCACGATACGGATCAAACTTCTTTGTTGCCTGTACCAGGCCAACGTTGCCTTCCTGTATCAGGTCCATGAAATTCTGCATCCAGTATTTCTGGAAATCCATTGCCACCTTAACAACAAGCCGAAGATTTGAAGAGACCAGACGATATGCTGCATTTGGGTCGCCAGACTCGCGAAACCTAGTGGCAAGTTCTTCTGTTTCTTCTCTTGAAAGGAGTTCGTACTGGCTGATTTCCTGTAAATAACGGTGCAGAGCAGGGTTGCTCAATACCGGAAGGTTTTCGTCATCCGATATGGCAACAAGGGGGTTCTCGTGTTTTTCCGTTACTGCTTTTGTTGATTTTTTTTTCTTACTCATCTATATTTGTCTCCAAGGCAGTTCTGAGCCCTGCAAAAACTTTGGATTCTTACCTTACTGAAGGGAAATTGCAATTAGAAAATAGCTGATATTACTTTTAGGCGTCCCTTCATTTCAATGCTATCCTACCATATCCTGCCAACAGTGGGGAAAATTTTATTTTAATATTGTACTATTTATGATAGAAGAGCTATCTTTTTATTCTTGTCTAAATATTCAACAGATTGTATTCAAGTAACAGGTGATAAACATTCGTTTATGAAACATATCAGAAATTTCTCCATTATAGCTCATATTGATCATGGCAAGTCTACCCTCGCCGATCGCATGATCCAATTGTGTAATCAGGTCACCGATCGAGAGTTCAAGAATCAGTTGCTCGACAACATGGATATTGAAAGAGAGCGCGGTATCACCATTAAAAGTCAGACTATTTGCCTGGACTATCGAGCCAGAGATGGTGAAATATACTTGTTGAATCTTGTTGACACCCCTGGCCATGTTGACTTCAGTTACGAAGTTTCAAGAGCTCTTTCTTCCTGCGAAGGAGCGTTACTTCTTGTCGACGCTGCTCAAGGTGTCGAGGCACAGACACTTGCCAATCTCTACCTGGCTATGGAAAATGATCTTGCAATTATTCCGGTGATCAACAAAATTGATTTACCGTCTGCCGAACCCGAGCAAGTTGCTTTTCAGGTTGAGGAAGATCTTGGTCTAGATTCGGAGCTGATTCAACTCTGTTCTGCAAAAAGTGGTCAGGGAGTAGATAATATCCTTGAAGCTATTGTACATCATTTACCTCCGCCTCAGGGAGATCCGACAGGAGATTTGCAGGCACTGATCTTTGACGCCCATTATGATTCATTCAGAGGAACAATTATTTCCTGCAGAATCATTAATGGTGTCATTAAAGCTGGAGATATGATCTCTTTTATGTCTACTCAAACCGAGTATCGTGTTGAAGAGGTCGGACTGTTCAAACTCAAACGCCAACCGAAAAAAACATTGAGTGCCGGAGAAATCGGTTATGTTATCGCCGGTATAAAGACGGTTAATGATGCAAAACCAGGTGATACCATAACGCTTTCAAAACAACCATGCAAAACTCCTTTACCTGGTTTTCGGGAAATACAACCTGTTGTATTTTCATCAATTTATCCGATCTCTACTGATGAATATGAAGATCTGGCCGCAGCCCTTGAGAAACTCCAGCTCAATGATGCCGCACTGACATTTCAAAAAGACTCATCAGCGGCACTCGGGTTTGGTTTTCGTTGCGGATTTCTTGGTCTGCTCCACCTGGAGGTTGTTCAGGAACGACTGGAACGTGAATTTGACATTTCTTTAATCTTAACAGTCCCCTCTGTCAGATATCGGTTTTATCTGAGCAACGATACAGAAATATATATCGATAATCCGACGTATTATCCTGATCCAGCGAATATAACCAGAATAGAAGAACCGTTCATAAAGGCTTCAATCCTGATTCCAGAAAGATATATGGGTGCGGTTATGTCACTCTGCATGGAGAGGCGAGGAGAAAATACCAATTACCACTATCCTACGCCTGGAAGGATTGAATTTAATTGTGAATTACCACTTGCAGAAGTGATTTATGATTTCTACGACCGATTAAAATCGATCACCCAGGGATACGGATCATTTGACTACGAATTGCGAGACTACAGACCGAGCGACCTGGTCAAACTTGACATACTTGTTAACGGCGAATTTGTGGATGCTCTGTCTCAACTTGTCCATCGCTCAATCGCTCGCACTCGCGGCCTGAATGCCTGTGAACGTCTCAAAGAGGAGATTCCGCGCCAGATGTTTAAAATTGCCGTTCAGGCGGCTATAGGCGGAACGATTATCGCACGGACAAATATTTCTGCGATGCGCAAGGATGTTACCGCGAAATGTTATGGTGGTGATATAACCAGAAAACGTAAATTGCTGGAGAAACAGAAAGCCGGTAAAAAACGAATGAAAACAGTCGGAAATGTCGATATACCGCAAAATGCTTTTCTTGCCGTATTAAAATCTGACAACGGATAGCAGCTTATTAAAAACCCGGCAATGTAATCCAATAGAGGGAGCGGAAAGTTATCTCTTGCCCAAGACAGTCATACTGGCAAGAGATAACGTGATATTTTTTCTATCAGGTCATCTCTTCCTTCTCCGGTTTTTGCAGAAAAAACCACACGCTCATCCTTCCTGAAACCATGTCCAGCATCCAAAATTCCCGCGCATTTCTCTTTTTTGTTTCCGGATAGTTTGTCCGCTTTGGTATATACAGGAAGAACCGGAATTTTCATGTTTTTGAGCCACATAATCAGGTCATTGTCATGACTTTTTGCCTCGTGCCGTATATCTAAAATGACAACAACGCAACAGAGCTGTGTTCTCGATTCCAGGTATGCTGAGATCAGTTCCCCCCAGCTCGCCTGCATCGATCTTGATACATGGGCAAATCCATATCCAGGCAAATCGACCAGATGGAAAGAATCAGAAACGAGAAAGAAGTTCAGCCCCTGGGTTTTTCCGGGTCGTCCACTTACCTTGACCAGTTTCTTTCTTTTAAGCAGTGTATTGAGCAGACTGGATTTCCCAACGTTCGATCGCCCAGCAAAGGCGATCTCTGGTAAATCAGAATCCGGCAATTGTTTAAGGCTATGAACACTTATTACAAAATTTGGATTACTGAATTCCATCGATGGAGCTCCCGATTGTGGAAGTTTGCTCATATCAGTTTGCGTTTAAATGACCTTATTAAGTCTATACTCGATGATACCCTGGGCACCCTTCTTTATTAGGTCGGGAATTAAATCGCGAACAATATCCTCTGAAACTACCGTTTCAACAGAAAACCAGTCTTTCTGATAGAGATTTGCTATTGTCGGTGCGTTCAGACTCGGGAGCACACCGACGATAGCATCGAGATCCTTCTGATCGACATTCATCTTGAGCGCCACAATTCTGTCAGCATTCAGTGATCCCTGTAAAAGTGTCGATATATTTTCTATTTTTTCGCGTTTCCAGGGGTCGTTCCAGGCGTCTTTGTTGGCGATAAGCTGGGTATTGGATTCCATTAATTCATGGATGATTCTCAAGCCGTGTGCCCTGATTGTGCTCTCAGTCTCTGTTACCTCCACAACTGCATCTACCAGACCTGAGACCACTTTAGCCTCTGTAGCTCCCCATGAAAACTCAATGTCGACATCGATATTTTCTTTTTCAAAGAAATGTTTTGTTACATTGACCAGTTCAGTTGAGACTTTTTTCCCCTGCAAATCATGTATGGTTTTGATATCGGAATCGCCAGCGACTGCAATGACCCACCGTGTGGGTTTTTTACTCACCTTAGAATAGACAAGGTCAGCAACAATGACAGCATCTGACTGATTCTCAAGGGTCCAGTCTTTTCCTGTTATCCCGGCATCAAGCATGCCGCTTTCAATATATCTTGACATCTCCTGCGGACGACAGATGGAACAATCAAGTTCAGAATCATCAATTTTGGGGAAATAGTTTCTCGCAGCAGGCTTTATTACCCAACCCGCTTTTTCAAACAGTTCTATAGTCGCTTTTTCTAAACTGCCTTTTGGCAGGCCAAGTTTTAACAGGTTCATCTCGTACTCCTTGCATTACTCAATCACATTAAATCAATTTTTTATATACTTTGTCAGGATCAAAAACGGGTTGTTCTATGGTAACGAATTCTTTCCCCTGCACTTTTCTATAAAAGCATGAGGGATACCCTTTATGACAGGCTGCGCCACCTTTCTGTTCAACTTTGTAAATTATGGTATCCTGGTCACAATCTACCAGGATATCTTTTATTAACTGGACGTTTCCGGATGATTCTCCTTTGAGCCAAAGCTCGTTTCGCGAACGACTCCAATAATGTGCTTTACCCGTTTCAAGTGTTTTCTCCCACGCTTCTTTGTTTACATAAGCCAACATGAGAACAGCACCTGTCTGATATTCCTGGACAATGGCCGGAACAAGTCCGTCACCAGATTTTTTAAAATCGATTTCGATCATTTCCTATGGTCTGTGAATTTCACTATTATGTCTGTCTGCGGGATACAGATCTTTCGTCTTCCGGCTGTGACAGCCAGATTAATCTCAAGGCGCCTACCTTATGAATCTCAAACGTTTTTGTCAAGCAAACAGAAAGCTAATCGCCTGATTGACACTTTTAATACAAATCACTACTGTTATCTCTTCAAAAATATTTGCTTTGATTTTATTTATTTGTTTTTTTACACCTCTTGATCAAACGAAAGAAAAATTATTTAACCGTCTAATTCCACATACAGGATAATTCAATGAGCAGTGTTGCTAAGAATGATGAAGTTATAATTTCTTTTACCGGAAAGCTTGAAACAGGTGATGTGTTTATGATCGTACCGCCTGAAGAACCGATTACCATCGCCCTTGGTCAGAGTAAATTGCCTCCGACTGTCGAAAACGCAGTGCTTGGTATGAAGAAAGGAGAAACCAAAAAGATTCGTGTTTCCCCTGAAGAGGGATACGGTCGCAGAACAAAAGACTTACTGCATGAGGTTCCACAAAAAGTGTTCGGCGACAAGGTCACCCCAAAACCTGGCATGATTGTCTCGCAAAAAATGGAAAAAGATGGGAAACAGCATGACATACCGGCAACGATTATAGAATTAAAAGGTGACAAGGTTGTTATTGATTATAACCATCCGCTTGCTGGTCATAATTTAACCTATGAGCTGACCGTTATTGACTTCCAGAAAAAGATATAGTGGGAGCGTCACCAGGCCGAGTCCTCTATAAATCGGCCTGGAAATTAATTATTCCGGTATAATGGCATCACCATCCTGGTGGTTGCTGCTCTCTTTCCCGGAATTTTAATTAAACGGATGTAACTCAAATCTGAGCGTCGCTTTTTTCACCGGAGTTGCCTGATTCCCTGGGTGCTACTCAGGCTGGTTTATCATCAAACTCCCATAGCCAATCGTGTCCTGAAAATTTGTTTCATCGATAAGCGCTTTATTAAACTCGGCGCCAGTCAGATCCGCTCCAGTAAAATCTGCTTTATACAGGTCAGCTTTGTTGAATTTTGCATTTTTTAAATTAGCATTTCTAAATGAAACACCTTTAAGATTGGCCTTTTCAAAATCAACCTTCTCAAGATTTGCACCGGTAAAATCGGACCCCTCAAGATCGGCACCATCAAAATTTTTTCCCGAAAAATCACTTCCAGCTAAATTACAATTGTAGCATTTCTTGTATTTGCTTAAACGTTTCTGCTGTTCCAGCAGTTCCGGAGAGACTTCATCTTTTACCTCTTCGATACTCTCGGGAACAACCTGTTGAACATTGTTATCAGCTTCAAGGCTGCTCTCCTCCACCACTATTTCAGCTTCAGCTACTTCTGGCCTTTCAGTCACGACCTCTTTTTTTTGATTATTTTCAGCTATTACCTTATTTTCAAAGGGATCATCATTTTCCCCATCTGAAGCAACAGCAGGCTCAACCCTTTGGACATCTGAAACCGGGGTTTCTGCAAGGCTCTCTTCTTTCGTGTCGCTTTTGAGAGTGGTATCCTTCATTGACTCGTCGCTGCTGTCATCAGTCTCTCGCTGAACCGTTTCGTCTGGAGTCGGAGACTGTTTACTCTTCGAAGCAACAAGTATCGGCTGTTCATCAACTGATGCCTTTGTTTTTTGACTATTTTCCGCTATTACCTTATTTTCAGCGGTATCATCATCTTTCTCAACTGAAATACCAGCAGACTCAATCTTTTGAACATCAGAAACCGGGGTTTCCGCAACACGCTCTTCTTTCGTGTCGCTTTTGAGGGGGGTATCCTTTATTGACTGGTCGTTGCTGTCATCAGGTTCTTGCTGAACCGTTTCTTCCGGAGTCGGAGACTGTTTACTCTTTGAAGCAACAAGTATCGGCTGTTCATCAACTGATACCTCTGTTTTTATCGGTGCTGTTGCTCCATTGAAATTTTTTGCCAGCTCAGCCGTTTCAGAATCCCCGTCCTTGCGCGCTTCATCTGATACACTGGCAGTCTCTACCTGTTGATCAGGAGCAACCTCGGTTAAATCCTGTTCACTGATAGTGTCTTCGTTATCAGAAGTTTCAGGTTGCAAAGTAATTTCCTTTACGGGTGACACTATTTTCTTAGGCGGCGCACTCTGTTTAACAGGTCCACCTTGTTGCATATCAGGAGCAGTCTCCATAGAAGGATCAATCTGCGGTGGTACAGGCCCAAAATCTCTTCTATCGGCTATATTAACCTGTTTATTTTCTACTACTTTCTTTGGAACTGAATCATCAGGAATATATGTTTTTTCAACAACTTCCTGAACATCATTATCATCAGAAACAGGAACATCTGAAAACGTACCATCAAATTGAGAACCGACGAGATAGGCACCTGCGATCTTAACACCTCGCAGATCTGCCTTTCTCAGGTCAGCGTCTGCAAGATCTGCCCCTCCAAATTGTGTGCCTCGTAATATCGCTCGGCTCAGGTTAGCATTTGAGAGGTCTGCAAGGAAAAATGTTGCATTTGATAAATCAGCACCACGCAAATCCGCACCTGATAGATTTAATCTGTTTAGGTCAGCACCAGCAAGATTGCAATCAACACACTGATTTGTCTTGATAAGCAGATCAATATTCTCCTGTACTTCAACACTTATATTTGCTGAATAAAGGGTCGAAACTGAAGCGAAAAATAGTATGAAAAAAATTCCCGGAACTGAGAGATGTTTTATATTAGTATTCATTTTTACCCATTAAATAATACGTTTATCAGCCACTACCATTGAGTTAGATGTCTTTTTATTTCTGTAATTTGTTGATATACCCTATTTTTTCATTTTCCACACCCATGGTTCTATCGCCTTACCCCCGCTCCAGAGACCTGATTTCGCACTTCGAGCCTTCTCCTCCAGCTCATACCACAGATCGCAAACCGGTTCGAGACAGTAATATGTGTGAACCCACGCATTTCCTTTGGCGACCAACATACTGTTTACTATAATATTTTCAACTTCGACAATAGCAACTGTTCGGCCATATTTGTCAATATCCTTGGGGATTATTCGTAAACGTTTTTTTGATAGTAACTGTTCAAGTGCATCTTTAGAGGCCTTCGAATGAGGCTGATCATATTCAGGGGCATCAATGCCCCACAAACGTATTGTCACGTTTGTGTTGTTATTCTTAACCACAAAAGAGTCACCATCAGATAGATAGTGCAAAACACCATAGAAACTTACATTTTCTGCAGTATTCAAGAGAGGTTTCGACTGACCATAGACAGTTTCGCTTAAAAGAAACTGTACCAGCACTAAACCAATAGTTTTCACCGCTCTTTTATATGTTAAACAATTCCAGATCATGCTGACGAATGAGTTCTCGTGTCGAAACGATTTTTTAGGCCGGATTTCAATCATATCTCAGCAAGCTCACCTAAACCAGGCATGTGTCATTTTTATGAACATTATGCTGGGTGCCTTTCAATGTATTCAAAAAAGGTAATAAAACCCCGGTTTTTGATATATTTTCAACAAACTTCTTGTTGTATATTTGATAAACATGATATAGTTTCCTTATGTAGAAGTGTCCATTTTTTGACAGTGCTCACAACTCATACCGACATGAAAGAGGTAATAAAGAGTTTACCGTAACCAGATACTATTTTGTTGTAATATGCAGCCTATAAAACTAACCGAATCAGAAGAAGACACCAGAGATTTTCTCATCAGTCTCCCTTTATTTGATAGTTTTAATGTCGATGAGTTAAGTATGCTCTCCCGGCATATGAGCTACGTCCAACTCCAACGCGGAGAATTTCTCTTTGTTGAAGGTGATCGTGGAACCTTTATGGGATTTGTTGTAACTGGTGTTCTTGAAGTGATGAAAAAATCAGAAATAGGTGAAAATATTGTTATCGCCAGGTTGGCCAAAGGCAGCTCTATTGGTGAAATGGCTCTTATCGATAAGTCAACCAGGTCCGCTACGGTCATGGCAAAACAACCAACAACAATGGTTACACTTACGGAAAAAGGTTTTGATATTTTAACAAAACAATCACCTGCTCTTGGAATAAAAGTTGTTCAGAAAGTTGCCAGACTTCTCAGTCTGAACATGCGCCGTACATCGAGCAAACTCGCAGATCTAATGCAGAGCAAATCATAATTAATCCATACTCTCAATCTATCATGTCAAGCAGACCCAATATTCTTATTTGTATAGAGGACAATAATGAAACAGAAACAGTATCAGGTTTGGTTTCTCAGTTGATACCCGGTGCCCGTCAGCAACATGCTGAAAAGTTAGCAATATCAGAAAACCTGAACGAGTCAAAATTTGATATTTTTTTATTTAACTGTGCACTGACCGTAAAAGAGGAATTGGCCCATTTACTCGATCAAATATCTGTTGATCAACCGTCCCTTTTAACAATCCTTCTGATTCCTGAAGACAGGAAGGAACTGATAGACCTGGCAGTCGAGCGTGATATTTTCTTCTATATTTCAATCCCTGTCGATTTAAATGAAATCAGTTTTATTCTAAAACGGGCAGAAAGAATAATTTCACACAACAATAAACGCCAACGAAGTTCTTCTTCAAAGAGAATTAAAACCTTTCCCGGTTTCATTGGAGAGTGCGGCGTCATGCAAAAACTGTTTGAACTGATTACCAGGATAGCCGATGATGAATTTTCAACGGTATTAATCAGGGGGGAGTCTGGGACGGGAAAAGAACTTGTCGCCCGAGCAATTCATGCCAGCAGTCAGCGGGGGAAAAACAATTTTGTGCCAGTTAACTGTGCAGCTATCCCTGATGACCTGCTGGAAAGTGAACTTTTCGGACATATGAAGGGTTCTTTCACCGGGGCCACTCAGTCAAAACAGGGTCGTATCCAATATGCTGATGGTGGAACACTTTTCCTCGACGAAATTGGCGATATGAAACCATCACTTCAGGCCAAATTGCTCAGGGTTCTCCAGGAAAAAGAATTCGAACCTGTAGGATCGCTCAAAGCTGTACCTGTAAACACCAGGGTTTTGGCGGCAACTCACTGTAATCTTGAAGAACTGGTTTCGGAAGGCACATTCAGGGAGGATCTCTACTATCGTCTCAGTGTGATCCCGTTGACAGTTCCACCACTCAGAGAAAGAAACAAAGATATCCCAATACTTCTCAATGAATTTATAAAAAAATATACGACCAAAAGAGGACGGGAGACGATCGTCTTCACCCCCCAGACCATGTCTATCCTTGTTGAATACGAGTGGCGAGGTAATGTGCGGGAGCTAGAAAATCTCGTCCAGCACATGTCTATTTTATACAGCGGGAAACACATTCACCCGACTGATCTCCCCGAAAAATATACCGTTTCAGCTGATCTTTCTGTTCTTCCCCCACTAAAACAGGAGAATGTATCGAAACACAACCCAATGCTTGACAGCAGCACCGAAAGAGCAGAACTTCTTGCTCCGGTTCGACCTGATTCTCCTCTGGTTGATTTTGGTAATGGGCCGGTAAATTTCAATGATCTGATCAATGAATATGAGAAAGAACTGATACTGGAGGCGATGAAAAGGACTGCCGGAAACAAAAAAGAGGCCGCCAGAATGTTAAACCTCAAACGCACAACACTCCTGGAAAAAATAAAGAAAAAAGAATTGACCGGACTCTGGGAGAATTAGTTTTTCAAGAATCGTTTTTTGCCATCATGTTCTCATCAGGCAGCCTGTGATGTTATATACCCTGATATTTTGCTACTGATGTCATCTTCAGTTGCCGGTGTAAGGAGAATGTCACTCACCCCGTACTTTACCGCCTTAAAAACCTTGGAGCGAGTCCAGCTGGATCCGCTTGCAATCAATGGAAGTGAACAGCAGGTGCTGATCTTAATAGCAACCCCCAGTGACCGTTCATCAACATCATTCATCACCAGCAAAACTACCTGGTAGGCGCCAGGTAAATAATCCATCAAATTATCCCTGAAATTAAGTTGAACAACAGATATTCCCTGTGAACCGAGCATTTCTTTTATTCGGTCTACCTCCGGGTCTGCATCGCTGATGATCAGAACGTCACCTACTTGACCTCTTGGCTTGTCAGCCCCTGGAACTGCGTTTTCGACAACGTCAGTAACTAAATCATCTTCAGAGACAGCGGCTGTTTGATTTTTCTCACCATTCGAATCAGAAAATTTAACAATTCCTTCAGGCTCAAGTGTCTCCAGACCAAACAATACAGCAGGAAACAACATCTGCAGCCATCCGAAATCATGGCCGTCAATGCCAATCTTCACCTTGTTTAGATAATAAGTCTGGTTAGCGACAGGATCATCGCTATCAATATCGACTTTCATGGGAACAACCTGATCGATATCTGTTTTTGAAAAGTGGAGCGATTGACTGTGGTGTTCAACAAAAACTTCGGTATATACACGCGAAACCACACGGGTGATTTCGTCATAGGCCTCCTGCACGTCAGGATTAAATGTTCCTTCAGAGACAGCCGTTTCGAGTTCATTGGATGGCAGCATGAGAAGTATGGAACCAATCCTGATTGCATCCTTGAGTCCCAGGTAAAGGTGACAGCAACTTTCAACATCTCCTGTTACTTCAAGTGTTGCTGCAACCTGTTTACCTGATGTCTCATCGAGATAAAACTGTTCCTTGGTGACAACCTTGTTATTCATTTCACTGATGGTTACGTCCACACCGACGATATCACCGACCTCTTGCTGGATGCTCACCCGACACATTTCCAGTAACGAGTCAATATCATTCCTCCTGGTTTCGACATCCAAGCTGGACGATCGATCTACTGAATTTTGACGGGCAGATTCAGGGCCAACGATATCTTCAGGTACTGCCTGCTCTGATTTTTCTGAATTACCGGTTAAATGTTCCCCAGTAAGTGATGCTTCATTCAGACCCTCATCCTTCTTGTCTTGTTCATCAACTTCTGATTTCGATTCGATTTCACCTTTATTTGCATCTTTGATCAACCTAAAAGGGGCAGCGGGTAACAGCAGGATCAACGGTCCAAGTTGCACATCATCAAGCGTTATATTTGAGGTCGTCTTGTAAAATGAAGTGTCAGCTATAAATTCACCTTTCTCTTTACCATCAAATGGGAATGTAACGAGCTGCTGTTCTGCTCTTTCAAAACGACACGACGAATCGTGCATCTTTTCGAATAAACTCGTAAATATGCCGGTGATAATATTGCCAATCTCACCGTAAGAGTCTTCAGTTTCCTCGTCATAAGATTCACTTTCTACAAGTTCATCGAGCTCTGCTTGTGGCAGCATTATAAGTGTCCCACCGAGCCTGATAGCGTCCTTGACGGTGACAAGAAGATATCCGTTTCCGGATCTATCACCGGAAATTTCGATGCGGGTAATAATCATGCTGCCAGAAAGTTGACCTGCAAGATTTTCCCCGCTAACAATCTCACCTTGAGCCTTTGCCAGGGAAAACGATGTTCCTATCAAACCACCTATTTCATCCTGAATCTTCTGCTGAGCAGACTCAATGATACTGTCTATTTCTTGTGTTTCTTCCATAAGATTTCAAATATTTATTAATAATTAGTAAAGAGATGTATTGCACTGTATCGGCACCATGTTAACAATAGTTTATAAATCACTATACATTGGCACCAGTATCGTTGAATTTTCCTCGAGCACCTGCAAGCGATAGATACTTTTAAACGCGCAGATTTTTTTCATCCAGAAGTCATTGCAGAGTCATCGCTTGTCTTCGGGTAAAGTCTCGTCTCATTTTGCAACTTCCATTCCAATATTTTTTGTATATATCATCAACTTCATAAACGACAGCAATTGACACCCGAACCTAAAAAAAGGAGTGTATTCTTGATCGCCATGCCGACCACGTTTCCGGGTATCAAATTGTTAAGAAATGTTTGCTCATGAAACGTTGCAATTGAAATAAATCCCATTCAGAAAATCAGAGATAAACCTGGTGAAGCAGATAAGGTGTCCGCAATGAATCATCTCAAGACCCGAATAATCAACCTTTTCACGTCAATTATTTGACTATTCCTGCCGATAAGATCCCTATCCCCTATAGATAATCAACTTTAACGGCTAAATGGTAGGATTTATACACGTGGTATAGTATTTGCAATAAAAGGCAAAAAAATGAGGATATTTCTTTTATGAAGCAATTAATTATCATACTTGGTGCCATTCTGTTTACATACGGAACAGCATTTCCAGCGTCTACAATTCTCAAAATGAGTAAGTCTGAAGATAAGGATTCTGTTCAAATCTTTTTATCTTTTGACCAGATGCCTCAGTATGAAACTCAGATAAATGGTAAAAGGCTCGATGTTATTCTTGAGCAAACAGTAATTGATGAGCGGGCACTTTTTTTTAAGGAAGACGATAAGATCGTCAAAATACTTGCCAGACCGATCAGGGAAGATACCGAACTCAGTTTTTTCTTTCGGTATATCCCACAGAACGTCTCTTTTTCTTCCAGTGGAAAGAATACACTCGTCGCTGATATTCTTCTTGGAAACCGATTTACGAAAACATACAAAGATCTATCCTCAAGTCTTCAGGGGGTAACTGTCCTCGACAGAAGTACCCAGGATTTCGCTAACCCTCTCGTAGCTTCTCCTTACGCGTATGACTGGAAAACCTTTTTTTCTTCCTATGAGTCAGATGTTACGATTTCTGCACCCGTTCGTTTTTTTATTCCTGAGTTCCCTCTCTCCCGTATTCTCAAAATTGGCAGTATCAATGTCTTACAACTGATACCGGAAGAGATCTATCTTCTTGCAGGGAAGGAGATGTGGGAAGAAATTGCGCCCCTTATTGAAGAACAAATAGGTTCATATACTGATATTGAGTCAAAAAAAATTCTTGCCATTACGTATGGAGAAATACTCCTGAGAAAAGGTAATTTTGAAGGTGCCTACAAACAGCTCTACCTTTTGAAAAATAATTATCCAAAAGAACAGGTCGGGCAGCTTGCTTCCTATCTTCTTAGTCTGCTGATTGCCATCAACGGTGACCCCTATGGTGCCAATTACGAGTTGCGGTTACTTATCGACAAGATGAAACAATCAAACCCGCTGTTCGCATATGTCAACCTTACACTCGCAGAGACATGCCTTGCCACAAACCAGCTGGACAAGATGAGTCTTGCAACAGAGCGTGATGATATTGGCTATCCAAAAGAGCTTGAGCTGAAACGAGAACTTCGCCAGGCCGATCTGTTTTATGCAACCAAGCAACCGGTAAAAGCATACGTTGCATATCAGCTGGCAAGTCAACAGAGTAATCTTCAGGATCACCCCTACTCTCTTAATGGGCTCTGTGAAACCCTATACAAACAAAAATCCTATGAGGATTCCTCTTCTTGCTATGACAATCTTTCAGAACTTACAGACTCTCGCGAACAGCTGGGCATGGTCTACTACCGCTCAGCCATGGCACAACTGAAGTACACCGACGATAGAGCCGATCTCATTAACGATTTCAGCAGGATTGAAGATGCTTTTCCTGGCACAGAGGCAGGGTTCAGGGCAGCCGTAAAGAAAACTGATCTTCGATATCTCTCAAGAAAAGATTGGTCTGCAACCGCAATTAAATATTATCGAGCCCTCGCTGAGAAATCCATTTACAGAGAAGTCAGCGCTGAATCATATTTTAAAGAGGCACTTCTCTATCACATTGCCGGCGACAACAGTAAATCAATAGAGCTGACGAACACCTTGTTAAGAAATTTTCGGAGTGGTCCTATTCGATCGAGTGCAGAAGCTCTTCTTATTCAACTATTACCAGCTGAGTTGAAACGTCTTGTCGAAAAAAAGCAGTACACAGAAGCCCTGGCTCTGGCGCGACAGCATCGAAGATTTTTCGAGAGCAACTGGCTGGATCTATCGCTCCTTGCCGACCTGGGTTATTCCTATCACCAACTTGGTATCTACAGCGATGCACTGCAACTCTACCTCTATCTCATGGAGATAGCAAAACCCGAAGAAAAGGAACAATATTTTCTTCCTTTAACGCAAATAGCCTACGACAAAGGTGATTTCACACTCGTTCAAGACTATGCGACACAGTATAGCTATCATTATCCCTACGGTAATTTCAGAGAAGAGGTGCTCTACCTTCAGTTGAAGTCATTGCTTGCTGCAAACCAGGTAGACCAGGCGATAGGCCTGATTCCTGAGCCGCTTCCTGACCGCGACAACTATAAGTTTATTTCGGCCGAGCTCTACTTTAGAAAAGATGTGTACGAATCAGTTGTCGCAATCCTTAAACCATTTTGGCAGCGCAAGATTGCATTACCAGAAAATCTGACTTTTATCCTGGCCGAAAGTTTATTTCTGCTTGGAAACACAGCTGAAGCAGAACCAGTATACCAGGAATCAAAAACAATAGATCGTTACTCAGGGCAATCTCTCTATCGACTCGCCGAAATTGCACGTGAAAATGGTGATGAACAACAAGCCCTCAAACTCTATACTGAGATCACTGCATCTGCCAATGATACCTTGTGGAAAAAATTTGCTGAACGGGAGCTGAGACTTAATCAGCTCAGTCAAAATCTATAGGAGATAAATGTGAACACCCTGAATCTGTTTGATGATACGACAACACTTCTGCAAAAATCACTTGATCTCAGATCCTCAAATCAACGTGTAATCGCCGGAAATATCGCCAACGCCGAAACACCCGGATATGCTCCGGCTCGATTCGAGTTTGAGCAGGAATTAAAAGCCGCAATTTCAGGATCTAATCCAACGCTCACCACCACGCACTCCCGTCATTTACCAATGAATTCAGAAAACGTTTCTCAGGTGGAAGGAAAAATAGTGCGATCTCCTGACAACACGGGAATAGGAGATAATAACGGCGTAAGTGTTGACGAGGAAATGATCGCCTTATCCGAGAACCAGATAATGTATGAAACGGCAGCGCAACTCCTTAAGAAGAAACTGTCATTACTGAAATATGTTGTTCAAGGCGGTCAATAATTTAACCTAACACTCATTTAAAGGAATATTACATGGATATTTTCAGTACATTTAAGGTGGGTGCATCGGCCTTGAAGGCACATAAAACCAGACTCGACACTATCAGTTCCAATCTTGCCAATGTCGAAACCACATCTACACCCGAAGGTGGCCCTTATAAAAAGAAATCTGTCTACTTCGAGAGCAAACCGCTCGATTTTAAGGGGCATATGGATGCGGTTACCAAAAACTCCGTTCAAGGGGTTGAGGTTACAAAAATCGTTGAGGACAATTCACCACCCCGTAAGGTTTACAATCCTTCACACCCTGATGCTGGTGAGGACGGCTATGTCGATATGCCAAATATCAGTGTCTTAAAAGAAATGGTTGATATGATGTCAGCCACCAGATCATACCAGGCAAATGTAACGTCAATACAATCTGCAAAACGTATGGCAATGAAAGCTCTGGAAATCGGGAGATAATAAGAAATGAACATATTACCCGTCAATAATCCGACTCCGCAGATCATCAATGAGCAGTCAGAGCCTCATTCAGTGGCCCAAACTGAACAGAATTTTTCTGACTTTATTAAATCTACAATCAGCCAGGTTAGCCAGTCTCAGACCGAAGGCGACCTGTCTATACAGAAGCTCCATAGTGGAGAGGCCCAGAATTTGCATGATGTGATGATATCAGTTGAGCAGGCAGACATTTCTCTGCGTATGCTCGTTCAGATCAGAAACAAAGCAATTCAAGCATATGAAGAGATTATGCGCATGCAGATCTGATCTATCTGCCACCATTGGATAAAAGAGAACAATAAGGATTTCACATGGCTACGGATGGACCAAATACTTCAGTAAATATCTCGGGCGAACAACCGCCGGCTGTTAAAAAAAAGAATATTTTAACTCTGGTTAAAGAATGGCCATTAAACAGAAAAATTGCCCTTGGTGCTATTACGGCTATCTCTATTGGACTGTTTGCTTTTCTAATCATCCAGGCACGTGTTGCTGATTATCAACTCCTCTATGCAAACCTTTCTGAAGCAGACGCTGGATCTGTCGTTAACTGGCTTAAGACACAAAACATTCCATACCAGTTCAAAAATGGAGGTAAAAACATCTGGATTGGTGCTGATAAAATTTATGATACTCGACTCGATCTAGCAGCAAACGGTCTCCCGAGTGGCGGCGATGTCGGTTTTGAAATCTTTGATAAACAAAGTTTCGCCCTGACAGATTATGTTCAGAAAGTTAATCATACCAGAGCACTTCAGGGAGAGCTGTCCCGCACGATCACATCACTGGATCCAGTAGAATCAACGAGAGTCCATTTGGCCATACCGGAAAAACGGCTCTTTAAAAATCAGCAGAAAAACCCAACTGCCTCCGTTATTGTCAGCCTGACTCATGGAAGACAACTCGATCCAGATCAAGTCCAGGGAATTCTGCACCTTGTTGCCGGTTCCATTACCGGCTTGACTCCAGAGAATGTTAAAGTCATAGACTCAAACGGTGTTGTCCTTGATGGAAGGGATAAACCAGACAATGAAAATCTGCTGTCTGTCGATATGCTCACTTTCCAACAGGATGTTGAGTATCGACTGCAGATGAGAGCTCAGGACCTCCTCGACACCATCATGGGAAAAAACAAAGCGATGGTAAGAGTTACTGCCGCTCTGGACTTTTCCAAAGTCGAAAAGACCCAGGAACTTTATGACGCCGATGAACCGGTGATCAGGAGTGAACAGCTCAACGAGGAAAGCAACGGTATTCAGACAACTGGCGGCATTCCCGGAGTGCAATCAAACCTGCAAGGGAGCAGTGGCGGACTGGCAAGCACTGAACCTCCCTCAAACAAGAGCTCACGGACAACCAACTATGAAATCAGTAAAACTATCAGTAAAATAGTAAACCCTGTCGGCACAATCAAATCGTTATCTGTATCAATTCTTGTTGCCGATCGTATCGTTACTGACGAAAACGCTGAAACAACGACCTCTGTCCCGTTGAGCAGAGAAGAATTAAAATCCATAGAGAAAATGGTTGCAAGTGCACTTGGCATTATTCCGGATCGAGGAGATAAAATCAACGTGGTTTCCATGCCGTTTTCAGAATCACCAGAAAAAGAAATGGTAGCACAACAATTACCTGAAACCCTCATTTACCAGTACCTGCCGGCAATCAAAATTTTCCTTATTGCCATCGGTGCATTACTGTTTTACCTCCTTTTGATCAGGCCAATCATCAAGACAATGAAGGGAGAAGTAACAGCACATTACAAAACAGTTGAAGAACTGGAGCGAGAAAGTGAACAGCAATACAAAGCCGATCAGGAAGAACTGGCCCGCTCAATGATACATGATGAGGACCAGGTTGTACGGCTTAGAAAAGAGGTTATGCGAAACCCGGTACCTACTGCCTATATTATCAAAAACTGGATTCAGGAAGCTTAATCATGAGTATTGAATCACTTACCGGCTTAAACAAAGCAGCAGTTCTACTCATCTGTCTGGGCGAAGAAGCATCTGCCAAAATATTTGATGAACTATCTGATGAAGAGGTGAGGAAGGTGACCAGAGCCATGGCCGCCATTGATCATATTCCGATAGATATCAAAGAAAAAGCCTTTACCTTTTTTGCAGAAGCCCAGCAGGAATTTGCCGGATTATTTGTCAAAGGAAACGAATTTGCCAGAAATGCGATCTCCGGTATCGGGGAAAGAGACCGGAATGAAGTTCTCCTCGACCAGTTTATTTCCGGCACAGAATCACGTTCCCTTGAAACAATAGCCCTCATGCAGCCACAAATGGTTGCAGGTTTACTGGAAAAAGAGCACCCACAGACCGTGGCACTGATCCTGTCGACCCAGCATGTTGAACATGCGGCTGAAATTATGTCATTTTTACCTGAAGCAATGCAGTCCGATGTTGTTTACAGGATAGCCAAACTTGACAAGGTGGCTCCAGAAGTTCTCAGCAACATAGAAAATGCCCTTAATAAGGAAATCGGGCTGGTAGCAGGAAAAGAGCAGAAAGAGATCGGAGGGTTAAACAAGGTTGTTGATATGCTAGGAAATATGAAGAACAATCTTGACACAGATATTCTTGAAGCCATGGAAGAGACCGATCCTGACCTGGCTGAAGAAATAAGAAAGATGATGTTTACGTTCGAAAACCTGACTGCTCTTGACGGACGATCGTTGCAGATGATTCTGAGAGAGGTAAATAATGACTCTCTGACGATGGCTCTGAAAACTGCCTCTGACGAGATGAAAGAAAAAATCTTCTCAAACATGTCAACCCGTGCCGCAGACATGATACGGGATGACCTTGATGCGATGGGACCGGTCAGACTTTCTGAAGTAGAAGCTATGCAGCAATCTATTGTTAAGATAGCAATGAAGCTCGAGGAAGAAGGTAAGTTGGTACTTAATTCCGGAGGCGGCGATGAGCTTGTCTAGGCATTTCAAGGATCAAGGCGAATTTACGCCAAAAAGCCTTGCTCCAGGCCCCCATAGTAAAGAAGATGACTGGCACCCTTCAACAGTTTCAGATGATAATCAAAGTACCCCTCCTGCTGAAAAAGAATTTCTTGAATCGTTACATTCAGAAACTCATTCATTGCAGGAGGAGACTGCAGACCCAGCAATCGTGCAGGAAACTTCCATCCCAGATCAACCGCCCATTGATCCCACTCAACCCGAGACAATAGTATATGAACCACCTTCACCGATGCCCGATATTGAGTCAATTCAGAGCGAGGCTTATAATGCAGGCGTTGAACAAGGGCTCAAACAGGCAGATGCTGATTTCGGCTCAACGCTTGCAGCACTCACTCTTGTTTGCGATCAGCTGAGCACCATAAGAGAGACGATTCTAAAAAACAGCAAAACGGAAATGGTGGAACTCGTTCTTGCGTTGTCAGAGAAGATTATTCGTCATTCAGTTACTGAACAAAATCAAACGATCATTGATACGGTAGAATCAGCTATCCATCAGGCGGTTAAATCCAGTGAGTTTTATATCTATCTTCATCCTGATGACATGTTGAGCGTTCAGGATCATACGCAGAAATTCATTGCCGGGCTTAACGGCTTGGATAATATCGTCGTTAAAGCTGATCCGACCATTGAGCGGGGCGGCTGCAAGGTTGAATCTGAAAATTGTACCGTTGATGCAACCATTAGCAGCCAATTCAAGGTTCTGCAGGAAAATCTACGAAAAAAAGGCTGAAACATTTTAGGTTTGTAAGAAATTGGTAAATTAATGCTATTTAACAAAGATGTTTTAAAAGAAATCAATCCAATCAAGGTCTGGGGTAAAGTTACCAGAATCGTCGGTCTTGTCGTTGAGGGTTACTGCCCCCACGCATCTGTCGGTTCCCTGTGCGAAATCAAACCGCTTGATAACAATAGTGAACCGGTTTATGCAGAAATCGTTGGTTTCAGCAACCTGCGGGCTCTTTTAATGCCGCTTGGAGATCTGAGAGGACTTGGCCCTGGCAGCCTCATCCGAGTTATCAAAGACAGTGCGACAATTAAAGTTGGTAACAATCTTCTCGGCAGGGTTATCGATGCAATGGAAATCCCCCATGATGGTTTTCCAGCCCCGGACTTGAAAGAAGAACGACCACTCTATTCCCTACCGCCTGGGCCAATGCAGCGTAAAAATATAACAGATACGCTTGATTTAGGAATCCGGGCGATTAATGGACTTGTCACCTGCGGCATGGGACAGCGGATGGGAATTATGGCAGGATCCGGTATCGGCAAGTCTGTTCTTCTTGGAATGATGGCCCGCTATGCAAAAGCTGACATCAACGTAATCGCACTTATTGGCGAGCGTGGGAGAGAAGTACGTGAGTTCATAGAAAGAGATCTGGGAAAAGAAGGGCTTTCCCGCTCAGTTCTTGTGGTGGTCACCTCCGACCAATCCCCCCTATTGAGAATGAGAGGAGCTTTTGTTGCCACCGCCATTGCTGAATACTTCTGTCAGCAGGGAAAAAATGTATTACTGATGATGGATTCTGTTACCAGATTCGCCATGGCAATGCGGGAGATCGGGCTTGCTATTGGAGAACCGCCAACGACAAAAGGATATACCCCCACCGTTTTTGCGACACTTCCGAAACTGCTGGAGCGAGCTGGCAGGTTTCAGGGACAGGGCAGCATTACCGGGCTCTATACCGTTCTGGTCGATGGTGACGACCTTACGGAACCGGTTGCTGATTCTGTGAGATCCATCCTGGACGGACATATCGTCTTGTCAAGAGATCTAGCAGCCCGCAATCATTACCCCGCAATTGATGTCCTCAATAGCACCAGCAGAATCATGCGCGAGATTTCATCAACAAGACACCTGGAACTGGCCGGGAGGGCGCGCTCGATAATGGCAACATATAAAGAAGCTGAAGATCTTATCAACATCGGGGCTTACATGAAAGGATCAAACCCGAACATTGATAATGCTATCAGTAAAGTTGACGATATTAACAAATTCCTCTGTCAGAATTATGATGAAACAACATCACTAAAACAGACCATTGAAAATCTGGGAGAAATCCTCAGCGAAAGAAAAGATGAAAGTCAGCAGAAAAACCGGCGTCAGTCAGACAAGCAGCCAAACTGATTTAATCGAAATACATTATGAAACCATTCCACCTGGAAACAGTCCTGAAATATCGTAGGCGATTGAAAGATGTTGCCAGAAACAGCTTTCAGCACGCCCAGAACCAGCGTAACAAAGCGCATGAAGCTTTTGTTGAGAAAGAAAATGAATACCGGAATCTTATCGAGACAATGACAGAACTCCAGCATCATGGCGTTACAGTCGAAGAACTCATCCGATATCAAAATCGTATTGATTATGTATCTGCTGAATTACTAAAACGTGAAGAAACGCTCAAGAAAAAAACTGAAACAGTTGTACGCGAAAGAAAGCACCTCATTGCAAGAAATAAAGACGAGCGGGTTTTAGAAAAATTAAAAGAAAAACAAAATTTAGAATATCAGCAATTCATTGATAAAAAAGAATCAGCAATGCTCGATGAAATTGCAGTTCTTCACCGAAATCAGCAGGAATCAACTGAACCGCGAGAATTCCAATGATACGACCTACCATTATCTATTTTTCATTTTTCAGTATTTGTCTCATCTTTTTCACCGGTTTATCCAATCTTCAAGCCCAGGATACTGATGCTGCTGATGAACTGGAATTTTCTTCGGTAGAAGAGAGAAGACTTCATGCGACAATGAAAGAAGAGCGTGAAAATATCTTTCAAGAAAAAAAAGAGCTCGCTTTAAGAGAAAAGGAGCTAAAGACCCTCGAAGATGCTGTCGATAAGAAACTTGCTGAGATTGATACAAAGTTAGAAGACCTGGAGCAGAGTAAACAGCAGCTAACAGAATTACTGACAGAAAAGTCTGCTGAAGAAGTAAAGAAAATTAAAGATCTCAGCAAGATTTACGAGAAAATGGATCCGGCAAAAGCAGCCTTGGCCCTATCCGGACTTGAACAACAACTTGCCGCTGATCTTTTAGCAAACATGAAAGTTAAGTCAGCGGCAAAAATACTCGACAGCCTGAATAAACCTCAGGCAACCGAAATCAGCAAAACTTTTTCAACGATTCAACTGGAGTAATTTACATGGACATAATCCCGATCATCCCTGCCCCTCAACAAGGAACATCTCCTCATTCAGTTGAGCTCCCGACAGGAAGCGGTGAAACGGGATTTGACAAAGTACTTAGTCAAGAACTTCCAAACCATGAGCCCTTATCCCTACCAAGCCAAACGAACACACTCCAAAACAATAAAAATATCCCTGATTCCTTAAATCAAAGTGAACAGACCAAAGATGTTTTCAGTGATCTCTTCTCCACACCGGAATCCAGTCATCGTCTGCAAGCAAAAGACATCACCAGCCAAGATATAACCCAATTATTGAGCGAAGATGAACAGCCGCAAACGGTTACGACTGACCCCGATTCAGGTATTAAAACTGGTTTAGGCACCTTTGAACAGCCCAATTTTATAACTCCACTTGGCCCGTTCGTCGACCTCAGAGATCTGCAACCTCTGCTCAGACAAGCAGATAATCGTTGGGCAGAACAATTCTCAGCTGAAAATCTGCAAAAGAGTCCCGGAGATGGACGTTCCATCATTGCCAGCCTCTTGCAGCCAGATACTGCAGAGCCGAAAGGATCGACAGGGATTCCCGTTGATAACTATCTATTTTCCCGAGAAATGACCCTGCAGTTAAATTCTTCTGCATCTGCGTTTTCTATCAAGAGTACTGAAGCTGTAACGATAGCTGGTGATAAAACATTCATAAACGCAGGAATCGAACTATTAGCGTCTTATTTCAGGAACAACCAGGGGACCAATCCTGACGAGGCGTTCGGCAATTCATTTAAAGCGGATTCTCAGGTACCGCTTACACCTGAGCCTCAATCTTATAAAACTGGTTATACTCCCGAGAGGGGAGGAGCTGTTCTTGAACCATCCCTGTTTTCAATTTTTATGAAAGGGCAACCTGAGATCAATTTTCCAGGTCAAACAGCTCACACCGGCCAACCAACAATAATGCTTGAAGAGATACAACGGTTAATCAGTCAGAACAACGACACGGTTAACATGGAGGTCTCATTTGAAACCAGAATGACAGCCCGAAAAACAATCGGCAACCTTGTCAATCCGGCCATTTTGCAAAACGCCGAGGCACAGATCAGCCCAACACAAACTGCGGCGAAAGCAAATACAGCCTCGGCTCTTGAGACAGTATTGAATTCTTCAGAGATTTTATCGCAATCGAAAACAGACCATCTTCGTGACTCAATAAGGGACAATGTTCAGGAACAGATGTTCAACGCCAAGTCCGGTGCAATAGCCAAGAATGCAGAGAACAACGCTAACAACCAGACGTTGCAACAGAATTCAAATTCGCCGGATAATAATTCTTTACAGCAACAAACGGTAAATACTGCCCCAAACAATACCGCAGTGTCAACAGAGCAGTCAACGCTTAACACGACGTTTGGGTCGCAATTCCATGATATCGCAGCTACGCAAACCACTGAAACCGTGAAGATGGGAGCACCCCCTTCCCCTCAATCTAATTTTGTTCGCGAACAGGAGATCATAAACCAGATCGTCCAAAGATTTTCAGTTCAATCACGTCTGCAAACCAGTCGACTCAGTTTGCAGTTGAATCCAGTGGAATTAGGTGAGTTGAAGATTGATTTGTTTGTAAAGGGAGATATTTTAAAAGCAAATATATATGCTCAAACACATCAGGCTGGAGAAATCATCGATAAAAATCTTCCTCGTTTACGTGAAATTCTTCAAAATCAAGGAATTTCAGTAGAAGATTTAGTCGTATCATTCAAGTCAGATACTATTGATGATTTCACGAGTCAGCATGGCCAACTCTTTCAGGACCAGACGCAGTTGTTCAAGGATCAACCGAAAACACAGACAACTTCGAAATTTGAAATTGAAGATACACTTTTAACCAACGCCACTGAACAATCAGGGGTAAACCTGACCATCTAGGAGTAAACGCATGAGTTATATAGATGTAATCAACCAGGCGTCCACTGCGGCAGCACAGACAAAAGCAAATGAAGCAGACAAGAGTAACGACATTATGGGGAAAGAGGATTTTCTCACCCTTTTGGTTGCCCAGCTTCAAAACCAGGATCCGCTCAATCCCGATGACCCAACAGAATTTACAGCCCAGCTCGCACAGTTCAGCTCGCTTGAACAATTGTTTAATCTTAATGAGAGCATGGAAAAGGTTGCTTCTTCTGTCAACGACTCTCAGAAGCTTTCAGCTTTAAGCATGATCGGTAAGGAAGTCGCATACGCTGACAGTGAATTCAAGTTTGATGGAGACCCTGTTCGAATCGGTTACTCGATCGATGGCGAAGCCAAGGATATTACCTTGCTTCTCCAAAAGGATGGAGCCACGGTCACAACCCTGAAAGGCACAGAATTACAGAAAGGTGATCACTTTATCACCTGGAATGGGCTCACCGCTTCAGGCCAACCTGCACCAACAGGTGATTATACAATTGTCATAGAAGCAACTGCTGCTGCTGATAGTATCGCTGCAGCTCCACTGGTCCGCTCAGAGGTAACCGGCGTCGATCTGGACAGTACCAGCGGTGGTTTGCTTTTTACCGTATCCGGAGAGATTGAAGTCAACAAGATTAAAGGTGTTTACGAGTTAGGGACAGGTCTGAGCCAGCAAGAACCTGCTCAACAGGAAACAACTGCAACGGTCGAGGAAACAGCAGCAGATGCTGCTCAGGCTATTGCTGAAATCGCTGAAGAAACAGTGCCCACGGAAGGATAACTGTCAGCATATATTTTAAATGGATTTCAGGTCCATTACAGAATCAGGCGTAAAAACGTCAATGGAGGGATAGCAGATGGGTATTTCCAGTGCATTGTACAGCGGTGTAAGCGGATTGAAGACAAACTCTCACGCCATGAGTGTAATCGGCAACAACCTTGCCCACACCAACACCACAGGTTTTAAAGGAGCAAGAACGGTATTCTCTGACCTGTTGTCCGCATCCGTAAACGGTTCCGGCGGTTCATCTCAGATAGGCAGAGGTGTCAATCTCTCCAAGGTGGACAATATTTTCAGCCAGGGAACCTTTGAATCTACCGAGTCAGGCCTTGATGTGGCCATTGAAGGTGACAGTTTCTTTATGCTCAAGGAACCGGGTGACAATACCATGTATTATTCCCGCGCCGGAGCCTTCAGGTTCAACCAGGAGGGTTTTTTGGTCAATCCGGAAGGTTTTCAGGTTCAGGGGCAGCCATTTGACATAGCAACAAACACGCTGACCCCCGGCGAACCGCAGGCAATCCAGGTTACTGATACCGGTTTGATTCCGGCCAACATGACGACAACGCTTGAACTCAACAACAATCTTGATGCGGCTGACCCTCTCCCAACTACGCCCGGCTTTGATCCCACCGACCCTACTTCGTACAATTACTCCATGTCAACCCAGATCTTTGACTCTTTGGGTAATCCACACCTTATAACTTCATATTTTGTGAAAAATCCTGCAGCAGATAACACCTGGAACTGGCATTGGAGTGCCGAAGACATCAACGGTGTTAACATCGGAGGACCAGGTGCTACCCCGATTGTATTTGACGCGAATGGAATAATGGATCCACCGATTGGGCCTCAAAATATTGGCCCAATGAACTGGGGCAATGGCTCAGATACTGCTCAATCGATTGATTTAAATTTTGACACTACACAATTCCACAGCGCCTCAGTCGTCATCTCACAGGATCAGAACGGTTTTGGCGCAGGCGACCTCACCAGTGTAGATATTAATGAAGAAGGGATCGTGGTCGCATCATACTCAAACGGTGAACAAGTAAATATCGCCCAACTCGCACTGTCAAAATTCCAAAATCCCGGAGGTCTCCAGCTTCAGGGAAGTAATATGTTTGTAGCCACGGCTGCAGCAGGCCCTCCCCGAACCGGGTTGCCGGGTGCAGAACTTGGAAAAATATTTACCAACGCCCTTGAACAATCAAATGTCGATATGGGTAATGAGTTTGTCCGAATGATTACGGTGCAGAGAGGATTCCAGGCAAATTCCAAAATTATCACCACAATAGACGAACTCCTTGGAGAGTTGATCAATCTTAAACGCTAGGGTGTCAATAATCTGACACAGATTTGTCATTGAGGAGTCAGAAATTCTGACTCCTCTTTTTTTTATCTTTTGACAATATCGTAGATGCAATCATAAAATCTATTGCAACCTTGAGTTTTTACACGCAAAAGCCTATGATAAAAAAGGTGAAAAAGGTATTAAAGCAAAATTATCTGGCCGGTAATTTGCATCCCGGTTAGAAATCGTACATTTCAGTTCTTTTTTTGTCTTAATTTCGGAGGTTTTTTTGGACCTATCAACAATTATAGGAATGGGAGCAGCTTTTGGCCTGATGCTCATGGCCATCCTCCAGGGCGGGCCGCTGTCCATATTCGTAAACGTTCCATCTATCATGATTGTCTTTGGCGGTACAATGGGAGTGGCGTTTGTTCACTATCCGTTCTCGGATCTTTTCGATGCAGCGAATGTAGCCAAGAAAACAATACTCCACAAAGAATCCTCCATTAATGATATGATCGTCCAGCTGATGGAGTTCGCCAACAAGGCGCGCAAGGAAGGTATTCTCGCGCTCCAGAGTGCGATGGATAGCGTTGAGGATGAATTTCTTATCAAAGCGATGCAGATGGCCGTTGATGGACAGGAGCCTGACACCCTGCGTAGTATGCTTAATACAGAGATTGAGTATATTGAACAACGCCATGATAAAGGTTCAAATATCTTTATATCCCTTGCAGCCTATGCACCTGCGATGGGAATGGTCGGAACCCTGATCGGTCTTGTGCAGATGCTCCAGACCATGGATGACCCGTCCAAAATTGGACCGGCTATGGCAGTGGCACTCCTAACCACATTTTACGGAGCTGTCCTTGCCAATGTGATCTTTGCTCCAATGGCCGGAAAACTAAAAAATCGTTCACAATCGGAAGTATTGAATAAAACCCTGATCATTGAGGGGATGCAATCCATTCTTTCTGGCGAAAACCCTCGAATCATGGAACAGAAGCTCCATGCATTCATCGCTCCAAAGCTGCGCGAGACAACCTTTAACAGGTAAAATGAGGTCAGGTTATGAGTGAAGAAAATAATAACCAGCCTGAAGAGCAAAAGAAATCACAGAAAAAAGATGCTCCTCCAGGCGCCCCGGCCTGGATGGTTACCTATTCTGATCTCGTGACGCTGCTCCTGACTTTTTTCGTTCTGCTGATGTCCATGGCGAGTATGGACCCGGTCCGTTTTACCGAAGCCTCAAGCTCCCTCAAAGATGCCTTTGGTGTTCACTCTCGCCCGGCCCATGTTGAATTTGCAATACCGATTTTACCGGCACCTCCGAAAACCAAATATAATCCGGTCCAGACTGAATTGACCACCAAAATTCATCGTAAAATTAAAGCTCAAATCGATCAATTTGAAATGAGCAAAGATGTAGAGGCTATAAAACGAGACGACGGCACCATCATCTTAAGAGTTAATAATACAATCCTTTTTAATCCTGGCGATGCACGCATATCGCCGCAGTCATTACCTACGCTTAGAAAAATTGCGGATATGATCAGGCCGCTGCCCATGACACTCAGAATTGAGGGGCATACAGATGATCAGGTTGTCTCATCCACGCCCGGTTATAACAGTTGGGACCTTTCAATTGCCCGGGCTGTTTCAGTTACGCGCTTTTATGATCAAGGCAGCCTCCTTCCCCTCGACCGTATGTCAGCCATTGGCTACGGCTCCCAAAGGCCACTTGTGCCGAACACAACTGAAGAGAACCGTTCCCAGAATCGACGCGTTGACTTTGTTTTGCGGGTAAAAGACACTTCAGGCATGAGTCCTGCAAGTAATGAAGCAGGTAAGATACCACTGTAAATATTTTGACACCTGTTTTTCAAATTTTACTGGGATTACAAGATGGCAGAAAAATCTCCGAAGACGTCGGATGCTTCTGAAAAAGGAGGCTCCAAGAAAAAGCTGTTTATTATTATTGGTCTTGTCACCCTTGTTCTTTTAATAGGGGCAGGAGTAGCCGGCTATTTTCTTTTTATGAAGGAACCACCACCTGAAGAAAAAGATCCAGGAATGGAAGTTCCTGTTCCCGAGATCAACACACAGGCGGAGATCGGACCTATGGTCAATATTGACGAATTTATCGTCAATATAATAAGTGATGAGAACAATCACTATGTCAAAGCATCACTGACCATCGAGTTGTCCAGCGAACCTTCAAAAGAAGAACTAGAAAAAAGGATGCCCCAGATTCGGGATGCAATTCTACTCCTTGTTGGTAACAAGACCTTTGAGGAATTGCAGGATCTCCAGGGCAAGAAACAACTGAAGGCTGAGCTGCTCAGTAAAATAAATGCAATCCTCTATAATGGACAGGCAAAATCAATCTATTTTACGGACTTTGTCGTTCAATAACTGCCTACTGAGAAGTGAACATTGTGGAACCGATTCTCTCAAAACAGGAAATAGATGAGCTTATAAGTGCGATTAAGGAAAATCGTATTTCGAAGGATCTGGATAACCGGGAGAAACCTCCTGTTCAACAGATCGACTGCTCTGAGCTTGATCTGTTTCAAGTGTCTAATAAACGAGGCGATAATATCAGAATCCCAAATTTTGATATTATTCTTGACGCATTCTCTCAGAATTTTTCAATCTCATTATCCAATCAGCTGCAAAGGACATTCTCCATCATCAGGGTTGGGCTTGAGTCCATGCCATTCCAGGAATATCTTCTGTCAAAGGATAATCCCGGGTCAATTGGCGTGCTTAACCTGTCTCCCCTGAAGCATGGTGCGCTCATACAGTTTGACCCCTCTTTGTCTTTCTCCACCATTGAAATAATGCTCGGAGCTTCAATTGATCTGGACCTGCTGCAACTTGACCGAACACTGACAAAAATTGAGCTTAATGTACTTAAAGCTCTGATGAAAAAAGCCTGCGATGACCTGGACAGGGCATTTCGGCCTATCACCCGATTGGAGTCCTCCCTTATCAAAGTCGAGAACAATCCGAGACTCGTATCAATTACTAATCCCAAGTCAGAAGTTATTATCGGTACATTTGATGTAACCGTCGGGGAACAGCATGGCGTGATGGAACTCGTTTTTCCTCTCGCAACGCTTGATCCGTTCCGCGAAGAATTCAGGGACCTGCTGAGTGTCAGTTCTCTCAAGCATGGTGGGTGGACCGATATTTTAATCGAGGAGCTCAAGGACATGACAACAACAGTCATCGCTCAATCCGGGGTTATTGAACTTCCGGTTGGCCATGTTCTTGATTTAAAAAAAGGCGATATTCTTCCACTTGATTACGATCTCAACTCATCACTCAGGGTCCTTGTGGAAGAAAAGTTAAAATTCTTTGCTCAGCCTGGCGTGCACAGAGGTAAAAAAGCAATTAGCCTGACAACCATATGCACATGAAACAATAAGGAGTTACCATGGAGTCTAACAAAAACATCGGGTCTGGTTCCCGTCCTGATCCAGATGAATTAAAAGAGCTTCTTGAAGAAAATGAAGCAACCTCATTCCCAAGTCAGGCAGCTTCCAAATTAAGTGATGCAGAAAGTGGTCGTGGGCTCGATTTTCTCTATGATGTGCCTCTGCAGGTATCAGTTGAAGTTGGAAGAAGTAAAATATTACTTCGGGACCTGCTTAAGATGGGAGAAGGGTATGTCATTGAGCTGGACAAACTTGCAGGAGATCCACTCGATCTTTATGTCAACTCACGTCTTATCGCACGGGGTGAAGCTGTTATGGTTGGCGACAGGTTCGGTATCAGGCTGACAGATGTTGTCAGTAAAAGTGACCGCATAGAAAAACTGGGCTAAGATTCTTCAATGAAAAAAAAAAGCTATATTATTTTCAACACCGCGTTTTCAATCATTTTATATGAATCTGTAAATCCCTGCTTTGTTCTATCTGCTGAAAACTTTACCCTGCTCAATTCATCATTGAAAATGATCTGGGGCCTGCTCGTTGTTCTCGGCATCCTGCTGATCATTTACGGCTTGGTCAAAAAGCGGGTAACCCTGCTCCAGGGTGGGGGCAAAGGTATTATCAAGATTATTGAGAGTCGTCACCTGATGCCGAAAAAGTCACTCTTTCTTATTGAGGTACGAGGCAGAGAATACCTCGTTGGCAGCGGCGGAGATTCACTTAATCTGATCGCCTCTATTGACGACGAAAACCATTCGAATTCAACCTTTGAATCGATTCTGAAAGATACTGAATCAAGCAAGCAAGCATGAAACTCCAAAAAAGAAAGCTTTTCCTCTTAGTTCTCTTGACAGTAATCGTCGTTATTCCTTCTATTGCTGGCGCCGTTTCTGTACCTACCGTTTCATTCGGAATCCAGGAGGCAGACTCCCCTGAGCAGGTATCAACTGCACTGCAGGTTCTTTTCCTGCTCACTATTCTCTCTATAGCACCTGCTATTCTTTTGATGACGACATGTTTTACCAGGATCGTTATTGTCCTTGGCTTTGTCAGGCAGGCGATGGGTACTCAGAACATGCCTCCTACCCAGGTTTTGGTCGGCCTCTCCCTGTTCCTGTCTTTTTTTATTATGTCTCCTGTCCTCAATGATATTAATGGTAGTGCACTGCAGCCATATCTTGAAGAACAGATCACGCAGGAACAGGCCTTTGACAATGCTTTACTACCGATGAGAGATTTTATGTTTAACCAGGTTGGGGAAAACGAGCTCTCACTGCTCTCAGAGATTACGCTTGATCAGGAGCCATTCAGTAAAGAAGATATCCCTACCCTTACCCTTATTCCCGCATTTATGCTTTCAGAGATGAAAAAGGCGTTCCAGATGGGGTTTATGATTTATGTCCCTTTCCTGGTAATTGATATGATCGTCGCCTCGATCCTGATGTCCATGGGAATGATGATGCTGCCACCCGTCATTATCTCCATGCCGTTTAAGCTCCTCCTTTTTGTTCTGGTCGATGGTTGGGGGCTGGTGGTTGGCTCACTGATTAAAAGCTTTTCTTAACCTCTTCTTCCGGAGAAAGACCATGACACCTGACATGGCTATCGATATCTGCCGTAAAGCAGTCCAGACTGTTCTCCTTGGAGCAGCTCCGATGCTGCTTGCTGGTCTTATTGTCGGACTGCTGATTTCCATTTTTCAGGCTGCCACACAGATAAATGAGCAGACAATGACCTTTGTACCTAAAATAGTCGCCGTCTTTTTAACGCTGCTTATCTTTGCTCCCTGGATTATCAAATTGCTGACCGTATTCACGACCGGCATATTCGAGGCCCTTGCAACCATCTGAAACTCATGGATATTCAACTCGTCCCTCTCGAGCAGTTTCAGGCCTTTCTCATTAGTACTGCACGAGTTGCCGGTTTTATAGGTGCTATCCCCGTTTTTTCAGGCCCTCAAGCTCCCAACCAGGTTAAAGTTGCCCTTGTTTTCTGTTGTTCACTGGTGCTCTTTCCCCTCATGCAGGGATATATCCCTGAAATATCTTTTACCGGCCCGACCTTTATTATATTTCTCGTCGTAGAGGTCCTTATCGGAGTAATTGTTGGTCTTACTGCACGACTCATTTTTACAGCTGTTGAATTCGGGGGCACCATTATCGGTTTTCAAATGGGGTTCGCCGCGGCAAACGTGTTTGATCCGCAAAATCAGCGACAAATATCACTTATCTCACAATTTCAAAATGTATTTGCGATTTTTATTTTCCTCGCAATCGGCGGACATTTTATTTTCCTCAGAGCTGCTGTTGAGTCTTATAAAATACTGCCACCGGGTGGAATCGATTTTTCAGGCAGTGCCGTACCATACCTGATGGAGTTGGCCTCACAAATGTTTACCCTTGGTATCCAGTTCAGCGCGCCCGTCCTTGTGGTTTTGCTGCTCTCCGGTCTCATCCTTGGCATCCTTGCCAGAACCTTTCCCCAGGGAAACGTCTTTCTGCTCTCTTTTCCACTCAATATTGGCATAGCATTCACTGTCATAGGTTTGACACTAAACCTGGTTTTCATCACACTTAGTCGAGAATTTGACGATCTTCCCAACCGTATTTTCACCCTTCTTAACTTTCTTCAGCCTTAATTCACTAAGAAAAAATCTAATTTATCAATATACGACATGACTGGTCTGCTTTTTGCTCAAGAAGAGATAGTGAACTCCATCGAGTAATCTAATCTCAGGGAAGACAGAATGGCTGAAGAGACCACGACCGGCGGCGAACGTACCGAAGCGCCGTCGGCGAAACGAAGACAGGATTTTAGAAACAAAGGACAGGTGGCCCAATCCAAAGAAGTTCACACGGCTGCTCTGTTCACGGTTACCCTGGCCTTCTGGTTTCTTTATTTACCCATGTTCATTCACGGGGTTACCGATTTTATATCAGCCATATGGCAATCGAGCTGTCAATTCAACATTACTCCGGCATCAATTATTAAACTCGCCGCCTTTACCTTTAAAGACCTTTCCTTCCTGTTATTCCCGTTGTTTCTGACCGTACTCGTCGTTGGCTTTCTCTCCAGTTTTCTGCAATTTGGCTGGCTCCTTACCGGTAAACCACTGACACCAGATTTCAGCAAAATGAATCCGATTAAAGGGATGGGGCGATTATTCTCAAAGCGATCCCTGGTTGAACTGGTTAAATCACTCACCAAGGTCATACTCATCGCCTGGATCGCCTATTCCACAGTTGTAAAGAATATTCCTGAAGCACTGCTTCTCATTGACACAACAGCAATTACAACCCTTGTTTTTCTTGGCAAGACAGCAGCGTTGATTCTCGCCAAGGTATGCGGTCTCCTTATCCTTATTGCCTTTCTGGACTTCCTGTTTGTACGCTGGGAAATGGAACAGAAAATGAAAATGACCAAGCAGGAGTTAAAGGAGGAATATAAAGAGTCCGAAGGTGATCCCCTGATAAAATCACAGATCCGCGCCATTCAACAGGATATGGCCCGTAAAAGAATGATGGCCGAAGTCCCTGATGCAGATGTAATTATAACAAACCCGACTCATTTCTCTGTCGCAGTCAAATATAACAGCGACGAGATGGATGCCCCGAAGATTATTGCCAAGGGCGCAGACCTTATTGCTCTCAAGATACGTGAAATTGCCAAAGATAACAAAGTGCCGATTGTTGAGAACCCTCCGGTGGCCCGCTTATTGCATAAACTCGATGTGGGAACAACAATTCCTGAATCACTATTCAAGGCAGTCGCTGAAATATTAGCCCATGTATACTCACTGAAAGGAAATAGAAAATAATGGAAGCTGTTGGCGTTCGTGACCTGTTAACCAGATTCAACTGGAGAGATTTGTCCAAAAGAAGTGATGTAATTGCATCACTGGGTCTTGTTAGTATCCTGATGATCATGATCATCCCGCTTCCATCGATCATGCTCGATCTGTTTCTTTCAATGAACATCACGCTTGCTCTACTGATACTGGTAATAAGCCTTTACACCGTTAAGGCGATTGAATTCTCGATTTTTCCATCAATTCTTCTGACCACCACCCTGTTCAGATTGTCTCTTAACGTGGCATCTACCAGGCTCATCCTGCTCAACGGAGACCAGGGACCAGATGCTGCCGGTTCCGTCATTCAATCTTTTGGTCAGTTTGTTGTGGGTGGTAATTATGTTGTTGGTATCGTCATTTTTGTCATTCTCGTACTGATCAATTTTCTGGTAATTGTAAAAGGTGCCGGTCGCGTTGCTGAAGTTGCCGCCCGTTTTACCCTGGACGGAATGCCCGGTAAACAGATGGCAATCGATGCTGACCTCAACGCCGGCTTAATTGATGAACATGAAGCACGCAGAAGACGTACTGAGATTGCTGATGAAGCAGCCTTTCACGGTGCAATGGATGGTGCTTCAAAGTTCGTCAAGGGAGACGCAATTGCCGCCATTATCATTACCCTTATTAACATCGGTGCCGGATTCATAATCGGTGTTCTGCAGAAAGGCATGCCAATGGCAGAGGCTGCCCAGACCTATACCATTTTGACCGTAGGAGATGGACTCGTCGGTCAGATACCTGCCCTTATTATTTCCACCTCAGCAGGTCTGCTGGTTACCAGGTCAACGAGCAAAGAAGATTTTGGTACTGACCTGAAAGCTCAATTTTCTGTTCACGCTATTGCGATCTGGGTTGTTTCCCTGATCCTTCTGATCTTTGCACTCATTCCAGGACTTCCGTTTCTACCGTTTCTTACCCTTTCCATATCGCTCGCTGTTCTTGGTTACTACCTTGATCGTCAAAAGAAGACGGCACAGATACTGGAAGATGAGGCCCCTGTTGAAGCTCCTGTCAGGCAGGAAGAGAATTACGAGGAGATGCTTAATATTGACCTGCTTGAACTTGAAGTCGGCTATGGCCTGATACCGCTCGTTGATTCTGCACAGGACGGTGAACTCCTGGCCAGGATACAATCAATCAGGAAACAGTTTGCCCTGAACAATGGCTTTATTGTTCCCCCAATCCATATTAAAGACAACCTCCAGCTCAATCCAAACCAGTACACCCTGGCTCTCAAAGGTGTGATGGTCGCCGAAACTGAAATCATGCCAGGTCATTTCATGGCCATGGATCCGGGGATTGCAACAGAGTCTATCAAGGGAATTCCAACCAAGGAGCCAGCTTTTGGCCTTGACGCACTTTGGGTTACAGAAGACAAGAAAGAACGGGCGCAAATGGCAGGCTATACCGTTGTTGACTGCACAACGGTCATCGCCACACATATCAGTGAGATCATCAAACAGCATGCCCATGAAATGATAGGACGGCAGGAAGTACAGAACCTGCTGGACAACCTTGCAAAAACATACCCGAAACTGGTCGAAGAAATCGTACCGACTATCGTATCCCTGGGCACTATCATGAGAGTTCTTCAGAATCTTCTCCGCGAGGGTATTTCCATACGCGACCTCAGATCGATTTTAGAAACAATGGCAGACTGGGCTCCATCCTCTCAAGATCCTGAAATATTGACTGAGTATGTAAGGCACGCTCTTTCAAGGACGATCAGTTCCGATCTTGCAGTAGACAATACAATACCCCTTCTTACCCTTTCAAAACCTATAGAAGATGCTGTTATCGATGCTGTGCAACACAAGGAAACCGGCAGTTATCTGGCCATTGATCCACAGCTGGCGCAGAAGATACTCGACGCGATTGGTCAGGCAGTACCGTTATTTCAGGGGGGTCAGAAACCGGTTCTTCTTGCCGCACCACAGATACGCCCGCATGTAAGAAAACTGACAGAGAGATATTACCCGGGTCTTATTGTGATATCTCATAATGAAATATTACCGACTTTCAAGGTTAAGTCCTTAGGAACAGTGACTATCGATGCAAGTTAAAGTTTTTGAGTCCCCGGATATGGCAACAGGCTTGAGGATGGTTCGTAATGAACTTGGCGCGGATGCGCTTATTTTATCAACACGATCTGTCCGCAACTCAAAACTTGGCCTGCTGGGTAAATCTATGCTGGAAATTACCGCCGCGATAGACGAATCTCCCGCATCTTCCAAAAACGGTATCAGCCCTTTTGGAACATCCACTGCTAATCATTCAGTCTCAACTCCTTTTTACAGGAAGAACAAGGTAACCAAACCGACCCGGAGCAAAAAATCGGACAATCTTTTTTCTCTTTCTCCATCGAGCCAGCCCCGGGATATTGAAATATCTTCTGATTTATTAGAAAAAAATAGAGCTCATCAAGCGGAAGGGCAACATGTCAACAGTGAACTCAATGTGCTAAAATCTATGATACAGTCCCTTTCAGAAGAAGTTTCCCGGCTCAAACCGGCGCATCAACCACCATCATCATCTGAATCCACTTCAGCCATGGAAGACGATGATAACCTTCAGGCATCCGTACCAGAGAATAATCTTGTAAACATGCTCTGTGATTATGGTATTTCCCCAGAAACTGCAGCAATCATCGCAGATCTGGCTGGTGATTCTCTTTCTGAAAAAGAACGTTCCGATCCCGAACAATTATCAACATTCTTTCAAGAGATTGCGGCTGGCTTTATTCATGTTTTACCACCTGATTTTGAACAACAAAACTCCCAGGCACGGATTGCTTTAGTCGGTCCTACCGGTGTCGGGAAAACGACAACCCTTGCCAAAATTGCAGCACTCTGTATTGGCAGATTTCGCAAGTCAGTCGCTCTCATTACTATTGATACATATCGGATTGCCGCAGTTGAACAACTCAAGGTTTATGGAGAAATAATGGGGTTGCCGGTAGATGTTGTGCTGACCCCCAAACAGTTTAGGCACGCTATTCACAATCATCGGGACAAAGATGTAATCCTTATCGACACTGCTGGTCGCAGCCCTAAAGATAAGATCAGCATTGAAGAGCTTTCAACCTTTTTAGTCGAAGATCTCGCTATTGAAAAACACCTGGTATTGTCGGCAGGAACACGCGATGCAGAATTAATCGAGACCATCAGTCAATTTCAAAAGTTAAACCTGGACAGAACTATTTTTACCAAAATTGACGAGTGCAGCAACCTCGGTGTTATCCTGAATACACAACTGAAAAATCCTACACCACTTTCATTTATAACAAACGGTCAGCGGGTACCAGAAGACATACTTGAGATTGACCGTGAAGCAGTAGCCAGGCTTGTAATACCACCTATTAAAGGATCCACTTCATGACAGATAATAAAAATCAATCACTGGACCAGGCAGAGACCCTGAGAACAATTAATTCCGGATCACCTGCTGAAGAATACGACGAAGTAACAAGAGTCTATTCCATAACCAGTGGAAAAGGTGGCGTCGGCAAAACAGCAGTTGTCGCCAATACTGCGGTATCTTTGGCAAAACTTGGCAAAAAAGTTCTCATACTGGATGCTGATTTAGGATTGGCGAATATCGATGTGGTTTTTGGCCTGACCCCCACTCATAATCTCAACCACTTTTTTTCAGGCGATCAGGATCTCCAGGCGGTAATGGTCGATGGTCCCTATGGAATCAAGATTTTGCCAGCCGGTTCCGGATTACAAAATTTTATAAGGCTGGATGCCTCACATAAACTGAAACTCCTCGAAGGCCTTGATTCCATGCAGGACAGCTTTGATTATGTACTGATCGACACGGAAGCCGGTATTTCTGAAAATGTAACCTATTTCAATACTGCCGCCCAGGAGATCCTGGTCGTTACAACACCAGAACCAACAGCTATCACTGATGCATATGCATTGATGAAATTACTGTCGGTTCAGTTCCACGAAAAACACTTTAATCTTGTTGTCAACATGGTTCAGAATGATAACGATGCCTTGGATGTCTATCGAAAATTAACCATGGTCTCAAATCGTTACCTCGATATTTCAATCGATTTCCTCGGGTCGATTCCAGCCGATAAGCAGATGAATGACTGTATAAGAAAACAGAAAGTAATATCTGATCTTTATCCATCTTCAAAGGTTGCCGGTGCATTTTCCAATCTGGCGGAGAGAATCACCCTGGAACCGACGGACAGTGAACCGAAAGGTAATCTTCAGTTTTTCTGGAAAAAACTTCTTCGCTTTGGAGAGAAGAACAACAGATGATTTACTCTCAGCCCCCCCATGCAGAGGATAAGTCTAAGCTTATCAAAGATAATCTCTATCTTGTTGACATCCTAGTCGGAAGAATGGTGACCCAGGTCCCTGCTTTTATGAACCAGGATGATATGCGAAGTGCTGGTATGCTTGGGTTGATTGATGCGGCCAATAAATTTGATTATTCAAAAAACATTCTCTTTAAAACTTTTGCAGAATACCGTATCCGCGGAGCAATACTTGATGAAATGCGTAAACTTGACTGGTTCTCACGGTCCCTGCGCGACAAACAAAATAGAATCGGCAGAACCATCAGTGAACTCGAAATTAAACTTGGCAGAGATCCTGAGGATGAAGAGGTCGCAGAAGCAATGGAAATGACCACTGATGCTTACCAGAAGGTTCTTGGTGAAGTCAGTCATCTTGGCTGCGTCAGCCTTAACGAAACACTCGATCATTCACACGAGGGCAGAGTCTTTCTCGACACCCTTGTTGAAGAACGGAAGGAAGCATATCCCGCTGATCGATTGGAGAACCATGAACTAACAAAGACCATCGCTGCAATACTCGAAGAACTTTCTGAAAAAGAACGGGTCGTCGTCTCCCTTTATTATTACGAAGAATTAACCCAGAAGGAGATAGCTGAAGTGCTCGATGTTTCAGAAGGAAGGGTTTCCCAGCTGCATAGCCAGGCCCTGATAAAGTTGAAAAACAAGATGAAAAACAGGCTTCGTTAAAAAGGAAAACAGATGAATTATTCTATCTTTCTTACCTTGGCTGCAGTCATTCTCCTGCTAATAATGACGATAAACCTGGTACGTTACAGGAAGAAATATGCACATCTCCACCATCAGCAGATCGAACTCGACACACGATCCAAATCAGTTAATGCCCAATACAATGAACTGAAAGAAAAATTTGATCAGAACCTGTCATTTTCAAAAGACCTCAACGAAGCTGATAAAGCGACAACAAGACTCCAGATGTCCCGCTCATCATATCATGCCAAAGCTGCAACAGCTTCGATGCCTGAACGTTATCAATATATCAGCTCACTCACGGATAAAGGTGTTAATGCAACTGAAATAGCAAAACTTTTTTTAATTTCCAAACAGGAGGCTGATCAACTGGTCACCCTCTCACAACTTAATTCAGGAAGTAAATCATAGTAAATGACAAGAATGCTCAAAGATTACCTGTCATCTCTTTAAGAAAAATGAAGAACTGACCGATATAACAATTGAGATTTAAAGATTGACATAAAAAGGTAGACAATATGGTTTCAGGAAAATACAGTGCCCTTGCCGGTGCAGTCTCGCGGGAACAATCGCTTGCAAATATTGCGAACAACCTGGCAAATGTCAGTACCACCGGCTACAAGAAAATGCTGGTCAGTTTTGAATCCATCCTGAAAGCTGAGCAACAGGTTGGCGATGCCAAGGGGATTAATTACAATCGGGTAAAACAATCAACCACAGATTTCAGCCCGGGACCAATAAATGAGACCGGCAATACCTTCGATCTGGCAATTCACAATTCAGGTTTCTTCAAGGTCTTGGGTCCTGATGGCCCACTGTACACGAGGGATGGGGCATTTACCCAGGGGCCTGACGGCACATTGGTAACAACAAACGGATACCCGCTTCTGAGTGAAAGTGACACACCCATAGAAGTTGCCACAGACTCTACCTTCAGAATATCGATCAACAGATTTGGCACCATCTCTGCTCTTGACAACCTCGGGAACAGAGAAGATCTTGGCCAGATTGCTGTCGTTGATATCGATGACCCATCAAAATTAAAACGTCGTGATAACAACACCTTCGAACTCACAGACGGCATACAGGAAATACCCCTGACAGAACCGCATCTTACCTCGGGAAGCCTGGAAATTTCAAACGTCAACATGGTTGATGAAATGACAAGAATGATAAACGGCCACAGATTATACGAAACCTACCATAAGGTCCTGAAAGGGTATTCTTCGATCAGCGAAAAACAAGAAGATCTTGGAACACTTTCGTAATGATTTTCAAATTATTCTTCTAGGAAGTCAAAATGATACGATCAATTTACACAGGTACCACCGGCATGAATGCCCAGCAGTTGAGCATAGATGTCATCGCCAACAATCTTGCCAACGTTACCACCACTGGATTCAAGAAAAGTACCACTGAATTCAAGGATCTGTTTTATGAAATGATCAAGGTGCCGGGTAGCCAGACCTCTGCAGATACAGAGTCCCCCACCGGTATTCAGGTAGGTGGTGGTGTCAGGCCTGATGCCGTCGCCAAAATATTTACCCAGGGCGATCTTATCGGCACTGAAAACGAACTCGATGTGGCCATAGACGGCGCAGGTTTTTTTGAAGTGGAACTGCCAAACGGTAACAATGCCTATAGCCGTGCCGGTAATTTCAAGCGTGACAGTACCGGGCAGGTAACAACGGCAAACGGATATCCTATCGTTCCCGCGTTAACTATTCCCGATGGAGCAAAAGATATCGTCATCAGTGAGACCGGGGTCGTCAGCGCAATTATAGGTGACGATACCGAGAGTACTGAGATTGGGACCATGGAACTTTCAGTATTTACCAACAACCAGGGATTAAGATCCCTGGGTGACAACCTCTATCAGGAAACCGCCTCGTCCGGTACAGCAACACCTGGAACCCCAGGCGATGATGGGTTCGGAGTTCTGATACAGACCTTCCTGGAAGGATCAAATGTCAATATAGTTTCAGAACTTGCCTTGATGATCACAACGCAGCGAGCATACGAAATCAATTCCAAAACGGTTCAGACATCGGATGAAATGATGCAGGCGACCATTAACCTCGTCTAGTGAGAGCAAATGATAATTAGAATCGTAATGATGCTCACCCTGTTCAGCTCAGTTCCGTGCCTGGCCCTGGACATTACCTTCCTGCAGAGCAGTTCCGTCAACAAGGATACCGTATTGCTGGCAGATATCACGAGCGTCTCGGACAAGACGCCGCTTGCTCAAGCGCTGGGCTCGCAAATCGTCGGAACAGCACCAGCCCCGGGACTGGTTAATGTCCTGGATGCAAGAGAAATTATCAGCAAAATTGAGAAATCGCACAATAGTAAACTCGCCGGAGTAACCTGGAAAGGTTCACCTCTGATCACCGTCAGCAGAGACAGTGTGACCATTACTACCGAAAAGATTCAACAGATAATAAATGAGTTTATAGCCGAGAACGCACATCAGTTGCCAGATGCCGATATCACCTTTACCCCCGAGTCGCTTCCGTTACCATTTGAGATACCCACCGGAGCTTTGAGCTGGGACGTTGTTCCTTCAAGTCCCGACATAATAGGCAGCGCCAGGTTCTCTATCATTTTCAAAGTTGACGACAAGGTACGAAAAAACTTTTCTGTCAAAGGTCAGACAAAGGCCATCACCACTGTTGTAGTTACCAATCGCAGGCTGAAATACGGAGAGATTGTGACCCCGGAAATGCTCTCTGTCGCTGATCGCGATATCAGCTCAGTAAAGAGCTTCGCCACAGATATATCTGAGGTGGTGGGTTCAGTGGTAAAACGAAACATTATGAAAGGCGCTGTCATTGGACCCGAATATGTGGAACTGCCGCCGGTCATAAGAAAAGGAGAGTTTGTCAAGATCGTGGTCAACCACAGCGGTCTTGTCGTTACTGCAACAGGAATAGCCAGAGCCAACGGTCACATGGACGAGGTGATCAGGGTTAAGAACGCCAGTTCCAATAAACTGATCTACTGCCGTGTTCAGGCACCGGGTCTTGTCGAGGTGAAAATATAACATGGTACGATTTATACCGCTCTTGCTCGCAGCACTGTTGATCACCTCCTGTGCCCCAAAAAACAACAATGTTGGTGATATTCCGGAACCACTTGAAGAGATCCAGACCCCACAGCAAACCACTCGAACAGCAGGATCTTTGTGGAGCATCCGGACAGTATCCCTCGTTTCTGACCACAAGGCAATGAACATTGGCGATATTGTTACAATCGTCATTGCTGAAAAATCGAGCGCTTCAAGGCAAGCCACAACCTCATCGGATAGAGATTCGACTATTCAAGCAGGTATTCCAAATCTGTTCGGTCTGGAAAACCAGGAATTTATCACCGATTCGGGTCTTGACATGAGCGCGCTGATCCAAGCAAATTTCAGCAATGAATTTGAAGGAAGCGGTCAGACTGTGCGCAGCGGAGATCTCAGTGCATCACTGTCAACTCAGGTAGTAGACGTCTATCCCAATGGCAACTTGAAAGTCAGGGGTGGTAAAGAGGTCATGGTAAACAATGAAGTTCAGATTATCTATGTCACTGGTATCGTCAGGCCTGTTGATATAACTGCTGCCAATACGGTAGATTCGAATAAAATATTAAACGCGAGAATATCCTACACAGGTAGAGGACCCGTCGCTGACCAGCAGGAGCCCGGTTGGTTGACCAGGACGCTCGATCACGTATGGCCTTTTTAGATCTGCGAATATTTTCTTGTTTAAAGATAAATTTCACATTGAGCTTTTATGCCATGAGTAAGAAAATTTCCATCGCAATTATTAGTGCTCTTCTTGTATTCCTGGTTTTTCCGGCGTATGGTGCCAGAATTAAAGATATCGCCAGCCTCAGCGGCGTTCGCTCCAACAGCCTGATTGGCTATGGCCTGATCACCGGTCTCAGCGGAACCGGTGACGATATGAAAAAATCGGTTTTCACACTGCAGGCAGTTTACAACCTGATGATCAGAAACGGCATCACCGTTGACCCTGAAAATCTGAAAAACATCAAACTCAAGAATGTTGCTGCAGTCATGGTAACCGCCGACCTGCCACCATTTGCAAAGCCGGGTTCTACCATAGACGTCCAGGTTTCCTCAATTGGTGATGCCAAAAGCCTCTCAGGGGGAACATTGATCCTGACACCTCTAAAAGGTGCTGACGGCAATGTTTACGCGGTTGCCCAGGGGGCATTGACCAACGGTGCCTTTGCCTTTGGTGGCAAGGCTGCGGAAGTCCAGAAAAATCATCCGACTGTCGGCCGTGTACCAAACGGTGCAACAATTGAAGACACAGTCCCTGTCGATCTCGGAGTTACAGGGCATCTTTCGTATCAGCTCGATAATGCAGATTTTACAACCGCGTCAAACATCAGCCAAGCAGTTAATCAGCTCTATGGACCGGATACTGCTTTTCCAACTGATTCGGGCAGTGTTACCATATCTGTTCCGAAGATATTCCAGGATCACATGGTTCAGTTTATTTCAACGATTGAATCGATTGAGGTTGATGCCGATTCAGTGGCCCGCGTGGTTGTTAACGAACGGACCGGCACCGTTGTCATGGGCAAAAACGTTACCCTCTCAACAGTAGCCGTCTCGCATGGTAATCTGAGTTTAATTATCGATGAGCGCGCTGATGTTGTTCAGCCGAACCCGTTTGCCTTGGGTCAAACTGTAGAAACCCCTCGCACAGATATCACCCTTGTTGAAGACGAAGGGCAGCTAACTGTTCTTGAGATGAAAGAAGACGTCACCATAGGCGATGTGGTCTCCGCCTTGAATGCAATTGGAGCAACTCCGCGAGACCTTATTGCGATCCTGCAGGCCATCAAGGCATCAGGTTCCATGCAGGGTGACCTGATAACCCTCTAAATAGAGAAACATCATGTTTGTTACACCGATAGATCCCCGGACAATCCTCAGTGCTTCAAAACCGCAGCTGGACCAGAGCGCCAAAAAAACAAGAGATCTTGAATCGCTTCGACAGTCAACTCAAGAATTTGAAGCGCTGTATATCAATGAAATGTTCAAAGCGATGAGAAAAACGATCCCCGAAAGCGGCTTGATCGAAAAAGGCATGAGTGAAGACATATATCAGGAAATGCTTGATATGGAACGAGCCAGAACCGCCAGTGAAGGTAAAGGCATTGGACTCGGAAATGCTATGTTTGAACAACTGAGATACATGATTGAAGACAGGATTGAAAAATAAAGAGCATTTTTCTCCAATTATTTTCCTTTCAGCTCATCCATCAATGATATTTTCCTAAATTTTTTTCCTCACACCTCCGATATATTAAACAAGAAAGCATAAAATCAACTGTTTTCAGGATTGCACAGAAACGCTGACAATTATATGCTGTGCACCAGAGAATACAGTTTTTGATAGCTTGAGTGCGAAGTAATAAATCCTGATCGGATAAATAAAGGTGACGTTATGAGTATTGAATTTTTTGGAGTGGGTGGACCACCAAACGTTGGCGGTATAAAAAAATCCCAGAAGACTGAAACGTCTAAAACAGCAGATAGCTCAAAGAGTGATCAAGTGGAATTTTCTTCTGTGCTGAAAGGTGTTCATGAGTCAAACGCAGGTCAAAACGCAGAAGCTGTAGAACGAGCTGCACGAGTGCAGGAGTTGAAGGAGCAGGTAGCAAGTGGTTCCTATCAGCCTGACATCCAAAAGGTTGCCACCTCTTTATTACAATTTCTTGTGGAAAATAAATAGATTATGCGAAATATAACAACGCATGACAAATTGCTGAGGCTTCGAGCACTCATTCTTGAAGAGCGCCAGCATGCCAGAAAACTTGACATGGAAAGTCTTCAGGCTGCCATGCAGGAGAAAGAAGACCTCATTAACTTCCTCGTCCACCTTCAGGCAATCGACCCTGAAGATCAGAAAATTGCCTCTGAGATCAGAAGAGAGAATCGCAGAAATGCATATTTGTACAAATCAGCGCTTGGCTGGATCAGGGAGACCATGGAGTTTTTCGGTAAAAAAACGGTCACCTCGACGTATGCTGCGGATGCTGGAACAGTACCCTCACAGGTAAACGGCAGACTACTGTCGGGAAAAGTTTGATATGGCCGGACTACTCAACGCCTTAAACGCCGCACGCACCTCTCTTGAAGTAAATCAAAAATCCATAGAGGTTGTTGGAAATAATATATCCAATGTAAATACCGAAGGATATTCACGTCAGTCAGCTGAACTCGCCCCTACCCCTTCCCTGCAATTTGGCAGTTTTTTCATTGGCAATGGAGTTAAGATAACCAATATACAGCGCGACCATGACGTATTTATCCAGTCACAACTCGAAGACAAATATGTCGATTTCGGTTTTGCAAACGGCCAGGCAAGGTCACTGAGTGAGCTTGAAGGGGTCTTTAACGTTTCAGAAGAGAATATCAGCACTGAAATTGATCGCTTTTTTGATTCATGGCAGCAACTCTCATCGAATCCAGGAGACCCCGTTTTAAGAGACGTCGTTATCCATCGGGGTAATTTGCTTGCTTCCGGTTTCAATAGTCTGGCAAATAATCTCAATGGCGTTATTCATAATATCAATGACGCCATTCAATCAAAGGTGGATGGGCTCAACGGCGTAATTGAAGAAATTGCAGAACTGAACGATCGTATCTACAACATTGAAATTCAAGGCCAGATGGCCAACAGTAACCGGGATCGTCGTGATTTGCTGGTTAAGGATCTTGCAGAAAAGCTCGGTACCACGACCTACCTTGATAAGTCAGGCATGGTTAATGTTCAGTTGCCCGGTGGATTACCCATTGTCCAGGGGAATATGGCAATGCGGCTGGAAACAGTCACAAATGGTTCAAACGTGGATCTGCAGCTTCATACTGGTGGTACGGTACGCAACCTGAGCACACATACACTCGGTGGGGAAATGCTCGGGATGTTCACCATGCGCGATGAGTTTATCCCATCAATCATGGCAGACGTGGATAGACTTGCGTGGGAGGTCAGCAACCAGGTTAATCTCCAGCACACTGCTGGCGCCAGCCTGGACGGTACTCCTGCGACTGAGTTTTTCTTAGATACAACCGCTGTCTCTCCACCCGCGTCATCAATGTACGAGAACGCTGCCAGAAATTTGGCAGTCCTTATAGATAATGCGGATAATGTGGCAGCCGGTCTGCCAGGTGCAGCAGCTCCGGGCGATAATCGAAATGCGTTACTAATGGCAAATATCGGCGAACAGATTTCGATCAACGGTGTTGATAATTACAATTCGTTTTATGCACGCATCACCTCCCGCATCGGGATAGAGAGCAACCAGAATGAACTCTCGCTTGGTGGTGCTGAGGATGCCGTTAATCAGCTTGAAAATCTTCGTGAAGGAGTTGTTGGCGTCTCTCTTGAAGAGGAAATGATCAGCCTCATTCAATTTCAGCGAGGCTTTGAATCTTCAGCAAAATTCCTTTCAACCGTCGATGAGTTGATGGATTCAATAATCAACATGAAAAGATAATTTATTTCTCATTGATCGTAGAGGTACGGAATGAAAGTAACACATAGTGCAACCTACAGGTTAATGAACTCAAACCTGAACCGGATCACCAATACGCTTCAGGACCTGAGGAACCAGGGTGCCACCGGGCTAAAGGTCTCTAAACCATCAGATGACCCCACCGCTATTCGGCCGATCCTGACTGCTCGAACCGAGCTCAGACACACAGATCGCTATATAGACACCATGGGTGTCTCGTATGATAAAATGATGGCAACCGACAGTCATCTCGAACATATCGAAAACATTCTACAGCGGGTTAAAGAAATTGGAATAAATTCGGTTAACGGCACCCTGAGTGATCCTGACCTGCAGACGCTTGCAGATGAGGTAGGTCAGCTCAAGCAGGAACTCCTCTCTGCTGCCAATACCCAGATAGACGGTAAGTATATTTTCTCCGGTTATTCTGAAACGACCCAGCCGTTTATAGAAAACCCAGCCTATGTTGCCGGCTCCTATGATCCAAATAACTCAAATACCTGGCCCTATATCTACCAGGGAGACCAGAATCCAACTGAGCTTGAAATTACCCGTGGTGAAAAGATCGAGGTTACCCTGACCGGCAACGAGCTGTTCATGGGGGTTGCCAACGCTAACTATTCGGCCCCACCTGCAGCTAATCAACCTGAATCAGGACAGGTCGATATATTTTCTGTGATGACCCGGCTTGAAGATGCAATCAGGGCGAACAATGTCGATGACCCAACCGGACCGGGCGGCGGCATACAGGCAAATTTAGATAATATCGAAATTGCGGCAAACCAGGAACGGCGACTCAGAGCAAAGCTTGGAACCAGGACATCGCGAATCGATGAGGCGATGGCTCACCAGGAGAAGATTTCGGTTGATCTGCAGCAAACACTTTCCCGCTACCAGGATGCAGACGCCATTGAAACCTTTAATGAAATTGTCAAACAGGAAACAGCTTTCCAGGCAGCACTAAGTGTAACATCCCGTATCTCTCAGATTTCGATACTGGATTATTTTTAGAGAAAATAACGAATTAATAAATACTTGTCCCTCTGAACCGTATAGTTGAATTATCCATGTTTTTATTTTAGATTATGTTCTACCGTGAAGATCAATACCAAAAATTCAACTGTTTCAGGGGTATAAAATGCTTGTTCTATCAAGAAAAGCAGGAGAAGGCTTTCTCATCGGTGATGACATAATAGTAAAAGTCATTGAATCGAAAAGTGGAACCATTCGAATAGGAATTGATGCCCCCAGGGATAAAAAGATCTTCCGACAGGAAGTCTATGACAAGATCAAGCAGGAAAATGTCGAAGCTTCCCAGTGGAACTCAGTTGATCTTGACTCACTAGGCGGTAATATCAAAACAAGGAAAAAGTAAAATGGAAAAGATACAGACACGTTTTGGCATTATTGAATATGACGCATCCAACCTGCTTCATTTTCCAGCCGGCATGATCGGCTTGCCAAACCTCAGAAATTTTATCGTCATTCCACCCAAGAAAGACGGGCCACTCTTCTGGATACAAAATGTCGATGATCCGGATTTTGCCTTTATCCTCACTGACCCTGCAAACTTCTTTCTTGATTACAAGATTCAACCGGATGAGTCTGAAAAAAATTCTCTGCAGATAGAGAATGAAAAGGACTGCTATACCCTGTCGATCGTGACCGTACCACCTGACCAGAACATCACTATTAACCTTGCTGCTCCGATCCTCTACTCACCTGAAACAAACAGGGCCATACAGGTTATTCTGGAAGACAACAAGTACCAGACCAAAACCCCCCTGCCGCAAGCATAATTTTAGAATACAACAGACTATTCCAATGAATTGAATAGTCTGTTGTCTAACTCTATTTTCCACCTTCCTTCTTGCATTTTTCTCAGTCATCTATTTGTTTTTCATACAAGAGTTAGTTTCCTGCATTATCTGTAAAATTTCTTTTCAATTTTCAATATGTTATTTCTTTTAACTTCTCAATTTATTAATTTTCCGTCTTTTTTACTTAAGAATACCACATTGTAATCCGATATGTATATCTAAGTAGACTTCAAATTTAATGGCACGGATGCCATGATAAAAATGCACGGATGCGAATCACTTATATCAGGAGAATTTTATCATGGCACTCGTCGTCAACACCAATGTTGCGTCTTTAAACGCCCAGAGAAATCTTACCAGATCCCAGGGAACACTTAACTCTTCGATGCAGCGATTATCATCTGGACTCCGTATTAACAGCGCCAAAGATGATGCTGCTGGACTTGCAATCTCCGATCGGATGACATCACAGATCGTGGTTTGAACCAGGCTGCTCGAAATGCCAGGATGGTATATCTCTTGCCCAGACAGCAGAAGGTGCCATGCAGGAAATTACCAATATGTTGCAGAGAATGAGAGAACTCGCAGTACAATCTGCAAACGGATACCAACAGTCTAATGATATCAACTTCACTTCAAGATGAGTATGATCAACTTGATCAAGAAATTACCAGAATTGCAGAAAGCACAACATTTAATGGTACACTAATTCTTAATGGTGCAGGTCATATAACTTTCCAGGTAGGAGCTAATGCCGGAGCTGATAGATACTATCGTGTTAATCAACAGTGATTCTTTAATTGCTGGCGATGCTGTTGGTGTACAGCTGGCTGCTGGTACCGGTCTTGAAGTCGATGGCACTATCAGTCGCTATCAGAAGCTACTGCAAGTATCGACATTGCAATTGAAGATGTTGATGCTCAAGAGCAAATTATGGTGCAGTTCAAAGTAGATTTGAGTCAACTATTGCTAACGTGATGAATGTTGCCGAGAATCTATCTGCCTCGAGATCACGAATTCTGGATGCTGATATCGCCATGGAAACAGCAGAGATGACAAAGGCAAATATTCTCCAGCAGACTGGTGTCGCAATACTTTCTCAGGCAAACCAAACTCCAGCGCTTGCTCTAAGTTTGTTACAGGGATAATTTTTATATATTTATTTCAGTATGGTTAAACATCAAATTATAAATTTTTTATAAAATTAGTAATTTTTTTTCTAAAGAAATCATTATTTCGATTCCGATATTGTAATTAACAACCTATAATAAACAAGGAGGTGATGACCGGACATTATCAAAACAAGTATTTAAAAAAACAACACAATGGGCAAGGAAGCCCGAAATTATTTTTATCACGGAGGATAAAATCATGTCATTAGTTGTTAACACAAACATCGCATCACTTAACGCCCAACGTAATCTTAATGTCATCACAAGGTCTCTTGCAGACATCAATGCAGAGATTATCTTCAGGTCTGCGTATTAACAGTGCCAAAGATGATGCTGCAGGACTTGCTATTTCAGACCGAATGACATCACAGATTCGTGGTTTAAATCAGGCAGCTCGAAATGCACAGGATGGTATTTCTCTTGCCCAGACTGCAGAAGGTGCAATGCAGGAAATCACCAATATGCTGCAGCGAATGAGAGAACTCGCCGTACAGGCTGCAAACGATACCAACAGTGCTGATGATAGAGACTTCACTTCAATGATGAGTTTACTCAACTTAGTGACAGAAATCGACCAGAATTGCAAACAGCACAACATTTAATGGTACAACAATTCTTAATGGCATGCTGCTACGACTTAATTTTCAGGTTGGTGCAAATGCAATGCTGAAATGATACTATCGTGGTCAGCAATAGTCACCTTTAACTTGCGGCTGATACTGCAGCTGCATCTGGTACTACCGGTACTCTGGGTACCGACTTGAGGTATCGGATCTGACAGCCGATGCAGTCAGCATGCTATTGCTGCTATTGACGCTGCAATTACGACTGTTGATACTGCACGAGGCAAATTTATGGTGCTGTTCAGAGTAGATTTGAATCAACCATCGCAAACGTGATGAATATTTCCGAAAATTTATCTGCAGCAAGATCTCGAATCATGGATGCCGATATTGCCATGGAAACAGCAAACTTGACAAAGGCAAACATTCTGCAGCAGGCTGGGGCTGCAGTACTTGCCCAGGCCAACCAGATGCCAATGATGGCCCTGAGTCTGTTGGGCTAAATCCTTAATAATCAGGTGGGGTTCTACTCCCACCTGATTAACTTCGTTCATTATCTATTTAAAAGAGGTCTAAAATGGAACTACAGGGAATTACACTGGCATCAGGGAGGAGTCGGGCAGATTTTTCAATTGCTCGCTGATGAAGTCAAGGATAAACGAGAATCTATTGAATCCATTGCTTCAGAACCTGGTTCTGATGTGGCAAATAAAAACAACGGTATTCAGTCTGAAGAGCTTCTCCAGAATATCAAGGCATTAACAGAAGACGGCATTTACAGCGTCAGATTCGAGGTTGATGAACCGACCAACGATCTGGTGATAAACCTCATTGACCAGGAAGGTGAGGTCATAAGCAGGTTCCGTCTGAAGAAATTCTCGGTACGCGAAAAAGGCTTGCAGAACTCAGGGGCAATATTCTCGAAACCGAGAGCTAATAATCATTAGGTATATAGTCATGGTTATTTCATTTGGCGGACTGGCGACAGGTCTTGATACCAATGCGATTATCAAGGCGATCATGGATGCAGAGCGTCAACCGCTTGAGAGAATGGAGAAGGAGAAAGAATATCTCTCCAGCAGACTTGAAGCCTTTTCACAGTTTGAAACAAAACTGGATGCACTCTCATCTTCAATTGGTGAGATGAATGATGCTGATAAGCTTGGTTCTTATACTACCCGTTCAGGGTCAGAGGATTATTTCTCCTTATCAGTTGCAAGTTCTTCACTTGCATCCAAAGGAAATTATCAGCTGGAAGTTGTTAACCTGGCCCAGGTTCAAAAAGATGTCAGTCATTGGATATTCAGATAGCAATGCTGATATCTTTTCAGGTGGCACGATAACAATTAATGGACTGACGATATCGTAATAGACAGCAAACAGCAGCCTCAATGATATTCGTGATGCCATAAATCAAGCTGATAGAGATTCTGATACCGGTGTAACCGCTTCAACTATTTTTGATGGTACAAATTACCGCCTGGTTCTGACTGGTAGAGATGCTGATAGCGGATTTTACGGTATCAGCAAATCAGGTTTGAGAGCTGATGGTACAACTTGACTCAGTTTTCAAATACCCAAGCAGCTGAGCAGGCAGAAGTGATACTTGATGGCATTACCATTACTTCTAACAGCAATCGTATTGAAAATGCTATTCCCGGAATATCCATCGATCTTCTCAAAGAAAATATTACCGGTGAATCAACCACCATTTCGGTTGAATCAGATTTCACAGAAATTACTGCAAAGATGGAAGCATTTGCTACCGCCTATAACGATATCAACACCTTCATTTCAGAACAGCAGGATAGTAGTTGGGCATCAGATCCAGGCTTTCGCACGGTCACCAGAAATTTGCGAAATCTTGCTGATTACCGATGTCGGTGGAACTGGAAATTTTAACCATCTTGTTGATATCGGATTTAAATCAGATTCCAAGACTGGTCAACTCTCTGTGGATACGTCCAAGCTAGGAGAAGCACTTACCACAGATTATGACAGTGTTGAATCATTATTGATCGGCGATGGTATTAAACACAGGAATACTCAATCAGTTTAACACCTATCTTGACGACTGGACCGATACATTTAACGGGCTTTATGCAAGTAAAAAACAAAGCCACGACAGTGCAGTCAGGTCACTTGACCAATCAATTGAACGAATGGAACTTCGATTGGAAAAACGGGAACAGACACTTCTGGCACAATTTTCTGCGATGGAAGATCTGGTCAACAGCATGAACGCAACATCTTCTTATTTGACTCAGCAATTGTCTCAAATGTCCAACTATTGGCGGTGATAACTAATGACAAACGCATACTCTGAAAACTATTTGAGAAACCAGATAGAATCTGCTTCTAAAGAGCAGCTGTTGATAATGTTCTATGATGGTGCTATCAGGTTTGTTACCCGGGCTGAAAATGCTATCAGGGAGAATAATATAGAACAAAGAAACTACTGTATTAATAAGGCAAGTGCGATAATAGCCGAACTTTCAGCAACACTTGATCACGAGATTGGTGGAAAAATCGCCTCAGATCTTGAAGCGCTCTACGATTTTATGAATCGTGAGCTGATCAAAGCAAATATTGAGAACAGCCTTGCTCCCCTTGAAACAGTAAAAACCTTGCTGACCGATTTAAGCGAGACCTGGAAACGGGCAATCGAAATCAACAAAAAGGCATCCTCCTCCTTCGTTCAGGACAATCATTACAAACCTTTATCGGTCGCCCTGTAGGCTCTTATGAATACTTTTTCTGAGCTGTTACTCCAATCCCAGAAGCAATATAGCGAACTGATCAGCAAGACTGAAGAAATTGGTGATCACGTTCAAATGCTCGACTCTGAAACCATACGAGCCTACCAGAAGGAATTATCTGTTTTGCTCGACCGTGCGCAGGAAACTGATCAACAGATAAACAACCTTGCGATGAGTAACCTCCATGGCGATTCAGTTCGTTTATTCCATGAGCGATCAGAGATAATGAAGAAATTTCTGGAACTCAATCGATGCGGTTGCCTCTAAATTAAATGACAAACAAGCTGTTATAAGATCAGAATATCTCAAGGTAAAAAATGGCAGAAACGGTATAAACGGATACCAGAGTTCTATCAAGAGACCGAATAGGCTTATCAACGAATCAGCTTAATTTTTGATTTTTCAGTTATTTATCTAAGTATTAAAAATAAACAATATGGCCTTACGTTCTTCATGCCATACGTGTCTTATTGTTTACCGTTCCAGAAATTCCTCAGCTCAATTCGTTTCGCTCATCTCCACTGTCAGCTCTTTACATTCATCACTATTTCTTGATATTCCGATGATTTGATGATACTATTTTTCTAATACTATCAGGACTTAGCAAATAGTTACAGCAGGCTATCCCTCAAACCATCAACGACGGGTTTCAAATGGCTTCAGATATTGACATTCTCAAAGATATACCTGATGCAAAACCGATACGCATTTTCCTGCCGGTAATTAACAGCAATGAGCGTTATCGGATGCAGTGTGTCTACCAGATATCAGAAAGTCCTCGTTTTAATCTCCTCTTTCAACCGGGGATTCTACCGGTAGATTCAATCGACACTTCCGAATCCTGCATTATCAATGTGGACCTTGGGGGACCGAATTTATCCATTGAGGCGATGATTACATCTGTGCTTAACAGCCAGACCCTTGAGATGATCGTCAAGAAATCAATCAGCTATGATCAGATGCGTGAATTCTTCAGGGTTGATGCAACGGCACATGTTATCAGTAAATCGTTTCAACCAGCCCTTTACGGAAAGACAGATGATCCATGGATCCTGCAGGGCAAGACTATAGATATCAGTGGCAGCGGTATTCTGGCCTCGTTTTCTGAAAAACCGCCGATGGATGACCAGATAAAACTCGAAGTTACGCTGCCTTCTACTCCTTCTGAAGTAGTTAAAATTCTGGCTCACCCCGTCAGACGTGAACAGATAGCGGAAGATCAGTGGGATGTCGCATTTCACTTTGATGATATCTCCGACGAAGACCGTGATAAAATTATTGGTTGTTGCCTTGTTATTCAGCGTCAATTACTCAGGCTGAAAGTAAGAGTGCGTGATTAAATATTAACGTGACATCAAATTACAGCGAGTCGTGACCAGCTCAATTGTCAACATCATAAAAACGATCGAGGATAGCGAATCTGCTAAAGTCCGCCTGACCTTTACCAACAGGGAATCTGCCTACCTGGATTGTATTTACAAGGAATCAGAGGCTCCCACTTTTTTTCTTGTTTTTTCTCCTGGCACGATTCCAGATAATCTTGACTTGCAGGAGAACTGTTCAGTTTCAATCAACAAAGAACACTCGCCAATTGTGATCAGTGCAAAAATTGAAGCACTCAGGGGTGACCGTACGCTTGAATTGCGTGCAACTGAAGTAATTGACCCGGTCAGTTTACGTGAATATTTCAGAGTATTTTATCAGACACCAATCACCGCATCACATCGGCCCGCCAGCAATGAATCAATAAAGGGTTTATGGAAAGTTGAAGGAACAACCGTCGACCTTTCTGCATCGGGAGTCCTTGCTATTTTCCCGCAAGAGTTCCAACACAGAGAACATATTTTCCTTGAATTCAACCTTACCGGCACCAACAGGACCATACAATGTCTGTCCCATGTGGTAAGGATACATCACATCAGAAAATCTCGCTGCCAGATCGCCCTTCGTTTTGACCAGATCCCCCCAAGAGATCAGGATGCAATCGTAACCGAGTGCATGAGCGAGCAGAGAAGACAGTTGCGTAAACGTATGCAGGGAGAGTAACGTTATCCCATCACACTATATCGTTTTAAGAACTGCATCCTTTGTGTCGATAGTACACTATGAACACAATTACTCCGCTCACCTCGATACCGCCACTTGGCTCTTCAACTGATCAACGCGGAGAACAGCAACAAGATTCTGGTCAGAAGGTTGTTGGTGAGATCCTCAAAGCGACTGTTCTTGAGTCTCGCGCCAATAATCAATACCTCCTCGATTTTGCCGGTTCTAAAATTCCTGCTTCTTCTCAGACCCGTCTTTCTGTTGGACAGGTTTTACAACTGCAGGTATCCCAGACAACCCCTCAGGTAGAACTGAAAATTGTTTCAGATATAAATAGCCTTCTGACCGGTAAATCGCTTGTCTTGTTGGGAAACAGCATTGACTTGAGCTCACTTGTCAGCGCCTTACAGCAAGGAAGTCCATCTCCTCTCTCTACCCTCACAAACGCGTCAGCAACCACTCTGCGTTCATTTCTGCCCCCGGAGCTCACCTCGCTTATCAGCAGTAAAGAAGGTGGTGGGTTTCTTCAGCACCTCTTCAATAGACTCGGTATTAATTTAGAGAGTTTATTGGTACACGGAAAGATTGACAGTGCTCAAAATACCATAAAGTCAGCGCTTCTTGAAATTGTGTCACGCTTTCAGAGCGCAGAACATATTGCAGAGCAGGCAAATAAACTCCTGGCAACCCTTGAACTCTATCAATTCACTCAATTACAGCTGACAAATCAGAATTTACTCATATTTCCACTCCCGCTCCCTTTTCTTGAACAAGGGTACCTGCTCATTGACAGCAGTGAGAAAGATGAACAATCAGCATCCGGCAATCAGGAAAATCAGAAATTTGCCCTCCATCTGGCGATGAGTGAGCTCGGGAATATCCAGATTGATTTCCTTCAAAAAGCTGAATTAGTGTACATAAAACTTTTTTTTGATTCCGAGGAAAAAGTACAGTTTGTTTCACAATTCAGCGGATTGCTGGAGGAAATGCTTTCAACAGAGCGTCAACTGGTAATTTCTTTTGCAAGTGGTGCTGAAAGTCCAACCAATGCACTTGCACGAAAATTATTGCCTGATGGGCAATCTTTCATAAACACAACGGCATAAGATATGGCATCTCAAGACAACAAGTTAGACAAGGCAGTTGCCCTGCTTTACGATCAAGAAAAATCAGATGCGCCAAGAGTTATCGCTTCCGGAAGGGGTGTCATAGCCCAGAAAATAATTGAAACTGCCCGTCAAGCCGGGATTCATATCCAGGAAGACCCCGATCTCGTCGAAATACTCTCCAAGGTACCGGTTGGCAAAGATATCCCTGTAGAGTTGTATCAAACAATCGCTGAAATCCTTTCATTTGTTTATCAGATAAATGACAAATTCAAACAAAATATCGAAAAAACCTGAGATCACATAACCCTTCGAGACATACCCCTAATGGCATACTCTATTTCACATTATATATTCCTGTTATTTCTTTTTACTTCCGTTATATTTCAGTCTTGCACGGCTACGACTTCTCCAGAGCAGATAGTAGAAGATTTTATCACGGAGTGTGAAACTTCAATCGAAAAAGGAAGCGGGCGTGAACTGCGAAATCTCATAGCTGAAAATTATAGTGACTCGAGTGGCAGAACCAAAAAAGAAATTGGTAATCTGGTGAGCGGATACCTTCTGCGTAATAGAGCAATATACAGTTATAGTCTTATAAATTCGGTTAAGATTAATGAAGATGACTCAATATCAGCACGAGTTCTCACGGCTCTTGCGGCTAAACCGATAACAGATATCTCAACCCTGCCAGCATTGAACAGTGATATATACTGGTTCGATATAAAAATTACTTCAAAAGATGGTGGGTGGAAATTGATAGACGTCTCCTGGCAGCAGGCGATGCTTGATGATTTTTTTTAACTGAAAATCAGTTCTGTTGAGATCTTTCGACCTCAAGAGCCCGCTCTTTGGAGGAAACGCCAGAAAATGTTGATTTTTCAAGATATACCAACACATAGAGCACCCCAAGCATCAGAATAAGAAGCGCAACGACCTTGAACAGTTCCTTAGGTTTCTTTACAGCAGCAATGATGATGACAACAACGAGAATTGCCAGTGCAATCAAGTTGTTTGTGAAATAGGAGACGATCTGAAACAGATATTGAGCTATATTTTCCATAGGATCAAACCGCGTTAATGATTTATCTTTATAGTGCTCTATTTTATCATTTCAGCACCAACCATTCAATGTCATGCTAGAACTTTTGTACAATGGCTGATTAAAACGCAAAAAGGGTTTCAGTTTTGACACTGAAACCCTTTCTATATGTGGCGGAGCGGACGGGACTCGAACCCGCGACCTCCGGCGTGACAGGCCGGCATTCTAAACCGACTGAACTACCGCTCCGTTTTGCTGCATTAGTGTTTGGTGGGCGGAACAGGGCTTGAACCTGTGACCCTCGGCTTGTAAGGCCGATGCTCTCCCAACTGAGCTACCCGCCCACGCAATGTGGATGACTTTTTACCAACTTAACATATCCCAGTCAAGTAAAAAAGATTATTGAGTAATATTATGTGCCGAAACGTTAATATCCTCAAAAACCGTACCGACTGGAACATCTTTAAATACTGATTCCCCTGCCTCGGTCAGGATGGCCTGGTCGAGGACATCATCCATATGCTCAACCAGAGTAATTTTCAGTTTTTTAAGAATTCTAGCAGGAACATCATTTAAATTACGCTCATTATCACTTGGAACGAGAACATTTTTTATATTGCCGCGTTTAGCTGCCAGCAGCTTCTCTGTAAGTCCACCGATTGGCAGTACCCGACCACGCAGCGTAATTTCCCCTGTCATTGCTAATTGATGACGTACAGGCTTTTTAATCAGTGCTGAGACAATCGTCGTGGCAATGGTGATGCCGGCGGATGGTCCGTCCTTTGGAATTGCACCCTCGGGGACATGGACATGAATGTCGAGTTTTTGATAAAAATCAGTTTCCAGACCGAGTCGTTCTGCCCGTGACCGTGCATAGCTCAAGGCAGCCTGGGCACTTTCCTGCATTACTTCACCAAGCTTTCCGGTTATAATCAGTTTGCCGGAACCAGGCATCAGTGTCGCTTCAATCTGCAAGAGATCACCGCCGACTTCTGTCCAGGCCAGACCAGTGGTTAAACCGATTCTGTCTTGTTCTTCAGCCAATCCATATCGGTATTTGTGAGTGCCCAGATATTTAACAATTGACTGGGCACTCAATCGATATTTCTTTTCTGTTACTCCATTTTTTAATCGGTCTCGCGCAATTTTACGGCACAAGGAAGCGATATTTCGCTCCAGATCCCTGACTCCGGCCTCTTTCGTATAACGTCTTACGATCTCAAGAATAGCACCATCAGTAAGGTTAATGTCGCCGTCCTTAAAGCCATTCTCACCAATCTGTTTTGGTATGAGGTAACCCTCAGCAATCTTAAGCTTCTCTTCTTCCGTATAGCCGTTGATCTGGATAATTTCCATGCGATCCTGCAGGGGCAAGGGTATTCCATGAAGATTGTTTGCTGTGGTTATAAAAAATACCTCTGAGAGATCATAGTCTATATCTAGATAATGATCGTTAAAGGCAACGTTCTGTTCCGGGTCAAGAACTTCCAGTAGAGCCGATGACGGATCGCCCCTGAAATCCATTGACATCTTGTCAACTTCATCCAGACAGAAGACCGGATTTGCAACGTCAGCGCGCTGCATCGACTGGATAATCTTTCCTGGCATTGCCCCGATATAGGTCCTTCTGTGACCTCGTATTTCGGCTTCATCACGCACTCCGCCAAGAGAAAGCCGGACAAATTTTCTATTGAGTGCACGTGCTACGGAGCGACAGATCGAAGTCTTGCCAACACCGGGAGGACCAACAAGGCAGAGAATCGGTCCTTTCATTTTTTTTACCTGAACCTGTACGGCGAGATATTCAAGTATTCTTTCTTTTGGCTTACTGAGACCATAATGATCTTCATCCAGAATGATCTCTGCCTTATTGATATCAATCTTGCTTTTACTCTTTTTACCCCAGGGCAGACTGAGGATAGCATCGATATAATTGCGAACGACCGTTGTCTCAGCCGACATCGGAGGCATATTTTTTAACTTTTTAAGTTCTTTGGTAATTTTTTCCTTTGCAAGTTTCGGCAGTTTTTTCTTTTTTATCGATTCCTCAAGTTCTGCAATGTCATCCAAACCATCATCGCCCTGCCCCATCTCAGTCTGAATTTCCTTTACCTTCTCACCAAGATAATAGTTGCGCTGGGTCTTGCTCATTCGATTCTTCACCCGTGCATTTATCTCTCTTTCAAGCCCTGCAAGCTCGATTTCCCTATGCAGGATATCCAGTATTTTTTCAATTCGTTTAATCAGTGTCCCACACTCGAGAATCTTCTGCTTTTCATCAGCCTTCAAGGGCATGTGTGCGCAGATAACATCTACAAGTTTACGGGGATCGTCTATATTCTGAACTGATTTAATAACCTCTTTGGCAATTTTTTTGTTTACTGAAGCATATTGTTCGAAAAATTTTCGTAATTCCCTTTCAAAAGCGATCACTTCACTCGAGACAATTATTTCCTCTGGAAACGTTCGTATCTCTACCTGCATGAAATGATCATGGGGAACATGAGAAACAATCTCCGCCCTGGTTTTCCCTTCAACCAATGCCTTAATAGTACCATCAGGGAGACGCAGAAGCTGCATGACACTTGCCAGTGTGCCGACACGGTGAATGCCGTCAGGACCCGGCTCATCAGTTGCAGGACTTTTCTGGGCGACAAGAAATATCTCTGTTCGCTTTTCCATAGCATCTTCCAGAGCCTGAATAGACTGTTTGCGACCAACGACCAGTGGTGCTACCATATGTGGAAAAATCACGATATCACGCAATGGCATCAATGGATAAAGCTTTGTATCACCTGTCTTTTCTGTCATAATTTATTAACTATCTCCTGTTACCTTCAGGCACTTTTCAATTCATCTTCAACATCAGACTTCTGGTAAAGAATGACTGGATAATCGCCGTTGGTGATTACCTGTTCACTGACGACACACTCCTGTACATTCTTCTTCGACGGCAGGTCATACATTACGTCAAGCATGGCCTGCTCGAGAACGGACCTGAGCCCTCGGGCCCCTGATTTTCTCTCAAGAGCTTTACGAGCAACTGCTGTAAGCGCCCCTTCGGTAAATCTCAACTGGATATTTTCAAATTCGAATAGTTTCTGGTACTGTTTTGTCAGGGCGTTTCTGGGCTCTCGCAATATTCTGACAAGATCATCCTCCATAAGCTCTTCCATGGTAGCGATTACCGGAAGCCTGCCAACGAGCTCAGGAATAAGTCCAAATTTCAGCAAATCTTCTGGCTGTACCAGGGCCAGCAACTCACCCAGTTTTTTCTTGGAGTCGCTGACGACTTCTGCGGTCATGCCGATCGATTTTGTGCCGGAACGGCGTTTAACCACGGAATCCAAGCCGACAAATGCTCCGCCGACAATGAAGAGTATATTGGTGGTGTCTATCTTGACCAAATCCTGCTGTGGGTGCTTCCGACCACCTTTGGGTGGAATCGATGCAACAGATCCTTCGATAATTTTCAGAAGTGCCTGCTGCACACCTTCACCTGACACATCCCTGGTAAGAGATGGGCTGTCTGATTTACGGGCAATTTTATCAATCTCGTCAATATATATTATTCCCCGTTCTGCCTTTTCGATATCATGATCCGCTGCCTGCAGAAGGTTAACCAATATATTCTCAACATCTTCACCCACATATCCAGCTTCTGTCAAAGTCGTAGCATCTGCGATACAAAACGGAACCTGCAGTATCTTGGCAAGTGTTTGAGCAACAAGGGTTTTACCAGACCCGGTCGGACCGATGAGGATGATGTTAGATTTCTGCAGTTCAACTTCGTCATCGTCAACAGGAGCATCAATACGTTTGTAGTGATTGTGGACGGCTACAGACAACACCTTTTTGGCGTGATCCTGACCAATAACATACTGATCAAGATGTTCCTTTATTTCCATGGGTTTCAGCGTTGCCGGCTTGAAATCTGCATCATCTCCAGAACCGCCGATAGTTTCATCCTCTTCCTGGACTATCTCATTGCAGAGCTCAATACACTCGTCACAGATATATACGTCTGGGCCTGCTATCAGTTTTTCAACATCATCCTGATTTTTGCCACAGAAAGAGCACTTGCACTCAGGCTCTCTGATATCAAAATCACTCATTTTCAGCTTTCCCCATCCGGTTCGGTTCTTTTCACAAGCACATTATCTATTATACCATACTTTATAGCCTCTTCTACACTCATAAAATTATCCCTCTCGGTATCAGCTGCAATCTTTTTTACCGTGTGCTTGGAATGCTTGGCTAAAATTTTGTTCAGATCCTCACGCATTCTTAAAATTTCCCGTGCATGAATATCAATATCCGTTGCCTGCCCCTGGAAGCCGCCCATTGGCTGATGAATCATTATCCTGGAGTTTGGGAGTGCATATCGTTTTCCTGCCGCCCCAGCCGCCAGCAGTAAGGCACCCATCGATGCTGCCTGACCCATGCAAAGCGTCGCGATATCACACTTCACAAACTGCATTGTATCATAGATAGCCATGCCAGATGTAACTGAGCCCCCCGGGGAGTTAATATAAAAGGTGACATCCTTATCCGGATCCTCTGCTTCAAGAAAAAGCATTTGGGCAATAATAACATTTGCCACATCATCGTTTATGCCTGATCCAAGAAAGATTATACGTTCTTTAAGAAGCCGTGAATAGATATCATAGGCTCTCTCACCACGCGGGCTCTGCTCGACGACCATAGGTACAAGATTCATTTTCATTCCCCTAAAAGACTCGACTGCAAAAGGCTGAGGCCTTATGCAGTCGATATTGTTTTACAGATACGTTAAAGCCGATGGACAAATTATCAACCGGGTAACAATATATTTATCAAGAGCAATTTAAAAGTATATCGACCTACCCCTCTGTCTCACCTTCTCCATCAACAACTTCTTTCTTACTCTCTTTTTCTGGTGTGTCTTTGGTTTTCTTTACCGTCTTCTTAGCTGCAGCTTTTTTTTCTGGCTTTATCTCTTCTGCCTTATCCGTTGAAGGCTCGATCAAGTTTGCTTCTTCGCGCAGGAATCCAAGGACCTTTTCGTTTAGTACCTCATTCATCAATGGCAGGAGGTCATCACGGTTCTGGAAAAATTCTTTTACTTTGGCTACAGACATATTGTACTGATCACCGATTTTCTTGAATGACCGTTCGAGATCTTCATCATTGACTTTAATCTCTTCAACTTCAGCAATTTTCTTGAGAATAAAATCTCCAGTCACACGCTGAACGGCTACCGCCCGATTATTTTTTTCCAGTTCTTCTCGATTCATGCCAGCAGCCTCAAGGTTCATTCCACTTTTCTCAAGTTGCTGTTCAGTCTGTTTAATCATTTCCTCTACTTCGAAACGAACCAGTCTTTCCGGTACGTCAAACTGATTTTTTTCGAGAAGCTTCTGCATGATGCGATCGGTTAACTCACCATCGGCTGCACTCTCTTTATCAGCTTGTAATCGTTCCCTGATAGCGGCTTTTAGTTCATCAAGCGTTTTGAACTGCTCATTTACATCCTTTGCAAATTCGTCGTCAAGCTCAGCGAGTACACGCTCTTTTATATCTTTAAGCTTAACCCGAAATTCAACTTTTTTACCGGCCAGGATTGGGTTCGGGTGCTTCTCAGGAAAATCAACTTCATGCTGCGCCTCTTCACCACCATTCATACCGACAAGCTTTGCTTCAAACTCCTGCCCCATCCTGCCTGACCCGACATCGACCGTGTAGTCGTCATTTTTGACCTGTTTCATGGGATGTCCTTTATGAAACCCCTGATAGTCAACGATAACCACATCACCCATTTCAACGCTGCGCCCTTCGACAGATTTTAAAGCGGCCATCTCACGCTGCATTGAAGATATTTCAAAATCAACAGCAGCCTCGTCAACAGTTGAATCGGGTTTTTCTACCTCTATTCCCTTATAATCAACAAGTTCAAACTTGGGTCGAACATCGATCTGAGCGACATAGGTAAAAGTACCATCATCATTAAAAGATGGTTCTAGAATCTCAGGATGAACCACAGGATCGAGTTCCTGTTTTTCAATGATGTCAAAATAGGTTTCCTGTACAAGTTTTTCCCCAACCTCTGCCTCTACCTGGGGCTTATAACTTTTCACAATAACACTGCGAGGCACCTTCCCTCTTCGAAACCCTTTCATCTTGGATTCTTTCTGGAGCTTCGAGTACGCTTCTTCGAGTTTAGTCTTTACCTGGTCTCCAGGAAGAGTGATGGTGACTTTTCTTGTCAACCCACTGATTTCTTCAACCTTTACATCCATTTGACATCATCCTTTTTTAAAGTGAAACACTCAACTGCCCTGAACAAAGGCAATAATCGAATAACCATTGATTGTCGTTAAATATATTATGGTGCGAGAGGAGGGACTCGAACCCACACATCGAAGATACTGGTTCCTAAGACCAGCGCGTCTACCAATTCCGCCACTCTCGCATCCTGATGATCACACGCTACTGCGTTTTGACATCTGCCTTAATATTAGGAGTCTATCGGAAAACGACTATTAATTACTGAGCACCAACACGTCAAGTATTATGTGTGAACAAATACAAAAAATCGCAAAAAAGGAGGAACATACCATCAAATGACTAAACTGACCATATTTTTTCTCTTTCCCTTTTGATATCATAGCTTGTAAAAGAAACAAATGATGGCTATTTTTGCTGTCGTATTATTTTGTTGGAATGATTAACGGCCCTAGGCGTGATTTTGTAAAATTTAATGAGGTTACCATGAAACCCAAAAACCGTTATTTTGCAGCTGCAGCCTGTGGAATGCTCCTGTTGAGTGCTCCTCTGGCGTCTTTGGCTGCAACAACAGCACCAGCTCTTGTCTCTGAAAAGACAATGAGCTGGCAAGTCCCTTATAAACCGTTAGACCTGGTTCAATCGGTGGATGGCAAAATGCTCTTCGTACTCACTGATAACAGCCGCGTATTAATTTACGAGCCGAATGGCACGCTCAAAGGCAGCATACCTGTCGATAAAGGTGTCACGGCCATTGATACAGATGCCCGTGGGGAAAACATACTTCTTATCGACAGTGAGAAGAACACGTTCACCTCTTTATCGGTCGATTTTGTCGTAAATATTGACACTGCGGGGTCACCTTTCATGGGTTCAGCGGGAGCGCCAGTCACTATTGCGGTGTTCACGGACTTTGAATGACCCTATTGCGGCAAACTGGCGCCGCAACTCGAGCAGGTGCTCGAGCAAAATCACGACACAGTAAAAATCGTTTTCAAAAATATGCCATTACGTTTTCATAAATTTGCTGACCCGGCTGCCCGAGCAGCCCTTGCTGCAGGTGAACAGGGTAAGTTCTGGGAATTCCATGACCAGCTTTTTGCTGCAGAAAAACTCAGTGACCAGGTTATCAGAGACATTGCTGTTAAACTCGGCCTTGACATGGCCAGGTATGAGGCTGATATGAATTCTCCTGCGATCAAACAGAAGATCAGCAAGGATATGCGCGATGCTCAACAGGCAGGTGTCACCGGAACACCAACTATATTCATAAACGGACAACGATTGAAGAACCGTTCACCGCAGGGCTTCCAGGCAATGATTAACGAAGCGTTGAAGAATTGACAGACCATGACGTTAATGGAATCCGATCAAGAAAGTCGAGAACTACATTTCGAAAGTAATGAGCAGGCGATCACCCTCTTCGGGGACCTGAATAAAAATATTCAGGTCCTTGAAAATGGGACCAACGCCAGTGTCAAGATCCGTGGTACCAATGTAAAAATCACCGGATCCAAACATGAGGTACAGATCGCCGCCAACCTCCTTGAACAATTATACGAGCTGATAGGGACTGGCTATCCCATTTACTCCTCAGATTTCGCCTTTGGCCTGAAGATTCTTCAATCAAAACCGTCGGCACGCCTGGACCAGATCTTTCTCGATAAAGTTTTTGTTACCACCAAAAATCGTATTGTCTCACCCAAGACACCGAATCAGAAACGATATATCGATGCAATCAGGACAAATGATATTGTTTTCGGTATTGGTCCAGCTGGTACCGGCAAAACCTATCTGGCCGTAGCTATGGCAGTTTCCGCTCTGGCCAACAACCAGGTTCGTTCCATCATTTTAACCAGACCTGCAGTAGAAGCTGGCGAAAAGCTTGGATTTCTGCCAGGCGATCTGGCCCAGAAGGTCGACCCTTATTTACGCCCATTAAATGATGCCTTAATCGATATGGTTGGATCAGGGAAAGCCGCTGACTTTATTGAACAGGGAGTAATTGAAATTGCACCGCTGGCATTCATGCGGGGGAGAACCCTGGGAAACGCCTTCGTCATTCTTGATGAAGCACAAAACACCACCAGGGAACAGATGAAAATGTTTCTTACCCGAATTGGCTTTGACTCAAGAGCTGTTATAACTGGTGACGTAACCCAGGTTGATCTGCCGATTCAGAAGCAATCCGGCCTCGTGCAGGCAGAAAAATTACTTTCCCAGATTAGTGGCATTGGTTTTTGTAATTTCACAAAAGCTGACGTTGTAAGGCACCCCCTCGTTCAAAAGATTATCCACGCCTACGAGATCGACCTGGAGCAAAACGGCAATAACGATAGTTAGAAATTTCCTCCTTCACAAGCGCTCTATGTATGGTGAATAATGTCAGTTACCCTTATTGATTATTTCGACAGGTTTCGCCCTGATCAACTATCTAGACTCCGTATTGCGGCAGAGTTTTTACTCGACCAAAACAACCTCTCCGACCATAATGTTAATATCGTTCTGACAAACGACCAGGAAATATCAGGGTATAACAAGCAATACAGAAAGCGTACCGGTCCAACCAACGTACTTAGTTTTCCTTTTCAAGCTGATTTTGATCAACTCAAGAGCGCAGCCCATCCGACCAATGAGCTTGGTGACATTATTATCTCGGTTGAAACGGCAGAAAAAGAAACCCAGCGCTATGCTCAGTCTCTGTATCACAGGTTATCCTGGCTGATGACCCATGGCATCCTTCACCTGCTCGGTTATGACCATGAACGCTCAGAAGCAGATGCCAATGAGATGTATGACCTGGAAGAGCAATTAATTGATGAATTACTGAATAGAAGGAGAACAAATATGACGCATCTGGCTGTCAATGTCGACCACGTGACAACTATTCGCCAGGCAGGGGGAAGAGCAGAACCAGACCCCGTTACTGCAGCTGCTGTCTGTGAACTTGCGGGTGCCAGAGGTATCGTTGTTCATCTTCGGGAAGATCGCCACTATATAACGGATCGCGATGTCAAACTCCTCAGAGAAACAGTGCAGACGAAACTAAATCTCAAGATTGGGACTGCCAAGGAGATTGTTAAATGTGCTCTTGATCTCCGACCAGACATGATAACACTGGTAAATGAAAACAGTCAGGGTTTAATCAGTACAAGTGGTCTCGATGTAAATTCCCAGAAAAAGAAGATCGCAAAAACGATAGAAAAAATGACAAGAGCTGGTATTCCGGTATCACTCTTTATTGCCCCTGACCTTAAACAGGTCAAAACATCATACGATATTGGAGCGACCTATGTTGAGATAGATACCGGAGCTTATTCTGCTTCTCCTGACCCGCTTACACAAAATGCTGAGTTTTCGCTTATTGAAGCCGCAGCAGAAGAAGCGTGGCAGCGTGGTCTCCACGTCAACGCAGGTCATGGTCTAAATTATGTTAATGCTGCGCCAATAGCAGCATTAGATATGGTTGAGGAACTCTCAATTGGTCATGCGATCATATCCCGGGCCGTATTCACCGGTCTTGAGCGGGCGGTTCGGGAAATGGATAAAATCATTCAGAACGCTTACTCGATTTTTTGATTTTTCCTCTTACTCCGAAAAAAAATAACAACCTTTGCCAATTGACAACTACAATGTTGCTATGTTAAAAACATCCATCCTGCCTTGGTGGTGGAATTGGTAGACACCAGGGACTTAAAATCCCTTGGGCCTTGCGCCCGTGCGAGTTCGAGTCTCGCCCGAGGCACCAGATACTCTTAGCGCAGACTTTCAATTGTTGAAGGTCTGCGCTTTGTTGTTTCTGACGTCAAAATCTCCTCCCTCTCTCCCTTGTGAACATCCACCTTACCTCATGATCGCTCCCGACAGGAAAGAACAATCAATTGAATATTTTTTTCTATGACGTCCTATATTTACAATTATTACGAAAAATCATGTTATATTGACTGGTAGTCGGGTAGCGGTTTTCAGGATTCTCTTAAATAACGTGCTTTTAACATGCGCTATCAATACGCTTATTTCATTCAGTATCAAACGCATTTTTACCCTTCCTGCACACGGAATACCCATAAGATAAAAGGGCTGACAACGGTAATTGTTTTTGCAGAAGATAAAAATCAGGCGCTCGCCCGAGCAGGTAAACTTATATCCAAGGAAAATCATCAGATATCAGATTTCCGCAGAATGCACATTCTACAGGAGAAGAATCAACAAATGTTTGGCTGTGTGCTGAATTCACTCTTCCGTCGTGCCGAGTTATATGGCGCTGCTCTGCACTTCGACCCTTATCCAATGAAACCTCAATGCTGTCGGTGATACTCCAGAACAGGCATTTACACGCATCTACTTGTTAGGACTGGTTTTTTTCCCAATTATTTGCATAAAATCAGGAAATAAGTTGACCAATATAAATAATGCTTTAAATTATTATAATTAAAGATGATATTTCTGAGGGTGCTGTTCTTTTTATTGAAAAACTAGGTATATATACCTATTTACATAATGAGAATCCATTAGTAAGTAAAAATGGAGGATGCAAAGTATCAATTGGACTTAGAGCTGGGAGGGGATATGAACGAACGTTCACGCCGGAAGAAAAGCTTTCCGAAAGGGTTGCCAATTGAATCAGACCTAGAAATTATCCAGAAAAGTCAAATAGTGCAAAGTACGAAGACTCTGCCTATAGAATTTTCTTCAGTCAGCCGGTCATCCAAGGATATCAGACCTATCCAAAGAGGACCTTATATGATTAGGAGGGCATACTCTGAGCCACTTGGCTATAATATGGTTGAAAGCATTCTGTTACAAAGAAATTTTATAATAGATTGATGACCAAATAAATTCCGATACCCAAATGCACCTGCCCTCTCAACACAATGTACTGCTTCACCTGATTGTCCCTGCCAATAACCTCCTCCCGATAAACACTCCACAGGATCTTTAAATTACTCGACAAAGTATTCCGCTTCTTTCTGTCTATCAGCTTTTTTCCTTCAAAATATTTACAATCTAAGAGAAAGGCAGGATCCAGGTAAGATTAATCTATTGGTGTATCGTTCACTTCAAAATTAAAGAGATTCTTATCGTATTTACTGTAATCTTCATAGCGTAAAAGATCATATAAATCTTTTCTGTTTTGCATTCTGTCAAGTATTGCGTTTTGGTCACCGTCTCTGAGAATGGCTTCGAGGCCCCTGTCAATTTCACCCATTGCTAAGCGTAAAGTAGTTACAGGGTAGATAACAAGGTTATACCCCAGACTCTCGAGTTCTTTTTTATTCAACAATCGACTTTTTCCAAACTCTGTCATATTAGCGAGCAGCGGGACAGCAATCGCATTACGGACAGCTTCAAATTCTCTTTCATTTTGCAAAGCTTCTGGAAATATCATGTCTGCCCCTGCATCTACATACGCTTTCATACGATTTATAGCCTTCTCAAGCCCCTCAATAGCACGAGCATCAGATCTTGCAATGAGACAAAAATTACGATCAAGTCTGGCATCGGCAGCAGCTCGTACCCGCTGAGTCATCGTTTTGGTTTCAACTATTTCTTTCCCATCAAGATGACCACAGCGCTTTGGCATTACCTGGTCTTCAATATGACAGCCACAAATGCCCGCCTCTTCCATGAGCCTCACCGTGCGGGCAGCACTCATTGGTTCACCAAATCCTGTATCAATATCAATGATAGCAGGAAGGTCTGTGACTCTGGCAATTTGCCTGCCTCTATCAACAAATTCGCTCAACGTCGCAATTCCGATATCCGGCAAGCAGAGATCGGCAGCTAAAACAGCTCCGGAAATGTAAATTCCGGGGAACCCCTTTTGTTCAATCAACCTGGCACAAAGAGGATTAAGGGCACCTGGAAACTGATGAAGCTTTCCATCAGATAACTGATCTTTCAAACCAGTACGTTTTTCGGTGGGGGTTTTATGGGTAAAAAGCATCAGAAAATTCCTTTCGATGGGTTCTCAATCAAATACCCCACCGGTACGATCGGGTTAAGAGCTAGGATTTCATCGCTACTCAGATTCGGTAAATTCTGAACCAGGTCAAGGAAACGTTCACTTTCAGCAGGATCGAGGATATCGTCGGTCAGGGTTTTGAACTTTTTGATATATTCAGGGCGAGCAAATGGCATTGCACCAAGCGGATGTGCGTTGGCGATTGCCATTTCGTCTTCAATGATGGTACCATCCTCCATGGTGATCACCACACGCGCACCAAAGGCTTTTTCTTGCGGGTCTCGAGAGTGATAGCGACGGGTCCACTCCTTGTCTTCCGTAGTAGAAATTTTGTGCCACAGACGTACAGTGTCAACACGTTTTACCCGCTCTGGAGCGTAACTTTCAATATGGTGCCACTTGCGATCCTGCAGTGCCACAGCAAAAATATACATGATGGAATGATCAAGTGTTTCTCGTGACGCTTCTGGTTCCATCTTCTGGGGGTCACCAGAACCGGTTCCAATCACATAATGGGTGTGGTGAGAAGTATGAAGAACGATCGTTTTGATTTTGTCAAAATCTTCAATTTTCTCACCTAATCTGAAGGCCAAATCGATCAAGGCCTGGGATTGATATTCTGCGGAGTGCTCTTTTGTATATGTGTCCAGAATAGCTCGCTTCGACTCGCCTCTTCCAGGTAGTGGAACAATGTAGAAAGGCTCGTAAGGGGTCTCCCCTTGATCGCGTGCGGTGCGCCCGTTAAGTATAAAAGATATTATAGAATCCTCTCCTTCATAGATAGGGCTGGGAGCTCCTTCACCTCGCATGCAGCGATCAACTGCTTCTATTGCAGTTTTGCCGGCATACGCTGGTGCAAAAGCCTTCCAGGAAGAAATCTCCCCCTTTCTAGATTGACGGGTTGTGACAGTACAATGAAGTCCCTGCTGGATAGATTGATAGGTAATTTCTTTATTGAGTCCGAGCAGGGTGCAGACGCCTGCTGCAACAGAAGGCCCGAGATGGGCAATGTGGTCTATTTTGTGTTCATGTAGACAAATTCCTTTTACAAGATTTACCTGTATTTCATATCCGGTAGCTATCCCCCGAATGAGGTCACTTCCATTTTTTTCACATTGTTGCGCAACCGCGATTATTGGTGGGATATTATCACCTGGATGAGAGTAATCTGCGGCAAGGAAAGTATCGTGGAAATCTAGCTCTCGAACTGCTGTACCATTTGCCCATGCTGCCCATTCAGCGCAAACGGTTTCATATGGAGAAAGGCCAAAAAGCGATGCTCCGAATTTTCGAGGGTGTGCTTTGGCCATTGCTCGTGCGGATTGAATTGGTCCTCTGTTTAACGAGGCAATGGCCACTGATGCATTGTCAATGATCCTGTTTATGATCATATCTGATACATCTTTATCAATATCTACAGGGTCGGATGCAACTTCTGCCATTTTCCAGGCAAGCTGGTCTTCCCGTGGAATTTTGATCTTTTGACGGGGATGCGTGAACCTTGTGTTCAATCATTAACGATATCCTATAGATTTGAAGTCATGTAAAGGCTCGGCATTGGTCGAAGCATGGCGGTTTAAGGTATTGGCGCTTTCGAATAGCAGTAAGGTCGAATCTTTATACTGCAGGGCAATCACTTTGGTTATATATATTAATCCGCCACTCGGGCCGGTTTCTTCAAAATATTGCGCAGAAACATCGGAGCTATGAACCCCAGGACAGCGGCAATCCAGAGACCTATAGCTATGGGCGAGGAGAAAAGATAGGTCCAATCACCATCGGATAGCACCATGGCACGCCGCAATGCAGTTTCCATATGCCCCCCCAGCAGGATGCCCATAATGACTGGCACAGTCGGGATATCGAGTTTGCGCATGATATAACCCAATACGCCAAAACCGACCATCAGCAATAGATCGAAATAACTGCCAGACAGCGAGTAAATCCCAACAAAAGAGATCATGGTAACACCGGGCATCAATAGCCACGCGGGCACTTGCAGAACGCGAACAAAGATTTTCACCATTGGTACATTCATCAGCAAAAGAACGAAATTGGCGATCATCAGCGATGCGATGAGGCCCCAAACGACTTCGGGGTTCTCCGTGAAAAGTGTCGGACCAGGAGTGATATTCAGCGTCATCAGCAAGGCCAGCAAAACGGCCGTTGTGCCAGACCCTGGGACACCGAGCGTCAGCATCGGCACCAGTGCTCCACCTGCAGCGGCATTGTTCCCGGCCTCTGGAGCAGCTATGCCTTTGGCAGCACCTGTGCCAAAACCTCCTTTTTCACCTGCAATGGATTTTTCTGACATATAGGCCAGGAAGCTACCCAAAGACGCACCCGCACCGGGTAAGACTCCTGCAATAAAACCAACAACAGACGAGCGCAACATAACCCAGCGAGTATCAAAGATGTCCTTCCAAGGAATCTTGACTTTTTCAAGTTTCACACCGATGGATGAATGCTTTCCGTGACTTTCGATAAACGAAAACACCTCGGTAATTGCGAACAAACCAACAATCGCGACAAGGAAATCAACCCCGTCATAAAGATGCAGGTTTCCACCTGTCAGGCGCGGCAGGCCGCTTGAATCGTCAACACCGATCATGGCAATTGCCAAACCAATACACGATGCAATCGCCGCCTTCGCCTGGTTGTTACTGGCCATGCCTCCAAGAGTGCAAAAGGCGAGAAGGTAAAGTGCGAAGTATTCTGACGGCCCAAACAGAAAAGCGACCCGTGCCAGCAGTGGTGCCAGGAAAATCAGCCCGACAGTCGCCAGAAATGCACCAACAAACGAAGCTACCCCAGAAAGTACCAGCGCATCCCCTGCCCGGCCTGCTTTGGCCATGGGATAACCGTCGAGTGTCGTCATCAATGCAGGCTCATCACCCGGGATATTAAGCAGGATCGAACTGATCCGCCCACCATACATGGCTCCGTAGTATACTGCCGTCATCAACACCAGAGCTGAGGTTGCGTCAAGACCAAGGGCGAAGGTCAGCGGGATAAGAATCGCAACACCATTTGAAGGTCCAAGGCCCGGCAGTGCACCAATGATCGTGCCGAGAAAACAGCCAATCACGGCCAGCATCAATGTATAGGGCGATAGTGCTATTGAGAAACCAAGCGCAAGATTGGCCATTACATCCATATCAACACTCTTATCCTAGAAGCCCTTTAGGGAAGGCAACCAGGCCCAGACCCAAGGCAAATTTGAAAATTATAAAAAGACCAACCGAAAGACCAATTCCAGCCAGAGTGGCATGTTTTGGATTGGGTGAAATTTGATAACTTAAGATTCCAGCGGCTACAGCCGTGGGTAGCAGGAAACCGAGAGGTTTCAGCGCATAGGCATAGCCGATTAAAATTATTACGGAAAATGCCAAGGCACCAAACGTCCGCTTGGCAGGCCAGTCAGGTTCCTGATCAGGGCGCAAGACCATAAACATGGCACTGATTGCCCAGACGATTCCTATCAAAATAGGAAACCCTTTTGGCCCAACGGGATCGGTTAAAAAGCTGGTTTGTGTCTGGTTGGCACTCACGATATACGCGAGTGCCAAGATAGTTGCGATCAATCCAAAAATGCGATCACTTGCCATTACTGGATAACTCCGAGTTCTTTACTCAAGAGACCAACTTCGGCCACGACACTGTCAATGTAGCTTTGGAAATCGTCACCTACTTTGGTGAAAGGAGCCAGTCCGTTTGCGGCCATCACGTTCTTCCATTCATCTGAATCTGCAACTTTCTGAAGGCGATCAGCCCACGTATTGAAAGTTTCGTCGGAAACACCCTTGGGGATATAGAGACCACGCCAGTTAACAGCAACCACATCAAGACCCTGTTCTTTCGCCGTTGGGATGTCTTCAAAACCAGGGACACGCTCATCGGTAAGAACAGCGAGAACACGGATATCGCCAGACTTTAAAAAACCCACAACCTCAGACATGTCTCCAGTCATCGCCTGGGTAAAGCCGCCAACAGTACGAGTAATCGCGTCTGCGCCACCACTGAAATTGAGGTACTTAATTTTGGTGATGTCAGTGATGCCTGCACGCTGCAGAACCATCAGAGCCTTAAGGTGATCAAAACCGCCCACCGCAGAACCTCCGGCAAAAGCGATTGAAGTGGGATCTGCTTTTACGGCGTCAATCAGATCAGTAAGAGAATTGTATGGGCTTTTCGCACCTACAACGATAACACCAGGATCAGCACCGATTGCACCGACAAAGCGTACCTGATCAGCTGTCATGCCAGCATAAGCATTTTGAGCAAGACGCGTTGAGGTAGCGGATGATGCTGCAACGATCAGTTCCGCGTCTTCATTACGTTCTGCAACAACATGATTAAATGCAAGTCCACCACCGGCACCAGCCATATTAGTAACCTGCATTGGCTTATCGATCGCTTTGATGTCATACATTACTTTGCCGATCTGGCGGCAGGTGAAGTCCCAGCCACCCCCTGGATTAGCGGGAGCGATACATTCGGCTGCAATGGCAGCGCCTGTTACTCCGAACACAAGCAAGATACTCAAGATAAGCATTCTAGAAATTCTGTTTTTCATAATAATCTCCATGGTCAGATGTTAAAAACATTGGGAAGTTATTGTGCCACCTCATTGATCTTGATACTTCTCCTCCTGTTCTGCAATAACTATGAAAACACGGCTATCTTATCAAAGAAGTAGCCTGTATTCAGGTAGTAATACGATACTCCTCCTGTATTGTCAACGATATCAGACATCACAGATACCGAAAAAAGAAAGTGGAGACACCTGGGCCTATATTTTGTTAGGAAATACCAGGTAGCTAACTGTCATTTGGTAGATAACCAAACAAGTCTGCAAATGCTAACCGTTTCAACCACTGTCCTTGTCAGGAACGTAAAGTTTGGCTTTGCTTTCAAGAGCAAGAATCAGATACGTTAACCTAAATATAATATTTTCCATTTTTCAGATATTTATATATAATTAAAATATACTTGCATTTTTTTATATAATTATTTATTTATGATTTAATTTTATATAATAAAGCCAAATGTCGAAAGTAATCGCGATATCAATACCAGAGGAACTCGCAGTTGAGTTGAAAGAGTTCAAAAAGAAGATCAACGTCTCAAAACTCTGCAGGAGGGCTATCATGGAAAGGCTTGAAACATTAAGGACTGCTCAATCCGGTGACCTGATCCAGTTTCTCAAACTCAGTAAAGGAGATTTCACAAAGCAATTTTATGATGTTGGCAGAAAGTGTGCCCGGGATGCCATAAGCAACATGAAAGTAGACTATGCCGCTTTTATCAGGCTCGAGGAATTAAGCAATTTTTCAAAAAGAAATGATGATTTCGAGCTTAATGCTGACACTTTTAAAAACTCGTTATCGAATGATTTTGTTGAACTATGGAATTTCATTTTCAACGTTATATGCGAATGCGATGACAAGTTAAAGGGATACGATGATGATGCTTTCGCACATGGATTTGTAGATGAGATAGCTGAAGTGTGGAGTTCAATCAGAGCACATATTTAGAATATCACTCGCTGCCGATTTCAAAAATATACTGGGCACTTACCCACACATTTCCTTGCATTTTATAAAAAAAAGGGGGGTTAGAGTATGTCTCTAACCCCCCTTTTTTAATTGGAGCCACCGAGCGGACTTGAACCGCTGGCCTGCTGGTTACGAATCAGCTGCTCTACCACCTGAGCTACGGTGGCTCTGTTTTAAAAAGAACCGGATTACGCCGGCATCCTGTAGTAGATTGTTCTCACAAAAAGCTTCAGAGAGTATTGAACTGACCGAAGAAACAGAGACAATTAATTGACGATGTTTATATCAGGAACAGTCTCAAAGTTCAACTCTAAACACGAAATATATATGGAGATGAAATGTACATCTTTCTTCATCTTCGAATACCAATAAAAATGATCTTCTAAGGCATTAATGGTAGGTGAAAGACCTACAGAACAAAAGGCTCGTACCCAATCATAATTCCATTTCATTTATCTGTTTTAGACGTTAGTTTATCTGGCGTTGACTCTATTGTAGTGTGCAGCGTATTATCCATACGTATTGCCTATATATCTGCTTGAATTTTAATATAATATAATTTCACAATCTTCTGGAAACACACCAATGAGTATAAGTTTTATAACGTATTGTCTGATTCATGACGGCAGCGCCGCACCTGTTCTTGAGAAACGTCTTCATAATAATTTTCAAGACCTCAGTAATAATTCCCTGGCAGAGGATTCCAGGGTTCTGCTTCACAGCGGTTTTCCAGGCTTGAGTCAGGAAAGTCCTACCATGCTCTCCCCAGCCTTGCAGTTGAATGGTGATCTGGCCGGTTTTAATGATAAACAATTACGACTTTTTGCAGAAGCTGAGAGAATTAGAAAAAACCAGGCATCTTTTAGCAGTTACACCATAGATCTCGATAAACGATTATGTGTTATTTCAAACAACGCTCAATCACTGAATACGTTTCTCAACACATATGGTGGTGTTCTTGATCTCGTCCCTCTTTTGATAAAAGGAAGTCATCCCGATTTTAGCGAAGTAACCGAACTTGGTATTTCATACAATACAAACAAGTACCGAATCGAATATTCTACCCGATCTCCTGTCGATCTCAACAAGTGCACCTATTGTAGTTTATGTGGGAAAATATGTCCGGAAGCGTGTATTTCTGAAAGGCTGTACTTTGATTTTGAAAAGTGCTCTTTTTGCAGAGAGTGTGAAAAAGTCTGTCCTACCGACGCCATCGACATCTACACCGTCGAACAAAATGTGCTTGATATCCCTGCCATCCTGGCCCTTGGGGATACCAATATTGAGGTACCGGAAGATTCCAAGAATTTTTATCATGAAACGAATTTAAACGAATATCTTTCGACACTGTTTCCATGTCAGGTTGATGAGGTCATTTCCTGCAACCATAGCATCTGCCAATTCAGCAGCAGGAGTATATCCGGTTGCGATAAATGCATACAGGTCTGCCCTGCAGGTGCTATCAGCGGTGAAGAACAAATTGTTGTTAATGCCCTAAAATGTATAGAATGTGGAAGATGTTCAGGTGTTTGTCCTACGGGTGCAATACAATACCACCGTTTTGATGATACTACATTTATTGAATTTTTCAGGACCTTCCCTTTTAAAAAGAAAACTATTGTCGTGATCGGTTCTGCTCAGGAACTACACAATTTCTGGTGGCATCATCATGGATCCAGTTTTGACAATCACCTGTTCCTTGAATATCCCCTTCTAGATGCGATCTCTGCTCTTCACCTTACGTTCCTGCTTGCTCATGGCGCATCATATGTCATCGTTTTAAAGTCTGAGCAGACGGACACTCAGTTGAGCCAGCAAATCATTGATCAGGTTAACAGACTCCTCAATGAGGTTTTTGAAGAATCTGAAAGAATATTGATTTCAACTGCAAAAGATTATCCGTCACTGATTGCCCATACTGAAGATAAATCGTTGCTTTTTGAAAACTATAACGATCTTAATTACAACAACAGGCGCCAGAAATTATCCTCTATTTTCGATTACGCTCTTGCCCACAGTGAAAAATCAATCACATTACATCATGATGATGGATCTCTCTTTCACTCAATACTCTGCCGGGAAGATGCCTGTACCCAATGTCTCGCCTGCTTAAACGAATGTAAAATTCAAGCTCTTTCTGCTGACCCATCTTCGTTGACCCTCTCCTGGACAGGGGCTCTCTGCACCGGTTGTAAAGCCTGTGTGGATGTCTGTCCCGAAAATGCTCTTTCTACCGGTAAGGATATTTCAATTAATCCATCTTACTTTCAGCCGGCAATTGCTGCTCAGGCCGAGCCAATGCGATGTAAGGAGTGTGGTAAAATTTTCGGGACCAAAAAAAGCTTTGACCGGGTGATGGAAATTCTCGCAAAACAAAAAATGGATCATGACGGCCACTTCGAATATTGTGAAGACTGTCGGGTAATCAAACTATTGGAATCAGAGTAGAACAGATGAAAGAACTCAACGATAAGGATCTAATACTGGTGCGGCTTCGCTTCATTGATCTGATGAAATCATTTTTTGTCAGCCAGCCTGATGCAGAACGGTTAAGTCGATGGAGAGGGACATTCGCTGCCCTCATCAAGGACCAGGTTACTCCTGAAATAGACACTGCGGCACGCGACTTGAATAATCAACTTACCTCAAAAAAACTGGAAGACCTGCAGGATGAATATTATGCCCTGTTCACTGACCCTTTTAGTGAAAACCATCTTAACATGATGGCATCTCATTATATTGACGGCAGGAATTACGGGAATACTCTGATCGCCTTCAGGCAGTTTCTTCATGATACCAGCATTAATGTGGATAACGCTCTCGGCGACTCAGAAGATTCGTTACCGGTAATGCTCGACGTTTTGATAACCCTCGTTGAGCAGGAGAAAAACGGTGATGACACGTCCCTTAAGCAGAGTGAGCTGGTAAATAATTTTCTATTACCCTGTATCGACCACCTGTCAAAGAGTGCTGAAGAGAATCAATCTGCACACTTTTTTGATGGATGTATGCGCTTCTGCAAAGGCTATCTCCATCTCGAAAAGAGTCTGGCAACCTGACAGACCAGAAAGACCATCATTACAAAGTTCAAACAACAACACCGGTCATTGGTGCTTGAATTTTACCGCTACTGTTCTAATAGCAATAGGACTCCCCGCACTTATCTAGTATATTGATTGCCAGACAATCAATATACAATCACCGGTAAATCGCTCTGCAATAAAATGTTAAACCACTCTGCGTTATTTAAAAGATCATCAACGCTTCTTTTGCTGCCTCTCATCTGCGTTATTTTGTCAACAAGTGGTTGTCGTGAAGAACAGGACAAACATGAAAATAGTGTGGTGGCTACTTCTGGATGTAAAAGCTGCCACAATCTTGACCCTGGCGAACATCATCAATTTTCCTGTACCGACTGTCACCGTGGCATTGAAGGGGAAAAAAGTATTGAAACGTCACATCGGGGATTAATTTCTCAACCTGCACACCCTGATAACGCCAAATCATTTTGTGGTCCCTGTCATAACGAAGAGCTCACAATGGTAAGCAAAAATGCTCATTACACCCTTAGTCAACATATTAATCTTGTAAGAAATTCGTTCACATCATCTGAAAGTAAGGTCCCTATTGATGACATTTCTTCTTCAGCTCATCCTGACTCTGAGTTGCAACTCGTGGATGATTTACTAAGACGAAGGTGTCTGCGCTGCCATGTTTACTATGAAGGTGATGACTTTCCGCTCACCAGTCGTGCAAGTGGATGTGGTGCCTGTCATCTTGATTATTACGATGGACAAATCGTTACACACACATTCATAAAAAAGCCAAATGACACTCGCTGCCTGTCCTGCCACTACGGAAATCATATCGGTTTTGATTATTATGGTCGCTTCGAACATGATTTTAATGATGAATACCGAACGCCCTATACCACCAGAGATGAATTCTTCAGACCTTATGGCGTTGAATTTCATCAGCTTGAACCGGATGTACACCAAAAGGGCGGTATGGTCTGTATTGACTGTCATGGCAAAAATCAAGTTATGTCGACCGCCCCCAGAGGGGCAACGTGTATGAGCTGCCATGATCTGAACACATTACAGAATAGTGACAATGAAACAATCACCTTAATAAATAATCAGTACCTGTTCACTTCCGGGGCGACCGGCATTATTTTACCGCTGCCCTTAATGGCTCATCCTGCTCATCAAAAATATGGTAAACAGGTCTCCTGTCAAGGATGCCATGCTCTCTGGTCTTTCGACGACGACCAGACTCATCTTGTACGAATTGATCACGATGATCTTGATGAACTGGAGAAACTCACCCTTGACGGCAGTTCAGAAGTTTTCGAGATTCTTTCCAGCCACATGGAATTTGATGGCGAGTGGCTCGATCCTGTCATGAATGATAAATTTAGCGGCGATCAATTTCCAGGAATCTGGCTCAAGGGATTTAAGCAGCGCAGATGGGAAAACATTCGTCTGATACCGGATTCAAATGGTCTATTACAGGTGGCCCGTCCACTCCTTAACCTACACCTCTCCTGGATCGATGAAGAAGAAATCGTGCGATTTGACAACATTACCGTGCTGCCAGAAAGACCCACTGATATTCCTTATTCCCCGCACACCATTGGCAAAGCCGGTCCATTCTACCAGAAACGATTTAGCCACCTGCTCAGCGACAGCGATCCAACGAGCAACCAGGTAGACAATTAAAACCATTGATTACTTGAACGTTTTGTAATAAAAAGTCGCAATGAATATGGATCGATCAAAACTTTTACCGACCAAATCACCTCGGAGGTGTCCGTATCCTTTTATCGCAAGGATTTACACCTATCGGTTGAACTGCAACCTCATTAACTACATGAAGATGGTTGCTATCATGTTGTTTTTCTTAACCAACCTGCCAGCTTGTTCATCTGCTTCACCTGTTTCTTCGAACAAAGAATATTCTCACCCGACCCAGAAGCCTTATGTTATAAACAACAGGGTATATTACCCGATCCCATCCTCATACGGCTTTACACAGAAGGGAGTAGCCTCATGGTACGGTGACGATTTCCACGGCCGTAAAACGTCTAATGCCGAAACCTATAACATGTATGAGATGACAGCTGCCCATAAGACCTTACCGATGGACACCATACTTCTTGTCAGGAATCTTGAAAACAACAGGGAAATAGTTGTCCGGGTAAATGACCGTGGTCCCTTCGTGCGTGGGCGTATCATCGATGTCAGTTATACGGCAGCAAAAAAACTTGATCTTGTTGGTAAAGGAACAGCACGGGTTCATATAACTGCGCTGGGGGACGCAAAGAAAGGAAGTGCAGATCTCAAGCGTATGGCAAAAAACTTCTACACTGGCGAATTCTATATACAAATTGGTTCATTTACCAACAGAAACAACGCTCGTCGTCTCCAGCAACGTTTTACCCAGGCAGGTCATACCACCCTTATTCAAAAATACTATGGACCTGACAAGATCTACCACCGCGTTCACGTCTATGTTGGAAAAACACTCAATGGGGCTGAGCAGCAACGGGAAATCCTGGAGAGTCGTGGTTACAAAGATGCTTTTGTAATTGCCCACTAGGTTTTTGCCGGCAACTGGCAGAGTTCTCACACACACTCTTGGCGCCTGTGGAAATCGTAATCACCTACCAGTGCAACCAGTTCTGATAATTTCTGATGATTCTTGATGCCTGGTGCGTCCTCAACACCCGAATTTATGTCGACAGCAAACGGAGAGACTTTAACAAGAGCCTCCGAAATATTAGCTGGTGCCAGCCCCCCCGCCAGTATTAACGGACGCTCGATATCAAGCGTGTCAATCAATCTCCAGTCAAAACAATCTCCGGTGCCGCCTTTAATTCCCTTGATATAGGTGTCAAGCAGGATACTGTCTATGGCAGGACCATACGATGCGGTATCAACTGATGGACTATCTGCCCCCACTCGAAATGCTTTACATATGGATAAAGATTTATTCCATCGTCTTAGCTGCGAACAAAACGATACCGATTCATTTCCATGAAGCTGCAATTGGGTAAGCCCACATCGCTCAACGATCAATTTTATTTCGTCCATGCCACTATCGACAAACACTCCCACCCTGCCGACAAAAGAGGGTAGTGAGCTGATAATTGATTGTGCCACAGCTGGCGTAATATTTCGTGGACTCTTCTCAACAAAAATAAAGCCAAGAGCGTCTACTCCGAGATTGACTGCTGCCAGGGCATCTTCAATTCGTGTCGTACCGCACATCTTGATGCGCGTTCTCATTGTCTTCTCCACGTATTTTTTACTCAGGGCGCAACGACCTGAGTAAACCACTCTTTTCCCCGGCACGCATCAATGTTTCACCGATCAGAGCTGCTGTGGCACCTGCCTTTGCCAGAGCCTCTATGTCCTGGTTATTCCTGAGCCCGGACTCAGAGACAACAGGTATATGCGGGGGTATTAATTTCATCAACCGAAAGGTGGTGTTTATATCAACTGAAAAATCATTGAGGTTTCGGTTGTTAATCCCGATGAGCTCCGCTCCGGCAGCAAGTGATTTAGATAATTCCTCCTCCTGGTGAACCTCGACCAGGCTGTCCATTCCCAGTGCAGTCGCATGCTGCTGAAAATCACGTATCTGTTGCTCATCGAGGATGGCGGCTATTAACAGAATTGCATCTGCACCATGGGCGAATGCCTCATCAATCTGCAGCCGATCAATGATAAAATCCTTTCTTAACACAGGCAGATCTACGACACTTCTTACCTGCATGAGATAAAGCAGACTTCCCTGAAAAAAATTCACATCTGTTAATACCGAAAGAGCCTGAGCACCATGGGACTGGTAATTCCTGGCAATCTTGACTGGATCGAAATCGGGACAGATAACACCTTTTGAAGGGGATGCCTTTTTAACTTCGGCGATGATAGAAACGCCTTTATAATCAAGAAGTGCCTGTTTAAAACCGCGACTTTTATCATGAGGTTTTCCAACAAATGAGTCAGGAAGAATAATCCCGTTTCTTTTTAACAATGAAACTTCTTCTTTCTTCTGCTGAACAATAGTATCAAGAATCATAGAGCGGATCAGTTTTGTATGGTTAGAATCAGGTCGTTACATTATTGGTAAAGGAAACCAGTTCATTGAGCTTTTCTATCGCCTTTCCGGCATCAATACATTCTGCTGCAAGAGCAACTCCGCTGACCATATCGCTAACCAATCCAGCAGCCATAACAGCAGCACCGCTGTTCAACAGGACCATGTCTCTTCGCGGACCTGGCTCTCCCTCCAGTACAGCCTTCATAATAGAGGCTGATTCATCATTATCTTTGCCTCCCAGCAGGTCTTTGATTTCAGACCTTTTGAGACCGACCTCTTCAGGAGTTATCGTGTATGTCGTTACCGCACCATTCTTAAGTTCAGAGACCGTCGTTTCTCCGGTAGTGGTCAGTTCATCCAGGTTGCCCTCGCCATGAACGACAAGCGCCCGCATTGATCCCAGTTTAGCAAGCACCTCAGCCAGCGGTTCTGTTAAGGATTTGCTGAATACACCAAGAACCTGAACATTTGCACCGGCCGGGTTGGTCAGCGGACCGAGTACGTTAAAAACTGTTCGTATTCCTATCTCACGCCGCGGTCCAATTGCATATTTCATCGCTCCATGCAGTGACGGTGCAAAAAGGAAACCGATACCATTTTTTTTAATACAATCACCAACCTGACCAGCGTTCAAGCCCAGATTAACCCCTGCTGCTTCGAGAACATCGGCAGAACCGCAGGAACTTGAAACAGACCTGTTTCCATGTTTTGCAACCGTTACACCGCATCCTGCCACAACAAAAGCGGCCGTTGTTGAAACATTGAACGTACCTGATCCATCTCCGCCAGTACCACACGTGTCAAGAAGGATACCGCCCTCTGACACATTGACACCGCTGTCTATCGCTGTCACCTTCTCCCGCATCACCCTGGCAGCACCGGTGATTTCCTCGACGGTCTCCCCTTTCATTCTCAGTCCGGTGAGAAACGAACCAATCTGTACCGGGGTTGCCTCACCACTCATTATCTGGTTCATCACCGACTGCATCTCAAATTCGGACAGGTCGTTGCCATTAACCACATGGGTAATTGCTTCTGTAATATTCATAATCATCTCTGGGTGTTAAATATTTCCACAAATGTATCTATGCAAGCATGGATTCATAATTATCAGACGTAAAATTTTTAAGAAGGAGTTTGCCGGCAGGGGTCATAATTGATTCCGGATGGAATTGAACGCCTTCAACGGCGATTTCTTTATGGCGAAGCCCCATTAACTCACCCTGCTCTGTCCGGGCAGTAATCTCAAGGCACGCTGGCAAATTATGTTCTTCAACCACCAGTGAATGGTAGCGCATCCCGTCAAACGGGTCCGGCAGCCCGGTGAAAACGCCTCTGCCATCATGGGACATCAGGCTTGTTTTGCCGTGCATAATTCTTCCAGCCCTGACCACCTCGCCGCCGTAAGCCTCACCGATTGACTGATGTCCAAGACACACACCTAAAATCGGTATCTTACCACCAAAAAACCGTATCACTTCAACTGAAATCACCAGCTTCTTTTGGGGTACAGGGGCCTGGAGAGACAAGAATTCTGCGTGGATTCAACGATTGAAGCTCATTTATCGAGATCTTGTCGTTGCGAAACACCTTTATATCTTCCAACCGTTCCTCTTCCAACAGATTATCCGCAATGGTCTGGACGATATTATAGGTAAATGAGTCGTAATTATCTATTATAACAATCATCAGCTAAACCTCTTTTCAGCAAGTTCCAGAGCACGACGCAATCCCATGGATTTATTCACTGTCTCCTCAAACTCTTTATGCGGATCAGAATCGGCAACAATACCGGCTCCTGCCTGAACCCACAGGTCATCTCCCTGCATTATAAATGTCCTGATAGTTATGCAAAAATCCATATTCCCTGAAAATCCAAAATATCCGACTGAACCTGCATACGGACCGCGTCTTTCAGGTTCGAGTTCATCTATAATTTCCATGGCACGAATCTTTGGTGCACCGCTGACGGTGCCAGCAGGGAAGCATGCAGCAACAACATCGAACTGATCGAAACGATCATCGATAATACCATGGACACCGGAAACAATATGCATTACATGACTATATCGTTCGACAACAAGGAGGTCGCGGACCTCAACACTCCCGCCTTTTGCTACACGGCCGACATCATTTCTTCCAAGGTCGACAAGCATTAAGTGCTCCGCCCGTTCCTTGGGGTCAGCGAGCAGGTCTTTTTCAAGTGCTTCATCCTCCTCGATCGTTTTACCACGCGGCCTCGTACCTGCAATCGGACGCAGTTCTATGGAATTTCCTTCTTTGCGCACAAGAATCTCAGGAGATGACCCTATCTGAACAAGATCTTTGAATTTGAGGAAAAAAAGGTATGGGCTCGGGTTTATATAACGCAAGGCTCGATAAATCGAAAATGGTGAAACCGATGTTTTGGTATGGAACCTCTGAGAAAGAACAACCTGGAATATATCGCCAGCAAGAATATACTCTTTCGCCTCTTTGACCATGTCGTGAAATTCATCTGGTTCCATGTTGGCGTTGAATTCGCTTTTGGTTTCAATGCCTTTACCTGTCTGTATAGAATATTCTTCAGGTACCGATCGACCAAGCAGTTCGGAAACTTCCTCAATACGTGAGACAGCATCACTATACGTTTTTTCAAGAGATGAAAGGTTATGGGTATCGACCCAGTGTACGATGGTTACTGTCTGCCCAAAGCTGTCATGAACGAGCACCGTACCGGGTATCATAAAAGAGGTGTCTGGGATATCGAGTTGCTCATGTGAATCGGGCAGTTCCTCCATAAAACGAACCATCTCGTAACCAAGAAAGCCAACGAGTCCACCGCAAAATCTTGGTAAATCAGGATCTTCATAGGCGTTCATATCCTTTACTAGTTTCCTGAGATGAAGAATGGGGTTACCGCTAATGGACACGGTTTCCGGATGATCTTCAGAGATACGGGTAATGGTAATATTTTTGTCGGTGGAGACAAAAGTGATCAGTGGATCAAAACCAATAAAGGAGTACCGTCCCCATTTTTCCCCGCCTTCCATACTTTCAAATAAAAATACATGTTCACGATTCTGGTGGATTTTACTAAACAGTGTGAGCGGTGTATCTAGATCTGAAATAAAACGACCGGCAATAGGGACAAGACGAGCCTGTGCTGATCTTTTACAGAACTGTTCGTATGTTGGTGATATATATGATTCATTCATGATCTAAATTTATTACTTTATTGGGGAAGGTTAAGAGATTAAATTCTTAACATACATAGAAAAAAAGCACCAATTCTAATAAAAAGAGCAAAAAAAAACCGTTCTGCCAGGAAAAGAGCAGAACGGTTAAAAATCACATTACCAGATCGAAGTGACAATACCACCAACGGTACGAAGTGAGTGCTATGCCTCCAGTGCGTTTACACGCTTGGTAAGCCTGGAAATTTTACGAGAAGCATTTTTTTTGTGAATCGTTCCTTTGGATGCCGTTTTGGCAATAACAGGAACAGCAACCTGAAGTGCTTCTTTTGCCTCTTCAACGGCCCCTGAGTCAATCGCCTCATTGAGTGAACGAACGACATTCTTCATCTTTGAACGATTAATTCGATTTCTTAAACGCCGATTCTGTGCCTGACGATTTCTTTTCTCAGCCGATTTATGATTAGCCACGAATTACTTCCTCCTGTTTGGGTATCTCTACTATTGAAAACCGTAACCGGTTATTTCATACAGTATTTACTAAAGCTATTTTAAGCAAATAGCATCTTTAACAAAAACACAAGACTGGTATGTATAATGCAAAGCAAAATTGAAGTCAACAATTATAACAAATTGATTTGATTTTTTAAGTCTTCTTTGAATCTCATCATTCAATTGTTATACGCTTACGTTAAACTCTGTTCCAGACACTGAACATGAACAGTAAAACCGGTATTTTGACAATTGATGAGCTTTCAAAAGGAACTGCCAGGTTCTCCTTCAGACAGGGCGCGCTGATAAAAGCCAAATATAATTCGATATCTGGTGAAACTGCATTTTATGAGCTATTGAAAGAACATAAAGGAAGATTCAGATTTACACCCGGAATCCCTCCTGAAGATTTTGAATTATCTGAAATTGGATTTTTCATGAAATTACTCATGGAAGGAATGCGACGGCTTGATGAAGATAAAAACGGAAGTGCACATTTTGCTGCCTGATCATCGCCCGACACAGTCACTCATTGAACAAATAGTAGCACCTTTGCCCTATTTTTGTCACTCGAGCGTACCAAGATAGTTAAAAGTGGGAAGCTTGGAATACTTGCCTTTACCACTAATACGCTCTTTTAATTCCAACATCTCCTTTTTTCCTGGATGTGTTCCGCTTAAATCTATAACCAGATAATTCAGGCCCATCTTTTCCAGATCTCTTCTGAATGGTAACAGGGAAAATGGCCTTTTTGGCCTCGTCAGGGAGTGGCCACCTTTTTTCTCCACATAAAATTGTTCATTTTTGGGGCTGGTAATTGTTTTACCATACGGTAGATGTTTCGAGGCAATCCGAGACACAAAAAGTGGTGGTGCGCCATAAACGGTCAAACCGAGTTGTGCTGAATGAGAAGGAATATTTCCTTTGGACGATGTAATTTTTTTTCTGCGATAGCCGTCAATCAGCTCTTTAAGGATCTCTTGATTCATCTCGATAGAAAGTTGAAAACCACGGAAGTCGAGTTTAGAGACAAGGTTCAGCGCCTGACTGTTCATCAGGTTCAGTGAGTAATCCCCAAAAAGCTGTACCCGCTCACCTTCAAATAACTCAATCTGGCTTAGATGCGCTATCTGGAATGTCTTAAATCCTGACTTGATCAGGGTAGAAATATTTTTCCTGATCTGCTCGTAGGACGAGTCATTGAGAACCGGGGGCAGAGCCCAGATAACCGATCTCATATTTCGACCGAGAAATCGTTTGATTTCTCCAACAGAACCCATAATTTTCCGGTCAATATTGATAACATATCGATCCGGAACAAATAATTGATTCCCCAGGACAAGCCGGGGGGTGTCAACCCTTAACCAGAGTTCACAACTCGCTGAACCAACCCCTTTTCTCTGCCTGTTGTTCTGTGCGGGATAGGATGTTTTGCCGCGCTCACTTTCCACCACATAACGGCTGACGTTGCGAACCTTTTGAGCAATACTTTGCTTTTGATTTTTGGTGAGCAAGACAGGCAGCTGCCTTTTTGATATTTTATTACCGGCGGTCTGGGCGTCCTGCCTGACATCGACAAGATACACGTCAATTTGTCCTCTAAGGCGATGGGCTTCTATCGAGTCCGGGACCAGAATGCTGATTTTTCTGTTTTTTTCAGCCTGTTCCTGAGGTTTCTGATGATCTGACAATTTGAGAACAGAGAATGATTCACGTTTATCGTTTTTTTCAAAATGAAGGCGTATACGATCTCCAACTTTGAACGATTTTTTGGGTTTTAAGGAAATAAACGTTTCGTTTCCTCTTTTTTCAGTCGAAAAGACACGACCAAGGTGATTGCCAATATTACCTGAATGGAATTGAATAATTGCATCAGTTGGTTGTGGTGTCAGAAAATATCCAGAAGAAGTGCTTCTCCCCATCGCCTCTGGTACCAGTGAGAAAGCTTCTTTGAGAACCTCAGGGTCTTTATCAGTTCCTGCGTCAATCATCATTCTATATGCAGAAACAATATTCTTAACGTAGGTGGCCGAGCGGAGCCTTCCCTCAATTTTCAGCGAGGCGACTCCCATTTTAATAAACTCCGGCACCATCTCCAACCCATTCAAATCGTTCATGGAAAAAAGGTATCCGGAATTACTTTTTGATTTTCCACCTGAGCTGACCGAGTATTTTCTTCGGCACGGCTGTACACATTTTCCTCTCAGACCGCTTTTTCCGCCAAGATAAGAAGAAAACATACACAGACCAGAATATGAAAAACACATCGCACCGTGGACGAAAACCTCAATCTCTATAGCTGATTCCCGAATAAGACGGGCAATTTCTTTCAAGGTATATTCGCGAGCAATTACAACGCGGGTAAACCCCAGAGAAGAGAGAGTCTGGGCACCTGCACGGTTGTGAATCGTCATCAACGTCGAACCGTGCAGTTCCAGTGATGGAAAGTAGTCCATCACCAGGTTCACTATTCCAAGGTCCTGAACAATAAATCCATCCGGCCTAACGGCCTCAAAATAGGCAAGTGTTTCGAGTAACTGCGGTAAATCTTTTTCTCTGACAAGACTGTTAAGGGCCACATATATTTTTCTGCCATTATCATGGGCCGTCAAGATCATTGAGCCAAGCTGGTCCAGGGTAAGATCTCGTGCAAGATTCCGTGCGTTGAGACCTGGCGCCCCGACATAAACTGCATCAGCACCGGCCTCGAGGGCAGCATGGAAATTTTCAAAATTTCCCGCTGGGGCTAAAAGTTCCATAGAGTAGAATGTATCCTGTTATTGATCCCTGGGCTTCCCAGTTTTTTCGACATAAGGTGAACCGGCTTTAAACTATCACCTCAAACGGTTCCAGAAAAAGTCGATGCCTCTCTCATTCACCAGATTAATTGCGGCAGGAAATGCTTTGCATTCAGCTTCGAATACTTTAGAGGCAATATCTTTTATAGAATCTTCATAATCGAGTTCAACGCTTTTTTGTAAAACGATAGGGCCTTCATCATAGCGTTCATTGGCAAAATGAACAGTACATCCACTTACCATACAACCCCTTTCTTTAACGGCACGGTGAACAATATTTCCATAAAATCCATCACCGCAATAGAGAGGTATCAGAGATGGGTGAATATTTAATACATTTCTCTTCAGAGAATCAGGGGGCTGATAAAGTTTCAGATAACCCGCCAGACAGATTATATCGATATCGTAACCGGCTACTATTTCGTTGATCTTTTCGTTTCCCTGAGCCCAGAAAGACGGATAGCCATAGTTCTTTGCCTTCTCAAGCCCGAGAGCATCTTCAACATTTGATATAACAACCTGAATTTTTGCATTGAGCGTGCCTGCTTGAATTCGTTCGTGAAAATTGTCAAGTGTGCGCCCACTGCCGGACAACAATACCCCTAATTTCAGCATAATTACTCTCCTGTAAAATAAACGTTTTTCTCAACATCCACTTTTTGGAGCCAGTTAATAATCGCCATGTCATATTGTGAAGTAAGGTTGAACACCTTGGTAGCAAGACGAAATCTGGTTTTCAGCGAAGTGTTGCCATATTCACCTATTTCTTTTAAAACCGTCTCATAATCACCCGGATCTACAATTACCGTGATATCCTGAAAATTCTTGGCGGCAGCACGTAATAACGTCGGGCCGCCGATATCAATGTTTTCTATGGCATCTTCGAGGCGACATTCAGGATCAGCGATCGTTTTTTCAAAGGCATAGAGATTAACAGCGACAATGTCAATTGGCTTTATGCCGAACTGAGTACATTGCTCAAGGTGCTGGCTGTTCGCTCGTTGATGTAAAATTCCTCCATGTACCTTGGGGTGCAGTGTCTTCACCCTGCCATCAAGCATTTCTGGAAAACCCGTGAAATCTGAGACATCAACTACCTCTATTCCTGCCTCACGCATTTTCGCAGCCGTTCCCCCAGTGGATAAAATCTCAATACCATTTGAAGCAAGGGCCCTGGCGAAATCGTCAATACCCGACTTATCCGTTAAACTGATCAAAGCTCGTTCTACCTTTTTCACCGCTCTCTCCTTCTAGTCTTTTCTTATAAATTCTCTTATTTTTCTCCGTTCTCTTTTGTCCGGTCTTTTGGGTGGCGGGTTATCAGAAGCCCTGAGCAGTCTTTTCACTTCTCGCTGCCCTTCTCTCTGCAGGACACTTTCTTCAGTTTCCTCGTATAAAAGTTGGGCTTCAGATGCGGGTCGCCGGTAGTGTGACAAACCACAGATGTTAATAATATAGGTAATTTCATTTCTGTTTATAACCAGAGTATCTCCGATATTTACGGTTCGAGCGGGCTTAACACGGGCATCGTTCAGATGGACCTTTCCCCCCTGTACCGCTTTTGCCGCCGATGATCGCGTTTTAAAAAATCTGGCAGCCCACAACCATTTATCAATTCGAACCTTCTTTTGGTTTTCTGACATGACTAAATTCACTGATGATGAGTAAGGGTGCTTCGATTACTTCAAAGTTACACCGAACCGAAACGGAACGCATGAAAAAATGATTATTGTGGTAGCGTTGACAAAAAAATAGTAATACCTTTTCAACAAATGTCTCTGAGTTGCCGCACGCTCATGAGTGATACTGTTGTAACTGTTATAATTTAATCTCTATTAAATAGTTATCATGGCAATCCATACCGCTGGTGTTAAAAATATTAATCTGCCAATCAGGGTCATGCAGAAAGATGGTGGTGTTCAGGACACAGTCGCCACAGTAAGTCTTCATACTCGAATTGGCTCGCCCTTGAAACCAAACTGTATTTCCACCTTCACCTCAATACTCAATCGTTATATAGGTAAAATTTGTGTCGCTGAATTCTCCCTTCTTCTCAAGGATGTCAAAGACTTTTTCAATGCTGAAAGTGCCCGTATTGAAATGGAATTTCCATATTATCTTGAAAAAAAGGCTCCGGTTTCCGGTACCAGGAGCTTGATGGAGTATGCCTGTAAATTCAGTGGAGGAATCGGAACTGACGAAGGATTCATTCTTACCGTCCAGGTACCCGTTACAACGCTTTGCCCCTGCTCCAAAGAGATCAGTGACGCAGGAGCACACAACCAGAGAGCCGAGGTTACACTCAGTGCCCAGTTTACAAAAATGATATGGGCTGAGGATTTGATTGAACTGATTGAACAGAGCGCATCATGTGAACTGTTTGCCCTGCTCAAGCGACCGGATGAGAAATATGTAACTGAAGTAGCATTTAAAAATCCGATGTTTGTCGAAGACGTGGTCCGGAAAGTTGCCGTTCACGCCTTTGAGCATCCTGACATCACATCGTTTTCAGCAAGTGTGGAGAGCTTTGAATCAATCCATAAGCACAGCGCATATGCCTATGTAGACAGCGGAGATATCCTGAAAAAGAACGGTGTCAATCTGACTGCTCAGTCATCCACCACCTTATAAACTGCAAAGTCCCTCCCCTTCTGCATTAATTCTGAAATCGAATAACCTTCGATTATTACGATTGATAAAATGAGGAAGATGCAGATACAAAAGAAACTGATCAGCCCAGGTAGACAGAAACGAGCAACCGAGTTACACTTCCGCTTTAAAGCCTGATAGTTCAACAAGGTAGCACTCGGTACAGCCATTTTTCCTCCTTAAAAGAAAAGTAACATGTACCTTTACTAAGCATATATAATGCCTGAATTACACCAATCTTTGCTGACGAAACCCTCTTTCAGTTATCAAATATTACATTTATTCGAATATTGTAATGCGTTAGGGTGTCTCCATCAGGAGTATTGGGCCGCAATGTGTCTACCCGGCGAGCTATTAGTCTCCTGCAGGAGACTTGATTAACTATTTAATATTAGGTTATTATGTGTGAAATCTCAGAGCTGGCACCACCACTCATTGTCTCAAAACGGCGACGTTCGTCAATAGAAAGTAAACAGAAATGGCCACAAAAATCAATCTTTGAAAAGGGCAGGGGCTATGTGGTGCCGGTTGAGAATTTTATAGAAATCGGTCCTGTTTCTTCCGGCCATTCGTGCCGCTTGAGCTACATTGCCACTGGTCATCTGCAGAAGTCGAACCAGATACCGCTGGCCGAATTCAAATCGTGCTTCATCAAACGTCTGAACCTTTTCATTTTCTTCTTTTAAGGCATTGTTAATAAGATCAACTGGTATGAGATCAGAGGTAGAAAGAGCTGCCGACTGTTCCACAACATTCTGCAATTGCCGTATGTTCCCAGGCCAGGGAGCTTCTATAAGTGCAGTCAACGCATCAGGCGAGAAACCGATAATTTTACGCTCACTATGATCGTTGATCAATTTCAGGAAATACTCTACAAGCAGGGGGATATCTTCACGACGATCCTGCAGAGGTGGAACTTCCAGTGTAACCACGTTTAAACGATAGTAGAGGTCCTCACGAAATGTTTTTTGTTCAACACTTTTCTCAAGATCCTGATGAGTAGCAGATATAATTCTCACATCGATCGAAACCGATACGGAATCACCAACAGGTCGAACCAGGCGATCCTGGAGAACACGCAATAGTTTTACCTGCAGCTGGAGAGGCATATCTCCTATTTCATCGAGAAATAAAGTTCCTTTATCGGCGGCCCGGAATAACCCTCCATATGCCCTGTCTGCGCCAGAAAAAGACCCCTTGGCATGACCGAAGAGCTCGGATTCCAAAAGTGCCTCAGGGATAGCGCTGCAGTTTACCGCGATAAATGGTTTATCATATCGATCTCCTGCACGATGCAAAGCCTGGGCGAGCAATTCCTTTCCGGTACCACTCTGGCCCCTGAGCAGGATGCTTGAGTTACTGCGGGAGACAAGTCTTATCTTGTCAAGCAGTTGCTCCATAATTGCACTACGCGAGATAATATTATTCCGCCACTCGGCAGTATTCTCATCTCGTCCGGAAACAGATGCGACCCTGAGCGCACGTTTGATTTCCTCCAGGAATATCTTACCGTCGATCGGCTTCGTAAGAAATGAGAAGACCCCCTTCTTTGTCGCTTCAACGGCTTCAGGGATTGAGCCATGTGCGGTAATTATTAAAACTGGAATCGAGGTATTAACCTTGCGGATCGCTTCATAAAGGGCCAGACCATCCATTTTACCCATACGCAAATCAGTAACAACGAGCTGCGGTCCGGAAGCGGTGAAAGCGGCCATGGCCTCTTCGCCACATTGTGCTGTTATTACGTTATATCCGGCACTCTCGAGACGAAGCGTCCACAAGCTCAGCAGATCTTCTTCATCATCTACAAGTAATATGGTTGGTTTCATCATTTGGTTAATTTGCTGTTTTATTTGGTTGAAGTAAAAGTTCAACTTCTTTCAATTTCTGTACCTGTTGCTCTAGGTCCTCTACTTTTTCTGCCTGCTTTGCTGTTGCCTGCTTTTCTAGAATTAATTTTAATTCATAAATATTGATTCTATCTTCGTACGCTGAGATGACTGCTTTCTTATCATTCGCCTCATCCACAAGCATCTGCTGGTATTCTGCGATCTCTTCCGCAACGCTCACCTTTTGTTCGAGAAGCTTTTTAAAACCCCGGACAGCACCTCTTAAATCGTCTCTTGTAGCAAGAACCAGTAAAAGAACATTAATTGTTTCTTTCATCTGTTCTACGGTTGCGTGCTCTGACAACGACAAACAGACAAGCTCTCCCCAATTAGCCTCTTCAGGATTATTCTCGACCTGTTCAAATGACTCACGATGCATTTGTTCGAGTATATCACCTGACGGGAAGTCTCCTTCAGCAACACAATAGATCGTTGTCTCAAGAGGTTTCATTGCATAGACAGTAATCGGGTTGAGGTGGAGCTCATCAAAGTGAAGTTTACCCTGCTCCAAATGGCAACCGCCCAAAAACAGTGTCAGCACGGTGAGCCAGGTCAATAATGATCTAACAGACACGCTCATAGTTTATCCTCATTTTTCTTTGTCTCCCTGCTTAACGGCAGCGTTACACCAAAACGTGCACCAGGTTCGCCCGGATTTAAAAGGCTGAGTGTTCCATGATGATGTTTTACATATTCTTTGACAATAGCCAAACCAAGACCACTGCCCTTAACCACCGAGTGAGCTGTCGTCTCGACCTGATAGAACGGCTGAAATACTTTATCCTTCTCTTCTTTATCTATTCCTGGCCCGGAATCGAATATGATACAGGCCACGCTCTTTTTATCAGCGGTCAGGCGACAACCAACCGTTCCTCCTTGAGGGCTGAATTTAACCGCATTTGAGAACAGGTTTTCAAAAATTGTCTCTATCTGCTTACAATCACCATAAACTGTCGCTTCTTGAAGCTTCAGGTCAAGCTGTATTTCACGTCCGATCATTTTTGCCGTTTGTGCCTGAGCGACCTTTTCCAGCAACGCTTTTAAGTCTATAGGCGATACATCAAGTGACTTCTGCCCTGCCTGTGCCATATTGTAGTCGATAATGTTCTCAATAAGCCCCTGCAGCAGTATACTATTGTTAACGAGTATGAATGAGACCTCCAGTTGCTTATCATTAAGGTCGCCGACAAGTCCCTCACTCAGCAGGGCCGCCCCTTCTCGGATAGAGGCAAGCGGCGTTTTTAATTCGTGAGAAATATGTGCTAAGAACTTTGATTTTTCCTGCTCCAGTGCATCAAGCCGTTTCCTGAGCCAGTCGAGCTTTTCACCGACGGCCTCAACATCAAGTGGACCACTCACAAGCACCGGCGTCTTGAAATCTCCTTTCCCCAATCTTTCGACACTTTTATTCAACTGCCGGACCGGCCAGGACAGCAGGAAAGCCATAATTGCAATCATGAAGATCGTGGCCAGAATAAATGTTATTGTCTGTGAAACGAGTGCATGCTGAGCCTCTGCCGTGGTAGTTTTGAGACCATCCACCTGTGACTCAACCATTTCCTGGATTCCAGCCCGAATCTGCAATGCCTGATCGTGTTGATTGCTGAATGATTCTATGGCTGATTTGATATCAGTCAAGGTATCATCTTCAGCGGGTTTGCTTAAAGACTCTATTATAAGGGTTCTGAGCAGGTTCCTGGAACTGCGCATTTCTTCGATATCTTTTCTGACGATGTATTCAAGTGGAAGACTCAGTAATTCGAATAGTAATGAGTCGATCTGATTATGATATGTTTGCGCCTGTTTAAGATATTGAGGTTCAGCAGTAATTGAAAAAAGCCGGAGTGTTCTTTCTTCATTGCGCAGATATTCAGATAAAATCTCACTGTCACGTGTGCCACTGACCGAATGATCAACCACTTCAAGACCGGTTCCAGTCACCTCTTCAATATAACTAAGCGTAGTCCAAAGACCAACCCCAAGGGGCACAGAGACCGCGACGAAGCCGAGTAAAACGAGGTTCAAGAATGTTCGAGGGCGAAGTATTTTCATAGTGCTGTTTTACCGGAACTCAGTCACTGCTAAACGATATCATTGGTTTAAGATATATTATAACCTGATGTCGAACCATTTTGTCTGTTTTTCTCTGAAGGAATCTTTTATCCATCTAATTTTAGTGAAGCATGTCCTTGATTGCATGGGCAAGTCGAACGATACCTTCTCTTGCAAGGGATTCATCTACACAAGAAAAATTCAGTCTGAACGTAGATGTTCTTTGAGCAGTCGTATAGAAAGGGTCACCTGGAACAAATACTACCTCCTTTTTAACAGCCAACTCGAACAGCTCCATCGCACTCAGCTGTTTTGGAAGGGTTCCCCAGAGGAACATCCCCCCTTCAGGCCGGGTACAGGTGACTTCCTCCGGAAAGTTTGCGTCAATAGCATTAAGCATGGCGCGGCACTGTCTTCCGTAGACACTATTTATTGTCTTCACATGATCATCCAGGTCATTGTCCTGCAAAAATCGATGGATGATATATTGGGTAAAGTTGCACGTGTGCAGATCAGCTGCCTGTTTGGCAATAAGCAATTTATCAAAAATAGCATCAGGGGCGACAACCCATCCGAGACGGAAGCCAGGTACCACAACCTTGGAGAATGAACCGAGCAGGAGTGTCTGATCAGGAAGATGGTGGTAAAATGAAGATACCGGTTTACCACTGAAGCGAAGGGCGCCATAGGGATCATCCTCAACGAGCAACAAAGGTTTTCCGGAAACGATCTGTGCTATATCTTTCCTGTTTTGCTCAGAATAGGTAATTCCCGAGGGATTCTGAAAATTGGGAACCGTATACATCAGTTTCGGTGACCCTTTTTTACAATAATCGGCCAGTTGCTGACAGTCCATGCCTGTGTCCGATACCGCGACCGCCATATATTCTGGTCGATAAAAGGTCAGCGCCTGAATGGCTCCAAGATAACCAGGTTCTTCAATAACCACCTGGTCTCCGTCGTTTATGGTAATCTTTGCAATCAGGTCCAGTGCCTGCTGACTGCCATTGGTAATAAGGATGTTCTCAGCGCTGACCCTGATATTCTGCTCTTTTAAATATCGCTCTGCTATAAAGCGACGCAACTCGATAAGCCCTTCTGAATTGCTGTATTGCAGACAGCCGGCCCCCTGCTTTTCAAAAACGGTGTTGGCAGCCTGCCGAAGTTTGTCGACAGGAAAGAATTCACGATTCGGTAAGCCGCCGGCGAAAGAAATCACATCCGGGTCAAGTGATGCTTTCAGTATTTCACGTATAAATGAACGTGGTACATCGTGAATCCTATCTGAAAAAATAGCCTTCATAAAAAAAATCACCTGTCTAAATTTATACGCAAATAGTCAGGACGTCTATTGTCGAAATAAAATCTCAGAATCGTCTCTGGAAGCAACAAGGCAAGTAAAAAAAAGAACGTCCCTGATCCTTATTAGCCTTTCGATACACTTCAGGATTTAGTATCAGATCGTTCTGCTATTTTACTCAAACGATTCTTCTCGCCAGCCGCTTTTATTATTCTGAACAGTTCCCGATAATGGGTCTTACTCCTGTTGCGAGCATACTGATGAGCAGACCTTCTCAGCTCATTCTCATCTATATCGGGAAAGCGGGTTACAACATAATCAATTGCATTGCTTTGCCAGTCCAATTCCCATTTCTCCTGAAATTTGCGGCAATCATCATAGGCGAGCAAGGCGTCGTCAACAATACTGTCACGTAATCTCTCAGCTTCATGCTGAAATTGATTCTCCCTCAGTTTAGAGCCCTTTTTCTCCTGGAGAAAACGAAGTATCTCAACGAGATCTTCATTTTTCAAGATTTTTGCAATATATTTTATCTGGCGTTTTTTTGCACCTGCCTTGGTTTTTCTGCAAAGAACAATCTCATCTTTCACCTCATCACTTCCCGGCAGACGCCTGAGGTCCAGATCGCTTAATTCAGATAATTCTTTTGCAGCGGATTCAAGTTGCTTGAACTGTCTTTTCTGCTCTGACCTGCTTATCCTCTCTTCCATGATGGATTCATCTCCCTTTTATGAATCAGCATTGTTGGTAAGCCTCACCAGGGAAGGCCTGTATTGATCGGGAGGTTCATAGCCAAGAAGTATACAGATCGTAGCAGCCACATTGGTTAAGCCGATATCGGTACGTTCATTGAACAGAAACGCATTTGTGCCACCGAACAGTTTTATAATAAATGGGACCGGGTTCCTGGTATGGGCGACCATCGGAACACGCTGACCATTTTTTTCATTCCACATGCAATCCGCATTTCCATGATCAGCTGTTACAACGAGTGTACCACCATGTTTTTCAAGGGCCCTTGCTAACCGGCCAAGACAGAGATCAACGGTTTCAACTGCAATTCGCACAGCTTCTGGATTACCGGTATGACCGACCATATCACCATTGGGATAATTGATTCTGATGAAATCATAGGCGCCTGAATTAATCGCAGCGATGGCCTGGTCAGTAATCTCGGCCGCCTTCATCCAGGGGCGCTGGTCAAACGCCACTCTGTCTGACAAAATTTCAACATATTTCTCAAGAGACTCATCTACATAGCCTGATTTATTGCCGTTCCAGAAATAGGTGACATGCCCGAACTTCTGTGTTTCAGAGACAACAAAAGAACGGACACCTGATTGACATAAGTATTCGCTCAAGGTGTCCGAAATCTGTGGTGGCTCAACCAGGTAATTCTGAGGAATAAGAGCATCCCCGTCATATTGCATCATTCCAGCAAAGAAAACATCTGGTTGAAACTGTCTATCGAAGTAATCGAAATCCTTTTCTTCAAATGCACGAGAAATTTCTATCGCACGATCCCCACGAAAATTGAAGAGGACCACAGCGTCCCCATCCAGAATCTTTCCGACAGGGCCTTTCTCATCCACGATAACAAATGAATCCATGTACTGGTCTGTAATATCCGGATCCTCTTCGTAATATGTGCTGATTGCCTCAGTTGCCGATGGAACGGGTCTGCCTATTCCGAGTACATGTGCCATCCAGCCTTTTTTTACTATATCCCAGTCGGCCTCATATCGGTCCATGGTCGTAACCATCCTCCCCCCACCTGATCCAATTCTATAATCATTGCCCTGTTGGGAATACTCACTACATTTTTCTTCAAGTGGCCTGAAATAACTAAGAGCACTGCGGGCGCCGACATCACGGCCGTCGAGCAGTCCATGGATACGAACCCTATCAATGTTATTCTGACTGCACGCCTGCAACAGAGCATAGAGATGATCAATATGTGAGTGAACATTACCGTCTGAGACGAGACCTATAAGATGCAGGGTTCCTCCTCTGGTACACTGATCTTTTATCTGCTTCCAGCTATTCCCTTGAAAAATCAGTCCGCTTTCAAAAGCTTCGTTCACCAGTTTTGCACCCTGGGGAAAGATACGACCTGAACCAAGTGCGTTATGACCAACCTCGGAGTTTCCCATATCCTCATCAGAAGGCAGCCCGACAGCGGTTCCATGTGCTTTAAGCTCAGTGTACAAAGGCTCCTTGAATAAACGATCGAGAACAGGTGTGTGCGCTACAAATACACCATCTCTTTCATCCCTGCTGCCGAGACCGACACCGTCAAGAATAACGGTTACAACGGGTCCGTTACTGGCTTTAAACCCATTCAACTTTTGAAGTATGTTCGTTGTCATAATATTTCCTTCAGGGACACACCCTGTTTTTTATTCTTAACAATACCTTTGCCTTTGATTCCAGATTCTTTTAATATGGATGATTGGCCTTCAAAGGATAATTGAACTTTATAGCATTACCGGTTCACACGCAACTAACCTCTACAAACCAAAAAAAATGGCAACTAAAATTTCAGAAGATTCCATACCAGTCCTGCAGATGTCGATGGAATCAGCATTTATTCAGCGCTTAGTCACTGTTTTGCAATCTGGCTTTTTTCGCAATGCAGTTCAAGGACAAACCCTCTTCTCTTTTCTTTCTTCATTGCCTGGTTTTACTGAAGATTACATTTCAAACAGGCTGCAAACCATATTTTTAAATGGGGATTCCGTTGATGATGTGGACCTTGCGTTCTCAGAAGACTCTGTAATTCTGGCCCTCTCGGCAGCAATGCCCGGACTGGCCGGATCACTTTTCCGCAAGTGCAGCCCGCTGGTCTCACTCCGGAAGACTGCAGTTCAAAAAGAGCTGAGTCTTTCGAAATCTCCTGTAATCGTTCAGGTGAAGCTCTTTAATGTCATTGCCGTTGAAAAAGGTAGAAACCTCTTGGCAGACGGCGTTGTTTTAAATTGTCAGGACCTTCTGTCTTTCCTCCAGCTTCGTCCGACCCTTGTCGAGGCGATGTGTGATACAACCGTTAACAGCAAGCCGATCATGTCCAAGGACCTGCTCACACAGCTGGAACTGTTCCCAAAAATTCTTCTTAAATGTAAATCAAACGATGTCTAAAGCCAATTCTACACGAGATATGCTTGGTCGTGAAGAACTCACTCCTGTCCATACCGCCAGGACTGTTCTTTTATCCTATCTTGAAGACATAGAACCTGAAACCGAAACAGTACCAATCGCAGACGCGCTTGGCAGAGTTACAGCAGCAGACATTACCGCCCCAGAACACCTGCCCCCCTGTGATCGTTCAACAATGGACGGATATGCTGTCATCTCATCAGACACGTTCGGTGCCAGTCAGTCCATGCCCTCATATCTTAATGTAACAGGTGAGGTTCTGATGGGCGAGGTGCCGGATATCTCCTTAACCAGTGGTAACTGTATAAAAATACCAACCGGTGGAATTCTTCCCGAAGGCGCCGATGCAGTTATGATGTTTGAGAATACGGTCCCCATCGATGACCTGATGATCGAAATTGTAAAGGATATCGGCAGTGGCACCAATGTAATTAGAAAAGGAGATGATATTGGTATCGACGATCTCGCTCTTGCCAAACACAGCCGTTTGCGCCCCCAGGATTTAGGACTTCTCGCCGGTCTCGGGATCGCAGATATTTCAGTCTTTAAGAAAATCAGAGTGGGCATAATTTCGACCGGAGATGAAATTATTGAACATACGCAACCTCTTCTGCCTGGAAAGATAAGAAATATTAACTCAATTACCATTGGGTCATCGGTTCAGCAAGACCATGCCCTTGTGGTAGATTATGGTATTGTTTCAGACAATGAGGGTGCCTTCTTCTCGACCGTTGAAAAAGCAGTGGAAGAAACAGATATCGTCCTTTTTTCCGGCGGAAGTTCAGTCGGAATGAGAGATCTCGGAGAACAGGCAATTGCCATGCTCGGCCCCCCCGGTGTCCTGGTGCACGGGGTAGCCCTGAAACCTGGAAAACCAATCATAATTGGATATTGCAAAAATACTCCTGTTTTTGGCTTACCGGGGCACCCCGTCTCTGCTTCTGTCTGCTTTGATCTCTTTGTAAAGCCCGTTATTCATTTCCTCTCCGGCTTGAGAGATCATGATCAGCTACCTGCAGCCACTGTCAAAGCCATTTTAAAAAGAAACATTAACTCTGCTGCTGGCCGACTGGACTTAATCCGGGTACGCTTATCTTCCGATACGGGTGAATACCATGCGTTCCCGGTACTTGGTCGATCAGGTGCTATATCATCTTTATCGCGTGCTCACGGTTACTTTATCATCGACGAGGACATTCAAGGGCTTCAGGAAGGAAATTTAATCGAGGTTTATTTATACCGATGAAAAACGAATCTGTTTATATAAAAAATCAGCCACTATCGAAAGCAAAGGAGGCCTGGAATAAGGCCCTTGCTGAATGCGGTTTTTTTTCACGCTGCCGTACCGAAGTTATCGACGTTGACCAGTCAGTTGGGAGACTGACCGCGAGACCTGTTTTTGCTTACCATTCTTCCCCAACATATAATGCCTCAGCCATGGATGGCATTGCTGTTCACTTTCTGGATCTTGCTTCAGCCAGCGAAGCAAATCCCGTATTACTCCATTCAGGAAAGTATCATCGTGTTAATACGGGAAACGCAATCCCTCAAATCTACAACGCAGTGGTCATGATTGAAGATGTCCACACCCATGATGATGGCATCGTTGAACTCATCAACCCTGCAACGCCCTGGCAGCATATTCGCACTGTGGGTGAAGACATTGTTGCCACTGAACTCATTATACCTGAGGGGCATGTCATCAGGCCCATAGACCAGGGGGCGATGCTGGCTGCAGGTATTACAGAAGTTGAGATACTTATTCCTCCGCGCGTCACCGTCATTCCCACCGGCAGCGAGTTGATCTCCCCTGGGCAGACGGTTGAACCAGGCCAGATTATTGAATTCAACTCGAGAATCCTGGCGGGCTATCTCCGACAATGGGGGGCTGACGCCCACGCCCATGAACCAGTCAAAGATGATCCGGTGAAACTCAAGGAAGCGATTGAATCTGCTGCCCGATCCTCAGATCTTGTCATCACCAATGCCGGGGCATCAGCTGGTACCAGGGATTTTTCAGCCAAAATTCTCAACACGCTGGGCAAAATAATTGTTCACGGCGTTGCCATCAAACCCGGAAAGCCCGTGATACTTGCAATCGTTGGTGATACCCCGGTCATCGGACTGCCTGGATATCCGATATCGGCTTTATTGACGATGAAGCTTTTTGGTGAAGAACTCATCCATGAATTTCTTGGACAGAGAACGCCCCCAAAAGATATTATTAATGCGGTAATGTCGCGGCCTATGCACTCATCCATGGGAGTCGATCAATTTGTCCGTGTTACCCTCGGACAGGTTGGCGATAAATTGATCGCCACACCTTCGGGAAAAGGTGCCGGGGCTGTCATGTCTATGGTACGTGCTGATGGTCTTCTGACAATTCCTGCCGGAAGCGAGGGCGTTGGCGCTGGTGAGAATGTCTCTATTGAGTTATTGCGCCCGAAAAAAGAAATTGATGCGACTCTTGTGTCGATCGGCAGCCATGATAACATCCTCGACCTGCTTGCCAACCAGCTGTATAAACACAGTCCACGCATCCGGCTATCTTCAGCACATGTCGGTTCGATGGGAGGCATTATGGCAATCAGACGTGGAGAAGCGCATATTGCCGGAACTCATCTGCTTGACGAAGAGACTGGCGAATATAATATTTCCTTTATCAAACGGTTCCTGCAAGACACCCCCCTCCAACTCATAAACCTCTGCTATAGAGAGCAGGGACTGATAGTACAACGGAACAACCCCCATAAGATTCAATCTTTCAAGGATCTGGCTGAAAACCAGTTATCCTTTATTAACCGGCAGAAAGGTGCTGGTACACGATTGTTAACAGACAAGGTCCTGCGCGATGCTACAATTGATCCATCCCTGATTTCCGGGTACGATCACGAAGAATACACCCACATGAATGTCGCAGCCGCTGTAGCCAGCGGTATTGTTAATGCAGGGATGGGAATACGTGCTGCTGCCATTGCCCTTGATCTCGATTTCGTTCCGATTGCTGAAGAAAGATATGACCTGATTATCCCTGAAGAACTCTCCAGTGATCAAAGAGTTCTGGCAGCGCTCGAAATTATACGGGAAAATCATGAATTTTATGATAAGATAATAAGTCTTGGTGGCTATAATCTCAGAGACTCTGGCTCTGTGGTATATCGTCAATAATCTTATTTTTATCAATAATTGTAAAACCATACTCATCTATGGTGAGTATTAATATCAACGAACAGGAGATATCCCCATGGCTGACAAAATCTTCAGAGTTAACATGTCTGATCTCACCACTAGCATTGAAGCAGTGCCTGAAGCGTGGGTGGGACATGGAGGACGCGGACTGACCTCAACCATTGTTGCTGCAGAAGTTGAGCCAACCTGCCACCCACTTGGTCCAAACAATAAACTTGTTTTTGCGCCTGGTTTGTTATCCGGAACCGTCGCGGCAAACTCCGGCAGACTTTCCGCCGGTGCCAAGAGTCCGCTAACCGGCGGTATTAAAGAATCAAATGCTGGTGGAACCGGAGCCCAATACCTTGCCAGAATTGGCTGCAAAGCGCTTATCATCGAAGGGCAGCCTGCAGATGACAAATGGTACAATATTGCCCTCACATCCGACAGCATCACCATCACTGAAGAGTCAGAGCTGGTCGGTAAAGGAAACTATGAAGTGGCCAAAACCTTATCGGCTCGCTTTGATGGAAAAGTTGCCGTCATAACGGTCGGACAGGCAGGCGAGATGAAGATGCAGGCTGCAAATATCTCTGTTATGGATCCTGATGGAAATCTCCGTTCACATGGACGGGGTGGCCTCGGCGCCGTTATGGGATCAAAAAAGGTCAAGTATATAACTGTTGATCCTGGAGACAATAAAGTAGAAATTGCCCAACCCGATGAATTTAAAACAGCCAACAGGGCTTTTGCCAAGGCGTTGATGGCCCACCCGGTAACTGAAACACTTGCGACTTACGGAACCAATGCCCTGATAAATGTCATTAATGAAGCAGGCGGACTGCCTACCAAAAACTTCACCCTGGGCCAATTTGAGGGTCACGATAAAATTTCAGGCGAAACCATGTATGACATCATTCAGGAACGTGGCGGAAAACCGAAACATAATTGCCATGCAGGATGTGTTATCCAGTGTTCCCAGGTTTATAACGATAAAAACAAAAATTACAAGACTGCCGGCTTTGAATATGAATCCATCTGGGCCATGGGCGCTGACTGCTGCGTTGAAGACCTCGACGACATTGCCGAAGCTGATTACCTGATGGATGATCTTGGTATCGATACTATTGAAACCTCAGTGGCCATTGGCGTTGCAATGGAAGCTGGTATACTTGAGTTTGGCGATGGCACTGGAGCCTGCAGGATCATCAGGGACGAAATAGGTAAAGGTACCGCGTTAGGAAGAATTGTAGGTAATGGTGCCGGATCTGTTGGTGCAGCTTTCGGCGTTACACGTGTCCCGGTTGTAAAAAACCAGGCGATTCCTGCTTATGATCCTCGCGCAGTAAAAGGTATGGCAATTACCTATGCAACAACTCCGATGGGTGGAGATCACACCACAGGTTATGCAGTTACAGCAAATATCCTTGGAGTTGGTGGCAATGTCGATCCGCTTGCCAAAGATGGGCAGATTGAATTATCAAGGAATCTGCAGATAGCTACCGCAGCAATTGATTCAACCGGAATGTGCCTTTTTATCGCGTTTACAGCGCTTGATGATCCCGAATGTTTACCTGCCTTGATTAACCTGATCAACGCACGTTACGGCATCAACCTCACCGGCGATGATGTAACAAATCTTGGAAAATCAATCCTGAAAACTGAACGTGCATTCAACCAGGCCGCCGGCCTCAACAATGCGGATGACAGGCTCCCTGAATTTTTCTACAGTGAACCGCTTCCTCCGCACAATACTGTTGTTGATTTTACCCCTGAGGAAATTGATTCTTTCTGGAATTTCTAGATGCAATTAACTGTTAAACTTTTCGCTTACTTCCGCGACAACCGTTTTGCCGTGGAAGTAAGGGAATACCCTTCAGATACAACAGTAGGAGAAATCATTGACCAGTTGGAGATTGATCGTGATGAAATTGGCATAACCATGATCAACTCCAGACACTGCCAGTTCGAAACGACGGTGCATGAAAATGATATTCTCGCCATTTTTCCAGTTATCGGAGGGGGGTAGCACTCCCCTCCTCCCCCTCATACTTTCTTTCGCTTTTCGCCCGCCGCCCAACCGGATCACCTTGATCGCCACGTTGCACTCTCCTTTACTATAACAGACCCTATCTCATTGAAAATTATTTCATTCTTGTTAAGATGAAAATGATCCTCTCACATCCCATCATAACCTCAAAGGAAAAAGAGTATGGACACTATCCAGGCAACCATTACTCAAATGCACCATCAGAAAAAGGATGACGATCTGTTCATTGAGGATATATCAAATCTCGCATCCCAGGAAGGTGATCGTGTTTATCAATTCCTTCTTCAATTCCTCACCAGCCTTGACCTTCCATCCTCAACGGCCCACGATTACTGGCAGCAAACCATACTTCACCGTGACCAGATGAGTGGGCTGCTCGGAAGAAAAGTGAGCCTGATAACCGCCTTAGGCGATTATCTCCATCACCATGGACAAGACGAATATACTCCCTACCTGATCGATGCCAAGTCCTACGAACAGATTGTTCAGGAAAGTGTAAAAGATAGCCTCACGGGACTCAATAACCGAGCCTATTTTGATCAGGTCTTTGAACAGCAGCTTTCATTGGCTCTGCGTTATAACACAGACCTCTCTCTTTTATTTCTTGATCTTGATAACTTTAAGGATATCAATGATCGATATGGTCATCAGACAGGTGATTTTGTCTTGCAGAGCATTGCAGCGATGATTGAGAAAGAGAAACGGGACAGTGATATCGCCATCCGTTATGGAGGGGAAGAGTTTATCCTGCTGATGCCTCATACAGGAAGCATCAACGGTCTCATTCTTGCCGAGAGAATCAGGCAGTTAATCGCCTGTACTGTTCTAAACCACAACGATAACGCTATTTCCATGACCATCAGCGGTGGATTGGCCTCCTATCCGACTGACGGTGAGATCACCTCTGATATCCTGGCAGTTGCTGACCAGGCACTCTACCAGGCAAAGGGGGCGGGTAAAAACCTTATATCGATTTTCAAAGAAGATAAACGAAGATATCTGCGGGTAAAATTCCACAACCCTGTCTATGTCAAAGAACTTGAGATTGAGGCAATACCAACCTACGCAGGAAGGGGAAAAGATATCTGTATCGGTGGTATTCTCTTTCAGAACAGTGAACCGCTCACTATCGGTTCAAGAATTCAGATACATACCCAGATCCATAAGGAAAACAGACTCCTGCTCATCGGTACCGTTGTTCGTGTTGAAGCCTTTGGTGCTGATGATTACGATATAGGCGTAGCGATATCCTTCAAGGAGATGGAAAAAATCGCCAGAGAAGAGATAGCAGGCTTGCTTCGCGCTGATAAATAGCGTCTCTCTGTCTTGATGAAACAGTGGTAACCCTATGGATGATTCTGGAATCAAAACACTTCATGTACATATCTTCGGAAAAGTTCAGGGGGTTTTCTTTAGAGATTACACCAGGCGTAAAGCAGAAGAGCTGCACCTTTTCGGCTGGGTAAGGAATTGCGCAGACGGTAGTGTCGAATCTGTTATTTCCGGAGATGAGGCACACGTGACTAAAATGGTTGAATGGTTTCATCATGGCTCACCATATTCCTCTGTTCAAAAAGTAGTCACTCAAGACTATGGAGGCCCGCCTTCATTAACGTCATTCCTGATAAAATATTAACCGTTCTTAACGTGTGTTACCTGAACGTAAAACAGTCTCTATGTTATCAGTCACGCTCCTCAACAGCTGGTTCCCAAATCCTGAATACACTGAATCCATTTCTGGTGATATTCAGGTTCTGGACAACGTAACTATTTCTGTCAACAAAGGGCAGACCGTTGCATTAGTCGGAGAGTCCGGTTCCGGCAAGACAGTTACTGCCTTGACCATCTTGAGACTTCTCGAGGAAAGCAGTCCTGTCAGGGTTAACGGAGATATTATATTTGAGAACAAGAACCTCCTGAAAACTCCTCTTGCTGAGATGCGCTCCATTAGAGGAAACAGAATATCGATGATATTCCAGGAGCCGATGACCTCTCTCAATCCCGTCTATACCATCGGTAACCAGCTGATAGAGCCCCTTCTCTGCCATCAGGATCTGAGCAAAAGGGAAGCTCGTCAAGCAGCTGTCAAACTTCTTGAACGAACTGAAATCGAGAACCCGGAAGAACGGCTGAATTCCTACCCCCACCAACTTTCAGGTGGGCAGCGACAACGAGTAATGATAGCGATGGCTCTTGCCTGTAAACCAGCTCTGCTCATCGCAGATGAGCCAACGACAGCGCTTGATGTCACCATCCAGGCCCAGATCTTGAAATTGTTAAAAACAATTCAACAGGAAGACGGGATGGCAATCCTGTTAATTACGCATGATCTGACGATGGTAAAAGAGCATGCCGATTTCATTTACATCATGAAATCCGGCAAAATTGTAGAAGAGGGTTCTGCTCGTAAGATATTCACAACACCCGAATCTGCTTATACAAAACATTTAATAGAAGCCATCCCTCGCAGCAGGGCCAGCTGGAAGGAAAAGACATTCCCGCTTCTGACAGTCGACAACTTGAGCTGTCACTTTAAGATCCCAGCTGGCTGGTCATCACCGATAAAAAGAAAATATTCTGTTATCCGTGCCGTTGACCATGTCAACATGGTCGTTGATCAGGGAACGACCTGCGGGATCATCGGTGAATCTGGCTCTGGCAAGACAACACTTGGCCTGGCCCTTCTCAAACTGGTGAGGAGTAAAGGATCAATTTCATTCAAAAATGATAACCTCCAGATGCTGACAGCAGGACAGATCCGCCCATATCGCAGCAGGATGCAGATAGTCTTTCAGGACCCCTACTCCTCTCTGTCGCCGCGGATGACCATTGGTGATATTATTGGGGAAGGACTGCGTGTACACCAGAAAGAACTTGATAAAACAGCCCGCCAGGAAAGGGTCTCAGAGGTCTTGTACGAAGTTGGTCTTGATGATACGGTTTCTTCTCGCTATCCCCATGAATTTTCAGGAGGACAACGCCAGAGAATAGCGATTGCCAGGGCAATCATTCTTCGTCCGGAGCTATTAATTCTGGACGAACCGACCTCTGCGCTTGATATGACCATCCAGGCCCAGATTATTTCCCTGTTACAGAAGCTCCAGAATAAGCACAACCTCACCTACCTCTTCATCTCACACGACCTGAGGGTAATACGAGCCGTGTCAGACCAGATAGTCGTAATGAAGCATGGCAGAATCATCGAATCCGGTCCAGCTCGACATATTTTTGAAAACCCGACCGAACAGTATACAAAAGATTTATTCAATGCCTCACTGAGCGTCCAAAACGAAAACACATTTTACAATTTATAGCCTGTGCTCCTGGTTCACGGTCGCGGGATATTCACAAGAGCTATAAATATAAAAGAGTAAAGTCCAAGAAAGTAGAGCTGACTGATTGACAGGACGAACAGTCTCGTATCAAAAAACATTCTACATCTGCCCAAGCAATACACCAAACATGCTGAGAATGGGAAAGAGATAGCGCCCCTGTGCCTGAAAATCCATGGTCCAGGAGTGATAAAGCGAGACGCCAATTAGGGCGACTGACAATATTCCAACCAAAACAGCCAGAATACTATCCTCGGCAGAACCTCGAATAAAAATATTGCTATAGGTATAGACCAGGAGTATCAGGGCAAACCATTTGGCAATCTCATAATATCTATCCGGGGCGATAATAGTAAAATAGCCATACATACCAACCCCTGTCTGGAAACTCTTTTCAAACCACTTAGCTTTAAACACCAGTGTTTTGAGAGGAACTCCACGCTCTTTCTGGTAAAGGTTCACATGTTTTTTTTGCAGCTCTGTGCTCGGTTTGTACCATTTATGTGCAGTTTTTTCCTGCATGGTCATAATTTTTTCCTGACGATCCGGCCCATTCACATAATAATCCATACCAATCCTGATTCCGGCAAAACCGATTGCCAAAACGGTCAGCACAATGATTCGAACAATTACTGTTGACCGGCTACCAAGGCTGTCTGATTTCAATATTCGCCATAGCAGGCAAATATAGAAAAGAGCAATGAAGGGATAGTAATTTTTCTTCAGTAAAAAGAGCAAACCAATTAATAGGGCAACTGACAGTGTCGGAAGAATCCGTTTTACAATCGAGTCTGACTCCAGTGCCTTATTTAACAAACTACCAGGTCGAACAAGCTCACACCCTGCAATAAAACAGATAAATAGAGCAAAGGCGTCTGAGGTACAATAGCTGAAAACATACCATATCTGGGGTGAAATCAGAAAAGGAAGCGCTACCGCACGAGCAGCAGCAGAGTTGACAGTATATAAGACAATAAGTGAAAACAATAACACGTTGAAAAGTCTTAGTGATAGTAGCTTCCCAACATTTAAAGCCTGGAAAAAATTGGCGGCCTTTCCTGACATCAGATAATAAATCTCACCATTATTCAGCCGTGACATACCATAAACGCTGTAGGTATCCTCTATATCTTTATCCTCGATGTCTGGTGGGAGCCAGTTGTCCTGATAATAGGAAGCTGCCGCAAGGTGCACATATTCATCAGGATGACTGTTTCTTTTACTGATTACTGCCATTGCTGTAATTAATACCAACACCATGGACATCATGATAGGCACATACGAAAAATCAATCAGAAGCGAAGAACAACCAGAGATAAACGTAATCAAGGTGATACAGATTAATGCCATTATCAGCAGGTCACGGCCCCAATGAAAAGGTTCTTTCTCAACGTGAGGCAGGTAGAGGAAAAAAGGATCATTCCCGCTGGAAGAGAACTGAAGTCCCTCAGGTGAAAAGGTCTTCGAGCTAATTTGGTTAAGGGGTTGAATTTCTGAAAGATTCACATTGATCGGTATATAACCTTTCTGGGAGATCTTAATAGTCTTTATTAGCGCTTCACCACTATATTGTATCGGGTCAAAACGAAGCGTTGTAAATGACCCCATATTTATAAAGGAAAATGTATACGTGCTCTGAGACGGATTAACTCGTTGAGCAACACTTTTTTTCTCAGAAAACTGCTGTTTATCGTCCGCCCAATAAATTTTAAACAAACTGTTCTGACTGACCTGAATTTCAAGGTTTACCTGGGCTCGATTCATAAAAAAACTGTAGTAATAGCCGCATGCGAGTATACATATAAAAAGCAAAAAAACTTTCTGGTACATCGATTCCCGAGCGGTTGCTTTTGTCATGTTATTTCCTGAAGAATTTTTGGCGCAGATAATGGAGGTGCCGCTCAAATCTTACAGCACACCAGAACAACGGCCTGCCGAAATAATGCAAGACCCAGAGTGTAAATGCCGGACGCAGTCCAGGGCCCTGTTTAAAATTTCCAACAGGAATGAATTTATTGAGCAAGCCGATTTTGATTACACGGTAGATACTATTGCCTGATATATCGAAATGGGCAGTAAATAATCGTTTCATATCAGCTCCTCAGAACATCCTTTACATGACGCCAAAAATAACGAAGACGCAGGAAAGGGCTAAAATAGAGGCTGAAACGCGAAGCGTTCCAGAGTTGTTTGGGACCCCGTGTCCTTGCTGGCCTGCGGGGCATGGTTGCCATGAAAATCGTCGAGGTGGTGTTTGTGCCGTATGGCAGTAACCTCAGAACACTTTGGAAATGCGAGTTTGGCTGCCATGAGATAATTAAACCAGGGGCGGTAATCATTTAGACTGAATCCGAGCAGGGCCGAAGCAGCCCCAAAGCGCGCGGCTGCATCAACAATTCCCTGTTGAAGTGGCTGGTAGTAGGCATCCTGCTCTTTCTCTGCACGACCCGTTTCATCATCCTCTCGTCTGAATTTCAATTTGTAGCCATCTTCTGTGAGTTCATATCCATCAAGCGTAGGGTGGGGGCTCTGCACGCCTCTTCGAAGACATCGCGGGCATAGAGGATCGTGCTTGCAGCAAGATCAAATCGATCCCGATCATAAATAACACCCTGAATAGAATTTTTTAAATCTTCCGGGTATTTAACACCCCTGGTTGCTCCGAAAAGAAAACCATGAAGACGTGGGCAATTGTCTCTTTTTTTGATTGCGTTGTAGAAAAATCTCTGGATCGTCCCAAGCCATCCAATATCCACAATTGCAACTTGCTCGTGGTCAAAGAACTGAAGGTCTTCAAGATATCTAATAAGAGCACTATTGGCAGGTTTACATCTGGCGTTTAACCTCCTGCTGAAAGAGTTCATCATCAATCAATTCCATCAAACGGAGTCGATTGGTTTTTTCAAACCCTTCGTGCCGGGGCACCAAACAGGTTTCAGGTGTCAGGTGATGACGTTCAAGGTGCGGCTTCAACGAATTTAAGATCAAGCTGGAAAATTCTGGCAATATCACGAAAATCTCGATTTCCCGGAGGCAAAAATGCAATACTCACACTGGTACGGGTAAGCCCGTCATCAGCACAACTTGCACCGGCTAATGCCATTCGACTGACATATAAATATTCTATCTCAGGCAGGTTGCCATCAGGAAACAGTAACGGTATGCATTGCTCCCAAACTTTTTTAAATGTATATCCTTCTCGTGAAAGGAAAAAAACTTTAGTAATACCGAGTCGTCGGCTCTCCTCAGCAATACATTGGACAAAGGCACCGATCATCGGCCCAGAAAGTTGTACCCTTCTGTGTAAAGTGCTGTCTGTGCTATATTTTCCCCTTCATGAGGGAGCATCAGCTGCTGGAGCGCCCTGCCCCGATAAAACATACTTCCCTTACTGTAATTGACGTATCTCTTTACCAGGGCTTTACGATGTTTTTCTGAACCATCATGCAGAACAAGAGATTGAATTCCAAACTGTGCGGGCCTCAAGCCCATCAGAGAAAGGATTATCTCCGATATGAAGCCAGGATGACGTATCCAGGCCAAAACGTTTCTTTACCAGTGGAAATGCTTTGCCTGAAGCCTTTGCACAGAAATGTATCAGCAGATGAAACAAGATCATCTATGTATATTGTAAAAAACCACCTCGTTCAACGAGTCTTTTCAGGTGTTCTGCAGGCAAATATATATCAGATATTATATATATTTTTTTTCCAATATCATGCAGTTCAGCAAAGCCAGTCAACGAGCTTTTTCCTCGGAACCAGCATACGGCTCTCCATCTCAAGCTCGTAACCGGTCACATCCTCGAGTAGTTGCTCCTCGTAGTGGTCACCAAATATCTGCTCAAGACTCTTCCTCATGAATACCGGATAACAGGCCTCCTGGTCTTCAAAGGTTAACCCGGTTTCTTTACGCTGATTCTGTTCTGTCCGGTCTCTGATTTTCTGAATTTTCTGCCATGAAATGTCAAGACCAAAACGACGCTGCACGTGCTGCAATATAGCGCGCTACCGGCAATTTAACCAAATCCGGATCATGAATCCTGCGAATGAACAGTGTGTCAAAAAGATCAAAAGTTACAACATCACAACTTTCTGACAAGTTGCCTGCCTTTTTGAATCAGTTTCTCAAGTGAATAAAATTTTTGCCAATTCATAAATCTAATACGGTATCACATACCTATCAATGAAGATCTTTCTTCCCCAGCCAGTTCTCAATGCTTGCTGAAGGTTTCTAAAGGCTGATTTAACCCCCTGCTGACTCAGGAGGATTAAGCTGCATTCTTACCCTGTTCAGTTCCTGTTCCAACTCAACCAGCCGATCACTTCCTGCTTCCACATATTGTCTTAAATCATCAGGAATTACTGCAAGTAAATATTTCCTGATTAGTTCCTGATCCTGCAGTCTTCCACTAATTGCTGCCTCGCCCAGGGTGTTGCCACTGTGAATCCGATAACGTAGTAGTTGCAGATCATCCGCATAATAACCTGGGCTGGAAAGGTGTTCATCATCCGAAAGATAAAATCATAATCATGCAGGTAGCGAAGTGAACAGAACGGTCCGACCTTACTTGGCTGCATCTGCAGTCATAAACAGATTTGAGGTGGTAACCATAAAGTTCCCTTTGAGAAAAGCAGTATAAAGATCTCCACACTCAAAATAAAAATCACGATTTTTTTTATGCCAGATGTTCCAGCCGAATTGTGGGTCCGAAAAATGTTCACCATCATCTGAAATTGGAATTACATCACTGAAGGTACAGACACAATTCTTGTTTTCGAGAACTGCAGCAAGTTTTTCAAGCCTGTTTTTTTCATACACATCATCTGAATTCAAGATCGAGATAAAGTGTCCGCGGGCAAGACTGATACCTCTGTTTATGGTATTAAAGGCATCCTGGTTTTCCTGATGATAGTAACGTAATCGCTTGTCAGTGTACCCTTTTATTACTTCAGCTGTCCGGTCCGTTGAACCGTCATCGACCACGATCAACTCAAGGTCTCCACAGCACTGGTCAAGAACACTCTCGATGGCCTCACCGACAAAACGCTCATGATTATAAGCCGGAATAACAACTGATATGAGCGGTAAACTCATTACTACACCTTTGGTTTTATCGTAAACTGCTGGTAATAGTTACCCTCCAACAGAGACTTCACGTATAGATTGATTAAGAAATGGTGCCTTACCTAATTAAATTGGTAGCTCAAGTCAAGACTTTCCTGGGATGAAATCAGCCAATGAACCAGCTGAAAAATTCATTCCTGTCAACATTATGCTCATCGAGAATATTCAAATTGTAGTAGGGATCCATTTTTTTAAGGGTATCTCGCCACTTCGATTGAAAATTGATTTTTTCAGCCAAACACGCGTCTTTGTCCAGCTCATGGCAGCCAAATAGTTCCCGTTCTCCGATAACTCGAGCATATGGCGTGTAGACAATATCAAAACCGGGTTGAACGGCCCGGAGAGCAAGATCCGTCATTGCAAAGAGTGAAGGAAAATTTTCATGATCAAAACCTCCCAGGCTATTATAGTCCTGTCTTCTTATTATACAGATATCCCATGGGGAAAATTGTATAAACTGAGAACAGTGCAGGCCGTTGAGATGCCTTGAGCATGAGGTCAGGAATGAAAGATAGTATTCTGGTGCCTTACTGTTCAGGTCAGGTACAGCATATGATATTCCATCACCTTCAGGATATGAAAAACGCCCACAGGCAATTCCAACCCCTGCCGATTTGACCTGAGACACCAGTTCACTCAGCCAACCACTCTCAACGCTAGAGACTGTTGAATCAAGAAACACCAGAAAATCACAATCGCAGGAAGCAATAACATCCGTCAGGGATTGGGCTTTGACTATAAAATGCGTACTCTTCTCTAAATAAATACCTTCAGATATGTGCGACTTCAGTTTATCCAGGCCACTGTCCTCTGCTTCCAACTGGGCTGATATCAAGATGAAGTCACATTTTTCATACGCTGTATCCTTTCGTATTTTGGTAAATTTCTCAACATCTACCTGAGGCTGGTTGGCCCAGACCAATATATTTACAGTCGGTTGGAGATATGTCTCCTTCTTTATTCGATAAAAATAATTGATATCAGTATCTTCAACACTAACCCCGTTCGAGTTTTTATCGATATACGCAGCAAGTGACTTTTTACCAGCCTCATGAGCATAGCTCTTCTGACTATGATTTATACTTGTTGAGGTTTTAGTCGCTCTCCAGTGATAGAGAATCAGTGGTACATGAACGATTTTATCGGTCAAATCTGATATTCTCAGCATTAGATCAAAATCTTGTGCACCGTCATATTCAGATCGAAATCCTTGGCATTTAGTAAATATGGGGCTGGAGACTACCAGAAAATGGGTGATATAATTATGAGACTGCAAGAGCACCTTGTTAAAATCAGGCTTATAAAAAACCGATAATCTGCCACCATCTATGCCTATCAGGTCTTCATCCGTATATACAACCTCTGCCGATGTTCTGGAAATCGTTTCAGCTATGTGATAGAGACAATCCGGGGTTAATTCATCATCGTTGTCAAGAAACCCTAGATAATCACCATCAGCCAAGGTTGCTGCAGCGTTAGATGCAGCTGATATCCCTTGATTATTTTCATTATAAATGATTTTTATTCTACTGTCCTGCTTGCCCCATTTCTCGAGTTGATCCCTAAGTCCTTCCCGACTGCTTCCATCATCTGCAAGACACAATTGCCAATGAGGATACTGCTGATTTATAACAGATTGGATACAATAATTCAGAAGAAATGGGTCAGCATTGTAGACGGGTACAATTATGGATATGAGAGGTTTTGATTCTAGACGTTCCAATCTCTCCACACTGTAATTTCCGTCAGACAGACCCAGCTTAACGTAATGTTCAAGCGGAAATAACTCTCCGATAACGCTTGAATATTTTTCTTTGTAAAATACAGGGTCGAACCAGGGGCACGGTTGCTTGTCCTCCAGGATTCCATAGATAAGATAATGGGAGAACGGGTCGGCAGAGGCGTGCGGATTTTCCGGTATGGAATTCAGGTAGAATTCTGGGTCAAAAAATGGCAGAGGGCTCTTACCCTCTCCCGCTCCATGAAGTCTATAATGTTTAACTGGGTCGATATTGACCTGATAAAGTATTGGCGTTTTATCTCTATACCATTGAATATCGAAAAATATTCCTGTACTCGGCCAGTCAGTATTCCGTCGCTCAAGGTAATGCTTCAGGGGATTTACACGCCCCTGTTGCCAGTCGGTATTTTTCTCGTAAATATCATAGTCAAAGAAAGGACCCGGCTTATAGCCTTTGGCGACCCCCACAGTCATAAAATGACAGAACGGGTGCCCTTTAAATGATTTTTCTAAATACCGGTTACGATAATATACAGTATCAAATAAGGGATGAGGGCTTCGCTCAAAATCGTTTTCTACACCTGGTACGTTCTGTATATAATAGTCATCATCAATACTTGAAAGATACCTTAGAAGACAAAAGTGCCTTTCACGAACAATTTGCCTGATCGATCGAATGTTTTTTTTCAGACGACTGAGCCATACCCCCATATCAGCGCTGACCTGTAATATTTTTTCGCAACCACCCAGCAACGCTCTTGTGTAAAGCAACAGGACAATTAAAATGATTTTTCTGGTAGTCTATTATTTCTCTCAATGACTGATTTCCAACCGATAGAACGGTAAGTTCCAGCTCAAGTGAGTGAATAGTGCTTCCGTTCCGGGGCATCGGTATGGTTATCTGAGGGTCACTATCTGAAAACATGAAGACATTCCCACTTCTATGCACAGCATTACTTGATAAATTATCGGTAGCCAAACTGGTTGAACCATCTGTTTCATGAATAATCAGATCTTCAATTTTTATACACGCTGAACAATCAATCGGGTCTAAACGAATTTTTCTTGGTTTTGAAACTGTACTCAGCTCAAAAGAAATTCGCTGTGTCCCCTTTATTATTTTTCTGACAATGCTATCCCCCTCGTTAAGACCATTTCCATTATCGATATAGAGTCTGCATGTATGATAGGGTTCACGCAACTCTATAAGACTTCCAATCCAGACCTCAATGTTCTTACCGATAAACTCCTGATGACGATGGAAAATACGTGTAAACATCTCGATTTTCTGCCATTTTTCCTTCGTCCTGACCATCGAATCAGGAGAGACTCTATAATAGAACAGATGACTGTCAAGCTGTCTGACCGTTCTGCCCCTCTCTATTAAAGACAACCAGAAATCATAATCCTCCCAGCCATATATCATGCCGGTATCGTACCCTCCGACTGTTTCCCAGTCCTCACGCCTGAAAAGAGCTGAACAAAAAATCACATTGTCCTTCAACATCTCTTCAAGACTATACACCGGCAGGACCCACTCGCTTTCGACGGCACCAAAGAGCATGGCACGACAATAAACGATACCAGTATCAGGTTCCGAGTCAAGCAGCTGAACCGCCTTTTCGATATAGAGCGGCGCTATGCGATCATCGGCATCAAGAGGGAGGATATATTGGCCACTCGCTGCTGAAATTCCGTTGTTTCTCGCCGCAGCCAGTCCCTGGTTCGAGGTTACGATTACTTTTGTTTTATCACGGTCGAATACTTCCAGCAGCGTGTTCGTCTGTTCGTCGGTAGATCCATCGTTTACAATGATTATCTCAAGATCCTGATAGGTTTGGGTTAGAACTGAGTCTACAGCTTCAGAGACATAGAGCCCTTGATTATAACAGGGAATTATTACACTTACCTTGGCCATAGCATAGTTAGATGGTTTCTGGTTAAAAGAGATAGATATTATGCCCGCACCAACAATACCCCGTTTATGCTGCCGGGTAAATAATGAAAGACTGAGTCACATATCCAGGAGCAGAGTTAATGTCTAGAGATGAGACATTTGAGACCTCACCTGATCATCACTTCTTTTATAATATGTTTATATAAGCGCAAATCGTACTGTACCAGAGGGTAGAGAACCTGCCTTACGTCAGAATCTTCTCTATCGAACAGGGGCAACGATTTTGATCGATTAAGCTGCCTTGATGTGTCTATTTTCTGTAACTTGTGCAAGTTAATAAATCGGTTGATGAATTCATTGTATCGCTCTGTAGTTCCAATCATTTCAAAGGAGCGCGTGTTTTCTATTGCCAGGTCGAGATCAACACCTGATACCCGGTCAATTTCCTGGTTACAAAAGTAACGTGTCTGCATGTTATCAAAAAAACGGGATTCAACGGCACTGATGTTCTGCACAAAATGGGCAAGATGCGCTGCCGAATCAAACTCGGTATCTGCCAGTTTTCTTCCCCAGTTCATAAATAACTGTATTGCTGTGCTTGAAATAGTTGTCAGAATTCTCATTTGCTGTCTGAATCATCCATTTCAGATGGGAGTGCAGATGAGCGTATGGTTCTCTGACAATAGTGTAGAGTTGAAAATCACCATGACAGAGATATTCTTTAAAGATCCCAAACCGAAGATGACCGGACAGGTAATACTTCCTATCCGCGAGGGCACTGTATCTGTTTTTGTCCTCGAGTTCTATATGGGTTGCAATTTTGTTTCTCGGAAGAAGTGTAGAGACCTGTGTGTTAAAAGTTGTTCCTGCAGTTTTGGGAATGTGCATGAATAAGAGCAGTGGGTAAGATCGTGGAAATGAAGGCAGTAGAGAACCTACTTTTTCTCTGAGCCCTTCTTTTTTCTCACGGTTAAACAGCTCAGAGTCAATAACCGCCAGCGGGCGTAATGAATGCTCCAGGGTCAGCGTGTACGCCTTTTTCTCAAAACGGGCCACGGGAGGATCTATGATCAATTCGAAACCACATTTGCCTGTTGGGTGAAGATCAAGTTCGAGGAGGTCTTCTCTGAAAATGTTGGCTGATGTCCGGCTAATAATCTCACCTCTGTATCTCAAGCAAAGCTTAACAACATTTCTTTTATTGAATCTGTTATAACACCAACCTGATATATATTTTTGATTAAGACGATCTATTGATATTTTATGGTAAAATTTCATTATATTGTCAGAGCGTTCTTGAGGGTCAAAATTTCATTTCACTGCTGGAAATATAAGCAGGCCGTCTTACTGTTTGTCAATCATCAATTTAAAAAACCAGGTACAAAGAGCTCGAATCCGCCAACACCTTCAATGCTATAAAAATTAACCTTATCATGTTAGATCAGGAGTTCCTCTCATCTATTCCGCACGCTCCCGGCGTGTATCTGATGCTCGATAAAGCTTCTACAGTGCTCTATGTCGGAAAAGCAAAAGATCTTTTTAAAAGGTTGTCGACCTATCTACACTATTCAGGACCCGGTCACAGCAAGACCTCTGTTATGCTCAGGCAAGTGAGCAAAATTGACACCCTCATGACCAATACGGAAAAAGAGGCCCTGATCCTTGAATCCTCTCTCATAAAAAAACACCGTCCGAAGTACAATGTAATTTTACGCGATGATAAATCATATCCCTACATCAAAGTGACTATTCAGGAGGAGTGGCCTCGAGTGTTTATGACCAGACGAAAGAGAAGAGATGGTGCGCGATATTTTGGTCCCTACTCCTCTTCATCGGCGATGTGGTCCACACTCAAACTCCTCTACTCCCTGTTTCCGCTCAGAAGATGCAAGGGCTCAAGACTCAGACCCCGTAAAAGGCCTTGCCTGAATCACCAGATGAACAATTGTCTTGCACCCTGTGCCGGCAAAGCTGACATGGGCCAATACCAGGAAATGGTAAATAACGTCATCATGTTCCTGGAAGGGCGCAACAAGCGATTACTCAAGAACCTGAAAAAGGAGATGACTCATGCGGCGGAATTGCAGGAGTTTGAAAAAGCGGCACTTTTAAGGGACCGGATTGTTGCACTTGATAAAACGCTCGAAAAACAGATCGTCCTTTCAAATATACAAAAAGACAGGGATGTTTTCGGATTTTATCGTCAGGGGGTCTCGGTCTCTGTGGCCCTGCTTTATATACGAAAAGGCATTCTTGGTGGGAGTCGTCGTTTTTTTCTTGAAGACCCCTATGGCGATGACCAGGCAATTTTGTCTCAGGTATGCAAACAATTATATGATGAATCTAACCTCCCACCTTCGGAATTACTCCTGCCTCACGACTTTGAAGACAGAATGGTCATGGCGGAACGGCTCTCAGACCTGTCTGCAAAGATAGTTACCCTTAGTATTCCTCAGCGTGGAGAACCAAAGGAATTAATTCGAATGGCTCACACCAATGCCAGGCAGCTCTTCGATGAGCAGGATAATAAAAAGCGGTCATGGAACGATCTTGCGGGAAATATGATGAAAAAACTGCATCTTCCCGTTCTTCCTCAGCGAATTGAATGTCTAGACATTTCAAACATCAGCGGTACGCATGCGGTTGGTTCACTGGTTAGTTTTTATTCTGGAGAACCGGCACCGAAGAACTATCGTCATTATAAAATCAATACGGTAAAGGGCCCGGACGATTATGCGATGATGAGAGAGGTAATCCATCGCAGATTTTCAAAGGCTCTTCAAGATAACGACCTGCCAGACCTCTTTATGGTCGACGGCGGAAAAGGGCAACTGGGGGTCGCCGAAGCGGTTGCCTCAGATCTCGGATTACTTGAATCTGTCAATCTTATAGGGATAGCAAAAGAGAGAGAGGATGAAGGGGAAAAACTTTATCGACCAGGAAGGAAAAACCCGATTCTCCTGCCACCCCATAATCCGCTTCTACTCTACCTCATGAAGATCAGAGACGAAGCGCATCGTTTTGGGATAACCTTTCACCGGTCGCTCAGGAGAAAGCAGTCATTTTCTTCTCTCCTGGACCAGATACCCGGAGTTGGTAAAGAGAAAAAAAAGGCGCTGTTAAAGACAATCGGCAGTCTGCAAGCGATCTCTCGTGCATCAATTGAAGATTTGAGAAATGTTGCCGGCATCGGCCCGGCACTCGCCCTTGAGATTCATCAGTTTTTCAACCAGTCAGACACCGACTTATAATTATATCTCGCTGCGATTTGAGGTTGCAAGCATACTGTGCAGAGCGATAACGGCAGTATCTACCCTGAGAATTCTACTGCCATTGCCAAAACCCACGAACCCTGACCGCACCATCCTGTCGATCTCATAATCAATCCAGCCACCTTCAGGGCCAATGGCAAGCAAAACGCGCCCCGGCCCCTCGCCAAGTGTTTCCGTGCACATTTTAGAAAACCGTGGATCGGCAACGACCAGATACCGGTAATCTTGCTTTAATATATATATTTCAGAGTCAATAAATGTTTTAAATCCTTTATGAAAATGGACGGTTGGCAGCCGTGTGTCTACCGCCTGCATCAAACCTTTGAGCAGATGTTGACGATATCTGTCTTGATCAATGACATGAGCATCCCAAAAACTTTTTTCCACCCTGCTGGCATTGATAATGTGGAAGTTTTTCACTCCCAGTGTGGTAGCCTGACTCAAGATTCTCTTAAACATGATCGGTCTTGGCAGCGCCAGAACAATATCCACGTTTGAAGGGAGGGGTGGATGATCAGTCAAAGAAATTTTTAATTCAACAGAATAGGGAGGCCTTCTGTTAATTTTTCCAATGATACCGCTCCCCGCTAATCCATTGACAACGCCCACACGGATTGAATCACCTGGTGACGATCTCAGGACTTTTGCAATATGTTTTGCACGTTCATCCTCAATAACAGCTCTGTGCTCTACGATTTCAGATGATTCTAATAAAATAATATTCATAACAATAGGTTAACTGATATTCATTTATACAAAAATGAGAGAGAACTCTTTTTATCTCATTTCTCATATGGTATTATCAACTGATTTTCATCCTTGATCATAGACTAATGAGACTATTTTATAATATTTTACAACTGCTTTTAGCTCCGCTGATAATTCTCTATCTGTCGTATATTTATTTTACCAGTAAAGAGAAATGGCACTCATTATTGCCCCGCCTTGGTCATGGACTCAAATCACTCCAGAAAGCTGACAAAACAGGTCCGGTTATCTGGATACATGCCCTCTCTGTTGGAGAAACAACTTCTGCAGTTCCCCTGATAAAAGAAATCACCAGAGAGGAACCTGAAACCTTCATCGTCTTTTCTGTAACAACTACCAGCGGAAGAAAGTTGGCAGAAGAGATGGTTAGCTCACTCGTTGATAAAATTGTCCCATTTCCATTGGATATATATTTCGTGGTGGAAATGTTTATTAAAAAGATTAATCCAGACCTATTCGTTCTGGTGGAAACGGATTTTTGGCCAAATCTGCTTGCTTCTCTTCATTCTAATGACATACCAGCAATACTGGTGAATGGCAGGATCTCAGAAAAATCTATGGAAAAGTACCGAAGCTTCCATTTTTTTTTCAAACCCATGTTCAATCACTTCTCCTCACTCTGCATGCAGACAGATGTTGATGCTGACAATATGTACCATCTTGGCATCAGCAAAAACAAACTGAATACGTTAGGAAATTTGAAATATAATTCAGGCATCTCAACCAGGTCAGAATCTTCGATACCATTTACCGTTTCCCCTGAAAATTTGTTCATACTATGCGGATCAACGCATCCTGGCGAAGAAGAAATAATACTCTCTGTTTATAAGAAACTCATCTCAAAACATCAGCATCTCAATCTTGGTATTGCGCCACGACAACCGTCTCGGGCGGACGATATTGCTGCTCTTGCAGACGGATTCAACTTTTCCTTAAGGCGATATTCTTCTCGTCCAGATCTGTTAGCCGATCTCCTCATCGTCGACACAATCGGCGATCTCGCAGAACTCTATTCCGTATGTGACATTGCTTTCATTGGTGGCAGTCTTGTTCCTGAGGGGGGGCATAACCCTCTTGAGGCGACGTTTCACGGCATTCCGTGCCTATTTGGCCCGTTTATGGATGATTTTTTGGAGATCAGCCAGGAACTCATTAAGAACCAGGCCGCTCTTAAGGTCTCAGGCAGCACTACCCTCTTTAGCACACTTGACCAGTTGGTCAGCTCTGATGAATTTCGAAAAGACACAGGTGAAAAGGCAAACGACTATATGAATCAACATAAAGATGTTATTCCTGCCCACCTGGCAATCATAAGAAAATATTTGTGATTATCCCTTACAAACAGTTCAAACATTTTCTCCTTTTCACCCTGAACTTCTGCTTTATTCTCGGCCTAATTCTCTCCTTTCATTTTCCTTCTCATTCAGGCCTGGCAGTAATTTTCTTCTCTATCTGCACGCTCATTCTATTTTTGCTGGTTCTTTTCGGGCTCAATGATGAAGCGATCATCGCGCTCGCTTTCTGTTTTCTGTTAACCGGTTATTGGCACGGTTCACAACATGAAAATCATCAGCCAGATATTACCAATATCTCTTATCTTTTTGAGAATACTCAGGAAGCCGTCCTGATTGCAACTCTTGCAAAGATGGTAACAGGAACGGATCAAGAACAGAAAATTATCGCCGAGTCAGCATTTCTAAGACTAGAAAACAATGATCGTTTACTACCTGTTTCTGGTGCAGTTCTGCTGAAGTTAACGGGAGAATGGCCGAAAACAATAGTGCCAGGTGAATCCTTTATCGTCAGGGGGATATTCAAAAAACCGCGGTCTGCTAAAGCTGCAGGACTGTTTGATTATGGGAAATATCTCGCTGAAAAACAGATTCACCTCCTTGGCAGCGTCAATTCCGCTCTTCTAATTCATGAGATTGACTCAGTGCCCAACAAGGGTCTTTATACTAATTTCTCATTTTTCATTGAAAAGACGAGAACTGTCATCTCTGACTATTTATCAACAACATTACCGGAAAATCACGCTGCCTTGTATCAGGCTGTTCTGTTAGGAGACAGATCGAAAATTTCAAAAGATCTGCTTGATGCTTTCAAACGTAGTGGCGTTGCACATATACTGGCTATATCAGGAATGCACATGGCACTGCTCGGCTTTTTCCTATTCTCACTGTTTTATTACCTGACGAGGTTATCGACCCGTCTAATGCTTACCTTCAATGCCAGAAAGCTATCGATGATACTCTGTGTCGGGCCACTCCTTTTTTATACACTTCTGGCAGGTTCAAACACACCTGTTACAAGATCGCTCATCATGTCCCTAATGTTTATTCTCGCCTTCTGCGTCAATCGACCAAAATCACACATGACGATTCTTGCAGCTGCTGCGCTGATAATACTGATTATTGATCCTTTATCTTTAAAATCCGCATCATTTCAGCTCTCTTTTGCGGCCGTTGCCTCAATTGTATTAATGACTCCAAGAATACTGTCGTTCATGCCTTCCCATCAGTTAAAGTTCGATACACGACGTTTACACAACCTGCTGATACGCAGAACGGTCGAATTAATTGTCATAACCATCAGCGCTACGATTGGAACGATGCCACTTCTGATATATCACTTTAATCAACTCTCGACCGTCACCCTGCCCGCAAATATTATTGTTGAACCTCTTATCTGTTTTTGGGCGCTGCCCTGTGGATTCCTTGCCGTACCACTTATGTTTATTTACCCTCCGCTGGCAGAGGCCGTTCTGCGATTTGGCACATGGTCACTTGACATTGTCACCAATTATATTGTTTATCTCAGTACCATTCCCATGAGTGTTCTCTGGGTGCCAGATATACACATAGCTGCCATAATACTTTACTATGTTTCTCTACTTTTGATTATCTCACTCACCTCAAAACAGATGAGACTATACGCAATACTAGCCATTACTGTTACACTGGTCTATTTTGTATTTCCAATTTCAGGCCTGAACAACAAATTACGAAAGTCAGACTCGGTCTCTTTTATCGATGTGGGACAGGGAAGTTCAAATTTATTACAACTGGCGGGAGGCAGAATTGTTCTCATTGACGCTGGTGCCACCACGACCCCAGGTTTCAACTGTGGTGAAAAAATAATTGCCCCCTACCTCTGGTCGCAAGGTGTCGGGCGTATTGATGATATTATCCTTACTCATGCTGACGCCGATCACTATAACGGGATAACAGCCCTATTGGAAAGATTTCGGCCATCCCGTTTATGGATTCCGAAAAACCAGTCAGCTAAACCGGGATACCATTCCCTTATTTCAAATGCTCTGAAATATCATGTTACTATTAACTACCCACGGGATGGAATCTTCATATCCGATACGTTTGCGACATTGTCAATTATTGGCGATCAGATCCATGAAGTAAAACAGGGAAAAAGTTTTGAGATTTCAGGAACTGACAATAATGATACCGGCCTGATCGTCAGTTTAAAAACCCAATATTTTACAATTTTATTCCCAGGTGACATCAGCGCTTCGAAAGAAAGAACGCTGATTGAGGAAGAACGAGAACTTGCCCATGACATCCTCCTATCCCCTCATCATGGTTCATCAACCTCGAATTCCCCGGAATTTCTTAAAACAGTGAACCCTCGTTACATGATAGTATCTGCAAGAACCGGCGATAACAAATTATTTCCATCAGCGACTACCAGAGCATCAGCTGAAAGGTTGGGAATAACTATGTTGACCACTGGTCATAATGGAAGCGTGACCGTTATTGGAGAGAACGGAGGCTTTAAAATAAAAACCTCCGCCAAAAGGGAATAAAGCGTCACCTGTCTGCTCAATGCCAGGTGATGGGAATAAACTACTAGACTTCAGTAAAATCAGTTGGAGGCTTTCTCAAATATTTGAGAAATTTCGCTTTTTCAATTGAATTTGAGTAGGCATCATCAGCACTGATCATCTTTTTATCGAGATATGCGAGAATTGCATCATCCATCGTCTGCATGCCATATTTCTTCCCGGTCTGCATTGCAGAGAGAATCTGATATGTTTTACCCTCCCTGATCAGGTTACGCACTGCGGGCGTCGCAATGAGGATTTCCAATGCCGCGCAGCGGCCTTTGATATCGGTTCTTTTAAAAAGTGTTTGCGACACGACTGCTTTAAGTGCATCGGCAAGGGTTGAACGGACCTGCCCCTGCTGGGTTGCTGGAAATATTTCAATAACACGGTCAACGGTCTTCATCGCATTCAACGTATGAAGCGTACCAAAAACGAGATGACCGGTCATGGCAGCTTCCATTGCAAGAGAGATTGTTTCGAGATCACGCATTTCACCAACCATGATGATATCGGGGTCTTCACGCAGCGCTCCTCTGAGTGCCTGACCAAATCCACGTGTATGGGTTCCGACTTCCCGATGATTGATGACACAATTCTGGCTGCGATGAACAAACTCGATAGGATCTTCAATGGTCAGTATATGGTCTTTTCTTGTCTTGTTCGCTTCGTCGACAATAGCTGCGAGCGTCGTAGATTTACCGGAGCCGGTTGGTCCGGTCACCAGAACAAGACCTTTGGGTAAGTGGGCAAGCCGTGATACAACTTTTGGCAGACCCAGTTGTTCGCAGGACATAATGTCACTTGGAATTTCTCTGAAAACCGCTCCGATGCCATACTTCTGCTGGAAAAAATTACAACGGTATCGAGCAAGACCCGGGATTTCATAACCAAAATCGATATCTCCAGATTCCTCAAACATTTTAATTTTGTCTTCCGGACAAATCTCGTAGAGCATGGCCTTCAGCTCTTCATTGCCCATCTTCTTGAACTTGACCCGCTCCATATCGCCGAGAATCCTCAACACAGGCTGCTGATCTGCAACCATATGTAAATCTGAAGCACCCTCATCGTTCATTAGTTTGAAAAATGCATCGATTTGCGCCATTCACTCACCTCTCAAAAAGCTCAAACAGGAGTATTCTCTCCCAGATTTGTCAGATATATTAATTTCAAGGATTAAGGGATCCGATTCGTCACCGGATCAGTTAATCATATAACAACATTTTTCCTCACAAACTCTATCACCTGATCGGCGTCGTCGAGTATTGTGAATAGGTCAAGATCCTCTCTACTTATGTTACCACTACCAAGCATTGTATCCTTAAGCCAGCCAACAAGTCCAGACCAGAAATCACTTCCGACTAAAATAATTGGAAAAGGCTTTATTCTTTCAGTCTGAATCAAGGTTAACGATTCGAATAATTCGTCCATCGATCCAAAGCCGCCAGGCATACAGATAAAGGCCTGAGAATACTTCATAAACATTACTTTTCTGATAAAAAAATACTTAAAATGTAACGGGAAGTTGGCATACGGATTGGGCTCCTGCTCATGTGGGAGGCTGATATTTAAACCAATGGATACGCCTCCACCCTCGGATGCCCCCTTGTTGGCTGCTTCCATGATTCCCGGACCGCCACCAGTGACTACCGCATAGCCTGCTTCTGCAAGCCCTCTGGATATAGTTTCTGTTAGTGTATACCAAGGGTGGTCTTTGGGCGTTCGTGCGGAACCATAAATGGTTACTGCAGGGACCTCAACCGCGGACATTGCATCAAAACCATCGACAAACTCACCCATGATACGAAACAATCGCCAAGAATCACCAACTATTGAGTTGTCTAAAATATATTTCGGTTCCCTTTTAATTTTCCTGCGTTCTACAAATTTCATAGAGCTCTCTACCCTGTTTTTATTTCGGAATAAAAATGCCGAGCTTTTGTCTTTATGTCCGGGGAAATGTTTTCACTATCAATCAATTTATTTAAATAATATCGTACTTTATTATATTTTTTCAAACCTTTATACGAAACTGATAACTCAAACCAGGCAGCAGCTCTGAATTTACTGCTCTTTATACAATTTTTTAAAATGGGTATAGCATCAGTATACCTGCCACAAACGTTAAGTCCCCTGGCGAACCTGATCATGAACTGACGGTCGTTACCTTCCAGTTCGAGGCTTTTCTCCATTAACTTCAAGGCAATGTCGTTTCCCTCTTTTTCGACCAGATACAACTCACCAAGGATGGATAATGCCTCTGCATCATCTTCATCAAAGGCAAGTGCCCGCTGCAGCCAGGTCATTGCCTCAATGGTTATGGCGAGATGAAAACAGCTTATTCCGATATATCGGCAACATTTTCCCCGCCCTCTGTTATCATCCTGATTATTATACCATTTTACAAGCCATTCTTTCGATTTTTCATAATCCTTGTTATAAAAGTATGCTGTTCCCAGCTGGTATGATAGATCATTCAGCACATTTTGCTCAGCGGTATCGTCCTGATGGTATACCTCAAGAGCTCTTAAATAATAGTGTACAGCCTTCCCATGATTGAGATTAGCCTGTTCCCCAAGGCCACGATTATAAAGGGCCATAAAATTTGACGGCTCCTGATCGAGAACTTTCTGAAATGTATGCTGCGCCTCGGTGCCCCTGTTCATCAAAGCATACGTAACACCAAGACTGTTGAGAAGATTGATATTATCTGGATCGAGCTCCAAGCCTCGTCGATATTCGCGAACTGCGCCTGACAAGTCCCCTTCCCCAAAATATATATCACCGCTTATGTTCAAGCTGACAGCATCAAATATTACAACACTCCTGTATCCAAGGAATTCACCATGCAAGATTGCCTTTTGACAATTTCTAATGATTTCAGTTTTTGAGTAGTGCTGAAATGGGTATTCACTGACAGCCGCAGACAGAGAGAACCCATCTCCTCTTTCTTCAACCAGCTTATCGATTATTACCTGGGCCCATTTTTTTGATTCCTCAGCAGTCGAATTCCTTTTGATTACAAAAATTCCTGCCTCACTGATCACGTAATTATTCTGTCCAAGAAAACGCACAACAATATCTGCCATCTGCATTGGCTTCTGATAGTCAGGTACAAAATAAATCAGCGAATGATTCTCACTGTTGCGCCACCTTCTTTGTAATTTTGAGATAATGCTTCTCGAAAGACGATTCAGGGGAAAGTGTTCAGGGTAGGCCAGAATATCATAATCGCAAAAGGCAAAGGGCCCTCTCCGGCAGGCAGTATGAAGGGCCGTCCATGCCTGATCGAGAACAAGGAGTCCCGAATTCTCAGTGTGATCACTCGTATCATGGTTTTCCTGGACCTTGCTGCTTCCGCAGTGTATACGTTTAAACCCTTTACTTTTCATAAATGTGATCAGGGAAAGGCATAACGTCTTGGGAAAATCACGTTCTTTATCAGGAATCAGGTATCCAAAAACCGAGTGACCAAGATAAAACAGGGGAAATCCAAACCGATTAAATTCAATCAGGGAGCGCGTTGCACGCCTGACATGATTTAGAACATCTTTGGGGAGTCTTGCCTGAGGCCGCATCTCAATTACGACTACCTGATAGTTCCATTTCTCATCAACAGCGCTCAAAATTTCTAAGAGCAGGTTGCTGTTGTAGAGATTTGTTACAGGGTCGACTCTTGTGTTCTTTATCTGTAAAAATTGTTCAACGAAATAGGTCGCACACTCAGTAAGCCAATCTTCTGACATTCGCTTTACTACTGTCGGATCTACGTCAGTTACAAAAGCGATAAGAGGATCATCTCCTTTAACAGGTAGAGGGAATAGTATTGACTGATCATCTATCGCTTCTGGAATGTTTTTTTCATGTACCCGGTCAAAACATTTTTTTCTCTCTTTAACTCCCAGCGAGGAGGGTATGCTGCAAAATGCTTTACTGGTTAGAAACTGCACAGATTGCGCAGTCGGGATTTCGGCACAGACAGCCTCAAAAAAACTCGAAGAGAACACAGCGAAGTCGGTAATATTGAGACTGCCATGAATGGTCGTAAGGGGAAATGTTTCAAGACGCATGATTCAGCAGTGCGAGCAGAAGTAATCAATTATCAGAGCAGCGAGTTCGTCAACTTCATGCTCTTGTATAGTCCGGAAATCAAGAAGATAGCGATTATTCTCAATTCTGCCGATAATGGGTACATCAAGCGATCGAAAATCCTGCTCCAGATCATTTACCTCTCTGTCAAGCAGCTCCAATTCAATCGCCCAGCTGGCAAGAGAATATTCTGGCAACGCTCCACCACCAACTCTCGATTTTGTTTCAATAACACGACTTGTACAACTGGTTGCCACTTTTTTGCGGATTTTTTTAAGAAATCTCTGAGCGCGTTTCTTTATAGCGGACTGGCTTTCACCTATCATCCTCAAGGTGGGGATTTCTTCAAGTGCCCTTTCAATGTCATAATAGCTCCGTAAAGTGCATTCAAGCGAAGCGAGTGTAAATTTGTCGATCCTCAGAGCCCGGTTAAGTGGATTTTTCTTAATTTGATCAATAAACTTCTTCTTTCCAACAATGATGCCCGATTGAGGCCCACCCAGGAGCTTGTCACCGCTGAATGTCACGACATCTACTCCTGCCTTGAGGACTGCTTGTACCGTGGGCTCTCCAGGCAACCCGAAGCGAGACATATCGATAAAACTACCACTTCCCAGATCTTCCATTACCGCGATTCCTTGTTGGCGGCCGAGTTCAGCCAGTTCCTCGGCTGACACTTCAGAGGTAAAACCAATCATACGAAAGTTTGATGTATGAACACGCAGCAAAAGGGAGGTATATTCGGTTATGGCACGTTCATAATCATAGAGGTGAGTACGATTTGTCGCACCAACCTCAACAAGGCAGGCTCCGCTCTTTGCCATGATGTCAGGGATTCGAAATGAACCTCCAATTTCAACAAGTTGGCCCCTTGAAACAATAACTTCACTTCCCCGCGCCAATGTTTCAAGGGCGATCAGAACAGCGGCTGCATTATTATTGACGACCAGTGCGGCTTCTGCACCGGTTAAATCACAAATAACATCTTCGACAAGAGAATAACGGCTCCCCCTTTTTCCAGTTTTTAAATCAAATTCCAGATTAGTATAATTGCTGGATGCTGACAGCAGCTGCTCCGACGCGGTCTTTGTCAGAAGTGATCTTCCAAGGTTCGTATGTACAACAACACCAGTGCCATTTATCACCCTGCAAAGGTTAAAGGAATTAAAATGCTCAATTGCATCAACAAAATAGTTGGTCCACTCTTCTAGATTGTTGGGAACATTGCTTGTCCTACCGCCAAGAATATCCTGACGGACACTATCAATTGTAGATTGGACAGCTTTTTTAGCGATGGCTGTCGCAACAATATTCTGCGTAATGTAAGGCAGCAATATTAATAGACATTCATCAACTTTAGGAAGAGAGCGAAGCAACTCATTCTTATTTGTCATCTTTAGCCACTGGTATTTGTGATATTTCTTTAAAGTGAGACTATAGGTAACTCTTGCCCGAATAGCCAGACCATTTGTGCCATGTTATGAATAAGATAGCAACCACACGCTGAGGGGTCTAATCTTTTTTTTATTTTTCACCAAAAGCTATTGACAAGCCCATCTCAATCAAGTAGTTTGCCGCGGTCTTTCAGCAACGGTAGATGAGCGTGCTGGGGGGCAACAAATAAGTCAATAAGTCTAAAAAACATATTGACATAGGGGCGTTAAAAGATTAGATTGACGCTCTTGCCGCGCAACTCATTGCGCGCGCACTGTTTGTCTTGTACAGACGGTGTTAAACGATCCTTGACAACTGAATAACAACAACAGCAAACGGGCCCACGTGTCTTCGGACACAAGGGGCAATTTTTTGAGTAATTCAAAAGAGAGCCTTTATATAAACTAAGCACTATATAAAGAACCAATCTTTTAGATTGGTCTAGGATATCAAACTGGAGAGTTTGATCCTGGCTCAGAACGAACGCTGGCGGCGTGCTTAACACATGCAAGTCGAACGCGAACGAGTTCTTCGGAACTTTAGTAGAGTGGCGCACGGGTGAGTAACGCGTAAGTAATCTACCCTCGCATTTGGGATAACCCACCGAAAGGTGTGCTAATACCAGATACGTCTAAGATAATATCTTTTTT
>CAVZLG010000002.1:0-358584 GCA_963776075.1 uncultured delta proteobacterium
CTGGACGAAATCGAGCTGGAAAAAACTCCACGCCCATCAGCAGCCAAGCTGGCCGGATCCAGAGTCCGTTGAAAAGGTACTCGCCGAGTTGACCCGTTTCCCCCCGCTCGTCTTTGCTGGTGAGATTAGATCGTTAAAGGCCCTTCTTGCAAAAGCGGTAACCGGCGAAGCATTTTTGCTCCAAGGGGGTGACTGCTCAGAAAATTTTTCCCAGGTAAGCGCACCAAAAATCAGGGAAACCCTGAAGGTGCTCCTGCAAATGGCCATTACCCTTACCTATGCAGGCGGGGATCAGTGATCAAGGTCGGTCGCATTGCGGGACGATATGCCAAGCCGCGCTCTTCCGATACGGAACAAGTTGGCGATCTGCTGTTATCTTCCTATCGGGAGACATGGTTAACGACGCTGAGCCGACCGTAGATGCCAGGACCCCCAAACCCAAGCGCATGCTGACCGGCTACAATATGGCGGCATCTACGCTCAACCTGCTGCGAGCCTATACCCGTGGAGGGTTTGCCGCTCTACACCGAGTCCAGGCCTGGAACCAGGAATTTGTCGCCCAATCACCGATGGGCCGCTCCTACGCCCGATTGGCAAAACAGATCGATCAGGCCATTCAGTTCATGGATACCATCGGTATCTCAATGGAAAATCCACAGATAACCCAGGCACAATTATTTACCTCACACGAAGCCCTGCTGCTCGATTATGAAGAGTCACTGACCAGGATCGACTCGACCACCGGAGACTGGTACGACTGCTCCGCCCATATGCTTTGGATTGGAGAAAGAACCAGGCAGGCGGACTGCGCCCATGTTGAATTTCTACGCGGTGTTTTGAACCCTATCGGTATTAAAGTGGGTCCTGATCATGATATCGATGATATGAAAAAGACTTGTCGATATTATAAATCCGGAAAATGAGGCGGGCCGTCTGACCCTGATCACCAGGCTCGGTGCAACGCGAATAGAGAAGGTACTGCCGCCGCTTCTCAGGGAAATGAAGCGAGAGGGGCGAAACATAGTCTGGAGTTGTGACCCCATGCATGCCAACACCTATACCGCAGACAGCGGTCATAAAACACGCAACTTCAACGAGATTCTTTCTGAGTTAACCTGTTTTTTTGAAACTCACTGGGCTGAAGGAACCGTGCCGGGAGGCGTTCATTTTGAACTGACCGGTGAAAATGTCACCGAGTGCACCGGCGGAGCCCGAGACATTGTTGACGACGACCTGAACCTGAACTACCAGACCACCTGCGACCCGCGCCTGAATGCAGAACAGAGCCTTGAGGTCGCCTTTCAGATTGCTGAAATGATCAGAAAATAGACGTACTCCCCCTGGGCCTCTTCGTGGGGTCCAGGGGTCCAAGATTACAATTCAGTAATCTAGCTTGACCCACCTCCCTATCCGTTTACTGTTTCATCATAACCACTCTCTGAAAAACCAACTACATAAACGGAGATCCCTATGAACAGGACAAAAAGACTTTATTTCGGAGCACTATTGGCGTTTGCCATTTCATTTCTGATGGTAGCAAATGTCGCCATGGTGCAGGCTGCGGCTTCAAAAAAAGATATAGAAATTCTCGATCGCTCCGCCAAAGCATTTTCGAGCGTTGTAAAAGATGTCAAACCGGCTGTTGTTCACGTCAGAGTAGAAAGCACTGTCAGCGCAGCAAATCCGGATATGGAGCAATTTTTCAATCATCCTTTTTTTGAACGTTTCTTTGGTCCCCAATTTCAACACCCTGATTCCCAACCCCGGAAAAGACAGCAGTATGGTGCCGGTTCCGGCTTTATAATCAGCGAAGACGGCCATATTCTCACAAACAATCATGTTGTCGAAAATGCAGAGAAAATTACCGTTACACTGTCAGACAACCAGGAGGTCGAGGCTGAGTTGGTTGGAACAGATCCCCAGTCTGATGTTGCTCTGATAAAAATTAATGTTCCAAATCCACTGCCAACAATCCCGCTGGGAGATTCTGAGGCCCTGGAGGTTGGCGAATGGGTAATAGCCATCGGCAACCCGTTTGGCCTGAGCCAGACAGTCACCGTGGGGGTCGTCAGCGCAAAAGGGCGGAGCAGGGTCGGTATCAATGAATACGAAAACTTCATCCAGACCGATGCGGCGATCAATCCCGGCAATTCCGGCGGGCCGCTTCTCAACATCCACGGCGAAGTAGTCGGCATCAACTCCGCTCTTTACAGTCGAACCGGCGGTTACATGGGTATCGGGTTCGCTATCCCGATCAACATGGTTAAATCAATTGAGGAGCAGTTGCAGAAACATGGCAAGGTGACCCGCGGCTGGCTTGGAGTTGCTATTCAGGATGTCGATGAGAACCTCGCCGAATCTTTCGGCCTTGAAAAAGCTGAGGGTATACTGGTCAGTGAAACCCAGCCAGACTCTCCTGCGGATATGGCTGGAATAAAGCAGGGTGATGTCCTGTTATCGCTTAACGACGTTGCCTTGAAAGATGTTGCTGACCTGCGTAACAGGGTTGCCCTGATAGTTCCGGGAACCGAAGTGACGATCAATCTTATCAGAGAAGGTAAACCGCTCGATATGGATGTAAAGATCGGTGAACAGCCTGCGGATTTCGGTATGCTGGCCCAGAAAAAAACCACCGACAGCGCACTTGGTGATTTCGGACTGGCGGTGCAGGATCTTACCAAAGATCTCGCCGAGCAATTTGGCTACCAGGATCGTGACGGTGTGATCGTCAGTGAAGTTTTACCGGATAGTCCGGCAGAACAGTCAGGTCTTAAAACCGGTCAGCTCATCGAAGAGGTAAATAAAGTCAGAATTACCTCAGTCGCCGACCTGAAACAGGTGCTGAGTCAGTCAACAGATAGCGACCGGGTGTTACTGAGAGTCAGGTCTGGTAACTACAGCCAGTATGTCGTTCTCAGATCCAATTAAGTTCAAGCCAATACTCCGGTGCTGTTATCATGACAGCACCGGAGAACCTGTTTCTCTCTGAGAGGCAATGCGTTTGAAGATCTTTTGTATGACAGGAAGTTTCTCAAAATCTTTGGTGGATATTTTTCTCAAAACGACATCGCTCGCCGTTACAACAGTTGCATTTCTTTTCCGCTGTTTGGCAAAATAGGCCATCTCACCAAAGATACTTCCGGAACCAAGCGTTGCAATAACGTTTTCCTCCTGATCAAGCGTGACTACCGTCCCGCTGTCGATATAGAAAATACCATCAGCGTCATCATTTACCTTAACGATGACATCACCATGTTTATGCCATTCCAGCGTGAAATAGTTTTCCCAACCGGTGTCGACAACAAGCGCCTCGTAAAATTCCTGATCAACCGCTTTTAAGAACTCTTTTGAGAGATGAAGTAATCGAACACCGAGAGGATCATTTTTATAACCATAAATCTTCATCCCCATCCGCTTGAAATCAGAGCGCGGATAAGGCGTTTCACGGATATACTCAATTATACGCTCTGTCGCGATATCAACCGTTCCACACAGGTTCTGGTATATATCTTTTGCTCGTGCGAGAATTGTTCGTACTTTGGGAAAATCAGGCTCAATCGACAATAATTCATTGCCGCAGAATAACTCCATCGCTTCATTTTTCAGGGTTATAAATGTTGATAGATCCCTCGTGTCAACATCTACGGGGATACGATGCAAACCTGGCATATAGACTGTTTGCAGGTGAATCGGATGATTTATATTCTGGGGCGTTACTTTTCCCACCTGGACCAGGTGCTTTTTCATCTCATCCTGGTTGGCTGCAACATCACGATCCATCAATACTGACGTACCAAAGTAATCACAGAGCGCTTCGAGCCGGCTGGCAATCGCAAAAACTGTCCCAAACTTGGCAGTTTTATTGCCAATATGCGCCTCAATGATATCTCCCATAAACAGTCCCATCCGGGTGGGTACTATTTTTTTATTATTGATTGCAAAGGCCAGATCAGTTGCCGCCGCCAGGGCCCTGCGGCACATGGGTTTTGAATCCTCTCCGGCCCGTTTACCAAAAATGATCAAGGCACCGTCACCGGCAGAGGGTTCTATCTCAATTGGTTCGTATTCAGGCTTATTTATAATAGCGTGCAGGTTTTGATGATACTCAATAACAAAATCTCTCACCTTGTCAGGTGTCATTGAACTCGTTCTGCGCGAATAGCCGACGATATCAGTCAGCATGATGGTAACTTCCCGTTCGACCTCACTTCCCTGATTCTCAGCCATGGCTGCTCCTACCTCACCAATCCATCCTTTACAAGCAGACGAATGCCCCCCAGAGCACACCGCTCCCGTTATCTATAATCAATCCTGGTAACCCAATCGAGATAGTTGATGAAATATAACACACCAACTCTTTGTCATTGTATACGTGGAGCGTTTAAAATGTCAAACTGTACCGCGTAGTTATTAAACTCCGCGGTACAATCTGACAATTACCCCCTTTATTTCTTCTTAGGGAAAACAGATCTTCATGACATCGGTGAACGTACCGACAAATGAGGCCGAAATACCCTCACGTATGTGGTCAGGCAAGAGTTCGAAATCTTCCCTGTTATCCTCGGGCATAATGACTTGTTTAATGCCAGCCCTGGCCGCCGCAATTACCTTCTCTTTTACACCGCCGATCGGCATAACCAGACCGGTCAAGGTCAACTCTCCGGTCATTGCTGTATCGGCGATCATTGGTCGGCCAATGGTCAGTGAATAAAGGGCACATGCCATGGTAATGCCCGCAGAAGGGCCATCTTTCGGGGTCGCCCCGGCCGGGACATGCAGGTGAATAAAGTGTTTGCGGAAAAAATCCAGTACCTTTTCATCTTTTTCAAATAATGACCGAACATAACTGTAGGCTATCTCAGATGACTCAACCATCACCTGGCCGAGCTGCCCGGTCTGCTTGAAGCCAGGTGTGCCGGTGGCCACAGATGCTGCCTCAATATGAAGCGTGGTACCGCCCATACTGGTGTATGCAAGACCGGTTATAACCCCAACCCTCGGTTTACTGAATATCTTCTCATCTGAAAATACCCGCTTACCCAGCATTTCTGGGAGATCCGCTTTTTTAATCCTGATCTTCTTATCCGGGTCAGCGACAAACTCCTTGGCCACTTTTCTCAATATTTTCTTTATTCGGTTTTCAAGTCCCCGGACCCCTGCTTCCCGGGCATATCCATCAACAATAGCATTTATTACCGGCTTGGGAATACTCACCTGACTTTTTGTCATACCATGAAGCTGCAGCTGCTTTGGAATCAGGTGACGCTTTGCAATTTCAACCTTTTCAGCCTGAATATAGCCTGGCAGCCGTATCACTTCCATACGATCGATGAGGGGACCCGGAATCGTCTCCATCTGATTTGCCGTGCATATAAAAAGGACCTTGGAAAGATCGAAGCGGACATCCAGGTAATGATCGAGAAAATTCTGGTTCTGTTCCGGGTCGAGCACCTCCAGAAGTGCTGAGGCAGGATCACCACGAAAACTCGCACCGATTTTATCAATTTCATCGAGCATAATCAGCGGATTAGCTGTCTTGCATGTTTTAATTGCCTGAAGAAACTTTCCAGGCAACGCACCAATATAGGTTCTCCTGTGACCTTTAATTTCTGCCTCATCGCGCATCCCACCAAGAGAAAAACGATAAAATTCCCTTCCGAGGCTCCTGGCTATGGACTGCCCAACTGAGGTCTTGCCAACTCCCGGGGGACCAATAAGTAAAATAATAGAACCCGCCAGGTCACCTTTGACGATACCGACTGAAATCAGTTCAAGAATCCGGTCTTTGACTTCGTCAAGGCCATAATGGTCCCGGTTCAGTATGCGACCGGCTTTGTCAATATCATAACTGTCCTTGCTATAGACCCCCCACGGCAAAACAGTAAGCCAGTCCAGATAGGCCCTGGTGACGTTAAATTCAGCCGAGGATGGTTCCAGAAGCCTCAACTTCTCGAGTTCTTCATTAATCCGGTCTCCCGCCTCTTCTGAAAGTGTCCGTTTTTTCATACGTTTTTTAAACTTTTCAATTTCACTTTCGGAATCATCTTTGGCAATACCCAGTTCCTTTTTAATTTCCTTGAGCTGCTGTTTGAGAAAGAACTCCCGCTGCTGTTTGGATAGACGCTCTTCTATTCTTTTTGAAATATCAGCTTTTAGTTTTGATATCTCGATTTCCTTTTTCAGCAGAACAAGCACATTCTCCAAACGTTTTCTGACACTTGACGTCTCGAGGATTACCTGTAACTCGGCTCCCGACGAAGTGGTCATTGAAGCGGCGAAATCAGCAAGCGCACTGGGGTCACTGACATTAATGCGTTCAAGGAGCAGTCCCAACCCTTCCTTGAATAACGGATTGAGGGTAACCAGCTCCTTTATGCAGTCAATAATCGCAACAGAATAGGCCTTCAACTCATCACTTGATTCTTGTACATCATCAGAATGATAGCTGACCAGAGCCCTGAAAACCGGCTTTTCCTTGATCAACTTCTCTACGGTAAAACGCTCTTGCGCCTGCGCAACAAGCTGGAGCGGCTCTCCTGGCGTGATAGGTGAAACCTGGACGACCTTTGCCGCCACGCCAACAGGGAAAAAGTCGTCAATGGTCTCAGGAACATTGGCAATACCGTCTTCAGACGGCCTTACCAGAAGCAGCCCCAGATATATCGGTGCACCCTGCTGCTGTGCTTCAAGAATTGTTTTCTGGATTCTTGGGTCCTCGACAATGATGGGACCCATCATTTTTGGAAACATGGGCCGATCAAAAAGAGGGATGATCAGTAACGTTTCCGGCAGTACGTCTCTGGCGATAACAAGGGAGGTCTGGCTTTCTTTATTTTCTTCGCCCTCGCCTGGTTCTTCTATTCCATCGGGTGTAAGAACTGTCGTTTTTTCAGACATTATTCTCTATCTCCTTTCAATTAATAACGATTTCCTCCTACTCTTATCTGCAACATTAAATCCGGTTTCAAATTTAGCAATGGTGATCGAGAGGTAAATATCTTCGGCCTGGCAGGATCAGTCCATCAAGACACCTGTTACGGCAATTTTTGGGCCGCCAGGCACAAATCCTGTCTGATCATTTCAGTAAACCGATGAAAAACAGCGCTGCTAACACAGCAATAAAGATGATACCGACGGTGACGTTAACACTATGATCTTCATGATGGTCGTGAGTTTGATTGTCCATTACTTTTCCTGTTCTTTGCTGTTTGAGGTACTATTTTTAAAAGGGGTTATTCCTGCTTATTCTCAACATCGACCGATTCACGACTGGCTTCTACATCGTCACCAGGCCGACCACTATCCGTTTCCTCCTCTACCTCTGAAGTAAATCTTTCCAGGTATGCTCCCACCAGGATAAAGGTAGCCATTGGTTGCGTGAACAGAAAAGCAAACAACAGTGAAGACCCAAAAGACATGATGACAATATAAATAATCGCCACAATAAGGTGATCAGAAATCGGAGGGCTTATGGCATGATCCCATGATGTTTTCAATGCATCGAACAATCCGAGTTCTTTATCGGTCATCAACGGAATCAGGTAAAAAGATGCATACACCACAAAGCCGATAACAATAAAACCGGGCAGGATAAGAAGGGTAAAGCCAAGAGCGGCGACAACAAGTAACAGTAAAGAGAAGAGAAGGAGTGGCAGGAAAAGGCGCATCTGGGAGAACAAATCCCCTATTTCTGGCGACCGTCCCTCTCTTGCCGCCCGCAACAAGGATTGTACATAACCTGCCATGGTCACTGGCGCAAGAATGCCGAAGCTTACGACGCTTACGATGATCTGGACAAGCGTTATCAGTAAAACGGGACCAATAAAATTCAGCGTATTATTCCAGCTCTGTACGATCAGTTTCTTAAAATCCATACTATCCCCCATCTGGCTTAATCAAACAACAGTTCAAGAACTTCCTGGATCGTTGCAACTCCCGACAACTGAATAGATGACTGTGAGGCCAGCCGGTCACAATTTGATTTCGGCATCACAAACCTGCTGAAGCCGAGGCGCTCAGCCTCACGAAGACGCATCTCCATATTACCGGCAGCTCGAATTTCTCCTGCAAGACCAACCTCTCCGCACACCACGGTATCGGCGGCTACCGGCCTTTCCTTTAAACTCGAGGCCAAAGCACATATCACTCCGAGATCAAGAGCAGGCTCATCAATTCTTATTCCTCCGGCGATATTGAGAAAAATATCATGCCCATACATATCCATGCCAGCTTTTTTCTCTAAAACCGCACACAACAGTGCCAGCCGCTGCGGATCAGCTCCAATTGCCGTTCTTCTGGCAGTACCAAGATTTGTCGGGCTCACCAGTGCCTGTACTTCAACCAGAATCGGTCTGGTTCCTTCGACACTTGGAAGAACGACCGAACCGGGAACATCGAGTGGCCGCTCAGCCAAAAAAATTTCTGACGGGTTAATTACCTGAACCAGCCCTTCAGTCTTCATCTCAAAAACACCGAGTTCGTTTGTTGATCCGAAACGGTTTTTAACGGTTCTCAACATTCGAAAAGCATGACTGCGGTCACCTTCAAAATAAAGGACCGTATCAACCATATGTTCAAGAATTCGGGGCCCGGCAAGGGTTCCTTCCTTGGTCACATGACCCACAAGTACCGTTGGAATATTATCCTGTTTGGCCATTTCAACCAGTCTTGCCGCAGACTCACGAACCTGGGTTACAGAACCGGGCGCAGACGCTATCTCCATGCAGCTCAGTGTCTGGATTGAGTCGACAGCCAGGATACACGGGTTCATTTCACGAGTCATCGCGATGATTTTCTCAACCGAATTCTCGGTTGCCAGAAACAAGTTACTATCGAGCGCAGAAAGCCTGCTTCCCCTCATTTTTATCTGGTGAGCAGACTCTTCTCCTGAGACATATAAAACCTCGTTGCCTTTTGCCGCCAGCGAGGACAGCATGTGTAGAATGAGGGTTGACTTGCCGATTCCCGGGTCACCGCCGATAAGGACAACCGAGCCGGGAACTATCCCGCCTCCCAGCACACGATCCAGTTCTTCCAGGCCTGTTACGAGTCTTTGTTCACCGTGATCGGGTGCATTTATCAGGGATATAGGCTTTGTAAACTTCAGTTGTGAGGGGTCTGTTGCCGACATTGAGCGCTCTTCAACCAGACTCTCCCACTCACCACAGTCTGGACAGCGTCCAAGCCACTTGATGCTCTGGTAACCGCATTCCCGGCAGGAAAAAGTGATTTTATCTTTTTTTTTCGACAAGGCCATCCTGGTCCACCTTCATTCTACAAAAAAATAGTTCTTAAACCTTTACTCTGGTCGGGAAATACCTATGATTAGTCCACCATAGTAATCAACGACCCGTTTGTTAAAGTCTTTTTCTTTTTCTGCCTATATTTATTTCATACAATGGATGCTCACAATCATCAACACAGGAAAGAACGTCCCCTCCCCTGGGTACCGCTTTCATCGTCAGCATACTTTATTCTTCGCAATAGCCGACTGCTCGGCTGGTCTCTCCTGCTGGTCTTGATAACGGCGGGTCTTACCTGGGGTGGGTTCCTTCTGACAACAGACTTTATCGATACATTGATCGGTTCATTTATCCACACTGAACCGGCAACAGAATCATGGTGGGGGTGGATCAAATTCTCTGGCTGGCTGGTTGCAAAATATCTTTTTCTGGTTGTCTCCAGAATTGTGGCTTTTTTCCTCGCATTTCTTGCGGCCTACAGTCTTTCTGCGCCATTATATGTTTTTCTAAGCACATCGGCTGAGAAAATATATTGTGGTGAGAACTTTGAAGCCGATGAAGGATTCACCATCTCTGGTGTCCTAAAGGATCTCTGGGAAGGTATTAAAATAGGCAGTTTTGGCATTGTCGTGACAATCATTGCACTTTTTGTCAGCTTTGTACCCGTGCTCGGCCAGCTCGCTGTCTTTCTGCTCTATACCTACTACTCCACACTGATGTTCATTGACTATCCAACCTCCAGGAGACGCTGGAACCTTGGAAGAAAAATAGGCTGGATCCGCGAGAACAGCTCTTTTTCTTTCAGGCTGGGTTTGATACCAGCTGTCGCCAGCATGATCCCGCTGCTCAACCTTATTTTAATAGCTCTCATTTTTCCGCTCTTCACGGTGCATGCAACCCTCAACTTCTATGTGATAGAGCACAATAAGAGAGTGCTGCTTAAATCCCCACCATCACCCTGAACGTTCACCAAAATACTGCCTGGGCCGACAATCTGCAAATCCAGGAGACTGGGCATGGGCTAAGAAAAGGATGTTCCTCGCAAAAACGACAAAGCAGGCTGGGCCCTCTCAACTTTTGAAACTACTGATTTAAACAAGTTCTGCCATTACCTGATTGGCATAACGCCTCCCCTGAACGGTGAGTCTCAAATAGTCTTCAGTTTCTTCAAGAAGTCCTTTACGGACAAGGTCTGTCAGCTCTGAGCCATACTGGTCATCAAGTGTCAGGTGATACCTGTCAGAGAGACGTCTTTTATCAATACCCTTGATCAAGCGAAGCCCCATTACCACTGTTTCCCGAAACGAGGCTTCTGTACTCAAAACTTCGCTTTCTTCAATAACGTCTTCACCGCTTTCCACCGCTGAGCAGTAAAGCAGCGGATCTGTAATAACCTTGTATCGTTTGCCGTTGCAAAAACCGGCGGCACCGGCACCACAGCCAACAAACTCCTCATTACGCCAGTATCCGATATTATGACGGCATTCATATCCAGCTCTGGCATAGTTGGATATCTCATATTGTTCAATCCCGTGAGCGCCAAGGTATTCCCTGGTCACCTGCTCCATTGCAAGGATCGCCTCATCATCTGGAAGCCCAAGAGAATCATTGAGATATCGGGTATAAAAAGCGGTATCTTCTTCAATGGTCAACTGATAAAGAGAGAGATGCTGCGGGTGCAGTGCAACAGCCTGCTCCAGGTTTTTTTCCCACGACTCAACGTTCTGCCCCGGAAGACCGTACATCAGGTCCAGACTTATATTTGTAAAACCCGCCTCATGTGCATCGTCTACGGCCTGTATACTTTTATCTGATCGGTGGGCCCTGCCCAATACCTGAAGGTCTTGATTGTTAAATGATTGCACCCCAACTGACAGACGATTAACCCCAGCATCATGCAGGGCGCTCAGTTTTGCTCTATCTATCGTTCCCGGATTGGCCTCGATTGAAATTTCGGCATCATCTGAAAAACCGTACACCTCCCTGCAGGTCTCAATGATTTCAACCAGTTTTCCAGCCCTGAGGACAGTCGGCGTGCCCCCGCCTATAAAAAGTGTTTCAAGCACTTTTTTGTGCTTTTCAGGATAACTGGTCCTGATCTGGGTCAAGAGTGACTGGACGTAGCGATTATGATGCCCGTCCATTTGTGGAAATGACGAAAACGAACAATAGAAACATTTGGACAGGCAGAATGGAATATGGATATAAAGGCTACTCACCCTTTTCGCCTGCTGTTATCCCCTCGCTCAAGACCTGCTGGCACCAGTTGTGGGATTCTGCCATTATACCGTGATCAGCAAAACTGAAGTGCTCATTACCGATTATGAGATGGTCCAGCAATCTGATCTGCATCATCGAACAAACCAGACAAAGATTTTTGGTCAACATACGATCCTGAACAGACGGTTCCGTGGAACCTGAAGGGTGATTGTGAGCGACGACCAGCGCCGCAGCATTATGTTGAAGCGCCCTTTTAACAATTTCCCTCGGATAGACGGTGTTTACATTTATTGTTCCTTCTGCAACAACCTCTGTATCGATAATGGCGTGGGATGAATCGAGGTAGATAACGGTAAACACCTCAACCTTTAGTCCTCTCATCGAATGGGTCAGATAATCAACCACCTCACCGGGAGAGCGAAGATAAGATTTGCTGTTGAGCCGCTGTCTAAGATAACGGTTTGCAACTGATTTGACAAAAGAAAGAGCGAAACTGTTTTTCGGGCCAACTCCTTGTATCTCCTGAATTTCCACTGGTGCTGCGTCCAGGACCGCCGGCAGCGTCGAGAATCGTTTCAATAATGCACGTGCCGGCTCCTTGCAGTCCTTACGAGGGGTGCCAAACGATAATAACAACTCAAGTACTTCCCCGTCACTAAAACCATCCAGCCCGCGGTCAAGGAATCGCTCTCGTAACCGCTGCCGATGCCCAGCCCCTTTCTGCTGCCAAAGCTCTTTATCCATTTCGACGGCTACCCTTTCAATCCGCGCTCGATAACTCTTTTGTAAACAGTTGGTTGGCGAGTTTCGGGTTTGCTTTTCCTTTGGTTTTCTGCATTAATTGCCCGACAAAATAACCCATCAATTTTGTTTTCCCGTTCCGAAAGTCCTGCGCCTGCCCGGGGTTGTTGGCGATGATACTCTTTACCATTTCAAGCAGCTCAGATTCATCGGAAACCTGCAATAGATTTTTCTCTTTGACGATAACCTCGGGATCTGTGCCGTCGCTGAGCATGTCAGCAAAAACTGTTTTGGCAATCTTGCCGCTGATTGTCCCCTGCTCCACCATTCCCATCAAACTGCCGAGTTGTTCTGGCGACACCAGACAATCGCTGATATTTGCTCCTTTTAGCTCCCGCAACAACTCGGTCATAATCCAGTTTGCAACCTTCTTTGGGTGTGCGCCTTTCTTCAGTGCGGCTTCAAAGTATTCCGCCAGCTCCCTTGACTCGGTCAAAATAGCAGCATCATATTCAGTAAGGTCATACTCATCCTTGAATCGTTGCTTTTTCTGGTCAGGAAGTTCAGGCAATGTTTGACGAATCTGTTCAATCCATTCATCACTGATTTCAACAGGAATAAGGTCCGGACATGGGAAGTAGCGATAGTCATGGGCATCTTCTTTTCCACGCATCGTCTCGGTCTTGCCCGTGTCAGGGTTCCATAACAGGGTTTGCTGAATTACCGTGTCGCCCTCGAGAAGAATATCCCGCTGCCGCCTCACTTCATACTCAAGCGCTGACTGGACATTACGAAACGAATTCATATTCTTCAGCTCAGTTCTGGTTCCGAGTTCTTTCTGGCCGACAGGCCTCAGTGAGATATTGGCATCACACCTGAAACTGCCCTCCTGCATGTTGCCATCACAGACATCGAGATACCGGAGGATCGCATGGATTTTTTTCAAATAGGCATAGGCTTCCCGGGGAGAGCGCAGGTCAGGCTCTGAGACAATTTCTAGCAGCGGTGTTCCTGTCCGGTTCAGGTCAACATAGGAAACAGGTTCCCGGTCATCATGTATCAGTTTTCCGGCATCCTCCTCCATGTGCATCCTGGTGATACCGATTGTCTTCTGTTCATCATCCACGTCTATTTCCACAGAACCAAACTCAACAATCGGCCTGTCAAATTGAGAGGTCTGATAGCCTTTGGGCAGATCGGGGTAGAAATAGTTTTTTCGAGCAAATTGATTTGTCTTATTGATCTGAGAGTTAGTCGCCAAGCCCATTTTTATGGAAAACTCAACGACTTTCTTATTGAGAACCGGAAGGCTTCCCGGCATTCCAAGACAAACGGGACAGGTGTGGGTATTCGGGGGTGAACCGAACGAAGTTGAACAACCGCAGAATATTTTCGAAGCTGTTTTCAGCTGGGCATGAATCTCCAGCCCTATTACTGTTTCAAAATCCATCGTTTCTCACGTTTTTGTAATTGATTATGATTGTTCACCACTTGCATGAACCCAGCCTCGAATTGTCTGCAGTTCAGCTGACCAGTCACTTGATATCCTTACCTTTAAAAACAATCGGAAGAGATCATTTATAATTCTCACCAATTCCTCAAATAGAAAGACCCGCTCAAGGATCATTCCTTCCATCTCTTCATCACTGTTGCCTCCACCCTGCTCAGTGGCTGCTGTCTTGGGCAGGCGAACATTTCTAAACTCAAAAAGAGCAGCGCCAAGTGTAAAATTCCACTCATACGTGTCCTTTACAATCTGGATTCGTGCCTGCTCAAGCTTCTTTCCCATCAGGAGCCCTGTTCGGGCTTCTTTCAATTCCGTCTGAAGCCCGGTGCATACCAGTTTTTCACTGTATTCTCCCTCACCATATTCCAGCAGCATATGTTTTTCAAAAACAACGGTAATATCCCCAAACCCAGGTATTTCAACACTGCCGCCACGCTCTTCACTTTTCCACCAGAGCCAGGTGAGAAATTCCTGCCCGAGAAATCGTTTTTCCACCATCAGGTCTACTAAATCCATACCAACCAATCCTCTCTCATTCTCAGACAAATATTTCAGGATTAACAATACCAAGTTGTTCGGCTTGTTCATCATTTAAAAGATGCTCTGCGGTAACATAGGGTATCTGCTGGACCAGCAGCAGACCAAAGCAGTCTTTGAAAAAATCTTCCAGTACGGCGTGAATCTTCTTATTGGTAGAAAAAAACAGTACTGTTGACTCTGAAAGGTTCCAGCAGAGATCAAACACTGATGGTATCGGTATCGCCTTTCTGATCAGTTCCGTCTGGACCCTCTCTTTAATTTCAGCTTTCAGGGTTCTGCCAATCTTGGGAATCTGCTTCTCAGCCTTTATCCGCTCCTCCTCCTTCTGGACAAATTTGTTGAGAATAGCGGGAGAAACCTTGCGCTCATCTATCCGCAGGGTAACCGTCACGTAGTCCCCATTCATAAATGATGCATACCGAAAACCGGCATCAAACATATTTATCACAGAGACCCAGCCGATCGAATATTCGTCCATATTGTCATCGATATCTCTAAACGAAAAGGATGCAATTCTATCCGCTATAAACTCCAGCGTATTAGATGGCAATTCCCCCTCCACCCCAAAACGGATAAAACTGGCAGAACCACTTACAAATCCCATAACTCACCACACCTCGTACAAGAATTACAATTTTTCAAAAGGTAAAATTTGATCCTGAATCAAACATGAAGGTCCTTTATATCATTCAAGCCTGTTTTCAACAATTCTTTTACAAGATTCTTTTTGGTCTTCTGCTTATTCAGGTGCGAAGGACCTGTCAATGTAACTGAATCATAATCTTGACCTGCACCCGATCTGATGGTAAACTCAGCTTTCAATATTTTTCTTGACAGTCTGATAGCGAGTTTGTATATAGCGTTGCTTCATGGGTCGTTAACTCAGTCGGTAGAGTATCTGCCTTTTAAGCAGAGAGTCGCTGGTTCGAGCCCAGCACGACCCACCAGAAAAAATGAGGTCCCCATCGTCTAGTCAGGTCCAGGACACCGGCCTTTCACGCCGGCAACACCGGTTCAAATCCGGTTGGGGACGCCATATAACAAACAAGGGGTTAGCCATTATTGGTTAACCCCTTGTTTGTTATGTGGCGTCTACGTCAAAGAAGGGGGATGCTTTCATTTCCCTGCCATTACGGTTGCTCAAACCCCGCAGTTCAGTTCTTCACGGTTTATCAATAATTGCAAATGTTATGATGTCGACTGGAGTGTTTGCTAAAACGCAACAATTGATAAACCTACTCTCTGTATTTTCACCGACTCTTTTTACTCAAGACTCAATGTTAACAAGAGACATCTCTATAATTTCAAGCGGTTACATAGCCCCATAAATAACCGGGATATTCTCTCAGTTATACTTCATTAGAAAATGACGTAACTGCCTATTCATTTAATCAGGGCGTACTAAGTTTATAAACCGAGAATTATTGCTGCTCCATGTAGAAATACTGCAGCGACAAGAAACATCACCGCCACATACGGCCAGTTCAACATAGCAAGTTTGATACTGGGAATGCCGTAACGTCCTTGAAAGATCAAGTTTAGACCAGATAGAGGGCTGGCACATGTACCGAGGCTCCAACTAAAAACAAAGGTTACGGCAAGTAACTGAGAATCAGGGGTAATCGGTGAGAGCAGAGGTGTCGCGACGGCTATCGAGATAATCGGGTGCACGCCGATTAAGGACAGTAAAACCATTCCCGCAAGGAGAATGGTGGCAGCAGTGGCATCAAACCCTCCTCCAAAAGGCAGGCTCATATGTGTAGCAGCCACGAGAGTTTGCAACCCAATAGCAAGTGTACCAGCAGCAAGAAAAAGAACGAGTTCGTTAACCATCCTAGGCAGTCCTTTCAGAATGTGCTCCTGCAGCTGACTCTTAGCTCCAATAAATCCACTGGAAAAACAGATCCCAATGGAACTGACAGCCAGTGCAGCCAGCGCAATCACAGCTAGAATTGAAGCATGAGGCAGGAAGGTATGCCCCAGTAGAACAGCGATAACGAGAATACACGGCAACCAGAGATTCGAGAGAGTCATCGGGTAACCTTCGAAATTCAACACCTCTCTCTGGTAACGAAACTTTGCTTCAACAATTACCAGTACAAGACCTAAAACAGCGAATGGGAAACCAAATGCCATAACGACTAGAAAATGAGCATCGGCGACATAGGTCAGAACTACTGCCATTCCGGCAAAAAATGGTGACCAAGCCGGCCCCCCGGTAAAGACGCGAACAATCGACTGTGCCGCGAATAGACCCAGTCTTTTTCCCCCCGAAACTCTGTCGGCAATAAGAATAGGCGCAGAGACGTTAATAAATGCACCAAATAGAGCCACCGCAAGCATGGTTTGCCAATAAGCACGCATGCCACGTGGGGCATCTCCACTAACCTCCTTGCCCGGCATCGCCACCAATCTCAGGAAACTGACCGCCGCCAACATGGAAAGCAGACCAGCATTGTTATCCAGGAGTCGCAGCCACTGCGGCTGAGAACCGAGCATAATGCCGATGGAAAGTGAAACAACACCTATCAGCAAAAGGATTCCAATTTGGAGAATCTGGACTTTTGATAATTGCGAGATGAGCAGAGCTGCAGCAAACCAGGCAAATACTCCAGAAGGCCAGGAAGGAAAGGCAGGCCATATTTCGCTGAGAATTGACCCTGAGGTCATACATAATATTGAGATACCCGCCAGTGACGCATATTCCCAATAAAAAGAATTCCGTATCATAGACTGTTAGGAAATCATTTTATTATCATCCATCTTCTCTGCCGGCATCACCGAACGTGCGAAAACGCTCCGCCATATTGCCCGCTGGATCAATTCCCATTTCTTCCCAGTCAGTTAATATTTTCAATGTGCTGTTAGAGGCGATTTCACCGACATACGCTTTAGATACCGAAATATTCTGCACGTCCAGGGTATTTCGTATGTGCACGACCCGGACCTGGTCGAGAGGTGTATCTCCGATTGTCTCAAAGCAGGCGGCCAGAACCTCCTCATCGGTATCAAAATGAATCGGTATAGCGCCTTTTTCAGGACTGATCCCGGTAATTGCATTCATCCAGGTTTTCTGTCGATCTATTTTATCAACCAGACGAGTGGTCGTAAAATCAGCCAAACCGATTCCGATGGCATTACCTCCACTTTTTTCAGTCAAATCGCGGACGAACACACGTTTCACACGCGGCCTCGTGGTAAAATCACCCAACAAGTCATAGTTTCTGCCAGTAACATTGGTGTCCATACCGGTCCCTGAGATATCTTTGCCGATCTCATCTACAATCAGGACATCGATTTCATCAAACGGCAGTCGCGCCATTCTCTGTTTAGCAACGTTCAGCAGTTCCATTTCGCCTTCCAGCAGAGTTTCGGGTTTAAAAGCCCGAACCGCGCATGTCTCGTGAAACGCATTTTCAACCAATGCCAGACCAAAAAGAATGGGACAGCGTTTCATGACTTCAGTACCGACACTCTCGACGATTTTTTCAAACGTCAACCTTACTGCCGCCTTGTGGTAATATGAAGCCCCTTTCTGCTTACCCATACCGATAGCCATCATCTTCATTAATCCGCTCTCGCAAGGCCCCTTGAATTTGGTGTGAGCCTTAACACGGTTAACCACAACGATGTGATCTGCGGCCATTGCGTTCCGATCAACATAAATCGGATAATCTTCACAAGCCGTTCCCAGGTAATCTGGCTCCATATCGCTCTTAATAGGACAGCCGATAAACTCCTCGGTGATGCCGAGGGCGGCAAGAACCTTTATCTGTCCTTCGGCCGTAGCACCGCCGTGACTGCCCATGGCGGGAAAAACAAAGGGGTGGGAGCCCAGTTTTTTCAGCTCTTCGACGACGCTCCTGATTATAATATCGACATTTGCGATTCCACGGCTTCCTGCTGTTACGGCAATTGATTCACCATCCTTTACCCTGGCACCAAGATTCAATTCTAATATCTGCCGGACGACAGATGCTTCAACATCATCGATTTTCTGAGGATCGAACTGCTGCTCAATTACCGCCATTTGAGGAAGTTTCATGGTGTCACCTACTCTCGGTTATGGTGTGGACTCTGTACCGTAAACTTCGGGTGTCTCACTGAGGATTGCCGTACCACCGTGCCACTCATTTTCTTTTCATTCTTCTCAACCATGATCTTTTCTGGTCCTGTTATTGTAAACCTGCGTCATCCAGTGATTTGATAAGTGAACGGCACGCTTCAGCGGTGAGCTCAGTCAGCGGCGGACGTGCCCGGCTCATAAGCTTTGATGTATCCATTCATATACCTATTTCATTGGATACTATTCTCGGTTGACACGGCTAGAAAAGATGTCCCCGTTTTTCCAGGTACTTCTGGCGAGATGGCTGCAGATGACTCACACAGATTTCCGACAGAGAGCTGTTATCATTGGCACGCAGGGCATCAAGTATCTGAAAATGCTCATCGCGCGCCTTTTTCAGCAGGTTCAGGTCGATGCTGGAGGCAAAACGGATAAGAATTGCTTTTTTTGCCATCTCGTCAATCACATTGGCCAGAAAAATATTTCCACACAATCGGAACAGTACCTGGTGAAACTCCTTGTTAACAGCGATCACGCGCAACATATCTTCCTGGTCAATTGCTGCTGAATGATCATCACAGAGACTTTTAAGTTTTGAATAATCTTCGTCATTGACAGGCAGAGGAATGAGCAGCGCTGCCTGTCGCTCCAGATAATCGCGCATCTGATAAAGCTGGTTGACCTCTTCAGCACTGTACTCGCAGACCGTGGTACCTTTATTTGCCTCACGTACCAGCAGTCCTGCACTTTCAAGCTCATTCAGAGCCTGACGGATAACATGGCGCGTTGTCTCAAAGCGTCTGGCCAGTGTTTCTTCGACCAGCCGCTCACGCGGATAGAGACGACCCAGAACGATGTCGACCTCAAGAGCACGGACTACTACCTGAACCTTTGTCTGTGGTTTTTGCTGAGCACCCATCGTTTTAACCTTGCTATTCCACAACAGTGAAATTCAGCTCATTATCACACGCTATTCCAAAGCTGCAGAGAGAAGAGTGGCCCCGATGCTGGTTCATTCCGACTCTTCTATTTTTCTAAATTCGATTCCCAGAAGTTTTTCGAATACCTTTATCAACGCGCCTTTACTTTCCGAACCGAGACCATTGGCCAGCGCCATCTGAAATGTCGTTGTGGCAGCCTGGACCATCGGTAACGGTATCTTCTCGTGGGCGCAGATTTCCGCGGCGCTAATCATATCCTTATAAGCGCTTTTTAAGGGATATCCTTGATCAAAACGATTTTCGAGGGCTAGCGGCAAGAAAAATTCAGCGGCAAAACTGCGGCCAGTACCTGTTGTCACTACCTGGGTCACCTTTTCAGGATCAAGCCCTAGCTTGGCAGCCATGGGCAAGACCTCGGCTATACCAGCTGCATTGATATTAAAAAGCAGTTGGTTGATCAATTTGGTCAATTGCCCGCATCCGATTTCACCCATGTAAATCTGTTTGTTACCAATCGCTTCAAGAGCAGGCAGCACCAATTCGAAGGTATCTTTCCTGCCACCGAACATAACGGTCAGCGTTGCTTCCTGAGCTCTCGTTTCCATTCCGGAAATTGGTGCATCTGAAAAAATCACACCTTTTTGCTTTAGTTTTTTTTCAATCTCCAGAGTCGCCAGGTAGTTTATAGTGCTCAAATCGACCACCACCAAACCTTCTTTGGCGCCATCAAGAATGCCACTTTCACCCAGAACCACCGACTCAACAACACTAGTATCGGGGACACTAAGAAAGATCCAGTCAACCTGTGCTGCCATTTCTGCAGGCGTAGTGGCCACGGCGGCACCCTGATCCGCCAGAAATTTTACCGCTTGAGGGCTGGTATCCGTAACCATCAGGTCATAGCCTGCTTTCATCATGTTCAGCGCCATCCATTTTCCCATGGCTCCGAGCCCAACAAATCCTATCTTTTCCATCTGTACCCCCATTCAAATCTTCAGGCGCTGACTGATATAACGGCTGCATTCTAGAGTTGGCAGCATTACTTGCATGTGGGTCTGAAGTGCATATTTTCAAGTATGCGAGATTTATTTATAATTCCTAACATTTTCTAAATTGAGGAAACATACAGCCTTTTACAACGTACTCGATCTCCTATTCTGTGGGCCCCACTCTTTTACGACTGAAAATGGCGCGAAAGAAACGTCCCAGCCAAAACCCGGCGGGCGTTGACTGGATGATTGAGAGCAAGGCAACGGCGAGTAAACAGGCCGAAATCGGGCTCTCAAGGAAAATGAGGTAGCTTCCATCACCGATCATAAGGGACTGGTGCAGGCTACCGTCAAGCAACGGTCCGAGGATCAATCCCAGTACCATAGGTGCCGTGGGAATACGCAACCGGTCAAACACGTACCCCACAATTCCGAAGATCAGCATCAGGCCAACGTCGAAGACGCTATTGTTGATGGCAAAAGAACCAATGACGCACAGCACGACGATGATCGGAGCAATCACCCGGTTGGGGATCTGCGTCACATAGACGCTGACACGGGTGAAAGCCAAACCCACGAAAAGCAGGGAAAAATTGGCAAACAACACCGCCCAGATCAGGGTATAGGTTACGTCCGCGTATTCGGTCATCAAGGTCGGCCCCGGCAGGATGCCGTGGACCATCAGGGCCCCCATGAGTACGGCTGTCGATGAACTGCCGGGAATTCCCAAGGCAATGGTCGGCACCAGTGCCCCACCCACCACCGCATTGTTGGCGGCTTCCGGTGCGGCGATTCCGTCTATGAATCCGGTTCCAAATTTTTCCTTGTGTTTAGAGAACCGCTTAGCCTCGTTGTAGGCAAACCAGCAGGCTGTATCACCTCCGGCACCAGGAATCAGGCCGGTGAACATGCCGATCACGCCGGACCGGAAAATGTTGGGCAGAAGGTGCCTGAATTCGGCCAGCGTGGGCAGCATACGGTCCGTCACCTTGCTGACCAGCTTCTTGGCCTGTTCATCGGCTTGAATAAGCCGGATCACCTGGGGAATGGAAAAGAGCCCGATCAAAGCCACGGTAAAGGGGACGCCCTCAAATAAATTCAGCATACCGTAGGTGAACCGGGGGGTACCCGTTGTCACATCCATGCCGACCATGGCCAGCAGCAACCCGAGACCGCCGGCGAACAGGCCGCGGATAGTTGAGCCCTGGGAAAGGGAAGCGATGATGGTAATGCCGAGGACAGCGACCGAGAACATCTCGACGGGACCGAATTCCAGCACGATCATGCCCAAAGTTGGCGCAATGGTCATCAATCCGATTGCACTAATGGTACCACCGATGAAGGACGAGACCAAAGAGACGCCAAGGGCCTTACCCGCCTTGCCCTGAGCGGCGAGTGGATAACCATCCATGATCGTCGCCGCCGCCGCCGGTGTTCCCGGTGTCCGTAGAAGGATGGCGGCAATGGAACCGCCATACATGGCCGCCAAATAAAGCGACGCCAGCATACTAATGCCCGTCGCCGGTACCATACCGAAGGTTAGCGGCAGCAACAAGGCGATGGCCATGGTAGCCGAAAGCCCTGGCATGGCTCCGACAAAAAGACCGAGAATTGTCCCCCCGAAAATGGCGAGAATGTTTTGGATTGAAAGAACGTTGTTCAGCCCGATAAGAATATTTTCAATCATTTCATCAATCCCATTGGCATCGGCAGGTCTAGAAAGGTAACAAAAATCGAATAGACGATCATGGGAGCTACAACGCTGATCGTGACAATTATCCACGCTCGGGAGGCCCGCAGAAGGGATAATGACCCGATCAGGAACAGGGGGGTCATGATGAAATAGCCCACCGATTCGAGTAGCATAATATAGAGAACAACCATGGCCATGAAGGTGCCCGTCCGAGGCACATTCATGCCATCGAAAAAGCCTCCAATATAAGGGGCCGTATCCGCACTAATATCAACGGCTTTTTCGTTTTTGTTGCGGCGCTTGAACAGGAAAACGTCAGCGACCATCAGAACCGCCAGAAAAGATACGAAGGCTGCGAGAATCTGCGGCATGTGGTAGGCCGCAGGCGGCATGGTCAGTGATGTTTTATAGAACAGTCCCGACAATGCCCAGGCGCCTAGCGCAACGAGAATGTAAGGCATGACATAGTACCCCTGTCCGATGCGGTGAGGGGCCGGCACTTCTTAAGGCCGCCCCACACCGGATCGAAACAAACGCAGAATTAACGTAGAATTACATCAGGAAAACGTGGTTACTTGACGCTGTCAACGATGGGCTTGTATTCCACTTCCATATCGAAAAGCATCTTCTTGTAGTCGTCTCCAATGATCGGGTTGATTATTTGAGCCCGTCGTTCGGCCTCGGCCAGGAATTCCGGATCGGACAGGACTTTTTCGAAACCGGCGATCAGGGCTGCGCGTTTGTCGGCGGGGATGCCCATTGGGGCACTGAAACCGCGCGAAGAGCCGTTATCCAGGTCATAGCCGAGTTCTTTCATGGTCGGAACGTCGGGCACCAGGTCATTACGCTTGGAGGAATAGATGGCGAGCGCCCGCAGGTTGCCAGCCGTGATCTGCTGATAGACGGTGCCCAGGTTGTTAGAACTGGCATCTATCTTGCCGCCCATTGCTGCGGTCATCGACGGACCGTCACCCTTGAAGGGAACCTTTTTCAGGGTGACGCCTGTCATCTTCTCCAAGAAAATGCTCGAGAAGAAATCATCGCCGCCAATGCCCGAATTACCGACTGTCAGCTTGTCAGGATTGGCCTTGGCCGCTGCAAAAAACTCTTCGGCGGTTTTGTAGGGACTGTCTTTGCCAACGACCAGGATACCGGGGTCGGTGACCACGTTGGCGATGGGCTCAAACTGTTTAACGTTGTATTTAATTTCCGAATTAAGAAGGTAGTTGGCTACGATCATCGGCGAATTAGTGATGCTTATCGTATATCCGTCATTCTTTGTGGAATTTCCTAGCTTGGTCCAGGCAATGGCGCCGGCCGCGCCTGGAATGTACTGGTTGACGAACGTCACATTCATCGCCTTGGCAAGGAACGGTTCAACCAGCTGAGCAAGATTGTCCGAGCCACCACCGGGTTTGAACCCGATCAGGACATTAATCTTGTCGCCAGCGGCATACCCCTCGGCATGCGCCACACCGAGGGCATTGATACCAATCAGAAACGCTGCAGCAGACATCAGCAATGCTTTCGTGAGTTTCATTCTCATCTCTCCTCATAATGTTATCGCTTAAGTGCGTGTTCCAAGACCATCGCCAAACGGGGCGGAGGCCCTTGCTTATTATTAGCCAGGTCGCTTTACGCGACAAGACTAAAATACAATTGCCTAAATGTTTTATACAATGTCAACAAAAACAAATAATCCCAAGACCTTAGGTGGTTTGGTTTCGAAAGGCGGATACGTCTTCCGAAGGCGGGAGGATAATCTTTAACGTATGTGCCTCAATTCTTTTATTACACAACCATGTTGTCGGCAATCTTGTCAACAATTAAGTTGATAAAACTGGTTTTCCCAAAATATCGATTATTAATACGATATTCCAGTATTGAGGCAGGTGATATTCCCTGTGCCTGAGCTTCCCCAAAGAAATCGGTCCCGTTTCATGTTATGTGAAATGATCAATCAGCGGGATACCCTACTCTAATTATCTATAACTCCTGCACCCCAGATAAGTCGTCAGCAACTTCAGCGTTTGCCACTATTGTTGATTTCTTAATTTCATGGACTTTGCAGCTAAAAAGGGTTCTGAATGAGTCAACGAAGGGCAACCATCAGATAAATCCCAGATGGTTATAAACGTCTTTTAATGTCCTTTATTGCATTGTACGCCATTTTGGCGGCTTAGGAGGGTATCCCTAATTCATCCCAGAACCACCTCTATGCATTAACAGACCTTTTCCTTTTTACCACCTGAGCTCCGAGAGTAAGAATAGGGAAGCTTATGAAGTCGACAATCACCCTCTTACCAGACGATTCAGGTTTGGTTAGAATTCTATAGTTGCACACCTTGATCTTCTAGCTTCGATTGAAGCTCATCGACAGCAACTTCCGGTGCGTCCAGGTTCTGCTTGACTGCTATCGATGCAGCAACACCAGCAGCCTCGCCGGTCGCTGAACATACGGGGATCAAACGCAGCCGCCCCATGATTGCGTCGTTGGCCGAGATGCAGCGCCCTGCAACAAGTAGGTTGCTTATCCGTTGCGGGAGAAGCGATCGATATGGAAGCGCTAGGCTCTTATTGAGGTATGGCCTAACTACCGTGTCAGGAAAATCACCTCTGATTACTTCTTCTTTGGATGGGGTGTGCATTCCATCAAGATTGCGCGTTGCTCTGATGCCAACCTCTGTGGACATTTGCTCCAGACGGGCATTCTCGAATCCGGGGATATTCCTACTCAGGTAGCGGGCCAGAAGAAATGCTTCATTCCGGGTGACAATCTCGGCCCTCGTCTTCTCCCTTGGATCCAAGATCCGGTTTGAATATAGCATGCCACCCCAAACGCCGATCTGACCCTTGTGAATCAAGTTCGCTGCATAGATCCCTGGCGCACCAAAATCTGGATCAGTCTTTTGGCTGAATTGCAGTTCGCCGTTCTCAACAGCTTTTCGAACCACCTTTTTAAGTGCGCCCCAAGAGCCCAGATGCTCCAGAACCTTGTCAGTGTCGACATCGGCCATATTGAACATCATGGTGATCGGTCGCTCAACCTCACGTACCGGTGCACCTGCAAAAACGGCGATGTCAGCATCACCGGTGGCGTCAACAAACATCTTGGCCCGAACCGCACTGCGACCCGCCTTGTTTTCCACAAAAACCGCCTGGATACGATCGTTCGACTGGTACACGCCCGCTATGTAGCTGTGAAGCAGAATCTCGACCTTTTGGTCCAACAACATACGCACAAATTCAAATTTGGTTGTCTCGGGGTCATAGGGCTTCAGGCCTGCCAATCCATCAATATCATCTGAATTTGCGGTGAACTCACGCGATGGATCAGGCGCATAGCTGCCCCAGGACATAAGTCTTTTGGCAATCTCGCGATTGATACCGTTATTCAGTGGTGGGGTTGTAATAACTAACGCACCGGTCGCAAGCCCTCCAAGAAACCCGTATTTTTCGATCAACATCACTGACATGCCGTTGCGCGCCGCGGCAACGGCTGCAGCAACGCCAGCAAATCCACCACCACAAATCAAAACATCAGCCTCATAAATAACTGGAATTTGGCGTTCTGGCTCAGTGACGTAATTCATAATTTTCCTCTTTATTTATGAACTATTGTCCAATTTTTCGCGACCGTTCTTCCGTCAGCAATTGAATGTTTGATTTGGTTTGCTTTGCTTTACATCCAAGTTCGATGAAAACCTCACGCGCGTATTCTCGCTCAACGCCGTGTTGCCTGACTGCTGAAAATCAGAAAGTTAGCAAAAGTTAATTCCCTCTCACTCTTTTATAGCAGGACCAGGTTTTAACTATCCAATTTGGGTATACGACTAAATTTTTAATCTTCAACCCCAGAAAGAGAAGTTTCAGCAGCGATAATACTGATCGGTACCGGTCGAATCGGTTGCCTAACCGTGAATCCGCTGCGTGGCCAGGTTTTCCCAGCCGCTTTCCACATCAACTCATTTGCAACCTGCCCGCAAAAGGTACCCTGGCAATTCCCCATACCGAGCCTGGTTCGCCTCTTCAGGTCATTGATATCTCGAGCCCCATTTGCGACCGCAGTTTTAATATCGTCGTAGGTAGTTTCTTCACATCGGCAGACTAGGGTTTCACGGGTCACTATTTCCAGCAGTCCCGGCCTTGGTCGTGCTGATTTACACATTGCGGTTCCTATCCTCCGAGCACCACGAAGCTTTCTCTGCAAGGAAGTAATAAGTTCCTCGGCAACGTGGTCACTGATTTTCCCAAGCTGCCTTGCCACTTCTATGGCTGCGATTTTACCTTCATCAGCTGCAGCCTGAAACCCCTTGATTGCGGCACCATCACCCGCCACAAAAACTCCTTCCACCGAAGTTTCCATGTTATCATTATGCTCGACGAGCACGTGTCCGAACTCTTCGTTATAATAGGTACTGCACCCTACGAGCCTCGCAGCTTCAGTAATGGGGAGAAGATTATAACCAGTTGCCACAATATCTGCCTTAACCTCACGTTCAGTCCCCTCGATCGGTTTCCATTGCGAATCGACCTTGCTGATTAAAGCACCCTCAGCCCTATCGTTTCCTAAAACCTCAGTGACGATGTGAGAATAATAAAACGGTACTCTCTCCTTCCTGATTTTAAAAAGATATTTCATTCCCATGATTAATTTGTCCATCCCCCCACCAGTTAGAAGATTCCAACCGGTCGGAACCATTCCAAACATCGAATTGGGATCGACCACTGCGGTGACCTTTACACCGGCATTGACAAGATAATAGACCAATGCTACCTGCAAGGGACCGGTACCACTGACAACAACGTTGTTCCCCGGTACTACTCCCCTCTTCACAAAGGTATTCAAGCCCCCGATCGTAAACACACCCGGAAGGTGCCAGCCCGGGAAAGGAACAATTCTGTCCACAGCGCCATTGGCAACAATGATTTTTTTCGCTTGCACTGCAACTGCTGAATTTTGAGATGACGAATGGGAGAAGAGTTCAACAATTTTTTCAGGGCTCACACTCCACACATCGCTGTTACTGAATAGGGTAACTTTATCTGCGTTGCTCGAAAAAGCTGAATGGAGTTCAATCCGTGCCATCTTCTCACTGTCTTCTCCTTCCCCGGCATGGAGCGACAGATTTGCCTTTTTCAACACCTTACCACCTAGTTCAGCACAATCTTCAATCAGGGCGACATCTAAGTTATGACAAACCCCTTCAATTGCTGCAGACATACCGGCTGGGCCGCCGCCTATGATTACCAAATCCGCTTTTCTCATAGCTTGCCCTCTGGGCTTCTGATCTGGGCATCTTTCTGAGTTTCAACGCTACAGCCGGGAGTCGCCTCAGTAGTGCATGTACGTACATTCGGTACTCCATCAACGTTCATTCGACATTCATAACAGACGCCCATTCCGCAAAATGGGCCACGGGGAATATTTTTGGGGGTTTTTCGAAAGATCAACTCCTGGTTGGCAAGCAGGACTTCAGCAATCGTCTGCCCTTGAACAGCAGGTAGGTGTTCACCATCCAATTGGATTTGAAATTTATTAGAAGCAGACATTTTTACTCCATTAAGAAAACAGGCAGATCTTCACTATTCGCGATTACTCACCTGCATGGACAGCCTTTTCATTCAGCCTTCCACCACTGAACCTGTCCCACCCGAATGATTCTACTGAAATACTCGCAGGGATATCGCAGATAATTTCCGACATCAATTTTCCCGTCATTGCGGACATCCCAATTCCATTACCCTCGTGCCCTGCAGCAATATAAAAACCGGGGATTTCCGTCCCCGATATAATAGGACTGTGATCAGGTGTCCAGGGACGACATCCGACATACGTCCTAATTGCATTTAACTCCCTGAGGATTGGGAAGAACCTGATTGCTCGCTGCGCCATTGCTTTTAAAACCTTATTATCACTGGAGACATCCATGCCGACAAATCTGCGACTACTCCCAAAAATAAAATTGCCAGCCTCAGTCGGCTCCATAACCAGCGCAACGCCAAATGCTTCCATTTCAGCGGTAACCTGCCGCTTATACCCTCCGGTTTCTAGTTTTGCCATGATATAACCGAATTCACACACCGGCCGTTTTGTGACCTGAAACGTCCGCTGACCAACGATTATGTGGCCCTGCCTTGGCTTTATTGGAACATCAAGGCCAACCATTCTTCCGATCTCAGGGGCCCAGACGCCAGCTGCATTAACAACTTTGGTAGTAGCAATATCTCCCCTGTCTGTTACTACCTTTTCCACCTGTCCCCGGCTATTTAGTTTAATCCCGGTAACAGAGGTATAAACCAACACCTTTGCCCCCAATTTTTGAGCGGCATAACTGAATCCCTGGCCCAGAGCCATAGGGTTCAAAGTGCCGTCGCAGGCCACATCCAGGCCTCCAACCACATCCTTTGAAACATGAGGTTCGATTTCCTGAATATCATTCCTATCAAGTATCCTGTAGGGGAGACTTTCCTTTTCCACCATCAAGGCACAATGTTTTTTTAAAACTTCATACTCTTCCTCGCTCTCTGCAAGTAACAGCGTGCCATCCTGAGCCCAACCAATGTCAACTCCCAATTCGTCAGACAGTTCAGGGAAAAACTCCAGACTTTTTTTAGATAATTTACAATGGTTACCCGGAACAGAATCATACACCGCAACATGGCCGTCGCATCTGCTAGAGGTGCCATCAGCTATTCCCTTTTTTTCAACCGAGCACACATCAAGTCCGCTCTTCGCCAGATAATAACTAACAGCCGCACCAATCACCCCACCGCCGATAACAACTACATCCGCAGTATTAATCATTATAATAGCTTAGTACATTTAATCTGTTCATCCTTGACACCATAAAACCTCGGTCTGGCAAAAACGCTACAATAGATTAATAATATGCATATTTGCGGATAACCTCTCCGCCGAACTGACGTTGAGTTAATCAAATGTTAGGAGCAATCGCCTGCTCTATCGTATAAAAACCTGGTTTTTTATCATACAAAAACCATGCGGCTTCTATCATCCCTTCTGCATAAGGGAGCATATTGTAACCGTCAATGATCAACTCCATTTTTTCATTCTCAAATCCGAAAATCACCTTGTGTGAAGTCGGGAAATTTCCAGTTCTAATCGAGGTGTAGTCGATAGTACCAGGCGGTCGTGATACCTTTTCCCTTCCTCTGGTATCTGGCAATCTCGTCAAAGTTTTTAGCCAGGCTCTGCGCTATGATGCTGCCGATTTGCCGGGAAGTCCCGCTTGGCGCATCCAGCTTGTTACGGTCATGCATCTCGATGATATCAATATCGGCGATTTCTCCAATTTCACTCGTTATCCATTCGATGAGACGAAAGTACAGGTGCGCTATTTTCGATGTATTCGACGCAAGCAGCACCGGAATTGAGTCCCCTGCCATCCTAAATAAGATTTTCTGTTCAGCTGTAAAACCGGTAGTGCCTGATACCAGAGGCTTAACAGCAGCAACACATTTATCTAAAATTGCAAGAGATGCATCTACATTAGTGCACTCCACAGCAACGTCACAGCTATGGATTACGTCATCGATATTATCTCCTGCCACCACACCGAGATTCTCCCCAATTCCAGCAATTACTCCGAGGTCGGTCCCTGAATAACAGCACCCCTTTGGCCCAACACCACCCACTAATTCCATTTCAGGATGGAGGCGAGCCTGATGGATCATTGCTCTTCCCATTTTGCCGTTTGGTCCAATTACCATAAGCTTGACCATACGATTTCTCCTTTCAATTTGCGACCGATGCCACAGGAACCTGTCTTACTCTCTTCAGCTTAGTTAGCAAGGATTTGAGGTAACCAAAGGCCGAGAATAGGGAAGAAAACAATCAACATCACTGCAGTTAACTGCAGTACCATGAAAGGAAGACTTGCCCAGTATATATCCCCTAGCTTAATGTGGGATGGTGTGACCCCCTTCAGGTAAAACAAGGCGAAACCGAATGGCGGTGATATGTAGGCAATCTGCAGCAGTGTCATGAAAATAATACCCCACCAAAGAGGATCAAAGCCCATTTTCATCAGAACAGGAGATACAATTGGAGCCGCAAGCATTATCAAAGCCGCAGTTTCCAGAAACATTCCAAGGAAAAAGATAAAGCTAATGGATAAGGCAAGGACCCCCCATTTGCCGCCTGGCATATTCATCGCAATATCGAGGACCATCTGGTTGCCACCGATTCCCGCAAATACCGAGCCGAAAGAAGCCGCACCTCCTATCATCCAACCGATCATACTAGAAACTTTCAGTGTCCCCAATAGGCACTCTTTCAAAATATCGAAAGTGAACCGCCTAGTGACGATGCTGAACATAATGGCTCCGAATGCACCAACCCCTGCTCCTTCGGTTGGTGTTGCCATACCTGACAATATTGCCCCAAGACAAAGAAAAATAAGCACCATAGGGAGAATCAAGACTTTCAGAGAGTCGATTTTCTCCTTCCAATTTGCACGTGATTCTTTTGGCAGTGCAGGACAAAAATCTACCTGGAAAAATGAGCGTATAAGGATATATAGGATAAATAAGGAACTCAACAGTATGCCGGCACTTACCCCAGCTGCAAAAAGCTTTCCGACAGAAACACCGGTTACCGCACCATAGATAACCATTACCAGGCTTGGTGGAATAATTTGCCCAAGTGTTCCGCCTGCCAGTACCGAACCTATATTCACCCCCCTGTTGTATTTGTAGTGCTCCATTTGAGGCAAGGCTATTACACCAAGGCCAATAACACCTGCGGCTACCACTCCGGACACCGCTCCGATTACAGCTCCAACCAAGATAGTGGCTACAGCAAGCCCTCCTCTCAACGGACCAGACCACTTGTAAAAGCATGTGTAAATATCTGCAACTAAATTAGATTTCTCCAGCATTATTGCCATGAAGATAAATAAGGGTATGGCCAGGAGGGCAAAGTTATTCATTGCCCCCCAGATGGCCATGATCACTGTATTCATCCCACCTCCACCCCATAGAAAGAAAGCAAATCCAAGAGCAATCGCGTAAAGGCCGAATGCGATATGCATTCCAACTCCAAGGGCCAGAAACAAAAAGACGAACATAAGTATGGGAAGAAAATTCACATCCATTATTATACACCCTCTTCTTCTTTATTGGACAAACTGCGGATAGTTTTAATTGTCTCCCAAAATGCCTGCAAACCTAAGATTGCCGAAGAAATGGGTATAATCCATTTATACCACCAGATCTGTGGATCAAAGGGTGTCTGCCGATCCGACCTCTCAAGTTGCAGCGTTGATATCCATGCCCATTTTGAGCCAAGATAAACAACGATGCAGCACACTATTATAATTGAGGCAAAGCTGAACAGGTCAAGGTAGCAATTCCACTTGTGACTGAGGCGCCCCGGTAAAATGTCGACTCGCACATGCGACTGAACTTTCAACGTATAAGCACCGCCCATCATCACGAAAATCCCATATAAAAAAAGTGATACCTCAAAAGCCCAATGGACGATATCATTAAAGCAATAACGTAAAATTACAGAGTAAACTACTGTCAGAATCAAAGGAACCAGTAGGTACGATGCATAGCGGCCACTATATTCAGTAATTTTATCGATTATTCTCAAAAACGTGTCCATTTGGCTTTTCCTTCTTCTGTCAGGTCAATTAAATTCAAAAGGTCGCTACCGTGAATTGATAGCGACCCAGTTTCTTATTAATCTGAACCAAGCGCCTTGGCTTCTTCAACATAACCAAGTTCTTTCAACGTCTGAGCATACACCTTCACATACTCTTCTGCTTCTGGGCTTTTCTTGCCGAAATCAACGATAAGCTTTGCTGCTCTCTTCCTCGCTTCTAGAACATCTGCTTCTGGCAGGTTTATAATTTCGACACCTGCTTTCAGCCAATCCTGTTTTGCCTTTTCACCGTCGATTTCATAGGCCACAGCTGAAAGATAACGTGCCCTATCACGGCAAGACATTACGATGTTCTGCAGATCCTCAGGTAAACTGTCCCAAGCAGCAGGATTAACAATCAACTCTTTGTCGTCGGTTGCGCCTGTATGGAGTACAGGCTCAATCACGTATTTCGTCACCTCATGGAAACCCATTTCTTTGTTAACAAGCCAGTCGTTATATTCTGCAGCATCGATAGTACCAAGCTGCAAACCTTGATATATTTCTGCACCGGTCAAGGTAACAGCAGACGCTCCGAGTGCAGCATAAAATGATGCTCCCAAGCCTCCTGAACGGATGTTTTTTCCTTTAAAATCATCCATCTTGTTGATGGGCTTTACGGAACAAAGAATTTCAGGTGGTGCAAAATCGAAGGCACCAAGACTTTTCACTCCAACTTTCTCATAAGATTTTGCAACAACGTCTTTGAGTTTTTCGGCACGGTAAAAATTTTCACTAAACGTCTTGATCGGGTCACCCGGCCGACTTCCAGCAAGAGCAAATACCGGGTTTACCCCTGCCCAGTAACCGGACCAGACCATCCCCATCTGAACCATACCGTCTCGCACAGCGTCAAGACTGCTGGGCACCGGAAAGAGTACTCCTGCCCCATATGGTTCTATTTTCAGCCTACCACCGGAGGACTCCTCCACGCACTCACAAAACGGCTCAACTGTGCCAACAAATCTTGCCGTCCCAACCAGCTGATGACTTACTGCACGCCACTTGTAATCTTTCGCAATTGCCATGCCGCTAAAAACCAACACCAGACCAGCAAGAAAAAGTGCACCTGTCATTGTTCTACATTTCATTTCAGCCTCCTTCGTTAAGTTGATCTTCTTTTCGGATTACTAGAAACTTTCCAAACTTTTAAAACCCTGCGTCTCCATAACCCATGCAACCTCAAATAAGTCGTCCATCAAGGAACATTTCATATGAGAAAAGAATACCTTTTACTTCACTCAGCTCGCTTCGTATCAGGCTAAACGCTCTGGTACGTCCAGCCCAAGGCGCTGCAAGAGTACATCAAGTGCCCCAAGGAACGGTTCGAATCCATTTTGATTATTCACATAGCGCAAGGCCTGTTCGTTCAAACCGCCAGGCGTGGCGACTTCTTCTATTAACTCCTTCAATTCTAGGTTATTCTCTATCGCTTGAAGACTCTGAGCTTCGAACATAGCCAGACTATATTCTGTGGCCACTTTTTCATCGACACCACAACTGGCAGCCCATAGTGCAATCGAATGTACAAGTGAATAATATGGGGCAATGAGACCAGTTATTGCAGAAAGAACAATAAGATCTTCTTCTCTGGTGACAGGAATCGCGTGAGCTGTTCCTGAAAACAATTCTGAAATTTTATCATGGACTGGATAATAAATTAATGGACCACTATGTTTAGCAATCGGTGGTAACGGTACAGCTCGAATGACCTCAAGAGCCGGCGAAACGTATTCCTTAATCTCGCTTATCGAGCGAACTGCAATTACCGACACAACAAGATGCTCTTTCCTGAAATCAAGTGGCAGCAACACCTGAGGAGCTATCTGTGGCAGCACACAGAGAAACACGCAATCGGCGTTATTCAGCACCTCCTGGTTTGAAGACAGAGCTTCAACCTGTTCAAAGCGTTGTTCGAGAGCTCTGCATTTCTTTATATCGGGATCAAACACTAAAATTTTTTCAGGAGGTGTAGAACAGGTTGAAATTCCCGTTATAATTGCACTGCCTATATTACCGGCACCAATAAAGCCTAACTTCATCGCAGATCTCCAATGCTCGATTCTTTTGCTTATATACCTGCATTTTTGAGCATTTGCTTCAGCTCATCGACACGCCCCGCATCTAATGGGAGGAAAGGACGCCTCGGAATTCCGCCATCGTGACCGAGGATTTTCATAGCAGCTTTCACCTTTGCCAGAAAATCGCCTGCTTCAAGGTAGTTTAAAAACGGCAATAGCTTAAAATAAAGCTCCTTCGCCTCTTCTTTCTTATTCTCTTGTACGAGATTAAACAGATTAGCACACCAGGCAGGTAAGAAATTTGCGGTTGGACAGACCCATCCTCCGCAATCCATTAGAAAACATTCATATGCGAGATCTTCCCAACCGCACCAGACATCAATGCTATCTCCGCTCAATCGCTGAATTTCATGCACCCGACGAACGTCGGCTGTGCTTTCCTTGATATACTTTATGTTCTGACACTCCGCCAAACGGGCTACAGTTTCCGGCTGCATGTCAACACCACTAAACCAAGGATTATTATACAGCATAATATTTATGTCGCTGTTATCCGCAACTGCCTTAAAGTGTTGATACAATTCTTCCTGGTTAGGCAGCCCATAAAACGGATTGACAATCATTGCCGCATCAGCACCAGCTTTCTGCGCATTCTGGGTTAACTCAATTGTATCTTTGGTAGTGTTTGCCGCGGTGCCTGCCATTACTGGAACTCTCCCTCCAACCTGATTCAAGGTGATATCGAGAGTACGGCCCAGCTCCTCTCTGTTCATATTTGCAAATTCACCAGTACTGCCGTTGCAAATCACTCCATGAACACCCTCTTCAATATACCAATCAATATTTTTTCTAAAGCCCTGTTCATCAATCTGCTCATCTTCAGTGAACGGGGTAACCATCACAACCATTGTTCCTTTGAGTTTTTTCATTCTCGCACCTCCTAAAGTATATTTAGATCAATAAAAACCCGTGCTTATGGGGATCATTCGGGTCTATAAAAATAGTGCTCATCGACATCAAGTGTGCGCTTCCCGTCACTTCGGGAATCACCGCCTGATACTGTCCAACAGTTGTCACTTCAAGTATCCTCGCTTTGAAAAGACTGCCGATTATACTTTCATGGACGAACTCCTCGCCAACGCCGATCTCACCGCGGGCATGGAGTGCTGCAAGTTTTGCAGATGTTCCCGTCCCACAGGGTGAGCGGTCAATGCCGACATCGCCGAAGAGAACTGCATTTTTTATGTCAGCCTGCTCGCTGGATGGCGGCCCGTAAAACTCAACGTGGGTACAACTATTAATGAATTTTAACTGGGGATGCTCAAAAGACAGTTGTTTATTAACGGCATCTCTCACCACTCGACCTGTCTCGATCAGTTTTCCTGCCTGATCCGATTTTATTTCAAGGCCAAAAAGTTCGGACCTGACAATCGCATAGGTGTTACCTCCGTAGCCAACATCAAGATTAATCCTGCCATACCCGGGAACTTCAACCTCGGCATCCTGCATAAACAAAAAAGATGGAACCCCTCGAAAGGTAATCCACTTGGCACTATTGTCCTCAACCTGTGCGAACACTCGTGTCAGTCCCGCAGGAGTATCAAGTGTGATTATCGTCTCAGGTTCCTGTACAGATACCATACCCATCTCAACCAAGGCTGTTGAAACACCGATAGTATCGTGTCCACACATAGGCAGGTACCCACCTGTTTCAATGAAAATGACACCAAAGTCCGCCTCAGGAGAACACGGTTCAGTAAGGATAACCCCCGACATCACATTGTGCCCTCGAGGTTCATACATCAGGCACGTTCTAACCCAGTCCAGATTATTCTCCATATACTGCATCTTTTCTATCATCGTATCGCCGGGAATTAGCGGCATACCGCCAATGACAGTTCGGGTCGGCTCACCTCCAGTATGCGTATCAACAGTGGAAAATGAACGGCTGAATTTCATTCACATCTCTCCTGAATATACTTGTGATTATTAATCTAATATTCCAGGTTCGTTCACCAATTACATTTTGGCGAGCAGTCACCAAGAATAGTTCTCTAGGCCTAACTCCTCTAGTTTCTCTTTCCGTGGAATACCAGTGTCGATATCCCATCCACTCGCTTCATAATACTCATCCAACAACCCCTGATAGTCTTGAATTACACAGTTGCCCTCATCCTTGTAAGCACCGAATTCTGGAATAGACAAGACTCGGTCCGGTAATTGATCGTCCTTGCGGCGAAAGCCTTCTCGAACATTAAAAAGCCGTTGCAGGTTATGCACGCGCTCACCAATCTTGATCAGCTCTTCCCCCCCGATCTTCCAGCCAGTGCTGGCGCTAAGCATCTCAGCCCAATGTTCAGGGGTAACACCAGCGTATGACATAAACTTGCAAGTACTTAAGATATCGGGAAGGATCAATCCATGCTGGAGCAGGCTGCAGTCTCTGCCCTTTCCCTTTTCATCCCAGCGGCCAACCTGCTCAGGATTCCGCAATCCATATTTTTGTAGCCCCCAGGTCATCTTACCCCGGTCAAATGCCATTCCTTCAAGCGGGTGAATGTGACACATACCACGATTCGCAGTCCCGTATGCAAGCCCAAGCAACTTGCCAGAGCGCGGATCATGCGCGGGCCCCTCAAGTCCTTTCACGTGGATAGCAAATTTTTCTGAACTGTTACCGATTTTTTTTGACGCTCTTTCAACACCCTCTGCCAGCAACGCTCCAATTCCCTCCTTAAAAGCAATCCTATGTAACAGGAGAGGCAGTACCTCACTATTCCCCCAAGTCAAATCAAGACCATCCGTTTGTGACTTGTCCAGAATGTTTTCAGCATAACAATCCATTGCAAAAGCAATCATCGCCCCTGCTGATATTGTGTCGAGCCCAAACTTGTTGCACAGATAGTCGCAATGGACGGCTACGTCCATGTCCTCATTCAAAACATAGGAGGTAAAGACCGTTATCGTCTCATATTCGCCGCCTTCATGTTTTGGAGTTATATATGGCCCTTCCTTTACCTCGCATATCCTTCCACAGCCAATAGGGCAGCCGGTATAACACTGGTTCGGACGTATCAGGTTTTTTTCCTGGAAATGATCAAAAAGTTCAGCTCCTTTCCCCCAGTTATTGGAACGCCAGTTCTTTGAGGGCCAATCGCCATCCTCGTCGTTGGCTGGCATATCACCCATTGTACCGAACTGGTTGAAACCGCCGCAAAGCTCATTTTCTTTTACAGTACCCATCGCATTCCTGACTGCGGCGACATATGACTTCTCATCTGCGTGATCAATTTTTCCATTACCAGTAACAGCAACGGCAAGAAGATTTTTTGATCCCATAACGGCACCACCTCCGTTCCTGCCCGCAGCCCTATCACGGCACATAACCGAAGCAAACCGGACAAGGTTCTCCCCAGCCGGGCCTATACAAAGGACTGACCTGTTACGGTACTCTTCGGGTAGTTTTCCCTCGATCCATTCTGTCTTTTCATAAACATCCTTGCCAACGATTGAGGATGCATCTTTGAGGCAAGGACTCCCATTAATAATTTCAAGATAAATAGCCCGCTCAGATGCTCCTTCAACTACAATGGCGTCAAACCCGGACCGACGAAGATCCGGACCAAAATTTCCTCCGCATCGTGATTCACCCCATCCATTTGTCAGCGGTGATTTAAAACAAAGAATAATGCTTCCACCGCCTGAAACTATGTTTTCAGAAAGAGGACTGGTTGAGAATATGATTTTATTATCCGGTCCGAGCGGGTCAATACCTGTATTTAGCTCACTAAAAAGCAGATGTGCGCCAAACCCTGCACCGCCAATAAATGTTCGAATTATTTGTTCATCTAGTGCTTCAACTGTACAGTTTCCGCTCGTAAGATTGACTCTTAAAAGTTTACCGGCATATCCTTTCATAATTTTCTCCTCTCATCCTCCAACCAGGAAACGTTTTAACTTTATAAGTTGGTTGTCGTGTAATAACGTTTCTTCACTTTTCAGAATAACATTGCCCGAGGTCACAATGACTGGTCCCCTGAATCTGTTTTTTTCGTGATTCCAGATTGATTTAGGCAGTCTACTCCCAATTGAAGATCCAATTTCATTATATAAATCAGCAAGTTTTGAATTGTCCTCGAGAATAAATGTCATTACCTCTTCAGGAAAATGCTGCGATATAATCCCGGCTGGCTGAACTCTTATCTGCATTGAACTCCAACTATAGATCTCATGAAATATGAGGCCCTCCTAGTGCTGCAGATTAATGTTAAGAAATTCACAACCTGATGAAAGGTTCACAGTTCTCTTCCTAAACATGAATTGCCTTTTCTTTTTTCAGCAAAGATCATGCCACAAAAAAAACTTTGGAATATACCAGGCAACAGACTGTTATTACAAAATAATTTCCTGAAAATGTATTTCGTAAAAATATGAAACACTATTTCTACTCCACCAAACTGTTGCACGATGGTACACAACGAAGTACGCTACAACAGATTGTTGTTGCATATCGAGACACTTGGTATCAATAAAGCGTTAACCGACGAACACACGATCAATATCATGTAGCATAACGACACACTTCCTTCGTTAAAGCGTGAAACAAATGAACAGAGATCAAAATCAAAATAAAGTCGAGAAAGCATGGAATGCATTTATCAACAATGAGCCGTTTAATCAAAATGATATCAAAGATTACATTCTAAAAGGTTGGAAGCTCAGTAGGGATTACGGGGTCAACCCTGACATTCCTCAAAGTGCCAAGCAACTGCCCAATGCCCAGTTCCAAGAACTGCTCCAAAAAAATTCTGACCTACTTGAAGCTGCTGATTCAGTTCTGAAAATGATGGAAATATCGCTCAGAGACACAGGATTCATAATGACAGTTACTGCATACCCGGGATACTTGCTTAAAGTTTCTGGAGCGGATCGGGAGTTGAGCGAAGCGGACAGAAAACTAAACAGGGCCGGCGTATCAAGATCGGTCGATCAGGTTGGGGCTAGCGCTCTGACCCTGTCTATGCTTGAGAACAAGCCAGTCCAGGTAAGTGGCCGTGAACACTACAACAAGCAGTTTCAACAGTGGGTCTGTTCTTCTGCCCCGATTCATGACACAAAAGGAACTGTGATAGGCTCCTTGACTGTATCTGGTCATTTACCCAACAAGCATAGCCATACATTAGCTCTAGTTACTGCCGCGGCCAGTTCAATTACTACCCAACTAAGAGAGAAGTCCTTGAGAAAAGAACAGTTGCGGCTGAACTCCTTGTTACTGTCCATTTACAATTCACTCAACGACGGGGTACTCTCTATCAAAAATGATCTCAGCATCAGCCATGCAAATGAAAAAGCCAAGCAGCTTCTTGGGATTAAAAAAATCCCCATAGAAGGGTTTTCTATTGCTGATTTTCTCAGCCGGGAGGACGAAAAATTTATTACATCTCTACTTGATAGCGGTCTAAAGGAAAACCATGAAATCAACTTCAACCATTCAGGCTCTTCACACAAATTCCTCTGTCGTTTTCTACCAACTACTTCAGAGGGTAATCCAGAAGGGATGACTATCATATTAACAAATCAAAAACAACTTATCGACATTGCAAGGCGTGTTGGTGGAAACTATGCCAAATATGAGTTTTCAGATATCCAGGGTGCAAACTCCACCCTTCGTTCCCAGGTCGAGCTGACCAAAAAAGCGGCGATGACCAGTTCCAGAATCCTTCTGTTCGGTGAAGGAGGAACCGGAAAAGAGCTTTTTGCCCAAGCGATACACAACCATAGCCCGGCTCGAAATGGCCCCTTCGTTGCAATATCATGTGCTGCAATCCCTAGAGATCTTATCGAGTCCGAACTGTTTGGGTATGTCGGCGGTGCATTCACCGGCGCGCGGCACAAAGGAATGATTGGAAAGTTTGAACTTGCAGCCAGTGGAACCTTGTTTCTCGATGAGATAAACAGCCTTCCCCTTGAGATGCAATCGAAACTGCTGCGAGCCCTGCAGCAACAGGAAGTTGTTCGTATAGGAGACAGCAAGCCCATTCCTATAACGGCACGAGTTATAGCTGCAACGAATGTAAATCTAATGAGTGCGGTAAAGACTGGCGAGTTTCGTGAGGATCTCTACTACCGCCTTAATGTAATCGAAATCACCATTCCACCACTGAGGGAAAGGCTCGACGATATCATCACTCTGACGAAGTTCATAGTTCGCCGTCACTGTAAAAAAATTGGCCGTCCAATGCCATCAATATCGGAAAGTCTGTTAAAAAAAATGCAGGATTATTCCTGGCCCGGTAACGTCCGTGAATTAGAAAACTTATGTGAGCGCTCATTGCTGTTGGCGGGTTCAGACCAACTTAACGAGGAACATTTTCCAGATTATATATTTGATTTTAAGCCAAAAAAACATAAACCAATCGGCACTATCACTGACAACAATAAATCCTTGCTCGAAAAGGCACTCGCAAGCCATAACGGCAACATCAGCAAAGCGGCAAAAGAGCTCGGTATTGCCCGAAGCACCCTATATAGAAATCTACAGAAGCATGAAATCAATGCACAGAGGTTCAAGTGACTCCAGAACAGGCCCTTTTCACTAAAGGCTACCTCTTAGGAGCTGGGCATGAAAATCTCTGCAGAGTTTATCACGTTTGAATCCCACGACTTCGGTTGATAGACTTTAAAAAGTGCTCAACTAAGGCTCTGACTTAACCAACAAAGAAGGTCCATTAGAGAAAATCCAGATGGTTTTAAATGTCTTGCAATGTCATTTGCTGTTCTATAAACCCTTGAAAATACGTGTGGAGTTGCTATCAAAGGGCCTTTCACGCCGGCAAAATCCGGTTGGGGACGCCATAAAAAAACAGGGGGCTAAGATCACTCTTAACCGCCTGTTTTTTTATGGCCCCAGAAAGTTTTAGCGCCTTCTTGCGTGGACGGTGCCTGGAGAGAATTCAATGAGGCATTATCACTTCTTCTGCTCCCGGTCCTTGAATGCCACGCCGCAGGAGCAGGGTTCCATCGAGCAGATATAAATCGGTTAACGCCTGACGATAATTGACGATAGCCTCTACCTCATTAATACGGCTCTCAAGCAAGTCGCGCTGAACGCGGGCTACATCAAGTGCCGTCGCCGTTCCTACTTCAAAACGAACCGTTTCTGCTCGAGAGACCTCCTCCTGCAAAACACGGCGCGAGCTGCTGGCAACGATCTGTTGCAGGCTGCGTTCCACTTCCAGCAAGCCATTTCGCACATCAAGAGATATAAGCTGTTTTAAATTTTCGATGCTTTGCAGGTCCTGCTGATAACGGGCTCGAGCACGGCGATCAAGTGCCGTTTTTTCCCGGTTGTGCACCGGTAATTCAAAATCCAGACCAGCGGTAAAATCATAACCTGGCCCATCTAAATCGGCCAAGCCCTTACCAAAACTTTGAGAATACCCGGTTTTCCCAAGGGTGATAAAAAGATCCAGTCGCGGCAGGAGCCCATTTGCAGTCTGCACGGTTTCCAGCTCACCTCTTCGTGCCTGGAGGCGCGCTTCATTCAAGTCCGGCCGTAACCTGATAGCCAGCGCCTCATGTTCAAGGGCGCTTCCCAGACGCACTTCCGGAACCACGGTGTTTTCAATCAGGGTAACCTGCCTGTCCCAGCTTTCAGCGGACGGCGGATTTAAAAGCCTCAGCAGATTGAGCCGGGCCCTCTCTCTCGCGTTACGGGCATCAATCAATTGCTGTTCTCGCAATGCCAGTTCTGCATCAACAACATTTTCTTCGGTTTCCGCAAGCTGCCCTAATGAGATGCGAGTGCGGATTTCACCAAGCGCGCGCTGAGCCAGCTCGAACGATTCCTGGAAAATTTCGACCTGGCGGACAGCTAATGCATAATCCCAATAGCCATTCTCTACAGCTGCAACAAGTGACTCGGTGAATCCCCTGAGATTGTATGCAGAGGCCAATGCTCCAGCCTCAGCCTGGCGTATTCCGACGAGATTTACCGCGACTCCCGCATTGCGAAGTAACGCCTGGGTCAGATTCAGTCCCGCACGCAACTCATCCGAATAATCCGAGTCATCATTACTACTGCCTGACAGCGTCAGGTCTAAAGAAATGTCTGTACCTGCTGGATATCGCCTGGCAACACCCGCTCTGAAAAGACTCCGGGTTCCGTCGATCGAAAAGAATCGAGCGCTGGCATCATTTATAGAACGGTCCCGGTAACTCTCAAAACTACCCCGTGCGAACAGGACAGGGTCGAAAACTGCCTGTTCCGTGTCTACAAAAGTTCCGGCAATTACTGGTTTAAACTGTTCCACAATCAATGACCGGTTACGCCCAAGCGCTGAGAGAACGGCCTGCTCCTGAGTTAGTTCCAGGATCCCCTCGGAGGGAAATTCCGGAATTTCCCTGCCGTTCTGTATAGCAAAAGAGCGATCTGCAAGATCCGTCGATTCTGGGAGTTCGTTAATGATATCTTCGGCCCCAAGAGTCGGCGGCTCGATCGTGGCAGGCGGCTTGTTGAAATTTACAGGTCTTGTCTCCGGCTTTTCTATGGTTGGTGAGGAACAGCCGCCCAGCGCTAATGCTGCTGTCAGGCATAAAATAATGCTCATACTGAGTTTCATGATGGCATCCCAGCTTTAATTTTATCGCGTATACGCTCAGCACGACGATTAAACAAAACATAGAGTACCGGAATGAAAATAAGCGTAATCAAGGAAGCACTCAACAAGCCGCCCAAAACAGTGCGAGCCAGAGGGGCCTGCATATCGCTTCCTTCGCCGATTCCAATTGCCAGGGGCAACAACGACAAAATGGTGGTGAGTGAGGTCATCAGCACCGGGCGCAATCTATCCCTACCTGCCCCCCGAACCGCTGTCAGCAGGTCCTGCCCCTTATCACGGAAGAGGGTGTTGGCGCGATCAACAATCAGGATGGCGTTGTTTACTACAATCCCAACGAGCATGATACAGCCGATAAAGCTCTGTACATTAAAGGTCGTACCGGTAAATAATAAGGTCAAAACCACTCCAATAAGGGGCAGCGGCACACAGAACATCACGATGACCGGAGACAGCAAGGACTCATAAAGACAGGCAAGCACCATATATACGAGAACCGTAGCGAGGATAATACCAAGCAGCATCTCCCTGAAGGACTTCTCCTGTTCCTCTATGTCACCTGACATGAGAATTTCATATCCCCGGGGACGGGGAATATTTGCAAGTTTATTCTGAACGTCACCTGCGACATCGCCAAGGGGGCGATCGGTAACATTTGCGCGAACCTCCACCATGCGCTGCTGGTTTTTGCGTTCAATCTCCACCGGCCCGATCCCTGAACGAGGTACCAGCAAATTGCGCAGAGAGACCGGTTCGCCGAATTTATTGGTAATGGTGTGGGTCAGCAGTTCATCAATGCTCAGCAGGTCAGCATCCTTGACCTTTACCAGGATATCGACCTCTTCTCCGCTGCCATCTCTGAATTGACCGGCTTTTGTACCAGAGAGGGCGGTCTCCAGGGTCCGGGCGATCTGTGCCACCGTCAATCCCAGATCTGCGGCTCGATCTCGATCAATTTCAAGTAATTTTTGCGGCACCCCCTCTCTTCGTCCCCGCCTGGTATCGGTGATTCCAGGTATTTCCTTGATCTGTTCTTCCACCACTTTTGCCAATCTATCCAGTATTTCCAGGTCGTAGCCATGGATTTCTATCTCCAGGTTGTCTTCACCTCCACCCAGCAGGCGTGACAACAGAAACAACCCCTGCCCGGCGCGGACACGCACTTCGGTACCAGGAATAACGCCAATCTTCTTTCTCACGTCCGTCGCGATCTCGGCGGTTGAGCGAGTGCGCTCGGCAACAGGTACCAGGGAGATACGAATATTACCACCGGCTGCATCTCCACGTCCACCTGATGAGCCTAAATTCATAGTAGATGCACGCATTTCCGGAATCGACTCGTAAACGATTTTCTCTATCGAGCTCATTGTCTCGTCCAGGATCTCAAGACGTGTACCGCCCGCCATGTCCATATTTACCCTGACTTCTCCCTCATCGGATGCGGGCATAAATTCCGTTCCTATCCGGGGGATCACGGCCAGGGCTGAACCGAACAAAAGAAGAACAATACATACGGTAAGGACGGGATGCTGCAATCCGGCCTCGAGCGTTCGTTCGTAAGCGCTATTGAGTTTCTCATGTCCCCGGCCGAGGCTGTCAGCTGCACGTTGAAGAATTCCGCCAGCTTTTTTCTCTCTGCGAATGCCAAGGAACAGCCGCGTTAACATCGGCACCAGTGTCAATGCCATGAAGAGGGAGCATAAAAGTGCGAACGCCACAACATAAGTGAGTTGCCTGAAAAGAAGCCCCGATATCTCCCGGGCGAACAGCATGGGAACGAAAATTACCAGCGTTGTGCAGGTGCTTGCGACAATTGCTCCTGTTACTTCATTTGCGCCTCTGATAGCAGCATCCGATGGATGCTCATTATGTTTCTGGTGCCGCCGCAAGATGTTTTCAAGCACGACGATAGAGTTGTCAACCATCATGCCGACACCCAGCGCCAAGCCGCCAAGCGTCATAAGATTCAGGGTCAGGTTACCAAAATACATCATCGCGAATGTGCTGATAATCGCCACCGGAATAGCGGTTATAACAACCAGTGTCGCTCGTATTTTACGAAGGAAGATGAGCAGGACCAGAGCCGCGAGAAGGCCGCCGAGGATTATTGTACGACCGACATTTGCCAGTGAGCGTTTGATATAGTCCGATGTATCAATAATAGAAATGAGTGAGATCTGGGGAAAATCCCGGTTGATCTGCTCGATAACCACCTTTGCCTGCTGCGCAACCTCTACCGTGTTAGTGCCCGATTGTTTACGAATAGCAAGCCGCACCCCAGGTTTACCGTTAATACGGACAATACGGGTAATCTCTGAATGCGTATCAATTACCTCTGCCACCTGTTTCAGATAGATGGGCACATTATTTCGACGGTCCACGACTAAATCCCGCAACTGGTCAACGCGCGTCATTTCCCCGGGAGTTCGCAGACGTATCTCCGTATTGCCTGCTTTAATGGTCCCGGCAGGCAGGCTGATATTGGCATCTCGTATGGCATTGCGCACCGTATCAAGAGAAAGTTGAAGGGCGCGCAGGCGGTCAGGATCGATTTCAATCTGAATTTCACGCTCAAGTCCACCCCATACATCAAGCGATGCTACTCCTGGAACCTGCTCGACACGATAGCTGATCTGGTCATCTATTAAACGCCGCAATTCGACGGGATCGAGATCGGAAGCCGCTCCGTAAAAGAGAATCGGAGCACTGTTGGGGTCAAATTTGCGGATTTGAGGCCTGTCTATTTCATCCGGCAGTGAGTTAATGATACGATCCAGCCGGTCACGGACATCATTGGAAGCAGCGTCCAGGTTAGTGCCCCAGGTGAAAGACACGCGCACTCTGCTGTTACCTTCGGTTGACTCAGAAGTGATTTCCTTTATACCCTGGACAACCGAAACGGCACTCTCGATTACTTCAGTTACAAGTTTTTCAACTTCTTCAGGGGCCGCATTGCCATAGGGGGTGTTAATACTGAGAACCGGATAGGATATTTCAGGAAGGAGATCGATGGGAAGACGGCTCAATGATACACAACCAATCAGGATGACGATGAGTGTCACCATGATGGTGAAAATCGGTCGCGAGGTAGTAAAGGCACTGACATTCATAATGGGTGCTCCTTATTTCCTCACTTTTTGGGGTAACGTGTCATCACCATCGGTGGTGGAAACACGCACACCGTCGCTGAGCAGATGATGCCCGAGTGTAACGACCTGCTCTCCTTCTTTCAATTCAGCAATTTGCGTCCAGCCATCATTTTCGATGCCGGGATTCACTTCAACAAACCGTGCCTTGTCCTCTTCGACGATAAACAGTCCGTAGGTTCCCTGTCGCTGTATAATTGCTGTCGTTGGCGCAGCAAGCGTTTGTTCAGCGCGGTTCAGCTCGATATGCACCCGAGCAAACATGCCACTTTTCAGTATGCTGTCCGGATTGGGAACTGCAATTTCCACTCTTGCCTGCCGACTGGTCTCTTCAAAAACAGGTGCCATACGCACCACTTTCCCGGGAAATGTCTTGCCGGGGATTAAATCAACGCTGATCTGGGCCGCCTGCCCATTTTGTAAAAAGGCGTAATCCCGCTCAGCAACATTAATGACAGCCTTGAGCAAAGACAAATCTACCAGAGCAACCACAGGCGCATTGGCAGAAATAGTGTCCCCCTCATCGACATATCGACGGGCGACATACCTGCAGACATTGGTATCTCCGGCCTGCCAGTCTGCTGTCAAGGTGGTGTAGGACAAATGCAATTCTGCTGTCCGTAAAGCAGCTTCACGCTGTTTTATCTGGGCCTGCGCTAAATTAACCCCAGACAGTTTCGTAAGTCGCTCGGTTTCAGCTTCCTCCAGTTCAGCGACAGAAGAAACTTTCTGCTCCCTGAGCTTCATTGCCCTTTCGTAGCTTCGTTCAGCAGCTCTCAGGATATTGCGAGCCTGAGTAAGCGAAGCCCGGGTGACATCAAGCTCCGCCTGAGCCTGCGCTACCTGTTGCTGATACTCTTCGCTATCCAGACGGGCAATCAAATCCCCCCGGTTAATACATTGACCCAGGCTGACAGCAATTTCCAGGATTCGTCCGCCAACCTTGGCCGCAGCGTCATATTGTTTTTCAGCCTCCAGGGTGCCACTGAAAACCCTCACTGCTGAGAGATCACGGCGTTCAACCTGAGCGACTTTCACCCCGACAATTGATTTTTTACGAGCAGCCTTTGTTTTTTCATCTTTTCCTGGGTTCATTGTAAAGAAGATGACAGCCGCAGCTGCCAGGGCAACACCCAGGAAAATCAGTATGCTTTTCAGGGGGACGGATTTTTTATTCATCATTTTGTTTCCAGGCTCATAAAGCAGGTAAATGGCGTTCGCTTTCCCGTATATTGTTGTCGAAAGGGTATTACAAACCAGTCATGATGCTTAACCGAATATACAGTGTTTCCTGCAAGGAATCTCTAACAATTCATAGATTAATACCGTTCACAGGGGTGCTTCTTGAATATGTATTCATCTTTACTGGTGAGAAATCCGGGCTGAAGGTTTCAGTGATCTTTTCCGACGAAACTATCTTCCATGGTACTCAGGAGATCTTTTGCCTGAGTGACGACTGCGACGAGATCCATGATGGCTTTGTCGAACTGACGCTTCCGCTTGACATGCAACGCTCTGTGTCTATCCTTAATTCAGGTTGTCGTCTGCTGAGATGATCATCATTCGCTGATCGCCCAACAAGAGAAGCAGACACATTTCTATTCAGGCGAGAATAATATGATAGAGCCCCCTGCTTTGATTGATGGACGACGGTTACCACTGTCCCAGGCGGTCAATTTCCGTGATATTGGTGGATACCAGACTGTCGAATGCCGCACCGTTAAGAGAGGACGTGTCTATCGCTCTGATCACCTTTCCCGTCTGACCCCAGAGGATCAACAGCTTCTGCAGCATCTCCGTTTCAAGGTAGTCTGCGATTTGAGAACAGTCCTTGAGCAGCAGAACGCTCCCGATCTTCTGCCGGCGGATGGCTCTATTCGCCTGCAGTCACTGCCAGTCCAGGCAAATGATTTTGACCCGGCCACAATCACAGACCGCCTGAAGGCCGGGGATGATGCCTGGCTGTCCATGGATTTTTTCATCAAACTCTACCAAAGCTACCTGGACGATTTTGGACCGGTATGGGGTAAAGTGCTCAGGCTTGCAGCGTCTCATCATAACCTCCCGCTGGTCTTCCACTGCACCGGAGGCAAGGACCGCACCGGAATCTGTGCAGCCCTGCTGCTTAAGGCCCTTGGCGTACCAGAAGAGCGTATTATTTCGGATCACGATCTCTCGAACGTCTACAACGCAGAAAGGTTGCAACCGATCTATGCCAAATTCGCAGCCATGGGCATAGTTCCTGCTAGGATGACCCCCTATCTCCAGGCACCAGTCGAACCACTTATTGCCATGTTTGACCACCTCAAGAAAAACTACGGCACCATTGAAGATTACCTGCTGACAAAAGCCAAGCTCGACCGGACAACGCTGATGGCCCTGCAGGCAGGTCTCCTGCAATGAAACATCTGCCGGGCGTAACCAGCGAAAGTGGAGAAAAATACTGCTCAGGCGACAGAGACCGGCAGGAGGCGCTGGTGCGGTTACGTCATCAATCGCGGTGGGCTGCTCTTCTGCTTTACTCCCCCTGGCTGGCGACCATATTCTTCTGCTGGCCCATCTTGTGCAGCAGGCCTGTTACCATCATGGGACTTCTGCCAGGGCTGGTGGCAGCGGCCCACATAGAAAGATACCTTTCTCATCATTTGCTATCCAACCATCGTTGTTTTGAAGAAGACCACCTTTTTTCCACCCTGGGGGCGGCCACCTGGATCACCCTGCTACGCGCTGCTGCCATCGTTGCGCTGGCAGGTTTCCTGCCATTGGCAATTCAGCCGGACCTTGAGCCGCTCCCTCAGGAGAGGCTGGCCTGGGCTTCGGGGATCATCTACCTCGGGATTTCCATGCTCGATCTGCTTGATGGGTATGTTGCCAGGAGACAGGGACGTGAGACTAAACTGGGTCAACGACTCGATATCGTAACCGATGCGGCAGGACTACTGTTGGCCTCGCTGTTGGCAGTGGCTCTTGGTCGGTTGCCGATTATCTATCTGCTTGTTGGTCTGTCCTACTATCCTTTTGTTTTCGGCATCTGGCTGCGGCAGAGGCGGGCTCTGCCCGTTGTCGCTTTACAATCACGTCCCTATGCGCGGATCATCGCTGGTTGCCAGATGGGCCTGGTGGCGATGGCGCTCTTGCCGATCTTCAAACCAACGTTCACCTATCTCGCCGCCTCTATTTTTATGACGCCGCTGCTGATCGGTTTTTTAAGAGACTGGCTGGTGGTTTCCTGTCGAATTAAAACAGATGCTGACCAGCAATCACGCCTGGACTATTGGATGCGATCTCTGGCAATGAAGCCCCTGCCCTTGGCACTTCGCCTGATTATTTTTACAGGCGGGATTTCAACGCTCGCTGGCAATAGTGTTTTTCAAACACACCTGCCCTGGCAACTGGCCCATAGCTTCTTCTGCCTTCTGGCAGCTCTTGGTTTCATGGGTCGCAGTGCAGCTCTTTTTCTGATTTTGCTGCTCGGCAGCAACCAATCGCCATTCGGCATAACGTTTCTTTCAACGACTCTCTTCGCCACTGCTGCCGCTCTGATGTTAGTCGGCACCGGCACCATGTCCATCTGGATGCCAGAAGAAACGATTCTTTATCGCCGCAGCAAAAAGAGTTCAAGCACGGCTTCTGAGGCCTTATGACGATACCGACTAAACCTCTCAAATCATCTGCTGCGCCGGTCAGCGCATCTTCCACTCTGCGATGGGGTATAAAGAAGAATTGGCGCTGGCTGCTGGGATTGCTTGGTTTAGTATTGGTTTGGCATGCCCTGAAGGGTGTCGCCTGGCCCCCGGTATGGGATCTTCTCACCAGGATCAGCCCCTTAGCCATCTTGACAATTGTGGCCATCAACCTGCTCATACTGCCCGTGATGACTGCCAGATGGTGGCTCATCCTAAGATCTCAGGGAGAGCCGGTCGGCCTGCTGTCCATGTGTGCGTATCGCATTGCCACGAACGCCATCAATTACCTTACCCCCGGCCCGCATTTCGGAGGGGAGCCGCTGTCAGTTTATCTCCTGCATCATCAGTATGGGATATCTCTCTCATCCGCTACAACCTCTGTGGTAATTGACCGCTTGCTGGAGCTTTTGGCAAGTGTTCTTATCCTATCTCTTTGCATGATTACACTTATCTTTATTGAAAGCAGTCCCTTCAAAGGGGGTCAGGGACTGTTCCTGGTCATTGCCGCACTGGCAATACTCTCCTTTACATTAGCCTTTCTCTTCACCGGCAGAAGACCTCTCTCTCGATCTCTGATCCTGCTCGTTGGGCTTTGCAGGAGGTCTTTTCCTTCAATATTGCCCACAGCCGGTTCATTGACAGACCTCATTGTCCAAGGTGAGACTCAGGCGGAAACCCTCTTCCGGCAGCACGGTTATTATTTCCTCCTGGCCAATCTTTTTTCCCTTGGTCACTGGTTTGCGATTTTTGCCGAATTTTGGTTAATGTCCTTCTCTCTCGGCTTCCCTCTGTCATTCTCACAGTTGATCGCTGTGGTTGTAGTCGCACGCCTTGCCTTTTTTACACCCGTGCCTGCGGGCATAGGTGTCCTGGAAACAGCCCTGCCCTGGATGACCACCACGCTGGGACTGGGGAGTGGACTTGGTTTGAGTCTCTGCCTGATCATTCGGTTTCGTGACCTTCTCTTTAGTTTTGCCGGCTTGGGGCTTACGATGAAGTATTTGACTTGTCAGGGGAAGGTCGGTATCATCAGCGATAAATCGGCAAGACAAGGCGTAAAAGATTTATTTTAATAACAATAGGATGACTTAACTAACGGGTCTATTCCACGGGCAACACGGATCTTTACTAAACAAGACATACCGGAGTATGTCAAACACCCACGAATAGCGCGACACTGCAACAGCTCGAATTTATTGTGCCGCTGCCAAAGGATACCCATGGATGATCGCCACCAGCAAGAGTGGTTTGACCACTTACCTCTTCTGTCCAAGGAATGCCTGGACCGTCATCACCGTCCGCTGGTCACTGTCTCGTACGCCCAGAGTGTGGATGGTAGCATCGCCACCCGGAATCGAAAGCAGCTGCAGTTGAGCGGCCATCAATCGATGGTTTTAACACACCGTATCCGCGCAGCCTGCGATGCCATTGTCATCGGTATCAATACAGTGCTGGTCGATGACCCCCAACTGACTGTTCGACTCACCCGGGGAACAAACCCCCAACCCATCGTTCTTGACAGCAAGCTGCGTCTTCCCTTGCAGGCCAGACTTCTTGACCACACCGACCACCGCTGCTGGCTGGCCTATACTGACAGGAGTAACCAGAAGCGAATAGATGCGGTAGAGAAGCGGGGGGCAGAGCTTGTCCGCTGCCACCGTGACCCCTTTGGCAGGGTGGATCTGCAGGATCTGCTGCACCAGCTTGGCGAGAGAGGCATCAGGAGTATCATGGTGGAAGGCGGCAGCCAGGTCATCACAAGTTTCATTGAGGCACGCCTGGTGGACCAGATGATCATCACCATCGCCCCCCGCCTGGTGGGAGGTCTGCCGGTGTTGAATGGTTCTTTTGCTGGTAATGGTTCTCTCTTGCATCTCAACCCGGTGTCTTATCAATCCTGCGGCCCGGACATCGTCCTCTGGGGCCAGCCGCAATGGCAGGAATTGAAACCATGAAGCAGCATCGTTTGGAATTTTCAGAGCCGGGCCGAGTGGTCATGGAAGTTGGACCGGCGCCACAACCCACCTGTGATGAAGTCTTGGTGCAGACCCATTATTCTGCCACCAGTCCGGGGACGGAGATGTTGGTTTATCGGGGCCAATGGCCAAAAGGGATCTCGGTAGACGCCACCCTTGATAGCCTGACAGGAAACTTCGCCTATCCCCTGGCTTACGGCTATTCTGCGGTCGGACGGGTGATCGCGGCGGGGGCGGCTGTCTCAGACGATTGGCTTGGTCGCCGGATATTCGCCTTCCAACCCCACCAGGACCTCTTCTGCTGCCGCCCTGAAAACCTCCATCCCATTCCTGATGATCTGGATTATGAAACCGCACTTTTTTTGCCCAGCATGGAGACTGCGGTCAACCTCTTGCTGGATGGTTGTCCGCTCATCGGCGAAAAAGTTATCGTCATCGGCCAGGGCATCATCGGTCTTCTCGTTACGGCACTGCTCTCCCGCTTTCCACTGGCCAAACTTGCTTGCCTTGACTCCCATCCGCTGCGGCGAAAGGCATCGCTACGTCTTGGCGCCGGCGAATGTTTTGATCCGGAGGATTTGGCATCCGTCACCCGCCTGGGCGGGGATGCTTGCAAAGGCGGTGAGGCAGATCTCGTTTACGAACTCTCGGGCAACCCGGCGGCGCTGAACACTGCCCTTGCCCTTACGCGTTTTAGTGGACGGGTGGTGATCGGTTCATGGTATGGCACGAGAAAGCGTGAGCTGGATTTAGGCTCTTCCTTTCACCGTGGACGTATTTCTCTCATAAGCTCCCAGGTGAGCAGCCTTGCCCCCGAACTCACCGGTCGATGGACGAGCAAGCGACGCCTGGCCCAAGCCTGGGAGATGCTGCGCCTGGTCCGTCCGTCCGACTGCATCACCCATCGTTTCACTCTGGGTGATGCGTCTTTGGCCTATAATCTGATCGACCAGAGCCCGGAAGTGACGATTCAGGTCATCTTCGATCACCGACCGGCAGAAGAGATGGACTCGTAAATAGTTAATTCGAAACACCCAGATGGCTGTGGAGGAGGAAAATTCATGTACACGCTTGGAGTGCGGCGCACATTCAGCGCCCGCCATTACCTTGTTGGCGGTGACTGGGGTGACGAAAACAGTGAGCATAGCCATAACTATCAACTGGAACTGGTCATTGAAAAAGAGGAATTGGACCGCCACGGCTTTCTGGTTGATATCGTCGAGGTGGAACACCACCTGGATGTGGTCACGGCTGCTTTCCAGGACCAGACCTTAAACACGCTTGCCGCCTTCGCAGATATCAACCCCAGTATCGAAAGGCTTGCCACGGTGATCCATGACATTTTCAGAGAGAGACTTCACTCTTTTCACCTGGAGGCCCTTACCGTCACCATCTGGGAGGATGACATCGCCTGGACCTCTTACCGCGCCACCCTCTAATGCGCATCGGCTTCATCATCCACGGCTGCCTGGACACACTCACCGGCGGCTATCTCTATGACAGAATTGTGATCCAAGGCCTGGAGGAGCGTGGCCACGAGGTGGAAGTGATCAGCTTACCCGCAGGCACCTATTTAAGACGACTATGGCTTGCGTTCTCCCAAGTGCTCTACCGCCGCCTGCTCGCCGGAAAATTCGATATTCTCATTGAGGACGAGCTCTGTCACCCCTCTCTTTTTCTTGTAAATAGAAGGCTTCGTCGGCATCCTGACCGCCCGCTTCTGGTGGCCCTTGTTCATCACCTCCTCTGCAACGAGCCGCGACCTCGCTGGCAAAATATGTTTTTCACTGTCGTCGAACGAACCTTTCTGGGCTCGGTCGACGGCTTTATCCACAACTCAAAAACCACCCAACAGACCGTGGTATCTCTTGTGGGTCAGCGCCGGCCCCAGGTTATCGCCTATCCAGCCGGAGACCGTTTTGGAAACCCTCTTTCTGCTGAAGCCATTCGCAAACGGACCCAGCGCCCCGGCCCCTTGGAATTGCTTTATCTGGGCATTGTTATTCCCAGAAAGGGTTTGCTGCCATTGCTTTCGGCGCTGGCCGGGGTCGACCGCGAGCTCTGGCGCCTGTCAATCGTCGGAGGACTCGATTTCGATCCTGCTTATACAGCCAGGGTTCAAAAGCTTACCCGGCAACACCGCCTGTCAGCCTCGGTTCGGTTTCTGGGCCCTCTCCAAGCTGACGACCTCACCGAAATCCTCAGTATAAGCCATCTTTTCTGTATGCCCTACGCCTATGAAGGATTCGGTATTGCCATTCTTGAAGCCATGGCCTTTGGCCTGCCGGCCATCGGTAGCCGCAATGGGGCAGCCTGCGAGTCGATCAGCCACGGAACAAACGGTTTTCTGCTGGACCCAGGTGATCTTGCAGGATTGGAACCGCTTATTCTGCAACTGCACCGAGACCGAGAGCGACTACAGCAAATGGCCCTTGCCGCCTGTAAGACCTCTGTCAGCGGCCCAAGCTGGCAGGATTGCATAGCAGTGATCGACACATTTATTCGGCAGCTGAAAGATTTACCAGTTCTGCGAAAAGGTGCCCCAGCTCTAAAGCAAGGAACCTCAGGACCAGGGGACTCCAATGCAACATGATAATTGTCGTAACAACGGTAATCATCAAATAGCCGCAGATGATACCTCACAGAGCTTTGCCCCCCGCTATCTTGCAGCCAAGAAAAGCATTGATGACCGGGCTCTCAATCATCACGTCTGGAGGACGCTGCAACAGGCTCTGCCCCAGGCCACAGACAGTGGGCCTTTGGAGATTCTCGAGCTCGGCACCGGCATCGGTACCATGTTAGAACGACTTGTTGACTCGAAATTATTGACTGGACCAGCCACATACCTGGCCACCGATATGGACCTGGACCAAATCAGGGCGGCACGAAAACACCTTTCAACGTGGGCGGAAAAACATGGCCATGGCCTGTCTTGGACGGAAGATTGTGGCCGGCTGCACACAGCACGCGCTGATATATCGCTCAGGCTTGAGCTGGCCAGAGCTGAAGAGCTGGCACAGAGATCCGATACGCTTGGCCCGTTTCACCTGGTACTCGCTCATGCAGTACTTGATCTGGTCGACTTTCCTGCCGTGCTGAGACCACTTTTGTCACGGCTCACAAGGAAAGGCCTTGCCTATTTCACCTGTAACTTCGATGGTGAAACCATCTTTCTGCCCGAATGTGATGCTGACGAGGAAATTATACGAGCTTATCATGGTTCCATGGAGGCACGCCTGACCGGGGCACGTCATACAGGCCGGAGACTGCTGACGTTTCTACAGGAGATGGGGCTGGAAATCATGGCTGCCGGCAGTTCAGACTGGGTCATCCATCCCCGCGGAGACAAATACTCCCAGGATGAGACCTTTTTCCTGCACGCCATTATTCAAACAGTAGAAAACGAACTTGCCAAGAAAAACTGGTCACCATCCCCTATTACCAACCTCACCACCTGGGCCCACCTTCGGCACCAGCAGGTTGAAACTGGCGAATTATCTTTTCTGGCCCGTCACCTCGACATCCTGGTGCGCCGCCGTCCATCCCTTCCATGAAACCCGAAAAATTACTTTATGGGCCACTCGTTCAGTTCTTTGCCATTTTTTCATCCTCAGCCGGCTGCTGAACGCAGGCTATCCGGCAAGAAATAAATCCATGCCTATTATGATTAAAGAGAGAAACAATTTCCCTCGCACTCATGAATAGTTAGAACAACAGTATTCTATTCTTGCTATTGATCCTCGGGTCAAACTATTCAAAGGAGCACACCCTTTCAACAACTGGAGGCAAATATGAACAAAAAAAGGTTATTTCACCTCATCGTGGTTTTTCTCATCGGATTCATTGGATCTCCGCTGTCTGCCGAAGTTCATTCCTGGGAAATTGATAAGGAACATACAAACTTCTATTTCAGTGTCGATCACATCTATGCCAAGGTTCAAGGCCGTTTCACCGATTATAAGGCAACCTTTCTTTTTGATCCCGAAAATCTTAAAGAGAGTGAAATATCCTTTGAGATCAAGGTCAAAAGTATTGACACCGGCATAAGCAAACGTGACAGACATCTGCTGTCGAAGGATTTCCTCAATGCCTCCAAGTACCCAATGATTACCTTTGCCAGCAAGAGAATCAGCAAAGAAGGGGATAATACCTATACTGTCAATGGCACATTGACGATAAAGGACGTTTCCTCTGAGGTTATTCTTCCACTCACCTATGAGGGAATGAGAGATCACCCCTTTCTAAAAGGATCTGAGGTGGCAGGCTTTAATGGTCATGTCTTCCTTGATCGACTGAGCTTCAATGTTGGGGATGGGAACTATTACGAGATGGGTGCCGTCGGCAAGGATGTCGACATATTAATAACGATCGAGGTACTGCGTAAAAAATGAAAACCAGTGGAGCCAGGGTAGGAGTAAATGCAGAGAATAAAATTGATCGCCGGCGATATTCCGTCGTCCGCACATTCTTTGTCAGGTCATTTTTACATCTTATTTTCTGGGATATCATTCTGAACCGACCGATGCTGCGCTGGCTCAGGAAAAACCCTGCGCAACGTTGGCAGAAGATAAGTCGAAGCTACCGCGATTTGGCAATCGAGATGGGTGGTGTGCTGATTAAACTTGGCCAGTTTCTATCCGTTCGGGTCGATATTCTGCCCCGTGAAGTTACCAGTGAACTAGCCGGCTTGCTCGATGAAATTCCTGCAGAACAGAGCGAAGCTATTATCAGCCAGATCGAGGAGGATTTCGACCGACCGATTGCAGAACTCTTTGAATGGTTTTCGCCTGTGCCGCTGGGTGCTGCCTCACTTGGCCAGGTGCACCCCGCCCGCCTGGCCAAGAGTCATAAAGACGTGGTCGTCAAGGTTCTGCGGCCGGGCATTGACATTCTTGTTGAAACCGATTTAGCGGCAATTTCCCTCGCACTTGGCTGGCTTAAGCGCTACCAGCGGGTCAGCAGGAGGGTTGATCTTGACTGGCTGATCGAAGAGTTCTCCAGGGTAACCAGAGCAGAACTTGATTTTGACGCTGAGGGCAAGAATGCAGAAAGGTTTGCACAGGATTTTATCAACGACCCAGGGGTATATATCCCCCGTATTTATTGGGATTACTGTGCTGCCCATACCCTGACTATGGAGAATGTCGGTTATATCAAGGTGGCCGACAAGCAGGCCATTGGTTCAGCGGGCATTAATGTCGAGGATGTTTCCAAAAAGATTTACAACATATATTTAAGGCAGATTTTTGAGACCCATTTTATTCATGCCGATCCCCATCCCGGCAACATTTTCATCAAGCCGCTGCCTACTGAAGCGGAGCGGGAGCAAGGGTTGGCCGAAATTCATCCCGGCGACCTGGTTGCGCATCAGCCAGATCGCCCGTTTCAGGTCGTATTTGTCGATTTTGGCATGGTAACCGTGATTCCCAGTCGACTGCGATCTGCACTCAAAGAATATGCTATAGGAGTCGCCACCCGCGACGCTTTTCGTATCGTACAATCCTATGTGCAGGCGGGAACACTGCTCCCAGGAGCTGATCTAAAAAGACTGGAAGAGGCTCATCAAGCTCTGCTTAATCGTTTCTGGGGAGCAAATGCCCTGCAGATGAAAGATGTTGTTTTTGCCGAGGCCGAGAGCTTGATTCATGAATACCGTGATGTTATCTATAATGCTCCTTTTCAGTTTCAGGCTGATATGCTCTTTGCCATCCGGGCAGTCGCCATTTTATCCGGCATTGCCACCGATCTCAATCAGAAATTTGACCCATGGCAGGAGGTCATCCCTTTCGCAGAGCGTCTTGCCTCCAGAGAGCTTCGCTTAAACTGGCAGGAATGGTTGAAGGAAATTGTCACCTTGGGCCAGGTCATCTACAAACTGCCAAAGAATATTGATGCTGTCATTAGTCAGGCCCAGCAAGGCAACTTGACACTGAAGAATTCCTTTTCACCTGAAAGTCGTCGATTGCTTGTTCGGCTTGAAAGATCAATCAGTAAACTGTCCTGGACAGTCGCCTCCGTGGGTCTGCTTATCGCCGGGATAATCCTTAGAGACCAGACTTCTGGGAGTTGGATGTGGATTGTTCCGGTCGTCCTGGCAATACTCTTTTTCGGCTGGGGAATATGGGTGAATCGGCATAGGTAATTTTCCATCCCCCCAGAAGACGGACATCGCGCAGCAGTTTCTCCATCGGTTATTGTGAAACAAGTTGCATGAAGTGTTCAGCTCCTGGTGACCGATCTTTTAGCCGCCTGATATCAGAGAACTGTCCCTTGGTCAGTAGCCAACCATATAAAATAACGGTTCAGGAATTTCTTATAAATAAGCCAAGAGCTTCTAACTCACTCTGGAGTTTTTCAGCGGTGGTGAACAGAAGCGCCCGTATTCCCAGGGCCTGTGCAGCAATCACATGCGCTTCTGTATCATCAACAAAAACAGCCTCTGGTGCCGCCACTTCCAATCGTTCGAGGGCCAGATGAAATATTTCAGGATCGGGTTTTGCCACCCCCTCGTCCCCCGAACAGACAACCTGCTCAAACAGCCAGTGGATGTCCCATTCTTTCAACCACTGTTTCAGGCCTGGGGGATGATTTGAAATGACAGCGAGTTGATATTGGTTTATTAGCAGCTTGAGGAGTTCAATGACTTCTGGGTTGATCTTTTCGTCACCGTAGTAACGTCTCTGGAATGCTTGTACTGCTGCAGGAGTATGCAAATTCAACTGCGGTCCGATGGCCTGCCAGTAGGCTGGCAAATCGATCTCGCCCACAAGTGCCTTTTCCCAGAAAAGCGATTCGAACATAATGGTGTTAATAGATCCTGGCAGCAGATTCAGCTCGGACTCGTACTGTTCAAACAAAATTTTCGGTTTCTGCGCGGAGATGACACGACCGAAATCGAATAAAAGTGCCTTAATCATCCCAAACCGGTCTTTTCTTCTGTTGGCTCTTTGGGGAGCGGCGCTGGTCGAGGCTTCTCGACTGGACCATTGACAAATTTTGAGACCATATGATACGCCTCATCGTCGGTGAACTGTTCCGGAGGGTGTTTGCAAAAAAACGCCGACGGTCCGAGCAGTGGTCCAGCCATCCCCCGGTCAAGAGCCAGCCGGGCACAGCGGATCATATCAATAACCACGCCGGCCGAATTCGGAGAATCTTCGACCGATAGCCTCATTTCAAGATCGATAGATACATCACCAAAAATCCTCCCTTCCATTCGGATAAAACCCACCTTGTTGTCCCTTTGCCAGGACACATAATCACTGGGCCCTATGTGGATGTTGCCATCGCTAAGCCTATGGGCCGCTACCGATTGAACGGCCTCCGTCTTTGACTGTTTCTTGGATGCGAGTCTGGTTCTGTCGAGCATATTGAGAAAATCTGTATTGCCGCCTGTATTGAGCTGGTAGGTCCTCTCCAACTCGACGCCGCGTCGCCGAAAGAGGTCTGTCAAGGCACGGTGAATAATCGTAGCACCCATCTGGGACTTCACATCATCGCCAATCACGGGCAACCCCCGGGTGGTAAACCGATGGGCCCATTCTGGCTCACTGGCGATAAATACCGGGATGCAGTTAACGACCGCGACACCCGCCTCCAAAGCACAGGTTATATAAAATTCAGCAGCCTGCTGAGAACCTACCGGCAGAAAATTTACCAATACCTGGCTACCGCTATTTCTCAGTTCCCCAATTACTGCCGCCTTAGAGGCGTTCGGCTCCTCACTTGGGTCAAAGCGATACTTTGGATCCAGGTCAGCCATATGCGGCGATACGCCATCGTACAGAGCTCCCATATGGACGGTAACGCCGATATCAGGCACTCCGGAGTGAAATACCTTGGTACAGTTGGGGGACTGAAATATCGCCTTCCCCACATCAAGCCCGACCTTTCGCCTGTCTATATCAAACGCCGCCGCAATGGTGATATCGGTTGGATCATAGCCACCCAGATCCCAGTTCATCAGCCCGTTAACCTCCTTGTTGCCATGTTGTTTATAGAAGTATAACCCCTGTATTAAGGCGCTGGTGCAATTACCGATACCAACAATGGCGATTTTAATTGTCTCCATAAAAGCTCCTTTTCTCCTGTTAATCAGGAAATTTTACTCGATGAAAGGCCTCTGCAAGTGCAAATGCTGTATCTTTGGCCACGCGCTGACACCTTTTCTTTAACCATATTTCAAGATCGCCAACATTCAATTCTTTTACCTGGCTTGCGTGACACTTTAACGCTGCGACTTTTTGGGAAAATGTCTCTGAAATATCAACATGATAGTTGACTTCTTCAGCCCCGAAAAAAAGTACTTCTTTGACCTTGTGGGGCTCCAGACCCTCGTCAAGCATTTGAGGGTAGGCCATGTGGTCCCTGGCATAGGGGAAAAGGGCATCCATCACCACCTGCCCGACGATACGATGATCGCGGTGCCAGAGGTAACGCCGATATGGATCAGAGCTGAGCACGATTTGCGGCCGAAAACGCCTGATCAGGCGAACGATTTCTTCCCGAAAAGCAGGAGTCTCTTCCAACTGCTGATCCGCCATGCCCAGAAAAACCACATCCTTTACTCCAAGCAGGCGTGCCGCGTCCCTCTGTTCTTGCTGCCGAATCCGGGCAAGCTCCACACTGGTCATCGTACGATCACTCGTACCCTTATCACCGTTTGTGCAGAGCACATAGGCGATTGATTTGCCTTCAGCGATCCATCTGGCAATGCTGCCCGCCGCTCCGAATTCGGCATCATCAGCATGGGCAATGATGACCAAAATATCGCAATTAATAGACATAAGACTCCCCAGAACATTACTTAAGTGTGTAATAACGTATTATTATAGGCATCCACCATTAAAGTCGCTACTCTCGACCAGGTGAAGTCGCTGACGCTCTGTCTGATTTTTTCAGCCTCCTGCCAATCTGCCAGCACCAAAGCATTAGAGATCGCCTCTGCCAGACTGCGCTCATCGCCTGCTGCTGCCAGATAACCGTTGGTCCCCGGCTCAATGACATAAGGGGCAATGCCTACCGGAGTGGAGGCGACTGGTGTGCCAGATGCCAGGGCCTCGAGGACGACCAGGCCAAAACTCTCGTAACGTGAAGCCACCAGCACCGCATCCGCTTTCTGATAATACAGCACCATCTGTGAATGCTCAATTGTGCCGAGAAAATGTACCCTCTCGCCGATTCCCAAACCATTCGCCAACCTTTCGATCCGCTGATACGAAGGACTTTCCGGCCCATCACCGCCAACCAGAACCAGGTGGACCTCAGGAGTATTTACAAGGCGACAGAGACTTCTTAACGCCAGATCAATACCCTTCATAGGATCAAATCTGCCGACAAACAGTATGAGCGACTTTGATTCCAAACCGGCAATTTTGAGCTTTGCTGCAGCTGGGTCACCTGTTGTAAAATGATCCATATTCACTCCCCAGGGAATATGGTGGATAGAAGCAGTTTGACCAGTAATCATCGAAGCGAGGTGCGCACCCTCTTCCGCAGTAGGCACAATTACTCCATCGCAGCACCGCAACAGGCGAACCTCCTCAGATAGACGGTTGTGGTCCTCGACATGACCATTTAAGGTGGCCATCTTTACTGATGCAAGGGTGTGAAAGGTTATCACATGGGAGCAATGCCATAATGCCTTTAATTGTTTACCAACGACCCCTGACAGCCAGTAGTTGCTGTGAATCAGGTCGTAGCTGACACCTGTTTGCCTTTTAAAACTGTCTATTGCTGCGCAAAACCGACACAAATGCTCAAAAAGTGCTGATCGCAAGAGGCCTTCTATCCCTTCAAGAGCAAGGTTAATGATCCTGACATGCGGCGCATATTCAATAACCTGCATCCAACCTTGCGCTGTTTGACGAGTAAAAATGTCCACATGATGACCCCTTTTGCCGAGTTCAGATGCCAGTTCCAGTAAATAGACGCTCATCCCTCCGGTGTCAGCAGACCCCAGTCGGCCGAGAGGGCTGGAGTGAACAGAAAGCATGGCAATTCGCAGGATTCTGCCCATAATCAACTGCCTTCCTGAGGCGACATGTCTATAACTTTTCGCATTCGATTATACATTTCATCAGGAGTATTTCCTTACCACCAAGCTGGTATTTGTACCTCTCCGTACCGCCCAGGAAGTCATACACCTTCTGCCCTGCTTCGATACTGGAACGAATTGTTGCTATCTTGCTGACCATCCCAAGGGATAATGGGCGAAACCCCGGTTCAAAGCCGTTATTGTAGAGATAAGTGGTTTTGCCAATTTCGATACAAAACACCGATGCTGCCGGTTTATCATTAATCGTAAGAGAAAGAAGAAAAAGCATGCCGAACTGCGAAAGTTCAGCTGCAAGGGTGCGAAAAAAACCCTCTCGCACATCAGTCATGAATTCCATTTTATCACCCCGGCTCTGCCGAAAAAGATGGACAAACAAGTCCATGGCTTCTGCAGTCTCAGGCGCTTGCCTGATAACAGACAGACGAAGCGTTCCAGCATCATCTGCCCGTCGAAGCTTTCGTCTCACCTCGTGGCGCTGTTTGCCGGCCAGTCGCTGGAGATATTCCTCCCAGCTCGCAGGCAAGTCCATTTGAACCGACACAGCCTGGGGGATAACAGAAACTCGCCACCCTTCTCTCTGGGCGGCTGGTATAAAATTACGATATACCAGAGAATCTGGCCGTACCTGCTCAAGAGTCAGACGATGTATCCCCTCTGCCGCCAGAAAACGAAGCGTTTCCAGCGAAAAATAATCCTCAGCCCCGGGTGCAGCGATAAAGTCGCCGGTGTCGCAGATATCAATCGATCCAATGAACCGGGCAATACCATTTTCAAGCATCAATGGCGCCACACCCAGTGGACGTTTAGCCTTTGATACCTGCAGTAAGAGCGATTCGTTCTTACCTGCGAAGTGGTGCCACCAAGACTTCAGCCACGGTGGGGTGATAAACGGATTATACCACTGCCAGCTGTCAGCATGCTCGGACCATAAGGTGACAAGCTCCGGCAATGTCATCCTGTGAACCGTGCCCCCGTTTGCGTGCTCTTTTCTCTTCATTGCACCTGGCTATCTGCTCTGTTCCTGATATCAACAGCGACACTGCAGCCGGTTCGTGCAGCCTCTGTCAACGAATCGAGAACCGCCATGTTGTTAATGCTGTCATCGATCGGCACAAGAGGCTCGACGCCACCAAGTACCCGATCGCCAAAATGTTCAACCATCAAACGGTACTCATCGACACCTGGAATAACAATCTTCTCGGCAGTTTCTTCATCACCTTGCCGGTAGTATATTACTGCATCTTTTTCCCAGGGAACAAAGGCATCCTGGGGAAGATCAATAACACCATCGCTGCCAACGATACTGTACGTTTGCTGAAGCCCCGAGCAAAAGCTTGCCTCAATCGTAGCCAAGGCCCCATGATCGAAAAGAAGGTTGCCGACCAGGTGAATATCCACATTGCTTTCAGGTCTGCGAATTGCTAGCGCCTGCGCTCTTACAGGCTCTGCCGCCAGCAACCAGCGTGCAACGCTCACTCCATAGCAGCCGACGTCCAGCAGCGCCCCACCGCCGTGCGGAGAACTGAGCCGGTGATTTGCACCGCTTTTCAGTAACTCCTCAGTCATGGAAAAACAAAATGCGGCTCGAACCAGTCGGGGTACTCCGATTGCTCCCTCAGAAATCATCCTTTTTATTCGTTGCGTGCGGGGATGGAACCGGTACATGAGCGCTTCCATCAAAACACGGTCTGTCGCCAGAGCAAGCGCTTTCATTTCACCCGCCTCTGCAGCATTGCAGGCCAATGGCTTTTCGCACAGCACATGTTTTCCAGCCGAGAGTGCCTTCATTGTCCAGGTCAGGTGCAGATGATTGGGCAGCGAAATATATACCGCATCGACACTCGGATCATAGATGACTTCATTATAACGCTCATAAATAGAGTCAATACCAATATGCTTGGCGATATCAACAGCTTCATGAGGCCGATGGGTGCCGAGAGCACGAATTCTCCCATTGCACGAGCGGGCAATGGCCGGCATCATGCATTTTCGACCAATCATGGCGTTGCCGAGAATGCCCCAGTTCAATTTATTTTTCATTGATCGTCTCTACACTTCCGCCATGTGCCATTGACCGGGCGGCCGCCTCAAGTATCGACACGACTTTAACTGAATCTGCAAGCGGAGCGGCGAGCGGCTCCCCCCACAAGAGATGATCTGCAAGATTGTGATGAAAAGCAAGCGGGTTTCTCTCCGGCAGAACAGGCTTAATCTGCTCGACATCGCCTTTTGAACAGCGCCGGTAAACTGTAATATCGGGCATCATTTCCGTTGCGGGTATATCTGTTTTGGAAAAATAATGCACCGGATCCATACCAAAAGCAGTAATATCTCGCCAGTCACCATGAATAGCCCCTGTTGTTCCGAGGACATACCATTTTGGTTTGCGGACTGCAGCGATATCTGAGTGAATAAACTCAGCCTCCCGGCCACCGGCAAATCGTATCTGGATACGCTCCTGATCACCGTTGGTCACATCATGCCATACGCGCTTATGCCTTGTACCAATTACCGCCTCAACAGGATACGGCAGGAGACCGACAAGCCAATCGATATAGTGGGCACCCCAGTCAAAAGATGTACCTCCCGATACCGGAGCATGGGAATGCCAGTAGCCGCATGGATGATGAAATCCGCCAACAAAAGTCTCCACATAAAACGGCTCACCGATCATCCCGTTGGTCAGTATTGCTTTAATAGCCATGAAATCCGGGTCCCAGCGGCGGTTCTGGTGGCAGCTTAAATGTTTCGAGCAACGCACTGCCATTTCCTTCATCGCCTCGGTTTCTTTTGTGCTCAGGGCAAGCGGCTTTTCACACAGTACATGCTTTCCAGCAGCCATCATCTGCATTGACAGGTTGGCATGACTATTGGGAGCAGTCACCACAACAACAAGGTCGATGAGCGGATCTTCGGCCATCACCGCAGCATCTGCATAGGTTGTTATACCGGGAAAGTCCTGCGTCGCCTGAACAAGCTGTCTGGCGTTGAGATCGCAGGCGGCAACCATTTGAAATCCCGGGGTATTTTCTGCTGCAAGTCCATGTAACCTGCCCACCGATGGCGCGTATCCAAGAATACCGATACCCAGCGAGGTATCAGGGCCTGGTGCCTCGTTTTGAAAATGGCGAAGCAGACGATAAAGCGTCTGGCGAATCATCTGCGGGGCGAAATCCTGCAGCGTTGTGGAGGCAAGATAGCCATCTCCATAAGAACGAATAGCCAAAACGCTGCTGTGGGCGTAATGCCAGTCAACGTAAAGAACTGTTTCGACCGCCTCAGCTGTCACGATCAATGGCTGGTAGAATCCTCCTACATAAACAGCATCAGGCAGCCGGACTCCAAGTATGCTGGCTGGGTCTGTAAATAAAACACGCAGCTCAGATCGGGGACCGACCGGACCAGGTTGCACGCCAAATGCGTCAGGCAAGAGAACATCACTCAGCCCAACCAGAGCAAGCCAGGCCCCGCCAGCTTCAACAAACTCAAGCATTCGATCGATGTCTATAGTGCCAATCGATTTCCCGGTGGTAAGTATGGCGTGAATAGCGCTCAGATCTGAAGGCAATCCGGATGCGTGCGATACCCGGACATGATCCATGCCGGTGCCAAACCCGGACCACGGAATATCGACATCACCATCGACGTCTGTGACTATCAAAACAGAGAGTTCAGGATGATTGATCATTGTCCTCCTCTTTGCAATCGGCAAGCTGCCACCGATACCCGGAATCACTATCTTCAACGATAATGCCTGCCATGGTCAAGGCATCACGAAGGGCATCAGCTGCTTCAAATTGTTGTGACTGTCTTAATCGCTGGCGGGCTGTGAGAATGCTGTCGACAACCGGACCAATCACCTGTGCCAGTACCGATCTGGTTAGCGCAGTCCTGGTTCCGAGTTCGGCCACCTGTTCCCGAAAGAGATCCCTCGCCTGGGCAATTAACTCAGGATTCTCCCTGTTTCCTTCCGCCTGCCAGAGAATGCGGTCCAGTTGCAGCAGTCCATTGGCGGATCGTCTTAAATCATCTGAAGTAATGGCCTGCTGAAAATCCTCTCTGAGATCGTGAACCTCACGCCAGAAATCTGATTCATCACAGTGCTGAGTTTCAGGCTCTGAGCTGAAGGCTGGCTCAACTGCAGCTTCTGCAGAGGTCGACTCTCCTCCCTGGAGGAGCTCAAGGGGGTATGTTTTATTGGAGACAAAATACTGGGTATTGCGATGGTGTTGCAAGATTACCCTGCCGATACCATAAATCTGAAAAGAGCGGCTTGAAAAATCAATGATACAAGCGGTATGTTCATCAATGCCGAGCACAGGAAATGGATCTTCCATGATCGAGATGAGTTTATCAAACCGGGAACTCCCCATAAAACAGCGGCTGGTATCATGGGTTCCCCCTTCGGCATTATTCCAGTGAGGGATCACGATGAGACGCAGACCGAATGCCCCGAGAATATCGAGACCATTAACCCAGTGAAGCGACTGACCAACTTTGTATATTTCATAGACCGGAAGAGTAAAACTGCCAGCGGTCAGTGCAGCGGCACTTGCGGCCACCAGACAACCACCTTTGCGAATATGGTCGATAAAAATCTCTGGAATTCGAGATTTGGAGAGTTGCTCAATGGCATAGGTAGGACTACCTGGCCCCATCAGAATATAATTTGCTCCCCGTAATTTCTGGTAGGCCGCGGCTGCATCAACCGCGGAAATAGTTTCAGACGATCTATACGAAGCGATTTCCAGGCGGCACCCCACCCGCTTGCGAAAATATTCAATTGCATTGGCACCGATCTGCCCTGCATTGAGCTGAAAGCCCGCCGGAGTATCGAGAAAAAGTGCAGATCTGTCGGCAGGAAATCTGGATAGAAGCATCTTATGTACCTCTACCATAGTGGCTGTAAGCTCGCCTGATCCCATGAGTGCAAGTGTTCCCATTTCCGGTAGCGTCCTTTTATAGCTGCAGTTTCTGTAGGCGTCGTAATGTGCTACTCAACAGTGGCAGGATGGCAGATAAATCACTACCATTTATTATACAGTAGGTCAATTTGTGGTGAGGGCAACTCATCAGATGAAATTATCGCCCCGGCAGCGTAAGATTTAACATTCCCCTGATGATAAAGCACGACTGTTCCACTGCCATACACCGTCCATCCGCCATCAAGAGCATCATTGATAATGCCAGTCTCCTCGTCAATACCGAGCATGCAAGCGTCTGGCAGGAGATGACACAATCGTTTCACCCACGAAAATCCGGTACTATTGTGGTGTGGAATAAGGCAAATCCCCGGCATGAGATTAAGTCCGGCCATTACCTTTTGAGAAAAAGGGTCGTAAAATTTTTCGCAAAGAACCATTGCCCCGGCACTGCTGCCACCAATCACACCGCCAGCATGGTATACTGAGCAGATGCTCCACCAACTGTGTGTCCCCCTCAGCGACTGCGCCAGGTGCGAAGGAAATCCGCCGAGTAAAAACACTAATCTCGAGCTCCTCAACTGTTCGGCCAATTCCTGATTCTTTGCCGAATACCGATCAACCAATAGTCGACATACCACGTTGCGTGCACCGATCCGGCGGAACCATTCGACACCGTTCTGGCACGCACGCTGATGGTTGTTATCAGGCGCTGCTGCTGCCGGGATAATATCGACGGCAGCATCCTCTCCCCCAGCAAGAACCAATGCTCTGCTATCAGCTTCAATCATACACCCGTTAAACTCAGCCCCACCCTCTAACAATAGATATCCCATGCGCCATCTCCTGGTATTTTTATGTTTTCAGCAGCAGGTTCACGCTGTAATATATTTCATAAGCATTTTGCTGTTTCAACGATCGAAAGAACCCTCTTGATGAAAACTCTGCTGTGGTTGGGAACGGACGTCTAACCCCAAAATTTCATGAACATTCCAATGCAGGTAAAAGATATTAAGTAATTCTATATTCTTATCTGCAATTTTGAGCATGTTTTGGGGTACAATTTGTAACCATTGAACAAGGTTACATGGAAAAAAATGTTCCCCGTAGGCGAATCGATACAGCCCGCTCTCCTGCGTCGCTTTTAGATTGCTTGCACCCGGTGAAATTCAGATCCGTTTGGGTGGCCTATGAAACTCCGGAGATACCTTCTAATACTGTCCTTGCCGCAATAATTTTCATGCCGTTCAGCCGACCCGGGTTGGTATGCCTGGCATTTACCACGTCACGAATCCAGATCTCCTGCACCTGGTCGCCAAACCTGTCCTGAAGCTGACGGTAAATTTCCGGATCGTGCTCACCTGAATCACCAACAAGAATAAATTTTCGTCCCGGAAACCTGCTTATAATTGTAGTGATTTGAGATAACTTCTGCTCGAAAGTAGCATCACCGGTTAACTTCAGAAGATCTCTCCAGGTAGCTGGAGAGATGAGATTTGTGGGAACATTTTTCATATGAAATGAACCCTCCGGGAATTCTTCTTTCTCAATAAATTCGGCAAGAGGACGATAAAGCTGCCAGGGTGCTCCTGAGACATAGTGAAAACAGGCCAGGCCCAGGGCTTTATAGCTATCGATCATTTCTGGTGCAACAGTGAAATCACCCAAAAAGGTATTACGAACAACAATTTTACCACCCGCTGGAATCTCAGTGACCTTAAGCGTGTCATCTATGTCTGAAATTACTGATAAACCTTTCGGATCAATCAATCTTATGCGGCCGAGACCGCTATGCTCATCGGAGACAGCACGAATGGTGAGCCATCCATTTTGAGCGGATTGAGCCTCTAATAGTGATATTGCCCGTTCATGGCTCAGTTTTATAAACCCATTGATAATTCCATTTAGATCAGATTTTGGGAAACTCCCATCCTCCCATTGCACGCACCATTCCTCATCTTCGGGATCGTTATCAAAGATAAAGACAACCCGTTCACGAGACTCGCTGTCAGCGACAATATTGGCAAGCCGCGATTTAAAATTTTCCAATTCGCGCTTGTTAGATATCCCAACATTATCGGCAAGCAGATTTGCCGCTGCTTCAACCAACCTTCGTGGCTCATGAACCCAGATACGAAGTGGGATCTTCCAATCAGCACCTTGACGATACCCGTACGTTGGAAAAAAGGTCACATGTTCATTGTCTTCAAACAGTTCTTTTATCGCTTTCCGAATTCTGGACATTGTAGAACACTCTCAGGTAACAGCAGTTTTAATATATCTCTCAGGCAACGACTCCTATAACAAGTAATAATCCATCTAATGTCGATATATCAACCATTGTAATTGACGGTATCCTTCTGGTTCTCATTTTCAGATGAAACACTGCAAAACGTGTACTCTTCAGGCCCAGAAAACAACGTACTAATGTACACCTCGTAGACATTTGTCAGTTCGTCGTGTAAAGTATCTTTCATCTTCTTCAATTGCTCATCCGCTTCTACACCTCAACCTGGCTCACCGCCTGGGGGATAACCATGGCTGATGACCTCTCTCTCTCAGAAAAAGACCTGTCACTCTTTGGTGGCGTGATATCCTCTTTTCACACTATCCGGGATATGGATGAGTTACTCACCACCATACTCCAGAAGATCAGGCCCATTTTCAATATCGAAGGGGCTTCGATTGCACTGCATGACGCAGCCAATAATGAATTCTATTTTTACCGTACGATTGAGGAAAACGATGTGCCAGGGAAGAGAGGTGATCCCCCGCCGAGCTTTCCCGATAATAAAGGCATTGCCGGCTGGGTTATGGAACATAACCGGGCCGTACTTATCAATGATGTGCCAGATGACCCCCGAGTTTTCAACGGTATTAATTCACAAGGCCATTTTGTTACCAGGTCAATGATCTGTGTGCCGCTGCGCACCAGAAAGGGGTTTCTTGGAGTTCTCTACGCACTCAACAAAATATCAGGAGCATTCATCGAGCGCGACAGGCGGCTGCTCGAGATATTATCCGGAACTATTGCCGTTTCACTGGAGAATGCAAAGCTGTATGGTGAACTCAAAAATCATATCAACACGCTCGAGAGGGAGAAACGGCTTCTGCTTTCCCAAACCAGAGCGCGAACCGGTTTTAAAGAAATTATTGGCTCCAGCCCGCCGATGCGTCGCATGTTCGAGCTGATGGAAAAAGTAATAGACACCCCGACGACTGTACTTATTCAGGGAGAAACCGGTACCGGTAAGGAATTGATAGCCAGGGTGATTCATTACAACGGTCCACTCAAGGACAAATCTTTTGTTGCTGAAAACTGTGCCGCCTTGCCTGAAAACCTTCTGGAAAGTGAACTCTTCGGTCATGTCCGGGGTGCTTTTACCGGTGCCATGAGTGATAAAAAGGGTCTTTTTGAGATTGCCGACGGCGGAACGATTTTTCTGGATGAAGTGGGTGAGATGTCTCTGCAAATGCAGGTTAAGCTGCTTCGCGTTCTACAGGAAGGGCAGTTCAGGCCGGTCGGAAGCAATCAGACACGTCAGGTTAACATACGTATAATCGCCTCAACAAACCGTAATCTGGAAGAAGAGATCAGCAAAGGAAATTTCAGGGAAGATCTTTACTACCGTATAAACGTGTTTCAGATCACCCCTCCCCCACTGCGGGAACGAACGGATGACATATTGTTTCTTGCCCAGAATTTCCTGGAAAAATTCGCCCGCAGGCACAAGAAACCGGTTCCACATATCCTTCCCCAGGCCATGGACCTGCTGGTACGCTATCCTTGGCCAGGAAATGTTCGGCAACTTGAAAACGAGATGGAACGTGCAATAACCATGGCCAGCGGAGAAAAAACAATCGCACCAGATCTGCTCTCAGACAAGATCAGACGAAACGTTCCCGACTACATGGAACATGATCTGGAGACAAATCCCGTCTCCCTGAAAGATGTTGTGCGCAGCGTCGAGTGCCGAATGATCATCGAAGCGCTTGAGCGTGTTCAGGGCAATCGTTCCCAGGCTGCCAAGAACCTTGGACTCTCCCGACAGGGGTTGCTTAACAAGATTTCAGCTTATAACATCGAGTACCGTTAAGGGGCAGATATCTCAATGAGCCGTCTTAAACATCCACTGTTTTGGGGGATTCTTGTAGCAGCTGCTGCCATTCTTTTGTTTCTCTCACCACTGGGGAGAAGTCTTGAAAAGGATATTAGTCTTTCCCTGTTATTCGCATTACGGGGCCCGAACCAACCCCCCTCAAAGGCAGTTATTATCAATATTGACCATGAGTCATCCAACAAACTGGGGCTTCCTCAAAATTTCAGCACATGGCCGCGCACAGCCCACGCCGAACTAATAAACAAACTTAACGACTATGGCGCTGCAGTTATCGTATTTGACATCCATTTTGCCGACCGCAAGCAGCCGGCAGATGACCAGGTGTTCTCCGAATCGATTCAACGGGCAGGAAATGTAATTCTCTTTGAAAAACTCACCCGGCAGACTTTCGGCCCTAACAGCATTAATACCAGCAGGGGTTCCTTTGAACTGGAATCACAGGTGCCTCCCGTTAAGCTCGTTGCTGACGCAGCCCTGGCTGTTGCTCCATTTCCAATTCCCAAAATACCGATCAGGATAAATCAGGCCTGGACCTTTAAAACTGCAGCTGGAGACACGCCAACACTTCCGGTAGTGGCACTGCAGGCACTCACGCTCGACCGTTATGATCAGTTTTACCACTGCCTGCAAGTGGTGGCTCCGGATAAACTCACAGACATTCCTCCTTCAGCAGAACAGGTGATTTCCCAATTTGGTCTGGTGGAAACAATGCGCAGACTCAGGGTAATTTTCCAGGATTCCTCTTTGGTGAGCCGATTCTTCCAAATCGTTGAGGCACCATCATCCCCCTTTTCTATTGAGGATCGCCACGTTCTAAAGTCGCTGGCTCATACCTACAGCAGAGCCAACAATATCTACATAAACTACTATGGCCCACCTGCCTCATTGACGACCTACTCATTTCACCAGATTATCTCAACAAACCTCGAAGATAAGGAACAGCTTCGCGAGATGATCAAAGATTCAGTTGTCTTTATCGGTGCAGCCAGGACAACATGGTCTGAGCAAAAAGACGGTTTCTATACTGTCTACAGCCAACCTGATGGGCTGGATCTGAGCGGTGTGGAATTATTAGCTACAGTCTTTTTAAACCTGTTTGAGGATAAACCACTTAAGCCACTGCCTGGAGGTACTGGTGCCCTCCTCATACTTATGACAGCTGCAGTTGTATGCATGGTTAGTTTCGCTCTCTCTCCAGTTCCAGCACTAGCAGTTCTTGCCATTTTCATAGTCAGCGTTCTGTATGGTGCATATTTTCTTTTCTCTCAATATGGTATATGGATACCGGTATTCACCTCACTGGTCGTGCTGCCAATCCTGTCATTTCTTGCTGCAATGCTTCATAAATACATCCTGACACGGAATGAACAGAAACACATCAAAAAAGCTCTGAAGCTTTATCTACCTGATAGTGTGGTAGAAGAGATCTCCCGAGACCTCTCCTTTGTTGAAACCGGCGATCGTATGGTATACGGGGTCTGTCTGCTCAGTGATGCGAAAAATTACACGACCCTGTCAGAGAAGATGGAACCAACAGATCTCAGTTTGATGATGAAACACTATTTTGGTTGTCTGTTTAAACAGGTCAATGAAAATGACGGGGTAGTCTGTAATGTCATTGGTGACACCATGTTCGCTCTGTGGCCTTCCACAGAGCCACAATCAGCACTTAAAACGAGTGCGATTCGGGCAGCTCTGCAGATTCCTGATGCAATCGACCAATTCAACCATAACTATCCCAAACCCGGGTTACCAACTCGGGTCGGCCTTCATGCAGGCTACCTGCTCATGGGAAATATCGGCGCTGAAGGCCACTTCGAATATGCCCCCGTTGGTGATATTGTAAATACGGCATCGCGCATAGAGGGGCTGAATAAACTGCTTGGTACATGGGTACTGGCTTCTGAAGAGACGGTTGAACAAAGCAGCGATTTGAACAGCAGGCTGATGGGCACGTTCCTGCTCAAGGGAAAAAGCAATCCCGTCACGATATACCAGCTTCTGCCGGGTAGCGAAATCACTCCCGGCGTGCGTCGTGTGCGTAGTGAGCTGTTCCCTGAAGCCCTGGAGCTTTTTCAGAAACAAATGTGGCAGGAGGCCTGCGAAATCCTGCATCACTGTCTTGAATTGCAGGCGGACGACGGACCTTCACGTTTTTACCTTCAGCTCTGCACGTCCTACCTCAAGAAGCCCCCGGCCGCAAAATGGGAAGGGATTATCCCTGTGGGGAGTTAACCCCCTATTTCATCATTAAGGTTCCTTTAATAAGGGCCTAGCAGATATTGGACAATCCTTTGAAGCAGGGCATCCTGCTCTTCAAAATTCTGCATGTAAATAATTACAAATCCACCGTCAGGCTAAGAAACACCCGCTGGTCTGGTAGAAATTTTGGATTTGCCGGATCGGTATCAATATAGTTAAACTCCTCATTGAACAGGTTCTTGACCACCAGGCTGACGATGCCATACCGTTTCGGTAGCCGGTAGCTGAGTGCTGCATCGACCTGCCAGAAATGATCGCTCTCCACCGCCTCCTCGGCAATATACTCATCGAAATCTCTCTTCTGGTCTACATAATTGGCCAGCAACCGGGCGCTCAACCCGCAGGGATGAAAAAAACTCACCTGGGGGACGAGGCGGTTATTGGTCACCCCGTAGATGCCGAAGATCGCACCCACTTCCAATTCGTCATGTTCAAAATCCTCGTAGAAGTACTCCAAACCGAGCGACATCCATTTTAGCGGTGCCCAGTAGAGGTAAGCGGAACCAATCTGCTCCCGCCAGTCATCTTCTGCCGGAGTATTCATGCCGGTCTCAAAATCTGCGCTAAGAAAAGGGATATCCAGATCCCGTCGCAAATATTGTGCCCCGCCGAACAACGTGTTAGAGAAATTCTGGTCTATCCCGATGCCGTAGTTCCATATGATGGAGCCTCCACCATCGTCAAAAAACTGATTAAAACCTGCTACCTGGGTCGGTTCTATGGTCTGTGATCCAATCAGACTTCTGTACACGGTCTTGAAAATCGCTCCGCGAACCAGTGTGCTGTCAAAGGGCTGCCAGGTAAAACCCAGCTTCGGGTTGAGTTCTTCTCGATCCGTGGCCCAGCCGTCGACCAGGTCGCCGCTAAGACCGACAGTGGCAATAACCTCGTAAGGCAGCTCTAGCTGTGCATAGCCGTAAATGTTGGCATGCCTAACCTCATACTCATCTTCATTTTCCGCCGGAAATGGCTCAAGAAAAACGAACGTATCTTTACCGTCTGTATAAAAATAACCGGCGCCGCTCTGCAGACTGAATCGCTTCGAGCTATAGAGATGCTGCAGCTCACCAATCATTCCCTCCTCATCGCTGAACCATTCGAGTCCGTCCCATCCCGTGACTTCAAAGTCATATGAATCTGCGGCTGCTGTGCCGATCAGGGTGGAGTGGGGTCTGAAATCATGTCGAAAACCAACACGACCACTTTTTGTCTCAATTCCCTGGCGAAATGTAGGGCTGAAGTCATAGACAGCCGGATCGATAACCATGGTCAAATCCCCATTCTCTTTTTCATCGTAGCGAAGTTCGAACATCCAGCTTGTCCGGGGCGACACCATGCCCTGCATATAGGCATTGTAGATCTCGTAGCGCTGGTCGTTGTTTTCCCGGATACCATCGGTTGTGTAGTAATACTGTCCGATACTGTAAGAGAGTTTGTTGTAGACCGCGGATTGAACCAGCTCGTCCCCAAGTGTTTCGTTGCTTCCCGCCACACCGCTGGCCTGCAGCGCGAAGCGGTTGCGCAGAAACAGCGAGTTGTATTCATTGAGCGATCCCCGCCCCGGTCCGGCACCCTCCAGGATCCCTAAATTGCTTTTTGCCAGCTGAGGCTGTACGGGATTGATGTTTAAAGGTTGCAGAAGCTGGGATTGGAGCAACTCGCTGACCCGGGCTATCTCATGGCGAGGCAGCACCTGATAGCTGTCAGAGAGAAAACGGTGGGCCGAGAAATTGCCCGGCTGAGTTGCCACCGATTTCCAGCCCTCTGCCAGTGCCAACTGCTGGAAACCGAGATCCTGGTAGATCCTGCCCAGACTGGCACTGCGGGCGGCAAGGTCATCGTCAAGCAGGAAATTTGATCGATAGACAGCACGGTTATCATTGAGTGCGATCGACTTTTGTAGATCGTGGAGCGCCTCCACAGGTCGGTTTACCGTCTGCTTGCGGATGGCGTCATAAAACCAGGGAGTAGGGTCGGCCGCGTCCAGTTTCTTTGCAATCTCATACTGCCGGTGAGCCTGTTTATCACGCTTCTCTTCAAAATAGGCTTTGCCAAGATAGCTGCGGATCAGTGAACTGCCAGGGTCCAATGCGGCGGCAATCTCGATTTCAGATCTCCCCTCTTTAACCCTCCCGTTCCTGATATAGGTCAATCCCAATCCGAGCCTCGCCAGCGGCAATACTTGATCGAGCATGATTGCCCGTTTGAATGATGTTGCCGCTCGATCGGTTTCCACCCTTGTCAGGTGAGCAAATCCCAGCACTGCCTGTATTCTGCCGATATCTGGTGCGAGTCCGGCTGCCTTCCTGGCAGAGTCCACAGCTTGATCAAGCTGACCGACTGAGAGCTGCAGTTCGGCAAGTCGAGCAAGGACTTCTCCATTGTCCGGATTTGAGACAGCGGTATCCTGGAGAATTTTCAGGGCACCGTCAACATCAAAAAATGCTTGTCTGGCATACGAAAGGGCCAGACCGGCTGGCGCAGAATCCGGTGAGATATCGACTGCCTGCTGAGCGAGCTTCAAGGCTCGTTCTTTTCTGTTCTGGACCACTTCGATGATTGACAGCAGGGCCAGTGCTTCAGCGTTTTCGGGCTCAACTTTTCGCACCATATCCAGCTCTGTTCGCGCTTCTGGTACCCTGCCTCTGTTCAAGTTGGCAGCCGCCAGACTGATCCACTTATCCACCTGCTGGTCAGGCTCGGACGGGGAAGACAGTACAATGGATGGATAATACAGAGTCCATTGAACGGCATCCCGTGGCGAGACAACAGCACTATAGGTAGGTGGCCCATCTTTTACAGCGATAACTGACTGCCCGCTGGCAATAGTCAACGATCCCTGCTCATTTTCCGCACTCACCTGCCCTTCAAATACGGTTATTACAGACTGTTGATCATCTGTACTCACGAAAAATTCCGTTCCCTCAACAGCCCCATTTACGTATGGGGTAACTACCTTCAACGAATGTGGCCGGTGGCTGAATATGTGCAGGAAACCATTTATGACATTTAGCAGTGAGAATCCCTTTTCAGAACCACCAAAGCTCAGGGTCGTATTTTGGTTAACCCGGAGAACAGTTTCATTGGACAATATTATGGCTGCCCTTGCCCCAGATCCAAGCCTTAGCATGTCTCCAGCACAAAGCTGGTAATCCATCCCAGCCGGCAGCCACTCCTTTTTTCCATCGAGACGCACCTCACCATCGCCCTGAATAGAAATAAGCGTACCTACGGGATCACTACAATGCTCGTCAGCACGAACCCCCACCGTAGTTAATGACAAACAGGTAAATATGACCAAACTTCGAATCAGAAAAGTAATTGATCGACAACTCACAACCACCTCCTCGACAAAATCTCTATATTTTATCTGTATTTTCAGAAACTTGATGTTTTTTAAGTAGTCTTCCTTTAATGATGTGTATTGTCGTATATGACTGGGCTCGGCGCCACCTGCCTCTCGAATATCTTTTCTGGTTTTCACTGTACCAAGTGGTTACTTTCCTGACAACTGAACAAACCACACAAGTACTCTTGTTGTTAGGTTTTTGCAATCTTTTTCTGCTGATCTCGATAACTTAGAGACAGTGCTGAAATCAACCGGTTACTGAACGGTGCAATATATACGGACTATCTGAGGTGCTTCCTGATCAAATGAATCGCGAAAAGGATCCGGTTTTATGAAAACCTTCATAGACGATCAAAGTTTGCACTTCAAGATGAGGATATTATGATTCCATGGAATACGTCTGTTCTGTAACTGAAAAACTCCATGGTGGTTTGCCGGCTTTTCGTTCAAGCACGATCCAGTGTTTACAGCTATCTGACTGTTCGGGATAGTCGATACTGTAATGAAGGCCCCTTGACTCCTTGCGTGTCAGGGCTGATTCCACAATCATCAAGGCTATGTGTGCGATATTTCGTAATTCTACCATATTTGCTGAAACATAGTATTTCTTGTAATGGCTCTCTATTTCTTCCGCAATAGCAACCAGCCGTTTTTGGGCAATCTCCAGTCGTTGGGTCGTTCTCACAATCCCCACATAATTCCACATTGTCCTTCTAATGAGATCCCATTCGTGATTAATGAGAATTTCTTCCTCAAGATAGTCAGCCTCCCCCTCACTCCAAGGGTCGACGCTCTGGCTATCCTCGAGTTGTTCATGCTCCCCCTTGTTAACAAAACAATGACCAGCCGCCCTCTCAGCAAAAACCACCGCCTCCAACAATGAATTACTTGCAAGCCTGTTGGCTCCATGTAAACCAGTGCATGATGTCTCTCCCAATGCCATTAGTCCATGGACCGAGGATTTTCCCCAACTATCAACCAAGACTCCACCACAAAGATAATGCGCTGCAGGAACGACCGGAATAGGTTCGCTTGTTATATCGAGCCCAAATTCCAGGCATTTTTGATATATCCCGGGGAACCTTTCTCTTATAAACGTCTGATCTTTATGGGTAATATCGAGATACACACAATCCTCGCCTGTCTCCTTCATTTCCCTATCAATTGATCGAGCAACGGTGTCTCTGGTTGCCAACTCACCACGTGAATCATATTTGTCCATAAATCGTTTTCCGTTCTTATCAATTAACAGCCCCCCTTCTCCCCTGACTGCCTCAGAGATGAGAAAGTTTTTAGCGTTTGGGTGATACAGACACGTCGGGTGAAATTGTACAAACTCCATATTGGCAATTTTTGCACCCGCTCGAGCGGCCATTGCCACCCCATCTCCGGTCGCTATATCAGGATTGCTTGTGTAGAGATACACCTTCCCTGCTCCGCCCGTACAGAGCACGGTAGCGTTTGACACGTACGGCACCACATTGCGGTCACCACTCATCACATAAGCGCCAAAACAACAGCGCTGCCCACCACTGTTTTTAACCAACAGATCAACGGCGACGTGCTCCTCCAACAACTTGATATTAGGAGACTTTCTAACCATCAGCAAGAGTGTTCTCTCTATTTCCTTGCCAGTCAAATCATAGGCATGAGCAACTCTTCTTCGGGAATGGCCCCCTTCTCTTCCAAGACTTAACCCACCAGACTCGACATCTCTCACAAAGGGGACGCCATAGTTTATGAGGTCCTCAACACGTTCCCTCCCGGACGAAACAACTTTTCTTACGATATCGGCATCACAGAGACCTGCACCAGATGACATTGTATCTGCTACATGCTCTGCCACACTATCATGTTCATCCATCACTGCTGCTATTCCACCTTGAGCGAGATTTGTGGCGGTGTCTATATCCCTTTTTTTTGTAACCACGACGACATTCCCCCATTGAGAAACCCGCAGCGCAAAGGACAACCCTGCTATCCCACTTCCGATGACTAAATAATCACTTTTCACAAGGCACCCACTCATATTGTTTCACGTGAAACACTCTCCTGTTAGACGACATAGTATCAGTCAACTTATACCGGGAGAAACAGTAATGGGCAACCATAGTTATAAAAAATTACATCTTTTTAAAAATTAACCTTGAGGTTCACACCTATACTCGATTATAAGATATGAACACTCAACAATTGGGAGAAGGTTATTGTGAGAAAACCAAGGAAGGGCACCATAATCGCTGTTGCAAATCAAAAAGGTGGGGTTGGTAAAACCACAACAGCGGTTAATTTTGCCAGTGCGCTTGCCCTTAAAAAGAAAAAGGTCCTCATTGTTGACTCTGACCCACAGGGGAATGCTTCAAGTGGAGTGGGTGTGAAGACAAAGAATCTTGGTGACCACCTGTATCATGTTTTCTGTTCTCAGGCAGCAATCAACGACGTTATAGTTGATACCGGAGTTAAAAATCTTAAAGTTCTCCCGTCAAATATTGACCTTGTCGCAGCCGAGTTAGAACTTATTAATCAAGAAAATCGTGAATGTTTTCTTGACAATATACTCTCTGATGTCAGGGGAGACTTTGATTTTATCCTCATCGATTGTCCTCCATCGCTTGGCCTGTTGACCGTTAATGCGCTTACTGCAGCAAGATCTGTACTTATTCCAATGCAGTGTGAATATTTTGCTATGGAAGGGCTTGCACAACTAATCAACACGATTCGACTGGTTAAAAAAAAGTATAATCAACATCTATACATTGAAGGTTTGCTGTTAACCATGTTTGATACAAGAAACAAGTTGTCACATCAAGTTTCTGATGAAATTTCTCGTCACTTTGGTGACCAAGTTTTTAAAACAATTATTCCAAGAAACGTCCGTTTGAGTGAATGTCCGAGCCATGGTCAGACAATTATACAATACGATAAACGATCCACAGGCGCCAAGGCTTACACTGCACTCGCAACAGAATTTTTAAAAAAACAGAGGTAAGGGCAGTGGCAAAAACAACAGGATTAGGGCAGGGCGTCGGCGCCTTATTTGGTGACAGTGGAGACGAGGAGCGCTTTTTTGAGTGTGATATTAGAAAAATATTCCCAAATAAGCACCAGCCACGAGTGCACTTTGATACCAACGAACTGGATGAACTGACCCAGTCAATTGTCGAAAACGGAGTCATCCAACCCCTTATTGTTTCCTATAAAAAAGACAATAATTCCTATGAGTTAATAGCTGGCGAACGGCGTTTGAGAGCGTCCCGGGTGGCCGGTTTAGAAACCGTTCCAGTTGTTGTTAAGAATATTGAATCAGAAGATACTTTTTTGGAACTGGCACTTATTGAAAACATTCAAAGAACAGACCTCAATGCATTAGAAGAAGCGAAGGCCTACAAGAAACTCATTGACCGCTTTGGTTATACCCAGGAACAGACTGCCAAGCGGGTCGGGAAAAAGCGATCTACTGTTGCAAACACACTCCGCTTGCTCCTCCTGCCAACATACGTCAAGAATGACTTGCTGGAGCGGTCTCTTTCTGAAGGTCATGCCCGGGCATTATTGAGAATAGTCGATGACCCGGCTACCCTGAAGGATATTCGTGACCAGATTATTGTGAAAAAGCTTTCTGTTCGCCAGACTGAACAGCTTATCCGTCGAAACAAAACAAAAGCCAATCACTCGCAGAAATCGAGTAAATTAAAAAAGAACGAAAACAGTCAACTACCAACGTCTTACCGAAAATCATTTGAAAATCAGCTGACAAACAAACTAGACTCAAAAGTGACGATTCACCCAAATGGAAACAGGGGAAAGATCGAGATAGAATATTACTCCCTTGATGACCTGGAACGACTCGTTTCACTTGTTGCAGATGAATAATGAGAGAGTGCATATGTTTAAAAAAACCATAATTATTTCAATAGTTTTTACATTTATACTGATCCCCTTTACTGTTCTGGCGCGTATGGTTTCCGTTTCTGGTGAAGATGTTAACCTGAGATCCGGACCGGGGACAAATTACTCCGTCAAGTGGAAGTATGGGAGTGGGCTGCCCTTAAAGGTCATCAAAGAGCAGGGGAGTTGGGTTAAGGTTGAGGATTTCGAAAAAGACTCCGGCTGGCTCCACAAGGATCTCCTTTCAAATACCGGCCACATGATCGTCAAGGTCAACAAAGATAAAAACAAGAAGGTAAATATCCGAAGTGGCCCTGGCACAAATTATAAAATCGTTGGAAAAGCTTATTATGGAGTGGTTTTTAAAACGGTGAAGCAACAAAAAGGCTGGGCGCAGGTGAAACATGAGAGTGGCGTTACCGGGTGGGTGAAACGTACACTGCTCTGGGGTTTTTAGCTCCTTTGTAAAAATATCCCTCTCTATTTAATTTATTTCAAGCAACAAAAAAAGCTCACGTCTCGATAAGAAACGTGAGCTTTTATATATGGCGGAGAGAGAGGGATTCGAACCCTCGGTGGAGTTTTATCCCCACACTCGCTTAGCAGGCGAGCACCATCGGCCAACTCGGTCATCTCTCCTGACGATTCTCTGGCGGAGGGAGTAGGATTCGAACCCACGGTACTTTCGTACAACGGTTTTCAAGACCGCCGCCTTAAACCACTCGGCCATCCCTCCAGAGGTTTATCCTTCTACCATCAAACAATAATTCTGTCAATAATATGTAAACACGAAATTGATGAGCGTAATCATTTTAACATTTTTGTAACACAAACTAGTAGGTTTTCTACAATTATGGTAGATTGGTTTTCCTTGGAGTAGGGCGTTAAGAATTATACAATCATTTTATGGGAAATTATGACAGAAAACAGTTTAGACAGTCAACTGCAGGACCTGACCTGTCTCTATGAAATAACCAGAGAACTTGCTTCTTCTTTTGTGCTCAGTGACTGTCTGGAAAAAGCTATGAAGTTGCTCTCTGAGATAAAAATAATGGAAAATGGGACGGTTACGATTGTAAACCCGGTTACAGGGAAACTGGAAATAGAAGTAGCACACGGTCTCACGGCAGAGGGGAGAAAAAGGGGAAAATATAAAATTGGAGAGGGTATAACGGGAAGGGTTGTCGCCTCAGGAGAGCCGATAATCGTCCCACACATTGCAGACGAGCCTCTTTTTTTAAACAGAACACGATCCAGGGGGGATATTAATGAGCAGAACCGCTCGTTTCTCTGTGTCCCTATAAAGGATGGTAAGCAGGTGATAGGGGCACTGAGTGTTGACCGGATTTACAAAGAAGGAATCGATAACCAGGCTCACAAGGATCTGCAATTTTTAACGATTTTATCAAGCATAATTGCTCAGACAGTTAGAAGAGTTCAGATCGTTAACCGTGAAAAAGACAACTTAAAAACTGAAAATCTCAAATTAAAAAGGGAACTTTCGGAAAAGAATAAAATCAATGATATTATTGGAAACTCAAGCCGGATGCAGGATGTTTATGAAATGGTTCACCGGGTTGTCGACTCTAATGCCACAGTACTTTTGCGAGGTGAATCAGGAACCGGCAAAACATTGGTGGCCAAAGCACTTCACTATAATAGTAAAAGAAAGGATAAGCCTTTTGTGGTCGTCAACTGTTCGGCACTCCCAGAAACGCTGCTTGAAAGTGAGCTCTTCGGTCATGAAAAGGGGGCTTTTACCGGTGCAAACGAACGAAAAATAGGCAGGTTTGAGCTGGCTGAAGGAGGAACACTCTTTCTTGATGAAATTGGTGAAATAAGCCACTCTGTGCAGGTAAAGCTGTTAAATGTTGTTCAGGAGCGCAGTTTTCAGCGGCTGGGTTCCGGCAAATCTATTTCATGCGACGTGCGATTGGTGGCTGCAACGAACAGGGATCTGGAAAATTCTGTGTCAGAGGGAACATTTAGGGAGGATCTCTATTATCGATTAAATGTTTTTCCTATCTATATGCCCCCACTCAGGGAGCGACGAACAGATATTCTTTTGATAGCTGAGTTTTTCCTTGAAAAATTCAACAAGGAAAACAAGAAACAAATCAACAGGATCTCAACATCAGCAATAGACCTGCTTATACAATATCATTGGCCAGGAAACGTAAGAGAGCTCCAAAACTGTATAGAACGTGCTGTTCTCGTTTGTGATGGAACCTCAATAAAAGGGGTTCACCTGCCGCCAACACTCCAGGTATCACAAACAGCAGCGAGTGGTAAGCCACTCTCGTTAACGACAGCCGTAGAAAATTTTGAGAAAGATCTTATAATTGACGGATTGAAGAGAAACAATGGTAATCAGACGAAAACAGCCCATTTTTTAGACACCAGCCTGAGAATCATTAACTATAAAATCCATCAATATAATATAAACCCAAAACAGTATAAAATTTAACGGTATGTCTCTTCTTTTACATCTCTGCTGTGCACCGTGTCTCCTTTATCCCCAACAGGTGCTAAATGGAGAAGGTTTTACTTTTACCGGGTACTTCTATAACCCGAATATTCACCCCTATAAAGAATTCAGAAAAAGACTGGATGGCGTAATATCATATTCTCAAGATCAAAATATTCCACTGATCATTGACAGGGATTACGGTTTACGTGAGTTTTTAAGGGCCGTTGTTTTTAAAGAACCCCAGAGATGTCCTGTCTGTTATCAGATGAGGCTGGACAAAACAGTTATAACGGCACAGGAACGGGGTTTTAAGTATTTTTCATCAACACTGCTTTACAGTAAATACCAGAACCACTCACTTATAAAAAAACAAGGTGAAAACCTTTCCAGCAAGAGTCCGGTATCATTTATTTACAGGGACTTCAGGGAAGGGTGGCAACAGGGGGTTGACGAGTCTCTATCTCTTGATATGTATCGACAACCCTATTGCGGTTGCGTGTATAGTGAACAGGAACGTTACGACAACAGGTATAAGAAAAAACTTAGAAAGGAAAAAAGGTTACATGTTTAATCTAGTGGTATTGGCAACCAGTAACAAAAACAAGGTAAAGGAATTTAAAGATTTAATAGCTGAATTTCCCGTTGAGGTTAAATGTTTATCAGATTTTGGCCCCCTACCAACCGTTGTAGAAGACGGCACAACGTTTGACGCGAATGCCTACAAAAAAGCACATCATGTCGCCAAAGTTCTTGGTATCCCTGCAATTGCTGACGATTCTGGAATTTCTGTGGATGCATTGAACGGTGATCCGGGGGTATATTCTGCCCGTTATGCCGGTGAAGGTGCAACCGACAAGGAAAATTGTCAGAAGTTACTTACAAATATGTCCGGGGTTGATAATCGCCAGGCTTTTTTTACCTGTGTTCTCTCCATAGCTGTGCCGTCCGGACCAGCACTCACATACGAGGCAACCTGCAACGGCACAATCCTTGAGTCGCCAAGAGGTGAGGGTGGTTTTGGCTATGACCCGATCTTTTACTATGAACCGCTCAAGAAAACATTTGCCGAGCTTACCATGGAGGAGAAAAACAGGGTAAGTCACCGCGGTAAGGTTTTATCGGAGGTCAAGGCAGAATTTGAGAAAATCATGGTATGGCTCAAACAAAGAACCATGGAAGAGATGCCTGAACAGCCAGACCACAGCCAATTTGAGGGAAACGACTGGTCAGAATAGGGGAGGTCATTCCGGTTTTAGTTCTCGTTTGAGCAGATCGTTTACCGCTGTTCTACTATCCTTGTTTTCATAGAGTATCTGGTAAACCTGCTCAAGTATAGGCATTTCTACCCCTTTTTCTTTGGCAAGATTGTAAACAGACCTGGTCGTTTTTACGCCCTCTGCAACCATGGACATTTCATCAAGTATCTGGTCGAGTGTTTGACCGCTTCCCAATTTAAGGCCGACGGTCCTGTTCCTGCTCAAGTCGCCGGTACAGGTTAAAACCAGATCACCCATTCCACTCAGTCCATAAAAGGTAGAAGGCTCAGCCCCAAGTTTAATGCCAAAACGGGATATTTCAGCAAGTCCCCTGGTAATAAGAGCTGCTCTCGCGTTCATACCAAAATCGAGCCCATCGCAAATACCCGCTGCTATTGCTATAACATTTTTCAGTGAGGCGCTAATCTCCAACCCAATAATGTCATTACTTGTATAAACGCGAAAATAGCTTGTATTAAAAATATTTTGTAGTTCCAGAGCGAGCACACCATTTTTGCATCCCATGGTTATGGCCGTTGGAACTTCTTCGGCAACCTCTTTGGCGAAAGAAGGGCCAGACAAGACAGCAAGCTCAATCGCTGCATCTCTATTTGAGTGCTGGACAACATCAGCCATGATCTGCGACATGGTCTGCAATGTTTCGTTTTCAACGCCCTTCGTCGCAGAGATAACGACACTATCCTCTCCAAGATAATCAACAAGCTTCTCAAACACCGCCCTAAAACCGTGGGAAGGGACAACCATGCAGATCGTTGGAGAGCCATCCACTGTCTCTTTCAGGTTTGAGATTGGAAACAGGGTATCGGGAAACCGTATTCCAGGCAAATAACGTTTGTTTTCTCTGTCTTTTTTCAGGGTTCCAACATGTTCTGGGTCAAAACCCCAAAGTCTTACAACATACCCCTTTTTGCTCAGCAGCAGAGCCAGGGCTGTTCCCCAGGAGCCGGCACCAATGATCGCTATTGGTTGCTGGTCTCTACTCAGTTTCTTCCTCATCATCTGATTCGTCCTGAGCGAGTATATCCATTGCGACAACACGTTCTCCCTCCTCGAGATTGATAAGGGTAACGCCCTGGGTCGTACGTCCTATAACTCGTACATGATCAAGTCCCATACGTATCATCTTGCCTGAGTCTGCAATAAGGATAACCTCTTGATCGTCTTCAACAATCATTGAACCGACGATATTACCGTTTCTTTCACTTGGTTTAATGGCAAAGACCCCCTTACCGCCGCGTCTTTGAACGCGATAATCCTCTACCGGGCTGCGTTTGCCGAAACCGTTCTCTGTCACTGTCAAAATAGTTTTATCACTTGATGCTTCAATTACGCTTGCACCGACAATATAATCACCGGATTTAAGTCGCATTCCTCTGACACCTGCTGCTGTTCTTCCCATGGTTCGAACATCAGACTCGTGAAAACGGATTGAAATCCCATTTCGGGAAACCATAAAGACAGTATCATCTCCGTTCAGGATATGAGCTGATATTATTTCATCGCCTTCATTAATGGTAAGGGCTCGTTTACCTTTTCTGAGTGGTCTTCTAAACTCGGAAAGGCTTGTCTTTTTAACCCGACCATATTTGGTTACCATCAATATGGTTTTAGACTCATCACTGTCCTCAAAAGAAGTGATAGGTAAAATAGCTGCGAGTTTTTCACCCTCGGTAAGTTCCAACAGATTAACAATAGCTTTCCCTCGCGCCGTTCTGCCAACAAGCGGGAGTTGATAAACTTTCCTCCAGAACACTTTGCCATGGTTTGTAAAAAACAGGAAGGTATCCAGGGTAGATGCAACATAGAGGCTTGAAACATAGTCTTTTTCTATGTTCGTTACCCCCCTAACGCCCTTTCCGCCGCGATGTTGAGACCGGTAAAGGCTGACCGGGTTTCGTTTTATATATCCGGAATGAGTAACCGTTACCGCCATATCTTCTGGAGCTATTAGATCTTCAGGAAGAAACTCGTCAACCGCATCTATTATTTCTGTTTTCCTCTCATCACCATAGGTTTCTTTAATCTCAAGAATCTCATTTTTGATGATGTTCATTACCTGGGTTTCATTTTCGAGTATACTTTTTAGTTTCTTTATCAACTCAATGACATCCTGGTAGTCTCGGGCTATCTTCTCTCTCTCCAACCCGGTAAGTCTCTGCAGGCGCATATCAAGAATGGTTTGCGCCTGGATTTCACTCAGGTCAAACCTGCTTATTAGTTCTATTTTGGCCTCAGCCGGGTTTTTGGATGCTCTAATGAGTTCTACAACATCATCAAGGTTATTAATTGCAATATTAAGTCCCTCGAGAATATGAGCTCTTTCTTCCGCTTTTCTCAGTTCAAAAGCTGTTCTTCGATAGACAACAACCCTTCTGTGTTGAATAAAATGTTCGAGAATCTGTTTTAAATTGAGAACTTCCGGCTTGTTATTGACAATTGCAAGAAAAATGATACCAAAAGATTTTTGCATTGGTGTCATCTTGAATAACTGATTAATAACCACCTCTGCAATCTCATCTTTTTTCAGTTCCATAACGATTCTTAAACCTTCTCGGTCTGATTCGTCCCGAACCTCAGATATTGCAGGAAGCTTCTTGTCTTTTATCAAATGTGCTATTTTTTCAACAAGTACCGCTTTATTTTGTTGATAGGGTATTTCTGTTACGACAATTGTCTCTTTTCTCCCATCTTTTGACTTTTCAATATGGGTTTGGGCACGCATAATGACAATGCCCCTGCCTGTTTCATAGGCCTCCCTTATGCCGGCACGACCACAGATTATACCGCCTGTGGGAAAATCCGGGCCACTGATAATTGAAAAAAGCTGGTGAACAGCGATGTTTGGATCTTCAATAAGGGCGATGAGACCATCTATTATTTCTGTTAGATTATGGGGAGGAATATTTGTTGCCATGCCAACGGCAATACCTGATGATCCATTTATCAACAGATTGGGAATTTTACTGGGAAGAACTGACGGCTCCATCAAGGAGTTATCATAGTTTGGTATAAGGTCAACTGTTTCCTTTTCCAGGTCAGCCACTATTTCTCTGTCAATACGTGTCATACGTGCTTCTGTATAACGCATTGCCGCCGGTGAATCACCATCAAGAGAGCCAAAGTTTCCCTGCCCATTGACAAGGGGATATCTCATGGAGAAATCCTGGGCCATTCTTACAAGAGTGTCATAGGCCGCCGTATCGCCGTGTGGGTGGTATTTACCGATAACATCACCGACAATTCTCGCCGATTTCACATATGGTCTGTTATAAAAAACTCCCAGCTCCCGCATCGCAAAAAGTACCCGCCTGTGAACGGGTTTCAGGCCATCACGCACATCAGGCAGCGCCCTTCCTGCGATAACACTCATCGCATAGTCGAGATACGATTTTTTTAATTCTTTCTCTATCGATATTGTTTGAAATTCTTCAGGTGAAGACTCGTTTTCTTTATCGTTTATCATGATTGCTGTTCAATCTTTATATTTAATTATTTATATATCCAGGTCTGTTACTTCCAGGGCATGGGTTTGAATAAACTCCCGACGTGGTTCTACTTTATCACCCATCAGGGTTGTAAACATTTCATCGGCCGCTTCAACATCTTTTATTTTTACCTGCATCAAAACCCTGTTTTTCGGGTCCATGGTTGTTTCCCATAGCTGTTCAGGATTCATTTCACCCAAACCCTTATATCTTTGCAGGTGACTTCCTTTAAAAGATTCGTTGCGAACTGTTTCAACCATCTCACTCCAGTTCCCGACCATTATTTCTTTTTTCTCTTCAGATTTTACTTCCTGTCTGACGATAAAACTTTTGTTAAGATATTTTTTTATCTGAGGAAATAATTGTAATGCTGAACGATATTCATTGATAAGCGGTATCTGGGGACCAAGTGTCGTCATGATCTGGGCTTTACCTTTTACCGCCACATCAACTTCATAACAATCGGCTCGCCATCTGCACGGTCTTATTGACCCCACCTTCATATCCTCGTTGCCAGACAAATCTTTTATAATTGATTCAACTACTGATATATCGGCAAATTGATCGGCTTTACGAATATCCTTTTCAAGCAAGTTGAAAAGTAAATCTTCCCAGATATTCATTCTGTTCAGATATGAAACAAGTTTTTGATACAGAGACAGATCCCTCAAGGTCTTTACAAGATTATCACCCGATAGTTCAGTTTTTTCAGAATCTTCAACAATAACCGTTACTTTTTCACTAGCCTGCATAAAAAGGTAGTTGTTTAGTTCCTCTTCATCCAGGAAATATTTCTCTTTTTTACCTTTGGCAAGGCGATAGAGCGGTGGTTGACCTATATAAATGAATCCTCCCTGAACGAGCGGCAACATCTGCCTGTAAAGAAATGTTAAGAGCAATGTTCTTATATGAGCTCCATCAACGTCGGCATCTGTCATTATGATTATTTTGTGATACCGAAGTTTTTCTAAATCAAATTCATCTTTGCCTATGCCGCAACCAAAGGCAGCAATCAAATGCTTTATTTCATCACTATTCAAAATTTTGTCGAAACGAGCTTTTTCGACATTCATTATTTTACCGCGAAGAGGGAGTATTGCCTGAACCGAGCGATCACGCCCCTGTTTGGCAGAACCTCCAGCTGAATCACCCTCAACTATAAATATTTCTCTTTTGGATGGGTCTTTTTCCTGACATTCAGCAAGTTTACCGGCCATTAAAAGGCTTGTTGATCCTTTTTTCCTCGACAAATCTCTGGCTTTTTTAGCAGCCTCACGTGCCCTGGCTGCTTCAACGACCTTTGTTAATATACGTTTGGCAATTTGGGGGTTTTGCTCGAGGAAGAGGGTGAGTTTTTCATTACAGATGGACTCGACAATAGACTTTACTTCCGAATTACCAAGCTTTGTTTTCGTCTGACCTTCGAATTGAGGATTCGGTACATGAACAGAAATAACACAGGTGAGTCCTTCCCGGACATCATCCCCTCCCATTTTTTCTTTTAAATTTTTGGGAATAATATCATCACTGGCATAACGGTTTATACACTTGGTCAATGCGGCCCTGAAACCGGCAACATGAGTACCCCCTTCTCTTGTATTGATGTTATTAACAAAAGAAAAAAGTCTCTCGGAATATCCATCAAAATATTGGAAGGATATTTCCACCTTGACCATATCCCGCTCAGAGGTCAAAAAGATAGGTTCATTAAATACCGGTGTGCGATTCCTGTTTAGATATTTTATGTAGGAGACAATACCACCTGAAGCATGGAATTTATCCTCTTCTCCACTTCTTTCATCTTTTAAATAAATTCGCACATCTTTATTCAAAAAAGCAAGCTCTCGCAGTCTGTTTTTTACCAATTCATAATCATAAACTCTTGTCTCTGTAAATATTCCAGGGTCTGCTTTAAACGATATGGTTGTTCCGGTTTTTTCACTTGTCCCTACTATTTCAAGTTCACCATCTTTTTCACCATACCTATAGGATTGACGATAAATTTTTCCATCCCTGCGGATTTCAGCTACAGCTTCGATAGACAAGGCGTTAACAACTGAAACACCAACACCATGCAAGCCCCCTGAAACCTTGTAGGTGGAGTGATCAAATTTACCTCCGGCATGGAGTGTTGTCATTACCAGTTCAAGAGCGGAGATATTCTCTGTCGGATGGATGTCAACGGGTATCCCCCGTCCGTCATCCTCTACGGTAATTCCATTATCTTCATGGATAGTAACCTTGATTCGCTGGCAGTATCCAGCCAGCGCTTCATCAATACTATTATCAACAACTTCCCAAATAAGGTGATGCAGTCCCTCTACGGCTGTATTGCCGATATACATGGCAGGTCTTTTTCTAACCGCCTCCAGGCCATCAAGTACTTTTATCTGGCCGGCATCATAGTTTGTTTGTTCTTCAGTCACGCTCTTTCCTTTTAAAAAATATTAGATAAATCTTATAATTGCATAGGCATAATAATACTTAAAAAGCCTTTATCATCATCTGATCTCATTAAACAGGGGCTGTTATTCGAATTTATATACGCCTCGACAATTTCACATTCCATAACCTGGAGTGTTTCTATGAAATATCGACAGTTAAATCCAAGAATAAGCGGTTCACCCGAGTAATCTATTTTCTGTTCGTCTTTGGCATTACCCAAATCTGCATTCTGGGAGGTGAGAATCATTCTGTCGCCTTCTATCTGCAACTGGATAGTATGAAAAATATCCTCGGTAAACAGATTGATTCTTTTTAGTGATTCAAGAAAAGGTATCCTTTCAATTTTAATGCAATTATCGATAGATACCGCATGTGTGATAGATTTATATTGGGGGAATTCCCCCTGTCTGAGACGAATGACCATGACAGCCTCACCATCTCTTACGACCATCTGCTTTTTCTCAAACGAAATATCAATGGTATCTCTGTTTTCACAAAACTTCTTGAGTTCCTGGATACCTTTTTTGGGGATAAGTGTAACCTCGTTTAAATTGAATGAATCAATGTCAACGGCTATATCTTTCTCCATAATTGAAAGCCGGTGCCCATCAGATGAAACCATTTTCAGATAGTTAACGCTATCTCTTTTCTCTTTTTCTATGAGCACAGAGGTCAAAGAATAAATGTTTTCCTGTTCGCTTGCTATTGAGAATATAACTTTGTCTATGAGATCCAGAAAGATATGAGCCTCGAAAGAGGTAAATGTTTCATCGTCAAAATCAGGAAAGGAGGGGAATTCTTCGCTTGCTATACCGGCCAGGTTATAGGTACTTAATCCTGCTTTTATCTGAACCCAGTTATTGCCGGTTTCTTCAATAGTTATTTCTTCAGATCCAGATTCACGTACAATTTCAAATATTTTTTTGGAAGGAAGGGTTATATTTCCTGTATTTGTAATTTGAGCAGGAACAAATAATCTAAGTCCTACTTCCAGGTCTGTGCCCGTTAAAATGAGCTCACTACTGGTTGTTTCAATGAGAACATTGGATAAGACAGCGAGGGTTCCTCGTTTATTTGTAATGTTCTGCAGGCTGTTTAAGCCTTCCAGTAAATCATTTTTTAAGACGGTGCATTCTAAGGGCATCGGTTAGCTCCTTTCTTGGCAATTTGGTTTTCTCTTATAAAGAAATATCTTTTATTATTATTATTATTCGCGTTAACTTGTGGAAAAACAAAGTAACTTGTTTTTTTTATACAACAAAAAACTAACATCGTCTGTTTTGGAAAAAATCAGTTTTTGTTTAAAATGAGTTTTCAACAGTGCTATTAACAATGTTTTCATATTTTATAATCATTTTGGTGTTGAATAGTTGTTGAAAAGTTGGTGTAAAAAAGTAGAAAAAAAGATTTTTTTATCACGAAAAAACAATGACATATATGTTTACTATCGTACATTCTAATCTAGTGGAAACAGTGAAAAAATTCAATAAAATAATAGCCTGATAAAATGGCTTCTATCCAGAAAAAAAACATTTCAAAAGGAATCGAAAAAATTCTTTTAAGTGGTTGTAATAAAAATATTTTTTCGGCAGTAAGTGTTGCCTTTTTTGATAATGGGTTGGGGAAAAATGAGCATTTTGCGATTTCTTGCGGAAGCACAGACGATTCCAGAACGGTTAAAATAGATAATTCTACGTTTTTCGACCTGGCATCGCTTACCAAACCACTCGTAACCCTGTTGTCTGTTCTTACTTTGATAGAGAAAAAAGAACTGTCCTGGTCTGATACCGTCGATACGGTCTTACCTGGATATAAGCCTCATTATTACATGGATGTGGATATCCATCTTTTACTGTGTCACTCCTCCGGGCTGCCGGCGCACAGAGCGTATTGGCGTACACTGGAGAAGATCGATACAGCAAAGAGAAAGCAGTGGTTAATCAGTGAAATAATAGGCGAAAAAAAAGTTTTTAAAAAAGGAAGTAAACACCTGTATAGTGACCTTGGTTATCTGTTATTGGGTTATATGGTAGAAGAAATAACGGACCTGAACCTGGCCTGTTTTTGGAATGAATCCATAGCCAAGCCGATGGGATTAGAAAGTGAGCTTTTCTTTCCTGTGCCCTGTCCGGCCAGGATTGATAATTTTGCAGTGACGTCCTCCCCGGATCAAAAAAGATTACAAGCAGTAGTTCATGATGATAATTCCCGGGCTTTAGGAGGTATAACCGGTCATGCTGGTTTATTTGGTACAGCCTCTGGTGTTCTTAAACTGTGTCAGGAGTTACTGCTTTCAATAAACGGAAAAAAAAATAGTTTACCGTTTTCCACCCAGACATTAATGCGAGCATGTTTAAGAGTTGGAGACTCTGAATGGACCGCCGGCTTTAATATGCCTTCCCGGCATGGATCAAGCAGCGGTAAATATTTCTCAGAAAAAAGTATTGGCCACCTTGGGTTTACAGGCACCTCTTTCTGGATTGATCCGATAAAGCAACTGGCTGTTGTTTTGTTGACAAACAGGGTTATCAAAGGGAAAAACCAGGAAGGAATAAAGGAGTTACGGCCTTATGTTCACAACTATATTATTGAACAACTTCGGTCGGAAAACAAGTCCCCTCTTTTCTAGTCAGGAAGAGGGGACTTGTTCTTTTTTGTTACCACCAGCAGATAGTCTGGTCAGCGGAAAAAACTTTATCTACAAGAGCGTCATAATCAGGGCTATCGACAGTAAGATCAAAACTGTCTGATTCTCTGTCTCTTGTCACTATTTCAACAAGTTTTTCTACGACTTCGTCTGGCTGCGAGCGATAAACGTTCAGAATTTTCATGACTCCTCCCGTTCTATTTTATTCCATAGGGGACAACAATAGACATATCTCTTAATTTTTCGCCTAACTCTTCAATTGTCATAGGCTCAAAACCATTTTTTTCTACATTTGCAGGAACGGTGGAGTAAATATCTCCTTCCATATCCCGGAGCATCTCTATGCTTTCCTGTGCATACTCATCGAGCTGCTCTATCTCGTTATCCATTACGACCCCATAGGCATACATGTTTTCAACAGCAAGCCCCAGAGCAGAACGCATGCCATCGACGGCATAGTCTTTGTTCCTGAACATCAAACAGACTTTTTTGTATTCCATTGTACTCCTCCCCTTAAAAGCTTAAGTAGCAGTCGAAATCTTCGATAATGATTCCGTGCTGAGCCTGGGTAGCCATTTTCTTGTCTGTCAGCCCTTCGGGAATGTCCTTAATGTCATAACCCTGTTTTGCGTAGCTGTCCACACAGATAGATACATCATCGGCTAATTCGCAGAGTAGAGGAAAATCTTTATCTTTTGAATTATGTGTTGCTGTCCAGGTAAAGAAAACTTTTACCTGGGATCCTTTTGCTTTTGCGGCTTTTGTAACCCCTATAACATGGTGCAGATTGTCAGGGTTTGTTACAAAAATACCAAGACTTTTTGCCATCGGTTGCCTCCCGGATATTAAATGTCTTTTTAAAAGGAAAGAAAGGCGAAACTGTCTGGTTTAAAAAATATAAACCTAGCCTTTCTTTATAAAAAAGCTGATGTAACCGGATTCTTCCTTTTCACCAAGGTACTCGTGACCGGCACGTTCACACCAGCCGGGAATATCATTTCTGGATCCAGGATCGGTACCGTCAACCTGTAAAATTTCGCCTGCAGCAAGTTTGCCCATCTCTTTTTTAGTTCTGAGAAGAGGCATCGGGCAGCTCAGGCCTTTTGCGTCGAGAACACTGGTCGGGGTGACATCTGCTGCAACTGTTTTGTGATCACTCATAGTTAACCTCCGTATAGATTTTTATAGTACCACACCGAATGAACAGTTAATGGCGTTGCTTGTTAGGTTCTGTTGATATAAACAACCAGCAAGATACTGTACCACATCTAAACCAGTTTTTAGCATAATAAATTGTTATGTCAAACTAAAATGAAGTTGAAAAAAATACGAAAAACCATATGTCTACCACATTGTCGCACTGTTGACAAAAAGCTCTGTCAAAGGTAAAGAAATGAGGTGTTTATTTTAATCAAATATTAGATTTTTCAGGAGGTCTGTATGAGTGAGCAGAGTATTGTTGTCAGCAAGTTTAAAGGCTTATACAAAACAATGTGCCAAACTGAGTGGAATCCAACAGTTACCGGTATTGTTGTGGCATTTTTCTCGGTGATGATCATGGCCTGGTGGAGGCCATGGGGTGCTGTTGGAGCCATTCGGAACTGGGGTGACTGGATAATGTATGGATTAACCTCACTTCTTGGAACAGATGTTGGCTTTTTTGCTTATTATGAAGAGGCTCCTCGCTCAATTCTTGTCAGTTCCGGATCTGTTATCGGTATCGGTTTCGTTGTCGGTGCTTTCATTTCTGCGTGCGTTGGCAAAGAGTTTGCCTTGAGAATACCGCCGTATCGTGAAATGGTAAAAGCAGTAATTGCAGGTATTCTCATGGGAATAGGTGCTTCTCTTGCCGGTGGTTGTAATGTTGGTGGTTTTTACAATGCCATTGGAAACCTTTCTGCAAGTGGTTTTGCGATGATGCTCGGCCTTGTTTTTGGCGTGGTTTTGGGGCTCAAACTTCTTTACGTTGAGATGGAACATATAACCTGGGGAGAGGGTGGTTCAAAAACTATTGAATTTCCAACCATCGTTGTTGCGCTGCTGGGCTTGGCTGCAGCAGCGTTTTTAATTCTTAAAGCATATGGCTATGCTGCAGATGAAGACAGTGACTACATCGCCTCTCTTGGCGGGATAATATTGATTGCGGCAGCTCTTGGATACACAATGCAGAGAGGGCGCTGGTGTATGGTCCAGGGATTTCGAGAACCACATATGACAGGCGACTGTACAATGGCAAAATCAGTCATGCTGTCAATATTGATTGTAGCGATTGGTGCTGCAGTTTTAAAGTATGCGGTGCCGATGCGGGCTGAAGGAGAAGCGGTTCTTGCACCCATCAATTATGTCAGAGGAACGTTTGGCTGGGGTGGCGTTGTTGGAGGGTTTCTTTTTGGTCTTGGTGCAATGTTTGCCGGTGGGTGTGGGTCCGGAACACTGTGGCGTGTTGGAGAGGGACAGGTAAAACTGATGATGGTTGTACCGTTTTTTGCGGTAAGCACCTCTATCGTCACCGCCTGGTTCAAGGATAACGATTTTGAAGCAGACGGGGTTCTTGGAAGTTTTGTTTATTTACCGGATGTCATGGGATATGGTGGAACACTGTTGTTGATAGCGGCCTTTTTACTGGTCTGGTACCTTGTTGTTGTCTGGAACGAAGAAACAGATAAACTGATAGTGCCCATGTAATTAATATTACGATCAATTACTCTGAAGCTGCATTTTCCTTTTTGGGAATGCAGCTTTTTTTTTATATGATAGCGTTTCTATGGTAATAACAATTATCAGATGATGGCAGCACGGCAAGTATCTGAACCAATAATCAGTGTTATGGGCTTTGGAGAACAAGGTATGCGGAAAACAGCTATTTTCAAAAACGATCTTTTCTTGATGCATGACCCCGGGCAAAACCACCCTGAACGAATTGACCGCTTAAGAGTCATCTACAGCTTTATTGATAACCCGGAAGTGCATAAAAAGTTTATATTTCCCTCCTTTGCTCCGGCAGAGATAGAACATATTGAAAGAAACCATGACAGGAGCCTTGTTGACAGGGTTGCTGCAACAGCAGGAAAATCGTATGATTTTCTCGATCAGGATACGGCAACTTCAGCACAATCGTTTGAAGCCGCCTGCTATGCAGCCGGATCGGTCATGAAGGGCGTCGACCTGCTGATGGAAAAGGAGATTGAAAACGGTTTCGCTCTTGTCAGACCACCCGGCCATCATGCAGAAAGGGGCCGTTCAATGGGGTTCTGCCTGTTTAATAATATTGCAGTTGCAGCCCACCACGCCCGGCAAAAATATGGTTTGGAAAGAGTGATGATTGTTGACTGGGACCTGCACCACGGAAACGGTACCCAGTTTTCTTTTTACGACTCTCCGGAAACACTCTATATATCAACGCACCAATATCCGTATTACCCCGGAACCGGTTCTCTTGAGGAAGTTGGCGCCGGGCCAGGAGAAGGGTATACGGTTAACATTCCTCTGCCGGGAGGTTTGGGTGATGAAGATTATGCGGCTATATTTAATGATATTGTTGTTCCGGTGGGAAAAGCATATGCCCCCCAGCTTATTCTGGTATCGGCCGGTTTTGATATTTATCACGGTGACCCGCTTGGCAGTATGTCAGTCGGGCCAGCCGGTTTTTCATATATGACCCGTTCTCTGGTCCAGCTAGCAGAAGAGGTCTGTGAGGGCAGGATTTTGGTTACCCTGGAAGGGGGCTACAACCTGAAGGGGCAGCGAGACGGTGCTCTTGCTGTGTTATCAGAACTTCTTGGAAGCCCACTGGACGATGGAATAGAGTATTATCTAACAGATGAACAGTACGGGGAACTTGCCGGTGCACATCTCACCCACAGCTCCATAGAACAGGCACGTCAAGTTGCAAAAAAATATTGGAAAATGTAGACTCAGGAAAGGTCTTTACTAATCGTGCGGGGTTAAATAGGGTGAGCGAAAACCAATCAAAAATACTGGTTGCGGACGACGATGGTATGGTTCGCAGCACAGTATCAAAAATTCTTGAAATGTTCGGGCATCACGTTGTTGTTGCCTCTGATGGGGCTGAAGTTGTTGATATTGTAGATGATTCTTTTGATGTCATCATCCTGGACATCAATATGCCTGAAATGAACGGTTTTGAAACCATTGATGAGCTGAACAGGCTCGAACACGATATACCCGTTCTTTTTCTCACCGGTGCCGGCTCAATGGACTACGCGGTCAAGGCGGTAAATTCAGGCGCCTATGACTTCCTGACGAAACCCATAGAAGATCTTGATATATTTAATGTAAAAATTCGTCGGGCAATAGAAAAAAGGATGTACGTTCTTCAGGAACGAAGGTATAAAGAAGCCCTCGAAGATGATATCCAGGAAAAAGCGGAACAACTTGAGGCACAGAACAAATTACTGCTTTCCTACAGCAACTCCCTGGAGAGTGCTACCGTCCAGTTGATGAGTAGCCTTCAGAATGCAATGGAGGAGAAAGATTACTATACCGCCGGGCACACAATGCGGGTTACTGAATATGCCGTTATGCTCGGCGGAGCTATGGGACTTGAGGGGCAGGATCAGGTTGTTCTGCGGCGAGCAGCCCAGTTTCACGATATCGGCAAACTTGTTATTGATCTTTCCTGTATTCAAAAACCTGGAAAGTTAAGTGCAGAGGAGTGGGCCCTGATCCAGAAACACCCAAGCGTCGGGGCAAACATAATAAAACCTCTTGGTTTTATGGAACGGGAGCAGTTTATTATCAGGCATCACCATGAAAGGATGGATGGTAAAGGCTATCCTGATGGTCTTGTTGGTGATCAGCTTGATGACCTGACAAAAATTTTAACTGTCGTAGATAGTTACGACGCGATGACTTCACGTAGAAACTACCGTCGAAACCTCAGTATGGATGAAGCGATTGAGGAACTTAACCGTTGTTCAGGAACACAGTTCGACCCAATAATTGTCGATATATTTGCCCAGACAATAACTGAGTTTTCCCCAACAGACAGTGTTTTTACTGACGAGTATCTGGACCATATTTATTTGAAAGAAAACTGATACGGGATGAAATGAAAATTACCCAGGAAGAAGTCGAGCATGTTGCTCATCTGGCTCGACTGCATTTAAGTGAAAAAGAACTGGAACAAATGACCGCACAGCTTGATACCATCCTGGCATATGTTGAAAAGCTGGAAGAGCTTGATACCACGGGAATTGTGCCGACGACCCATGCATTCTCCATAACGAACGCTTTCAGGGAAGATATTGTAACCCAATCCCTGACACAAAAAGATGCTCTTGCTGAAGGCCCGGACACGAACAAAGAAAGCTTTATTGTCCCGCGGATCATCTGATTTAACAGCGCCCATCTCCAGTTGTAAACATTTTTGATATTGATCGTACGATCTCCGTTTTATTGAGGTTTTTATGGAACCATATGAATTAACTATTTCCCAGGCACTGGACAGTATGTCATCGGGTGAGTTGAGCTCAGAGGAATTAACCCAAAGCTGTCTGGAAAGAATTAATGCTGTTGAGGGAACGCTGCAGGCGTTTATCTCTCTTGATGTTGAGCAGGCTATCTCTTCTGCTCGAAACATTGACAGACAGCGAACAAAAGGAAAGGGCGGTCAGCTCTGTGGTATCCCGCTGGCCATAAAGGATCTTCTCTGTACAGGAGGAGTTCGGACAACATGTGGATCAAAGATCCTCGAGCAATTTGTTCCCCCGTATGACGCGACCGTTATTGAAAAAATAAAAAAAGAACAGGGAGTTATTGTCGGAAAGACGGCGATGGACGAATTTGCGATGGGTTCCACTTCTGAGACGTGTGCTTTCGGAACACCCCGAAACCCATGGAATACAGATTATATAGCAGGCGGTTCATCGGGTGGTTCTGCTGTATCTGTAGCGGCAGGGGAGACACTGGGAGCCCTTGGGTCTGATACTGGTGGTTCCATCAGGCAACCTGCATCATTGTGTGGTATCGTCGGGATGAAACCAACCTATGGCAGGGTGTCGCGATATGGGCTTGTTGCTTTTGCTTCCTCCCTCGACCAGATTGGACCACTTACAAGGGACGTCACCGATTGTGCTGTGATGATGAATAGTATCTGTGGATATGACCCGAAGGATTCAACCGCTGTTGATATCCCTGTAGAAAATTATAGATCGGCGCTGGTAGGAGACATGAAAGGGGTGCGGGTGGGAATCCCCAGGGAATATTTTATTGAAGGTCTTGACCCGGAAGTGGAAACGGTTGTGATGAAAGGGGTTGCAGCCTTGAAAGATGCAGGTGCTGAGATCGTTGATGTATCGATTCCTCACGTCGAATACTGCGTTGCGGTCTATTACCTGATCGCTCCGGCTGAAGCGAGTTCAAATCTCGCCCGATTTGACGGGGTGGCATACGGGTATCGAGATGTAAATGCTGAAACGTTGATGAGTATGTATAAAGATACTCGTTCCGAGGGGTTTGGGCCGGAGGTGAAACGGAGGATACTGATCGGAACGTATGCCTTATCTTCTGGTTATTACGATGCCTATTATAAAAAAGCCTCCCAGGTAAGAACACTTATTCTTGAGGATTTCAGAGCGGCTTGGAATTTCTGTGATCTTCTGGTCTCTCCGGTAACGCCGACACCAGCCTGGAAAATAGGTGAAAAAGCCGATGATCCGCTTGCCCTCTACTTATCTGATATTCTCACCCTTTCGGCAAACCTGGCTGGGTTACCCGGGGTGTCGGTTCCCGGTGGATTCAGCTCGGCAGGACTGCCCATAGGTATCCAACTCCAGGGTCCCCATTTCAAAGAGAGCAGTTTGATCAGAGCCGCATATAATATAGAAAAGAGATTGGATGTCGATAAAAAAATTCCTCCATTACCATAAACGAGCATCAGTGTGAAATTACAAATTCCTGACAATATAAAGGACATTACCCCCTATCCTCCGGGTAAACCGATTGACGAACTGGAGCGGGAGTATGGTGTAACAGGTTCAATTAAGCTGGCATCAAACGAGAACCCGCTGGGTCCATCTCCTCTGGCTGTTCAGGCCATGAAGTCCTCACTGGAGGGGATGCACCGTTATCCCGATGGATCTGGTTATTACCTGACCCGGGCACTCGCGGATCATTTAGGTGTTAGACCTGAACAAATTGTACTTGGAAATGGTTCGAATGAAATTATCGAGTTTCTTGTAAAGGCTTTTGTACAAAGAGGTGATGAGGTTATCACCAGTCATCCATCTTTTTTGATGTACCAGAAGTTTGTTCAGGTTCGGGGCGGAAACAATAGAGTGGTACCCCTCAGGGAGATGCAACATGACCTGGAGACGATTACTGAACTGACCTCGGAAAAAACACGTCTTATCTTTATTGATAACCCGAATAACCCGACCGGTACGATAATACCTCCGAAGACCCTTAAATCTTTTCTTGCAACGATCCCTGAACATATTGTTGTGGTCCTGGACGAAGCATATATTGATTTTGTCGATCAGGGACTACAGGCTGATCTTAACACCATGATCAACGATGTTGATGGTCACTGTGGTGTTGTTTCTCTCAGGACATTCTCAAAGGCCTATGGGCTTGCCGGTATAAGGGTGGGGTTTGGTATTATGCCCGACTCGATTGCAACCTGTCTGCACAAGGTGAGACAACCATTCAATATCAACGGGATTGCACTCAGTGGCGCTCTGGCAGCGCTGGGGGACAGTGCATTTTACCAGCGAACGATTAACTCCACAAAGGAGGGAAAGCAGTATCTTATGCATGAGCTGCAAATGCTTGGCTGCAAGAGCTATCCTTCCCAGACGAATTTTTTTCTTATAGATGTCTGCGGTGATGCAACAATACTCTATGAGTCGATGCTGAGAAAAGGCGTTATCGTCAGATCCATGAAGGCTTACGGTTTTCCAGGGTTTATTCGAATCAACGTGGGGACTCCGTCAGAAAATGATCGTTTTCTGGCTGCTCTGAAAGAGAGTCTTCAGGAGTGCGGCTATGTTTCATGATAAATCTTTGGTTGTTACCATTGATGGACCTTCAGGCGTCGGGAAATCAACAATCAGCAGAGGGGTTGCGGAGCGACTCGGTTTTACCTATCTTGATACCGGGGCAATGTATCGTGCCGTTGCCTTTCATTTGCAGTCAAGGGGGGTTGATGTTTCTGATGTCGAGGCGGTGACCAGTGAGCTTGAAAACATATCAATCGAGCTCCACCCAGCAGGAGAAGGTGGTGATGTGGAGGTAACGTTAAACGGTCTTGCGGTTGGTCATCAAATAAGAACACCAGAAATTTCAATGCTTGCCTCACGTGTTTCGGCTCTGCCGCCAGTGAGAGCCAAATTAACTTTAATGCAGCAGCAAATAGGTGAAATCGGACGGGTTGTTGCTGAAGGAAGAGATACCGGAACCGTCGTTTTTCCTGACGCGGCTTACAAGTTTTACCTGGACGCTACGCCAGAGGAGCGTGCCTCGCGACGAGCACGCCAGTTAACGGAGCGAGGTGAAACCGTAGATGAAAAAGCATTGCTGGAAATGACGGTAACCAGAGACAAAAATGATATCTGAGAGAGAGATTGCGCCGCTGAAAAAAGCTGACGACGCCATTTATATCGATACTACCGGAGTGAGTGCAGACCAGGTTCTGGATCGCCTGTTATCTGCTATTGCTGTTAAAACCACCCCCTGACCAGGATAACAGTCAGGAGATAGTTTATTTAATGAAGGGAGTTGAAACTACTCCAGGACAAAATCTGCCCGTCTATTCTGACTCCATGAGAAATCATCCTGCTCGAAAAACAGTGGTCGCTCTTCACCGTAGCTGACGGTCCTTATTCGTGAAGAATCAATACCGAGGTTCACCAGGTAATCTTTCACGTTGATTGCCCGTCGTTCAGCAAGTGCCAGGTTGTATTCGTTTGTTCCCCGGTCATCACAATTGCCTTCGATAATAACGGTGTTGACAACCTGTTGCAGCTGCTCGGCATTTTTGATCATCCGATCCGACATATCCGGTCGAACGCCAGCCTGATCGAAATCAAAATAGATTGGCGCAAGTCCCTGGGAGGAACGTCCGTGTTGTTGTTTGTACGCAGCATTGGGCTCACCCTGGGTTCCATCTATGGCCAGACTGCCAAGATGTTCAACATTGTTCGGTGAGCTGTCATCCAATGTTCCCTCTGCGGAGAGGCTGTTTTCAGAATAGGAACCGTCAGCCAGGGGGTAGTTGATATCCTTTCCCTCGACCGTGGCGGAACCGCTTGTTCCTGTTGGTGTCGGAGGAATAACCGGCTTTTTCGCGCAACCACCGCTGAAAAAGACGAGTGATCCAATGAGTACTGAGGTGAGCAAGGAGTTAACAATGATTTTTTTCATACCTTTTCTTATCCTCTGGTTGTTATCATAAGTTGTTGGTTTATGGTTGTAAATTTTTGAGGGTAATGGGAGAAAAACAACTATTATTTCCCTTAATAAGAGCAATTATCTATTCTATCCGTATAAAAAGAGAGGTCAAGAGATTTATCATCTGGTTTGCCGCTAAAGGAATATATCTGCAAACAGGTTTGCCAGGGAGTGTTGTGGTGAGTAAATTGATGGGGTATACGAAACGTGCAGACATTTTATTGCCTGTGCAAGGCAAATCTGCCGTTAAGGAGTGATATATGAAATTTGCAGCGACCTGTGCGACAGGACTTGAAAACCTTGTTGCAGAAGAGGTTAAGGAGTTTCAGGGGCGTGATATCGAAAGGGGTAGTGGCTCGGTCACCTGGACAGGCTCTCTTGAGAGCGGATACCGGGCATGTTTGTGGTCACGGTTTTCCTCAAGGGTGCTGTTGGAGGTGGCACAGTATAACCCGGAGAACGAGGAGGAGCTCTACAGTAAGGTCAAGGAGATCAGCTGGCAGGATCATCTTACCAATAAAACAACCTTTGCTGTTGACTGTTCTCTTGGCTCCGGCGCTCCGTTTAACCACAGCAAATATACAGCGCTCAAAGTTAAAGACGGTATAGCCGATTATTTTCGTTCAATGAGCGGTATACGACCTCATGTAAAGGTTAACCGGCCGGGAGTGCGTATCAATGTGCATGCGGACAGTATTCGGACAATGGTGTCCATTGATCTTTCTGGCGAGAGCTTGCATAAAAGGGGATACCGGCTTGAAAAAGGGGAGGCTCCTCTCAAGGAAACACTTGCGGCAGCCATCATCGCCTTAAGTGGCTGGGATGGTAACTGCCCCCTGGTCGACCCGCTGTGTGGTTCGGGAACCCTGTTGATTGAAGCGGCAATGATTCTGGGAGACTCGGCCCCTGGATTGGGAAGAAGTTACTTCGGGATGCAGGGATGGCGGGGGCATGATGAGGAATTATGGGCACGTCTGGTATCTGAAGCTATAGAAAGAGAGGAAATTGGACATAACAGGAGTTGGCCGCAATTAACGGGGTATGATGGCAGTCGGCTGTCTGTTCGTCAATCGCGATTCAATATTAAAAACGCTGGTCTCGATGATAAAATTTCAATCAGTAGAAAGGAGCTGTTTGAACTGACTCCCCCGGGTGAAGCAGGGTTGCTGGTTTGTAACCCACCGTATGGGGAGCGGTTGTCTGAAAGGGAGATGGTTAAATATCTTTACAGGTTCATTGGCAATCGATTACAGCGCTCTTTTCATGGCTGGAGTGTTGGGCTGTTTACATCAAATCCGGATATGGCTGATATGACCGGGTTACGCTGGGAAGAAAAGCACCAGCTTTTCAATGGACCGATAGCCTGTCGCCTCTTTGTCGGTCCTGTCGGCAACCCACCGGCTCGAAGGTTTCAATGGAATATCACGCCACCGGAACCGGAAGAACAAAACAGTGATTTTGCCAATCGGCTCAGAAAAAATTTAAAAAAAATAATCGCTTGGGCAGAGAAGGAGGGCGTAGAGTGTTTTCGGGTCTATGACCGTGATATGGCGGAGTATAATGTTTCCATTGATCTTTATGGCAAGTGGGTACACGTACAGGAATACGCCGCGCCGTCATCAATCAGTGAGACCCTTGCGGCAGAGAGGTTCCGGGTTGTATTGCAGGGAGTACGTCAAGTCCTGGGGGCAGGGCGGGACCGGGTGTATATTAAGACCAGAAAACGGCAGAAAGGAAAAACTCAGTACCAGGGAAAAACGAAAAAAAAGAGTAAACTGTACGAGGTCAGGGAAGGGGAGTGTTCGTTCCTGGTAAACTTTACAGATTATCTGGACACCGGGCTTTTTCTGGATCATCGAAACACCAGGATGAGAATCGGGCAGGAAGCTGATGGAAAAAGGTTTCTTAATCTCTATGGTTACACCGGTACGGCAACGGTTCATGCGGTCCGTGGAGGGGCTGTCTCATCGACAACAGTAGACCTTTCAGCGACCTACCTGCAGTGGGCTGAAATGAATTTTTCCTTAAATGGTATTTACCCCGATCGGCATCGCCTGGTGCATTCAGACTGTATACAGTGGCTGAAGGAAAACGGTGATTTTTATGACCTCATTTTTGTTGACCCGCCCACATTTTCCAATACCAGGAAAAAATCACGAGTTTTTGACGTGCAGAAGGACCATGTGCTGTTACTGAATCTGGCCATGTCGCGGCTGAGAGATAACGGACTGCTTATCTTTTCAACAAATTTCAGGTCATTTAAACTGGATCCTGGGTTGGCAGAGCAGTATACCTGCCACAATATCAGTAAGAAAAGTGTACCGAGAGACTTTAATCAATCTTCACGCATTCACCAGTGCTGGGAAATAAGGCATAAACAAAGAACACCCCAGGAAAACTAAACCCTCTTGTTCCGTTTGGATGCCAGTGGTCGGGGGGGAGATTTTCTCATACCGATGCAATAAATTGCCAGTTAGTTGATATCATGATACTATCAGTATTTCATCCGGTTCTGTTGTGCCATCCTGCCAGGAGATAATGAACCAGGAGGAAAAAATTGTGCAGCATGGTTGATAGCTAACGAGTTGGCATTAAAGAGTTTTCACTATATCAGTCTGAAAAGGGGGACTGGCGTTGAGCAGAGATAATAAAATTGCTGATCTCGAGCAACAGCTGAAAGAGAAGGATCGACATATTTCCGAGTTGAAAGAGACGCTTGCTGGTTACCAGAATAAAGCTGTTTCTCTGGAGGAAACAGGGGGAGAGTACGACAAACTCAGGCTATCTCTGAAACAGATGGAAAAAGACAGCAAGACTAAAAGTGAATTTCTGACGAGCATGGGACATGAAATAAGAACACCCATGAACGGCATTATGGGGATGACCAACCTGGTTTTGGAAACAGATCTCACCTCCGATCAGCGACGTCATCTTGAGATGGTTAACTCTTCAGCAGAGCGGCTTCTTGATGTGGTTAACGATATTCTTGACTACACGCTGATAGAGTCTGGACGTTTAAAACTGAATCTTGAGGATTTTAACCTTTCAGAGAGTCTCGATTGTGACCTCTACCTGATGAAATTGTCTGCACGCCAAAAGAATATCGATCTGGAATATCGGCTGGGTCACGATGTGCCGGAGTATCTGAACAGTGATGCGGATCGGCTTGTTCAGGTCATAATGAATCTGGTCAACAACGCAGTTAAGTTCACGGAAGAAGGGACAATCACCGTGAATGTTGAACGACTGGAGACAGATAAAGATGGTGGGGAAACCCTCAAGTTTTCTGTAACTGATACCGGAATTGGAATCCCACCGGAAAAACAGAAAATTATTACTGACACCTTCAACCAGACCTATACCTCATATTCACGAAAATTCTGGGGAGGGGGGCTGGGACTGACAATATCGGCACAGCTTGTTCATCTGGCTGGCGGAGAAATAGGGCTTGAAAGTAGTCCGGGACAGGGGGCGACGTTCTGGTTTACCTGGAAATATACCCAGCCGTCAGGAAAACGCTCAGCCCCGAAACAGACCAGTAGTACCGCAACAATCGCAGCGGACCAGGGCCAGGGTACCAATTTCATGCTCAATGGAGCAAAGGTTCTGCTGGCTGAAGATGAGCCAATCAGCAGGATATTGATTGAAACACTACTGGAACAGGCCGGTTTGCAGATTGATGTGGTAGAAAATGGAAAACAGGCAGTTGAAAAAGCTGTGAACGGTGACTACCAGGCAGTTCTAATGGATGTTCAGATGCCGGTCATGGACGGACTGGAAGCAACAAGGGAAATCAGAAACCATGAGCGTCAACATGGAGGGCATCTCCCCGTTGTTGCTCTGACGGCCCACGCGATGCACGGTGATCGGGAAAAATGTCTCCAGGCCGGAATGGATGATTACCTGACAAAACCTCTTGGGAAATCAGAGTTATTTGATGTGCTTACGCGTTACTTGACCAATACAGCACTTGTCGTTGATGGTGATTCGGGCAGTCAGCAGATGGTGGTGGAGTTTTTAATTGAGTCGGGATGGCGGGTGACCATCGCAGAAACCGGTCGTTCAGCCATGTACGAAGCATCGCTGTCACCGTTTGACCTCATTCTTCTTGATACGGCAATGGCGCAAGGTGATGGAGTTGAGACAGCCAAAATTATTCGCCGTCTTGAGGAATACTCAGGTCGACAGGCCTTGATTCTTGGGATAGAGGGCAGTGATGCAGGTGATGATCTGGAGAAAAAATACAGGGAAAGTGGCGTCAATTCGTTTATAAAAAGACCGATTGACATCAAAGAACTAAAGCGACATATAGAGCAGCGGTGATAGATGCAGGCAGGTTAGGGACAATGACCAGCGTCGTCATTTTTTCCGATTGAGTAAATAACTTGTAACAACAGCTGTTCCTCCATATAGTAGCTTGCCTTGGAAACATGTGATGGGCTGCTGTCTGATATACAGTTAAGCGGAGCAGGAACTCTTAACAGCACCTCTTCCTAAAATACAGAATATACCGAACTTTTAACTCTCATAATTATGTCTTCCCACTATTCCCATGTTTGTCTTCACACCTACGGTTATGAACTCCCTCCTCGGGTACTGACATCAAATGCTATCGAGCAGCGTCTTGAGCCGATCTATGAGCGATTGAAGCTGCCGAAAGGCAGGCTGGAGATGATGAGTGGTATTACCGAGCGCAGGTTGTGGCCTGAAGGCACAAGGCCAAGTGAAGCAGCAGCAAAGGCAGGCCGCAGGGCACTCGACGGTGCTGAAGCTGAACCGGAGAGTATTCAATGCCTCATCTTTACCTCGGTGTCGCGAGATATGATGGAGCCTGCTACGGCCTCATTTGTGCACAATGCACTTGGGTTACCGCCGGACTGTCTTTTACTTGATATTTCCAACGCCTGCCTGGGGTTTCTTGATGGAGCGGTGATGCTTGCCAACATGATCGAGCTTGGTCAGGTTGAAAACGGGCTGATAGTTTCCGGAGAGACGGCGGAAGACCTTGTGGAGTCAACAATTGAAACATTGCTTGCAGACCAGGGTCTCACCAGAAAAAGTTTCAAAAGCGCTTTTGCCTCTCTTACCATAGGGTCAGGTGCTATCGGTCTTTACATGTGCCGTTGCGAGGCCGGAAATAGAAACAGGCCGAGATTAACGCATTGTGCATGGCGAGCAAATACAATGCACTCTGACTTGTGCCAGGGGGGGACAGCAGGTTCAGAGCATACCCTGATGGCAACCAATTCAGAGGAGCTTCTTGTCCAGGGGGTGGAGACCGCCAACAAGACCTGGAATCAATTTACCGAGGTGAGTGGCTGGCAGCCTGATGATATAGACAGATTTTTCTGTCATCAGGTCGGTACTGCGCATGCCCGGATGCTCTTTGAACAATTGAAACTCGACCCGCGCAGAAATTTTGAAACCTTGCCTTTTCTTGGAAATGTTGGATCTGTTTCCGCGCCAATTACTATGGCTATGGCGATAGAACAGAAGGTGTTTACCCCCGGACAGAAAGGGGCAATGCTTGGCATAGGGAGTGGAATAAACTGTATGATGCTGGGAATTGAGTGGTGAGAGAAGATGGACTGGTCAATAATAAAACAGAGTATTAGCCCTGAACTGGGAGCGCGACTCCTTGAACTGGCCCGGTCTACTTTGGAGTTTCGGCTCGGAGTTGCACCTGAAGTGAACCGGAGTGGTCTGGATGATGAGTCGCTGCAGCAGCAATGCGGTACCTTTGTCACTTTGAAGATTAGTGATGTATTGCGTGGCTGTATCGGTAATCTCGAAGCAGACGGCCCAATCGTTGATTCGATTGAGCGAAATGTATTGAATGCGGCGTTCCATGACCATCGTTTTGAGCCATTGAACGCAGAAGAGTTGGGCAAAATACATATTGATATTTCCATACTGAGTAAACCTGAGCGTCTGGATTACAGTGGCAGTGGTGACCTGATCAGCAAGCTCAGACCCCTGGTTGACGGTGTCATCCTGCGGCATGGTCAGAAAGGGGCAACATTTCTTCCCCAGGTTTGGAGTCAGTTACCGGATCCGGAAACGTTTTTGGAGCACCTGTGTCGGAAGGCCGGTTTGTCACCATCGCTGTGGCAGAACGAGCATCCCGATATATATATTTACCAGGTTCAGTGTTTTGAGGAGGACAAGAAGTGATTGTAACCCTGGATCAAATGATGCTTGAGCAAATTGAAGCTTTGTACAGTGACATGGAGCACTCGTATGATAGTACTGCTTCTTTGCTGGGGCATAGTTGCGTTGGCTGTCCTGATAATTGCTGTGATTCATATTTTCTGCACTTTACCTATATCGAGTGGGGCTATCTCTGGCATGGAATGAGTCTTCTTTCCCAGGAAAAACAGAGCGAAATTATCAACCGGGCATTGATGTATGAAAAACAGAGCGAAGAACTGCTGGCTCGCGGTGAAAGACCGCGACTGATGTGTCCGCTCAATGAGAGCGGGCGCTGCATTCTGTATAAATATCGATTGATGGTATGCAGAACCCATGGAGTACCGGCGGTGATGACCCGTCCGGATGGGAAAAAAATGACCTTTCCGGGATGCTTCAGGTGTCAGGAGCTTGTAGATCAATCTGAAAATGACGTGAAATCAGTGATGATGGAGCGCACCCCGCTGCTCAGACGGCTTGTTGGCCTTGAGCAGGACCTGCTGGAAGGCAAGAGGAGCCTTGTGCCAAAGCTCAGAATGACCATTGGTGGTATGCTGAAGGCAGGCCCTCCGACTATTCCGCACTGTTCTGATCGTTGAGAGCAGGTGAAAAAATTCTGAGAAAATTATAGAAATAACGAAGTTCAGACAATGGGAAGGGTTTTGTGAAAGTCAAAGTTACCGATAAACAACCAAACTCAAAAATGTGTTTTGTTTGTGGTCTTGAGAATGATTTTGGTTTAAAAAGTCGATTCTATGAGCTTGAGAATAATGAGATTATGGCAGTTTTTATGCCATCTGAAGAACATCAGAGCTACCCGGGGCGCCTGCATGGCGGGATCGCCGCTGCGATTCTTGATGAAACGATCGGCCGCGCTGCATTGAAACATAAATCATCAGATTTCTGGGGAGTTACGGTTGATTTTTCGATGAAGTTCAGGAAACCGGTTCCTCTTGATGGGGAAATCAGGGTCATTGCCAGGGTTACGAAAGAAAATAAGCGCACCTTTGAAGGGACCGGTGAAATCATATTGTCTGACAACGCTGTTGCTGTTGAGGGAAATGGCCGCTACCTGAAAATGGATCTGTCCAGAATTACAGAGTTTGATTTTGAAGGTGAAGAGTGGCAGGTTATCGATGAGTCAGAAGATCCTACCGAGGTTACGCTATAGATTTCTCTGGGAGCAGTGAGGTAATAAAATTTGCTGCCTCTTCTGCGCCGTTTACCGGATAAGGCATAGTTCTGCGTTTTACCAGTTGAGGAAGATCCGTAAGCCACTGACCAGTGAAAAACTGCTGCTGTTCATAAATTGTCCCCGCTAAATTCTCACGAACAAACTGCTCCAGAGCGGCAGACTCCGGAAATCCGCCCCTGTGTATACAGGCAATGGCGGCCGAGGTCTGGCAACATTCCGCGATTGTAGAGTATCCGCTCTTGCAGATAACCAGGTCCGCGACATTTATCAAATCCGGGTGATATAACGGAGTGTTGTAGGGAAGCGCGCAGCTATTGTTGCCCGTTCGTTTATACTGTTTCTGACCTGCAAGGATAAAATAATAGTCTTGGTAACCGGACAGAAGATGTATAAATGGTAAATCTGTCGAGATACCTCCCATGGTAATCAGCACAATCTTTCTTCCCTCACTGTTGAGGCTCTTTCTCAGAACATCGGGGGCGGATTTCGGTTTTCTTGATATGGGGTGACACCTTATATCGCATGGCTGCTTCAAGCACAATGGTTCTGCCTGAATACGAAAATCTGCCTGCCCATAGAGTTCTTGAAAAACCGGAACGAATTCTTGAAGTTCCGGTGCCTGGTCGAGGTGAGCATAAATCCAGTCCCAGGTGAAATTCTCAATCAGCACAGCAGGTATGCTGCATTTTTTAGCGACAGTAATCCCCAGCACACTGATATCAGATAAAATGAGATCTGACGATTTACATATTTTTTTCAGTCGTTCAAGCTCTGGGCTTCTGAATGGTATGAAGCGTTTCAGGGCCTCAATAGTAGCTGGAAAATCAAAAATGAAACCATCTTTTTGTAGAAGCCCCACATCAACAAGCAGGGGGTGGTAACTGTAGTCAAGAGATGTGGATTTGAAAAGTGATTGGGGAACGGTCGTTATCAGATGAACGTGCAGATCAGTTATTTTTAACCTCAGATTTTCAAGCAGAGCGATGGCCCTCGTGGCATGACCAAAACCATGCGGTGAGATAAAGCAGGCTATTTCCGTTTTCATCCAGTTTACGCATGATGGTGAGGCTTGTCACCATACACATGAACATGTTTATGAGCATGTACAAACCCTTCAGTGCAGCGGTGCAGGTGGCCATGTTCAATGGTGTAGAGCGTGTCTGTGGTTTCTTCCAGGAAATCCCAATCATGGGAAATGATGATCTGGGCGAGGTCAAGTTCCTTGAGAACTTCCATAAGTTGCTTTCTTGTTCTCGGGTCGAGGTTATTTGTTGGTTCATCAAGAAGCAGCAGGCGGGGTTTCATGACAAGGATTGTCGCCAGGGCAACCAGTTTTTTTTCTCCACCTGACAAACGATGTGTAACCCTGTCCTCAAAATTTGTCAAACCAAGATTCTCCAGCACTTCATGGGCAAGATCGCGTGCTTCGTCCGGTGAGTGACCAAGATTGAGTGGGCCAAATGTGACATCTTCAATGACGGTCGGTGAAAATAGCTGGTCATCGGAGTTCTGGAACAAAAAGCCAACTGATTTTCGAAGGAGCTGGTAGTCTTTCTGGTCTTCAACGATGTTACCGTTAAAGAAGATCGTACCCGACAGCGGTTTGAGCAGGCCGACCATTAGCTGGAGAAGAGTCGTTTTTCCACAACCATTTGCTCCGATCAGTCCGGTTCTTCCCTTGTCGACATAAAAGTTGCATTTCTCGATTATGGGAGATTGGTTCGGGTAGCAGTATGAAATGTCTTGCAGCTCCAGGAGCGGATGGGGAGTGGTCATAATCTGTTTTTCCTGTTTGGTAGGCCGATACAGATCATGATGGATAATACTCCAGCCAGACAAGTATCAGGCTGTAGAGGGCGACCGTCGTGATCAGCAGGTAACTCTTTAAATCGATTGATGGCACGGATAAGGGAATAAATCGACCGTTAAACCCTCGTAAAATCATGGCCTGGTGAACACGATGGGCCTGTTCCCAGCTTTTTACAATGGTCATCCCGAATAGATAGCCAAATGTCCTGTAGGTATGAATAGTGGTCGAGGGTTTGAAACATCTCATCTGTGCTGCACGGAGTAATCTCCTGTACTCCTGTTCGATAACAAAAATGTAGCGATAGGCAAAAAGAATCAGGTAGCAGAGCCGGAGGGGTAAACCGAGTTTTTCAAGGCCGTAACCCAGAACTGATAAGTTTGAGGTATTGAGCAGGGCCATCATTGCAATCAGAATCGTATTGGTTTTTACGCCGATGAGCAGGGCCATTCTGGTTCCTTCAATACTCACCGGTACGAGGGAATAGAGAACTTTCTGCTCGCCTCCGTAGGTAAGTGGCAGGGTCAGCAGCAGAAACAGTGTGAAGGTGTTGACGAGAACCAACCGCTTGATCACCCGCATGATAGGAAGCCGGGCAATGGTTGCGAAAATCAGGGCAAGCATGGTGAATCCTGCGGCCACAGGAAAACTATCAGTCGTTGCAGTCGGAAGAACGAATATTATGGCCGTGATTATCTTGGCCGTCGCATTCATGCTGTGAAGCAGGGTCGTTCCTTCCGCAAAAGGTTCTTCGACCATTTCAGTTGCCAAGAAATGGGTTTGGGTCAAAATAAACCCAGATTACAGCTCCAAGTTCAACCTTCTTCTCTTCACCATCTTTTCCCTTCAGGCTGTATTCAGCATCAGTAAGAGCGGAAAATCCCCACCATCCGGGAAGGGGGCAGGCAAAGGAAAAGTTACCATTTTCATCAGTTTTGACGATTTGGGTTATATGGGCATCTGTTGGGGCAACCCATTTTTCCTGATTGTAAAGTTCAACCTCAACTTCGATTCCTGCCATTGGGGTGTTATCAACCAGAACCTGGCCGGAAAAAAGGTTTCCGGCATAGTTTCCAAATGGCCTAACAAGCGGAACGATTTCTGTTTTTAGACCGACCGGTAAGTCCCACCCCTGATCATTGCCGTATGCCGAGACGATGGTTTTGGTATAGTGGACGATAAAAATGTCCTCAGCTGGTTCCCAGTAGGGTGCCTGCTCCATGACAAACCAGTAGAGGCCGGGCTTGGTGGGCTTGTAGGTCAGTTTCCAGGCTCGATGATCCAGGAAGGCTGTCTCAAGCATAGCCCCCTTGAGGTCCTGTTTTGCGTTATTGCCCGAGACAAAGACAGTTTGAGGCCAGTCGAGATCCATACCCCTGTTTTCAAACGGGTGAGCAAAAGCAAAGGAAACGTCCACCGCCGGCTGTTTTTGATTAACCTGGCTCGATGAAGGAATTACCATACCGAAATGAGCATGAGCCGGCAGTGAAGCAAAGATGATCAGAACACATCCCATGATCACCGTGATTAATTGATAATTAAATGTTTCATTTTGTCTGAAAGACCTGAGAGCATGCATCGAACTATTCTCCTTTCGTTGTAATTATAGCTTTTTCCCTTTACGGCTTTGAAACCAGGCGATGAGACCTGCAATTCCAATCAGGTATCCTATTCCTGCGCCGATATCCTTAATAGATGGGGAATGGTTAACAAGTGAGCCTATATTTTTTCTGATCGGTGCCAGTTTCTGTTCCAAGTGTTCATCCAATAATTGTTCAAAATCAGCTTTGCTCAGACAATACGGGACCTTGTTTTCAGTCTGTTGCTCTACCGGCTGTTTATCTGGTTCAGGTAGAACCGAGGCAGTTTTGGCCAAACCGCCGTATTCGTCAGCCTTTATTACCCAGTGAGCCTGGTGGCCGTCACCGCCGCTGACAATGATGTCAAGTGGCGGTGATTGTTTCAGGATCTCTTCCGGAACGGTAAAGGAGAAGGTGCCATTTTTATCATTTTTTCCGGTAATAATTGTTTCTTCGGTCTCAGAGTTAACCACCGTGACCGTTCCATGCACGAGTGTACGCCCTCCTGTTAGGGAACTTTCAACGGTAATGCTGCCGTTTTCTGCCCAGACAAAGAGGTTGATCTTGTGTGCAAAGGAGACGGTTGTGCAGAAAAAAGTCAAGAAAACGTTAAAGATGAGCACAGTCTTGAGATTCATGGCAGTTTTTCCAAAGATAAAGATAATATTTCCGGTTGCACTCGAGCTAAAAAACTGACGGTGAACATGGTGATAATTCCCTCCAGGACTGCGATGGGCAGGTTCCATAAAACAAGAAGATAAGATGCTGTCTGAAAACCTTCGTTGGAGAGAATAAGGCTGCCGGCCATAAGAAGTGATGAACCGATCACCGATAAAAAACCTGCTCCAAAAGAGACCAGCAATCGTTTTTTACCATTGCTCTGAAGCCCTGGCTTCAACAAAAGGCCAAAGAAAACTGCGGGAAGGCAGATTATCGTGGTGTTTACTCCAAGTACAATAATCCCGCCATACTGAAAGAGAACGGCCTGTAGAAAAAGTGCGGCCAAAATTGCAGGAAATGCTGCCCAGCCAAGTATCAACCCCAGGAGCCCGTTGAGAAGCAGGTGGACGGATGTCGGTCCCAACGGTACGTGGATAAAAGAGGCGATGAAAAACGCGGATGAAAACAAACCAATTGTCATCACCTGGTCATAATCAATTTTTTTTAAGCCGATCATCGTGCCGGCTGCAGCGATAATACCACCGCCCACCAGAGCCGGTATCGTAAGAACTCCTTCTGATATGTGCATTTTGCCTTTTAGTCAGTGTAGGTTTTTTCCGGTTGTGCTCATGGCCAGTTTACAATTTCTTACCCCTTTCAGTGACCGCAGACCATCTGCCAGCTCAACTACTGAATCGGCTTTTCCCTTGATGATGACAACCTCAAGACAATTGTAATGGTCCATGTGAACATGGGTTGTTGAAACCACCTGGTGATGATAGTTATGCTGAATCTCTGTCAGTCTTTCCTGAAGATTTGGCTGATGGTGATCGTAGACGAGTGAAATAACGCCCATAACCTGTTTATCTGCCTGCCACTCTTTTTCAACGAAAACTGATCGGATTAAATCGCGAATTGCTTCAGATCGGTTGACATATTTACGCTGACTGATGTAGTTATCAAAGTCAGCGAGCAGTTTTTCATCCATAGAGACGGTAAATCGCCTGAGCATAGTAACACCTTTTTTATATTTGTGTTACGATATCGCTTGAAACAGTCTATGTCAACCTTTTTCAGGAGCGCGTCTGGGAATGACTGGAGGGACAAATCGTGGGCAGGAGGTTCATAATCAGGGCGGCATCAGGATGAATGTTATCGGTGTTATCCACTCCTGTTTTCCAGAAAAATTTGGTGTCCCGCGGCAGGCGGGACTGGCGCCGTCTGCGCTTGCCACCATTGAGCTCTTAGAACCGTTTAATAGAGAGGAGATGGTACGTGGCCTTGAAACATTCAGTCATATCTGGGTTCAGTTCCTGTTTCATCAATCGGTATCTGAAGGGTGGAAGACAACCGTCCGTCCCCCCCGTATGGGTGGAAAAGAGCGTCTTGGTGTTTTTGCGACGAGAAGCCCTCATCGACCGAACCATATTGGGCTCTCCGCTGTCAGTCTGTTAGCCCTGAGAGTATCTGATGGTGGTGTCGAGCTTGATATTGGTGGCGTTGACCTGCTTGATGGTACCCCGGTGCTCGATCTAAAACCGTATATACCCTACAGTGACTGTCTACAGGAGGCAACCGGAGGCTGGCTAAAGGCTCCTTTTACCGAGATGGAGGTGGTATTTTCTGAACAGGCTGAAGAATTTTGCGGTTTTTATGAACGGCAGAGTGGAAGACCCTTGTCAGCATTGGTTCGTGAGGTCCTGAAGACAGATCCACGTCCGGCCAGTCAGAGAAATAAGCGTTCCGGTTTCGGCATATCTTTTTGGGATGTTAATATTCGCTGGGAGGTATCCGGTGATATCTGCCGCGTGGAACGCTGTGAACGGATTGAGGGTGATGAGAGATACGCACTGGAATCATGAGCTTTCAGGCTTTAAGCGGGCTGCTCCTGTGGACAGGAAGGTGTAGTGTAAAGGTGGAACCGTCTCCTTCGGTCGACTGGCATGTTATCTTTCCTCCATGTGCTGTGATAATTCCATACGATATGGAGAGGCCAAGACCGGTTCCTTCCACTTCCGATTTTGTTGAGAAGAATGGTTCAAAAATGCGATCCATCGTCGATGCATTAATTCCTGACCCTGAGTCAGTAATGGCAAGATAAATAAAGTCCTGGTCGCACCTGGAAGAGATAATCAATGAGCCGCCTTCCGGCTTCATCGCCTCAATTCCGTTGAGGATAAGGTTGAGAATTACCTGGGCCAGCTGATCCTCCTTCACAAAAATTTTCGGAAGCTCATTTTTATGGGTAACAGTGGGAACGACATTGTTGTCTAACAAGATCTTTTGCTGAAAAAACAGTACTTTGTCAATGATATCTTTTATATTGCATAATGAGTGAGTTGTCTCTCCAGTTCCGTAGAAATTATTGATATCACTGATTAAAGCCTGCAATCGGCTACATTCGTTTATGGCAATATCCACTAATTCATTATCTTCAGAAGGGAGAAACGATCGCTCACGAAAATCTTTTAATAAAGACTTGATGCCAAGCAGGGGGTTGCCAAATTCGTGGGCAATTGAAGCTGATAACCTGCCCAATGCTTTCTGTTTTTGGGTCGTTAACAGGTTGCTTTGCAGTTCTTCTTCGTAGGTTACGTCTCTGCTCACCGCAACAAGATTGGTGATCAGGCCGAGGTCATTTGAGATAGGCGAAGCCACCACATCGACGACTCGATTTGCTCCAACTTTGTTCCTGAATCTGATTCGTCCCTGCCAGGCAGAACCTTTGAGCGTTTGTTCTGCAGCCGCCTGGTATGCCTGTTTGAAAGTGTCTTCATCTGAAAGAGTGCCTACTTTTTTCCCTAAAACCTCATTAATGCTGTATCCTGTGCCTTTTTCAAATCCAGGATTTACATAAACAATATTGAGATCATGGTCGGTGATAAGCACGGAAATTGGAGAGTTATCCAGTGCTTCCTTAAGCAGTTCCATCTGATGACGAAGCTCTCGTTTATCACTGGTATCGTTAAAAAATACAACTGCACCTGAGCAGGTTCCGTCTGAAAATGTCGGATATGCCCGGACGTCAGCGTAAAAACCGTTTTCATGGGAGCAGGTAATATATGAATCTTCGCAGACAAAGGTGTTGCCTTCCATTACGTTGTCAAGTAATGCGCCGCTGCTAATTAAGCCCTGCTTATTGAGACATCGGTAGACAAACCGGTCACTATATTTTTTGCCGATAAAGTCGGCTTCTGCAGCAAGTTTTAATAATTGAATACATTTGGTATTGGCGTATAGAACTATGCCGTCTGAATTGATTCCAAAAACCCCTTCTTCGGTTGAATTGAGAAACAGACGTAATTGTTGTTCACCCTGCATTACTTCATTATAAGCAGCGTATCCTCTTTTCTGCATCGAGGATAAGGCAGTGGCAACTGCTGTTAACTCATCGGTCTGATCGTCTTCTTTGCGTTCAAGCTTGAGAGGAGGGTACGACTCATTGAAGGTAATTCTGGAAACGTGGGCGGACATTGCCTGGAGGTGTCGGGTAATGAGATATTGTACGACTGCCAGGGCCAGAGCGGCCACGATAAATGTTTTAACGGTATTGGATAAAAGGACAATGAGTGCCCGTCTTATCAGTTGTTGGTATATTTTTTCAAGGTTTGCAATAACCGTTAAAGTACCAATGCGCTCGATGCTGTTTCGGTTCAGATAATATATGGGCAGCTGCGCTTGAAATCGATCAATAGCTGTCTTGTCGCCGCTTGACCATTGAACCTGATTATCAGTGCTGACTGCTGCATAAACAATATCATCTCGATTGGTGATACCCTTGAGCAGGGTTTCAATCTGGTTGTCATCCATAATCCAGGTGTTTTCAGCGATTGATGGCAGGTAGGTCTCTTTCAGGGAAGAAAGATATTGTTGTGTGCTTTCTATCTCCTGGCGATAATCAAGATAGAGCTGTATCCCTGTGCTGAAGAGCGCAACGGTTGTGCTGATTGCAATAAACCACCAGACAAGTTTTTTGGCGATAGGTGAGTTTAACGGGTAAATAGCCATATCAGGGTTCGGGATATCGAGTAAACAATGTTCGTTTAACGGCTCATATATTTTTCTATAATTTTCTTTGAGAAGTTTGACGACATGATGACATCACTGGCATTTTGTAACCGTTTGACAATGTCCGGGTCCGTCTCCGGGTGAGCACCAAGATAATACCCGCTTTCAGAAATAAACAGGGCGGGTTCAATATCACCCATCGTGAGATTAACCGATTTCAGGGCCCTGTAAATGGTGTATTCATTGCCGGTTATCAGGTCACATCTCTTGTTTAGAAAGACTTTTGTCTGAATCGATTTGTTTGGAGTTTTAACGATATTTATATTTTCTTCAAAGCCTATTTCTTCCATTTTTGTGGTCAGGGAGTGACCAAGGATGACCGCAGTAACATATTTTTTTGCATCTTCAAGCGTGCTGAGCTGGATGTCCTCACGTCCTCGAAATTTATAGAGGTAGGTACGCTTTGTGAGGATTGGCCCGATCCATTTAAAAAGGGCTTCCCGGTTTGATGTTCTGTTGAGTGTGTAAATAAATTGATTTTTTTGATTTTGAACCAGATAGTAGGATCGTTTCCAAGGGTACATTTTGAATCGTGGCTGGTATCCGGCCAGCCGAAATAGTTCTTCGACAATTTCTGTGGCAATGCCAACGATCTGACCATCTTCTTCGTAGTGTACGGGGGGTAATTGTTCAGTATATACGTTGAAGTTCTGGGCGATGGCGGAGGGGGGGGATAAAATAAATAAAAGAGAGGCAACAAGGGGGAAAAAGGAGAAATTCTTCATCAATCACCATTGAGTAGTGGTTGTTTGCAATACCATATATTCGTTTTGTTATGTGAGCTTATTGACAATACCTGTAAATATTTTTTGAGGGTGGATACATCAGCGCCGGGTTGCAGGATCTGGCAATTACTCTTTGCTTTTTTGTGTAATGATGCAATAAACCCGTCCGCCGACCTCATACTGATTTGTGACAATATCGTAATCGAGACTGCTACCGTTGATTTCAATGTTGTTGCCGATAAGACGCGTGTCTACCGGGGAGTGAATTGTCTGGTTGTTATCGTTGTAATATAATAGTTCTGTATAAAGATGCTGGTTTTCGCCACCACGTGAAACGTGAACATCTTGTTGCAAGGTAAGTTTTCTGGTCTCCGTGTTATACAATCCTTTTTTTGCATTTATTTTCACTTTCCCGCCATCCTTGCCAAACAGGTCCGCATCGACAGTGGTGAGTTCAAATTCGTTGGGAACATCAGTTGTATATGCCATGTCCGCCCGGACTTCAGCTGTTTTATTGCCCATTTGGTCCTGGATGATCATGACCTTTTCCATAATGAAATTGTGAACGTTTTTGTCACGTTTACCAAAATCTGGGTCATATCCACCACGGGGTTCCAGAAAGGATGCAAGTGGCAGTCGCCAGACAGGAAAGGTTACCAGCAGCAGAAGAGGAATAAGCCAGAGTAAATTACGGGTATGCAGCATTATTTCATATACTCTTGTAAGAGACTGTCGTGCTTTCCTTTGGCTCGGATAATGAGATCGCAGACTTCCCGAACTGCACCGGCCCCTCCTGCACGGCTGGAAACGAAATGACAGATATCCTGAACTTCCGGGGCACCATTGGCAGGACAGGCTGCCAAGCCTACTCTGGAGAGAAGGGCCATGTCGATCCAGTCATCCCCCATATAGCAGACCTGGTAGGGTTTCAGCATCGATCGTTTGAGAATTTCTTTGAATGCGTCAAGCTTATTACCAATACCCTGCATAATATATTTCATACCGAGTTCCTCAGCCCGTCTCCTGACAAGTTCAGATTTACGCGCTGTAATAATCCCCACCTCGACACCACCCTTCTGGACGAGACGTATACCGAGTCCGTCCTGGGTGTTAAAAGATTTTCCTTCGCTGCCATTTTCTGTATAGATCAATGATCCATCAGTGAGTACACCATCAACATCCAGAAGCAAAAGCTGAATGGGTTCTGCTTTTGCCATAAGCAGTCGATGTTCCGGGCTGTCATATTGGCGGCTGCGCTCTTCTGAGCGATTGCGAAAATTTTCGAGGATCTGGCAGTCTGACGGGTGAGAGCCGGAATCGTTTGGTGGGCACGGGTTGCTCATTATCGAAAGAATTAGCTGAGTATTAAGTGACGCATGCACGAATGCGAACAATTTGTTCAAGAACAGACTCAATCGAGTCCAGAGCAATAGAGTTCGGGCCGTCGCACAGGGCATTTTCAGGGTCAGGGTGAACTTCCATGAACAATCCGTCAATACCGACTGCTGTAGCTGCTCGGGAAAGAGGTGCTATATACTCCCGCTGTCCCCCTGATGATCCACCGGCACCTCCCGGTAGCTGAACAGAATGCGTAGCGTCGTAAATAACAGGGCAGTTGAAGCTTCTCATTACCGGCAAGGAACGCATGTCAACGACGAGATTGTTATAACCGAAACTTGCCCCTCTCTCGACCAGCATAACCTTACTGCTGCCGCTTTCGCGAATTTTCGTAACGGCATTTTGCATATCCCATGGAGAGACGAATTGACCTTTTTTCAGGTTAATCGGTTTACCGGTCTGCGAGACAGAGGTCAGAAGGTCTGTCTGTCGGCAAAGAAAGGCTGGTATCTGGATGATGTCCAGCACTTCAGCTGCGATTTTAGCCTGCTGGGGTTCGTGAATGTCTGAGACAACCGGAACGTTCATCTCGGATCTGATCCGGCCCAAGAGTTCCAGTCCATGTTCAATACCGGGGCCTCTGTAGGATGTAATGGAAGTTCGATTGGCTTTATCAAAGGAAGCTTTGAAAATATATGAAATACCAAGCCTGCTGCATATCTCCAGCATGGTCTCTGCCACATTTCTGGCCAGGTCTATGGATTCGAGGACACAGGGACCGGCAATCAGCAATAGTGGCTGGTTCGAGCCGACCTGGATTGCTGTCCCGGCAGGGTGTTCAATTGAAACGGGGTCAATATGCATTGGATCCTGCTATTTTTTATAGTTCAGGGCAGCTTTAATGAAATCCCTGAACAGCGGGTGCGGCTTCATCGGTTTCGACTTGAATTCCGGATGAAACTGACAGCCGAGGAACCATGGGTGATCTTCAATTTCAACTATTTCAACAAGGTTGTTGTCTGGCGATGTACCTGATACTTTCAGGCCGGTGTCTTCAAGCTTTTGGCGATATTCATTGTTAAATTCAAAACGGTGTCGGTGACGTTCCGATATCTCCTTGCTCTGGTAGGCACTCATGGCAAAACTATCTTCTTTCAGGACACAGGGATATGCTCCCAGCCTGAGGGTGCCACCCATTTCCGACGTTTCATCCCGAACCTGGACCTTATTGTTGCGATAATCAAACCATTCCTTACAGAGGTAGATTACCGGATCTACTGTTTGCGGATCGAGTTCTGAAGAGTGGGCACCTGGAATATCGGCAACAAAGCGGCTGTACTCAACAACAGCCAGCTGCATACCAAGACAGATTCCGAAAAACGGTATTTTATTTTCACGTGCATAGGTGATCGCTTTAATTTTTCCTTCCGCCCCTCTCTTGCCAAAGCCACCGGGAACCAGGATTCCCTCACATCCCTGAAGCAGTTCTTTCGGCTCCTTGGTCTCAAGATCCTCTGCGCTCAGGTAGCGGAGATTAACTTTGGCATGATTCGCTATTCCACCATGGACAAGTGCTTCGTGTAAACTCTTGTAGGATTCTGTCAGGTCAACATATTTTCCGGTAATCGCTATTGTTACCGAATGTTTCGGAGCTTTCAGGTTCTCTACGAGCTTTTGCCACGGTTCGATGTTGGGTTGGCCGGTCCAGACATTGAGCAGCTCCAGAATCTTGGAATCAAGTCCTTCATCGTGCAAGCGTAGAGGAACCTCGTAGATATTATCTACATCCACTGCTGTGATAACAGCGTCTTTTGGAACATTACAAAACAAGGCAATCTTTGATTTGAGATCGGAAGTTAACGGGACTTCTGTTCGACAGACGAGAATGTCGGGCTGAATTCCGTCTGCTCGCAGTTCCCTGACGGAATGCTGGGTCGGTTTTGTTTTAACTTCTCCTGCACTCTTAATATATGGGACGAGGGTCAGGTGAATGAACAATGTGTATTCCCTTCCCAGATCACCCCGCAGCTGACGGATGGCCTCAACAAAAGGCAACCCCTCAATATCTCCAATCGTTCCGCCAATCTCAATAATTGCGATATCAACGCTTCCGTCAAGTTGCCGAATGGCTGCTTTTATTTCATCGGTGATGTGGGGAATTACCTGCACCGTGCCACCAAGGTACTCGCCACGGCGTTCCTTGGTGATAACTGAATAATAGATTCTGCCGGAGGTGTAATTATTGACCTGTGCCATTACCGCATCGGTATATCGCTCATAATGGCCCATGTCGAGATCGGTTTCGGCACCATCGTCAGTCACGTATACCTCTCCGTGCTGAAATGGGTTCATGGTACCGGGGTCAACATTAATGTATGGGTCAAGCTTTTGAAAAGTTACGGTGAGGCCCCTGCTTTCAAGAAGGGCACCAATTGATGCGGCAGCTAATCCTTTACCAAGAGATGACAGGACACCGCCGGTAATAAAAATAAATTTTGTTCGCTTGGTATTAGATTTTTGCATGCTGGCCCCGTGGAAAGAATTATCAGGTGAGTTTGTTCGCTCTTTTTATACAACTTATTTGTGCCAGAGGCAACCGCTCACCCGGTTTAAATTTTCTTTTAACTTTTCAGCTGGCGATAACTTGTCATGAGGGGAGGGGGTGTATATCATAATCTTAAATAATAATAATTCCCAAAAGGAGTTTATGATGAACTACATAATGTTAACGAGTCTCCTGGCACTGGTCCTGGTGGCTTCTTTTTCAGATAAAATTAGGGCAAACGAAATCGAGCATACGGCAATCTTTGGAGGGGGATGCTTCTGGTGTATGGAGCCGCCCTTTGAACAGCAGGTTGGTGTTATAGAAGTCGTCGCGGGTTATACCGGCGGACTTCAGCAGGAGGCAACCTATGAGCAGGTGAGCAGTGGCAGAACGGATCATATTGAATCAGTCAGGGTGCGCTACGACCCGGAACAGGTCTCCTACAGCGAACTGCTTGATATTTTCTGGCGGCAGATTGATCCGACAGATGATGGCGGCCAGTTTGCCGACCGTGGAGAGCACTATAAAACAGCGATCTTTTACTCTACCGAAGAGCAGCGAATAGCGGCGGAACAGTCAAAAAAAGCACTGCAGAACTCGGGTATCTTTAATCGGCCTATCGTCACCGCTCTTTTACCTGCGCAACCATTTTATGAAGCGGAGGAGTATCACCAGGATTATTACCAGAAGAACGTCCTGCACTACTCACGCTACAAGAAAGGATCGGGCAGGGAAGCATTTATCGAGAAGGTGTGGGCGGATCAGCAGATCAGTGAAGATGGGTTCGTAAAACCGGGCGATGAAGAACTAAAAAAAATACTGAGCAGTCAGCAGTATAACGTGACCCAGAAAGAGGGCACAGAACCACCATTTAAAAACGAATATTGGGATAACAAGGAGGATGGCATATATGTGGATGTCGTCTCCGGAGAACCTCTTTTCAGCTCCACGGATAAATATGATTCAGGGACGGGCTGGCCAAGCTTTACAAAACCGTTGGCAGCAGAGAATATCTCTGAGCATCGTGATGTATCACTTTTTATGGTGCGAACTGAGGTCCGAAGCACCAATGCGGACTCTCACCTGGGTCACCTTTTTGATGACGGCCCTGCACCGACCAACCTGCGCTATTGTATCAACAGTGCAGCATTGCGTTTCATTCCGGTGGATGAACTGGAATCAAAAGGGTACGGGCGCTATAAGAGCTTATTTGATAAGAAGTGAAGCAAATCGTCTATAAACCTGAGCGATTTCTCATCGCTCAGGTTTATACCGACAGGAGCACTGGTCAGCTATTGATTCACCGCTGGTTCAGGCATAAATGCTCAACCTGGGGGCCAACCTTTTTCCAGTCAACACAGGGGCGGGCAAAACCTTTCGGCTTGATAAGCGGACATCCAAATGCTGCATCATCAATATAAATTTCCCCATAAGCCTTCGGGCTTGACGTCCATGATTCCTGTGTCGGGTTTTTATTGACGCCGAACAGTTCAACACCTTCAGATCGCAGATAGTCAACTGCGTCGGTAAGGAGGGTGCCCATCATTTTTCCGTCAGACCTCATGGTGTAGAGAATTATCTTACCACCGGCATTATGTATGCGTTTCAACCATTTTATCGCATCCGGTACCGGTTTGCCAATTTCCGGGAAGCGATGATCAACTATTGTTCCATCAAAATCTACACAAATATACATGGGTTTCGTTATACTGTTGAATCCGTTGACCTGAAAGAAACGGCCCATACCGCACTCGTCAGTCAGTTATATAATTTCTTATAAACAACAGGGATAGGGTTTTAGTGTTTACAGGCAACCCGATGGGTTGAATGCCGGGTTGCCTGTAGAGCGTTAAACAGTTTGCTAGATGATCGGCTTCATGGCACTCATGTAGGATCTCAATTCCTCGCCAATCGCCTCAACTTCAGTATAGCGAATGCCCTCGTTGACATCAATAAGATCAAGGTTGTCTACTCCGCAATCTTTTAATTCGAGTCCTTTTCCTATGACATCAACATCGATATTTTTCATGAAATCAGCCAGCAGGGGTACTGCTTCATGGGCAAAAAGATAGCAGCCATATTCCGCTGTATCGGAAATCACAACGTTCATCTCATATAGTTTCTTGCGAGCTATCAGGTTTGCAATGAGGGGCACCTCGTGAAGAGACTCATAGTAGGCGGATTCTTCTTTAATGCCGGCAGACACCATCGTATCAAAGGCTAACTCCACGCCGGCTTTTACGAAGGCGACCATCAGGATACCGTGGTCGAAATACTCCTGCTCGGGGATATCCTCCGTCATCGACTCAGCCTGCTCGAACGAGGTCTCACCGGTTTGTTTACGCCAGGTAAGGAGGTTGGCATCATCGTTTGCCCAATCCTGCATCATGGTGGAAGAGAAGGTGCCAGACATAATATCATCCATGTGTTTTGCAAAAAGAGGTGTCATGATATTTTTCAGCTCTTCTGCCAGAACAAATGCTTTTATTTTTGCCGGATTTGAGAGTCGATCCATCATATTGGTAATGCCGCCATGCTTCAGTGCTTCAGTGGTAATCTCCCAGCCATATTGTACAAGTTTGGAGGCGTAACCCGATTCAATGCCATTCTCCAGCATCTTGTCGTAACAGAGCAGGGTTGCTGTCTGCAGCAGCCCGCAGAGTATTGTCTGCTCTCCCATCAGGTCTGACTTAACCTCAGCAATAAAAGAGGATTGGAGGACGCCGGCACGATCCCCTCCCGTCCCGCAGGCATAGGCCTTGGCGATCTCCCAGCCTTCACCCCTGGGGTCATTTTCACGATGAACGGCGATCAGGGTGGGGATACCGAAGCCCCGGACATACTCCTCGCGCAACTCTGTTCCCGGACCTTTCGGTGCAACCATGATTACCGTGATGTCTTTACGAATCTGCATTCCCTCTTCAACAATGTTAAAACCATGAGAGTATGACAGACATGCCCCGTCCTTCATCAGTGGCATGAAAGAGGAGACAGCATCAGTATGCTGTTTATCAGGAGTCAGATTTACCACCAGATCAGCAACGGCCATCAGCTCCTGGTATGTTCCGACGACAAAACCGTGCTCGGTTGCATTTTTCCAGGATTGCCGCTTATCACTAATGGCATCGTCACGAAGAGCATATGAAACATCCAGACCTGAATCACGCAAATTCAGCCCCTGGTTCAAGCCCTGGGCACCACAGCCAACGATGACGATTTTCTTACCCCGGAGGGCTTCAACGCCGTCAAACTCTTCTGCATCCATGAAACGACACTGTGCCAACTCTTCTATCTGCAATCGTAACGGCAGTGAATTAAAATAATTTTCTCCCATGGTATATCTCCTTTTTTTTGTGATCTTTTTTTAAAACTATCGAACAGAGTGAAACCCTGATCTCATATATGCAGTATTCAATATTGCGTCAAGTGATTTATATGTGATACTGTGTTGCATATTATGCAACGATCAGGCTGTATCAGTGGATACATGACACCTCTTCTCATCGTTCCGAGTAACCATGGATATCAGAGAGCTAAATCTTTTCCTGCACCTGACTGGTACCCTGCATTATGGTCAAACAAGCAGAGCCTGTAACATAACCCGATCCGGTTTGACACGGACTATTCAGCGGCTTGAACAGGAGATTGGAGAACAGCTGTTCATCCGTGATAACCGCTCGGTTACCCTGTCGCGTGCCGGAGATTTATTTAAAGAATATGCTGTTGATGTCATTCGTCGTCATCGAACCCTCCAGGTGCAGATGGCAGCTGAACATAATTTGCACGGAGAACTTTCCCTCTATTGCTCGGTCACCGCTATTTTGTCAATTCTACCGGGAATAATTATACGATTTCGTCATGCGTACCCGGATATACATCTCAACCTCCAGACAGGCGATGCGGCCATGGCTCTGCCGAGCCTTGAAAGCGGTGAAGCGGATATTACGATCGCGGCGTTGCCGGACCGCTTGCCTCGACAGATTGTTTTTCTTAAAATGCTTGAAACCCCGCTTATTTTTATTGGCCCAAGGAACCCTGAAGAACTCGGGCAATCGCTGTCCCTGGCAAACTGGAGTAAAGTTCCGGTTATTATGCCGAAGCGCGGACTCAGCAAAAAACGGTGTGAGCGCTGGTTTGCGCAGAAAAAAATAGCGCCGGCCATCTATTCATCAGTAGCCGGCAATGAAGCGATGATTGCAATGGTCGCCATGGGATGCGGTATCGGTGTTGTCCCCCGACTGGTACTTGAAAACAGCCCGCTGCGCAGTCGTGTCCGGGTTCTTGATGTGAGACCGGCTCTCGACCCGTTTTCAGTTGGCGCCTGTACCACACGATCTTTAAAACGCAGACCAGTCGTGCAGGCATTCTGGCATATCGCTGAACAGGAAATACTCAATCGTTATACTTCACGAGGAATTGATGAAAACCATTCTGATAACAAATGATGATGGTATCTACAGCCCAGGTCTTTCTGCTCTGAAAGAGGCCCTGATGCCGCTGGGAAAGGTCATAACCATTGCACCCGATCGGGACAATTCCGCTATCTCTCATGCCTTGACAATGAATCGGCCGCTTTTGCTTGAACAGCTGGGTGAAGACAGTTATTCCCTCAACGGAACACCAACTGATTGTGTTGCTGTTGGTTTGAACAAAGTAGTCGATCGACTTCCGGATCTGCTGGTGTCAGGTATCAACTCCGGTCCGAATATCGGAGATGACATTTCCTACTCGGGCACGGTGTCTGCTGCAATAGAAGGGACCATCTACGCTGTTCCTTCGCTGGCTGTGTCTCTTGCAGGCAAACATCCCTTCACTTATGACGTGGCAAAGAAAATGGTCAATTCCCTGGCAGCCAAAACAATGAAATACGGATTGCCGGCAGATACACTGATGAATATAAATATCCCTCATGGGGAGAAGATTAAGGGGTTAAGAGTTACCCGTCAGGGTCGGCGTATATGGAAACAGGCGGTTCAGGAAATAACGGATCCTTTTGGCCGACTGCATTATTGGATAGGGGGAGGCACACCATTACTTGATGTTGGTGTGGATACGGATGTGCATGCAATAGAAAGCGGCTATATCTCAGTAACGCCGATTCATCTTGACCTGACAAATCATGAGGGAATCAGCTATTTTAAAGAGGATCTCCAGCTTGAAGCACTGCCCGAACAGGTAGATTTTCTTTCCTGACAGACATGCCCAACACACTGGCACATATCGGCATACAGACCCTTGTAAGCAAGGCTGTTTACCGAGCAGCAGATATTAAATGGGTTGCTGTTGGCTGTATAATTCCTGATCTTCCATGGATTACCCAGCGGCTCATATCCTTCCTTGTGCCCGGTGTCGATTTACTTTCATTACGTGTCTACTGCCTGATTCAGGCATCTTTGTTTTTCTGTCTCATTCTCAGCGGGGCAATTGCGCTATTATACAACCACTCTTTTAAGGTATTTCTCATTCTTGGAGGCAACAGCCTGGCTCATCTGCTGCTCGATGCGATGCAGACCAAATGGGCAAACGGTGTCCACCTGTCAGCCCCTTTCAGTTGGCAGTTAAGCCAGTTCCAGCTCTTCTGGCCGGAAAACGCGATAAGCTCTGTCCTGACCGTCGTTGGCTTGATCACTATTGCATATTACGGTTGGTCTGATCGTCGATTTTTGCTGGGTTTAAAACGCTCTTTTTTCCCGCTGCTGCTTGCCTCTTTACTGCTGATATCATATGTCCTGTTGCCATTTATGTTTTTCAACGACTCATTTGAGGCAGATAATCATTATGTTCAAACGCTCCAGAGAAAAGAACAGCGCTCAGGAAAAGCGATCGGTTTTGACCGCTGCGCTTATGATAAATTAACAGCAACGATTACTGTTTTTACCAAAGAGAAATTTAAACTTGTCTCAGATCAGCCAATAGATGATGGAACGATTTCACTGCTTGGAAGATTTGCTGACAACAATACCATAGTCGCCGGCATGGTTCATCAGCATAGCACCGTGCGTGATTTTTATTCCTATGTCGGTTTATCTCTTCTGTTAATATTATGGGCGAGTGCTCTCTTTTCCGGCAAAATCAAAATGGGCTAAGGAACGGTTGTCAGCGGCACCCATTGGCTGCAATGCCAACCTCTGTCAGCCATCTGCTGATGATTAAGGCAGCGCAACCGACAGCGAGATTCACGGTGACCGCAATTACAGGAGGGTTCTGACCACAGGAATCACACTCCATACAATCATTTCATTTAATGATTAGCGTCCATTAAAGACACATTTTATCTGCAAACTTGATCAGGCGAGAATCTCGTTGATCATTGTGCATTCTGCTATTATACGTGTTATCGTATATTTTCGCCCTCGTGTATTTAACTGAAACTATAAGGAGTGTATACATGCAAGTAACCTGTCATGGTGCTGCCGGAAGTGTTACCGGTTCATGCCACCTCGTGGAGACAAATTCAAGCCGTTTCCTCATTGACTGTGGTATGTTTCAGGGAAATAAGACGCTCACCCGCCTGAATTACGAACCGTTTCCATTTGACCCTCAAACAATAGACTTTGTTATCTCAACCCACGGCCATATTGACCACTGCGGGCTGCTGCCCAAATTAACCAAACATGGATTTAACGGAACAGTCTATGGAACCCCGGCAACAGCCGACCTGCTTCCGGTAATGCTTGGGGATGCCGCCTACATACAGGAAAAAGATACAGAGCATGAGAACAGAAGGCGGGAACGAAAAGGAGAATCGCCCCGGGAACCGCTCTATGATAGAACAGACGCTGATCAGGTAACTGGCCTGATTCAACCACTGAACTATAACACCTCAATGAAGGTAAATGATGAAATCACCTTCAGGCTCCGTGACGCCGGTCATGTAATCGGCTCTGCCATCGTTGAATTGTATGTCAAAGAGGGAGGGCGTGAAATTAAAACCGTCTTCTCAGGTGATCTTGGTCAGTGGGATGTCCCCATTATTGAAGATCCGACCTATATCTGGAATGCAGACTATGTTTTTATAGAATCTACCTATGGTGACAGAAATCATCAGAGATCACTTCCAAGAAAAGAACAGCTTCTCGAACATATCGTCAACACCTATAACAAAGGCGGAAAGCTGCTGATCCCCTGCTTTGCGCTTGAACGGACGCAGGAGCTTCTCTACACCCTCAGTGAATTAATGAATGAAACCGAGGATTTTCCACCAATGGATGTCTATCTGGATAGCCCGCTGGCCATCAAGATAACCGAGATCTTCAAAAAACATCCTGATCTCTATGATGAAGAAGCCAGGGCGCGAACAGACAAACCATTCGATTTTCCAGGGCTTATCTGCACGCCGTCAGTAGATGAATCACGTAAGGCCAATGCAATGACAGAGCCAGCTATCATTATCGCCGGGAGTGGTATGTGTACTGCCGGACGTATTCGTCATCACTTGAAGCATGGCATATGGAATGCTCAAAATACGGTACTTTTCGTCGGTTACCAGGCTCCGGGAACGCTGGGTCGCATTCTAATCGATGGTGCCGAGGAGATTAAAATGATGGGAATGACGCTTGTGGTAAAAGCGGATATCGCCAGGATCGGAGCATTTTCAGCCCATGCTGACAAGGATGAACTGACCGGATGGCTTTCTGCGTTTAAAGAAAAACCAAAACGCGTCTTTCTCGTTCATGGTGAAGAAAAGACCCTTGCTGCGTTTAGCTCATCACTTGAAGAAATTGGCTTTGACACCCAAATCCCCGTCAGGGATATACCGATTCCTCTCAATTAAAATAATATATTGGGAGATTCGACCAGCGAATCTCCCGAAGATGATTAACTGTTCAGCACCCACTGTCCCTGGGCATTTCTACATGCAGTCGTCTTGGTCTTCTGCGGCTGCCCATCTATTGTTGCCGTGATTTCCGCCTCACGGCAATACTGGTTTGTTGACGGATTGGTATAGGCCGGCTGCGGCACAACCTGGTAGTTGTTACCGGAGTCCGGGTTTACCCAGGTAACCGGCTGCCCTGATGGACCGCGTTCATAGGCATTATTGAGCTGCTGCTTGTCCTGTTTATCCATCTCATTACCGACAATATAGCCAAGCATTGTCCCAACAGCGGCACCGATCAGTGTTGCTTCTGTATTTCGGCCGATGGCCTGACCGATCAGCGCTCCACCGGCAGCCCCACCGACAGCTCCCTTCGTGCCTGTGCTCACGCCGTCAAATTGAGCACAGGATGACATAAACACCATCATCACGCCAACCAGAAAAAGTGCTATCAATCTCATTGAATCCTCCGTAAATAGTAATTATTCTGTAGGTAGTTAACAAAACATAACTGCCTGATTATTCATAATAAAAAAACGTAATCTATACTGACAAATGTAACGCTAAATTTTGCACTGTCAATGATAAATTAGAGCGCCTAATCGGAAATTACCTGACCTCTTGAAGTGAATGATATTCCCTGCTGTGACTGGGTTCCGATCATGACTGATTCTATCACCGGCGGGTTAACTGTGTTTTCTGCCTTCCATTTAACCACAAAATTTGCACCGGATCCGCCGCTGGTGTCAGACTCTTTTACAACGTAGCGTATTGAGCCCATCGGACCCAGAACCTGAGATGATTCGAGGTAATGTTTCACAAGCGTACCCTGTGAATCATAATAATCCACTGCAGCCAGGGAAATTGACTCGGTCATGTCAGTATTTCTGATACTCAATATAACGGCAAGGTCAAATGTTCGTTCACGATTTCCACTATAAATATGTGAATAAACAGGTACATAAACAGTCTGGCCACTCGTTTTTGAGGGAGCCGCCACGACAGCTGTGCCTCCTTGCACAAGCATAAATAGTAAGACAAAAAACAGTTTCACGATAATTAATGTTACCCTCATATCTTTCTCCTGTGTTCCTCCAGTCAGGGTCTCAAGGCACGCTCGATCTCCGCCTGCATCTGCTCTAAAATTTCGACAGGGTCGGCTGCTCTGGTAATGGGACGACCGACCACCAGGTGATCGGCGCCACCCTTCACGGCAAGACCGGCGGTCATGACACGCTTCTGGTCATCACTTTGTTCAGAAACATTGGCTCCGGGCCGGATACCGGGCGTTACAATTAACAGTTTGTCACCCAGTCCTGACCGTAGCCGCGATGCTTCCAACCCTGAGGAGACGACACCATCACAACCAAGGTCAAGTGCCGTTTGTGCACGATGATAAACAAGATCAGCAATGGAACCTGTCATTCCCATTGCACGCATATCCTCTTCTCCAAAACTGGTGAGAGCCGTTACTGCAAGCAATTTCATATCACCCCGGGCTGAGACAGCAGCCCTGATTATCGGGTCATTGCCATGAATTGTCGCCAGGCTGACCCCACGGTTATTTACCTGCTCCACAGCCAGTTTCACGGTTTCAGGTATATCAAAAAATTTCAGATCCAGCATTACCTGATGTCCGCGGTCGAGAATCCAATCGACGGTATTGAACCAGTCTGCCATAAAAAGCTGTAAACCAACTTTGAAAAATCCGGTATGGGATTCACACGTTTTAACGATTTGTTTTGCTTTATCGGGATGGTCTAGATCAAGCGCGACAATGATACGTTCCCGCAATGGAATTGTTTTGCCCATTTCACTCCTCTAACAAGTTCACTCGGTGATATTTTCACAGCTCATGCATATAATCCAACAATTAATACTATACTACTTTTTATAGCAATACGGTATTTTAGTGGGTGTCACCATCAAACCGTACTGATAGCTTAAGTGGCGATTGCTCCAATTCATTGACTCTGCTAAAGACTTCAAAAGATAGCAATGGGACATCGATATGCTGCCCTGATCGTGGCAACACCACTCCTTGAAATATAATGGCAGAAAAGGGATCCTACTGACAGAGACTATCCCTGGAATATGAAAAATTTTCGTACCGCATAGTTAATCATCACTGCAGTAATAATATTTGAGAGAAAGGCATAGGTTGTGAGCATACCAAAACGCTTAATAAGCATTCCCATCAGAACGGTTCCTATGGCCACGCTGAGACCTGATACCAGATAGAAAAAGAAAATTTCCAGTACAATATGGTGTCTTCCACGTTCAAAAACCCATAAGATATTGAGGATATAGGCAACCATGTTGGCAATAAGAAAAGCAATGATATTGGTAATCATTGAATTTCTTGCGCGACGATTGTCATCTATCTGCTCAATCTTGAGCCCGAACAACCGGGCAGCATGATCCTTTTCCTGTAAACAGGGAAAAAGTTTCCACCCGACAATGTGGAATATGCAGATATGGGTCAATGTTGCCACACCGCCTGCGAGTGCGTACTTTATAAATTGTATCAGGGTTTCATTTTCTAGAAGAGTCATAGCATTGTCACGTTGTTAGTTAATCGCTGTTTTATAGCAGAAGAGAGCTGCCCACGAGGCCCGTTTTCTCTTGGTGGCAGGCATTTATACCTAATCTCCTCGCACATGAACAGTTTAAAATCGATGGAGAATTTCTTTTTACCTTAGCAGAGGGTAAAATTGTAAGATTCATCACAGTGCACTCGAGCACACTGGACTGACCAGATCTTTGACAATTCCAGTTGGCTCTAATATTACAAAAGTTCGACATTGTTTATATTGTCTTTCGTTGGTACTCCACAGCATCAATAATCCTAAGAGGAGTGATATTTCACAATACTGATAAGCCTTGACAGGGGCATAATTGAGTAGCTAATTTATCACTAATAATGATAGAAGAGAAGAAAACCAGTGATAGCTGGCTGGATAACACTGGTTATACTTCTTTACCAAATATGTTTTTTCTGTAAATTTCAGCCCCTTAAGGCTGATCTCTTGGTTTATTAAAAAAATATTAATAATTTTTGATACTTCAGATAGGTCAAACTGATTTCAATTTATCTTTACAAAAAAAAGTCTGCCTTATAAGTTAGGACAGTCGCAAAATCAACACGGAGTATTTTTCTGTTGTTTGTTTAAGAAACGTTGTGGATTTCACCCTGACATCATCAAGCTGTTCAGGAATGACTCATCTGCAATGAATGACAAACAAGGAAGGCAAGGGGGGGAAGTATGTCTGTAAAAATTTTTATAAAAAGAAAAGGCCTTGAGAACAATGTTATTGAGTTAACGGTTCTTCTCAAAAAATTACGAAGTCTGACCCTGAACCAGCCCGGCTATATCTATGGTGAAACACTGCGACGTATTGACCAGCCTGATGAATGTATAGTCATTTCAACCTGGCGATCTCTGCAGGATTGGGAAAACTGGCTGAAAAATGAGGAGCGTATCAGTATTCAGAGTGAGATAGATCTGCTTCTTGGTAAAGATACAGAATACGCTGTTTACGAAGAATAAACAGAAAGACGAGAACGTAATAATTTAAGGTAGGTATCAAATGATCGTTGAAGGCCTGAAGTTAATGGTTGTTGGCATGACAACTGTCCTGCTGTTTCTTACATTCATGATTTTACTCATCCAGCTTGTTGCTCACTTGACCAAGGGAGTAACTGCCCGGGAACTGCAGGCAATGGAAGATGAGAGGAAACGGCTGAAGCAGGAGAGAGAACGGGAAAAACTGGCGGCAGCGATGGATGACAGTGATGAGGATATTGTTGTCATTACCGCAGCGATTGCAGCATTTGAAGCTCAAAGAGCTGCTGCTTAACCATAGATTTTTGGAACAGTAAACATACACGTCATCTGATCACGAGCTGACACAACAAAACGCAAGGAGAAGTACTGTGGGTAAAAAAGTAATCAAATTCATGGATACGTCTTTTAGAGACGGGTTTCAGTCGGTTTTTGGCGCTCGGGTATTAACCGATGATTTCATGCCTGCGGTGCAGGCGAGTGTTGATGCTGGTATAACGCACCTGGAGGCGGGAGGAGGTGCCCGTTTTCAAAGTCTGTTCTTTTATTGCGGCGAATCAGCTTTTGATATGATGGATCGCTTCCGGGCTGAAGTTGGACCGGACGTTAATCTGCAGACGCTTGCCCGTGGTATCAACGTGGTTGCCCTCAGCCAGCAGCCCAGGGACATTATCGATCTTCATGCCAAGATGTTCAAGAAACATGGCATGACAACAATTCGGAACTTTGACGCGCTCAATGATATCAGAAACCTCGAATATTCAGGTGAGCGTATCGCTCACCATGGTTTGCATCACCAGGTAGTCATTACCATAATGGATCTGCCTCCTGGATGCACTGGGGCCCATACCGCCGAGTTCTACCTTGATCGACTGAAGCAGATTCTTGCATCAGGTCTTCCATTTCATTCCATATGTTTTAAAGACGCTTCAGGAACTGCAAACCCCAGCAAGATTTATAATACCTTCAAAGGTGCCCGGAAAATGGTGCCTGAAGATATGATTCTCTGGTATCACACCCATGATACTGCTGGAATTGGTATCTCGCAGAACCTTGCTGCGATAGAGGGCGGCGCGGACGGTATTGATCTTGCGAAAAGCCCGGTTTGCGGTGGTACCTGCCAGCCAGATATTCTTTCAATGATGCATGTTCTAAAAGGAACTGATTTCACGCTCGACCTTGACTATGAAAAGATCCTCGCCGCTGAAGAGGCGTTTGAACGGGCGATGAGTGATTACTTCATTCCACCGGAAGCGAAAATGGTATCGCCGACCATCACCCTGTCTCCAATGCCTGGCGGTGCGTTGACTGCAAATACCATGATGATGCGAGACACTGGTACGCTGCACCTTTATCCTGAAGTTATCAAAGAGATGGCAGAAGTTATTCGCCTCGGTGGTTTCGGTTCATCGGTAACGCCGGTTTCCCAATTCTATTTCCAGCAGGCTTACCTGAATGTTACCCAGGGCAAATGGAAAAAGATCAACCCAAGCTACGGGAATATGGTACTCGGCTATTTTGGCCGGACGCCAGCACCACCAGATCCGGAAATTATCAAAATTGCTTCAGAACAACTCGGAAAACCTGTCTTCACTGATGACCCGCTTGATATCCTTGAGCCTGGTATCCCGAAAGCAACAAAAATTCTGGAAGAGAATAAACTCGAGGTCAATGACGAGAACATTTTCATTATTGCCAGCTGTGAGCAGAAAGGACTCGATTATCTTCTTGGAAATGCAATCGTTAATGTGCGTAAAAAATCTGATGTTGAAGCTGCGGCACCAGCTAAAGCAACAAAAGCTGCGGCTCCATCGGCCCCTGTTTCAGGACCGCGAGCCTACTCCATTACCGTTAACAATCGCATTTACGATGTCACCGTTGCCGAAGGAAACGGCGCTGTTCAGGCGGTACCGGTACAGGCAGCCGCGGCGGCACCAGCAGCACCAGCAGCAGAAGGTACAGAAGTAGATGCCCCGACACCTGGAAATATTGTAAAGCTCCTTGTCAAGCAAGGTGATGCTGTTAAAACAGATCAGCCGCTTGTGGTTATGGAAGCTATGAAAATGGAATCAGAGGTCAAGGCTCCCTGCGATGGCAAAATATTAGCAGTCCATGTATCAGCTGGAGACACTGTTCAGGCTTCTGATCCTCTATTCACAATCGGCTAGGCGTTGTTGCTGACCCATTTGTACTATGGATGCGCTGGTGTAACCGGCGCATCTTCATTCATCGCTCGAATGATGGAATCGCTATGAAAATAAAGTTTTTTTTCCTCATCTTACTCAGCCTTACCCTTGGTATTCATACCTTTGCCCAGGCTGCTCAGGATACTGTTTCGATCAGTGCACCCGCTGATGCAAAGGTTATCCGCCTTGATGTCAAGGCCGGCGACAAAGTGTTCAGCGGAGATACGCTGGCAATACTGAAAACCGACGACGGAACAGCGATTATATTAAAAGCAGGTGTCTCCGGTACGGTTACCGCCATCAATATGAAGCCATACAAGAAGGTTTCAGAAGGAAGTTCTCTTGGCACGATCGAACCGGCGCTTATTGTCGCGGATCGTCCCGTCGAGACTGAAGCCGAGGCGCTCCCCAATATTGCGACACTGGCCAAAAATTTATTTAAAACCACCGGAATATACGGCATCATAGACGGCCAGGTGGACAAAGACTGGACCGTCGGTATCGGAAGGATTCTGATGATCCTTGTCGGGCTTACACTGCTCTATCTCGGTATATTCAAACAGTTCGAACCACTTCTTCTTATCCCGATCGGATATGGGGCTATCCTGGCCAACATTCCAATGGCAGGTATTGCAGAGCCTGGTGGCATTCTCTACTATATTTACGAGGTTGGCATTGTAACAGGTATCTTCCCGCTGTTGATTTTCATGGGAGTAGGGGCCCTAACCGACTTCGGGCCGATGATTGCCAATCCGAAGACTATTCTGCTCGGGGGGGCAGCTCAGGTTGGGATTTTTGTTACCCTTCTCGGAGCGCTGCTGCTGTCCGATTTTGTACCCGGTATCAGTTTCTCTCTGAGTGATGCTGCTTCTATTGGAATTATAGGCGGTGCAGACGGGCCGACTGCAATTTTCCTTTCAAGCCAGTTGTCACCTCGATTGCTTGGGTCAATTGCCATTGCTGCTTATTCATATATGGCTCTGGTACCGATCATCCAGCCTCCGATCATGAAATGGCTGACCACGGAAGAAGAGCGCAAAATCAAGATGGTGCAGTTACGTCATGTTTCCAAGCTTGAAAAAATGATACTGCCTCTGCTCGTACTCGGCATCTGTGCCTTCCTGCTGCCAACAGCCGCGCCATTGATCGGTATGTTTATGCTCGGTAATCTGGCCAAGGAATGTGGCGTTGTTGACCGGCTCTCTGACAATATTAAGGGCGCATTGATGTACACCGTCACGATCTTTCTTGGTCTTGGTGTCGGCAGTAAACTCTCTGCAGATAAGTTTCTTAATATGGAAACACTTGGAATCCTCGCCCTTGGCATGATTGCCTTCTGTATTGGTACTGCCGGTGGAGTATTGATGGCCAAGCTGATGAACAAAATGTCGAAAACTCCGGTTAACCCGCTGATTGGTGCGGCAGGCGTCTCTGCAGTACCAATGGCAGCACGTGTGGTAAATAAAGTTGGCCTTGAGGCAAACCCGCAAAATCATCTCATCATGCATGCGATGGGAGCAAATGTCTCGGGAGTAATCGGTTCCGCGGTAGCAGCAGGTGTTCTCCTGGCTCTGCTATAAAATCGCCCAAATAAGTCCTCAAAGGTCCGTAATGGTTTTCCGTTACGGACCTTTTTTTTGCATAGATGGCCCGTACTAAATAAAAATTATTATTGTATCGATTGTAAGTTGGTATGAAATCTTTGATGATTCCAGGAGGACCAGGTGCTGAAAATACTTGAAGAGGCTGAAGAGCATCTCAACAATTTATTGATTGGCGGTAACGAAAGCTCCGCTATCCGGATCGCCGTAATGGGAGGAGCTCAAGGACCGGGGCTCGGCCTTATCGTTGAGGAAGCAGGAGAAGATGACCTGAAAATAGAGCATAAAAATCTTTCATTTATAATTGACAAAAAGCTGATGGCTTATTGTCAATCGATAACCATAGGGTTTAGAAAAGGAAATGAAGGTGGTTGTGGTGGCAGCAGCGGAAGTGGATTCCTGATAGATTCAGATAGCCCGCTGAGCTTTTAACGGGCAAACATTAATCCAGCTCTTAATTGCTGAACCTGACAGCATAACTGAGGATTGAGCACGTCAGGATACCGTTTTCTTAATGATAGTCTCATCAAAATAGTTGACCGACATACCACCATCCACAACGATTGTCTGACAGACAATTCCTGAAGAACGGTTTGATAGGAGAAATGTCGCTGTATTTGCCGCTTCTTCAGTCGTCAATGCTTTTTTCCGCAAAATCGCTTTTTCTGCAAAAAGGTAGCTGTCAACATATCCCGGAATTCCTGCAGAGGCTGAAGTCTTGAGCAAGGCTGGGGCCACTGCATTGAACCGTACCTGGGAGAACTCTGAAAAGCTTTTGGCTAGAAAACACAGTGAGGAATCAAGTGCCGCTTTAATCGGGGCCATATAACCATAGTTGACCGCAGCCATGCGGGTTGTTGAGATGGAAATAGTCACCACCGAGGCGTCAGGGGCAAAAAGGTCTTTAAAATGGTTGGCAATTGAAATCAATGAAAAACAGGATATATCAATTGCCTGCAGAAAGTCCTGTTTATTCGTTTGATGAAATGGCTTCAAACCGTCAGAGTAATTCGCAAAAGCAATGGAGTGAACCAAACCATCTATCCGTCCTCCATTTCCAGAGTCAATGAGGGCTTTCACCTCGTCTCTTACCCTTGTAATCTGCTCTTCATCTTCTACATCACATAAAAATACCGGACATCCGGGAAAAAGTTTGTGGGCTGTTTTGCGCCGCTCCTCTGAGCGAACAATGAGTATTACCTCTGCTCCCTGATCAACCAGATTCCTGGCAATCGCTGTGGCGACTGACTTTTTATTTGCCAGCCCGAATACAACATAACGTTTCTTCGAAAGATTAAGAAAATCCATAAATACCAAGTATTATCGTGATCTGTTTTATTTTTACCAGTTAAGACTTATACTACAATTCTGTTACGGACGAAACAAGAAGCGTAGCGATTCACCCCTCACCTCAGCATTATTTATAGGCTTCTGATCGAAATTTCATTACATTGGTTCTGCTCAAGAATTAACCTTTCAACAAAATATTGACCAGTATACTATGCAACACTACATAGCCGGAATTGATACAGGCGGTACCTGCACTGACGCTGTACTCATCAACAAGGAGACACAGGACGTTGTCGTTACTGCCAAGGTGCCGACAACACATTTTGACTTGTCACAGGGAATATCTGCAGTACTTGAAAAAATTATTAAAAAATCAGGTGTCTCAGCTGATCAAATTAGAGCCACTTCGATATCAACGACGCTTGCAACAAACAGCGTTGTTGAAAAAAAAGGCGCCCGGGTTGCCCTTTTTGTAATTGGTTATGTAAAACATTTCAAGGTACCGGTTACAGCTGTCGTCTATTTCAAGGGTGGACATACGATTCAGGGGAGAGAGGAAGAACCGCTGGAGCTGGAATATCTTATTGAAACAGTAGAAAAACTTAAACCGGAAGTAGATGCTTATGCCGTCTGCGCAGCCATGTCAATGAAAAATCCGGCACATGAACTGGTGGCAGAAAAAGCGATTTCGATGATTGATCCTAAGCCCGTCTTTTGCTCATATCGGGCAAGTGAGCAGGCCGGCATGCATGAAAGAGCAGCTACTGCAGCGCTGCATGCCAAATTGATGCCTGTCATGCAAAGTTTTACAACAAGCGTCAAAAAATCAATGACATCTCTCCAGCTTTCCTCTCCTCTTTCTATCGTTACCGGTAATGGAGGAACCATTGAGCCGGGGGAAGCTGTCAAGGAGTCAGGAAAAACGATTGCCAGCGGTCCGGCCTGTACCGCATTGTACGGTGCTCATTACACTGAAGAAACATGCCTGGTAATAGACGTCGGCGGAACAACCACAGACCTGGCCATGATCGAAAACGGCCAACCTGTTCTCTCTGCTGGTGGCTGTTCCATCGACTCCTGGGCGACCCATATGGAGTCAGTAGATATGTATACAGGTGGTATCGGTGGTGACAGCCTTGTCAGATTTCACCGTGATAGTTCTATGTCGGTCGGGCCAACACGGGTTATTCCTCTATCAATGAGCAACGATACCCCTTCTCCGGCTGACTGGATTGGTTCTGAATATGCTTTCCGATGCATTGCCCTCGCACAAGATATTCCAGATGTTACTGAACTACCCGACCACCCGATTTTGAAAATTCTTCGGGAAACAGGGGCCTTGACACTATCCTCGTTGATGCAGCAGACCGGACTGAGCGGGATCCCGCTTGACCGACAGCTTGAAATACTCAACAGGAAACAATTAATCCAGGAAACAGGTTTTACCCCGACAGATGCCCTTCATGTGCTGAATCGCGCACATTTTGGAAACAGGGACGCGGCAACAGAGGGTGCCGAAAAACTTGCACGGAATTTAAGTATCCCCACAGATCAATTCTGCAAGATGGTTCTTGAAGAAACAGAAAACAGGATCAGAGATCTGGCCATAAAATATATTATTACAAGATCATGGGGAAGCTCGTTAGGCGGGTTCCTTTCCTCCCATGGTAATAATCCCTATTTAAAAACTGATTTCAGCCTGAAAGTTCCGCTTATTGGAATTGGCGCAGCAGCCACATTTTTTCTTCCTGGGGTTGCCAGGAAACTGTCAACAACCGTTTCTTTTCCGCCGTTCTCTGAGGTTGGGAATGCGGTCGGTGCCGGGTGGACGGGACTTAAACGAATGGAGTCAGCGAAAGACCACATATCGTAATCTGTTTATTGGTTAGAAATTTGGTCTCTTCTACTATTGACAGTCATGTGCACCGGTATATGGTAGTATAAATGATTGCCACATCTCCGTGCCAGCAGAGGGCATATAAAGCCGCACAACGCAACAGGTCGAAAGAGCTTTTATACATGATTACTGATATTTCACTTGCCCACTATTCAAGAACAGAAGAAATAGCCAACTGGATCACCCACGCAGTTGCATTACTTCTTTCCATAACCGCGCTGGTTCTAATGGTTGTATATTCTACCCATTACGGTGATGCGTATCATGTTGTCAGTTCTGCTATTTATGGGACAACGCTAATCCTTTTATACAGCGCCTCAACATTTTATCATCTTATTCCGGTCAGTCGGGCAAAAGATGTATTTCAAAAACTTGATCACGCGATGATTTACCTTCTTATTGCAGGTACCTACACTCCATACACACTCATTAACCTGAGAGGCCCATGGGGCTGGTCCATTTTTGGTGTTGTCTGGGGTGTTGCCCTGACCGGGCTCCTGCTCGAAGTGATCATGTCAAAACGGCTGGGCTGGCTCTCGGTATCGCTTTACCTCTGTCTCGGCTGGCTCATGGTCATTGCCGTCAAGCCATTAATGGCAAATCTTGCAGGTGGAGGGATTGTCCTGCTGGTGGCGGGCGGGCTGTTTTACTCTCTGGGGGTGATATTCTATCTTTGGAAAAAACTGCCTTTCCAGCATGCCATCTGGCATTTATTTGTAATAGCAGGATCCTTGTGCCATTTTTTTTCAATATTTATATACGTTCTCCCAGCCTCCTGGTAAAAAGATTCCGGCGTTTGCGTGGACCAGTTCATAACAGAATATTCACTATCAGCGCTCTTTCTCCTCTCTTTTGGAGCCTCAACGCTGATTCCGCTTGGATCAGAGTGGCTGCTGGCCTTGTTAATAGCTGATGGCCTACCCCTGTCGCACGTTGTTCTCGTGGCAACAATCGGCAATTTTCTTGGTGCATGCACGACCTATCTGATCGGTATCTGGGGGGCTGACTTTGTTGTTTCAAAGCTGCTGCGCATCAGTTCTGAGAAATCGAATAAAGCTCAGCAGACATTCAGAAAATGGGGTGTTTGGTCTCTTTTCTTCTCATGGCTGCCAATCATTGGTGACCCGCTTTGTCTTGCGGCAGGCATCTTTAAAACCAACCCTTTTATTTTCTCAATTATTGTTATCACCGGCAAAGCGCTTCGATATATCTTTGTTGCCTGGGTTATTTCATCCACCGTTACCTGAAAAAAGCTGGAAAGGAATTCGTATTTTGTGATGTGTCATCTCTTATCTATAAACAAAGGGTGACGCCTAAAGCAGCGCCGGTTATTATCATTGCATATTACATCACCTACGACATGTATCGTTCAATATGAAAACGACCATTTTAAAATCTATCTATACTGCCTTTGATTCTTGGGCACTACAATTCTCTCTTACCTGCCGGAAAGGGTGTACAACCTGCTGCACCCAGGATGTCATGACAACGGCACTTGAGGTGGAGGTTGTTACTGATTATATCTCCAAGAGCCGCATGGAAAAATGGCTGGCGACAAAACTCGATAGCGATTTGCCCCGGATAGCACCTTCATTTACCACAAATGAATATGCCGAAGCCTGCTTAAACGGGACCGAACTTGCTCCGGAAACGGGTTATAACGGCGGGGTGTGTCCCTTTTTGGAAAATGGAGCTTGTTCGATATACAGTGTCAGGCCATTCAGCTGTCGATCCTTTGCATCTACAAAAATGTGCCGACCTGGATCAAGCGCCACGATTCCCCAGCATTATCTGACGGCTGCAACATCAGTCAGCCAGATTATTGAGCATTTGAACCAGCGGTATTTCTGGGGAAATATGCTGCATATTCTCTATCTCCTGGCTCAACAAAACAGTAAAATGGAAGACACCAGGTACCCGGAAAACAAAAAACGGTTTCTGCTTGCCCAGACCGGTTGCCGGACGTCGAAACCACTCCCTGGATTCCTTATCCCTGAGGAAGATTACCCACATGTAGAACCACTGATCATTGAGATATTTGATACCGAAATCGGGGGAAAAAGAGTAGAGGATATTCTCAATAACAGATAACAATTATTGATACATTCAAAAAACGCGTAACATTTTATGATAGGGAAACTGATTAAAAGCAAAGAATGTACACGTGACTCAAAGATCCCGATTGCGCCTATCTGGAGAATTACATTTTGTGTTAATATTACCCTAATAGCAGCACGGTAGTGCATAGAGAGAGACCTCAGAGGACGATTATGAAACGCTTTTTTTTCTTACTAATAGTTTTTATTTTATTCACTCAGATTTCATGGGCCGGTCGTGCCCAGATAGATACTATCTCAAACGATCCATATGTATCTGCTCTTGTCGTAGATGCTGATAGTGGAAAAATCCTGTTCGAAGATCATGCAGGCGCTGAGATATATCCGGCCTCGGTCTTGAAGCTGATGGTATTGCTCGTCATACTCGAACGAGTTGAGCAGAAGGTTTTGGGACTGGATGAAATGGTTCAGATAACCAGAGAAGCCGCACAGATGGGTGGCTCTCAGGTATACCTTGACCCCAAGGAACAATTTTCAGTCGAGGATCTCTTGTATGCCTTAATGATTCAATCGGCAAATGATGCCGCCGTTGCACTGGCAATTCATGTGTCTGGCTCAAAGGAGGGCTTTGTCTCTCTTATGAACCAGAGAGCTGGTGAGCTTGGAATGAAAGATACCCGGTTCTACTCGGTTCATGGCCTGCCTCCGGCCCAAGGGCAGAAACCGGACAAGACCACGGCCATAGATCTTTCCATTTTAAGCCGGGAACTGGCAAACAAACCGGAGACCTTTAAGTACACCGGTACTGTCGAACGTGAATTTAGAGATGGAGCGTTTATCATGCGCACTCACAATCACCTGCTAAAATCAATCGATGGCTGTGATGGTTTTAAAACCGGTTACTTCAAGGCCGCTGGATTTTCCATAGTAGCTACGGCAAAGAGGGGTGGGGTCCGCATTATAGCGATAGTCCTGGGCAGTTTAGATAGGAAGGTTCGTGATGCAAAAACATCAGAACTTTTGGCAAAAGGGTTTGCCCTGGTGCCGCCAAAGCCGAAAGCCGAAACAGTGGTGAGCAAACCTGATACAATTCCTGTTAAGACGAAAGAGACCATTTCCCCTGAAGCTGAGGAGGGCCAGACGTCCAGCAAGGAAGATGACAAATCCCTCTTTTCAAGGGGCGGATTGATAATGTTTGGGCTGGGATTTGGCAGCGGCCTCATCTTCTGTGCCTTAATTGCAATGTATAGATCCTCCAGTAATCGTCCCCGAAGGCGCCGGCGTATTTTTTGATTGGGAATTAAAAAGTGGTGTCTGACGATATGTTTTATAGACACTCCTGGCCACTGCCGCAATATCATAATGTATTGACCTCATTCAAAGAAATATTCCCCTTTATAGAGCAATGCATTCAGGCACCTCAAAAAATCAAATAAAAACGTTGACTGTTGACTTGAGCCGGAAATATCAATCTAGGGTATAATCAGCCTAGAATTATATAAGGCACGCCTGTGGCCAAGTGGGTTAGGGGATACCACATTGCTGTTTATCGGTTGATCGCACCAGAGATTGAGCATCATGCTGGATTCCGTGTGTCAGCGATTGTTACTTGAAGGAAAAGAGCATGAAAAATGAGCAAATTACCGTTGCGGGAATTCAGATATCTCAGGTAGAGGGAAACCGGAAAGCCAACATTGCTCGTGGGGTAAAAGCGATTACTGAAGCTCCCGGCCATGATATCTATGTCCTTCCAGAACTTTCGAGCTCAGGGTACAGCGTGGATGTCTTTCAAGCACTTGAAGAGCTGGCGGAAGACCTTAAGGGACCAAGCTTTAGAGCTTTCTCCGACCTCGCCAAGAGGCAAAACTGCTCTATCTGCTATAGCTTTCCAAGACGGGCTGGAGATCGAAAATTTAACATCTGTACGGCTGTCGTAGACCGAGGTGGAAGCCTGGTGGCACACTATGACAAATGGCATGTGTGCAGTACAGGTGTATGCTCTGAGAAAGACTACTTCTCTCCGGGACAAAGCCCTCTTGCAGCTTTTGATGTGAATGGGATTCGGGTTGGCTTGGCTATTTGCTATGATATTCGATTCCCGGAACTGGCACGCAAACTTACCTGTGAGAGTAATATCTCCTTACTCTTGCATCCCGGGGGCTGGCCGAGGGACGATGGCTTCCAGACATGGCACATGTTTGTGCAGGTGCGCGCAATGGAGAATTCAATCTATATCATGAGTACCAACTGGGCCGGTTCCGATAATGGTTGTACCGCCTTTTGCCCTCCCTTTATTGATGGTAAGAAACACAAATTGGAAAAGCTTGGGAGTACTCCAGGCATACTTGTCGGAGTTGTTGACATGCATTATCTCGCAGACGTGAGGCGCAGATATCCTTACCTGACAGATCGAGCTGACAAGATGTATTGAAACGGGCCACTGATAAATAAAACAAGATTACATTCAGAAACAGGGTAAACGATTTGCCCAAGCACTCGGGACGAAGGTTACCAGAGGAGCTTCGTTGTGTTAATGCTGAGTGGTTAAGCATGAAAATCATTCTGGAGGAAGAAGAACATGCCATCGCGGAAGACAGTTGGACTCGTGCTTGGTTGCGGCGCTTCAAGAGGTTGGGCCCACATCGGTGTAATTGAAGCACTTGAGGATGCAAAAATCCCTATCGACTTCATTGCTGGATGTAGTGTTGGTGGGTATATCGGTGCACTTTATGCCAGTCAAAGCCTCGGTAATCTGAAGGAGTTTCTTCTCCGAATGGACGGCCAGAAGATTTTCTCCTATTTTGATGTTGTTTTTCCCCGATCTGGACTCCTGAACGGGTCGAAGCGGGTCCGGGAGCTCTTCTCAATGCACACGGATGCAGAAACCTTTGAAGATCTCGATATCCCGGTGGTGATGGTGGCAACGGATTTGGAGCGAGGCAAAAAGGTGGTGCTGAAATCAGGCAGCATCATCGAGGCGCTCAGAGCGACCATGTCTTACCCTGGTCTTTTTGCACCGGTTCGCTTAAAGGACCGCTGGCTTGTAGATGGCGGCCTTGTCGATCCCGTGCCGGTAGGAGTGGCGCGGGCGATGGGAGCGGAGGTCATCATAGCAGTAGATCTGAACAACAGAATCGTCTCCCGCAGCCAGAAAACCCCTGGATCAACAGACAGCAATAGCCAGAAAAAGGTGGTAACCAAGCGAGATGAACCCGAACCTCATCACCGCAACGAACTGATGAGGAAGATGGCAGAATTTTACGAGGGCGTGGAAAACAGTTTAAGGTATAAAACGAGCGAATTGCTGCATCGTGATGTGGCGCCCCCCGATATCATCGAAACGGTAACGACATCTATTGGTATTATGCAGGAGCGTATTACTCGTATCAACCTGGCTGTGGATCAGCCTGATATCCTTCTCCAGCCCCGCCTGGGAGAGCAGAAGATGATGAATTTCGACCAGGTGGAGCACTCCATCAAAGAGGGCTATATCAGTGTCCAGGAAAAACTCGAGGATATCTATCCTCTGCTGGCAAAAATCTAACGAAAAATCCCTTGAATCTACACTATTATCAGATAAAACCAGGGCAGATGCATTACGATTTTACGAATCTCTTGGCTTTGTAGCAAGCCATGAGGGTTTCAAGCTTCATTTGTAGGGATCGATATTAGATAATCTCAAATATCACGCCTGCTTCTATCACCGAAACGTAATTGTAAGAATGCAAAAAAAATGAAATAGACTACTATTAAAATGAATTCCAGCAGTGCCCGGCACGGGCGACATTCCGGGAAGTTCCCGGAGCAAGAGCTAATCGCAATAAATAGTTGACTGTTATGAAAGACAGAGCAATTTCCAAGTTCCTCAATGTTAACTTTGATTTTGGCCAGTTTGATTTTATTGAACTGCTCTGCGATTTTGACCAGGGCGTTTTGATGACCGATGTCAAGGGTGTGATGATTTTTTACAATTCAGTTCAGGCCAACATAGACAAGCTCGATCCTGCTGATGTTCTGGGAAAGAAAATAACCGATGTGTATCGATATAATAATGACAGTTCCACATGCATGCGTGTACTCAAACATGGGAAACCGATAATTAACTATGCACTCTCGTATAAATCAAAAAATTCAAACGTCGGCAACACCATCCACTCTGTTTTCCCGCTTTTTAAGGACGGAAAGATTGCAGGAACTATCTGTTTTGTCAAAGATTACAATATTCTGGAAAGAAACATACCGGCTTTTCTTGGACCGAGAAATAACGAGGAATTTGCCGATGGAACTGAATTTACCTTTGCGAGTATTATCGGCTCGGCTCCTCCTTTTGTCAACGCCCTGAGAACTGCAAAAATGGCCGCAAACTCCCCCTCACCAGTCATGCTGTATGGAGAAACTGGGACGGGAAAGGAGCTGTTTGCCCAGGCAATTCATAATTTTCATTACGATAATAAGCAACACTATATAGACATTAATTGTGCAGCAATTCCGGAAGCGTTGATAGAAGGACTGCTTTTTGGTACCGCAAAGGGGGCCTACACCGGGGCCATTGACCGAGCCGGGCTTCTAGAAGCAGCTAATGGCGGGACCATCTACCTTGATGAAATCAATTCCATGCCGCTTTCTCTGCAGGGAAAGTTATTGCGTGTTCTCCAGGAGAAAAAAATTCGCCGGGTCGGCTCCCTTGATAATATCCCGCTTGACTGCAAGGTCATCTGTTCCGTTAATGAAGAGCCGAAAGAACTGGTAAAAAGCGGTCAATTCAGAATGGATTTGTTTTATCGGCTGGCAGTGGTCTATATCCATATCCCTGCCCTGCGGGAAAGACAGGTTGACATTGAAGAGCTCGGACGGCATTTTCTTCAGAAATACAATGACATGCTCGGTAAGAAGCTGAAAAATATATCACCCGAAGTCATTGATTTTTTCTGGGGTTACTCCTGGCCCGGAAACGTCAGGGAGCTCCAGCATATTATTGAGAGTGCGGTGAATATGGCCAGCAGCAACGATGCGACCCTGAACCTTGAACATTGCTATATCGCCAATCTTCTGGGAATCTCCAATGATCCCGAGATAACAGCTGACTTATCTCCAGAGAATCGACTGGCCAAGAATTTCGGACCGCTTTACGGGTTACCAGCCAGAAAGAGGCAGTCGCTTTTTGAATCCTCCGCTGCACTTGAATCGGAAAGTATCGTTTCCGCCCTCAAGGAGAGCAGGGGAAACATTGCAGCGGCAGCACGAGACCTTTCTATTTCACGGCAGCTGCTGAATTACAAGATCAAGAAGTATGACCTTCGATTACTGCTTGACGCATTGAGGAGTGCCGAGAAAAACTGACGCACTCAAGTCAGTGAAACGTTTAATCCAGTAGAATGGTTGTAACATGCTGAATTTCTAACATTAATACCACAATGTGGCGTGAAAACATCAGTGTTCTTTTTCGATTAGAGAAAATATATTTTCTCTAATCGAAATATATTTTTCGCCTCTCTTTCTGGGCTTTTCCAGCCTAATTGTAATAAAAATATCAATTTCATCATCTTAGAAGATCACTGCTGTTGTGGCCTCGAATTTGCTCTACCCTCCGATAGAAGTTTCACGGAGCTGCAGATTTATTATGAACCACCGTAAACGATGAATATTCTGTAGAATGTTTCATTGACAACGGTGAAACCACATGACAGGAAAGGAGATGAGTATGAATGGGAAGTCGAGTAACATTGATCTAACTCTTATGTTCCCCGGGGTGCTGATTACCCTGCTGGTGGGTATACTATTAACCATTTTCCCGGTGCAGGGCAAAGCCGTCGTTGATTCGCTGTTTGGTATACTGACTCACAACTTCAAATGGGCTTTTCTTATCTTTGGTCTCTTCTGCGTCCTTTTTCTGATTTGGCTGGCGGCCAGCCGGTGGGGCGATATCAAGCTCGGTGGACCTGACGATGAACCGGAATTCTCCACCTATGCCTGGGCGGCAATGATCTTCTGCGCGGGTATTGGTATTGCCATTGTTTACTGGGCCTTCATCGAACCAGTCTATTACCTCAATTCCAGTATCCTTCACACCGATCTTGAGTCTCAGAAAGGGCTGGTCGGAGAGCTTGCCGGTATGTACGGTCAATTTCACTGGGGAATTACCCCATGGGCTATCTATGCCCTGCCGACCCTGCCGATTGCCTATGCGATTCATGTGAAAAAGATTCAAGCTCTGCGACTGAGTACCGCCTGTCGCGGGGTTATTGGAGATAAAGCTGACGGATTTTTGGGTAAGTTCATTGACACGGTTGTAATCTTTGCGATGATCGGCGGTGTCGGAACGTCACTTGGACTCGCGGTCCCCTTGGTAACGAGCCTGGTATCCAGCATGACCGGAATCCCGGAGTCCTTTGCCCTCCAGCTTGCAATCCTTGCTGTCTGGACAGCTCTTTTTACAGTGACTGTCTGGGCTGGACTGAAAAAGGGAATTGCCAAGCTTGCCTCACTTAACACCTATATTGCCTACTTTCTGTTGATTTATGTTTTCATTATTGGGCCAACCACCTTTATCCTCAATAACTGGTGTAACAGTCTGGGTTTGATGTTCAGTGATTTTTTCAAGATCAGCCTGTGGACTGACCCGATTACAAACGGTGGATTTCCGGAGGGCTGGACCGTATTTTACTGGGCCTGGTGGGTTGCATACGCACCAATGATGGGCCTCTTTGTCGCCCGTATATCGAAGGGCAGGACCATTCGTCAGGTAATTCTCGGTGAGCTTGTATGGGGATCCCTGGGATGCTGGGTATTCTTTGCTATCTGGGGCGGCTATGCAATCAACCTCCAGACCTCCGGCGGTCTTGATGTCTATGGTGTGTTGAAAGAATCCGGATGGTCAAACGATGTAACCATCGTCACCATTCTCAATACCATACCTGGAGCAAAATTTCTTTTTATCCCGGCTTTTACCATCCTCTGTTTCATCTTTCTGGCAACCACACTGAATTCTGCAGCCTACACACTGTCATCACAGGTAACCAGGACATTGAGCGGCGATGATGAACCACCACGATGGAACAGGACTCTTTGGGGTATTATCCTTGGACTTTTTGCAGTCGGCTTATTGTCGACCGGTCAGCTCAAGGCCGTACAGCTCTCATCCATTGTTGTTGCGCTGCCGCTCATACCAGTACTGCTGGTGATGGTCTTCTCCCTGATGAAGTGGGTTAAAGAAGATTATGGAGAGATGCTGGCCCGCAAGGTTGCAGTATTGCCTGCTGAGGATATTAAAAAATCAGAATAATGGGTGAGGATATGGCACGAAAAGATAACTTGAAAATATCTTCAGCACTCTTGCTGAAAGCGAAAGATCTTGGTGCCGACCTGGTGGGATTTGCCTCGGTCAAAGACCTGAAAAAGGCGCCATCTTTTACCTTCGCGCCCATGATGCCCGGAGCAGGTGAAGGAATTGGTACCCGAAAAAACAAACTGGGTCTGGAGCCAGGAGAGGTCTTATGGCCTGAAGATGCCAAGACTGTAATGGTGATTGCCGTTCACCACCCGGAGGAAAAGCCGGAAATGGACTGGTGGTTCGGCCGCGTGGATCCTCCGGGCAACCGGGTGCTGGCCAAGGTTGTCCGGGAGCTTTGTGACTGGATTCCCGAACAGTTTGGCGTCGGGGTATTTCACCTTCCCTATCATGTTGAGAAGGGAGGTACGTACCTCAAGGACTCAGCGGTGTTGGCTGCTCTTGGCTGTATCGGCAGAAATAATATCCTGGTTACCCCGGAGTTTGGACCACGAATTCGGCTTCGAGCCCTGACACTCGATATCGAACTGCCCTCAACCGGTCCCATGAAGTTCGACCCATGCAGTATGTGTGACGAATTGTGCCGCAAAGCCTGTCCGCAACATGCCTTTGACACTAAGATCTACTCAGAGGATGAGTATGGGCAGACGATACTGCCAGGGAGGGATGGCTCATTTTCCAGGCCTGCCTGTAACAAACAGATGGATGTGGACAATGAAATTGCAAAAGAGCAGGATGTTGAAGGTTTTGACGACCCAATAAAAATTATTAAATATTGTCGCCGGTGTGAACGAGCCTGCCCGGTTGGTATGCCACTTTAATGAGCGCTGCTCTCTTAACACCCTCTCAATCATCAAGAGTGATCGTGAGGGTGTTAAAAAGAGCGGCTTTCGTTTTAATGAAAGCTTCTTAACGGTTTAAATAATATCGGTTGGATTACAGAGATTTTGTTTTTCTTTCGCCACTCTTCCACAGGTGTTGCAAGAGTATTTCATCGCAGCTAATTTACCTTTGCAGACATGGTTCGCTGATACATTATGCTGACCACAGTAATCACAATGCAATGTATAATCAGACGGATTGCATAAATGTCCGGGGTCATCAGCAACTGCTCCACAATTTTCACAAGTATGAGCCATTGTGATCCTCCTTGTATTCTGATTTTCGAGTACGAGTTTGTTGACTATCAGCACGTGCCCTGGAATGATTTATGGAATCCATTCAATACGGTCAGGGCTACCGGGAAACTTTAAGGGGATACAGACGTACTGTCAACCAACAGCAATTCTTTGCTCCATGAGATGTTAATTCAGGATATCTGCCTGCGCGTTTTCAGCAGAAATGTGGAGTCGCCGGATATTCTGGTTTTCTGGGTTTTTCTAGCGATGATCGTCGATTTTCTGACCAGCTATAACTCGAGTGAATGTATCACCAGCATCTTACTGACCTGCATATCCTTTATGGTATGGGGTATACCGCCCGTGCCAAGTCCAGATTCTTTCAATCCCGCAAAGGGCATCCAATCGACACGAAACGCGGTGTGATCGTTGACCATGATGGCTGAGCCGTCAAGCCCCCGATAGATCTTCATTGCAGTGTCGATATTTCTTGTGAAGACAGCTGCCTGAAAAGAAAAGGGAAGCTGGTTTGCACGTGTGATAGCCTCTTCAATGTCGTTATAAGAATAAATACAGACAACCGGGCCAAAGACTTCCTTTTTGCTGATGAGGGCTGATTCCGGCGGGTCGAGCAATACGGTGCATTCATAGCAGCTATCAGATAGTTTTTTACCGCCGCACAGTAATGTAGCCCCGCCCTCAACCGCCTCCTGCACCCACTGATTTATACGTGTTACTTCAGCTGGATCAATCAATGGGCCAACCTCGGTCGTTCTCATCGTCGGGTCGCCGATTATAAGCCTTACTGCTTCAGCGGCAAGACGCCCGGCAAAGTGATTCGCTAATGTTTCGTGAGCAAAAACCCGTTGGACAGAGACGCAGACCTGCCCGGCGTGATAAAAACCACCCTTTAACAGCTTAGGAATGGCCATATCTATATCGGCGTCTTCCGCGATGATAACCGGTGCGACTCCTCCATGTTCAAGGGCACAGCGTGTACCCGGAGCAAGTTTCGAGCGCAGCATCCAACCGACCCTGCTGCTGCCGATAAAACTTAAAAAGGCCACTCTTGAATCGGTAGCGAGTCGGGTGGCGAGAGTGGTATCCCCTATAACTTGTCCTGGTAGCGTTCAAAAGCATTCTGAAGGGCCTTTTCGACAGTTTTTTCCTCTGCCAAAACAACAGAACCAAGTTTTGAGAAATCAAATGGGGAAGTGATATCGAGCGAATCAGTAGGCTCAGGTGCTCCAGGTACCAGGATCTGTAGATGTTTCATCTCAGGCTCCTACAAAAATTTACTTTTCTCTTTGATTTCGTGATTCAGTATCCGGTCATTATCTGAATAATCAATGGGGACTTCAACCAGGTGAACACCAGGAGTTTTGAAACAAAGCTCAATCTGGGGAATAAGCTCCTCTGCAGCATTCAAACGGTGCCCATGAGCTCCATAACTTTCTGCATAGGTGACAAAATCGGGATTACCGATATCAAGGCCGAAATTTGCAAATCCCATATTGATCTGTTTCCATTTGACCATGCCATAGGCGTTATCCCTGAGAACGATAACAACCAGATCAATGCCAAGACGCACTGCGGTTTCCATCTCCTGTGAATTCATCATGAACCCCCCATCACCGCAGATGGCGAGAATTTTTCGTTTCGGATACACAATCCGAGCGGCAAGTGCAGAGGGAAGGCCTGCTCCCATAGAGGCGAGTGCATTATCAAGTAATACGGTGTTTGGTTTATGAGCCTTGTAATTTCTGGCAAACCAGATTTTATAGACACCGTTGTCCAGAGCGATAATACCATCGTCAGGCATTACTTGACGAATATCGTGCACGAGCCGCTGTGGATAAACAGGAAAACGATTATCGCTGATTCCTTCGAGCAAGTGTTGCTCTGTTGCTTCCTTGATCTCGTTAAAATATCTGAAATTCCAATGACTTTGGGGGGTGATCTTGTTGCCGAGTTGATAGATGGAATTAGCGATATCACCAATCACACCAATCTGTGGATAATATATCGGATCGACCGCTGCGGTCAGGTAATTTACATGGATAACCTTGAACCCTCCCTGCTGCATGAAAAATGGAGGTTTTTCAACCACATCATGGCCAACGTTGATGATCAGATCGGTGTGGCTGATAGCTCGATGGAGAAAATCATTTGCAGAAAGTGCAGCATTGCCAAGGAAATGTGGGTGACGCTCGTCGATGACCCCCTTACCCATCTGGGTACTGATAAAATAGATTCCTGTCGAATCGATAAACTCTCTGAGCATATTACTCGAGTGTTTTCGGTTTGCACCAGCGCCCAGCAGCAGTAGTGGTCGTCTGGCCTGATGAATCATATCTACTGCCTGGGAAATCGACTTGTCTTCAGCCAGCGGTCTGCGGTACCATGTTTTTTCAATAACTTCACTACTTGTTAATTCAGAGGCAATATCTTCCGGCAATTCTAGATGAACTGCTCCCGGCCGTTCTTCTTCGGCAAGTCGAAACGCTTCACGAATTCGGCTTGGGATATTGTTGGCACTGGCAATCTGACGAGTGTATTTTGTCAGGGGCTTCATCATGTCAATGATATCGACGATCTGAAACTGGCCCTGTTTACTCGACTTGATCGGTTTCTGGCCAGTGATCATAAGCATTGGCATGGCACCAAGTTGGGCATAAGCAGCTGCCGTAACGAGATTAGTGGCACCGGGACCAAGGGTCGCGATGCAAACCCCGGCTTTACCGGTTAGTCTCCCATAGGTAGCGGCCATGAAACCGGCAGCCTGTTCATGCCTGGTCAGGATGAGCTCTATCGGTGAATCTTTCAGGGAATTGAGAAGGTCAAGGTTTTCCTCACCGGGAATTCCAAAAATGTACCTGACATCTTCCGCTTCGAGCGCCTTAATAAACAGATCGGAGGCCTTCATGTGCTGCTCTTTGTGAAAAAGTTAAATGATTACTTATATTAACAATACAATAAGGCTGATCGGAATAAAAACAATCAATGCACAGATAGTGACACTCTCAATGCTGGTTTAATAAGGCAACAAAGAGAGTCTAGAAATGACAACCTTCCTATTTGTGGGATAAACCCAGCATGCCTAGATGAGATCACGCCACTTTTCTTTCTTGTGCTCTATTGTCGTAGTCTGGAATTATTACATTTCTTTATTTTTATTCAGTAAGCCTATAGGGGGGCAGAAGAGTTTGATATCTTTTCTCAAAATCTCTACTTTAGGTATATATACCCATAGGTAATTGGGTATTCATGCCCATTGTGTGATGTGATTTTGTTTAGTATAAAGTCAGAAGAATGCATAGGCCCAGTTGACTCAAGCTGTGCCTGTTTGGATAAAGTTCATATCTAGCACTTGAATGTGAAACCTACACACATTATAGGAGGATCATCATGTGGAATAGTGAATACTACTGGTTTATCTGGTTGTTACCCCTTTCAATTCAAATTGTACTTCCATTACTGATCTTGTGTTGTTGGTTGGTGTTTAAATTTCCATCTTCAGTGTTCAGTAGGCAGGATTCATCTGTTAATGCTGAACTATTGAGTGTTAGCTAGAAAATAAGACAAGACTGCCATATCAACCTCTTTTTTTCTAGTGGAGAAAGAGTGACTCCTCTTCTTTCTCCTTCTCCCAAAAAAGGCAGAGTCAGAAATGGCTCTGCCTTTTTTTTGTTAGCCGAGAGCTTCAGTAACGTGATCATTCACTGCCAAACTGTTTTATTGCAGCATGGGGCATGCCTAAATTGGGGAACAGAGGAGTGGGTGTTTGGCAATTTTCAGGGAAGTTTTTTCCTGATTACGGAACCACCGTATTCATGCACTGAATCGTGGGCACGTATGGATACCTCGGTAACACCTTCTGGAATCTTCACCCCCGACAGGCTCCGCGTGAACGGTTGTTCATCAACATGGGGATGAAGGAGTGTGCGGGTTCCCAGGGCAGAGCCGTCCGGACCCAGGACTTCCCACCTGTCAGCGTAGTGTTTCCAGCCGGTATCTTCATGAGAGACACTGACGTTGAAACGGTAAGACCCGTTGCCGTCCTTTACCACCTCAACACCGACGACATCGGCTTCACCACCGGTGGCCTCAATGCTTGAAAACAGGAAAATCAGCACAAAAAACAAAAATATTCTCATCGAAAACCTCACACCAGTTATTTGCGTTCTCTCTTCGTTAGCTCTCTGAGCCCGTTTCCCGTTCAAGGTTTTTTACCGTCTCAATGAGGTCATCCAGCGACGCAAGAGCGGCCATCTGGTCCTTGCTGACGGCAACCTCCAGGGTATCATCCTCTCTGAGAATAACTGGATATTCAATATGCATGTCATAGCGCTGCTCAAACTCGTCACGATGGAGAAACTGCATTTTTATGTCGCTGCTCTGACGAAATGCTTTCCATTCCGAATTTTCCCGAAATGTGCCATGGGTGAGACTACAGAGAAGACACCCGTAATTCTGGGGATCGAATAATTTTTGCCCGATATCCTTGATAGTGTTGGTAATACCACTATCTGCGTTGTATACGAAAATGAGTTTCATCCTTCACCTCGGTCTATAGGTATGTGTGCAGTTCGTTTCCTGGCAGCATTAAATATAAGCCTTGTATCTGGAGAAGCCAGCCCAGGAAACTATTCCTTTCTTGACACCATTTCTGTTAAAGATACTTATTAACAGAGGCAACCAGGAAGAACGATTATATTGATACTGCTTTCTTTCAAGGCCATGGAGGGACCATGTTGACAAATGTACATATCCTCTTGACGTACCAGTGTACCTTTGAGTGTGATCATTGCTTCCTCTACTCAGGCCCCTTCGCTGAAGGTACGATGACATTACAACAAATTCGCCAGGTTCTTGACGAATCATTGAAAATCGGCGGTGTGGAGTGGATCTACTTCGAGGGAGGTGAGCCATTTCTTTTCTATCCCCTCTTGGTTGAGGGGGTTACGCTTGCACGGGATATGGGCTTTCGGGTCGGCATCGTGACCAACGGATATTGGGCGATTTCCGAGAAAGACGCAGAACTATGGTTAAAACCGCTCCATGATTGTGGGCTCGATGATCTTAGCATCAGCGATGATTTGTTTCACTACAGAGAAGAAGAAAACAATTCTGCCAAACGAGCCGTGGTGGCAGCTCGAAAACTCAATATGAAGACTTCTGCGATTTGTATCAAAAAGCCGTTTGTTGAGGAACTGCCTGGTCAGGGACAGGATAAAGGGGCTTCTGTCGTTGGTGGAGGTGCGATGTTCAAAGGAAGAGCCGTTGAGAAATTGACGGCAGGGTTACCTCGGAGACCGTGGCATGATCTCATAGAATGCCCGCATGAGGAACTCCAGTGCCCTTCTCGGGTGCATGTGGATCCATACGGCCATGTCCATGCGTGCCAGGGTATAAGTATGGGCAACATGTTTAAAACGTCACTCTCAGAGCTTATAAGCGGGTATAAGGTAGAATTGCATCCGATATGTGGCTCACTCGCTAAAGGGGGCCCGGCAGCGCTTGCAAAGCAATACAGTGTGAAACACGAGGGAAAATATATTGATGAGTGCCACTTCTGTTATCTTCTCCGACGCACGCTCATAGACAGGTTTCCTCAATATCTTGCTCCAAGACAGGTCTACGGTCTAGAAACAAATGAATGATCTGCAAGGTAAAACTGATTCCGATGCAAGCGTGATATCGAAGTCGTGCTTATAATCCGGCGGCCAGAGCAGTCGACCTGCGTGGATCGGCACCACCATACATCACACCATCCTTGACCATGATGGACTGAATGGCACCCATGGCAGATTTCTGTATCACCTCGTGACCCATATCCTGTAACCCCCTGATAGTGTCGGGACTGAGGCCTTCTTCAATCCGCAATTGATCAGGCAGCCACTGATGGTGGATGCGCGGCGCTGCGACAGAACTCTGGATATTAAGTCCGTGATCTATAACATTCATGATCACCTGCAGCGTGGTGGTGATTATGCGGGAGCCTCCCGGGCTGCCGGTTACCAAGAAGTTTTTACCCTCCTGCTTGACGATGGTGGGTGACATTGAGCTGAGCATACGTTTATCCGGTTCGATTTTATTTGCCTCACCACCAATCAAGCCGTAAGCGTTTGGAATACCGGGTTTTGCGGAGAAATCATCCATTTCATTGTTAAGCAGGAATCCTGCTCCCTCGACCACGATACCGGAGCCGTAACTGAAGTTGATGGTATAGGTGTTGGAGACACCATTGCCAAACGTATCGACAATAGAAAAATGTGTTGTTTCATTACTCTCGTATGGCAACGGTTTGCCAGGGGCAATAGTGCTGCTCGGCGTTGCTTTTTTAGTGTCGATGCCTTCCCGTAGAGAGGTGGCATATTTTTTTGAAGTCAATCCTTTCAACGGTACTGTGATAAAATCTTCATCACCCAGATAGAATGAACGGTCAGCATAAGCGCGTTTCATTGCCTCCGCCATCAAATGGATGGTTTGGGTTGAATTATGGCCATATTCCGAAATCGGAAAGCCTTCAAGGATGTTTAAGATCTGCACCACGTGCACGCCGCCCGAACTCGGCGGAGACATCGAATAGATATCATACCCACGGTAGTTACCGTGCACTGGTGTCCTTAAAACCGGGGAATAGTTTTTCATATCATCCATGGTAATGAGACCACCATGTTTTGCCATTTCAGCGACCAGCAGTTCGGCAGTTTTACCTTCATAAAATTCTTTGATACCGTTCTGGGAAATGCGCTTTAACGTTGCTGCCAGATCTTTTTGAATAAACAGATCACCGGGCTCGTAGTAGCTGCCATCGGCCTTATAGAAAATTTTCTTCGAAGAATCCCATTTTTTGAGTATTTTCTCTTTATTCTTGAGCCCCTCACTGAAACGTGGGGTGACGACAAACCCCTCCTCGGCCAGTTTAATCGCCGGGGCCATCGCTTCCGGAAGACTGATGGTGCCGTATTGTTCAAGTGCCATGGCAAGACCAGCAACAGTTCCCGGCACACCCGCCGCCAAATGGGAATAGCGTGAGACTTCACTGTCGGCATTACCATCCTTATCGAGAAACATGTCGACAGTTGCTCCACCTGGTGCTTTTTCCCGATAATCGATAGCAACAACTTCATCCTTTTGCTCTGATGAAATCAGCATAAAGCCGCCACCACCGATATTGCCCGATCGTGGTTGGGTAACTGCCAGTGAAAATGCCGCTGTCGCAGCTGCATCAATGGCGTTACCACCTTTCTTCAAAACCTCCTGGGCAGATTGGGTGGCAAGATAATGGCTGGTGACGACCATACCTTCCGTGCCTTGCACCGGGTGCATCCGCTGACCTTCAAGGATGGCAGCAGCATAGGCATTCTGGGATAGCGATATAATCGAGCCAGCAATGATTGCTGCAAGGCTCATACAACTCAATCGAAAGAAATTTTCACGCATGCGTTACTCCTGAGTTATTGGTTATCTGGCACGGTAAAATGATCCGCTGCTTGCCCGAGTCCTCTATTTCAAAATGTAAGACTTTTGGTTTGACTGTCATGAAAAAAGTTCCAATTATCGGCGAGCATCGATGTTCAAAACGACCACCGCTGTTTTTCATTGCTTTGTTCGTGCTGGTTTGTATTCCATCCAGATATGATGGTTGAGCTTCAGTTACCCACTAATAACGAGAGTTCCATGCAAATTTGTATCACTTATTGAAATGTCAGATACATCAGCGATAGAGAACAGGCCTCTTTTGGGAATAGACAGAAACACAAAGCCAATATTCGATCTGTTCCCGAGAGGGTGCATCATTAAACAACTGGAAATTATTTTAATTCTATTGTATTTTTTATATGCTTCTAACATATAGATTCAGCCCAGGAAGGGATGATGTCTGCGTTCGTCTTTTTCAAGATGAATTTCCCGACCATAAACGCCGGTTTTACAAGGCCTGGCGACAAATATGGGAGAAGAGGATGATATCATCAGAAGAGAATAATAACTGGTTTGTTCCACTCCTGATCGTCACAATATTAATTATTGTGCTTGGCATATTGTATGTTTCAACTGATTTTATTAAGCAGGGTCCTACAAGGGGGCTCAAGGAATTTGACTATGTAGGTCGACCTGTTCAGCAAACAGTATACAAGGATCAGGTTATATTAAAGCGAGATGAAAAATTTGTTATTGGTCGGAACGGGCTCGTTTTTAAGGGCGTAGAGAAGAAAACGATTATCGTCGATCTATATTTACTCGATATGGACCCCGAACAAGCATATGAGAAGCGCTTCCTGAAAAAGGATGCCAAAAGATCGTTGTCACTTGGTGAGGGAAAGTACCACCTTCAGTCTGTCAATAATAACCACCTTATTCTAAAAAAAATCAACAAACCTTAACCGTCTTAACAATTTGAGATTAAGAGAAATACTTGTTCTCAGGAGCCGTTTTCCAGGCGGTCACTAAACTCTTCTGCAGTGAAAGAATAAACTTGTGTACCGTAACATTCAACGGCAAAGGAGGCACATACACTTCCGAGCCGGGCACTTTCAGCAAGGCTCTTTCCTGCTACGATACCGCTGATTAAGCCGCCTCTGTATGCATCACCACACCCCGTCGGATCAGTAACTTTTTCTGCCCTGGCGGGGGCAATGGTGATCTCACGATCATCTATAAACAGCCTTGAGCCGTGCTCCCCGAGAGTAATGATGGTCGTACCTGCAAGGTCGAGCAGCGAAGTTTTTGACAGCCCGGTCTTGTTCATGATCATGTCAAATTCATAATCATTGACGATAAGCATCGAACTTTCTGCAATTGCTTCTGCCAGTGGATCTGCCTGCAATACCGGGAGCGCCTGGCCTGGATCAAAAATACACCTGATCCCTCTTTCTCTACATATCTTCGGGTAGTTAATCATGTCGTCGAGATTACCGGGCGAGGCAATTAACAAGGTATCTTCAGGAACCAGTGCATCAAAGTCCAGATCCGAACTGTATTTCATTGCTCCGGGATTAAACCCTGTTATCTGATTGTTGGCCTTGTCTGTGGTAATATAAGCCCCGGCGGTAAATTCGTCTTCAATAACCTTTATATTCTCAGTCGAGATCCTGTTTTCTTCCAGCCATTTGAAATATCTGGTGGTATCGTGGCCGATTGTTGCCGAGATAACAGGTGACTCGCCCATCAGTCTTAAGGCGTAAGCAATGTTTCCAGCAGTTCCTCCAAAATTTTCAGTTACGCCATTAACCTGGAAGGACACATTAAGAACATGAATTTTGTCAGGTAAAATATGATCGGAAAAGTATTCCGGGAAATCCATAATTCTGTCGTAAGCCATGGAGCCTGAAACAATAATTTTCATTTTTTTATAGGAGAAGTAAGGTTTTCAGATCAAATACTTTAATCTTCTTTAAACAAGACAGTTATTCGCTCACAGATGTGTGCGATTATAAGCAGAAGCCCGATGCTGTCAAGTATAAACAAACATCTTTGGAGCCGGACAGCTTCACGCATATGAGCTCTTTTCAATAAGCGATTCGTTTTGCAGCAGGCGCCAGGTACTGTTCACTTGCTCCGGATGCAGCGAGCATTTCAGTGGCGATATGTTTGGTGAGGTTATACATCCTCTGAAGTTTACTGGCGACAGAGATTTCTATTCGGGCGATGATGATTGCCCGGTCATCACTGCTGCCAAGTCGTACGGATTTTCTCACCATCAGATCATGTCTTAATTTTTTAATATGCGGCTCAAGATCGATAATCTGACGAGCAGCATCCATATCATTATCGCGGATTACCAGGCGGGTGAAGGCAAGTGAGTCGTGGACTGTAATATATAACCCGTCAGTCAGTTTTGATGTTTCAGCGCTTCTGGTGTATTGGACGCCGATTTCCTGTTCACTTAACTCAGCCAGATTTGTTTCTATCACATCACCCAGATTTTCAAGGGCAACAGTTGTTATCATCAATGCCTGGTGCTCTCTACTTTCCCTCTCGGTCAGCTGATGCTGCCGGATCTTGCTCAAATAGCTGATACAGGCTTTTTCCAGGCTGTCAACCTTGTCATCATCTCGTTTCAGTGAACGCAGCTGGTGCATGTTTCCAGATTTCAGGGCAACTCTGGTCTTTTCAAGCATATCAAAAATGATTTCATTAATTCTCGAGAGTTCCTGTCTGACGCGTTCGAGGGCAATGGATGGAACATCGAGGACGGCATCGTCAAGGAAGATGGGTTCTATGATCTTATCTGATTTTGGCCGGTCTGGAACGAGACGGGTCGCGAGCCAGGCAAAAAAGGAGGTGAAAGGAAGAAATAAGCAGGTGTTGACAACATTAAAAATGGTGTTGGCGTTGGCGATTTGACGGGGGACTTCCGCTGCCATCCGAGCCCCGCCTTCAAGGGCTGGGCTTGAAGGTGAAACCGTGATAGCAATGGATGCCAGGTAAGGAATAAAGCTGATCCATAACAACACACCGACAATGTTGAAAGAAACATGGACGGCAGCAGCTCGGACTGCCTCGGTTGGTTTGCCGAGTGCTGCCAGCAGCGCGGTTACACAGGTGCCGATATTTGCTCCAAGCGCCAGTGCAATTCCTGCCTCCAGCATTAAGAATCCCTCACTGGCCAAGGCAATGGCAATTCCGACAGTAGCTGCTGAGGATTGCACAAGGCCAGTGAAAATCGCTCCCGCCAGTATTCCCAGTGCCGGGTTTTCCATTTTTTTCAGGAAATTGAGGAATGGGTCATATGATCGCAGCGGCGTCATCGCGCTGCTCATTACCGCCATACCGAAAAAAACCAGCCCGATCCCCATCATCATCATTCCGCCATGTTTCAGCTTTTCGTTTTTACCGGCAAAGATCATGAAAAAGCCGACAGCGACCGGAAGCAGCGCATATTTACTGACATTAAAGGCAAGGATCTGAGCAGTTACCGTTGAACCAATGTTTGCTCCCATAATGACACCTACCGATTGTGATAGCGTCATTAACCCGGCAGTGACAAAGCCGACGACAAGTACGGTGGTGATTGAGGAGGAGTTGAGTATACCGGTAACTGCGGCCCCGGTTATTGCCCCCATGATCCGGTTGGTGGTAAGTTTTGCAAGCATTATCTTGAGTGTTTGACCGGCAGCTTTTTTCAAACCTTCCGAGAGCTGCTCGAGCCCGGCAAGAAAGAGGGCCAGCCCGCCGGCAAGTCCTATGATAAGGGTAAACCATTCAATGTTGCCAGATTCGGGAGACGCTGCTGCAAAAGAGGGCAGACAGGTGCTGATGCAGATGGAAAAAAAGAGGAACAGAATGAAGGTTGATCTCATATGTATGCCTGATTAAATAGAGAATATTTCAACTGATCATGTTCAGGAGTCATTGCCGTGCCGGGTAATTAATCCACCGGGGAAAAAGATCTGACGATTTCCAGCAACTTCGCGTTGACTGCCTGATAATTTATAGTGGAGTCATGATTTGCCCGGATATGTGTTTTTGCGGCATCACGCATTTTGATTCTTCTATCGCGATCAACAACCAGCGTTTCAATGTCCTGCGTAAATGCCTCCGGTTTTTCTGCAGATGATAGAAGTCCGGTTTCGTTGTGAATAACTGCCTCTTTTGCTCCCCAATTATTATAGGCGACAACCGGCAGACCGGCTGATTGTGCTTCGAGGTAAACCATTCCGAGCGCTTCCTCGATACCTGGAAAAGCAAAGACGTCTGCAGCGCTATAATAACGATACAGTTCGTGCCGGGGTATCTTTCCCAGAAAAAGGATATTGCCAGACAGCTTCTCTCTACCTTCCTGCTCTATCAGGCTCCGGTTGACACCATCTCCAATGACGATCAAGATGAGGTCATGGCCTCTCTTCCGCAGTTCTGCACAACTGTCTATTACCTGTATAACTCCAGTTGTCTTTACTCCAGGCCTGAGCATGGCAGTGGTCATTACAACCCTTCGTTCTCCTACATTCCATTGCTCTTTCAGCGCTCTTCGGGCAACCAGGTCAAAGTTGAATTGATCGGGAATGAGGCCGGGGGAAATATATTTCACGCGTTCTTCCGGCAGGAGTCGTTTGAGGTTATGCTCATCTGTCTTTTTGTTGGTAAAAACGACCTGAGCTGCCTGCAGAGCGGTACGATTCAACAGAAAGCCGGGAAAGGTTTTCAGGCTGCGTTTTCTTTTCGTTGAATATATTCCCTGAAAAATCGCATATGGTATGGACAGTCTGGAGCTGCAGATTGGGCCCAGGAGATCAGGAGCTTTATAATAGGTGTGATAACTGAGCCAGATATCGGCAGGGCAGCTTTTTTGCGCACTGATAACCCGGTCCCGTTCACGAGCAACATTCAAAAATTTCCACGGTTTGAGGTACAGCCATCGGCTGCGCAGGGCACTGGCTATGTCTACTTCATGATTTTTCTTGGATAAAAAATCATGAAGCTCCATGCCAGTGATAAGATCACCCGACGGATTTTTATGACCAAACGGCTTAAAAGGCATATAAAATGAAATTTTCATATGTACCGGGTAGCTCTCTGTCTAACGTAAAAAGGACTGATTAAATTATTCGAGCAGACCTCTCATTTTACCCCATCGAATAATAATTGTGAAGAAAATCCAGTGAATATTTCAAGGAGTAGCAGTTGAAACATATTGGAGTTATAGTACCTGTCTGACATGGCAGCGGTATAATTTTCTTGAGATGAGCCAGCTAAAAGTGTTACCAGCAAGAAAAAGTCACGGTGTGTGGGGTAGGGCAGAGCGAGGTGTTGTTTCCAGAGAGAAAAAGGCAAAGAGAGCGGTTGTGAGATATATCATATACGTATTTCTGTCATTAATGGTATCTATTCTGGCCAGCTGTTCTGGTAAAGTGTCATACCAGCAACCAGCAGATTATGAACCCGGGCCGGTTGTTGACTTGTCAGATACCATGGAGACCAGCAGGGTGCTCGATCAGCACTTCGATAAATGGGCCGGGACACCATATCGTGATGGTGGAATGGATAAACGAGGTATCGATTGTTCCGGGTTTGTACAGCAGACCTATTACAGGCTGTTTGGCATCTCGCTGCCGCGAACGACGAAGATTCAGGCAAAATCTGGAAATAAAATTGCCCGATCAGAGCTGAAACCGACCGATCTGGTATTTTTCAAAACAGGTTTTTTTGATAAACATGTCGGCATTTACAAAGGCAATGGCCAATTTATGCATGTCTCAACAAAAAGAGGCGTCAGCCTGTCTGACCTGGCTGATGTTTACTGGAATGACCACTTCTGGCAGGCGCGCCGAATAATTGAGCGATGAACCTAACACTACCGCAGTTTCCCCCGGTCGATCTGTTGCTTTATGCCCATGATGGCCGGGGGCTTGGCCATATAAGTCGATCAGTGGCCATCGGTCTTGCCGTGCGTAGATTATACCCTGAGCTGCGCCTGCTCCTGGTTACGGGCGGTTCACAGACTCAGGAGTTAATAGGTACAGGGCCGCTGGACTGGTTAAAACTCCCGGCTTACCAGACTGAAGTTATCGATGGAAAATCTCGAGGTATTGACGGGAAATCGGCCTACGGTGACCACCAATTGGGAATAATCAGGGGGGAGCATATCCGCCAGATAATACAGCTGTATCGTCCCCGGATCGTCCTTGCTGATCACTCACCACAGGGCAAACACAAGGAGCTCCTCCCGTCGCTTCAAGATCCTGAAATTAACAGGAAGACCCGGTGGCTGCTCGGGATGAGAGGCGTGGTCGGCAGCGTAAAACAGACATCTTCAAACCTGGCTGTTGATCTCTTCAAACAATACTATTCCGGCCTGCTATGGTATGGCGATTCTGCAATTCTCGGCACTGCACATTACCAAAGCCTTACTACCCAATTTTCAACCAGAGCAGAGGAGTGCGGGTATGTCTCGCGTCTCAAGGAAATTGAAGATTCCAGCCATGATCAGGTGAAAAGAAGGGCCCGCTTCCGCTGCACCATATCTGTGCCATGGGCTGGTGAACAGACCAACAGGTTTCTCGAATTGCTTGCCAGCATTATGAAAACACGGGGCGGGGGGCACGGGGAGTTCAGATTTTTTCTCGGAAGTGATATTTCCTTGAGCCTGAGAGAAAGCTTTGAAAAACTCAATCACTGTGCGGTATATCCATTTGGAAGCAACTATCTGGAAACGCTTAAAAATTCACAAACAGCCATGATCTTTGGCGGTTACAACTCGTTAGTGGATGTTATGGCTGCAGGTAAACCCGCTCTTGTTGTTATGAGAAATATGCGGGATCAGGAGCAGCAACAGCACCTCTCAGCTCTTGTCAATAAAATGCCCGATAGCCTGCTGGCAGTTGAGGAGCAGGATTGTGTTTACGATTCATCAATTCTTGACACAAAATTATCGGTGCTTCTTGCAGCTGGAAATGACAGACTTGATACGTATGAGGTTAATCTTTCAGGGGCTGAAAATGCTGCCCGATTCCTTGCCTCTTCTCTTGGGGTGGTCCAGCCTTGTCAGACGTGACCGCCTGAACATTTCTCATCATGCTTAGGGGAGAAACGTTGGGGTGATCACACCTTTCCAGAAATTCGTGATTATAATCTATTGCCATCTGGCGGCGTACTAAATTGAATAAACCCTAGAGAAGTATCATGATACAAAAAATGATTGAAGCAAAGAATGTAACGAAAACCTATGAAATTGAAGGACGGATCATAACCGTTTTAGATGATATTGATCTGGAGATAGATTCCGGTGAATTTGTTGTTGTCGCAGGCAGCAGTGGCAGCGGTAAAACCACCTTGCTGAGCCTTTTATCAGGATTGGATCACCCTAGTCACGGCAGCGTCAAAATTTCAGGACGAGAGATTACCGGGCTCGGTGAGGATGATCTGGCGCCAATACGCAATGAGTTAATCGGGTTTGTTTTTCAGGCTTTCCACCTGATACCTTCTCTCAATGCCGTAGAAAATGTCATGTTTCCTGCTGAATTAAGAAAGGATGCAGATGCAAGGGAGAAGGCGGAATCCCTCCTTAATCGTGTGGGTTTATGGGATCGACGGAACAGCCATCCTGAGCAGTTGTCGGGCGGAGAAAAACAGCGTGTAGCAATTTGCAGAGCGCTCATTAATAAGCCCAAACTGCTGTTTGCAGATGAACCGACCGGAAACCTTGACTCGGAGAACAGCCGGGGAATCATCAGCCTGATCCTGGAACTGCAGGAAGAGCAGAGGGCAACGCTGGTTATGGCAACCCATAGCGTGGAGATTGCCAATAGGGCGGATCGGAAACTTTTTCTCCGTGACGGTCGCCTGATCGGCGGTGACAATCAGTTATGAATATGCACTTTCGTTTCATTATCGAAGAGATCCGCCATAGCGGTAAACAGTCTGTAACCTTTATTTTATGTGTGGCACTGTCCCTGGCCACCCTGACAGCACTGAACAGTTTTAAGAGAAATGTTTATCAGTCTCTGGTCGGTGAAGCACGAATACTCCATGGAGCTGATATTGTTATCCACTCTCATCAGCCGATTTCAGAGTCGGTAATCCGGGAAGTTGACCAATTTCAACAGGATAACAGGATCTCGAGCTTAAAGACCTATGAATTCTATTCTGTCGTCAGGCCTGATGACAAAGAAACATCTCTTTTTTCAAGCATCAAGGTTGTTGACTCCGGGTATCCTCATTACGGAACGGTGAAGCTGCTGTCCGGCAAAGACCTTCAGCAGGTGTTGCAGCCTGGGAAAATTGTTGTTGCCCAGGCATTACTGGACCGGCTTGGTGTAACAACTGGCTCGTATCTGCATATCGGCAATGCAGTTCTGGAGATTTCAGATGTGGTGCTCTATGAATCAGCGCGGCCGGTCGCTTTTTTTTCGTTTGGGCCACGCATTTTTGTTTCTGCCAGTGATATTAACAAACTTGGGCTCATGGGTACAGGAAGTAGGGCAGAGTATGAAATACTGCTTAAAATAAACAATCTGGAAGAGGTCGATTCGATTCACCGGCAGATTAAGCAGCACGCACTGCGTGGTCAGGAGCGGGTTGAGACTGCCCAGGAGGCTCGCTCAGGAATAAAACGCTTTTTTGATAACCTTCTTTTTTTCTTATCCTTCATTTCGATTTTTACCCTGTTGTTGAGCGGTATTGGTATGCAGCGTACTCTTTCGGCCATGTTTCGTCAAAAGCAGAAAACAATCGCTGTTGCCAAGGCCCTTGGTTCAAGCTATCGTTTCCTGCTTGGTCATTACCTGGCCATTGTCTTGATTCTTGGTTTTACAGGCAGTGTCTGCGGTCTTGTTATGGGCACTGCGATTAAACAATTTTTTCCCCTTCTCTTTCATGAACTGCTTCCGGACAACATTGCACTGACCTTATCTCTCTATGATATTGCGGAAAGTTTGATTATTGGTCCGATGGTTGTAACGTTGTTTACCTTTCTGCCGCTCTACCAGTTGAGTCAGGTCAAACCGGTTGAGATTTTTCGCAGTGAAAAACCACTCAGAAGTCCGAATAAGACGCGTTATATCATCATGAGCCTGGGCGGTCTGTTTCTTTTGCTCCTGGTCGTCAATCAGCTCGAAGATGTGAAGACGGGTATTATTTTCTCAGCAGGACTGCTGACTGTTATTGCCGTTATCACCTTTGTGACAATGCTCATATTGAAACTCATTCGCCGCATCCCTGTCTCGAATCTTGCCCTGCGTCAGGCGATGAGAAGCCTTTTTCGGACAGGCAACGCAACCCGTTCAATTATTGTAACGTTGACTTCGGCGCTTACTGTGTTGCTGACCATATTTCTTCTTAAGCTCAACCTCTTTGCCAACTTTGTAGACTCTTATCCTGAAGATGCTCCGAATCTCTTTTGTCTTGATATTCAAAAAGATCAGACAGAGCTGTTTTACTCACTCGTCGGTTCGTCAGACCCGCTTTTCCCTGTAATACGGGCACGCCTTCTTTCCGTTAATGGCACACCGATTGACCAGGAGATGGAAAAGAAAAGAAAGAGTGATAATCTTGGCCGGGAATTCAACTTGACGTACCGAGAAGATTTGTTAAAGGACGAAATAATCGTCAAAGGTGATACTCTGTTCGGTCGTGGAGATCTGGAGGCTGGTGTTGTCCCTGTGTCAATACTCGACACGATTGGTGACATTGGCAATTTCTCAATTAACGATCGCCTTCTCTTCAATATTCAGGGAGTTCAAATTGATGCTCAGGTTGTGAGTATCAGAACCAGGACCCAATCAAAGCTGTCACCGTTTTTTTATTTTGTATTTGAGCCCCAGGTCCTTGAGTCAGCCCCACAAACCCTGTTTGCAGCTCTGCATGTTCAAAAAGATTTGATACCGGAGATGATAACGAGGATTGTAACAAAGATGCCTCATGTCAGTACGATAAATGTTTCAGAAATGGCGCTGCAATTTGGAGCCTTGCTCAGTCGTTTATCAGCAGTTATAACATTCTTTGCGTCATTTTCCATCGCAGCGGGATGCTTGATTCTGGTCAGCTCCATATTTGCGACTCATATGGAGCGTGTAAAAGAGGTTGTTTTTTATAAAGTACTTGGCGGTAAATCGCGCTTCATTTTTCTTGCTGTGACTTATGAAAATATGATCGTGGGGGTAATCAGTTCAATTATGGCATTAGTGCTGGCAAATATCAGTTGCTGGCTTTTGTGTAAGTATGTTTTTGAGATTACCTACCAGTCATATTTTCAGCTGATGGTCATCACCATTTTGCTTACAGTACTGATGGTTGTTGGTATTGCTTTAGTGAGTTCCATGAGAATAATAAAACAGAAACCGGGTGCTTACCTGAGGCAATATAACGGGGCATAATGTCTGGTTCATACACCATAAATGTATCTTGCTCGGTAATACGGTTGTTCTTAGCGGGGCTGGTCATGCTCTACCTGCTGTCCGGTTGCGAGCAGTCTCAAACAGAGCAGGCTCCACAGGAGAAAAAAACCTACCAGGGGATAATCGTGGCTATGGGAGACAGCCTGACTGCCGGGCTGGGCGTTAGTGGACAGAAGAGTTACCCAGAACAGCTCAAGCAGTTGCTGGCAGCGTCAGGGTTGCACTATGACGTCATTAACAGTGGTGTCAGCGGTGAGACAAGCAGTGGAGCCAAAGCGCGTGTGGACTGGGTCTTGAAGCTGCAGCCGGATATTGTCATCCTGGAAACAGGTGGTAATGACGGGCTGCGCGGGATTGAACCGAAGCTGATAGAAGAAAACATCAGCTCGATTATAGAGACACTGCTTGCCCGCAATATCAGGGTTGTGCTCACCGGTATGCAAATGGTAACAAACCTTGGACCGGAGTATCTGAGTGCCTTTAATCAGATCTATCCCAGACTGGCAGCAGACTATCCAGTCATCTTCATGCCTTTTTTTCTCAAAGATGTTGCTGCCAGGCCGGAGCTTAATCAACCCGATGGCATTCATCCGACTGCTGAGGGGTATACTATCGTGGTCGAGAATCTTTTGCCCTACGTGAAAAAGGCAATTAACAATCATGGGTCCTCTCCCCAATAGTGGTAACCAGCGAAATGGTGATTTTTTATCTGAGTGGAGTCTCTGGAGGCGGCTAAATTTGTATGGTTGTCTCCCTGATGGCAAATAATCCGCATAAGTACCTGTTTATATATTGAATTTTCTTTTATTCCTCAGAACTTCCTGCCTAACAGGAGATCCCTTGTTCAGTCGCTCAGTTGTGATTTTTTTTTATTGATAGTATAACTTTAAATAATTTGGGGTATTTAATATAATATGTTGAATACCTGGCTAAAAAAATGTTTCGGCGTGACCAGAGTAAAGATAGTGCTTGTAAAAAATATCAATAATGGTAACCAGACAGTGGATACCCTGAGAGAGGCGCTGTCGGTAGTTCATTAACATTTATGCTGTTGTTGACTCCATTTAATCCCTACTAAAATCAGATCGATGATCAGCAAGGAAAAAGTTTACTCTGAGATCCAGAAATCCGGCAACCTGCCGACACTTCCAGAAATTCTTCTCAAACTGCTCGAAGCATGTGAGAGTGAAAATACCCCAATATCTGAAATAGCCTCTATTATCAGCAAGGACCCTGTTCTCAGCCTGAAAGTCCTGCAGCTGGTGAATTCAGCATATTACGGTTTACAGAAGAAGTTTAAGGGTGTGGAGCAGGCGGTTGTTTATCTCGGTGCCAACAGTATCAAGAATATTGCCATTACGACCTCGATTCACCAGGTATTTGATCGGAAAAAATTTAAAGGTGTAAAACGATTCAATATCAGTGCGTTCTGGTATCATTCACTTTTAACGGCTACCCTTGCCCAGCGAATTGCCCAGAAAACAGGCTATGAAAGTCGTGATGAGGCCTATCTCTCCGGACTGCTGCATGACGTTGGTCGATTGATTCTGGTTTCCACTTACCCGACTGAGCATGAGTCTATACTCCTTAAAACAGAAGATGTGCAGAATGTGCTGTGGGCGGAAAAGCAGCTGATCGGTGTAACACATTGCGAAGTGGGGGCATGGTTGGTTGGCAACTGGCATCTTGATTCACTGATGGCTGATGCGATCAAATACCACCATGAGCCTCTTGAACAGGTGAGTGAAGCATTCCCCCTGGTTAAAATCATTCATCTAGCCAGTCTCCTGAGTGAGGACAACCATGGAGCCGGGCAGGTCGCTGAGACCGTTGAACAATTGTTCGGGCTTGACGGTAATGATGTTGATACGATTGTTGACGGTGCGACCGAGGAGGTGCTGCAGATTGCCGATGACCTGGATATAAAAGTTGTCATACCAGGAACTGCAGAGTCTGACAGCCAGCAGGAGAGTGAGACAGGAGATCAGGAACATGACGCACAGACTCAATCTGCCCTGACTAATCGTGTAAGAAGCATTTCACTATTATCTGGATTCCTTGAAGGGTTAGTGCAGGCGGATGATATTGAGGAAGTGATAAACGCTTTTGAACACGCCACTAATATCCTCTTTGATATCGAAAAAATTGTACTCTTTTTACCGGATAAAAGTGAAGGCTTCCTGCAGGGTCAGACCTCCGGTTCAAGCAGTTTACAGCACTTGAGCCAGGGGCTGACGCTTTCTGTGCAGAAGAGCACCAGTGCAATAGTCGGATCTTACAAAGAATCAGCGGTTGCCTATCTCACAACCGCCAGCCCCCCCGTAAATATGGCTGATGCTCAGGTACTGAAAGCATTTGGCTGCACGACGCTCCTGCTTATGCCGCTGGTGGCCGATAAGCAGGCCATCGGTGTCGCACTGATGGGGCTGCCTGAGTCAATGCAGGTGTTATCAAGAAGCGACTTGAAGCTCATGAAAGTTGTTTCGCAGCAGGTCGGTCTCAGTCTGTTTCTTGAACGAATTAAGGTAAAGAAGGCTGAAGAGATAGAAGCCGAAAGGATGGCTGCCGTGTCGATGACAGCCCGCAAAGTTGCGCATGAGATTAATAACCCATTGGGAATAATAACGAACTATCTTACCACGATGAGCCTGAAATTTTCCAAGGATGATGAAATTCAGGGAGAGCTTGGAATTATTGGTGAAGAGATAAGCCGTATTTCTGCAATGGTTAACCAGATGGATATGTTTTCACAGTCAGCATTTACGAAACTGGAGAAAACAGATGTCAATACGGTTGTTGGGGACCTTGTTCACCTGATAAGGCCATCACTGTTTAAACCTGCTGATATTACCCTCACATTCCGACCTGATAACAATCTGCCCAAGATTATGGCCTCGCGAGACGCCCTTAAACAGGTGATAATCAATCTTCTCAAAAATGCAGCCGAGGCGATGACTGATGGCGGAGATGTTACCGTTACGACATCAAGAGTTGCAAAAGACCAGTATAAAGGTGGTACACCATCAGCCGATGGTATTGAAATTGTGGTAGAAGACACCGGTCCGGGTTTACCAGATATCATAAAACAGAACTTATTTAAACCGTTTGTGACGACCAAAAATAATGGACATTCAGGTCTTGGGTTGTCAATTATTGATAAAACGGTAAATGAACTCGGTGGCTCAATATCCTGCGAGAGCACGCTTGAAGAAGGTACTCGCTTTGCCATTTACTTTCCTGTATCGACAGGGTGAACATTCAGTTAAGACACGCAAAGATGACTAGCGTACCGAATATTCTACTGGTTGATGACGAAGAGCGCTTTATTAATAGCCTGGATGCCATTCTCCAACACTATAACTATACCTGTACCAAGGCACTGACCGGAACGGAAGCTTTAACGCTGCTGCAGGAAAATGATTTTGACCTCGCACTCCTTGATGTTTCACTTCCTGATATGTCCGGATGTGAGATAGCTGAGTATATTCAAAAATCGGTTAAAAATACTACCGCCGTTATGTTGACTGGCCTGGGTACTGTGGAGACAGCAGTAAAAGCCATGCAAAATGGCGCATACGATTTTTTAAGTAAGCCGATTAATCATGAACTGCTGATCAAAACAATCGATAAAGCCTTAGAACACAATGAGCTGACCAGGAGACTTGAGATCAGTCACAACCGATTCCAGGCGCTTGCAGAGGCATCCTGGGAGGGTATTGTCATCCATGACGATGGGCGGTTTATTGAAGCGAACAGACAGTTCTTAACACTCTTTGGTTACTCAACGACAGAACTGTCTGATGGTGTATTTTTTGAAAAAATTGTTGCTCCTGAGTCATTACCCCAGGTTTTGAAACGAATTGAAAGTGGGAAAATCGGCAGTTTTGAAATAACTGGCCAGATGAAAAATGGTTCGAAAATACCGATAGAGGTAAAATCGCAATCTATTCAATATCTTGAACGTCAGGTACATGTTTGTGCGATGCGAGATGTTTCGGATCGCGTTAAAGCCGAAGAAGAGAAGCTGCTGCTGCAGTTAAAGCTGGCAAAAGCCCAGAAACTTAGGGCTCTTGGACTTATGGCAGGTTCTGTCGCCCATGATCTCAACAATATTCTCACCGGTGTTGTCAGTTATCCGGATTTACTTTTATCACAGATGACGGAGTCTGACAGGTATTACCCATCAATTAAAAAAATACAGGAAGCTGGTAAAAGGGCTGCGGCAGTCGTTTCAGACCTGGTCTCGATTGCACGAGGCCGCCTGCCGAAAACCTCGGTGGAAAACATTAATGATATTATCCTCAGCCACCTCAGCTCCCTGGAGCATTCCGAGCGGCAGGCAGAGCATCCAGGGGTCGTTATCCAGACTGAGCTTCAAAACGATCTGTTTAACAGCTATTGCTCTCCTCAGCACATTCATAAAATCCTGCTGAACCTTATCGGTAATGCACTTGATGCCTTACAAAATGATGGGGTGATAAAGATATCCACGAAAAATTGTGTCTTATCCAAACCGATTGCAATAGGGCAACAGACTGTATTATCCGCCGGAGAATATATCAAATTGACTGTTTCAGACAACGGTCCCGGTGTTGAGGATAAAGATAAGGACCACATCTTTGATCCTTTTTACTCCACAAAGACAATGGGGAAAAGCGGTACTGGTCTCGGTCTGTCAATTGTCTGGAATACTGTTCAGGAGCATAACGGCTGGGTGGAGATGAAGGATAACAGACCAGGAGTCAGGTTTGAAATATATCTGCCGGGTACAAGAGATGAGGTATACAGCCAGCAGGATGTTGGAACCGCTCGGTCGCTCCAGGGGAGCGGTGAATCAATTTTACTCATCGATGATGAACAGGAACAAAACGAATTGATAGCCAAGCTTTTGACTAATCTCGGGTATAAGGTCTTCTCAGTTGTAAGTGGTGATGACGGCCTGAGTTTCCTGCAATCCCAAAAGGTTGACCTGGTTATTCTTGATATGATCATGGGTAACGGACTCAACGGTCGAGAAACCTACGAGCAAATCCTGAAGCGCTATCCCCATCAAAAAGCGATTGTCATCAGCGGCTATTCTAAAAATGAGGAAACTGAAAAGATAAAGAACCTCGGAATAGACCATTTCCTGGAAAAACCTGTGACCCTCCCACGAATGGGTCGTGCCATCAAGCAGATTCTCTCAAAATCATAAGATACCAGCTCAAAGTGAATAGCCAACGTTCCCCGATTGTTCAAGAAAGAAGGTCTTGTACCCGTGTTCAGCTTAAACTGTCCACCTCCCTGCTATTAGTGAGAATTGATGCCTATCATTCCGGTATGATAGATAATCTAAGCCTGGGAGGGTGTTACTTTCCGGTTGAACATGCTTTACCTCTTGGTGAAAAATGTCAGGTGGATATTGCTTTCGGAGATGGGCTGGATGTTGAGAAAATTACCGTGTGTGGTCAGGTTGCCCGGGTTGACAACCATGGTGCAGGAATAGAATTTGTTGATAATTCGCCTGAAATTCTGACCAGCCTGGAAGATATTTTACAACGCTATTCACTGCCGGAATAACATTTCTGCAAGCAACGTCTCTCCAGTAATAGTTCTTCTCACAGTAACTCCGCTCGTTTTACCGCACCACGTTTCCGCACCAATAGGGCGTTAGGCGGAGTGCTTTTTAACCAGTAAATCTTTGAGTCGTGATCATAAAGACTCAAAGAATCGAATCGATATAACAAAATGAACTCCCTGTAATTGACAGGGGGCAGATCGGTTATATATCTTTAGGTTAAAGCAGGGTCGTTTATTATTTTCTCTGATGTTTCCTGTTCTTTGTCCGTATGGGCAACGTGGAGACAGGTGTGTCGGAGTTGTTCTTAAATATGGTACAGGAGTCATTATGCCAGACACTCAAATACCCAGGTTGTTCCAGCGAGCGTTTGTGTTCCGCTTGGGACGAATTATTCTTCTGATCTCACTGGTCGTCATTGTCGCCTACAGTATTATTGCAGGCATTTATGCGACAAAAACGATATTTAAGGTGAAGATGAATCATGCAGTAGTGCTTGAAAAACTAGGGGGTAAACGGCAAGCGGTAACTGAGGTTGGCTGGCATGCCCGGTTACCATTTTTCACGAAAATAGAGCAGGAAGTAACACTGATGAACCAGACCATGTATCTGGGTGGCACTGCCGAACCGATGAGAATTATTTCAAGCGAAAATGTAGCTATATGGACCTCGGCCCTTCTCACCTACCGCATCAGGGATTTGAGGATCTGGGCGATTGAAAACCTGAACCCGATGGCATTGCTGCAGGGAGACTATGACGGAATCGTCAAGGATGTCCTGCAGGCGGAACCGGTAAAGGCATTAATTAGTGATCGTCAACAGGTAAAAGAGAAAATTTTCAAAGAGATAAAAGCACAGCCGATCAATGAAGGCGGACCAACGCTTGAAAAAAAATATGGTATTGAGATCGTCAGTTTTGTTTTGAGAGAAACCCGTTTTGGGGACAAACTGGTGGAAGCCTCTGATGAGAAGAAGCGAAGAGAGTTGATAGCCGAGGCTGAAAACTATGCAGCAGATCAGGAAGCAAGCAGGATCAGGAAACTCTATGCCGCCTACCTGGAAGGAATTCGTTCACTGCAGCAGGAGGTTGGCAGAGCTGACGGTTCAACAGATACTTCACTGCTTCAGTTTCTGGTTCAGCAGAAATGGGCCTCGGCTTATGAGAAAAACCAGACAGGGCAGAACACGGTAGTAATTCAGAATACGGAAAAAGTACCAGCTGTTACACTGCCGCTCGCTCCCAATAATAACTGAGTTGGGGCCAGGTAATGCCAAGACGATTAACCAAGAAAATTAATTATATCTGTCTTCCTGAAAAAAGAATTGATGAGATAGACAGCCTGGTCGCTTCCTGGTCTTATGAGACCAAGGAGTTTATGCGTGCACGTCTTAATCAGTATAAGCCCCATGGAGGGTTTTTTAAGAGACTGTCGTCACTGTTTCGCTGGTTCATGTTTTCTTCCAGGAAGCGTGATCTGAAAATCCTGAAAAACCCCGAAATCCTGACCGACTGGCAGAAACGTTTTGAAGTATCCGGCCATACGATACCGAGAAAAGCATGGAATCATATCCTGGAAAGAGAGCTCAACAGCAAAGATCATGCCTACATGAAGGCACTTCTTGATCGAGAACTTTCAGGAGTTCATCTTCCCGAGCAGCTCAGAGATCTGTTTGAGAAGATATACAGGGCTCATATAAGAAAAGAATATACGACGGATCCGGAAGTACCGCAGGCGCCGATTATTCTTTTTATTGGTACCAGCGGCAGTGGTAAGAGCGCAACGGCAGCGGAAGCGATAGAACAGGTCTTTTTTAAAAATGAGGTCCGGCCCGAGGTCGATCTGGGCCAGAAACGATCTCGTATTATGTCTGACGTCCCCTTCTGGAAGAGCGTTGACGAGGTTTCTCCATCACTTGCCTCTGATATTGAGCGGAGGAAGAAACTGCGACGATATAAGACACTGTCAAGAATACCACTGGTGAGCCTTCTCTTCCGGAAAAAGATTAGCCGGAATATGAGTGATCTTGAGGAGCAGAGTTTAATCGTTGATTATGCTCGAGTAACGCCGAATGATTTTCAGACAGCACTTTCCGGTGAGCCGGGAAACTACCTGAGGCGATCATTCGGTAATCCCAGATCTACCTGCATTCGTCACCTCGAAGAAGCACATAGCGCTTTTGCCCGGAAAGAAAGTGGTGGCTCGAGTGGCGGGGTTGAGCGCCAGCAGGGCACCCTTGTCGACAGTTCCAATATCATTATAGATGAAATTATTAACGGCACCAGGGATTGTTTACTGATCGCAACCTCCGACCAACCAGAGGTATTTGACTCTGCCATATACCGTCGATTCGTTGAAAAGGGGCTGATTATTGATGTCTCCGATTATTGGCTGAAAAAAGCCAACATGAAAGAGATCGTCAGAATAGAGCTGATGAGAAACAATATCAGGGTCAGTGCAGAAGAAGATCGGCCTGGTTATGATAATATTAAATGGTTAGATGAAGAGGATCTCAACACATCGGTTGGCAAGTTCTATAATATATTTTCGGAACGGGCACTGAAGGTCACTCCTGCTTATGTGCGTAAACTGGTGGGTTATATTATCAGTATAAAGGGAAGCTTCAGGGCCGAATATCTCGATGACTCACTGCTGGTACGAAACGCTTTTGAAATGGTTGCCAGGAACTCCTTCGGAGACCTGTTTAAAAAGGTGGTTAACAGGATTGATCGATCGGCTCATTGGGATGATTACGTTGGTGATATTAAAGACACCTTTTCAGAAATGGCAAACAACTGCCTGATCTATAATGTCAATGAAGAGAAAGGGGTTGTGCTCAATGGCCCTCCGGGAAGCGGAAAAACGTACCTGGTTCGGACGTGGTTGAGTGAAAACAAAAATATCCACGATATCAGTACCAGCCCCAGTGCATTGCACAATCCGTCAAACCCGATAGACGGAACAGTCGAAAATCTTGTTAAGATATACGATATAGCCAAAATGATTGCTCCAGCAGCGGTGTTTTTTGATGAGGGAGACGCACTTGCTCCTCGCCGAAGCAGCAGCGGTGGTTCTCCATCTGATCGGTTAACCAATAAGTTTCTCAACATTATCGATGGTGAGCAGCCGTTATCAAAAGTATTTACGGTGTTGACCACAAACAGGCTGGATCTTCTTGATCCTGCACTGATCCGCTCAAAGCGGCTGAAAGTCCTTGAAGTATCCGGACAACTGGCCAAGCGGGATATGACCGATATAATCGATGCCACACTCGGCAAGACTCCTCTTGCAGACGGTTTGACGTCAGGAAAGGTGATTGATGCAGCAAAGGGGATTTGTAATACTCCCGCCGATTTTACTGCATTTGTCGAGAAGGCCTTATCCCTTCGGAGTACGGAATTAATGGTGTTGAAAAAATTCAGAGAGATTTCAGCACTATCCCATGAAAAGCAGGAGCGTTTCCTGAAATTCAACCTGAAAACGCTCGCCGGTATCGTGGAGTCACTTGGTAACCCGGGGACATTGCAAAAATCATTGAGAGAATCACCTGTCGAATTCTTATCACGTTACGATGAAGCAATTAATCTGTTTTCTTCAGTCACTTCGGAAGGTGATTACCCCCTGGGCTATTCCCACTTGCGCCATGCCAGGCAGGAAACTTCACAGAGTCCGACCAAAAAAGGTAAGGTTGAACTCGATGATTTTCTTGAGGCAGAGCTCAGCCAGGAGCCCCAGAAAGGCTTTATTATCGGTGTCGGAGCGAACGAAGTTGACGGAGTGCTGTTGCCTATCGCCACGAGCCTGACCTACAGCCTTTCTTCAGAGAAGGTGCTGGTGACCGGTGCGGTCTCCGGCTCAGGCGACAGTTCAGCCCAGATGGAAATGGCTGTTCAGATGACTCAGCAGTCTGCACAAGAGGCATTGACGCTGGTTAAAAACTATTTTCAGGCTCTGAATCCGCAGATCAGCATGGCAAAACTCCTCGGGGAGTTTCTGGCCAAACTGACGATCCATCACCAATTACTCTCTGCTTCCTATAATGTTGGTGGGCCTTCGGCAGGCTATGCACTCGCCTTAAACACCCTGTCGGCGATTTTACATATCCCCATCTACCACGACTTTGGTATTACCGGTGCTCCCTGGACCAAGGGGGTTACCAAGGGAGAGGTGGGCGGTTCGGTGATCATTGGTGGTCACGTGAAAAAGACAGAGAAAGTGTTGCAGTATCTGCGACGGATGTATATGCCGCGGCAAAACTACAAGAGCCTGGAGACAGAGTTTCTCCTTGGTTACTGGAATCAGAACAAGGATATCCTGGGCGTTACTCACTTTGGAGATCTGGTACCGGAGACCATATGGCTTGGTGATGACTACGAAGAATTAGTGCTGGAGCTGATTGACCAGAGAATCAAATATAAAATTAAACAATATCAGCATAATGAACAGGATGAAGCTGCCAATGAAAATATTATTCGCCTGAAATCTATTCTCAAGCAGCGGGCGGAAAAGGAGATCGTCAGAAAGATCGAGGCGATAAAGAACTATATCAGCAACCCTGATCATGATCCGCTCATTTCCCTGGAGTCAATTTTTCAGGAAGAACAAAAGGTGGCAAAGAAGGTGAAAAAAATGTTTGGAGCCCTTGATCCGCTGACCAGCATGATCAAAAAGCGCTTCTGAAAATCAATCCAGGCAGTTTAATGAGGTTTATCCTTTTACTTATCGATTTTTTCCGGGGGAAAGAGTCGTGAGAGCATGGATCGTTTTTTCACCGGCTGATTATGAAGGATGGCAAGGTTATCCTGGGCCGTGTAATTTCTGTCCCACAACTCAATGGCTTTTTCATAGTTTGCTTTTGCTTCTTCCAGATTGCCGCGATACCTGTTGATCATACCAAGATTAGTCAGGGATACAGATAAGCGACGGGGGGTCTCAATTTGAGCATCAAGGATGAGGTTTACCCGTTTCTTCAAAAGTCTATTGACGTTCATATCTCCAAAGGCTGGATCATCTTTTTGAAAATAGGGCGAAATCCGTTCTTTGATCTGTTCTTCGGATAACGAACCCATATCCTGCATCCAGTTCTCATAGATTTCAACTGCCTGATTCGTATAATCGGCGGCAACAGCCAGGGGCTTGTCCAGCGCTTCTTTGGCAACGTCTTCTCTGGTGAGGAGCTCTGTCTCCAGCTCAACGAGATATACCGTGGCTTTATTGTTCAATAATACTCCGATTTCATATGATTTTTCATAGCCTGGAGTTTTGACGGTAAATAGCCAGCATCTGGTCAAGCATACTCAGCGCCTGAACATACTCGTCACTCTCAAGTTCTTTGTCATATTTAAGAAACAGCTCTTTCGCCGGAAGGATACGGGGATCTTCACTTTTGTTAATTGAATCGTAATAGAAATAAGAGCCGATGAAGATTGTTGCGGTGATGGTAATGACGATTGAAAGAACTTTTTTCGTGCCTGATTGCATTGAAAAAGATATTCCTCGATGGAAAGTAAAGAGTAGGGATGTTTTGGTCTTCAACGTGCAACTGGCACGTTGAAGACCAAAACGGTTCAGGCGTTATCTTACACCATGTACCTCAGATGCCAAGTGCTTCCTGATTTCCTCAGGGGTATCTTCCGTACTCATTGAGACAAAGATATTGGCCAGGATGGCGAGCGGAGTAGCGATCCAGGCATAGTACCAAGGATTTAACCAGTAGCCGACGAACGCGGCACCGGGAAGGGCAACGCCGAATTTACCGCAGATAAAGTAAAAAAGAGCAATCGCGGTAAATCCGGCACCAACGGTAAGGCTGGCAATACCACCGGAGCGGTTGGAGCGACTCCACCAGATTCCAAGGAGGAACAGTGGGAAAATCGTACAGCCGGCAATGGAGAAGGCCAGGGCCACGAGCTGGGCCACGAGAGCCAGCTTTAAAAGGGCGACAAGCATAACACCGAGCGCCATGACGATCGTTGCGATACGAGCCATTCTTATCTGCTGGTCACCGGTTGCTTCAGGATTAATGAGCCTAAAGTAGATATCATTGGAAAATGCAGATGAGCCCGCTACCAGCAGACCGGAAACGGTTGAGAAGGCGGCGGAAACGGCACCTGCTGCGAGGAAACCAACGATCAGAGGATTTACTGAACCAAGCTGGGCAGTATAGACAACAATAGCATCTTTTGCCAGGTTACCAACTTCAGGGTTAGAGGAGAGGATTCTACCAAAAGCGGAGTACAGCGGTGCGGTCCAGTAGAGCAGGCAGATAAAGAACAGGCCCCAGGTTACCGACCAGCGTGCATCACTGGGCTTCGGGACAACATAGAATTTCTGGATAACATGCGGGAGTCCTGCGGTTCCGACCATCAGCGCGAAGCAGGTCGCCATCCACTGGAAGAAATCCTTGCCGGTTGCCGTATCCCACGGCATGGCGAATTCCGGTTGCGGCACCGTCTGCATGGCATGCCCCAGTGAATTCATATATGGCGTGGCATTACCCGCAACGATGTCTGAAACAACACGACCATAACCGAGTTCTGGAATGAGCCAGAAATAGTCAAATTTGAAGGTCAGGATAAAGGCCGGAATCAGGAAGGCCGTAATCAGGATGACGTACTGAACAATCTGGTTTTTGGTCACACCAAGCATACCTGAAACAAGTGTATAGGCAAGGCAAACACCCCCACCGATGATAACCGAGTAGGTGTAATTCATTCCAAAAATCCATTTGAACATCAGACCGATACCACCGAACTGGCCAACCATGTAACAAAATGAGATAAAGATTGCAACGACTGCCGTGAACAGACGCAAGCCGCTGGAATAGTAACGGTCACCGATAAAGTCAGTGGCGGTATACTTTCCGAATCGCCTGATCTGTGAGGCCATCAGCAGCAGGAGCAGGCAGTAACCGCCCGTCCAGCCAACCACGTATGAGAGGCCGTGATAGCCAGATCCGTACATGATTGCCGCCATACCCAGGAAAGAGGCAGCTGACATCCAGTTAGAGGCAATCGCCATACCGGACCCAACCCTGGAGATGGAACGCCCTGCAGCATAGAAATCAGCAGTTCCTTCAGCCTTGTTCATAAAACCGACAACCAGAAAAAGCAGGATACAGGACCCGAGAATGATTGCAGGCATCGTCTTGAAACTGCCTTCGAGCGCTGTACCGCTTGCTGCGAAGGCTGGAACGGCAACGAGCAGCGTCGCCGAGAGTAATACGAGTAACGATAGCGTTGTATATGTGATTCTATTCATGTCTCACTCCTCCTATTCGTATGAAGATTCCATTCCATATTTTTTCATCATCTTGTCAATAACCTGGCAGTACACGAGGCAGATGAGCACGAAGGCTGTCAGGAGAATGAGTGCCGTGTAGAGATAATGAAATGGAAAACCAAAAACGATAGTATCGGTGAAAACGGATTGATTATGAATAAAGAATTTATCCATAACCGGTGTGAGAGAATCATCGGTCATTGCCAAATTGTCAGCACTGACAGGGGCCAGAGCGTATGGGACAACAGCCATCATGGCCTTGTTGTCGGTAATACCAAGAGCCGTGTTGATAAAGTCTACGTTAACCGTTTTATCCGTTGCAGCTGTTTCTGCAACAGTCATCAGGGTCTTTTTCTCTGCGTCAGACAGAAGACTGTAGAGCGTTGATGTGAACGCACCTTTAAGTGCATCATTTTTCAACAGTGCGGCACTTTTGCCGAGAAAAGCGAGATAGAAATTGGCAGCAGTTACTTTTTCTTCAGGGGTTGCGCTACCGTCTGCAAGTTTGGGAGCGATTTGTTGAAAAGCTGTATAAGGGGCTTCCGGGGTGGGGGTTTCCACGATTTTGAAAAGGATCTGAGATCCGTAGGTCATGACCCCCCAGATGACAAGTCCGATGATAATTACCCGGATATTCTCTCGTAAGAATGGTGTCGATGGCTTGAAAAAGTTAACATCATAACTTTTACTTTCTTCCATTGTTCTCCTCCTTTTTTGTGACTGTGTTCTGTTCTTTCCTTGAATCCTCCGTTGGACTCTGAAGAACAGCAAGCTCTCTGACAGAATGTGTATGCATACCAAGAGGTGGTCTCAGAAGGAACCCGTGTCCCTCATACTGATATCCCACCGCATCGCTATACAACATTAATGTCAAGATGTTACAGCCTTAATTATTCCTCCTTTGCAGTTGAGCAACCGGCAGGCTGCGTTACTGCCCTTAAGTGAAGATTGACCAGATCGTCACTTTAATTAATTATTGAGCGGTATGATTTTCCGCCAGCATCCAAACAGTGATAGATTACTATACGAACACTCATTAACTATGACAGAGTAGAACGTTACGGCGAACATTAGAACAAAAAATGATATTAAGCATCATTTTTTTTTATCATTCTGCTTTTTTTTATCACAACCGAGGATAAATAGTCCTGGTTTATATATGATTTTTCGATGTATTGGATGGTGAGAGAGTGACAGGTGTACTGAAAAAAACGCGAGATCCGATTCGGGATCTCGCGTTCAATAAGGTTCTGCTTTATGCAGGATATATTCTATTTACTCATATTTATATCTGCTATGCAGAATATCCACTTCCTCTTTTGGTTTGTAACCGGTGATCATACTCTGGAGTGAGCCTTTAATGGCAAACATTGACATGTATATGTGGGTCAATGTAAATGAAATCAGTACCATACCCAGCACGTTATGAATAATCACGTAGAGACGGACCGTATCCAGGTCTGCCCCCATGCCCCAGATAATATAGCCGGTATATGCCATCACGCCACCACCGGCCGTGGCCAGCCAAAACCAGGCCTTCTGGCCGGCATTGAATTTGCCGGCAGGGACGGGCTTCTTGTCCTTGCTGAGATAACCACCGAGGATGAAGACCCACAGAATATCATATGGTGCGGGAAACATATCCTTGACCCAGATTAAAAACATAAATACTGCAATAACAGCAAACACCATTGCCGATATGATATGGATATCTCGGGCAAGGCGAATTGGTGCACCACCACCAAAGAAGGAACCAAAAATTATCAATAACCCCGTGACCACCAAGAGGATAAAAGAGGGCGCTCCAATCCAGTGAATGATACGGGCAAATTTATTGAAAAAAAGTATTTCCGGACCATCGTGAGAGAACTTTTTAGCTCCGACGATGATAAAGTGAAGTAAAAATACAATCGGAATAATGGTAATTACCCCGAGAAAAATCTTCCAGAAAACAGTGGATTGAAGCTGAGTAAAAAGCTGACCCATTTCCTGCCAGTTGCCGGTGATACCGCCATACATTTCACTGTAATATTGGGGTGAAAAGTATGGGGCCAGGCCGGTGAAAGCAGTTGGCGCTGCAATAGCCGTCCCGACAATCAGGGTGACAGCATAGACAACCATAACCAGAACCCCGGACGCAATAAGCCTTTGCATAGGTTTCTCCTGAAAATGGGCGGGAGCATCAGATACTCCCGCCCGGTTGTTATGGTAGTTATTCTTTTTTATACGCCCTGGACCAACCCCAGGCATTCGTACCTGAGCCACGGTTAAACACGCGTTCCCTGTAGACATCAGCAACCACATCTGCATCACCTGCGAGCAGTGCCTTTGTCGCACACATTGCCGAGCAGAGCGGTGGCTTTCCTTCAGCAATTCGGTTTTGACCGTAGAGTTGTTTTTCATCCTTGCTAAAGTTTTCTTCAGGACCACCAGCGCAGAAGGTACATTTGTCCATGGCTCCGCGGGCACCAAAAACATTGCCTCTTGGAAACTGCGGTGCCCCAAATGGACAGGCCATGAAGCAGTAGCCACAGCCGATACAGGTCTTCTTGCTGACCAGGACAATACCGTCCTCACGCTGATAGATCGCGTCTACCGGACATACGGCGATACAGGGAGCGTCGGAGCAGTGCATACAGGCAACCGAGATTGATTTTTCGCCCGGTTCGCCCTGTTTCATTGTGATAACCCGGCGGCGGTTTACACCGACAGGAATATGATTTCCTTCTTTACAGGCGACAACACAACCACCGCAGTCGATACAGCGTTCGGTGTCACATAAAAATCGCATTCTTCCCATTATATAATCCTCCTCAACCGCACTTAAGCGCGGGTGACTTTGCACAACCCATCTTTGGTAGCCTGGATCTGGGTGATGATGTCATAGCCATAGTTGGTGACAACATTGCCTGGATCACCAACAACATAGGGGGCATGTCCTTCCGGATAATCCTTCAGGTAGGATTCTCCCATCAGTGTGCCGGCGAAATGGTATGGCAGGAAGATTGTTTTATCATCAACACGGGGCGTAATAAATGCCTTAACCTTGATCTTAGATCCCTCCGGCGATTCGATTATCATCATATCACCTTTACGGATACCAAGATTGTTGGCGAGGCGCGGGTTAATTTCAGCGTACATTTCAGGCTGAAGTTCAGACAGGTACTTGCTGCTTCTTGTCTCAGAACCGCCACCCATATGTTCAACCATACGGCCAGTTGTTATCACATAAGGATATTCCTTAACGAGATCGGTTTTTTGTTCACTCTTGAATCTGGTGTTCACCCTGAAATGATTTGGCTTGTCTTCATAAGTCGGATATTTGGCTACAAGGTCAGGCCGGGGTGAATGCAGTGGTTCGCGATGAATGGGTACCTGATCCGGGAAGTTCCAGACGACACAACGTGCCCTGGCGTTACCGAACGGTGCCATACCTTTATCAAGAGCAGTTTTGATGGTTTTCTGGGACAAGTCTGTTTTCCAGTTGGTACCTGGGACAACATCTTTGAATTCTGCATACCCACCCTGTACTTCGCTACCCGGGTTACAAACGCCCTTGGCTGCGAGCTGTCCCTCTTCACGACCAGTCATCACATACGTGGTAACCTCACCAAAACGGTTTCTGAATGGCAGACCGCCCTCCTTGACCGACTTGGAAATGTCATAAAGAATCGGGGTACCCGGATGTTCGTCAGTCCAGCAAGGCCACGGCATACCGTAATAATCACCGTCGCAAGGACCGCCTTTTGCCTGCAGATCGTCAATGTCAAAGGTGTGCCAGCTCTCCATGTGCTTTTTAATGCGCTCCGGAGTCTGTCCATTATAACCAATGGTGAGCATACCTTTATTTATCTCTCGGGTAATATCTTCAGGTACTTCCTTGATGTTCTTGTAGAACTCGTCTGCAAAACCAAGCTTGTTTACCAGTAAATCCATGATCTGGTAATCATCTTTTGAATCGTAGATGGGATCGACGACTTTGTAACGCCATTGGATCTGGCGTGACGTGGAGGTAACAGATCCTGAGGTTTCATACTGGCTCGCACTTGGCAGCAGATAGACGTTGTCTGTCTTAGTGACTGCTGCAGCTATGGTCGGGAATGGATCGACGATGACAAGCAGTTCCAGTTTGTTCAGTGCTTTTACCACCCGATTGTACTGTGAGTTGGAGTTTGAACCACAACCCCACTGAATCATTGCCTTTATGGGTGTGGGAGACTCGATTTTCTCTTCCATTAAAACACCTTCATACCACCGGGCAAGGCTGAAACCTTTTTTATTCATCCATTCTTTTGATGGAAAACGGCTGACTATTGAGTCATAATCAACATCCCAGACACGACACCAATGTTTCCATGAACCATCTGCAAGCCCGTAGTATCCAGGCAGGCTGTCTGCAAGGACACACATGTCGGTTGCGCCCTGAACATTGTCATGACCCCGGAAGATATTGGTTCCGCCGCCTGACTTACCCATATTTCCAAGAACCAGCTGAAGAATACAGAAAGAGCGGGTAATTGAAGAGCCGATATGGTGCTGAGTTCCACCCATGCACCAGGTCAGACTTGTCGGCCTGTTCTTGGCAAGGGTTGCTGCAACGCGCCGTGTCTGTTCCGCTGGAATCCCAGTGATATCTTCAACGACTTCAGGGGTGTAATGTTTGGCAACTTCAACCATTTCTTCATAACCGGCAACGCGGGTACGAATAAATTCCTTGTCCTGCCATCCTTTATTAATAATCTCGTTTATCAGCCCCATAATAAAAGCGGCATCAGAGCCTGGGCGGATTCGAACGAATTCAGTAGCTTTTGCTGCAAGTTTTGTAAAACGCGGATCGACTACTATGATCGGGGCATTATTCACTTCTTTTGCATGCAGGATATGCTGCAGGGAAACCGGGTGAGCCTCCGTTGCGTTTGATCCGATAAAAATCATGCTTTTCGCATGCCTCATATCATTCAGGCTGTTTGTCATTGCTCCGTAACCCCAAGTATTGGCGACACCTGCCACCGTTGTGGAGTGTCAGATACGGGCCTGGTGGTCAATGTTGTTCGACCCCCAAAATCCAGCAAACTTTCGTTGCAGGTACGCCATCTCGGTGGAAACTTTGGCACTGCCGTTGAAATGCAGGGCATCAGGGCCATCTTTTTCTCTGAGTTCGGTCAGTTTTGTGCCGATCTCGTCCATTGCCTGATCCCAGGAAATATTTGTCCATTTGCCGTTTACGCGCTTCATCGGGTTTTTCAGACGTTTTTCGCTGATGACCATGTCGATGGCGCCGGCACCTTTACAGCAGTGGGCACCCCGTGAAACGGGATGATCCTGGGCCACTTCCTGGCGAACCCAGACACCGTTCTGAACCTCGGCTTCAATTCCGCACCCGACTGCGCAATAGGTACAGATTGTGCGGACCGTTTCCGAACCACTGAAGGCTTCTTTTTTTTCAGCGGCTACTGCTTTGCTGGTTAATTTTGTTGTCATGGCTGCACCGGTCAGAGCGGCAGTGGCAGCAGACAATTTGAGGAATGATCGCCTGGCAACTTTCGGGTTACGGGTAACCCTTCGGCCGCCGGAAACAGAACCACCCGATGAGGGCTTTCTGATTTTGCTTATGGCCATGTTACTATACCTCCTTTCTGAAGCTTATTGTGAAAAGGTAATTAGCGAAGTGAATCATAGTATTTTTTGAATGCCTCGCTTTCATGGTAGAGGATCTCGTCTGTTTCAACCGATGTCTTACGAGTTCCTGCTCTCGCCGGTTTTATGGCAGCGGCTGTACCAGCCAATACTGCCGATCCGGCAAGGATGTGCTTCAGAAACGAACGTCTCTCTTTCTTTTCGTTCTGCATGAACAACCCTCCTGAATTTTTACTGATTTCTTGGATTGCATAATCGCAAAAAATTAGATTATGCGACATAATCATTTGGTACCATGCTGGCACCATTTGGGAATTTAACAGTATGTAAAGTAGTTGATGCCACGAAATAAGAAAATCGGCCCAAGACCTTTTGTCTTGTAAGAAAGCTGTCGTCACCATCGTACGGCGTTGTTGCATACTTCTGTAGGTAATTTGCCTACGCTCAGAGCGTGCATCCTGAAATTGTTCATAGTTGCAGTATGCACGGTAAATCCTTATGTTTGTTTAGGCTGAACAGTAGTTGTTCCCAGGCGATAAAAGTTTTGCCTTGAAAGAGACAATAAGCTAGCCTGCCTGGTATAGAAGATGAGGTTATGTGCTTGTATCTTCACATACATTTTCACTTATTTTTACTTATTGGAGGTCATTAATGGGTAAAGTGTTCTTTCTCCTGCTGTTTGCGATTATTTTTTTTCCTCTCTCCTCTGCTTCCTATGCCGCAGGCTCTGGCGTCTCGGGCGAACAGGAATTCTTGCCAACCCTCGAACTGACGATACCCGAAAACCAGGAACATCGTGACTATCTTGGTTTGAAAGGGAATCCGGGTGAAATATTCACTGTCCAGGATATTAAATCTGATATTCTGCTGATTGAGTTGTTTAGCATGTACTGCCCTTTTTGCCAGGAAGAAGCACCTGTTATAAATGAACTGTACGAGATGATGCAGTCTCTTCCAGCAGATGGGCCAAGCGTTAAAATAATCGGTCTTGGGGCGGGCAATTCGGCGTTTGAAGTAGACCATTTCAGGTCAACGTATGATATTGAATTTCCACTCTTTCCAGATAAGGACCTGTCAATGTATAAAGCGCTTGAAGGGGCCGGAACACCCGGCTTTATTGGGGTGAAGAAGGATAATGGAAATAAATTCGTTATCGTTTTGCGCCAGTCAGGTGGTTTTCATGACAAAGAGTCTTTTCTAGAGCAACTGTTGACCGGTGGATCACGGGAGTAGTTGTCATGCTGGCCAGGCATTTGTGCGGTTTGTTGACGAGTTTCCTTTTTTTGATAATGGTTTCTGTTTCGGCAGGAATCACTGCGGATAGCAGTTATCGCAGTTCAATCTATGATACGGGTCACCTCAAACCGAAAGATAGTGTATTAAAGATAAAAATCGGAGACCGGGCGCCGGATTTCTCTTTGCGATCAGTAAAAGGGGGCGAGGTGACGCTCAGTCAATTTTTCGGGAAAAAAAATATTGTGATTTCATTTGTTCCGGCTGCCTGGACCCCCGTGTGTTCTGATCAGTGGCCTGGCTATGTTATTACCAGAGATATTTTTGAACGTCATAATGCGGTACTTCTTGGAATTACGGTCGACAATATACCAACACTGTATGCCTGGACACAACAGATGGGTGAGGTGTGGTTCGAAGTTCTCTCAGACTTCTGGCCTCATGGCGGAGTTGCCGATACGTATGGTCTGCTCAGAAGTGATGGGACTGCAGAGCGTGCAATGGTATTTATTAACAAGGATGGAATTATAAACGGGGTCTATGTCTCTGATATTAATATTCGTCCGCCTCTGGAGCTCATTGTCAGAGAACTGGAAAAGATGAACTAGCTGTTCGTGGTATGACGTTCATCACCGCATGAAGGGGCGTACTAAAGGTCGGTATTGCCGAAATGCTCTTTTTCAATCCAGAGCACTGCTCTACGCGTCAACTCAGCGGCATTTTTGATGCAGAGTTTCTGCTTGATACGATCCCGGTAGGTACCAATCGTTTTGATACCTAAATTCATGCGGGAGGCAATCTCTCTGGTTGCGAGCCCTGACCCGATAAGCCTGAAAACTTCGAGCTCACGATCTGTTAAAACATCTACTGTCGGAGCTCCCCTTCCTTCAGGGTTGACCTGGAACTTGTCGAGCAGGTGAGCCATCATGTCAGAACTTACATGTATTTTTCCGTCCAGAATATTTCTGATTGCAGAAATAACAGACTCTGATGCTTCTTTTTTCATGACATATCCGCGTGCCCCAGCCCTGATAGCACGTTCTGCCCAGACTGACTCATCATGCAGGGAGAGAACGAGTATAGGAAGGCGACAGGGTCCTGCAGCGATTTCTTTTACCAGATCAAGACCATTTTCTTCAGATAACGAAATATCAATAATTGCCAGGTCTGGCTGATGGTCTCTGAGTGCCTTTCGTGCTCCGGAAATATTTTCTGCAACCGCACAGACCGAGAAATCTTCTTCCTGATTCAGTAATTCTCGCATGCCCATACGAAAGATTGGGTGGTCATCAACAATTAGAATGTTTGTCATTGATTTTCAATATCCCCGGTAACTGTGACGATTGTGCCCCGCTGCCAATGTGACTCCAGTGAAAATGTTGCCCCAATTGCTTTTGCCCGATAGTCAATAGTGTGCAATCCCATACCTTTACGGGCAGACAATGGGTCAAATCCTGAGCCGTCATCTGTAATCTGTACAAACAGAGTATGCATTTCGGTATTCATGGCAACACCAATTTTGCCTGGCTCTCCATGTCGCGCCGCGTTAAATGTTGCCTCTCTGATAATATAGTAAATATGTGTGGCAACGCTATTATCTATATAATCAACCTGGCCGCCAAAAGAAAGCTCACAGGTTATACCAAAGAGATTCTCAACCTCAACCGCCAATTCTTCAATGGCTGCCTCAAGGCCATTTTCGATAATATGAACAGGATAGAGTCCACGGGCAAGACGCCTGGTTTTTTCGGTGGCATCAACAATCAGTCCTCTGATCGATTCGAGTTGCTCAGCTCGTTCAGGTAGCTCTTTTTCCAGGTTCATCTTCAATGCCTTGCTTAACAATTCGACACCGCTGAGATGTGACCCCAGGTCGTCGTGAAGAATTCTGCCAATATTGCTGCGTTCGGCCTCCCTGGCAGCGATAATCTGGCTTTCCAGTCGAATCATTTTTTTCTCTGACCTGGTTTTCAGTATGTGCAGCCACATTCCTTCCAGAACCATCGTCATCTGGCGTATATCCGCCTTGTCATAGTGACCTCTATTATTGCAGACACCGGCGACAAGGACGATCAATCCACTATTGAAAATGGGTACGTCGAGATGTCGTGTGACATCTCTTCTATATGGATAGAGGACCTTACACTCTTTTGCGCAGTTATTGCAAACCACGGCGTTCTGACGTATGACTGTTTGCCCGGGCAACCCGCCGCTGTTGATATTACTGGAGAGCTTACGCTTGTTGGGATAATGGACCCTGGTTCCATCTGATTGGTAGTGCGAGATAATTGTTATGTGCTGCTGCTTTTTATTGACAAGCGCCAGGTAACCTTCTTCGGAACGTGTAATCTCTACTATTCTCTGCAGGGTGAAATTATACTTGTCCTTGAGGGTAAAATCCTCCATCATTCCAAGTCTAAGTAACGTATCCAGTCTTAACTCATCACGATGAATCAGTTGTTCCTTCTGAATACGGTCGTCAACCATGTCGTTGGCGAGATGAGCGAGGTTTTCAAACTCACGGAAGACCAGGTCCTCTTTCTGGATTTTAATTTTTGAATCGGCAGCACGCCTGAAAAAATCAGTGAAGAGATTAAATCCCTGCTTGATTTTTGTGGTGTAATAATAGGCGATCAGCAGAAGCAGCGAGACGGCTATAATGAACAGGAAAATAAAGGTGGATACATTTTTAAAGGCGATTTTTTGATAGGTACTCGTTGCATCACCAATCAGCTTTTCCATCTCGCTCATATGCATTGATGCGGCAATAATCCAGTCCCAGTCGTCATACGATTTCACAAAGACGAGCTTGCTTTGAGCGGTTTGATTTTCATTATAATTTTCAAGATAATTGACATAGCCTTCCCCATCAGACCCTTTGCCTGCGAGCCAAATCTCTTCACCGTATGAACCAGAGTTGTCTTTGAGACTGCGGATAGAACGACCAATTAACTGTTCGTTTTTATGCGATATTATCGTACCGTCAGATCGGAAAACAAAAATTTCTCCGCCCCGGCCAAATTTCATCTGGTTGATTCTTGCCAGACTGGTTGCCTTGTTCAGGCTTTCCATACCGTCATTGTAGATTCCTGCCCCGATAAACCAATCAAGGGGCTGAAAATACTTAACAAAAGACGTTTTAGAGTATTCTCGATTTTCAAACGCCGGTTTGATCAGGTTATAATGATAAATACCGGCACCTTTTTCATGGACGATGTCGATAATATCATTGATGACATTGCCGGAGGGATGCGCTGCCGGCAGCTGATTTTGTCCTTCAAAAAATGGTTCATCGGCAAAAAGATCAATCGTCCCTGTCTGGGTCTGCCCGGCAAAGTAGTAACCACGCCCTTCATACCAGCGAACAGGCCGGAGCACTTCAGCGATCATTGAGCGTAATTGTTCAACACTCATTTCATCATGATACATGCTGTAGAGGTGAGAGGCGATGGAGTAGGCAGACTGGACTCTGTTACGTATTTCCTCATCTGTGTTTATCCTGGTCTGATTGCGGGTAAAATCAATGAAGTCAATGACATTGTCCAGCTCTTCCCGCACTCGAACTTTGTATTGATCTTCGTAATTTTCACGTATATTTTCAATACTTTCCTGGTGTGCCTGGTATTCGTTTATTGCCCAGAAAATACCAATGAAAATGGCCAGTGCCAGAATAACCAGAAGGGATGCATAGAAGGGAGCCGCAGACAGCGATATTCTCTGTGATTTAAACATCAGGTTGCCGAGTAGTAGAAATATTTTAAAATATTTACTTTCTGATCAATGAAATTTATTTGCCACCGGCCTGATCAAGTTTCAGAATCGTTGGATAGATGGTTGTCAGGTAGATCGTATCCATTCCCTGATGATCTTCTGGGCCAAAGGAAAGAAGAACCCCGCCTAAATTAAATGAGCCAACCGTTTGCATTGCCGATACAAAAGACTCACGGGTCAGTTCGCCAGCAACTGAATCAGCGATTTTAGCAAACAGTCTGCCGGCAATATATCCCTCAAGACTTGTAAAACTGAGAGGAGCGCCGTGCTGATAGCGTCTCATGGATTGCATATATTCTTTGATAAGTGGTATCGATGGATCTTTTGGGTCGGGAACCACCTGGGAGATAATTACATCTGCCCCGTACGCGCCCAGAGCGTCTTTGAGGCTTTCTGTACCGACAAAGGAAATATTGCAAAAGGTCAGGTTTTCATTGATCTTTGTCTTGCTGAGTTTAATAAACTCAGCGCAGGCGGGATATGCTCCAACAAGCACGACCACTTCCGGGTCGGCCCGGTAGATATCTTTCATGCCACCCATCACAGCAAGGGTGTTCCGCTCATATGTTCCTTTTGATACCAGCTGCATTCCTCGTTTTGCAAGGGCACGCTCAATCCCCTTAAGACCGGCATAACCATAGCTGTCATTTTGATAGAAACAGGAGATACGGCTGAAGTGGCGTTGGTTAATCAGGTAATCAGCAAGCTGTTCCATTTCCTGGTAGTAGCTGGCTCGAACGTTGATTACATATTTCCTAAAAGGGTTTCGCAGCAATTCTGCACCGGTAAAAGGAGCAAAAAAGGGAATTTGGTATTCTTCAATAATTGGAACGACCGCTTTTGATGTGGGGGTGCCAACTTCACCGATCAGCAGAAAGACATCATCTTCTGTGATCAGTTTTAATGTGTTCCTGACGGCCTTATCCGGTTCATAGCCGTCATCAAGACTTATCAGGTGAATTTCTCTTCCCTTGACACCACCGTTGTCATTTATCAGGCCAAAAGAGGCAAGCAGTCCGGCACGCAGTTCGATGCCAAGATCCTTTGCCGGTCCAGAAAGGGCGCATGATTGGCCCAGGATAATTGGTGCTGTGTCCGGGGCTGTATGCCCGATTAATGGAATTGCCAGTATGGCCTGAAGCAGGATAAACCATAATCCATGGTAAAAGCGGTGGGGCATAGGAGTTCTCCAATTATAAACAGCCATGATGACATTTTTCAGCAGCTGAGAATCTGGTATTATTCTGTGGCGGACAAACATACCATTTTTCCCGAAAAAAGACAGGGGACAGGGAGGAGGATGAGTGCTCTCCCGGTTTCAGTGAGCCAAAATATGGTATATCGTGTCAGAATAGAGATATTGCAATTGCTTTCGGTGGCCTGATACGATAGTTTTCCTGGTACAGGCAGGCTTGCTGATGGGGCCGCCCCATCAATTGGTTTTACCTCACTCTCATCGTGGGTTCTTAACAAACGTGGCTCATTTATTACTTCCTCATGAATCTTTCGGAAAATCACAATAAACCGGAGTCCCTGGGTAAACTGGGAACCTTCGGTGGTGTTTTCACTCCCAGTATCCTGACGATTCTGGGCATCATCCTTTTCCTGCGCATGGGTTTTATGGTTGGCAGTGGCGGCTTGTCCCGTGCCCTGGTAATCATCGCCATTGCAAATATCGTTTCAATCCTGACCAGTGTTTCCATGTCAGCTGCGGCAACCAATATTCATGTAAAAGGAGGCGGGGTTTATTACCTGATTTCCCGAGCCCTTGGCGTACGCTTTGGTGGATCTATAGGTATTATCTTATTTTTGGCCCAGTCTGTGTCAATCGCCTTTTATTGTATTGGCTTTGGGGAGGCGCTCATGACCATTCTCCCGCCTTTGCCGATGGTGTCAGTACAGTTGATCTCTTTTCTTGCCGTGCTGTTTCTCTTTTCTATGGCATGGATGGGTGCTGACTGGGCGACAAAGTTCCAGTATATTGTTATGGGTCTGCTGATAATTGCCCTGGTTTCCTTTTTTGCCGGAGCGTTTCTGAAGTTTGAGACCCGCCTGGTGGTTCAAAACTGGTCCCCTCCCGAGAATGGGCTTCCTTTCTGGGTCCTGTTTGCCCTGTTTTTCCCGGCAGTAACCGGGTTTACTCAAGGTGTGAATATGTCTGGCGATCTTGAGAATCCGGGGAAAAGTATTCCCCAGGGAACGTTCTGGGCGGTTGGAATTTCGGCTGTGATATATTTCGCCGCCGCATTCCTTTTCGCAGGGGCGTCGACCAATGCAGATATGATTGCTGACTATGATTCCATGAAGCGGATATCTTACTTTCCGACTCTTGTGACCGCCGGTGTCCTCGCTGCAACCCTGTCATCGGCGATGGCCTCATTTCTTGGAGCACCGCGTATTCTGCAGTCTCTTGCTGCAGATAAAATTTTCACCTTTTTAAATTCATTTTCAAAGGGCTATGGTGAAGCCAGTAATCCGCGGCGAGGAGTGCTGTTGTCAGGTGGTATTGCCTTGGTCATTATATCATTTGGAAATCTGAACCTGGTTGCTCAGATTGTTTCGATGTTCTTTCTTATTTCCTATGGCCTTCTGAACTATGCCACGTTTTATGAGTCCAGAACGAAAAGTCCATTTTTCAGGCCCCGCTTTAAGTATTTCAGGCCCTGGATGAGCCTTGTCGGTTTCCTGACTTGCGCAGGAGCCATGCTCGCCATTGACGCTTCAACAGGTATCGTTGCGTTCTCTATTATTTTTGCAATTTTTCAATATCTAAAACATTATTCTGGGCCCGCGAGATGGGCTGACAGCAGGCGTTCTTATTTTCTCCAGAAAGCGCGGGAGAATATTCGTGCCGCTGCTCGTGAGAAAGAACATGACCGGGACTGGCGCCCCGTGATCCTGGCCATGACCCGGGAGACTAAAAGACTCCATCAAATTATGGGTTTTGCTGCCTGGATTGAGGGAGAGTCGGGTATCACCTCTGCAGTCCGAATTATTCAGGGGAAGGGCGCAAAATCAGCTCCTGAGAGAAAGAAAGTGGCGAAACAACTCAGTTCAGATCTTCTACAGGTAAAATCAACAGCATTTCCATTGGTGTTGGCTGCGTCCGATATTTCCGAGGTCCTGCCGACTCTTGCCCAGTCATATGGAATTGGCCCGTTCAAGGCGAATACCTTACTGGTGAACTGGATAGATGATCTTGGCAAGGGTTTATCCGGGCTCGGAGCAATTGAATATGGCCGAAACCTGAGCGCTGCTTTCCGGCAGGGGTTGAACGTTATTATCCTCGATACCGACTTAAACAAATGGGACCGGCTCTTAAAAAAGAACGATAGCGAGCATAAGCACGTGATCGACGTCTGGTGGAGTGATGATTCAACAGGAAATTTCATGCTTCTTGTGGCTTATCTTCTTACCCGTAATGAGTTCTATAAAAACTCGGTGATTCGCATGATCACACAGGGTGAAAAAAAAGAGCGTCTGCAGATCACAGAAGCGTTGAAAAAGCAGCTTGAAGATATTCGTATAGAGGCAGAACCATTGATCGTGCAGGAGATTAACCAAGAGACCATTGTCGAGATTTCATCTCATTCATCCATGGTTTTCATGCCTTTTAAACTACGGGAGTATCATTTTTTCGATTCATCCGGTGGCTCCCTGTATAGATTACTTCCCCAACTTCCGTTTACGGTAATGGCCAGGGCAGCACAGGATATTGATCTGGAGGCGGAACCTGACGAGGGCCTTCTCGGAGATCTTGCCGCCGCATCAGACGCACTTGAAAGTGCTCAGAAAGCATATCGATTAGCATATAAACAAGCCGAAGAGCTGAAGGCAGCGGCAGATCGATTAACCCTGAAATTGACCAAACTTGATTCCAGCGATGAAAAGAGGGCTGAATTAATTACTGAGAGTGATAAAGCCATCAAAGCATATGAAAATGGATATAGAAAAGCTGCAAAAGCAAGGGTAAAAGTTGAGACGGCTCTCGGGGAGCTTGAGAAAATGGCTGAAGCAGGTGAGTGACCGAACGGAGATGAGGTGACGGTGTGTCCTCGAGAAGATCCCAGAAACGTAGCAGAAAGAACATTTTCACTGCCGAGTTTGTGTTTCATACCTCTGTCTCCCGACTATTTTATCCAAGACCGTCACTGATTTTCTGGTCTCTTCCCATCGGCTGCATCCAGGCGGGATAGCCTGCTGCGACTGCTGTTAGATTATCGAGTTCTACAGTATCATCCTTACCCAATTCAACATGTGCCACGCCAAGGTTATCACGCAATTGGTCGATCGTGCTTGCACCTACCAGAACTGCAGATACATGGGGTTTTACCAGGATCCAGGATATCGCCACCTGTGGTATCGATGCGCCATGCTTTTCTGCAATTTGGCTGAGGCGCCCAACCACACAAGGCGTGTTATTGAGGATGCATTTTGAAAGTATGACAATAGTAAATACTATTATTTTACCCCTTTAGTGTTGTCATTGAAAAGGGTTAATTAATAACTATAGTGGAAGCATATTGAAAGTTGAAGATATTCCTCGACTTTACATCCTGTGATATCATGCCATGATTGATCCGGAGGTGGCGAGGAAAAATAAAATCAAAGAGGACAGCATGAAACGATTTAAAAATATTCTTTACATTATTGAAGATGGTCGCGACGAAGATACGGTTATGGAGAAAGTGGTCAATCTGGCTCGCCTCAATGACGCAAGGGTGCTGGTTAGCAGAATCGCAGAAGAATCTTATTTTGACACCTTCTCGAGCTTGTTTCCCGAGCGAATGAGAGAACTTGATTCAATTCTAGAGGAACAGTACCAGACGTCAGTAGACCGAATGGTTAATGACGCTCGCTGGGGTGATGTTGAAGTTACAGGCTCTCTTCTTCCGGGATATGGTTTTATTTCTGTTGTCCAGCAGGTCTTAAGGGCAAAACATGACCTGGTTATCAAAGGTGGGAAACTTGATGAGGGCGTTGACCAGTTAGCAATGAGACTCATCAGGAAATGTCCCTGTCCAGTCTGGGTAATTCGAAAGACCCACACCGGTGATTTTCGACGTATATTGGCGGCAGTGGATGTTGGAACCAGAAATGAAGAAACAAGTGCGTTGAATAAAAAGATTGTTCAACTGGCAAGTTCGTTGGCTCAGCGTGAAAAAGGGGAGGCTCATTACATGCATTCATGGCGGCTTGAATTCGAAATGATGATGAATGGTCCGCGCATGAATATAAAACCTGAAGAACTTTTTGAGTTTAAGAAGACACTAAGGATCGAACGGGAAACAGCCCTTCAGCACCTCCTGGAACAAAGCGACATTCACCCATTAACCGGTAGCGTCCATTTAGTCGAAGGTGATACCAGAATGGTTATCCAGACCTTGCTTGAGCGGCTCCAGATAGACGTCCTGGTGATGGGAACAATTGGTCGATCCGGCATTCCAGGGCTGCTTATTGGTAATATGGCTGAGAAGATTCTCAGTAAAATTAATTGTACGGTCCTGACCGTTAAACCGGATGATTTTGTCTCTCCTGTAAGGTTATGATCTAACATGAAAACAATAAAAAAAATGGATGACCACTTTCTGTGGATAATGAAGAAAACGATTCACCTGTGTTTAAAAGTACTTGGGCTTCTGATGATTTTAGTAATTGTCTTCGGAGTCATAGACGTTGGTTGGACACTCTACGGACGGCTCCTTGAAAAACCCACCTTCATACTCACGATTGGTGATATTCTTGCCACCTTCGGGGCATTTATGGTCGTTCTGATTGCAATAGAAATATTTCAGAATATCATACTCTATCTTCGGGATGACGTCATTCATGTGAGGATTGTGCTGGCAACGGCGTTAATGGCAATTGCCCGAAAAGTTATCATTCTGGATTATGATGAACTTGAGCCAATGTACATCTTTGCCACCGGTGTTGTACTCGTAGCGACAGGCATTACCTATTATTTCGTTCACAAGTTGCCAGAAACACCTTTGGACCAGAAATTAGATGAGAGCCGCGTTCCTCTTGCTGAAAATGAAAACTAATACGATCAATCACCGGTAGAATCAGGATGACTCGAACCTGGGTGGTCTTACGGGCAACACCAAATCGAAGCATCCTCAATTTTGCTGATCAATTTGGCGGTTGTGTCTCCAGCGAGGTTGAAGTCCCTGAGCATGCCACTCTGATTTCCGTGCAGGCCAAGTGCTACGGCCGCATGGTGATGGCGATCGAGTATCCCTTGTATTGTTCCGGCTACGCTTAAACCCCAGGTGGACACAGTCTCTATCCGTTCATCAGTAATTTTATGGTTATGGAGCATTTTCTCTGCACGTGAAAAAATTTGATGACTGTCAGTTCCCGTTTCGTTTTTCACGTGCACCAGGGTAACCGAATGCTGATCCTGTCGGGATAGAATGAAGCCAACGTGGTCGACGGCACGAAATGAGTTGTCAGAACCATCCACACAGAGCAGGACGTTTTTCCTGTTCATCTCCGTTTTAGGGCAGACCCAGACAGGAGTGGTGAAATTGCTGTCCTTCAATATCGACTGGGCAATTTCATCTGCCGGGCGTTCAAATAACCATTGCAGCGTGTATGATGCACGCTTGCCGAGAATAATGGCATCGTATAATCCTTCTGCGCCTTCAGTCAGGATGTCTTTCACTTTACCAAAACGTTCTCCCACGTTTTTGGTTTCCATTTTATCGATGGACATTCTGCTTGTACTGATCAGTTGTGTCGATTTGTCGATGGCCTTGCGGGCCCCAATGGTGAGGCGTCCCTTGATTTTATCATCAGGCTTTTCCCACATTTCCATGAGGTTGGCATTCATGTCGTTGGCGTCAAGGCGGCAAATATGCAGGAGGGTCAGGTTATGCTCAGATTCCTTTTTAAAAAACGAGCAGAGAAACTCCACGCCGGAGAGATTATCAATGTCATTACTGATTGTTACCAGAAAATGTTTGTTCATTGCAGTACCTTTAAATCTTTAATTAATTAATCAGTGTTCACTTATCGGTTAACAGTAATCACGCTTAGGTGTTTGGCAAAAAGGTGCGACTTCAGGGTCACGGAGAAAATGCGTACCTGTAAGACAGGGAAAGCCATCGTTTATGAAGAATGTATTTAGATGACTGGGGTCCGGGAGAAATCTGCCTGGTCTATTCTGTTGATTTTCCTGCTTCGGAATAGGCAGCAAATCGGCCAGTCTGTATGGCTCAGAAAATAACAAACTCCGACAGTGTTTCCTGTCGAAGGTCAGGTTGCTCCATCACATGATATCTTATTTGCCGAGCCCTCCCATGATACCCCGAACTGCCGCCGGAATATCAGCAGGAAGGATAATCGTTTTACCATTGTCACTTGTTGCTATTGCCCTGATACTGTCTATGTATTTTTCACCAAGTATATACATGACCGGTAACTCATGATCTTTGATCGCCTGCGTGACTTTTTCAATAGCCTGCTGACTTGCTTCGGCGAGTACAATTTTAGCCTGGGCATCGCGTTTAGAGGCCTCATAACGGCCTTCAGCTTCAAGGATAGCAGCATTTTTATCGCCATCGGCCCGGGTGACGGTGGCCCGACGTTGACGTTCAGCTGCAGCCTGTTCCTCCATCGCGGTCTGCATTGTTGAACTTGGGTTGATGTCTTGAATTTCTACGGTCTTCAAGGTTATTCCCCAATCGGCAATGTCGTCGGAGATGGAGGTCTTTAACTTGGCTTTAATCATATCGCGACTGGACAAGGCGTCATCGAGCTGCATTTCGCCGACGATGGAACGAAGTGATGTCTGGACCAGGTTCTGGATGGCAATAATGTAGTTTTCTACGCCGTAGACAGCTTTTTCAGGATGGATGATATTGATGAAGGCCACGGCATTGGCAATAATCACAACATTGTCCTTGGTGATTACTTCCTGGCTTGGAATATCAAGAACAATATCTTTGGTCGTAACCTTGTAGGCAACGGCATCAAAGTACGGGATAATGATATTGAGGCCCGGTGAGAGTGTTGAGTGGTATTTGCCGAGACGCTGCACCACCCATTTTGAACCTTGAGGCACCAACCGGACGCCTTTGGCTATCGTAATAACAACGAGCAGTGCAAATACCAATGTAACAATTAGGCCATATTCCATAACTACACCTCTGCAAGTGTTTGAAGGTTTCAGTTTCCTTTCGGTCGCACGATAAGTGTATTGCCCGAGACATCGGTTACTTCAACCCGATCTCCGATTGAGCAGCCGTCATGACAGATAAATTCCCATTCATCAGCGCCGAGGAGTGGCATTGAGAACCTGACAATTCCGCGAATTTCATCCTGCGGGGCCCTGGTGACGATGCCTGTTTCACCAGTTACCGCTTCCCTGGAAATTCCAGCTTTGGTGCGATCCGTCATGGTTGGTTTGAAATATTTAAACCAGAGAAAAGTGAAACCGATGCTGCCCAAAGCCCAGCAGATAACCTGCAGGCTCAAAGGGCTCTCTGGCGCGATGAAGAGCATTAACGCAACGAGGAAGGCTGCAAGGCCAAACCAGAACAGGGTAAAGCTGGCAACCAGCATTTCCCCGACGACAAGGATCATTCCCAAAATCAGCCAATACCACCAGAGTGCCGTAAATTCCATAATCCCTCCCCTTGAATATGGATCAAACAGGATTCCAAACTATGGTGATAATCTAAGCGTTATTAAATATTTGTAAAGAGATAGAGGGTTTATAGTAGATAATTTACGCAAAGATGTGATTTCTTATTTCTTGATAGCAATTATTTGAATAACAGCGCCTTTTCCATTATGGTAGTTTCCTTCACGAATGATCCGTTCTGCCTCGGTTGCATGCTGGAAACAGAGTGGTTTCAGCTCCCGTTTCACACTGTCCAGATCCATCAGCATTTCAGCTTTTCGAGGTCCGCCGGTATTGTAGTAAAGCTGTTGTTTACTGAAACCCTCAAGAACAAACAGTCCCCCCGGCCGCAACCCCTTGTGGATCTGTCCATGTACATGTTCCTGAATAGGAGGCGGCAGGTGACAGAAAATTGAAATAATCGCGTCGTAAGAATTCTCTGCAATCTGGTAATCTTTAAGATCAGCAACACAGGTCTGTATGGATAACGATCGACTTTGTGCGAGTGCAGTGGCTTTTTCAAGGCCGACAGGTGACAGATCAACACAGCTCACGGTAAAGCCCCTTTCAGCCAGATAGACTGCATTTCGACCTTCTCCTTCGGCCAGGCACAGTATATTTCCTCCCGGAAGCAGTTTATCTGTTGACTCTTTGAGAAAGTCGTTTGGGTTTGTACCGTAGGCAAAACCTTCTTCAGCATAGCGTTGATCCCACATTTACATCACTCCTTTTCAATCGGACGACAATACGAAACTAAAATAATTACCTGCTTGTTTAAACGTAAGACAGCTTGGATTATAATCCTTTTCTGGCAAATTGCTCATCACCGTAGATGATCCTGATGACAATTGATCACCAGGGGATAAAATTAACAAACCAATCAAGAGAACCGCATGAGATATAGCCCGCTGTTTCCAGATACTGTGTTATCTATCTACTGCCTGCAAGGTGTTGTTCCTGAAAAAATATGTCAATTGGTGGACTGCTTTCTCGGGAATTGGCAAGAGGAAGACTATTCGTTTTTGTTTTTTCAAAGACCGGTAGATGATTTCATTCATGGCCTAGTCTCAGAGAATAAAAATCTGAAGTTGATCGACCACTATTCAATGACCTATGAGCAATGGCAAAACGCACCAAGTAAACCATTTCAACTTGGCAGTTTTATGATTTACCCTCCTGGAGTTGAATGCTCGCCAGGGTCTGGTCAGTTATCGTTTATCCTGGACGCAGGTGTCGTGTTTGGTAACGGTACACACCCAACAACAAGAGATTGTTTGCTTGCAATTGAATGTGCGAATCGTGCCGGGAACATTGAGACGATGCTCGACCTGGGAACCGGGACCGGTGTGCTTGCTCTCGGTGCGGCCCGACTGGGGGTAAGAAAGATAGCTGCCGTGGATTATACCCTGCTTGCCGCTCAAACAGCTCAGCGGAACGTTCAGATAAACAACTTGGCAGACATTATCGTCGTTGTTAACGGCAGGGCTGAAGAGTTCACCAGCATGCCAACGGATCTGATGGTTGCCAACATACACTATGATGTTATGAAGTCGATCGTTGAATCGGAGGGCTTACGTAAACAAAAATTCTTCGTGTTATCTGGTTTGCTGAGCCGTGAGGCGGAAAAAATTGTTAAAACCTTGAACAAGAGGGGAATGAAAATCATCAAACGATGGGAAACCGAAGAAACCTGGCAGACGATGCTGGGTTCGAATCGCCTTCAATAATTAACGATTACCCCATTTTTGCAGAGACCTACAATGTGGTTATAGTCTCAGGTAATTTCGGTTGTTCCGGAATGTCTAACAACCAAACAGAGAAGATTATGGGGACACGATACTTAATTTCAACCAGAAAATGAGCCAGGTAAACCGGTTATTTTCACGGTACTATTGCCACATCCAGGATATAAAGATTTGCTCTGCCAATTATACTCATCGGAGAGGCAGTTCGTTTTAGATTGTTGAGTTCTGCCTCCAAGTAGCTGATAAAAACATCTCTGGCATTGTTTGACTTCCGTTCATCTGTGATACGTGCCATCGAGTAATCCGCCATAGAATACTAGCAAGCCGGAGGTTAGCCTGGCATTATAATGATTTGTTTAAATACATAGAAATTACACAGGAGAAACACATGAAAGCAATAGTTTCAAAGAGTGGTAGCGAGGCACAAGACGCCGGAGCCTTTATTTTGAAAGAGCAGCCAATACCAGAGCCGGAAACCCAGGATCTTCTGGTTCGAATCATTGCCATCGGGATGAATCCTGTAGATACAAAATTTCGCAAACGGTCAGAGAATGATAGTGTGCTTGGCTGGGATGCCTATGGGATTGTCGAAAAAACTGGCGAAGACGTGACCGGATTTAAAGCGGGGGATAAGGTTTTTTATGCTGGTGATATAACCAGACCAGGGAGCAATAGCGAATATCATTTGGTCGATCAGCGGATAGCTGCTTTAGCTCCTAAAAAACTCTCACCTGAAGATGCCGCGGCAATGCCTTTGACTTCAATAACCGCATGGGAGGGTTTGTTTGAGCGATTGGGGTTTGTTCCGGAAGCAAACGCGAACGCTGGTAAAAGCATTCTGATAATAGGTGGTGCGGGAGGAGTTGGTTCCGTAGCAATACAATTAGCTCGATGGGCTGGGTTGAGAGTGTTGGCAACAGCATCAAGGACGGAAACAGTTGATTGGTGTAAGAACTTAGGTGCCGACATCATCCTGAACCACAGTAATAGTCTCTATGAAGAGCTAAAGGCAACAGGAACTGATTCAGTTGACGCCATCTTTTGTACTACTCAAATGGAAAAGCATTGGAAGGTGATGGCGGAATGTATTCGTCCCCAAGGTCATATCGTTTTTATCGATGACCCATTGGATTCATTAGATATAACCGTGTTTAAACTAAAGAGCGTCACTCTTGCCTGGGAATTGATGTATACCAGATCAATGTTTGAGACGGATGATATGTCCGAGCAGGGAAAATTGCTTTCCACTGTAGCCGGATTGTTAGATGAAGGTACCCTTGTTACAACACGACAAAAGACCTTGACTGGTCTCTTGCCTGAGAATATCCAGGCAATGCACATTAAACAAGAAAGTGGAACAATGATGGGTAAACAGGTTCTTGTTTTTTAGTGAACCATATTTTAGTATTTTACACACCATTACCTGAGTAGAGGTTGTTCCAAAAAAACCTCTACTCAGGTAATGACATCTGCCCCCGCAGGTTGTCAGGAACAAGGTGAGCAATTCCGATGCGACCCATGATTTTACTTGCCTGCTTTATAGCTTTGCTGTTGATTCTTGCTTCCAAACCGACGCGCTATCTCTTTGCAGCCGGAAGGGTGGACGTTCAGAGTTAACCCACATTTCTCTCTACCACTCTGTTTGTCATAGATTTAATTATAACCTCAGGACTGGGCGGCGTTGTTCCTGGAGGCGTCTCCGCTTTCTATCGCTGATGACATCCTGCTGAGTATCTCTAGCAACGGGAGGTTTACCCGTTAGCACGTCCTCAGTAAAGAAGCAGTACCACTTTTTTCGTACTGCAGTGACCTTCGTTTTTTTCATCGATCTAATTTTTTCTACGGATATATCAAGAAAATGAACAACTGCTATCATTCCGATAAACAGTGCAAACATTGTTGTAGGCTCCATAATAAGCTCCATTACAAATACTTAAAGACGAGAACAACTCAAGTCAAAAACAGGAACACGAGCTGGCCGCTGATTAACGCCCAATTGCTCCTGGACTGGTTTGGTCAAGACATATCTGATACACGTATCTTCCTGGCTCAAGGCCTTGATGGTTTCTTCCTGCTCGCCAATCTTAACAATGTGCGTGCAGGTGACACCCATAGCTGCTGCCTTAAGTTGGATGGTTTCGACGCTCTGCTGTGCTCTTTGTATGAAACGGCTGATCTCTCGATTTTTACGCTCTCCCTTATGCATCAATGGCTCATTTGAAACATCCAGGGCAATTATTTCACAATCAAGCTTGTGTGCCATTTTTACTGCGTAGTCCTCCAGGATTGTGGAATTAACTCCGTCCTGAACTACCAGAATTTTAGTTGGCATGGCCTGTAGGTCCATGATCTGCGAAATAGCATTGGAGGCTCCTCTCAGATTGCCTGCGGCCACTTCACCTAATTCGGGTGGTTTTTGCTTTTTGATCCGTTTTACGCCAATGCCTTCCCTGTCCTTTTTTCTACCAAAAACCAAGAAATTCCAAATTGCCATATCCTTCTCCTTTCCTTTGAATTAATGGGTAGTTATTCTTCAAGTCTTACCCTTGCACCTGTTGTTGCATAGTTTGTGCCATTTTTTTTTATATAGTAATAACAGATATATATATTGATTTTTTGGTGATTATAAGGCGTAGTCGAAGCGGTTTATCGAATGAAGGTGCCTTTTGGGCCACTGTTGATTGCAGAATGCAACGAAACGGGTGCTGGATCTAATACGACAGGTGAGATAGAAACAGAGAAAGTTGTATATATTAAATGATAACAGTATGATATTTAACTTGTGCTAATATGCAACACCCCTCTTAATGAGTGTTGCATATTGAAACGGGACCGCGCTGGATAGCGATAGGTGGAGCTAAAAACAGGTCAGGTGATCGCTATCTGAACAGATGACATGGTTAATTGCATCGTCAAGCGAATCGACAGGGATGACAGTAAGCAAAGAATGTGAATCCTTGGAGAGACTCTCAACATCCTCCATGTTTTTTAACGGGACCAGAAATTTGGTTACACCTGCACGGGCTGCAGCAAGCATTTTTTCGCGAATTCCTCCCACTGGCAAAATCTGGCCGGTCAGAGAGAGTTCTCCGGTTATGGCTACCGTTCTTCGAGCTAAACGCCCAGTGAGCAGTGATATGAGGGCAAGACAAATGGCAGCTCCGGCTGAAGGTCCGTCCTTGGCTATTGCCCCTGCCGGCAGATGGATATGAATGTCTATCTTTTCAAAAAAACGGCTTTCGATCTTCAGCTTTTCAGCATTGCTTCTGATATAGCTCAGGGCTGTTTGTGCCGATTCCCTGAGGACTTCCCCAAGTGATCCTGTCAGGATTAATTGTGAAGTCCCGGACATTTTCCGGGTTTCGATAAACATGATTTCTCCCCCGTATCTGGTCCAGACCAGTGAGGTTACGACGCCTACCGTGTTGGCACCCTCTGCTGCATCGCGCCGAAAACGGGCAGGGCCGAGAAAATCCGTGAGATGGGATTCATCCAGGATAGTTTCTGCAACTTTTTTGCTGTCTTCCAGGGCAATTCTGGCCATTTTCCTGCACACCTTGCCAATTTCCCTGTTCAGTCCCCTGATGCCTGCCTCCTGGGTATAATCAGTGATGATTTTTTCGAGAATTTTGTCTGGAAAGGCTGGTTTACACTCTGACAGGCCGTTCTCAGTGAGTTGATCAGGAATTAGATGGTTTACTGCAATTACCTTTTTTTCTTCGACCGAATATCCAGAAAATTTGATTAATTCCATCCGGTCCAGCAGGGGTTGCGGAAGCCGCTCAGGTTCATTGGCTGTGGTGATAAACATGATACTGGAAAGGTCTATGGGAATTTCAAGATAGTTGTCTATAAAGGTCGAATTCTGTTCCGGGTCGAGGACCTCAAGAAGCACCGAAGCCGGATCGCCCCGAAAATCCTGTCCTACCTTATCAATTTCATCAAGCATGATGCAGGGATTCATCACTCCGATACGCTTTATTTCGTTGACGATACGACCGGGCATTGCCCCTACATATGTTCGCCTGTGCCCTCTGATTTCGGCTTCATCTTTCAAACCGCCCATGGAGATATTTACAAAATTTCGCCCGATAACATCGGCGATGGTTTTTCCGATAGATGTTTTGCCGGTTCCGGGAGGACCGGTAAAACAGAGAACGGGCCCTCGGGCCATGTTGAGCCGTTTGCGTATCTTCAATATGTCGTTGACCGTATTTTTCAATTCTGCCAAATCCACCGGTTTGGCAAGATAATGCGTTGCTCCTCGCCGCAAGGCGTCGACAGCACTCGGAACGGTCGCATACCCCGTGATCATTACCACGCTTGTGTCAGGTGCTAAGACATTAAGATGGTCGAGCAGTTCCATTCCGCCCATTTGATCCATCTTCAAATCTGTCAGCACAATGTCGAATTCCTTACCATTTTCAAGCAGTTCAAGTGCCTCTTTACCGTTTCCGGCAGTCTCGACAGCAAAACCCTGCTTTTTGAAATAATAGCTGATATTGGTCCGGGCAACATCCTCATCATCAACCATCAGCATCCGTGGCGTGGCCAGGTTTCTCATGGTTTTGGCGGCAAGGAAATCGAGAATTCGGTCTTTGACCTCTTCCAGGCCGTAATGGTGCTTTGAAAAAACGGATTCAGCTCGAACGATATCCAGGTTATCGTTTGTCAAGTTGGTCCACGGCAAATCAAGCAGTGTGTCGATGTAGTTCATACCGATAGTGTATTCAGCCGAGATGCTATCGATCTTTTCGAGTTTAGCCAGCTCACTCTCCGCCTGAGTGGCGACATATTCTGGTAAATCGGTTTTGTGTACCCGCTGCTTGAGCAGGTCGAGTTGGCTCAATTGACCCGCTATCGGTGGGCTCGTCGTTTCAGGTTTGGCTGATCGTCTTTTGAAAAACATGGAAACCCTCTTTTATCTGTCCTTTCTCTTTAATAGCCTCGGACTGTGGAATCTCTCACATTCACAAGCCGCAACAGCTATTCGATCATTACACGAATACCACGAGTATACTTGGGATTTGTCATAGGTTCCAGCCAATGTGAAAGGACAACGATGAGCGAATGTGGTGCCTCTTTTTGACCGTTCTTTTTCTCCAGTAAAGCGTGTTCCTACTATCCAGCAACATGCTTCAGATTGCAGACTTGATGATTTGAAACATGGATTTTTAAACTATGTTCCTTTAATTCTAAAGTGTTAACAGAGCAGGAAGCTGTCCTATTGATTGTCATGCAGAGACACCATAAAAGACGTAAATAGATGCCATCATGACGATTAAGTAGAGAATGGTCATGCCTGAACCGGCCCGAAAGTAATCGATGGTTCTGTAACCCCCTGGACGCATAACCAGGGCATTAACCTGATGGGTGGGCAGGATAAAGGTATTGGAACAGGCCACGGCAACTACCAGAGCCGAAATTCTTGGATCTGCTCCGGCTGAGGTAGCCATGTTCATTGCAAGAGGAACCATGAGTACAGTAGCACCAACATTTGAGACCACTAAGGTAAAAAATGAGGTCAGCAGACCGATCACACTGAGCAGTACAATCGGACTGACCGTTCCAATTGTGGTCATGATGGTCTCAGCGATCAGTTTGGCAGCCCCGGTATTTTCAAAGGCGATTCCTAAAGGAATTAATCCGCCGAGGAGAAAGACCGTCATCCAGTCGACAGAGTTATATGCTTCATCTATGGAAAGTACCTTGGTCAATATCATTCCTAGGGCTCCGGTAAGCAGGGCTATGGACAATTGAACGTGCAGCACCATAATGAGAATGAGTGACAATACCAGGCAGCCAACAGCAACTTTGATTTTTTCGGTCCGTAAGATCTCGCCCTGCACATCTTCGGTAAAAATGAGGTCGTGTTTTTCTTTGAGAAAGTGGAATTTCTCCCACCTGCCCTGTAGCAGAAGGGCATCACCGGTTTCCACTATCATGGTGGAGAGGCCAGCAACATAGGTCTTGTTGTCGCGGAATAGGGCTACCGGGTTGATTCCATATTTTTTCCTGAATGCAGAAGCCCGCAGGGTGGATTTGGTCAGGTCTGATCGGGGCGATATGATTGTTTCCATGAGACCTGCATTGTTTGGCGATAAGGATTCGGAGAACATGTCAAGATCTTCTTTTATATTCCACTTAAAGGAATTAACCATTTTGCCAATTAATTCTGGCGATCCGACAACGGCCAGGACGTCACCAGGGCCGATTTCATCTTCTGGCATTGGCGTGTAGTTGGTTGTTCCACGTTCTTTGATAATGCCGACCACCGTCACAAAAAAGTGGGGGCGTATTTCAAGTTCTGCTATGGTAACTGGTCCCTCAAATGTTTCGGGTATCTCAATTTCTACGAGCGTACCGATATCCTGGTAGGTCCGCTTTAGACTGTTAGACATTTGGCCACCCCCCTCTTCACCCTGACCGGAGGGCAGAATAAACTTGCCGAGGACAAGAAAGTAGGCGAGTGCAGCAAAAACCAGGGCCAATCCCACTGGCGTCACAGCAAACAGGCCGAATGGTTCAACATTGGGATCGGATATCTTCATTACGTCGTTAAGCAGAATCAAGGGACTGGAGCCGATCAATGTTATGCAACCTCCAATGATAGCAAGAAATCCCATGGGCATTAAAATACGGGAAACAGGGATATTCGTCTGACGGCAGATCCTCTTGGTAGCCGGCATAAAAAGGGCAGCAGCTCCGATGTTTTGCATGAAACTGGAAATGAAGGCAACTGTACCGGAAATGAGCAGCATGATCCTGCTTTCACTTTTACCGGCAAAACGCAGCAAAATCCTCGCAAGTACATTCATGGCGCCGGTTTTATCGAGGCCGGCACCAATTATTATAACTGCTATAATAGAAACCACAGCGTTAGACGACAATCCGCTGATGGCTTCTTTGGGCGTTACCAGGCCGAGCAGGGGCAGGATTACCATCATGATGATGCCGACGACATCAACTCTCACCCACTCGAAGACGAACATCAAAATAGCCATGACCAGAACAATCATCACCAGAATTACAGGTAAGCTCATAATAACTCCTTGTTGTTGGATAACCTGTTTGATGTACAGCAAAAACGCCCCTAAGGTATGTTATCATCAACAATCTGTCATACCCTCAGTATTATAGTAGAAACAATATGAAAACGTCATTCAGCCTCCAAGTGCAACCGCTATGCCATCTTTCCTTATAATTCTGGTTCTTAACCGAAAACGGAAACGGGTTGGGATAATGGCGCTGATCTGCTCACTGGCAATAGTTATAGAGCCCTGTTGCAGCCTGCAACAGCCAGCAGGATTGTGTAGCAACCATTGTAAAACTCAATGTCGAACCTTGAATTAAACTTAAATAATACTGAACTTTTACCGATTAAAGAATTTAGGTTCGTTGCATATCGAAACGTTGCATTTTGCAACAAGTGTTGTATTTTGCAACATGGGCGTCAGCGTTTCATCGTTAACCATGTCAGTCCAATTACGACAGATCGATTTGTCTTAAAAGGTTGTTGATTCAATGCTTGTAAATGGTGCCGTCAATATCTTTAACGTGGAAAACAAAAATGAGCGGTGGAGCGTACCGTCCTGGCAATTGAATGGTCTTCCGGCCTGGATATTGCTAGAAACGAGTTGCCGGCAGTAAGAGTATAGTTTCGTGCGGCTCCGATTTAAACGAGCGCGATCAATAGCAAATAGTTACCTTCAGGCTAAAATAACCCCGGAATTCCTGATGCTTCGACTCAATCTCCGTAACAAACTGATTATAGGTTTTACAGCATTTCTCCTTTGTTCTTCCGTTCTCAACTTAATATTTCTAAGAGATTTTGATCATTTCCGGAAAAACGTCAGAATGCTTATTCACGCCAGCAACATTAGTAACCTCTGTCTTGAAATCAGGCGCTATGAGAAGAACTATATTATCAAGAAGGAATTAGAAGATTACAATATCGCCTCAGACTTCATTAAAAAGGCGTTCGACTATTTTCTCAATATAGAGAGTGATATCGACATAGAGAGCCAGGAAACGTTGAGCGTATTGAAGAATGAGCTTGACCAATACATGGTCTATTTCATCCCTCTCAAAGACAAGTGTGCCGGCAAACTCAATTTGCAGGAATGTGGTGACATCGAAGCAATTCATAGGCTGGGGGCAAATATTGTTACCCTGGCAGAATCAATGGTCAGAGATGCCCAGTTTGAGATCGAGCAATTCACAAGGGTATCAAAGATTAAGCTCGTACTTTACTACACTTTTCTCGTGGCGTTCAGCCTGGGAGGGATGATAGTTTTTTTGGTCACCATTGGCAGGAGATTGAAATCCCTTGAAGCAGCAGCGGATGCAATTGTCCGAGGCGACTATGAAAGCCTGCCGGAAAGTAAATTAAATGATGAAGTCCAAATAGTTTTCAAGGCCTTTGATCGAATGGTCACTGACCTCGAAGAAAGGCAGGAGCAGTTGTTTCAGGCCGAGAAGCTCTCATCCATCGGCACCCTTGCGTCGGGTATGGCTCATCAGCTCAACAACCCGCTCAACAACATTGCCACAAGCTGTCAGATTGCCATAGAGGAAGTTGAAGGCGACAAGGACAAATCTTTTTTGTACAAACTATTAAAAACCATTGATGACGAAACCGGGAGAACAGCAGAGATCGTCAGGGGGCTCCTTGAGTTTTCAAGGCGTGAGTTGTTTGCCTGCAAGCTGACTTCGATCAAGGATGTCATAAAGAAGGCGGTCGGTCTTGTTGCAAGTGAGCTGCCCTCTGGCATTACCATCACCCAGGATGTTCCAGAAAAACTGGTTGCCTGCATCGACGAACAAAAAATCACAGAGGTTTTCCTGAACCTGATTATCAACAGTATTCAGGCCATAAAAGAGTCTACTGGCTCTATAGTTATTGCTGCAGAACTTGATTTAGATACGAAATGGGTTGTTATCAGTGTTTCTGACACCGGCACTGGTATCGAAGAAGCCAGTAGGCAGCAAATATTCGATCCGTTTTATACGACAAAAAAGGTTGGAACGGGCACCGGGCTTGGTCTGGCTGTTGTTTACGGTATTATCAAAAAGCACAAGGGCACTATCACGGTCCGGAACAATAAAGGAAAAGGCGCCACTTTTGTTGTTTCTCTGCCACCCCCATGAACAGTATTATGAACATCGTTTTTCGAAGATATTGAGGAATTCATGGAAAACCAATTCAGTATACTGGTTGTTGATGATGAAGTCATCAACCTTGAGAATATCCGGCACTATTTAAACAAGCAGGGGTATTCGGTACAAATTGCAGAAAACGGCTATGTTGCAATGGAACGGATCGACACAAACCATTTCGACTTGGTGATTACCGATTTGAAGATGGAGGGAGTGGACGGCACCCAGGTGATGGCCTATTCCAAGGAAGTACTGCCGGATGCCGAAGTGATAATAATGACCGGCTATGCAACGGTCAACTCGGCTGTCGATGCGATGTCACGCGGTGCCTATTACTATTTGCCCAAGCCGATACAGCTTCATGAACTAATAATGCTCATCGAAAAAGCATTGGAAAAAAATATGTTGCGTCGGGAGGTTTCCCATCTCAAACAGCAGATCCTTGCAAAAAAAGGGGTTACGCAATTTATTGGCCATAACCACAAGATACTCAAGCTAAAAGATGACATCGCTCTGTTTGCTCAGCTTGATTGTAGTGTGTTGATCATCGGGGAGACTGGCACGGGCAAGGAGCTGGTTGCTCGCACCATCCATGAGTTAAGCCCACGATCCGACCGACGGTTCATGCCAATCAATTGTGCTGCATTGACTGAGGAGCTCGTCCTCAACGAATTGTTTGGTCATGAAAAAGATGCTTATACCGGTGCCTCGCAGACTCAGCGAGGACTCTTCGAGACGGCTGACGGTGGTGTGGTGCTGCTCGACGAGATTGGTGAGATGCCATTGCCGATTCAGGCTAAAATTCTCCGGGTATTACAAGATAAAAAGTTGTACCGAGTTGGCGGTACAAAAGAGATTCCGGTTGATTTTCGAATAATTGCAGCTACCAATCGAGATCTTGAAGAGGAAATCAGCCGAAAACGCTTTCGCCAGGATCTCTATTTTAGACTGAATGTTGCAACGCTTCACATTCCACCACTTCGGGAACGCAGAGAAGATATTCATCAGCTCGTGTATCATTTTCTTGGCAAATACCCATCAAGTAATCATCAGGTAGGAACCATTTCCCCAGAGGCTTTAAAGGTTTTAGAAGAGTATGATTTCCCCGGGAATGTTCGTGAATTGGAAAACATAATAGAACGAGCGTTGGCTATTTGTGATGGACCTGCAATTGAACGGCAGCATCTGCCCCGAGGTCTCAATCGGCAAAACAGCGAACACATGCCGAGAATAACGGAAGCCGAAAGAGCACCCGCACCGCTGAAAAGCCTCCAGGAAAATGAACGTGATTACATCGTGCACATTTTAAAAAGCGTAGGTGGCAACAAAACCAAGGCCGCCAAGTTGATGGGCATCGACCGGGTGTCGCTCTGGCGCAAACTTTCAAAGTACAAAAAAGAAGGTCTTGATATAGATCGGCTTTTCAATCATTAAAATGGTATCCAGGAACTGGATGAATACAAGAGAGCTGAAAATTTTCTTTCTTCTTCTCTTTACCATTTTCCGCTCCATGTTTTTGACCATAAGGTTGTTCAATAAGGAGCAGTTTTTCACTTAACGGCCTGTTCAAATTTTCGAGACCACTTCTCTCCCATTTACAAACGCTTTGGTGGCTTTCTTTTTTATGGTGTGGTTTAATTCTCCAAGCAACAACTCTGGAAAATAAATCTACATACTTGAGAACATTTTCATTTATATAACCATTTATATGACCCACTATTTTGTTGGTCGGTTAGATGATTGAGCTACGCTTCGGAATACTGCATACTAAGAACAATTTCTCAAAATTCCACTATCGATGAGCCATGCAAAAGGAAATACTTAAAGGGACCATACTGACAAAAGAGCAGATGCAGGAGGTAGTCGAGTTATCGCATAAACGATCGGAATCATTCGGTATCGATCGGGAGGAAAGAAATAACAAACATTTCAGGCTTTCTGCAGATGAGCTGGCAGCCAGAAGAGAGGCAAATAGAGAAATTTTAGAGCATATAGCTGCGACCACTGAAGAGTTCTATGAGCTTATGTCACCCGACGATTTCACAGTCGGATTTGCAGATAGTGAGGGGTATGTACTTGAGCTTGCAGGGGGAGACATTCCTCGACAGAACTCTGAGGAAAGGAATTTCTCTCCAGGTTACAGGTGGACCGAAAGAGATGTGGGTACCAGTGCAACCAGTCTCTGTCTAAAACTCCAGGTACCGATACAGCTCAATGATAAGGATCATTATTGCAAAAGAGCTCATGGTTTTATCAGCTCCGCAGCTCCAATTTTTGGTCACCGGGGAGTACTTTTGGGCGTTTATTGCATTGTGGGCGATTCAAGCCTTGTGCACCCTCATACCCTTATCATGATGACCTCTGCAGCTCGATCAATAGAGAGACATATGAGACTTTTACGGCGCAATAAAGAAATGTCACTCTATATTGGTTTTCTTGACAGTGTTATTGAGGCTTCAGGCACTGGTTTGATGACTCTGGACAATGAACTGCGAATTCGCAAAATAAACCACCAGGGGAAACAGATTCTTCAGACCGACAATCTTGAAGGGAAATCTGTATCAATTCTGGGTGATCTCAATATTGATTTGCAAAATATTTATGAACAGCCAGCCAGCTGGATAAATAGAGAGTGTCATATCCAGGACGGACGTCAAGACATCCATTTTTTTTATTCAGCCCAACCGGTTGTTTCTGTAGAAAAGAAACCCCTTGGAGCAGTGATCAATTTTACAGAATTTAATAATATAAGGAAGTTAGCCGACAAAATTTCGGGAACACAGCCAATTTTCACCTTCGATTCCCTAATAGGATCGTCACCCCAATTTTTAGAGTCGATAGAGCTTGCAAAGCGAGCATCACAGTCAAGTGCCACCGTGTTGTTAATTGGGGAAACAGGTACTGGTAAAGAGCTTTTTGCCCAGGCAATCCATAATGGTTTTGAGTTAACGGATCGACCATTTGTAGCTATTAATTGTGGTGCTATCCCAAGGGAGTTGCTGGAAAGCGAGCTGTTTGGATACGTGGAGGGTGCATTTACCGGAGCGTTGAAAGGGGGGCGTTCTGGGAAATTTGCATTGGCGAGTGGAGGAACGATCCTTCTCGATGAGATTGGGGATATGCCTCACGATATGCAGGTTAAACTACTTCGTGTTCTTCAGACAGGTGAGATCCAACCGATTGGGGCACGCAAGGTTATTCATACCGATGCAAGAATCATCGCTTCAACACATGTAAATTTATCTGAGGCTGTTCAAAAGAATCGGTTTCGAAAGGATCTCTACTATCGCCTGAACATTATCCAGATCAAGATCCCTTCTCTGCGTGAACGGGGCGCTGAAGACATAAAAACGTTGGCAGAATATTTTCTGGCAAAGGCCAGCCAGAAACATAAATTTACTTCAGCTGCCTATGATGCTCTTAGCTCTTACTACTGGCCCGGTAATGTCCGCGAACTGGAAAATGCGATCCAAAGAGCGTTGCATATATCTAACAGCACTACTATAACAGCAAGGGATCTCGCCCTCAAAGTTCAGTCAGTGAGAAACGATGTGGTGTCAGGCACACTTCAGGAGATGGAGCAGAAAATGATATCAGCCATATTGGACGAAACAGGGTCAAATATGGCTGAATCAGCTCGGAGGTTAGGTGTTTCGCGTGCAACTTTATACCGTAAAATAAAGCAGTATCGACTGAAAAAGGAAATGAGTTCAGGCCAGCGCGCCTGAGAAGATCCTATGGTTTTTTAACTATTTTAAAAATTACTTCATCAAATTCAGGGCCAATTTCCCGTGCAAGTTGCGGCCAGACGTTTGCCTGGATTTTTTCCCGCATTTTCAGAAGCTCTTCACTCTTGAGGTCAATAATTTTAACACCTTGTTTTTTTAACAGTTGAATACTTTCTTTTTCCTGTTTTTCAGCGATGAGGTAGCGTTTCTCCTCCATTTCTTTCACCGCTCCGAGAAAAAGATCCTGCTCTCTATCTGAAAGGTCTTTCCAGAAGTCCAGATTCATATATACAAACCAGTACTCAAAATGATCTCCTATCGGAATGTAAAATTTTATACTGTCCTTAAACCCGCTATATCCTTCAGCGCCGCCGCCGATGATGCCATCGACCATGCCGGTTTTCAACCCCATCTTTGCATACGTCCAAGTGATTGGGTAAGCGGTATATCCAAGTTCCTTAGCGGTCAGTTCAAAACTGCGAATCGGAGGTACCCTGATTATCATTTTCTTCGATACATCAGGATTTCCAGGCTCAGGTGGCATTTGCCTGAGGCCAACACCTCCAAAATAGACAGGCCACCCACCCAGCAACTTGATATTCTGCTCGGCCAACAGCTCCGCCACTTTCGTTAACAGGTAACTTCCCTGGTGATAGACTTCTTTGGCATCAGCCCAACTGTTAACCAGATACGGTGTCGTGGCAATCAGCAATCTTTTATCAATCGAGGTTGCAAGTGGTCCAACATAAAGCTGAACTTCTCCGAAAGATACGCGTTCCTGTACAGCAGAGTAATCTCCAAGCCTGTTGCCTGGATATACATCAAAAATAATCCTGTTATCTGTCTTTGTGCCGATTACCTCTATCAACTGGTGTAAGTCTTTATCTATGGCCGATCCAGATTGACGTAGATGACCTATTTTCCACCTTTCGGATGAGTCAGCGTATAGTTCACCTGTACTGGATAGTGCTAACATCAAACAGGAAATCAGTATAATGCTCATCTTGTTCATAGCAGCCACCTTCGGGTTAAATAGCGTATTTTCCCGGGCTGGAACAGTCCGGGAAAATACAATCCAGCACATTACTCGATAATACCGTCAAGAACTTTCTGCCCCCATTCGGTACCAACATCTTCAAGAATCTGCGGCCATACAACAGTCCTTACTTTCGCAGCAGTTTTTTCAATTTCCTCATCACTTATCGGCATAATTGTAGCACCATAATCGGCCAGACGCTGTTCGTTAGCTTTCTGATCCTTTTCTGCAACTTCCCAGCGCCGATCTTCAAACTGATTGGCAACATCCTGCAGTTGTTTTTGTACTTCAGGTGACAGTTTGTCGAATTTTTTCTTGCTGACTATCAGGTACCAAACTTCGAAGTGAGTGTTAGACGGCAGGTAGTTCTTGGTAACATCCCTGAAAGAGGAGTAGTAGCCTTCCGCTCCAGATCCGATAACGCCATCAACAACACCGGTCTGTACAGCAGTAAAAGCATCTGAGAATGGAATCGGAGTGCCAAGGTATCCTGTTGTGTCGGCAAGAAGCTGGAACGTTTTCATTGGGGGAACGCGAAGCTTAAGGCCTTTCTTGGCATCCGGGTCTCCGGCATTTTTAACTTCGGCATTGAAGGCAATTCCGCCAAAATACACCGGCCAGACTGCCAGGAGATGTATGTTCTGCTCTGCATAAAGTTCGGCAACCACATTGCGCAGTGGAGCACCGGCCGAGTAATTTTTACGAGCCTGTTCCCAGTTCTTCATCATGTATGGAAAATAGACCAGTTGGAATCTCTTGTCTGCTGCAGAGGATGGCGGTTGGCACGCCATGTCCACAGCTCCCAGACCAATTCTTTCCTGTACGATAGTATAGTCACCAAGTGCACTTGCCGGGTACAACTTTGCTTTCAATTCCCCTCCGGTCGATTTTTCCAGGGTTTCAGAAAACCATCGTAAATCATTGTCGATGGCTGTTCCCTGAGGCCTGACATGTGAAATTTTAAAGGTTTTTGCCTGACTGATTCCTGCCAGCAATGCGATGCTTGCCGCAAGGACGATAATGTTGACAACTAATTTTTTTTTCATTCCGTGCTCCTGTTTGTGATTGATGTTTAGTACCCAAAAAGTCGTGGAAAAAAGAGCGACAAGTTGGGCCAAAGTGAAGTTAGAAAAACAACGGGTACATAACCGAAAAGAATAAGAATCATTGCCGGTTTAATGACTTCTGAAAACTCTACTTTTCCAATCCTGATGCCAAGGTAGAGAATAGAGGCATATGGTGGCGTCACGCCGCCCATCGCAGTGTTTACCCCCATAATTGCCGCAAATTGAATTGGGGAAACTCCAATTGCTTCCATGAGGGGCAGAAGAAGCGGGGCAATAAGGATAATAGCCGTTATGTCGTTTACGATCATACCAACAAAAAACAGCAGAAAATTGATAAGAATGAGCAGCAGGACTTTGTTCGTCGTTATGGTGAATATCCCTTCAACAAGCGCCTGGGGGACATCTTCCATAACAAAAAGCTGGCTGAGCATCAGGCTGAAAATAATCATCACCATGATAGCACCGACAGCGGTGGCTGAGCTTTTTGCTGCCTTTAAAAAGGTCTCCCAGGTTAACCCCTTATAGATCAGGAAGCCAACGGGTATGGAGTAAATCACAGCAACCGCGGCAGCTTCTGTTGGAGTCATGATGCCGCCGTATATCCCTCCAAGAATAATAATCGGCATGATCAGGGCTGGGATTGCCTTTGAACTGCAACTGATACCCTCTTTTATGATCTCGGCCTTCGAAGCCGGTGGATCAAGCTTGAGCGGGAACTTTCGGGCCATCACCAGATTGACAACTGAGAAGAGAAAGGTGATCAGCAGTCCGGGACCAAGCGTAGCAAGAAAACAAGCAAGGATAGAGGTGTCTGTCACCCAGCCATAGATAATCATGGTGACGCTGGGCGGAATCAGCAGACCAAGCACCGAAGAATTTGCGACAAGTGCCGTTGCATACCCGCGAGGATAACCCTTCTCCGCCATTTCTGGAATTAACAGGGGTCCGGTGGCAGCTACCCCGGTAAGGCCGCTGCCTGATATCGCTCCGATGATTGCACAACTGACAGAGGCAACAACGCCGAGACCGCCCCTGATGCGACCGACAAATATATTGACGAACTTTAACAAACTCGCTGCTATACCACTTTCACTCATAATTGTGCCTGCGAAGACAAAGAGCGGGATACAGAGAAGAACCGGATTTGCGAGCTGTGAATACCCCCAGACCATCGTGCCTTCCATTGCTGCGTCACCGAGATAATACATTATCATCAGGGCGCCACCAAAACAGAACGGCAACGGCACACCAAAACTGAGCAACAATACCAGTACACCCAGTGCGAGTAGAGAAGCAGTTACAATTTCCATCTTATGACTCCTTTGCTGGTGTGGGTGCAAAAATAAGATTTCTTGCGTTTTTGTAGAGATACCACGCGCTGTAGGCGGTCATCAGAGCCAAACCGATAAACAGAGAACACTCCGCCCAGAATGTCGGGATATAAAGCGTGGGGCTCTCTTTCCAAACCTTTTTAGCATAAAGAAAATAGTCCCATGCCCAGTAGGTAAGCCAGCAGGAAACGATCACAGACATCAAATCCGCGATAACACGCACCACTAGTCGGGATCTGTCGGATTTTAAGAAGACATCGAGAACATTTGCCTTTATCTGTGTATCTTCTCTAGCCGCATTTACGCTGCCAAGGAGATAAAGCCATAATGTTGGATAGACAACAAGTTCATCAAGTCCCATGACCGGGAGTTCAAAAACATATCTCATCAGGACTTGGTAAAATTGCATCACTGCAACGATACTGATGAGCAGTGGCAGTATGTATTTAAAGAATTTCTCCATACCAGTCTCCTCTGACTTCGATGATTTTTCTTAAGAAAGAATGACTAAACGAATAGATGCAGTGATAGCGTATATTTTCACGTATGTTATTTCTTAACAGCGGCGATCACGGAAACTTCAACTAACAGGTCAGGCCTTGCCATTCGGGCCTCCACACAAGCACGGGCTGGTGCATGACCTTCTGGTATCCAACTGTCCCAGACAGTATTCATTTCAGCGAAGTCTTTCATGTCCCGGACATAGATTGTTGCGGAGAGTATGCAGTCTCGACCACTGCCTGCCTTTTCAAGCAGGGAGTCAACTTTAGCGAGCATATTTTCCGTTTGCCTGCTCATTGAAATTGAGCCATCCGAACTATCTCCAACCTGCCCACACAGATAAACGGTATCGTTGTGAATGACGATTTTACTCATTCTTTCCGATGTTTCCATACGGATTATGTTACTCATTTTCTTCTCCTAGTGGCCTGTTTGTTTACTTTGATTTTTAAAGAGATTTGCCGGATCAACGCCATCCGCGGCAATATCCATTGCCGCTACTTCCTCAAGAGGAATTTGCTTGAGTGGTGGACGAATTGTCAATAACCCTGCCCTTGGGATAGAGCAGTTCAGTTCCGTCGCAACAACCTCACCAAGAGCGGGGCCACACATGCGTCCCTGGCAAGGCCCCATGCCGCAGCGAGTGATGGCTTTGACTTCATTGAGATCTGTTACGCCCTGCCTGACAATTGTACGGACATCCCCGATTGAGATGTTTTCGCAGCGGCAGAGGATTGTCTCGTCTTCAAAGGCAAAGTGTTTGGGATTGAAAGCAAAGAAAGCGTCAATAAGAGGTCGTGGATAGCCATCGTCTTTGAGTGCACCCTGTATCGGTGCAGCAAGGCGATTACGCTCATAATCGGGTATGATCCCAAGGCATCGTGCAACCTCTAGTGCTGCCAGTTCTCCTTTATATTCAGCAGCAAGGGCTCCGGTGACCGTTGTTCCATCACCTGCAGCAAATATTTTTTCGAAATTTGTGCGACCCCACTTATCTGTCTGCGGGTACCAGTAGCGATGGTTCTCATTCCACTCCATATGGCATTTAAGGAGCCGGTAAATATGGGTCTCCGGGATAACGCCAAAATGTAGCAGGAGCATCTCGGCAGGGAAGTTGAGTCTCTTTGTTCCATAATCAGCTTCAACCGAAGTCAGAGCCGTTTCACCAACAGCTTTTAAATTTGTTATCCCTTTATAATGAGGTACTTTTGATTTTTTTATGTCCTGGAGCATCTTCACTCCTTTCAGGAGAAAAGCAGTGCCGAGCAGAGCCTTGGGTAGATAAGGAAGAATTTTAGCTGAGGGTATCTTGGGAGTGGTCTCGAGTATAGCAGCAATTTCCGTCTTTTTTTCGATTAACAGGGCCGCCTCCAGAAGCAGTAGCGGTCCATTGCCTGCGAGGACAACAGGACCCGTAGGGCAGAGATCAGCCTCTTTCGCCAATCCGTTCACCGCACCTGCACCCATTACTCCGGGGAGTGTCCATCCGGGTATTGGCACCGGGCGTTCCATCGCTCCGGCAGCGATAATGATATAATTAGAGGTTATTCTTTCGGAAACACCATCTCTTGAGTAGCAAACACGGCCTTCAGGTTCCACATTCCAGACAGAGGCGTTATTTAAGTATTCTGCACTACTCTTTTTGAAACGTTTTCCAAGTTGAAGTCCTCTTCGGTATTCTTCCCCCATCTTTTGCAGGCTTTGTTCAGATGCATTCTCTATATTTCGGTAAATTTGCCCACCAATTCGATTCTGTTCATCCAGGGTCAAAACTTTTAAACCCATCTCTGCCAGGCAAGAACTTGCAGTAATCCCCGCAGGCCCTGCGCCGATCACAATCACATCGTAATGGTTGCTCATGATTTCCCTCCGTCTCCTTCTTCCACATTACGATTAACGACCATTCCTTCCTTAACCGTGGTCATACAGGCTTGACGTTGTACGCCATCAATTTCCATCAAACATTCAAAACAGACACCCATAAGGCAGTGGGGAGCACAAGGCTTTTTCGATGCCGGAGATATTCGTGATGTGATCTTGCCGATAGCCAGTAGGGCTGCGGCCACACTCATTTCCCCTGGCACAGCAGCATTTTTTCCATCAAGAGTTATTTCGACCGTTGTCTTTGTTACCGTCTCACGCTTAAACATTGAATCTACCATTACTAAAATGAGAAATTTGAGATGCCGTTTCTTTTTCAAGAATCCAGTCTGCAATTTGTTTTTCTTTGACAGGTGCTAGAGTGATTGCCGAATGACCGGCAATTACATAAATATTTTTATGATCAGGCAATCTCTCATATATTGGGGCACCGTCTGGAGTCATAACACGAATTGCCCCCCAGCTTCTTATCCAGTTAAGCTTTCCCAGCTCTGGAAAAAGTCTGATGGCTCCAGTGGCCTGACTCTTCATCGCCTCTACCGTAACCTGAGTATCATGGGCAGTATCTTCGGTGGAGAGGCCAATCATGAAGGTTCCGTCCATTGTTTGGCGTACAGCCAGTATTGGAAAATGTAAAACTTTTTTAACGCGCTCGGTGACGATGAGCTGCCCGCGCTGAGGATAGATATGAAGCGTCTGGCCGAGTTCTGCCAGCAACCTTGTTGATCCGTGACCGGCGGCAATCACGAGTTTGGTGCATCGGTAGGTCTCATCAGCGGTAATAACATCAACACTGCCATCGTTTGTGGGTCTTATGGAATATACAGCAGAGCCACCATAATAGATTCCGCCTCTGTTCTGGAAAGCGCATCGGAGCGCTCCGAGCAGTTTCAGAGGATTTACATGTCCCTGCTCGGCTGAATACATTGCACCTGAAACGTCGTCACCCAGTTTCATCTCAGGAATCATTGAAGCAAACTCATCGCGATCCAGCATTCTTACCGGGTAATCGAGCCCCTCATCACCGCAGATTTTGCTTAAGGTCTTAACTGAATCGCCATAGGCGTTAAATTGATCTTCGCCTATGGCATGCATCGCTCCACCATTCCACTCAAGCTCTACATCGTAGCCGCTTTCTTCTTGAAGTTTTGCAGCGAATTCAGGCCATAATATTGTTGCCATGCGGCTCCATTTGGCGTAAACAGGATTATTTGCACCTTTTGGCATAAACCAGGTCAAACCGAAGTTACCGCGCGAGAGACGTTGGGTTGGAAGCTGTTCGTCAAGCATGATCACTTTACCAGCTCCATTGCGGATTAGACCTAAAGCAACCGAGGCTCCGCAGATGCCTCCGCCAATGACAACAACATCTATTTTTTTCACTTGATAATCCCCGTTATTCTTGAGAGCAGTTTGAGGTGGTGATCACTCAATCAAAAGATAGTCCCGACACACACGCTCAATAGCGATAATCATGCCATTTATTCCCTAACGCTTTATTTAAGGATGAATGGGCTGCTTTCGTGGATATAAGTATCTGTAATTAAATGTTAAATATGACTGAATCGATGGGTTGCTCGTCAGAGACTGAAGGTTATTGTAGTAATTTTCTACTTCTAAAGCCCTGTTAATTGTCTCAACTTGAGACAATTAACAGGGTAAATTTGCCCTATAGCTGCTATTAGATGAACAGAACGGTTGTGTTTCAAATTGATACATGTGTCAATTTGATGCAATTTTGCCGTTTTGGCCCCTTAATAGCCTATAGCGGGTTGAGTTTGGTAACTTTGTCTCTGGGCTGGATTAATGGCTGAAGGCTTACGATTGTGGGGTGAAAGGGTAAGAAAAACTGACTGTAGTTCTCTTAGTTTATAAGAAGTACAGGAAGCGTTGAGTGGATCATCAAGGCTTTTTTACGTGAGGCCTTGTGGGAGAAGAGGTATGTTCAACAGGCAAAAAAAAAATGGGCCCAGGCTATTGGGTTTGTTTTAGTGTGCTGCACATTTCAAGTGTAATTGGAAAAGGTTAGAGTTGAAAAATGTTCTCTGACTTGCCGGAACCTCATTTCCTTCTCAAAGGCCGATGGTAAAACAGAATTCGCTGAATTGACTTTGCCCTGAAGCTTCATATAATATATGTATGCTGGCGATCAACAAAATTGATACAGGATAAAGCCAAACCTTCCAAGTGGTGGGACGGAAAGCCACGGATCTGAACAGATAGCCGGGCTGCCTTGTAAAAGGTAGTCCGGCTGTTTTTTTGGGGAGGGGGCTTCTGGGATACGGAATGTAATGTTTTTTAAGTAGAATTTTTATCAGAAAACCAAGCACCCTTAACTTATGGCAACCATTGTCCGTGCTGATTGATAACCATACCAATTACCCCGCTGGACAACCCGAGGTTTACTAAGATACCAATTTACAGATATTCATTCATGATTTAAAAAGGTCCTCGGAATCATCTGGCGGGTAAAACATAGGGAGGTAAATTATGTATATTAAACAGTCGGATTTATTATGGGGATTAGATAATCATTTCATTAAAGAGTTTATAGAGTCTGCAATGAAAAAAACGCACCCTGAGGGCTACAAGCTCTTCAGTGCAGGTGATTCTGCTGATTTCTTCTACATTATGATGAAAGGATGTATCAGGCTCAGCGTAGGAGAGCAGAACAAAACAACTTATCTTGTTGAGCATGGGGGTGAGGCCTTTGGCTGGTCAGGTCTTGTCGGTATGCCCCGGTATTCAGCATCAGCTGAATGTGTAAAGGAATCCATGGTGATGATCTTTGCCAAAGAGTTTGTTCAAAATGTCACCGATGCAGATCCAGTCAACGGTATGAGATTTTACCGGAGGCTGGCTCGAATGCTTGGAAATCGGCTGATTCACAGCTATCATCTCGAAATTGAAGGTGTGACTGATGGCTTGCAGTATACCTTTGAAACCGAAGAGAATATTGAGCCACATCAAAGTCCATAACAAACAGTGTTGAATGGAAGAGTGGGATATCAAAAAATCTCACCCTTCCATTCTTCTATTGTAGCGATCTTTATCATCTCCAACAATATGAATCGATGATGAGAAGCTCTATTCCACTGTCTTCAATCGTGGGAAAAGACTACAGCCGGGCCTCGACCTCCTTGACGACGTTGACATCGGTAATGCCAAACTTTTCGTATACCGCCGTAACCGCACCGGAGGCGCCAAAGCTTTCCATGCCGATGATGCCACCGTCCTCACCGACGAAGCGTTCCCACCCCAACTTGGTCGCCGCCTCGACTGAGACCCGGGCGGTTCCCCGGCCGATGATCATGTCCCGATAGTCCTTGTCCTGCTTCCAGAACAGTTCCCAGCATGGTACCGAGATGACCGCCGTGGCAATCCCCTTGGCCTGCAGGGTCTCTCGGGCTGCAATGGCAATGTTTACCTCGGAGCCGGTTGCAAAAATCGTCGCACGGCGCGGGCCGCCCACGGCATCGGCCATGACATAGGCACCCTTGGCGCACATATTTTCTTCTGAATACTCCCTGCGAAGCACCGGCAGGGCCTGGCGCGCGTTAATGATGGCCGAGGGATGATTCCGGTTCGCCACCGCCAGCTGCCAGCACTCGGCCGCCTCGACCGGATCGCATGGTCGCATGGTCCACATATTGGGAATAGCCCGTAAAGAGGGAATGCACTCGACCGGCTGATGGGTCGGTCCGTTTGTGCCGATGCCGATGGAATCGTGACTGAAAACCCAGATCGCCGGCAATGACATCATTGCCGATAACCGGATGGCATGGCGCATGTAGTCCGAGAATACCAGGAAGGTGGCGCCGAAGGGTACGATGCCCCCATGGGCCAGCATACCGTTAATCATTGCGCCCATGACATGCTCGCGGATGCCGTAATGGATGTAGCGCCCGCTGGCGTCCTCTGCGGTGAAGGGCTTCATGACCTGCTTGTGCTGGGTTGCCGCCTCGAGATCCGGTGCACCGCCGAGAAACTCCGGAATGACCTGCGCCAGTACACTGGAAATTTGGCCAGAGGTGCGGATTCCAGCCTGTTCAAGCCGATCCTCGATCCTTGCCTTCTTGAATTTGAGCAGGTTGGTGTCCCATCCCTCAGGAAGCCGCCTTTCCATCAATCGGTCGAACTCGGTCCTTTTGCTTGGATCCATTGCATCTAGACGCTCCTGCCAGGCCTGATGCGCCGCCGCTCCCATCTCACCTGCTTTCCTCCATTCCGCGACGATGGGAGCAGGAGTTGTGAAGGGTTCATGCGGCCAGTCAAGCTGTTCGCGGGCCTGGGCTGCGTCCTCAGCGCTCAGCTTGCCGCCATGGGCGGCGCGGTCATTCTGGATACGGGGTACACCGTAGCCAATGAAGGTCTTGCAGCGTACCATTGACGGGCGTGAATCTTTCTTGGCCTCACTGATGGCTGCTGCGATTGCCTCGTGGTCATGACCATCGCATTCAACGACATGCCAGCCGGCGCAAGCGAAGCGAGCCGAGTAATCTTCGGAGATGGCCTGGTCGGTGGTCCCGTCGTCGGTCATGCCGTTGTCGTCATAGAGCCAGATCAGCTTACCGAGCTTCAGATGGCCGGCCAGCGAGATCGCCTCGTGGCCAACACCTTCCATCAGGCAGCCATCGCCGACCAGTGCATAGGTGTAGTGATCAACAATATCGTCGCCGAACATCTCGTTGAGAATCCGTTCAGCAACAGCCATACCGACAGCGTTGGCGATACCCTGCCCGAGTGGTCCGGTCGTCACCTCGATACCATGATCTGGCTCGTATTCCGGATGCCCTGGTGTGTTCGAGTCGAGAACCCGGAAGTTTTTGATCTGCTCGATAGGGAAGGCCTCGTATCCGGCCAGATGCAGCAGCGAGTATATCAGGGTCGAGCCATGGCCGTTAGACTGCACGAAGCGGTCGCGGTCCGGCCAGCGCGGGTCACGGGGGTCAAACTTGAGGTGCCGGTTGAATAGTGTCGTGGCGATATCGGCGCTGCCGGTCGGTGTACCGGGATGACCGTCCTGGCACCGGACAAGTGTATCTACAGCCAGCATGCGAACCGCATTGGCCATCTCCTTCATAGTTACATCCATTTTTGCTTCCTCCATTACCCGCGGTTTTTATAGATAAGCGAGTAAAGATAATCCATGGTCAGGTAGGTTTCGCGCGGCCTGAGCGTACTTGAGATCCGTTTCTGTTGATCGTAAAGCTCAACAAACTATCTGATTTCTACTGTTCTTTCTAGAATTTTTTCTGGGGGTCGTCAATGAACCTTGATATCAGCCCTGAAATTTATGGTGTCTCTGCATTTTGGTGGAGTAAAGGGCAACTACCGGAGACTTGGAAGAGAGATAACCTCTGCTGCTGATTCCTCGTCCAGCCATTTCCTGCCATCCGTGGCAAGGAGTGCATCTGCCTCCTCTGGACCGGTCGAACCGGCAGCATATATCACTGGTGGAGCGGCAACCAAGCGAAGCCTGTCGATATATTTCCAGCTGGCTTCGATCCAATCCTGTCGTGGGAAGATACTATGGTCGCCTTCCATGACGTTATAGAGAATAGATTCATACGCCTCCGGGGTATTCGGTCCGAAATAGCAGTGATGACAAAAATCCATCATGACTGATACCGTCTCGTCATCTTCGCCAGGCTTCTGGACATTAAAGGCCATGGCAATACCCTCATTCGGCTGGATACGAATGATAACCATATTGGATTCTCCATCTGTTCCAACAATATGCCGATTGCCCTTCTTGAAGACGACTTTTATATCAGCATGACGCTTCTGGAGGTGTTTTCCGGTTCGCAGGTAAAAAGGAACGTCCTGCCAGCGCTTAGTATCGATATGGGCACGCAGTGCTGCATAGGTTTCGGTGTTTGAATTTTCCACCACTCCAGATTCAGAAAGATATCCGGCAACTGTATCAGAACCAATGATGCCAGGACCATATTGGCCAAGCACGATATCTGTTTTCTCAAGCGGCCGCAGATTGCGAATTACAGCTTCAGCTTCATCCCTGAGACCGTCCTGTGAACCTTCTGCCGGAGGTTCCATAGCCACAAAGGACAGCAGCTGTAGCAGATGATTCTGGATCATGTCGCGTACTGCTCCACTTTTATCGTAATACCCCGCCCTTTTTTCTACTCCAAGTGTTTCAGAAACCGTGATCTGTACATGGTCAATGGCGCCATCCCTCCAGGCTCCGGAGAAAATTTCGTTAGCAAACCGTAAGGTCAGAATGTTCTGGACCAATTCTTTGCCAAGATAATGATCGACACGATAGATCTCGTCTTCTTCAAGAACCTTGTGGATGTCTGCATTCAGACGTTGAGCACTTGTCAGATCCGAACCAAACGGTTTTTCAAATACGACTCTCCTCCAGCCCTTTTCTGAGCTCAGAGAATTGATCAACTGCACGGCCTGGTTAAAAACCGAGGTGGGCAGGGCGAAATACATGAGCTTATTATGGGTGCAGCCATACTGGGATTGAACTTCATTGATGGCTTTCACAAATTGATCATTATTGCCGTCTGCCATATCAAAGCTGAGATACACTATCCGCCCTATAAGATTTTCCATCACCTCGGGGTCTGGGCTTACTATGAATCGCTCAACAGAGAGGTGATCGATGAATTCCTCGCGGGTAAAATTTCTACGACCAATGCAGACAATGGGTGTACAGGCGGTCAACCGCTCTTTTCTCTGGAGATGATAGAGAGACGGGATCAGCTTTCGCTTGTTCAGGTCTCCTGTTGCGCCAAAAATGATGATCATTTGGGATTCAAGTGTCATGGGTTTCAACCTCCAGGTCGGTCAGCAGGTAATAGTGGGATAATTCGGTCATGATCTTTGCGGGGCATTCCTTGTATGATAGCTGTTTGTTGAAGAAGCTGCGAAGCGCATTGCGTTTGCCGTTGCCGAAGAAGAGTATTATTCCGGTGTCCGCCTGTCGAATCAGTCCATAGCTTGCGGACATTCGACCCGGCGGCGGCTTCGGGGAGTCATAGAGCAGAAAAAAACCGTTATTAATCTGATCGATCAAATGATGATTTGGAAAAAGAGAAGCGATGTGTCCATCTTCACCACTACTTGCAAGAACAATATCAAAGCGAGCTCCGCAGCTTTGCAGCTCCTTGCCGTAGTCGATAACACTTTGTGTCGGATTATCCACATCGTATCTGAACTGATGAATCATATTGGCCGGCACTTTAGTGCCCAAATGTTCTTTAACAAGTTTGTAGTTGCTCTCTGGATGATCGGCGGGTACCAGTCTCTCGTCTAATAAAAATATATGAATTCGATCCCAGGGGAGGGGGCAATCTCGAAAACGTTTGTAGATATCAGCCACACTCCTCCCACCCGGCACTGCGATAACAACGTCCTGTTTTTTTTTCAAAAACATCAGCGTTTTTTCGAAAAGAAGTGATGATGTCTGCTCAACCATTTGCTTCCGTGAACCCTGGATTATCATGTTTCCACCTTTCCTCGCCTCGTTTCGATCTGAAACAGTTTATTACCCGGCATCGTATTGGTCGTACTTTTCAGTGATGAGCTTGAAGCAACGCAAAGAAAAATTGGAGCGTCGGGTGGAAAAATTGTTAAGGATATCTTTAATTTTCCTGGTGGGAGACGATTTCACTTCACGGACCCCAGTGGCAATGAACTTGCTGTCTGGTCAGAAAAAAAGGATTGAAAAAAAGTTATTCATTATCCCTTCCGCTAACAGGGGGTGGTGATTGCTTCCCCGTCATTGAATCGATTGATATCTTCCAGACGCTGAGGCCCTTCAATGGAATAGCCTCAAAATCCCATTTTTTATCGGAGTATTGGCGCATGATATGTGTGAGTCCAGTAATTTTATCCTCAACTGTTGTCAACTCTTCCGCTTTTCCAAAGCCAATCACGCTCTGGAATGAAAATGACCAGTTACATGGAGCGTCCTCATTGGGTAGTAACACAGCTTCCGATTCGAATTCGAAACAAACATTGTTATTAGCCGCAAGTATTTCAATTTTTTTTCCTGCCCTGATCGAATGAAAATAGATAGACGTTTGATCATAGCCAAATGAAACAGGAACAATATAGGGTTTGTTATCGAGACATAATCCCAGCCGGCAAACCTGGCATTGCCTGATAATTTCTGAAATTTCCGCTATAGTTTCTATTGCTTTATCCTTTCTTCGCATCACCTTCTCCGAAATTATTGACTGACCTGCCGGTTTTCAAGGATCTTCTTCAATGTCTGGGGGTAATCAGTTATCAGGGATGAAACCCCCCAGCCAATAAACGTCTTCATCATACCTGGATCATTAACGGTATAGAGGTTAACTTTGCAGCCCTGTTCTATTGCTCGTATAACCTGATCCTGGTCAATGTATGCCTGGTTTGCATTAAAGGTCTGATACGCGAAATTTCCCCAGTTGTTTCGTCTGGAAGGCCCGCCCCCGATCAGTGCATTGACTTCAATTTCAGGACAGAGCTGCTGGACCGTATCAAGATAGGGATGATAAAATGAGGATATTATAATCTGTCCGGCATCAACGTTCAGGTGTCTGATAAGCCGGATAATTTCATCTACCAGCGGAAAGGTCTTGAGCGGTTTGCCCACTTTTTTCAACTCAAGATTTATCTGCCAGCGCTTATTTTTTATAAAGAGCAGCACCTCTTCAAGTGTCGGGATTTTGAGGTTATAGAGCTGCTCCATTTCTGTAAAAGAGACATTGCCGGAGTTGATCTGTGAAAAGGGGTCAGAATCAATGAACCAGGAGCCAGCATCAAGCGTTCTGAGTTCATCAAGCAGAAATGTTGTTATCGGCTGGTCCACGCGGTCCGGAAAACATTCCGAGATATTTGTTGTTCTTGCAAGTGTTGCGTCGTGGTGGATAACCAGCTGACCATCAGCACAGACCTGAATATCGACCTCAACACCGTCAGTACCAATGTCCCACGCTTTTTTGAGGGCGGCCATGGTATTTTCTGGAGCAAGGCTCCTTGCCCCCCGGTGGGCGATATTTCGTGTTACCATGCCATTTGATCAGGCAGACTTCTCATCAGTAATTTCCTGGATCCAGGCGAGTGCTGCTGCCACTTTTGGAAAGCCGATTGTTGAGATGAGTACCAGAAGCGCATGTTCGATTTCTTTCTTGCTGGCACCTGCCGCGAGGGCTCTTCGGGCATGTGAGTGTACAGATCCCACAGACTGGGCTGATGCTGCAACTGCCAGTTGAATCAACTCCGTTGTTTTGTTATCGAGAGGGCCCGCTTCGCGAATTGTTGCACCGAGGCTTTCAACTGCCGCCATTGTCTCCGGAAAGCTGTTGAGCAGGTATTGGTAGTGCCTTACTTTTACTTTTTTACCGGACATATCGTCTTCTCCTTGTGGAAGTAATTGATTGCTTTGAGTTCGGACAGCCTATTTTCTGCCAGGAAACCCTTCGATCATTCTAATTACTCGATAATAATTTTCAAACACTGTTTTTACCACGGCGACATAGTTTGACTGGGCTCTTGTAAGGTTTGAGACCGCATCGAGCAGGTCGATCTGGCGCTGCACACCTTCTTTATACTTGAGATCAGTAATACGCAGGTTCTCTTCAGCGTAGGTGATATCCTCGCGAGCCACTTCAACAGTCTCCAGACTGATTTCATAATCGACGAGAATATCCTTCAATGTTGTTCTCAGTTCGTCCTGGAGCTCAGCCAAATCATAGTTTATTGAACGAACATCTGCCTTAGCGCGGGCAATTTCTGCCTCGTCCTGAAACCCGTTAAACAGGTTGAATGACATAATCAGTTCAGCGCGGAGTTCTTCATCGCTAAACTCACCCTGGCCATTGAGGAAGCTGTCATCATAGTTACGATATCTGCCGACCAGGTCAAACTGCGGGTAATAGTCACCGTACTGTGCGTTTACGGTATACTCAGCCGATTGGGCAAGAGACTCGAGAACCTTGAGTTCACTTCGCTGAGAGAGCATCTGCTGCTCCAATCCATCCTGATTCTCAAGCGTTGGGTTAGCCTGAAACTCAATAAAGTTCAGTTCGTCGTTGTTTATTTCCTGGTTAACCACTCGGCTCAGCTGGTTAAATGCCTTTGCCAGGTCAGCCTCTTCCTTCCTGACACTCAGATTTGCATTGTCGAAATCAACCTTGAATTTGAGGACAGCATTTTTATCGATAAGGCCGACTTCATATCGATTTTTACTGTCGTTAAAGAGACCTTCGAGTGTTTTATAGTTATCCTGCGCCACCTTAAGCCGGGCCTTCTGGTCGTAGACAGCCAGGTATCTTAATGATACCGCAAGTTGAATATCCTGCTCTATAGCCAGAAGTCTGAAAGACTCAACTTTTTGAACACTTTCCGCAGAACTGATACTGTATTTATCTTTAAAACCGGAAAAGATATTCCATCTCAGTGCCGAGCTGAAAACAGAATTTTCCCGTTGCTCTGTTGGTGTTGCCTCATCAATCGTATAGGTATTGTAGGCAATATCGAACGACGGGTAATATCCGCTTTTGGCAATACGGATGTTTTCTGTGGATTTATCGATTTCAGCTTCAAACCGTTTAACAAGTGCACGGTTGTCAAGCGCTGCTTTCTGCATCTCTTCAAGGGTAATGGCAAACGCTATCTGGGGCAGCAGGAGAAATGTTACCAGAAGACTACTGAGTTTCATTGTTTCTACTCCTTTCATATCCGATTACAAAGGCCAGCATGGCTGGAATAACAAACAGGGTGAACAGTGTCGACAGGGCAAGGCCACCAAGCAGAATACTTCCGAGCCCTCGATATAATTCAGAACCGGCTCCAGTGGATAGAACCAGTGGGGTCATCGCCAGGATAGAGGTGGTTGCGCTCATGAAAATGGGCCTGATTCTCGTTCTCACCGCTTCAGATACTGCTGTTGCGCCTTCGAGTCCGTTGTAACGGACATTGTTGAGCGACTGGTGAACGATGAGGATCGCATTATTAACCACGGTGCCAATCAATATGATAAAGCCGAGCATGGCAAGTATATCAAACCCCTGCGGGGCAACAAATGTATTTACTGTTAAAAGACCGATAAAGCCACCGGCAGCAGCGAGCGGAACACTGAACAGAATAATCAGCGGATAGAGGAAATTTTCAAATAATGCCGCCATTAACAGGTAGGTGATCAGCAGGGCCAGGAGCAGGTTCCACCGCAGCGCTTTTCCAGTTTCGGCCAGCTTGTCAGCATTACCGCCGATAGTTATCTCAACATTATCGAGTTTGCCACCCTCTTTCATTGCTCCGACAATATTGTTTTCTATTATCTCCATCGCCTCCTGCAGGGCGATTGATGCGGGCGGTGTGACCTGGAGGGTAATATTTCGTTTACGCTCCAGGTGGTTGACTTGAGGCATACCTTCGCTGTATCCGAGGTCACTGATATCACCAATTTTTATCAGATCACCAAAGCGATTGACAATAGGAGCGTTGAGGATATTTTCAGGATTGTCAAACTGAGTCTCATTGCCTTTGAGAACAAGATCTATCTGCTTCGTGCCCTCCGGTCTGTATTCATCAATTTTTCTGCCATCCATCAGGATATCGACATAGATACCCAGATCTCTTTCTGTTAAACCGTTTGCAGCGAGTCTCTCTTTATTGGGATTAACCCTGATCTCCGGGTAGCTGGTTTCAAGAGAGGGCACCGGTCGAACCTGGGCTCCCTGGATGTTCTGACTGATTGCCCCGAACAACATTCTGGCAGCGCCGACAATCTCGTTTATATCATCACCGGAGACATTTACTTCAACTGATCGTCCCTGCCCAAGACCTCTTTCAAAGATACTCGTCTGAATTGAAACACCGAATATGCCGGGAATTGAATTTATGATCCGAGTGAAAAGCGGTATCAGTTCTTTTGCCCGGGTTTCGTGAACTGACGTTCCGCCAAAAAGTGTTATTCGATCTGCTCCGACATAAAACATTTCTTCCACCTGAGGAAATCCATCCAGGTTGTCTTCCTTGAAATAGGGTTCTGCCTGGCGGTAAATATCATGTCCTATCTCTTTCAATTTCTCAACAGAATAGCCGGGAGGAGGAAGCAGGATATTGAGAATAAGATTCTGGTTTCCCATTGGAAGGTATTCAGCACTTGGGCGCAGCCAGAAAATGATACCGATTGAAAGAGAGGTGAACAACGTGACCGTCACGACCCTGGTGAATATGTTTTTCAGACAAAAACTGGAAAATCCCATCAGGCCGCGGGCGAGGAAGGGTCCGATAATGGAACGCTGCAGTCGATTCGGTTGCTTGTTTTTTCCTTCATCTCTGCGGTAAAAGATATTGATCAGGGTCGGTATGACGGTGATTGAAACCATAAAGCTGATCATGATGGAAAACGTGATGGCAATTGCAATATCTCGAAAAAGCTGTCCCGCCTCTTCCTGCATGAATATGACCGGCAGAAATACAGCGACAGTGGTTGCCGTTGAAGCAAAAACGGCTCCCCACACTTCCCTGGTGCCTTCCCTGGCGGCTTCGTAGGCTCTCTTCCCCATCTTTCTGTGACGGTCGATATTTTCCAGTACAACAATTGAGTTATCGACAAGCATTCCTACAGCAAATGAGATCCCGGCCAGACTGACCACATTGAGACTCCTGTTACTCAGCCACAAGAAAATAAAGGTGCCGATTACTGATATCGGAATTGCCAGAGCTGTTACCAGCGTTGAACGTACACTGCGCAGAAAGATAAGCAGAACGGTGACCGCCAGCAGACCCCCGACCAGTACATTTTGTTTTACCAGGTTAATGGAGGTGTTGATGTATGGTCTCTGGTCATATACCATATCGAAGTACAAACCATTATCTGCAAGTATTGAACTGTTGAGCCGTTCAACTTCTCGTTCGACTCGGTCTGTCATGATCAGGACATTGGTTCCGGGCTCCTTACGAATACCAACAACAATAATCTGCTCGGTTCTGTTAAGAACCGCACCTGTCTCTTTGCTGAATCCTTGATTGACGGTTACCACATCCCTGAGATACACCCGTTTTTGCCCATCGTCAAAAACAACCACATCAAGCACTTCTTCAGGAGATTGAAACTGACCGATGGTCCTTATCCGGTAGTTTTTTCTGCCGATGCCAAGTACTCCGGCGGAAATGGTTGAATTGGCATTTGTAACGGCTGCAGATATCTGGTTTATGGTGACATTGTGCTGGGCCAGTTTCTCCATATCGAGTTCCACATGGAGCTCGTCCTCGGTTCCGCCGAAGACAAAAAGAGAGCCGACACCTTTAACCCGCTCAAGGTGCTGTCTTACGTGATCCTCAAAAAAGGTTCGATACTGGTTGATATGAGTTTTGTTTTCAGGCGTTGTCTTGAGCAGTATCCAGGCAACCATTGAACTATTTGCTCCTGCTGCCTCGATGGACGGACGTTTGGCATTATCAGGGTAGTCGGATACCTCGTTCATTTTGTTGGAAACCCGCAGCAGTGCATCATCAAGGTTTGTTCCCAATTCAAAGGAGAGAGTAATCTCACCGAGATTGTTATAGCTGGCGCTCTCCATTTTGGTCAGGCCCTGGAGGCCTTTAAGCGCTTCTTCCTGTTTTTCTATAATTTCCTTTTCAATTTCATATGGCGTGGCACCATTCCAAAAAGTTTGTACCGTAATTTGCGGTTTTTCAACATCCGGTGTGAGCTGCACCGGTAGTTTGTTAAGTCCGATAAGTCCGAAAGTAACCAGGAGAATAATGCCGACGATAACGGAAACCGGCTTGTCCAGGGCATATTTTACAATATCCATTAATTCTCTCCTGCCACAATAACCGGCTGATCCGGCCTGAGACGTTCGTTCCCTTCCACGACAAGATTCATACCGGGAACGATATAGGGGTTGTCAACGCCAACCCGGTCTCCAAGAAAGGTAACGATATTAACAGGTAAAATTGCAGCTTTGCCCTCTTTGACGGTATAAACGAAGTCTTTACCTTGAAATTTGATCAGGGCGGCTCGACTGAAAACACTCAGTTTCTGGCGTGCGCTGATCGGCACGGAAACGGTCGCTGACATATTTTGAGCGACAAGGGGCAGTGGTGGAATTGATATTTTCAGGAAAACATTTTTTGTTTTCATATCGGCGACAGGATCGATATCGAGGATTCTACCCACCAGTTCTTTATTGAAGGCATTAATGGTTACCGGTATTTCCTGGCCGAGCTCAATAAACTGTAGCGTTGTCTCGGCAATGGGTGCACGGATATAGAGATCTTCACTGGAGCCGATCGATACCAGCTGTTTTCCCGGTGCTACCCAGCTCCCAGAGTCCACATCTTTGGTCAAAATAATTCCGTCAAATGGAGCGGAGATAATAGAGCGGGTTTTTTGGATCAACAGTTTTTGAAGTGTTGACTCAATACCCTGTTTTTCCTTCTGCGCATCCTGATAGGTATAGAGGGAATCGTCGTATTCTTTTTCACTTACTCCCGACTTGTCAAAAAGGCGTTCCAGCCGGGAAAAATTTTTCTTGGCATTGGCAATGCGCAGTTCAATCTGTTCAATACGGGACTTTTGGAACATTATCTCTTTCTCGAGGATTTCAGTATTGAGCCGGACGAGTGGGTCACCTGTTTGTACCTTGTCTCCCTGCTTAACTTCCACCCGATCGACGAGTCCGGCAAGCTCTGTTGAAATCTCGCTGATTCGGTCATAATAGAGAAGACCGATCACTGTTCTTGTCTGGGATACTTCTTCCTGAACAACCGGTGCAACCCGCACCTGGGATGGTGGCGGGCCATCAGCTGCATAAGCACACAAGGAGCTTGAGAAAAGGAGAATGATGGCGCTCCAGAGGTTGGCGGAAATTTTTTTTCTTGCTCTCATTTGTATCTCCAGGTTGTTCTTTCAACTAATGTCGTTTTCAACAGCTTGATGGATCAATAACCGTATCCACCTGAATATTCAGGTGTAATCGCTATCTGCCTTATGGTGTTAGTCATTTTAGCAGGGGGATGTAAGGAATCCTGCGTATTCAGGTTCATTGTCGGGTTCTCTTAAGGTTAAAAGGAAACGTATTAACACAGCAGGCGAAACTGTCAAGATATTGAGTCAATTGGAAAAACAGCCAGAGAGGTGAGATGGTACCTGGAAGATCAAAGCTTAGTGACTAGATAAAATGAAAATTTAGTCGAGAGCTGATCGATTTAGCGGTTGTCCTTTTCCTTTACAGGGAGTGCCTGGTCTTCATCATCAAGCAATAAACGGCCGGCAGCAGCACCGGAGACAATATCCCTGGATTCGTCGTTTTTGTCATGCTCTTCAGGCATGTAAACAGTTACATTTCGATGAGCAAATTCGATATTACTCGCTGCAAATTGCTCCTGAATCCTGCGATAAATCTCTCTTCGCATCATGAATTGTTCGCCCGGTTGAGTGGTAAACTTGACCCGAACGATCATTGCAGAATCGTCCATCTGCCTGATCCCCTGGGACTTGAGTTTTCCGGTCAGTTTGGGACCATAGATCTCATCAACCGAAATTTCCTGGTAGATTCTTTTTACTAGCTTTCGAACTTTATCGATATCCGTATCGTATTTTACCCTCAGGTCCAGCTTGGAAATGATATAATCCCGGGAATAATTAGTAACCGTATCTATCTTGCCAAATGGTATGGTTTGCATCATACCCAGATGGTGGCGCAATCGAACTGAGCGGAGCGATATATGATCAACCGTTCCCTTGGCCGTACCGATATCGATATAGTCGCCAACCCGGAAGGCATCGTCAACAAGGAAGAAAATGCCGGCGAAAATATCGGTTACCAGAGACTGAGCTCCAAAACTTATGGCCAGACCGATGATTCCGGCACCGGCAATAAGTGGGCCGATATCGAGCCCGAATGCTGACAGGATAAACATTACGGCAAGAATGATCAGCAGGCTATAGGTGAACTTGCGAAGCAGGATAAGCAGGGTACCGGTACGAGACCCGCCCTTGCCTCCTTCGTCTGCTTCATCGTCATGATCTGGCATTTCCGCTTGGATCTTATGATCAATCCAGTCAGAAAAGAGTTGCCATATCATATATGAGAAGACAACAATTGCGACGACGCCCAGTATGCTGCCGGTGAACATTCTGCCATAAGGAATGTCCAGGTCCCACAATCCCAGCAGGAGAAAGGCCATCAGTATCAGCAGCAGAATACGGTAGAGGACCTGGGTATATTGCAAGTAGGTGATAAAGTTTCTTCGGCCAGGCGGTATTTCCGTACCGTCAGGGTGTGTGCAGTCTTCACGGTTTTTTCCGGTCTTACGAATTATTGCTGAGAAAAGCTGGCCGCCCCAGATATCAAGAGCCCCAAAAAATGGAATGGTGAGAAGTCCGACTATTACCCTGCCGAATAACACCTGGCTACTGCCGAGTACCCGATACTCCCAGATAAGCGTGATGCAGAGGATGAGAATCAGGGCAGGAATGTGCCATATCTTGGCAAAGGTGATTTGAGCTGGAAGCAGCGGGAGACTGGGAGAATGCTGAGTCATAAGAGTCTCGCTAACCCAGCGCCTCGATTTAATGACCATAAAGGCAAGAGCAATTGCCGTGGTGACAATGATGATCGCCACAAGGGCCAGAAAGGTATTGTCTGGAGCAGAGAGTCGCCTGAGGATATTTCCTGATCGGACAAGAATAATCTCAAGACCGCACAGAATTGTTATCCAGGTGAACATGAAGCTGGCAACTTTGTCTGAATAGGGCAGTATCCTGAGCGGTGGTCGTTGTGGTGAAAGCATCACGGTTGAGACCAACACGAGGAGCCGTACATAGTAACTGGCAATAATGTAATTGGAGCCGATCAGGTGAGGAGCAGTGTCATGCGGAATGAGGATGATAAAAAGAACAAAGGATATCAGTATATAGGTGCCCGTGTAAATAATTTCAAGACAGACAGCTGCCCCGGTATAAGAGATACGGGACAAAAGATCATCAGAACGAAATAATTCCAGTTTGGCATGTAAAGAAGAGCAAATTCGCCGGATACCATATTCACCCAGTAAACTGGCGGCAATCGTCAAGAAAATCAGAAACAGCAGGAGAACAGGAGATTGTGTTTCAGCAACCCTGTCCCACTGCTGTTTCAGTGTTGTCGGCAGCGCCTTAAAGCCTGCAATCTGATCATAAAACCTTAAAATGTGGTCTTCAGCGGAAGAGACTGCTTCGAGAAACGGTTTATCGATGATACGTGAGGCCGGGGCATTATGACGGCTACCACCTGAGCCAGTAACTTCACCTGTGCCAGTCTGACCGTAAACTGAAGAACAGATTAGAAGGCTGGAAAAAATGACAATACCAAGCCTGAATAGCATGGTTTTGATCTTCATTGCTCAAACCGTTTTGAGATTAGATTCTCAATCGTTCTTCTTTGCCCTCAATTAATACCACAAAAAGAGGATATGTACAGGCAATAAGAGACTATTTTACCAAGAATTCTGATGTTCTAAGAAATGAACAAAGCCATTTTCCAGAGGGGAAAATGGCTTTGTTCATTGCATTTCAGCTGAAAGCTAAAGATTTTAATTATTCCGAGACGATCTCAAGCATCATCTCGTACATCTGCATTGGCGTAACTCCTTGAGGTTCGGCGATATCTTTTAACTTGTCGCCCGCTTCTGCGTTTATTCCCCTGCTTTCCAGTCCTTTGATAATTTTATTGGTATCAAGACCATATTCCGTACAGATCTCGTCAAGCGTCTTTTTCCCGAGTCCGGATGGTGGATTTTCCGGAAGCGCTGACGGGGCTTCTGAGACGATCTCAAGCATCATCTCGTACATCTGCATTGGCGTAACCCCTTGTGGCTCGGCGATATCTTTTAACTTGGCGTCCGCTTCTGCTTTTATTCCTCTGCCTTCCAGTCCTTTGATGATTTGATTGGTATCAAGACCATATTCTGTGCAGATCTCGTCAAGGGTCTTTTTCCCGAGTCCGGATGGTGGCGCTTCCGGGAGCACTGACGGGGCCCCAGATTCAATTGTTTTTTGCGGGATGATGGCGGCTGATTGGATGATTTCGTATATCTGTTGAGGAGATTTATTAGATTTGTCGGCGAGATCGCGAAGTATATCTTTTTCACCGGAAACTGGTATGCCGGCAGCTTTCAATAACTCCAAGCTTTTGGCTAAATCCAGATTTTCTCTTTTGGTGAACATCTTAAGAGAGGATGATTCGGCATGGCCATATGGTGGATCACCATATTTTTTTGCTGCGGAATCTTTAAAATGTTCTGATATTTCCATAATCGTGCTCATCGGTGGAACATTATAGTAGGTTCCCACAATAAAAAACACGGTTAGGGCCAGGGCGACATTAAAGGAGCCGGTGAATACTTTAATCTCCTTGGCTTTATTCTTCATATAGGCAACAATTGGTTTCCAGTTGTAGTATGTATGCAGGATTCCGGCAAAAACAAATAAGAAGCCGACTGTTGTATGCTGTGCGCCCCAGTCGCCTTTGGTCAAGCCAAAAAAGTACCAGTCTGCCCAGTTGGCAATCCGTCCCTCCGGGACGACGTAAAGAACAATTGAGTTAATCGTTAAAACAACCAGGGTTAACAACATGGTCATTGATGTAATCTTTCTCATATTCATCTAACACACCTTAGATATTGAATTAATGCTCATTGGTTTTAAAAAATCCTAAAACATGATTAAGCATGAATGAAGATAAGTAAATAGTTAAATTGTTATCTAATGTGACTTTTATTGTTTTGTCTTTACGCATTGGGATCCGGGAGAAATTGCTCTATAGCAGCTGAGTTAATTTCAGTTTATGCAATTAATAACAACTATCTGGGATCTGGTGATTTTTTTTTGTCAAAGTGATCTGCCGGTGGCAGTGTTCTTTTCCTTGTAGAAAACTCAATCGAGTTCGTCGGGCAAATTTCCCTGCAGCTATAGCAGGAGAAACAATCAGGAATGGTCGTTTTGTCCTGCTTTAATAGTGCCCCCATGACCGTTGAAGGACAGGCTGTGACACATTTCTCACATGCAATGCAGGTCTCATAGTTTACGCTGATCTTATTGAGACTGATTTTTTCAACAAGCCAGCCGACCAGCCCGAACGGACAGAAGAGATGACACCATGGTCGGTATACAAAAAGGCTTGCCACAAGAAGAGCCCCGACAAAAATAATCCCGGAAATTCCCATGTGAATGGGCTTGAAAATCTTAAAGGGATCAACAAACTCAATTATATCAGCTCCCCAGGCAAAGGCCACGATGGTGAAAACAGTCAGGAATGCAACCCGGATTCCGTTGCTGATAAAAAATGGTATTTTTATCTTTTGTCCTATGACAGCTTTGAGTGATTCATTTTCATTTAACCGGAAAATCAGATCCTGCAACGTACCGACCTGGCAGCCCCAGGAACAAATGTATTTATTTGCTAAAAAGACAAACAGCAAAAAGACGGCGAGCGCTATCATGCGTGGCGGGAAAATGGCTCCGGTGGAGGCAAAGAGGTGAATAGCATCTTTCACCGTTCCCATGGGACTTGGATCTGCCCCGAGTATCACACCAAAAATCAGTACTGAAAGAAAAAGAGCAGTTTTTCTCTTGCCTGGACTAACGTTTTGTTTCCTGAACAACGTAAAAACGGTGAGGAGAAATGCAAACCACATGGAAAACTTGATAAGGATCTTTTTCCAGTTCTTCGACTCATGCTCTGCGACAAGCGCGAGCTTCTTTTTTACCTGGGATTTGATCTGGGCATCAGTGCCGTATTGGGATAATGTTTTTTGTAGATCTGATTTATTCTGAAGTCCGAAAATGTGTTTTAACGATGGGTTTGGCAACCCGTTGGTTTGTCCAAATTCTTTTAAGGTCATTTCTTGACTAACAACGAGGCTGCTGAAATCAGGCAGTTTTTCAGGCTTGCCCCCCCAGAGCCTTGCTGATACCGTCGACAAAATAACAACAGTGGCAATGAGTGATATAAATAAGATAATTGTTTTCCCAGGTGAAGACTTTACCATGAGTAATAACCTCTCTTTCTTTTACGTTCAGTGAGTGATGGTTACAAGACAAGGATTAATTATTTAGTTTATTTCTTTAACACATTATTTTGTGTTTATGCAAGATTATAACGTTCGATGATTCTCCTTCTCGACCATTGTTGCTTACGTTCGTAATAACAGCATGTTGCGGGAAATGAACAGCACGGGGTAAGAGGATGGATAAAGTCGTCTTAATTTCTGGGGCCAGCAGAGGTATCGGTGCCGCAACCGCACGATATCTGGCCGGTCAGGGGTACAGGTACAAGGTCTGTGTCAAATAGAAAAAGTGCAGAGTGTGTCAAACAGCTTGTTCCTGATATTCAGGATCGGGGAGTAAAGGCGATAGCCATGCAGGCAGATGTCCCTGGAACGATTGTAGCTCTCGGCGGCGGATAATAAAGAGCAGTCCGGTGAGCCGGTATCACTCTTTAAAAAGTGCTTCTAGATGGACCATCTCTCCTTTTCCGCTGATTTTTACTTCATAATCAAGGGAATGGAATAGTTTGATCATCCGCTTGTTGCCTTTAGAGGTATAAGCAGTAAAACCGATGATGTTGTTGCCTTTAGCTGCTTCAGCAAGTTTCTTGATCACGATCGAGGACAGTCCTCTTCCCTGCCAGCTTTTTTCTACAGAAAAGGCTATCTCAGCCAGGCTGGTTTCAGGGTTTGAATAGTATTCTCCAACGGCAAGCACACGTTCAAAACCTGGCTCACCCTCAACAGCGACAATGGTCAGATCTTTGCTGTAATCGATAATGAACGTTCGCTCTATCTGCTTGGAAACGAAGCTTGTCTTTTCATGGAAAAAGCGAGAGGTTACATCGGACTTGTCCAACCCGTAGTAATGTTCCTGAAGCGGTCGCTCGTCAGTCAGCTTGACCGGTCGAAAAGTGATTTGCCGGTTATTGATGACTCTGGTCTCTTCCAGGTGAAGGGGGTAGGTGGCGTGCATTTCTTCTTTTAATGAGCGTTCAGGGCCCAGCAGCCCGAGTTCTTTTGCCTGATCAAACAGGTAGTCTCGAAAGTCTGGATGCGCGATGGAAATCATAGCGATTGCACGTTCCTGGATTGATTTACCAAAAAGATTAACCGATCCATATTCAGTGACTACGTATTGAACTTCACCTCGGGGGATGACGATGGCACTGTTCTGGAGCATTGGTACTATACGGCTTTTCTGGTTGTGACGTCTTGTTGAGGTGAGCATGAGGATTGATTTACCCCCTTCCGACATGGAAGCTCCACGGAAAAAGTCTACAATTCCAGTTACCCCTGAAAAGTTGTTATAGGCAAGCGCATCTGCTGTAACCTGGCCGGTGAGATCTATCTCCCTGCAGATATTCATCGCCACCATCTTGCGGTTTTTAGAAATAATTCGAGGATCGTTGACATACTTGGAGGGGTGAAACTCGACAACAGAGTTATTGTCGAGCATATCGTAGAGATCCTGGGTACCGATGGCGTTGCTGCAGATAATCTTGCCGTTGTTGAAACCTTTCTTCTTGTTGGTGACCACCCCCATGGCCATTAATTTCATAATGGTATTTGTTATATATTGGGTGTGAATCCCCAGATCGTTTTTTTCCATCAGGGCCTGGATGATTGCACCCGAGGTGGCCCCAAGAGACATCTGCATTGTTGAACCGTCATCGACAAGCCGGGAAACATAACGAGCCATCGTCGGCGCAGCCGATACTTCCGGGTACTCACCGATTTCACGCAAATTTTCATCATATTCGACAAAATAGTCAATATCGTTAACGTGGATATTGCTTCGCCCCTGGACCCGCGGCATATTGCTGTTGACCTGGGCAATAACGATATCGGCAGCAGATGCCGCAGCTGAGGTTATATCGACCGATATGCCAAGGCTCATCCAGCCAAAATCATCAGGGGGTGTGACCTGAATGAGTGCCACCTGAATTGGCAGCAGCCGAGACTTAATGAGTTTATGTATCTCGGAGAGGTTGATTGGCGTGATAAAACGCAGGTCACCCTTGAAGCTTTCAGAATTTGCTGATCCGAGATAAAATGAGCGGATGTTGAGATTCTGGGAGTGGGAACGATCGGCAATTTGAGAAAGGGATGTTGATTCCGCACTGAAGAGTCTGACGATTTCAAGATCGGTAAAGTGAAGGCTGGCAGCAGCAAGTCCCTTGACCAGGTGTTGGGGTTCTCCGCAGGAAGAGCCAATAAATATTCTCTGGCCTGATTGGATTTTTTTAATTGCCTTTTCAACAGACAACTTGTTTTGCTGGTAATTATCCGCCCAGTATCCGGATTCGCTCATCTTGTCTCTCCTGCAGCTGAATTGATCAATCCTTGAAGAAGATCACCCTCACAATCTATTGGTTTTCAGGCTTTTTATCAAGGAAATGAGTTGAGCAGGGTGGGATACGTCTGACGACCGGAGAATAAAAACATTGCTCAAGGGGTATGCACAGGCTAGGATAAGAGGTGCAAACGGTGCTGATAATTTTCCATCATTCTGGGCTCTTTAAAACAATCGAGACAGATAATGGGAAGCGATGAAAACAGATAGTATCAGGAACAGGAAATAACAATGAAAACGGGTTTTGTTTTTGATGAGAAGTATCTGCAGCATGTTACATTTAACGGTCACCCAGAGTGCTCACAAAGACTTATCGCTATTCTCAAAGGCCTCATTGACGATGGCGTCATGAAAGAACTTCACCTGTTGAAGGCTGAACCTGCCAGTCAACGGTGGATTGAAACGGTACACCATGTCCGCTATATCCTGAGGTTTGAGGAAGCATGCACCTGGGGCTTACCTGATTTTGATCATCAGGATAACTCGATATGCAGAGATAGTTACGATATAGCCTTGATGGCCGTTGGTGGAGTGCTCAAGGCGATCGACAGTGTGATGGAAAAAGAAGTGGATAATGCATTCTGCGCTGTCAGACCGCCCGGTCATCACGCTGAACTGGATAAGGCGATGGGGTTCTGCTATTTCAACAACGTAGCCATCGGCGCGCGTTATCTCCAACGTCAGTGGGGCGTGGAAAGGGTCGGCATTATCGACTTTGATGTCCATCATGGAAATGGCACCCAGCACATATTTGAGCATGATGATACGGTATTTTATTACTCTATCCATGAACATCCCTCGTTTGCCTATCCAGGAACCGGCAGAGAGTTCGAGACAGGAATGAAGGAGGGTGACGGCTATACCTTGAACAGTCCAGTACTGCCAGGAAGTGGAGACGCCATTTATAAGGAGAAACTGACCACTGACCTGGTGCCGGCGTTTGAAAAATTCAAGCCAGAGGTTATTTTATTATCAGCGGGTTTTGATGCTCATGTCAGCGATTTGATGTCGGGTACTGAGTTGACAACGGATGGTTACGACTTTGTAAACCAAACGGTTATTGATCTGGCAAACAATCTTGCAGATGGAAAGGTTATCTCTGTGCTGGAGGGTGGATATAACCTTGAAATATTGCCAACCCTGGTTGCCAATCATATACGAAAACTGATCGGGAATTGATGAGTGAGCTGTCAATACTACTACATGTATAATATTGTTGTGAATGGATGATAGAAGGAAGGAGGATATATGTTTGTCAGTGAAACAATGAATACCAATTTGGTATCGATAGCCCCTGAAACCAAATTGTCTGAAGTACGGACATTGATGAAGGACAACAATTTTCGTCATCTGCCCGTTGTGGACAAGGATGACAAACTGATCGGCATTGTTACCGATCGTGATATGAGAGATGCGTCTCCGTCCTCACTTTTGAGCGATGAAGAGTATCAGCGCACCCTTGACCGGGTGATGGAACACACGGTGAGTGAGATCATGACGAAAGATCCGCTGACCATCTCGGTATACTTCACTCTGCAGGATACTCTTATGGTGATGGGGAGCAGGAAAGTCGGGGCATTGCCGGTCGTGGATGAGGATGGGTATCTGAAAGGAATCATGTCCACCAGAGATCTTCTCAAAGCTTTCGTCAATGTTATGGGTATCGGAGAGCCCGGAACACTCCTCTGCATTCTGGTGAATGAGGAACCGGGACAGTTGAAAAAGATTGTTGATATCGTAACCGAAGAGAACGTGTCGATGGGAAGTGTTCTTGTTGCCAGGTATTGGGATGAAGAAAAACGGGCCATTTTCCCCTATCTGTTAACCAATAACGTCTTAAAGATTAAGCAGAAACTACTCGAGCAGGGTTTTGATTTAACTGACCCGATGAAGTGGTATCTTGACCAGCTCCCGAAAAAAAAGGGTTAGTGTCCCGTTCGTGAATCGTTTTGGAACATCCTGGAAGTGGGTGGGACAATATTATTTAAATTCAGGCAGATAGTAAGAAGGAAATTGTCATGGCGATTTATTATGTGGATGGAACGTTTGTCAACCGGGAAGAGGCGGTATTGCCGGTTGAAGATCTGGCAATCCTGAGGGGGTACGGTGTCTTTGATTTTCTAAGAACATATGACGGGCGCCCGTTTCATCTTGATGCTCATATTCGGCGTCTGCAGAATTCTGCAAAGCTGATCGGCTTATCCTGTCCATGGAGCCATGTCGAGATATCCGGGATCGTCCATGAAACAATGAATCGCAATAATTTTGCAGAATCAAATATTCGCCTGCTGATAACGGGCGGCGACAGTGATGATTCCATTACACCCGGGAGCAAACCCCGGCTGCTGGTAATGATCTCCCCGGTAAAGCAGTTCCCCGATCAATGGTATGAAGACGGAGTCCACATAATAACCACCGATATTACCCGGTATATACCCGGTGCAAAATCCATAGATTATATACGTGCTATCATAACCTTAAGCAATGCCCGAGCTGCTGGGGCGGTTGAGTCTGTGTATGTGGATGGTGAAGGGCAGGTGCTGGAGGGCACGACTTCAAATCTCTTTGCTGTTATAAAAGGGCAGTTGACATCTCCAGCAATAGATATTCTTCCGGGAGTAACCCGCGATGTTGTTCTTGACCTGACCGCCGCCGAATTCAAACCGCAGCTGACAGTGATTCGCAAAGAAGATCTCCTGGCTGCTGACGAACTTTTTTTGACCTCGTCGAACAAAGAAGTGTTACCGGTTACCACTGTTGACGGGGTGACAATCGGCACTGGCAAACCAGGTGCGGTAACAGCTAGGATTATGAAGCTTTTTGCAGGCTATACAAGAGAGTACGCTGCTGGTCTGATCTCCTGACAGATGATTGACTGCTATAGATTGGCTAAATAGCCGGTAGCTGTGGCAGCCATGACCTCAAAATATCTTTGTCTTTTAACGATCTCAACCTGATGGAATACACTCGATTGCGCATATCATTGTTTCTACTGGTCTGTATCATCCTGTTCGGTACCTTTGGTTACTCGATGATAGAAGAGATGCCGCTTTTTGACTCTTTTTACATGACATTGATTACCATCAGTACTGTTGGATTTTCCGAAATTACCCCGTTAACCCAGTCGAGCAGGATTATTACTGTTGTTATAATTATCTCGGGAATCAGCCTGTTAACATACACCCTTGGACAGATTGCTCAGGTTTTTATCGAAGGAGAACTTCGTAAACTATTGGGGAGAAGAAAGTTGGAAAAGCAGATAGCAGATCTAAAAAACCACTACATCGTGTGCGGATACGGCAGAATTGGGGCAGTTGTCTGTAAAGAGCTTGCTGACGGTAAAATTGAATTTATCATCATTGAAGAGGATGAAAAAAAAATAGAGCAGCTTGAAAACAATCATTTTCTCTATTTATCCGGAGATGCAACCAGGGAAGAGACCTTGCTAGAGGCCGGACTTGATAGAGCAAAAGGAATGGTAACTGCTGTATCCAGTGATGCCGACAACGTTTTTATTACACTGACGGCAAAAGGCTTGAGGCCTGATATTTTTGTCCTGTCGCGGGCTGCTGATCTTAAAAATGAAAAAAAACTCCTGCGTGCCGGAGCTTCCAGGGTGGTCTGCCCCTATAATATGGGCGGTTCACGTATGGCACAGATTCTAAAAAGACCTACCGTTGTCGATTTCCTTGAATCAGCAACAATGAGTGGAAACCTCGGACTAAAGCTGGAAGAAGTTGTTGTTATGCCGACTTCTTATCTGGTTGGGAAAACCATCGTTGAAAGCAAGTTGCGGCAGAATTTTGGAGTTATCATTATTGCAATCAAAAAGATCGACGGAGAAATGCTCTTCAATCCTGGCCCGGATGCTGTATTAGGTGCCGGAGAGGTAGTGGTGGTAATCGGCAAAAAGCATGATCTGGCTCAGATGAGTAAGACATTTGCGTAGGGCCCCATTTGCTTGAATAGGTGAAATATTGCGGCCTAGGATTTCCTGTTGTTTTGCGCCAGGGCGATAAACGGTCTTTCGATATAAGAGTAGGTAAATACCGAAAGCAGGTATGTCATTGATCCGCTCATCAAAAAGAGAATTATTCCGGTTGGATAGTAAGCCGTAAAATACATCGATACTCCCCTGACGCAGCTTATTACCTGAGGGTGAAGAAGGTAAAAACTGAACCCGACAATGCCGACTGCACGTAACGGCAGGAAGTTCATTGCCCGGTCGAGCAGGCTTCCATTTGTCATAATGGTTAAAAATATAAACAGGGCGCCAAGAAAACCGAACCAGCCTGGATGGGTTGAGGCATCAAACGGTAAATGCCGATTCAAGGCGGGAGAGAACATAACCAGAATAGCGGTTATCAACAGGAGACCGCTGAAGGCCATAATCTTTCGTGACAGCGCCATATTGAAAATGCTTGAAAAACGGGTGGAATCTTTTACCTGTCTGTAGATTACTGCAAACAATATTCCTGAAAAAAATATTCCAGCCAGGGGCTTCAAGGAGGCGCCATTTCCATATAACCTTATGATATCTGATTTTAAAAATATGTTTGAACCAATGATCAGCAGGATAAAAAACAGGATTGACAGGAACGGTCTTATTCTGACCAGAAGTGTGTTGATGATCATAACAGCAGGCAGCAGCAGATAGAAAAACATTTCCTGGGTAATCGTCCAGTAGTGGCCATCCGCCTGGAGAAAAAGATAGTGCCTGATTGCAACATCGAAGTGACCACTGAACAGGGTGAAACAGGTAATCATTGTAAAATACATCGGTATAATGCGTTTACATCGTCTTAAAAGATACGTGGACATATACTGGAAAGACAGTGATTTATCCGGTCGTACGATAAATGGTGAAGCCAGGAGAAAACCACTGAGGCAGAAAAAGAGCCAGACACCGAATATGCCTCCTTTATCGAGAACCCCCGTGTGGACGGCCAGGATCATCATTGCAGCGAGGCCCCGGACACCGTCGAGGGAGTTATAGTTGACGCCAGCTGATGATATTTTACTGTTGATATCCTTGATAGCATCAACGCTGAGTAAAGACATGTGGCGGGAAAAGATAAAGAACAGTGCCGCAAAAATAAGCGGCAGAAATAGACTCAGGAAGAGATTCTCCAGAATGAGATCTCCCTTGAAAGTGATGAACGGATCAGAGGTATTAACCTTGATAAATAAATGATCCTTTTCCAGGGAGTAGGATGCAATCGCCGCGTTGGGAATAAATTGCTCATAAATCTGTCGATGATTGAAGGTGATATCAGGCCCGAAACGACTGCTCAGTCTGAACGCATAGATTTTTACCCTTCCGGTGTCGTTTCCAACATCGACCCTTAGCTTTCTCGCCACATGATTATTGAGGTAAATAACCTGTGATTTTCGTTCATTCTTGCTAAATTTTTCTGAAAGTTTTTTGTGATTTTCCCTGAACCCAAGATTATTGATCCCGCTTGAGTAATAGGCTGTAACAACATCATCATGGTCGAACTGTGCATCGACTGAAAGGACATGGAAACTTGAAAGTACAACATATGAGATCAATGTCTTTACAAAGAAAAAAAGACAGATCGAAATGATAAACCGCACCAGAGGGTTGTATAAACGTTTCATTGCAATAAAATTAAAAGGAATCAGAACAGAAAATCAGCACATTATTTGTACATTTTGTTCATGCAGCCAGTGATTATATACCGTGTCAGGTTGAAAGATTCACTCGATTTGTACATAATTATTGAGAAACCAGGCTCCGATTTGTCAAGTGGACTGCCGGGAGATGTTGGCACAAGGCGGTTCGGTGATTATACTGGGACTATATGAGCGAACCAAGCCAATGTGGAATTAACCATGAAAAAGTTGATAGTGTTGATGACAGTCCTGAGCACGTTAATGGTGGCGGTACACGCTTTTTCCCAAGCAGGATACAAGCGCACGCCATGGGGGTCGAACAGCTGGAATGGCCCGGGTAATCCTCCGCATTGGTCGTCCCGACCACCGTCCGGCCACCGTCCGATTGATCCTGAGTGGGGGGTAAGGCCACCTTCTCACCGGCCTGACAGGTGGGGAAGGGCTTATTATTACCAGAAGCCGGCACCACGGACTATAATTATCGAACAGGAAAAACAGACGCCAGTCTATGTACCGTATGTGCCGGTGCAGAGGCAGACCTCACCGTTGAGATGTGGTGGAGAGACAGTGACCAGAAAAGACCCGGTTACCGGTGAGGTCGTAATCGAATATATCTCAAGCTCACGTGCCTGTCCCGAATAAGCTCGTTTCTCGCTGGTTCACTGTTCATTCGAAATTTCTTTTTACTCTATATCAGCGGGGTTGTTGATAGCGTGCAGATGGTTCCCAAAATTCTTTATGAAGACAATCATGTTCTGGTTGCCTTTAAACCCGCGGGTCTGCTGACCCAGGGCGATATCAGCGGTGCGCCCTGCCTTCTGGAGATCATTAAGGATCATATCAAGCAGCGTGATAATAAGCCGGGCAATGTCTATCTCGGAATGGTGCAGAGGCTTGACCGGCCTGTATCGGGAGTTATCATCTTTGCCAAGACCTCAAAAGCTGCTGGAAGGCTCTCTTCCCAGATCAGAAATCATCAGGTCGGAAAACTATACGTGGCCTTGACCGTTAAGGGCAATATGGCAGGAACAATTCCGACTCAGTGGCGTAAAATATCAAATCATCTCCTTCGGGTCAGGGACAAAACCACCGTTATTCAATCTCCTTCCAGACACTCACAGCATGGCGTGTTACGCATGAAAACCCTCTGGGTAAATAAACAGAGCTGTTTTCACCTTATTACGCTGGTCACGGGCAGGAAACACCAGATTCGCTCACAACTGGCTCACCTTGGTATGCCGATTTCCGGAGACGAAAAATATGGATCAAGACGGCCCTATCAATTGCAAAAAGGAATAGCTCTCCATGCCCTTTGCTGTCTGTTTGAACACCCTGTCAAGCGTGAAAAAATGTTGATTACAGCAGCTGTTCCTGATGGCTTTTCTAAGGATTTCTCTTCTGCAGAAATGGAGATGATCAAATCTACACTAGTGTCGGAGATCGATTGTTTCGGAGAAGGCTGCTCAGGGCAGGGAGCCCTGGTCATTTGAGATTTTCATCAGGGTTGTGAAAAGAACAGATTGCATTTCTTTTTCCTGTTCATAACTGTTATTTCCATTGCCTTGCCGTAACGCTTTGAAAAAGCGCTGGCAGATTTTCAGGTTTCCAGCCGACCAGTCTCGTGTGAATCCTGCTTTGTCAGAGTTCTGTGCATTTGTCAGGGACTCCTGGTAATCACGCCGACCGTGCGCCCAGTTTATTGATTGTTGATAATAGAGCAGTGCCCTGTTGAGCAGGACGAACAGCAGGGATATATTTTCGGCAGGGCCAACCAGGATTTGTGGTCCGGCTACTTTAACCCCCATGAATGAAGCGTCGGTTGCAATTTGGTTTCTCCCCGCTATTGCGCCGACTGTCCCGGCGATGCCACCCAGAGCTGTAAAAAGGCCAAGGCCATGACCCAGGGCGGCGATATCGATACCAGCCCCGATAGCTGCTCCACCAAGACCTCCAAGGATCATAAACTGCTTGCGGGTGAGGCCAAGCAGTTGCCATGTTTTCTCGTTGAAGAGATCTTCACGCAGAACCGAGTGCTTTGAGAGTTTATAATCAAATATGTTATGCTTGAATAGGGCCCTGATCTGCTGATGTGCCTGGGCTTCCATATCCATAACACGTTTGCTGTATTTTTTAACAAGTACACGCTCTTTGCGGTCGGCATCCTCGCCTGTGGAGATATTTTCTGTAAGTTGCAGGGTCAGGCAGCGCTTGAGCAGGGAGCAGATAATCTCTGCACAGGTCCTCGTTCGGGATTCCCAGTCTGCTTTGAAAGATTCGATAATCTCGCTGAGGATCGATTGCCAGTCCTGGTCTATTGCTTTGAGAGATTCTAGCAGCTCGATACGTTCCACATAGGTTGCGCGGTGGGCATTAAACAGCCTGTTGGCATTGAACCGTTTTCTGAACTCATCTTTCCAGTCATCGAGGTACTCGAAATTATCATCTTTACAATTAATGACGGCCATCCTCGGCCTGCCAATTAATCTTAAAATTTCCATTTCAGCCCTGTCGACGGATCGAACCGGTCGGGAACCGTCAACCACATATATAATGCCAGCCCCTCGAACTACCGGCCGCAGGAGTTCGTGATCATCTGCAAACTCAGGGGACGAGCGGGTAAATTCCCTGAGCTGACTTAGGCGCTCCTCGCTGTTACCGCTGAATGTTTTAAGTGCTTCCAAAATCTGCTGTGGATATTGAAAACCTGGTGTGTCTGTAAACCTCAGCAGCTCTTTGCCATCAATGATAACAGGGAAGGTCCGACATTCTGTTGTTTCACCGGGAGTGGAACTAATTCGCACGGAGTCATCTTCGGCAAGCGTTGATAAGACCGAAGATTTGCCCTCGTTTGGATGACCAATTATTGCAATTTCAGGAGTTTTCATCTTCAGAATAGGGGAAAATTTTCAGGAATGGGTCTGCCAATGCATCGAGTTTCTGTTTCCATATTTTGCACTCTTGCGATTTCGGGCTGGTAAAATTGCGATTATGGTGAGGTTTGCCAACAAGTCCGATGTAAATCGGTGTGGATTTATGTGTAGCAGTACGCAATTTTTTAATAAAACCGAGTACTTCTCCAATCGGTGGCATCCAGGATTCCATAAACAGAAAAATCCCGCTATTCTTATCCAGATTTTTTTCCTCTAAGCGGTTCAGAAGCGATTGATCAGAGGGGTAGTCCTGCATCATAACATCCTGGTATTCGACAATAAATCCCCGCTGCTGAAGAAACGATAGGAGCGGGTGAAGGTCAAAATTTTTTGAGAGATCATAAGCTGTTAGCAGCATGAGAGGAAATGGCCCGGGTAAATCCGCTGCCACAAAATGTTCCTGGGTTGAACCGTTTTTATTGTCTTCGTTTACCCGAGATTTATTGTTGTTTCTGAAGGCTGCCTGGGTCGATACCAGTGGGCTCTGCATTCGTCGCATTACACTCAGCCCATCAGCACTGTCGAGCTTGATGTTACGCAGACAGCGGCGCTGATAATAGTGGGCCAAAAACGTCAACAAGATTCGAAACAGCAGACCGTATACCAAAAGGCATAATATCAGAAATGGCCACCAGGAGACCAGGTCCTGAGTAGCCAGGTGGTAAATCCCATCTTTCAATATTATTCTGCTGCCCTCAACTGACGCCAGGGACGGATAGGCGATGTCTTCCGGGAGCATCCAAGACCAGGGGAGGGCAAGAAATTTTACTCCTTTATAGAGAGCCGCTGAACTGAACTGAATAGTCGACTGCCAGCCAAACGCCAGGTCACTTGTTGTTATACGGAAAAGGGTTGCTCCGAGCAGTCCTGTGTTAAAGCCGACCAAGGTGCGCTGGCTGATGGAGAAAAAAGGCCAGTAGAGCAGTAATCCGTACTTATAATGGACGGTTTTGGCGAGGCCGAGCACCTGTTGGTAGGTAGCGCGACGAGACCCGGGAACTGCGGTGCGGAGCCGGTGTTGAAATCTGCTGACCAGGCGGGCTGTCAAGGTTGTGTAGAGCCTGAACGTGAGGGGAAATGATTGTTTAATCAGGCCAAAACGTTTTAAAAACGATCTGAAAAGGAGAAGCAGGACCAGGAAAAGTTGAGTAAAGATAAACAGAAAGAGGAAGTGAAATACATTTACCGGAGTTGTTCCCGAGTAGGAAAAAAAAGCAAGACCGCCAAGCAAACCAGCGATGATACCGATGAGTGGGAAAAGTGCCATCATCAGCCGCAGCGCCTCACCGACAAGAGGTCCGGGAAGAGATGCTCTCGTTTCTTCGGGCAACAGTTTTCTATTTTCTTTTAACCAGGAGAATAAAAGCGTTTCCTGACGAGAGGGTTTATCCACTGCCTGTTTTTGAAGACCAAGAAAAATCGAACGATCTCTCTTGTGCAGTAATGAGTCATTGACGTCCTGATCACGATGAAAAAAGTACTCAAGATCAAAGATATCAGAATAGGTCCAGTGTGACTTCATCCTTGTTGTTTTATCGTAAAATAGTATGCCGATCAGGGTGATAAGCGGCCAGTCAGCCGCAGGTGTTCGTCTCGACTCCTACCATAGCCTATTGTTTGATTCATTTGAAAGTGAAATCGAAGCAGAAGCGGGCGATATCAGGAAAAAAATATCAAAACCAATTGAAATTCAGCAGGATAAAGACCTTTTATTGGGGTGTGAGACACCGGGAGATTAATTGATGAGTGTTATTATTCATGGGCTTAAACGAAAAAAAAACCGGGGTAATCCCCGGTTTTTTTCTGTCTGCGCCTGATGTATTACGCCTTAATCTTGCCTTCCATCATAAGGTCAGGTGGTCCCAGCCATGCCCCTTTGAGGAGCAGGTTAAAGTAGGCCCACTTGAACATCAGTTTGGCCATGTGGTTCATCTCCGTATCTTTGAGCAGATTCAGAGGACCGACAGCAGGAAAGGGATACTTTCCGGTCAGTGGTTCGGTGTCGTAGTTGAAGTCGATGATATAGGCTTTCCCGAAGCCTGATTCTATGAATCAGACCGCATGCCCGTCGGACCGGGCATGTTGTTCATCTCCGGTTACATAAGCCATGATATTTTCATGGACCACATCTCCCTGGAAATGGGCAACTGCTCCGGCCTTGGAGGTTGGCACATCGGTACCGTCTCCCAGCACCCAGACATTGTCTCTGCCTTCCGGCTGCAGGGTGTGCTTGTCAACGGGGATATATCCCATGGGGTCACTGATACCTGAATCGATCATGACCTGCGCACCAAAGTTGGGTGGTATGGAAACGAGCATATCATATCCAACTTCGCTGCCGTCATAAGCCTGTATCACTTTCTGGGTGTGATCTACCGACCCCAGGGCAAAGTTCGGGATAATTTTGATATTTTTATCCTCACAGGCGTCGGTAAGCACCTTTGTTGCAACGGGCTTGGTAAATGCGCCTGACAAGGGAGTGACAAACTCAATCTCCACGTCTTCACGAATCCCACGTTGATGGAAATACCAGTCTGCAAGAAAAGCAAATTCCAGCGGTGCAACAGGGCACTTGATCGGCATTTCGGCTATATTAACAACCATCTTGCCGCCTTTAAATTGCTTGAGTGCCTTGCCAAGTTCCTGGCAATCATTAAAACGATAATATCCGTAGATATCATTGCCCCATCCTTCTTCAAGTCCCTCGATCTCATCCGGGCGAATATCGCAGCCTGTTGACATGATCAGAATGTCATAATTGAACTTTCCTTCGGTTGCGGTACTGACTTCCTGTTTATCCCAGTCAACATTGGTAAGTTCGGAAATGACAAAATCTATTCCGGGTTTGATAAATTCTCTGCGGCTCCTTCTAATTTCATGTGGTTTGTTGATGCCAAAAGGCACGAAGAGGTATCCTGGCTGATAATAGTGGACATTATCCTTGTCAATCAAGGTAATGGACCAGTCATTATCCAGATCTCTCCTCATTTTGTTTGCCATCATAGTGCCAGCACTACCGGCACCGAGTATGACTAGTTTCTTCATGACTGTTGTTGCCTCCTTTGCGGTCAGGTTTAGGACGGGGTTTAAGTTATTGGTTTTGGCTTTGTTGAATACTTTTCCTTATCCTCATTCACTTGTTTGTTGATTGTTGTCATCCTGATAGGTCTGTAAAACGGTACCCATTGTCATGAGTATCGTGAAAAGGAATCCCAGTGCTGTCTGAACCTTGGGATCCCTCATATGTTTTATCATCGCCACTGGGCCGACGGGCTCAATTTTGGACATGTCAAACGAGGTAATTGCCTGACATATTTCTTCCACCTGTTTGTCGTTGTAGTCAAGTCTTCTCACTTGTGCCCAGGCCGTACCAGCCAGTTTGACGATACCACTGCTCTGCTGCAGGCTGTCCAACCAGACGTTGACACTGTTCATGACATCCGAGCCCTGCATGACAGTGGTAAATTCCTTGACCAGTTCTGTCATCGGTTGCACCATGTTCAGCAAATCGCTCAGGGTGTGAATATTGATCAAGACAGTGTGGAGCAGATCTCCAATTTTTTCTGCCTGGAATTCTCCCTCGTGCAGGGAGTTCATGAAACGTAGCAATCTGGGGTAAATAAGCTGAACAATAGGGATTAAATCATCCCGAAGTTCAACACCTGCCTTGAGCATATCCACCGCTTCCCCAAGATTTTCAAGATTGGTCAGAACTTTTCTGAGCAGTATGGTCAGTTCGTCGATATGAAAATCTCCCTCCAGTTCGTGGAAAAAATTAATGGTGGAAGGGTATGCCTGCTGGGCTATCGGGACAAGATCATTTTTCAGCTCGACACCTGCCTTGAGTGTGTCCACCATCTCGTTAAGCTCATCCAGGCTGGTCAGAACATTTTTGGCGAGATGTACCGCTTTTTCGCTGGTGTAACCATCCTCAATATCAGTGAGAAAGGTATCCATACCGGGCTGAGCCTGTTTGAGGAGCGGTTCCAGGTCTCTCTTTAATTCCTGCAGGACGTCTGATTTCAGAGATTTTACTTCGGCTGAGAGCTGGTCCAGTTTTTCCAGAATTAAGGCTTCGTTCATCGTTTTTCTCTCGTGATTTTAATTTGGATGGTAAATTTTGGTTTAAAAAAAAACCTGTTTGAATAGTGCCCGTCATTATTAAAGTGAGCGAATCCAAACAAGTGGGTTAGTGTATCGATTAAATGGTTTCCAAGTCAGCAAAAAAATAACTACTACAAATGACCATACTACTTTGTGACGTTTTTGGCTCATTTGTCAAGAGAATAATTTGCTATTCTGCTTCGTTGCTGCATTACAGGAAAGAATGAACATTCCCTGTAATGCACGTCCGCGTTGACAAGGGGGCGCCATGCTGAATTGTGCAGCATGTTAGGGTGGAAATGTAGATTCCTGTTGTTAGATGTTTATTTTGCTTTTAACATTTGTTCACATTCTTGAAACAATCGAAAAAAAACAAGTCCTGTCTTACCTGGGGAATTCAAACAGTGCTCTTTATAGAGTCCTTCTTTTCAATTATTAGATATAGTGGTGGTGAAATTCCAGTGCACAGCCACGGTAGGAAATAACAACCGGGTGTGTGCTCAGTAACGAGAAATAACGACTTATGAAAAAAACAACGATAGCGGTTTCAGTAATTGGCGGCTTCCTCTGCATCACCCTGCTTTTTGCCTTTTTTACCGTGCGCCAGGTGATGCAGCTCAACAGTGAGATCGGTCAACTGTTTGACGGTAAACGGTGGAGCTTGCCCGCAGTATTGTATGCCCGGCCGCTTGAGCTGTATCCAGGCCTGGAACTGACAGGCGAAATGTTTGAACAAGAGCTGCAGCTCGCAGGTTATCGCAGGGATGTCAGTGTTCAGGACGAAGGGGGGTACAGTCGCTCCGGTTCAACCTTTGAGCTTGTGACGCGAGCATTTGTTTATCCGTCAGGGGTTGAAAAATCTGTCGCCATTACCGTTGTTATCATTAACGATCGTGTCGCTCAGCTCACAGAGATCGGAAGCGACAGTCCTGTGCCGTTTGCACGGCTTGATCCGGCAAGGATTGGAAGTTTTCACCCGCTTGTCCATGAAGACAGAATCGTCTTACAACCCCAAGAAATTCCGATACTGCTCCGCGAAGCACTGATTGCTGTCGAGGATAAGGGTTTTTTCTCACACCATGGCATATCCATTGTCGGAATAGCTCGGGCATTCCTGGCTAATCTCGCTGCTGGTAAAACGGTGCAGGGAGGGAGTACACTTACCCAACAGCTGGTGAAAAATCTATTTCTCAACCGTGAACGGACCCTGTCACGAAAGCTGCAGGAAGCCGTAATGGCTGTTCTTCTCGATTTCAACTATTCCAAGGAAGAGATACTCACTGCCTATATTAACGAGGTCTATCTCGGGCAAGATGGAGCACGAGCTATTCACGGTTTCGGCCTGGCGAGTCAGTTTCATTTTCGCCGCAACCTCCAGGATCTTTCTGTCAGCCAGGTAGCGACCCTGGTCGGCATGGCAAAGGGGCCGACTTATTATGACCCTCTTCGACAACCTGATAACGCCCTTGCCAGGCGAGAGATTGTTCTGCGAATTATGCAATCTGAAAATATTATCGATGAGCAGACTGCTGTCGCAGCCAACCGAGAGCCTTTAACCGATGTAATACCCCAGAAGAACGGTTTTAACCGTTTTCCAGCGTTTCTGGAGCTGGTGCGGCGCCAGCTCCAGGCGGAGTATCGGGAAGAGGATTTGAAAAGTAACGGGTTAAAAATTCTGACAACCCTCGACCCACAAGTTCAATGGCAGGTCGAGCGCCAATTGTCGAGTTCTATAAACGAGATTGAAGACCGTTCTGGAAGCACAAACATTGAAGGTGCCGTCGTTGTGACTGGCCGGGAAAACGGCGAGGTCCAGGCAATTGCGGGCGGCAGGAATGCACTCCAGCCGGGATTTAACCGGGCTCTGGATGCGAGCCGGCACATTGGTTCGCTGGTCAAGCCTGCGGTATACCTTGCCGCTCTCGCACAGGGGTATACCCTTGCCTCCCCTCTGATGGATACCGAAATCAATATTGACATTGATGGAGAACGCTGGCGACCTCAAAACTACGACAAGATAAACCATGGCCGCATCGGTCTGTACACGGCCCTAGCCAGATCTTACAATCTTGCCACGGTCAGGCTTGGTCTGGAGATTGGCCTGCCAGAAGTTATAAACACCCTTACCATGCTTGGATATCCCAAGACAATTAAACCTTATCCATCGCTTCTTCTCGGTGCAATCAGCATGTCTCCCCTGGAAGTTACCCAGTTTTACCAGACGATTGCATCCGGAGGATTTTACCTGCCGTTGCGCTCGATTCGAGCGGTCATGAACAGTGACGACAGCCTGCTCACCCGCTATGGACTGGAAGTTGAACAACATTTCTCACCTGAGCTTATGTTTCTGCTGACCCATGGCCTCCAGCGTGTCATGGAAGAAGGGACCGGAAGCAGATATACACCCACAGCCAGCAGATCGTATGCCGGAAAAACAGGTACCTCTGACAATCTTCGGGACAGCTGGTTTGCCGGGTTCTCGGGAGACCGGCTTGCTGTCGTCTGGCTTGGACGGGATGATAATAAAACAACAAATCTTACCGGTGCATCCGGTGCACTCATCGTCTGGGGAAAAATGATGCAGGGCCTCAGTTCAGAGCCACTGGAACAAACAGAGCCTGCCGGTATCGGCTGGAGCAGGATTGATACCAGAACCCTGCAACGGACTCACCCGCTCAACCCAGACAGTACCCTGTTGCCATTTATCTCGGTAAATGATAATGATCCAGACGAGCAGCAGCCTGCATCTGATAGTGGCATAGAGGACATTAAAAATATGACCAGGTCATTTCTCGATACCCTGAACAGGCTCATTAAATGAAGACGTTGAATCGGAGAGTTGAAGGAATGTCTATTACACATGAAAAATTTCAATTGACCAGATCGTTTGGGACAATTCACCTGTTGTTGTTTCTATCTTTTGTACTGCATGGGTGTGCTGTTCAGAGCCCTGCTCCTCCTCCCTCTCCCGGGCCAGAAAACATTCCTCGGCCCGGAGCAGAAAAATCTGCTCCCTATTCACCGAAGCTCGGCTCAGCGGCCTCTCTCTATAGCCAGGCAAAAGCATCTCTTGCGCAGGGACGCTATCACCAGGCAGAGCTGGAACTGGAGCGAGCGCTGCGTATTGAGCCGCGAAATGGTGATTACTGGCACACCATGGCAAAAGTAAAATATCAGCAAAATCTCTATAATCAGGCTGTTCAATTTTGTTTGAAATCGAAAAGTCTTGCGGGTAGAAACAGCGAACTCATCAGGTTGAATGATGCACTCATTGCCCAGGCCCGGCAGCAGCAATCCAACTAATACATAAGATCCCGGCTGTTCACTCCCGGAAAGAGACTTCTTATTATTAGCCATTATTTTACCCTTGACCATCATTGTTAAAACAAGGTACTTTGTCTGCTCTTTTGCTGCATAGGCTGAAAACACATCAGGTATTGTCAATACAGCATTGAGAATACCTGTCGCGAGATACGTGCTGCGGAACTAAAATTGACTGCTGAGCCTTTTGCAAAAGGTTCTGCTGATAATCATTTACCCTAAGGAGCAGCATATGCATCGAGCTGTCACACGACTCATTATTGTCCCTCTTCTCATTACATTCAGTATCGTAAGTGTGCTTATTCCTGCTGCCCAGGCAGTGGTCATTGATACCCAGACCATTCTGGCCAGCGAGGCTGACTTGCCAAAAGCCGAAGTTCAGGCTTTTCTTGCCCGTGAGGAAGTTCGTGAACAGATGGTCGCACTCGGGGTAAATCCGGATGATGCCAGCGGCCGTGTTGCTGCACTGACCGATCAGGAGCTCAGTCTGCTGCAGCACCATATCAACGATCTACCGGCGGGCTCCAGTGCCCTCGCGCTGCTTGGTGCAGTTTTCCTGGTACTGATCGTTCTTGAACTGGTTGGAGTGACCAATATATTCAGTAAATTGTAACCTTGTCAGCTGCTCGCGCCATCTTTCTTATTGCACTTCTGGCACTGCTCATTCTGCCGGGATGCGGTGTAAAAAATGATGTTCTTCATGTTGAGCAGGGGCAGGCGCTTGAACTTGAAGACACACCATTCTATCCACAGAAAGAGTACCAGTGCGGTCCCGCCTCACTGGCAATGTTATTGGGTGCTTCCGGCATAGATATTGAGCCGGATGTCCTTGCTCCTCTGATCTATCTTCCTGGGCGCAGGGGAAGCCTTCAACTTGAGTTGATATCTGCAAGCAGGCAGTACGGACGTATCCCATATACAATAGATGGCGAAGTGTCAGCTCTCGTTTCTGAGCTGCGGGCTGGTCGGCCGGTCCTGGTATTGCAAAACCTTGGACTCAGTATTATCCCGGTCTATCACTACGCTGTTGTGATCGGTGTACTTCCGCCAGACAGAATCATCCTGCGTTCTGGCATTACAAGAAGGCTCGTAATGGATGCTGATCATTTTCTGGCTACCTGGAGACGGGCCGATTCCTGGGGTATGATTGTTCTGAGGCCCGGGGCACTGCCCGAAGATCCTGACCCTGTCCGTTTCCTGGAGGCGACCAATTCTTTTGAGATATCTGGGAGTATTATAGGGGCAGAGCATGCCTATAAAGCCGCACGTGCCGCCTGGCCTGATAGCCAGACAGCCTTATTTGCACTTGGCAACAATTATCTGCTTCAAGCCAGATACCGTAAAGCGGCTCTGGCTTTTGGCGAACTGCTCGTGATCAACCCGGAACATGTGGCTGCAGCAAACAATCTGGCTGAAGTACTTGCAAAACGTGGCTGCTATTCTCAGGCCCGTTCTGTAATAAGCCAGGCGGTAAAAATTGCAAAGAGAATCGGTTCACCGCTCACGGAAACTGTTATTCTTACCCAGCAGGAGATAAGTCAACAGCTGAACCAAATAGAGCCCGGCGAAGACAGGACGTGCAGTGATCATCAATAACGGCTCTTCAGCGGCACCGTCCAGGAGCTGATATTCATCGAACAGTACAGAGTTGATTTCTGAACATTCCGGGGTTCGTCAATAGATTTTTTCCAATATTTGTTGTTACTCCCCAACTCAGCCTCAAGCCCGTTTTATCAATTCTTGCTACACAATTGGCACGGCATGATTAAGTTAAAATAGGAATTTCTGATATTGTTGAGATGTTATTGTTACAAATCTGCTCCTCAATAAAGGGTGATGGAATGTATCAGGAAGTGTTAAAATTTTGGTTTGAAGAGATCAACCAGTCGCAATGGTGGTCGAAAGATGATGAATTTGATCAACTGATATCAAACAGATTCTCAGATATCCACGCCAGAGCGGTGTGCTGCGAACTCTATGAATGGCGGGAAAGTGCCAATGGGAGGCTGGCAGAGATCATTGTTATTGATCAGTTTTCAAGAAACATGTTTAGAGGATCACCACTGGCCTTTGCTCATGATAAGATGGCATTAGTGCTTGCGCAGGAAGCTGTCTCGCTGGGGATCGACAGATTGCTGACGCATGTAGAGAGAGGGTTTATTTACCTCCCTTTCATGCATAGTGAGTCGATAAAAATCCACGAGGTTGCTGAAAGTATTTACCGGCAGAATGGCGATCAATCAAGCCTTGAATGGGAACTCAAACATAAGGCAATTATCGAAAGATTTGGCCGCTATCCTCACAGAAATGAAACTCTGGGCAGAAAATCGACCGAAGAGGAGATTGCATTTTTAAAGCAGCCAGGCTCCAGCTTTTAATATAGTTTTCATGCCTGCATACCAGTGCTAACCGATGTGGTATGCAGGATGATGTCGTTGCCTGGTTATCGATTGTTTTCCATCAAGATGACGCTAGACCAGTATGGTTCTTCTCCGAAGCTGACGTATGCACCACCCTGCCATCTTCGATTTCAATAGTTCGTCTGGCGAGTCGGGCATATTCGGCTTCATGGGTTACCATGACGATGGAGAGCCCCTCTTTATGAAGTCTGGCAAGCAGTTCCATGATGTTTTCACCGGTTGCTTTGTCCAGGCTGCCCGTTGGCTCATCCGCAAAAAGAATTTTTGAGGATTTTACCAGCGCCCGTGCTATTGCCACCCTTTGCTGTTCACCTCCAGAGAGGTTGCCTGGCAGCCGCTTCGCCTTATCAGCTATCCCCACACGACCAAGACAATCCATCGCATTTTTCTCTATCCGCTTGCTTACCGGTTTGAAGGCACTCATAAAGGGCAGCAAGGTATTTTCGAGTACAGTGAGATAGGGCAGCAGGTGGTGAAACTGGAAAATTACTGAAAAATCAGATTTCCGAAGCCCGTTCAGGTGACTCTCAGAGGCTGAGGTAAGATTTTGTCCACGATAATTGAGTTCACCCTTGTCGGGCCTGACAAGAGTGGAGAGAACGTTAAGTAACGTCGTCTTGCCTGATCCCGATCTGCCGACGATCGAGGCAAAATCACCTTCTTCCAAATTCAGCGAGATCCCTTTCAGTACATTCACATCTTTTCCCTCGGAGGAGAAACTTTTGGTTATATTATTGGCCACGAGCATGGTATCACCTATAGGGAAACAAGTGCCTGGGAAGGTTCGACAGAGGCTCCCCGCCAGGCTGGGTAAAGGGCTGAAAGAATTGTTATAACGGGAAATAGTGAAGCGCAGATGAGCAGCTGAGCAATGGAAAAAACGGGTTTGGCTCCATCTGCCAGTGTCAGGAACTCAAGGGTCTTCAAGCTGGCACCAAAACCGACCAGGTAGCCGATTGCACCGGCCAGCGCACCAATAAGTCCGGCTTCCAGGCAAAAAATCATAAAGACCCTGGATTTGCCGTACCCGAGAGAACGCAGGATTCCGATATCTTTCTTACGTTCATTCACCGAAGAAAGCATCGATATGCCAACCATGGCCGATGCCGTCACTAAAATGACAAGACTAATAGACAATGCAAGTTTTTGTACAAATCTCACCGAGGACATCCTCTGGTTTACAATATTTTGAAGTGCAATCACGGAGGTTTTTGGCAGGTTCGTCTGTATCTGGGCGACGATATCTTCAATCGGGCAGCCGGAGCACAAGGCGGCAACCTCAACAAAGCTGATGGCACCCGGCTGACCAAGCATCGCCTGCAGCCGTCCAAGGTCCATAAGAATGACGGAGTCATCGTCACTGCCGGTCTCGAGCAGGGTACCTGAAACTCTGAATTCTCGGCCATACAGCGAGAGGTTCTCTCCAGTCCTGATTTCAAGTTTTTCCGCTGCAAGGCTTCCCAGAAGGATCTCATCCGGCTGCTGCGGGAAGGTACCATTGGTCGCCCAATAGCTCTTAATCCCCAGCTCATCTGCCCATTTCACACCAACCACTGCAATTGCCACCTCTTCAATTTTCAACATGGTGACCAGTTTCGGGGCGACAACACTGATACGATCATTCAAACCAATCGACCTGATAGCAGCAGTAGTTTCAGTCTCTTGCAGATCTTTAACATCGAGCAGCATATCACCCATATGAAAGCCGCCGTAGCTCACGCTAAGCTTCTCGGTTGAAGGTTTTACCACGATGTTCGCACCAAAGGCGGTAAGTTTCTGTTCGAGGCTCACCCCGACAACCAGAGAGACCTGATAAAGGGCTACAATTGACATAACACCAAGAGAAAAAACGAGAAGCAGCAGGAATGTCTTCGTTGGTTTTCTCCGCATGTTTTTAAGCGGAATGGTAAACAAATTCATTTTTCCCCCTAAAAGAAGCGACTGCCCGGGATTATATCGTCAACATTAATGACGAGGTTCTCGCCAACAACCTGGCGATTCAGTGGAGCCGGGTTGCAGCCACCTTTTACAACATTTATCCGGCTTGAATGAAAACGCTTGCCGCAATTGTTACAGATCATGAAATCTCCATCCTGGCTGTAACCTTTTTTCGCGGGAAAACAGACATCACAGGCATCAAAAGCTGCTCGAATAATACCGTCGTTACTTTTCACGACGAAGAACTTTACGGTGCTTCCGCCATTCTTATACTGATAATAGTGAGCGTCACCATCACTCACGTCGGTAAGGGGAATCTGGATCTTACCATTCGTGTCTTTTATTTTTTTATGTGAACTGAAGATGCTGAAGGCCGCATTGCCTTCATTTACAGGATGAATAAAAGTTATGGCCAACACCAGCGCCATCATTACCGCCAACACGATACGTTTCATACCGACCTCCTTGGTCGTTAAGGGACTTTTTTCGTTCTACCGATTACAACAAAAAAGGGGGGAACAGCGGAGGGTTTCAAATCAGATAGCTACAGGTGAGCATGTATATAGGTATTGGTTTTTCAGGGTAAGTAATGTGGAATGATGATCTTTGTGGGGAATGGGGAAAAGTTGTTAGCGACGAAGGCAGCAGTTGCGATGCTGCTGCGATATCTATAGAACTAGATAGGTTTACGGCTATTTCCAGTTCCTCAAGAGAGGAATCGATACAAAACGACCCGTCGCAATCGGATGACGGGGCTTGATGGTTTTCCTGGGTGCGCCCGGAAAGCATTTTCGCATGATTGGTTCCAGAGATATCGCAGCAAGATGCCTGGTGCATCTTCGGTTGATGCATAGAGCAGTCAGGCTCACAGGCTAACTGGCCTGCCTTCAGTGCTCCCAGCCCCGCTATCCCCAGCACGAGAATGAAGATAGTAATGCTTTGGAATACATGTTTCCGATGTTGAGAATATCGTTTAGCCATATCGTCTTTATACCACAATGTAGTAACAACGGTCAAGAAAGTTGAATTGTTAAAGCCCGAAAGCTCATTGGCTGACAGACTGCTTGACTCGTCATGTTGGTCTTTATAGCAGGATCCGTCAGTATCTTTGATTTTACTTCAGGCATGTGAGTTGATTTTGAAATTGATGGAACAATGAAACATGGAGTCTGAGCGTTTGTTGTTTTTAACGCCATCCCTGACCAATCAAGTGAGATATCTCCAGGAGGGCTAGTCTCCTAGAACAAAAAAGGCAGAGAAAGCCGTTAAAGACTCTCTCTGCCTGACGTAAACCTTTATCAAATAGGTTTCTACTTTTGATTTAGCTTCTATTGAAACTTCATCTCAAGTGTTTCAACATGGTACAGGTGATTGATTTGTGAGTTATCAAAAACAGAAATACCAAACGGGTATGTCTTGCTCATATCGGTAAACTGAACGTCCTGGGTTTCAACATTCTCACCCTCAGTTTTCAATGATCGCATAACCTCCAGGGTCCACATGCCGTTCTCGTGGTGATTACGGGCAAGGATATCTGCGCGGCCGCCCATCATCGGCTGAATATCGATACCTGGAACAACATCACCTTCTTTAAAGGTATCGACAAAGGGCACCTTTTTACTCGGGATTACATAATATTTATCATCTTCGTTAGCACCAAGGTTCATGTAGGCAGGAGCTGATTTATCCTTGTTATCATTGTTTTTGTATCCGCCTTTGCCAGTATCACCTTTGCGTCCCCAGCCCCCGTTTTTCTTGGGGTCTGTATTATTGTCGACATACTGGTCATCAAACATTCCCATCGGCAGTGATCGAACATATTTTGCGTGCCACATATCGATGGTTTCGCCTTCAGATGCCGTGTATTTGCGACCTGCTGATTTATCGCCAGGCTCATTGAGGTGACAGGCGATCATACAACCTTCTTCTTCAAAACCTTTGGTGCTGATGTTCCACCACATGGCAAATTTGTCTTCATAATAGGTATTGTCATGGCCGGTACTGTCTTTGTTGGCAAGTTTTTTCCAGGACCCGTCAGACTGCTTGACCCATGGAAAACGCTCAAGGCTCTTTGTTGGATCTTTATAGGTAATCAGGAAGTAGACACTATTGTCATCATACAATGATTTTACTGAAACCTCTGTATCACGCATACCCTCGTAGCCATTGTTCGGCTCATAGGGTAGTTCTTCAAGAGCAACGGTAATTGCCTTTGCTGCGTCCCAGGCTTTATCAGCCATGCCATCGAGAACAATGGGTGAACCGGCTTTTGTACTCACCAGTGTCTGGTCTGCGCCATACGCAGAAACACTGAGCGTGAAAATGGAAGCCATCGTTAAAATTCCTATTGTTTTCATATTCTCCTCCTGTATTGGTTTTAGATGATCTTGAAAACTATTTGGATAGTATCAAAATATGAATGTTCTTAGTTTGATTCCAGATAAAGGTTCCTCACAAAACAATAGGAACCTGTGAACTTCACTTCACAATAAAAAATCAAGTATTTGGATTTATTCGGAAATACGCTGAGATAACAGAGAGAGGCAATCCATCATTTTTTCACCTTCTGGCGTTAAATAATATGCTTTCTCACGATCCTGGGAGACAAGATTATGGTATTTGAGATTTTTCAGGTGGAAATTGACCTTTGTGTGGTCGCTGATCTCAAGATGACGGGTAATGTCCATGAAACGCATTTTTTCTTTAGTGGCCAAGGTGTTCAGGATTTGCCGTCTGATTTGATTTGACAGGCAGGCAAGGGCATCATCCATGCCTGGATCATCTAACTGCTGTTCGAATTTCAGCTCTTCCAGGTTCCGCCTGACTGTTACAAGCAGCTCGTCGCGCCTGAAAGGTTTGGCAAGATAGTCATTAGCGCCGAGTTTCATGGCGGTTACAGCGTTATCGACAGTAGAAAAAGCGGTTATCATTACAATCTTTGCCGTGGAACAGTTCTTTTTCAATAATGGGATAAATGCCATGCCACCCATGCCCGGCATCATGTTATCGACAATGGCAAGGTCTGGACATTGATCCTTAATTTTCTGCAAGGCAAGCTCGGCTGTTTCGCAGCCAATGGCCGTAAAACCGTTTCCTTCAAGAATTTCAATGATGCTTTCACGTAAATCCTGATCATCGTCAATGACAAAGATAATTTTGTTATTCATCTGCGATCACCGGAAACGTTGTCTTCACTATTGCTCCCCCCAGTTCACTGCTCATAAGGGTGATTTCTCCACCATGTTGCTTGATTATATTATAAGATATGGATAAACCGAGACCGGTTCCCATGCCGATTTCCTTAGTGGTAAAAAACGGATCGAACACCTGTGAAATAATATCATCACTTATACCATGGCCTGTATCAGTAATCACTACCTGAACACTGGTGCCATTAAAAGAGGTTTCAATTTCGATAATGTCCTCTTCCTTGCATGCATCGATACTGTTCAGCAGCAGGTTTATAAATACTTCCTCAAGTTTCCAGGCGATGCCCATAACTTTCGGAATGTCATTGAGGTGCAATTTAATTTCTGGATTGTTCGCTTGGTTTTTGAGGAGATTTTTAGTACTTTTTATTACCTGGTTTAGATCGGTAGGTTCAAGTGCTGTCTCTTTCTCGCGAGAAAAATGGAGTAACTCTTTTGCAATCGTTGAGGCTCTGTTCACATTGCGATCAATTGCATCAAGCTTTTTGTTTATTTTTTCGTCACCACCAACCATGTCTTTGAGCATCTCAAGGTTGAGAGATACGTTGGTGAGGGGATTATTTATCTCATGGGCGATACCGGCTGCCAGAATTCCCATGGACGACAATTTCTCCGATTGTGCAAAGCGTTGAAGCTGTTCGTTAAAAAGTTTTCGCTGTTCAAGATTGAAAACAGAGAGCGCCCTGATGGTAAAAAACATGATCAGAAAGGCGCTTCCTCCTCTTAACAAGATTATTTTTAGATCAAATAGTGGAATAATAAAATCAGATGGGATTATTCCAGTGAACAGGGCATAAAAGATCATGCAAATGCCGGCCAGTATAAAATTACCAGCAACTTTTACCGAGAAGGAGCGCACGGTTCGAGAGTATATGATGAGCCCGATTCCAGCCAGTAACCCACCTGGAAATGCAATAAAACGGCGCACGTTAATGTCCGTGCCACTATCTAGATCGAAATAGATAGCTCCCAGAATGAGAATCAGAGCAGATATACCGACCAGCAGTTTAATAAGGTCAGGCGTCTTGCCGAGGGCCTGATCACCATAGAGCGTTATGATATTGAGAAACAGACCAAAGTAGAGAAGAAATAGAAATGAGGTACTGACAACGATCAGGCGTAATTGGTAAAATGGTACGGTTTTTATCTCTGGGTTGAGTTGTTCGAGAAGTTCCAGCCACTCGTGAAAACCGTGAATAATACCAAAGACTGCAAGTAACCAGAGGATTTTGGCAATACCAAGTTCACTGAAACGGGTATTTCGTGAGAGAATTGCGACGCCCAGCGTAAAGAAGGCCAGCCCATAAAGCAGGTATAACAGGAAATTCAAGACCATTAAGATGCCGTTTGACTGTTAAGTTTTTGTTTTCCTGACGGGAACAACGGCCAACAAGACAGTTTTTCTCTCTTTTTAAATGCTTCTTTTAGGCAGAAATCACAAATATTTCTGGAAACCGTACGGTCAAACTATTCATTAATTGCCATGGTTTCAACGTTGATGGGTATTATCAGCTGGAGGCAGGCATTTCCATATAAGTGACTATCGTTCCTCTGTACAGGTAATTTCTGATAAATGAAGAGGCGATCTATTCTTGATGAGCGCTCTGAAATCACACAGGAATAGATTTTTCTGTATTAAAATGGTAGACAGGCCTGTGATAGAGAGGCTGCTGTTTTTTTACAAAAAGAATCCATTGCAGGAGTTCGGGCCTCAAGCGAGAGAATATATGGAAAGATTACTGGTCATTAGTCTTGCAGGGGCCATCGGAACCACTTTTTATTTCTGGTTCTCCCGCATGGTAGACAAAAAGTCCATGCAGGATTACATACAATCACATCTATGGCTGCTGCATCCCAATGCCATCTGTTACTGGCGGACAGCAATGGCGATGGTCGGTTTCTTTCTCTATTTTGTTTCCCAATATCAATCCATTGCAATTCTCATCTTTACCTTTGCCGCCATACTTGACGGAGTTGACGGGGTCGTCGCAAGAAAGTGTAATCTTGGCACGAAATGGGGCGAGTGGCTGGATCCGATGTGTGATAAATTGACCTACCTGCCCCCTTTGGTTGGTTTCGCCTATGGTGGGATAATATCAATCAAACTTGTCTGGATTTTCGTGGCAGTGGAGCTGTTTGGCCAGTTTTTTGCTCGACATATTCTTACCCTGCTTAAATCTTCCGGGGCAGCCAATAACTTTGGCAAAATCAAGGCGATTATCTGTTTTGGACTGGTTATTTTTTGTGCCCTGCTGGACAAGAACCCTGACGTTATTGACCTTGGCAACGAAATTCTGCTGGCCTGCATTATTCTCGCGTCAGCATCGGTAATTTTCAAGTTCGTTCCCAACAGGCTCTATGCCGACATCCTTTCAACACTGAATTTTGGTTGTGGTATCACATCCCTTGTTCTGACCCATAATGGATATTTTGCCTGGGCTATTTCCATTATAATCGTGGGACAGCTGTTTGATCTATTCGATGGCAGGATGGCAGAAAAACATGGAGGAACCAAGTATGGTCCCTACCTGGATGATATTGCAGATTTTGTCAGCTTTGGGCTTGCTCCAGCCTATGTAATTATCAAGTCAGGTGGTAATTTTGCCTGGCTTTTTGCCTTCATCTTTTTCACCGGCGTGGCGTATCGACTGGTTCGTTTTATCGCTGTCGACAAGAAGCGAACAGATCTTCCAGAGGGTATTTTTAACGGTCTTCCCAGCCCCGCTGGGGCCTTAATTGTCCTCGGTGCTGCGCTCGTAGTTCAGTCATATTTGTTATGGGCTTTTGCGCTGTTGTCTGTTGGGCTGATGGTCAGTCATATACGCTTCGCCCATTTTGGCCGTGTCATCCTGAAACAAATACCTAAGCCACTGTTTTTTATTATATGTTCATCAATTACTGTCACTATCGCTTTTGTTCTCAAGACGAAAAATGTGCAGATGTTCGGATACCTGATTCTCAGCTCGGTTTTTCTCTACATGATCGTAGGGAGAAAATGGGTACATAAATTCGGGAGTAGTGCCTGAGCCCTAGGTAGTCTTACTTGTTGAAGTTTTGAAGGAAAATGGCTACAACAAATGAAAATCTGATCGATTTCTATTACTTCAGTCTGTGGTAATTTTACCGCTAAGAGAAACAGCAAGAGGGAAAACAATGGTAGAATGGTTTTTAGCACAGTCTCCGGTAATGCAGGCGCTGCTTGGTACCTGCTTTACTTGGTTTATGACTGCACTCGGTGCTGGTGTGGTATTTTTTTTCAAGCGTATCGACCGAAAAGTAATGGACGCGATGCTTGGTGGTGCAGCAGGTGTCATGATCGCAGCCAGTTTTTGGTCACTTCTCGCCCCCGCGATTGCAATGGTTGAAGAAGCAGGAGGGGTTCCCTGGATTCCTGCACTCGTAGGGTTCTTGAGTGGTGGTGCCTTTCTCTGGGGTGTCGATAAAATTTTACCGCATTTACATGCAGGCTTTCCGACAGCTGAAGCTGAGGGTGTGAAGACAACCTGGCAACGGTCAGTTCTGCTTGTGCTGGCAATTACGCTGCACAACATACCTGAAGGGTTGGCGGTTGGGGTCGCATTTGGTGCCGCAGCAGCCGGGCATCCTGCAGCCTCAATCGGTGCTGCAATTGCCCTGGCGATCGGTATTGGCATTCAAAATTTCCCAGAAGGAGCTGCTGTCTCTGTACCACTCAGACGTGAAGGACTCTCAAGGCGCAAAAGTTTTATGTATGGTCAATTCTCCGGTATGGTCGAACCGATTGCCGGTGTGCTTGGAGCATTTGCGGTGATCTATATGCAACCGCTTCTTCCCTATGCCTTGTCATTTGCAGCCGGTGCGATGATTTACGTTGTGGCTGAAGAGCTTATCCCGGAATCCCAGGCTGAGAAACATTCCGATATTGCAACAATAGGGGTGATGATCGGCTTTTCCATAATGATGACACTTGATGTGGCACTGGGTTGATAGAAAAACCAGAATAACTGGCTAAAAATCGTTTCTTATTGAACAGGCTGCCTTGTCACACTCTCGAGCGGTATCTCTGATGATTCTAATAACCCTGCTGTGGAGCATGGCAGGTGTGGTGACGCGCCATCTCGATTCTGCCGCAAGCTTCGAGGTGACCTTCTGGCGCAGCGCCTTCAATGCGTTAGCCCTGTCAGTCGGGCTGACCATGATACGCGGCCCTGGCCTCTGGCGCAGAATACTCAATTCTCCCAGAGTTATCTGGGTTTCCGGGTTCTGCTGGTCTGTGATGTTCTCCGCATTCATGATAGCAATCACCCTGACAACGGTTGCCAATGTCCTGATTATCATGGCCATGGGGCCGTTGATTACAGCACTTTTTGCCCGTCTCTTTCTCCATCACAAACTGCCGTTAATAACCTGGCTGGCAATTACCCTTGCGGGCCTGGGAATAGTATGGATGTTTCTTGACGAGAGCGATGCCTCACTTTCCCTGATAGGTTCGGTTGTCGCTCTGGCTGTACCATTGGCAGCTGCAGTTAACTTCACAATTTTGCAACATGTTGGCTTGAACAAGGGCCAGGCGGTTGCTTCCAATGATAAACCTGCTCAGGATATGCTGCTGGCGGTGCTGATCGGTGCGATTCTCTCAGCACTTGCCACCCTGCCTCTGTCCTTGCCATTCCAGGCTACAGTCCATGACTTGAGCCTGCTTTCGCTTCTTGGCGTCTTCCAGCTCGCCATACCTTGTCTTCTTGTTGTTCGTCTGAGCAGGGAACTGCCGGCCCCAGAAATCCTGTTGCTGGCTCAGCTAGAGGTCATCTTCGGTGTGACATGGGCGTGGCTGTGGGCGGGAGAACAACTCTCCGTAAATACCCTCACCGGTGGCGTGCTGGTAATTGGAGCCCTTGTGGTAAACGCGTTGACAGGGATTTTTCGCGAACAAAGGAGCCAGAAATTGACTGCATAATCAGGCTTTATGGCTCTATTTTGCTTATCCGTAAGGATTCTTGTGGATACGTTATTGTTCCTCAACATTATACCGTTTTTTTAGATGTTCAAGAAACCATCCGGGGTTTGTGCCTTCACCTGTCGCCTGCTGTATGAGTTCCTGGGAGTCCAGGGAACTTGCCTTATTCCAGATATTATCCTTTAACCAGTCACGCACAAATGTAACGTCTCCTCGCCCCAGCCGCTCATTCCAGTCCGGGTGAGCTCTCTTGACTGCAGCAAAGAGTTGGGCGCTATTCACTGCTCCCAGTGTATAGGAGGGGAAGTAACCAAAAGAACCATCTGTCCAGTGAATATCCTGCAAACAGCCATCGCTATAATTCCCTGCTGTAGACAGGCCCAGATACTTACTCATTCTCTGATCCCAGGCTCCTGGGATATCAGAAGCTTCGAGTTCGCCATTAATAAGTTTGCTCTCAATCTCAAAACGAAGAATAACATGGAGTGGATAGGTCACTTCATCTGCTTCTACGCGGATAAGGCTTGGCTGCACATGGCTGCAGGCAGACCAGATCCCCTCACTCGGTGTTCCAGAGGTTTGGGGGAGACATTCATGTATCGATTTGGTGAAAAACGAGAGAAACGCTTTTGATAGAAAAAGATGTTTTTCAAAGAGCAGACTCTGGCTCTCATGAATACACATATTTCTCGATGATCCAATGGGAAGCCCATGCCAGTTGGCAGGCAGGCCAGCTTCATAACTGGCATGCCCCGTTTCATGCGCGGTTGCCAGGAGCGCGTTTAAAAAGTCCTCACTGCGAAATCTTGTGGTAATGCGATGGTCACCCCGGTCACCAGTACTGAAAGGATGAATGCTCTCATCCAGGCGTCCTTCATCAAAATTAAATCCCAGGTATTCCATTAGCTTATGGTTGAGCTTTTTTTGACTGTTTATGGAAAATGGGCCCTGGAGCACAATTTTTCCCGCCGTCTGGTTTTCAGAAATCTGTTCAATGAGACCGGGCAGTTCTGCTTTCAGTTCGGCGAAAATCTGCTCAATAAGTTCACTGCTGTCACCTGTGCAATAAAGATCAAGCAATGCATCATACGGGGTCTCATGCCTCTCGGGTGCTGCAGCCTGGCGGGCCATAGCCTCCTGCCGGGATAAGTTGACCACTTCTTTAAAATTGAGCAAAAATGAATTCCAGTCATTTTCTTTTCGCTGCTGCCGCCAGCCATGTTCGCATTTAGAGCCTGCCAATGATTGTGCCTTTACCAGATCAGCAGGGATACAGAGCGCTTGCTGGTGTAACCTGGTCATCTCGACAAGACTTCGTTTGATCATATCATCCTCCTCCTGCGGTATGCATTTTTCTAAAAGCTCTGCAAGATAAGAGGAGGTGAGGAGTTCATGGTACATTGCCGAGAGCTCGGCAATTGAGTTAGAACGGGAATTATTTCCCCCTGGCGGCATGATTACCAGCTGATCCCACTGGAGAAAGGTAATTGCGTGATTGAGCCTGGCAAGTTTGTGGAAATGTTCTTTGAGTAATGTATATGGTTTTGACATCGTTTGCTCTTCTGTTGTGGTGATTGGGTAGCGCTGCTGATAAATAGTCAGTTACATCATCTTCTTGATTGTATAAACACAAAGAATTTCTTTTCCAGTTGTATGTAAATTATTATTGTATACCCATGACAGATATTCCTTATTCCTTATAGTGGTGATGTGAGCACCCAGTGTGGCACGTATTGCCCTCATGTATTCTTTGGGGTATAAAAAATTAATATTTCAACGAGGTGTTGTGAAATTTCAGGCTGTGCATATTGCAATAGATGCAATCATAAACCGGCTTCGTATTGTGAATAAAGAGAAGAAAAAAGTTAAGTACACGTGTAATGAATATCGTAACGAGATGATCCTGGCCGGCCTGCGGAAGAGACTGCAGGATACCGCTCTTGGTAAGGAGAAACGGCTCAGTCTGCAAAAAAAATTGATCAGCTGATTGTAAAAATGGGAATGTAGTCTCTTTGTGCTCTCTATCCCACGGACAATGGATCGTCGATTGCGAACCTCGCCTGAGAGCATTTAGCTGAGTTGGAGGTACTTATATCATGGATAATAAAACGTTGAACCGGAGAAAATTTCTCCAACAGGTAAGCCTGTTTTCCGTCGGACTGACCCTTGTTGTCCCACGTTTTTCAATATTCAATGCTTTCGCATCTTCACCGTCCGTATCCCACCTTGCTCTTGTAAAGGGAAATAATTACGGGCAAATTACCAGAGAGGCTGTGGCAGCGCTTGGTGGTATGGACCAGTTTGTTCGTCCTGGTGACAGCGTTGTTATAAAACCCAATATCGGCTGGGACCGTTCGGTTGAGCAGGGTGCGAACACACATCCGCTGGTGGTAAAGGCATTGGCTGAAATGGTCTTGGAGGCCGGTGGTTCACGGGTGCTGGTATTTGATCATACCTGTAATGAAAAACGACGATGTTACCGAAACAGTGGTATGGAAGAGGTCCTCGGGGCAATGGGGCGTGCGGTCAAGCTTGAACATATTGATGATCGAAAGTTCATTCCAGTGGATATTGAAAAAGGGATTTCCCTGACCCGCTGGGATATTTATAAAGAGGCTCTGCTGGCAGACTGCTATATCAATGTACCGGTGGCAAAACATCATGGTTTGAGCAGACTGACTCTGGGCCTTAAGAACAATATGGGCGTTATCGGTGGAAACAGGGGCCGGCTTCACCATGACCTCGGCCAGAAACTTGCGGATTTAGCCACGGTGGTCAAACCTCAACTGACGGTTGTTGATGCAACAAGAATGTTGATGAAAAATGGCCCGCAGGGGGGACGAGTCAAGGATGTCCGGAAGGCGGATACCGTAGTGGCATCGACTGACCCGGTAGCGGCTGACGCATATGTGACTACTCTTTTCGGTCTACGGCCAGAAGAGATTTCCTCGACCGTTGCTGCCCATAAGATGGGGCTTGGAGAAATGAATCTGGACAGGATATCTGTCAAGGAGCGTATTCTTTGACCACCAGGCCAAAAAATGCGTCAAAAAGAAGATACTCTGGTTTGAAAGTTGCCAGAATCTGCAGCCAGACCTTTTTTTTGGGATTGTTTCTCTTTCTGTTTATAAAAACAGATTATACGGGGTTTGACACTATTGAATATGCCGTCAATATTTTATTCCGTATAGACCCGCTTCTGGCACTGTGCACGATGCTTGCCGGAAAAGTAATCATTGCGTTAATGGCACCGGCACTAATAATTCTTCTGGTCTCACTGATTTTTGGCAGAGGGTTTTGCGGATGGTTTTGTCCCGTAGGTACGATGCTTGATGGTGCTCATCACGTGCTGGGGCGAAGGAAAAAGGGAAACAAACCGACACGATTTCCGCGTCTGGCACTAATAATTCTTTTATTCATTGTTGTCTCATCCCTGCTTAATTTTCCGGTAGTCGGCTATCTCGATCCATTTTCTATTCTCGTTCGAGCCTTCAGCCAATCCCTGTACCCGGCATTTAACAGTCTGGCAGTATCATTTTTTTCGTTTACCTATGAATCAGCGCCACCGGCGGTTAACCTCGTAACAGAACCACTCTATTCGCTTTTGAAACAGAGTGTGCTTCCTTTTGAGCAAAAGCACTATGACCTTGCACTCCTGAGTTTCATGATGTTTGCAGCACTCTTTTTGCTGGAGTTCGTGCAACGAAGGTTTTTTTGCCGGAATATCTGTCCGCTCGGCGCTCTCATTGGCCTGGTTTCCCGGTTGAGTATTCTGAGAGTAAACGGAGGCGACAGTGATTGCGGGAAGTGCCGTCACTGTAGCCAGATCTGTCGAATGGGGGCCATTGATGATGATCGAAACATCCAAATGGGAAGCTGCAGCTTATGTATGGATTGCCTGGAACAGTGTCCCCGCCAGATTATTGGTTTTAAAAGTGGTTTCTTAACTCCTGGAAATAATGAAATTTCACTGTCCCGGAGGAAGTTTATTGGAACCCTTGCTGCAGGGGCAATGGTTCCGCCGATTCTAAACGTTCGAAACAACAATTACCATGAACGGGCGAATCTGATCAGGCCTCCCGGAGCACGGGAAGAGCGTGAATTTTTATCCCGGTGTGTTCGCTGTGCAGAATGTATCCAGGTATGTATAGGCAATGCTTTGCAGCCAACCTTTCTCCAGTCCGGAATAGAAGGGATCTTTACCCCCCGCCTCGTGGCACGCACTGGATACTGCGAGTTCAATTGCACGCTCTGTGGCCAGGTGTGCCCGACAGGAGCAATCAAAGAACTTACTCTTGAGCAGAAGCACAGGACTAAAATTGGCCATGCCTGGTTCGATAAGAATGTCTGTTTACCCTATGCCAAAGGCATCCCATGCATTGTCTGCGAGGAACATTGCCCGACACCTGAGAAAGCTATCAGGTTCAGGCTGGTAGATGTTTTTGATGACCAGGACAGAAAGGTAAGAGTGAAACAGCCATATGTTGTGGACAGTCTCTGTATCGGCTGTGGAATATGTGAGACAAAATGCCCCGTTCCAGGGCGTTCGGCCATTTACATTACCAGTGCCGGAGAGGAGCGTGATAGAGACAGTTTTTTACCTGTCAGCGGTGAGCAGGGAGGCGGGGCTGAAATTTACTGATACGTCTTTTTAAAATGGATCAGATCGGCAACTTTTTTTCCCTCCTAAGGGGCACCAGAATTATTGGAAAAGGTTCTGGTAGAAGTGGGCCAGTTTTTTTCGGTAGGCATCAATTGAGTACTTTTCCTGAGCCAGTTTTTTTCCGTTTTCACCCAGTTTTTCACAGAGGGTCTGGTTGTTTACCAGCGTCGATATACCGTCTGCAAAACGCTCAGGGGTTGGCTCACAGAGACAGGCAACCGCATCGTTAAGCACCTGTGTGTGAGTGGCAAGCCTGGTCGCCAGAATAGCCTTGCCGGAACCGAGGTATGAATAAATTTTCATCGGTGTATTGTTGCCCTTGGTTCGGGGGGAAACGAGGATGTCGGCCTGGGCAAGGTAATAGCCCAGCAGTGAGAAATCTCGTGGTCCGCAAAAAACAATGAACGGCTCGAGACCAGCCTCCTTTGCAATAGCACGGTAATGGTTGATATGATTGTCCGATCCGCCGATGATAACCAGGTGAGGCGGTTCCTGGTTTTTCTTGATAACCGAGAAACTATCGAGCAATAGATCGATACCCTGATAGCTTTCAAGGTTGCCGACATAAAGCAGAAGTGGGGAGCCCAGGTTATATTTTAATCTGAGATCTTCATCACCTTCCCTGTGCTCCTGCAGATCGATATCTTCCAGACAGACAACGGGGATTTGTGGCGCGTAACCGACAGCCAGATCAACGAGGTCCTGACAGACAGCAACAACGCCGCTGCTGTTCTGAGCAGCACGTTTTTCAAACCACTGCAGGGGAGTACTGAAAATTCTGAAAAACGGCGCCTTATCCATAAGTTGGATCGGCAGTGAGGAATCCATATCATAAATATATGGAATCTTGTGTTTTTTTGACAGGCGCAGGGCGATAAAGACCGATTCCTCAACCGCATGTATGATGTCATAGGGATGCGCCTGCAGCAGTGTATCAGCGACACGATACATCCTGAAGTCACAGAGTATTTTTTTCAGCGAAAAGCCGGGACGAATATTTTTAAGATATGGCGATCCATTGGTACGGAATATGCTGACTCCTGGTATGGACACGTCTTCTCCCTCGTGTAAGACGAGCAGGTCAACCTGATGGCCCAGCCTCGCGAGTTCTGTTGCCAGCAACCGTACCGCTATAGGTGTCCCCCGGTCCTGGTAAAATGGCTGCGGTGCCAGGATTAATATTCGCAGATGTTTTTGAGGCTGTTGGGCCATTGGCGTATTCGCAAAGGTAGGTTGAAATGGATACGTAAGTTAGAGTTTTTTAACGCTTTTGACAATGATCGGCGATCCAAAATATTTTGTCAGTAATAATACCTTGCACAGCGCTTCCAGGGTTTTGCTGATGGTTACTCTTTTGAGTGAGCGGTGAATAACCATCGGCAGAAAGAATTGAGGGTTGAACTGGGGAGGTGAAAAGTTGTTGATCACCAGTTCTTTGGTTATCTCAGATCGCCTGAACATTTTAAATGTTCTGGTGTTCTTCTCGTACTTCTTTTTAAAGGTGAACAGCATATCGTATAAAACATTTGAACTCCGGATATCCGGATAATCAAATATCACTGCCGTTCGTGCCACCCGGCACATTTCTGCCAATAGCTGCTGCCATCGATCAACATGGGGCAGCAGACGAAAAGCGAGAACATAATCAAAAGAGTTATTGTCGTAGGGAAGTGCCAACATGTCGCATACATCAAATGAAAAACTGTTCGGCTCCAGCCGCTGGTCAAGAAGATTTCGGCAGGATTCATCACTTCCGGTAACGGTTACTCTAAAATTGTGTTTGACGAGTGGAGCCGCGAGTTGGGCGTGCCCGCCGCCGACGTCCAGGATCGAAGAACCAGGCCCGGAAGTGATGCACTTGAGGGTGAGATGGGTCTGCACACCTAAAAAATATTCACCAACGGGTCCACTGAACCGGGTTGCGTAATCCTCCGTTGAGGAATCTATATCTGCTGTTTCAAGAAACATAAATCTGTCTTTTTTTCTCAGGGTGTGAGCGGTAAATAAGTGTCATACACCTGCTGGATCTCATCATTGCATACGTCCTCACTCCAGTTAAAGTGGTATGACATAATCTCAGCGACTTTCTTGAGAACGTTTTCCGGTGGACAACGAGCCGATCCCAGAGCGGATCTTCGTAACACAACATCTGTCAGTTTAACCGCCTGTTCCCGCCTGATAAAATATACAACTTCAGCTTTCAGGAGGGGAGGATCGACAGACAACCAGAGTCGGTCAGTTTCTGCTGGAGCAGGATCGGTTTCGACGTGGTCCAGAACATTTCTCCAGTGAGCACCATAGGACATCTTAAGGTGCTGCCGGATTTTATCGTATTTCTGCCCCAGAGAATTAATCAATTCTGTGTGGTCCCGCGGAGGGCCTGTTCTCGATGAAATAACGTATGATCCAGCCTGTTTCGGGATATTGCCCTGTCGCTCCAGGAGTCGCAATACCTTCCAGGCTATGTTCGGTGCAGTTGTATACTTTACACCGCTGATTGAAATGATACCTTTCACACCGTCACTTTTTGAGTGATCGATTATCCGTGTCGATTTTTCAAGTTGAACCGTATCGTGCCCGTTTTCCTGGTCAGATTCTGGTTGCCGGGGCAGCAGTCCGCCATGAACGAAAGTGATGTCGTCCCACTGGAGTTTGGCGCCGGGATGAATCTTGTTAATATCATCCAGCATCTCATTTATATCTTCTTTTTCCACGATCCGTGATCCGGACCTGCCCGCTGGTTTGTAACTGGTCCCGATCATTGTGTATTTCTTACGCCAGGGAACAAAAAAGAACAGCCGCTTACCCCGCTTGATAAATGCATCTTTGTCTATGAACTCACTCCAGCCTTCAAGACCAACCGCGTAATGATGGAACAACCTTTTTTTCACGACAATATTTATCGCTTTGGCCCAGTGGCCAGAGGTTGCCTGGGAGAGCTTTGGTGCATATCCCGTCAGCGAATCAACCCATGGGCCTGATGTGTTTATCACTGTCTGGGCCTGAACCTGAAACGTTTGTCGGGTCAAAAGGTCGCGAACCTCAAGACCTGTAATTCTATCTTCGTCAGAGATCAGACCGATAACCTCTTTATAGTTGAAGATGTCTGCCCCATACCTGCTCGCTTCATTCAGATACTCTTGCAGCAGACGTTCCGTGTTGATGGCAATTGCATCATACCAGAGGGCTGCACCATTCAATCCATCCCTGTTTATTCCGGGTAGCTCTTCAATACACTGGTCCTGAGACAAGGCTCCCCCTGCAGGTAGCTGCGACTGGTCAGGCAGCCCCGTATTTCTGTCACAGGCGATGAAATCATAAATAGCAAATGCCAGACGCATCATTTCACGGCCTTTGATTCCATGACCATACGTGGGCATAAGGCAGGGCAGGGGCTGGACAAGATGTGGCGCAAACTGCATCATTGATCTGCGTGACAGAATTGATTCCCGCATTCGTTTGATGTTCAGGTGCTGCAAGTAACGAATACCGCCATGAATGATTTTAAGACTGTTTGCAGAGGTTGATCCACCAAAATCATCTTTTTCAAATAACGCCACCCGATAGCCGGCCTGTGCCGCTTCAAGCGCCAGGATAGCACCGTGAATTCCTGAGCCAATGATGACAATATCTAGCGGTGTTTGTGGTTGGGAAGAGTTGTTTACCATATTATTGAATATCACTCATCGAGATGGAAAAAGTTTTATGTTAATCGACGTTTGATACCTGATTATCGAGCCATTCGCAAGGCAACTTGTTGTTTCACAAAAGAGAGCGGCGACTGAAGGTCTCCATAACTCGTTATATCTGTATCCGGATCCGTAAGAAGGCTTTTCAAGGTCTCAAAAGGTTTTTGCTGATCAATGGAGCCATGGATAATTGAGCCGAAATTACCGACCCTTTTTTCCTCCCCTGGAAGTGGCAGCGGGTCAGTCCCTGAAAGCAGCCTGGGCTGCTTTGCGCTCCTGACTCGATCCAGGCTGGAAACCGACCAGATTCCTGGACGTGATCCATTGTCACCTAAAAACAGATGAGAGCTCTTGCTTGCCGCAATAAAATCATCGACAATTCGGCCACGCTGACCAAGCCATTTGCCAACACCCCACGGAAGAATAACGATCCCGCCCCCGGCAAGCGTTGAGCTTACCGTACCCTTGAGTGTTGCTCCATCAATCTGTGGATAAGAGCAGCCAATGGCAAGAACCTCTAGCTTTTCTTCTGTTACAATCTGTTGCCCCGAGATAACAATTATTTCCTTATCCGGATAGACCGGATGGATGACCCGCAAAGAAAGTTTTTCATCGGTATCCAGAACATGCCAGGGCTTTGAACGCTCAGTATCATCAGCGACGAGGGGCCTGTTCATTAACAATTCAAAATAGTTATTACCTTTTGTTTCGGTTAGGAAGAGGACCGCTGTATTACTTTGCTCTGAAAGAGTATGCGTGCCCATAAGAAGGTTTTTAAAGGCGGAGGAGATAAAATCATCCAGATTATAGCAGGAGTATATATGAGCGTGAGCGTCTGTGATTATCATAAGGTGTTTTCCGGGTAGTCTGAAAGTTTCGGGGACACAGCTATCTTGAAAGCTGGCTGAGTGCTCCCAAGACCCATGATACTGGCCAAGAAAACACTTTACGCCTCATGATAAACTGGATAATGGTTTAATTGCCAAGTAATCCTTTCAATAGACTTTTGGCTTTTTCTACTTCCTCGCTCATCTGTTTTTTTCGTTCTGGAGAAATTTTACCGGTTTCCAGAATTTCAGTAATTTCTTCCCGGTCGACACCCTGCTGCTTAACAAGTGCTTCAAGGTCTGGCGAAAATGTCGGTTTATCGAAGGTGCCACCAATAATAACTGGAACGGCAATTCCAGAATGGGCCTCTTTATCGCCTTGACCTTTAATGGTACCAACAAGTTTGGGGTTTAACCTGAAATCGATGGATCCACTGACCAGGTCTGCTGTTCCGCTGCCGTTTACCCTGATAAACGGTGATTTAAGAGTGGTTTTTTTTGTGTCGACCAAGCCGTTGTTTATTGTGAATGGGGCGTGTAGTTCCGCAAAATCGGTTTTTGGTCGTTCCCCCTGTTGGTCAAGAGTAAAACCTGATTTGATGTCTCTGGCAAGTTGGGCAAGATCAATACCGATAATTGCTCCATCCTGAAAAAAAAGTTCCCCTTTGCCATTAACGGACGATTTGATCTGATCTCCGCTCATGCCGGACGTGGTGAGCCTTATATCTGCCTGAAGGGTACCTTCAATAATATCCTTGTCGGCAAAATCTCTTAATAATGGACCAGCCTGAACATCCTGGATGTTCAGATTGATGGAGCTGACCGGTACCGCTTTGCTGAGATCAACCTGTCCTGTTGAACTGACACTGCCTTGATAAAGTTTGCTTTTCAATGACGTGAGGTTAAAGAGACCATCTTTACCATCCATCGTGACGGTAAGATTGCTGATGACTCCACCATGCACATTTATTGTGTCGATGGTCAGATCGCCATTCATGACGAGTTTTCTCAACGGACCAAAATTGGCTTGTTCTATTGAAGCGGGAACCGCCTTTTCAGGGGTGAGTTTATCGGCCTTGGTACTCTTATTATCTGGAGCTGTGGGAGCTGAACCGCTTACCGTCTCCTTTTTTTCTGGCACCACCGGTGTGGTTATGTTGCCAGGAGAGGATTTTAAACCTTTTTCATCTTGGTCTGCCGGCAGATACCGATCGATATCGATGGTGTCGATTTTAAGATGAAATTCAAGGTCAGGGTTTGAGAATTCTTTTGCTCGCAGTTCAGCCAACAGGCGTGAGTCATCAAAAATAATTTCAGAATCAGACAGGGCGATAGTGGATTTGGTGCCGGAAACATTACCTGTTGCCTCAATTGATTCAAATGCCCCGGGGTTGTTTGCCGCAGCGGGAAAGTTCAGGCCAAGCTGTGAGAACAGGTGTTTGGGGCTAAACGGCGAAATTTTAAATGAAACATTATAAGAGAGATCTGGCGCCAGGTTTTCTATATAACCCGCGGTGTTGAGGGTGAGGGTTTTAAATAGGTCTGTGTCGATATCAAAATTTATCCTGTTAACAAGTGGATCAGACGTTAACGGGCCAACGCTCCCTGCCAGTTGAATGGGGTTTTCATTCAGGTGTGCCCGGAGTGTAATGACAATTGGCTTGTCCAGAGAAACATCCTGAAGCGTCAGGTTGATATCTGAAATCTCACGAGTCGTGTCATTGAAAAGGTCGTTTATAAAAACGCTACCATTGGTCAGGGCGCACTCGCCAACAAGAAGTGACTCGATCCCCAGCTGTTTTTGAGTCTCAGGCTGGATACCGGCGTTGCCGGTATTTTGTGCCGGTGATTTCTCACCGGTGGTTGTTGACACTTCTTTATCTTTGCTCTTGTCCGATCCCGGGTCCTGCCAGTTCCAGAATCCCCTGCTATCCCTTGTGAGAAAAATTTCAGGCTGATCGACGATGAACCGATGTATCTCAATTCGTCTTGAAAGCAAAGGCAGAAGCTTGAGGCGGGCTTGAAAATTTTTAATAGTGAGAAACTTCTTTTCCTGAAAACCTTCGGGGTTGTCCAGTTTCAGGTCGGTGAAGCTGAGGCCAATCCATGGAAATACTGAAAGATCTATATCACCTTTAATTGTCAGAGGATAGCCGGTTTTCTCCGTGACGAGTTGTTCAATTTTGGGTTTAAATTGTTCAGCATCTATGAAATACGGGCCAATGAGAAGCGCAGCACAAATGAGCAGGGCGAGCCCTCCAATTGTGACGAAAAAATATTTGACTGCTTTTCCCATTCTAATCTCCTCAAAATAAGATACGGTGTTGTTAAATGACAATAAGCATCATAGCTAATGACTGCCTTTGTTGAGTCATCGGAAATAATAAGACAACTCTTCAGCAAGGCAATGGATAGAAATACGAATTGGGCTGCTAAATATGGTATTGTAATAAACGTCATTTCCAGATAAGTCTTGGAAATAAAAACTTAATTAAACTACCCAATAGTCATGACGCGTGCCGGAGAGATTTAAAATGTATTTGTCAAGTGGATTCTGGCATACTTGGGAGACCCGCTACAGGTATCTATTTGGTAATGGGAATTATTATTGACAGCCCTGTGTCGGTTCGATATAATCGCCGTAAATTACACAGAAAAGGTGTCATCTATACTTGAAAAAAATACCTTAAACGAGTCTAATGAATGATGATTTCACAACGCTACTCTGGAGACGTTTTGCAGAAAAATGACGTTGGGGAAAAACCGACTATGCTTTCTTATCCAGGCAGAATTATCAGATTTTATCGAGACGGCTTTCGATCGATGACACTGGGGAAAACCTTGTGGAAAATAATTCTGATTAAGTTGTTTATTATGTTTGCTGTTCTAAAAGTATTCTTTTTTCCTGACTTTCTCAGTACTCAGTTTAATACAGATGAACAAAGAGCCGACCACGTGATGGAGCAGATTACACTGCCAGCTCAAAAACAGAATTAAGGGAGGAGTAGAGCATGAATGAAATAGATCTGGGCCTGGTGAACTGGTCCCGGGCACAGTTTGCCTTGACGGCAATGTATCACTGGATTTTTGTGCCATTGACACTTGGCCTGTCTTTTTTATGTGCCTTTTTTGAATCTATTTATGTGAAAACCGGCAAACAGGAATGGCGGAATCTGACAAGATTCTGGATGACGCTTTTCGGTATTAACTTTGCAATCGGAGTGGCGACCGGAATTATCCTTGAGTTTGAATTTGGTACCAACTGGTCAAATTATTCATGGATGGTTGGTGATATTTTCGGTGCACCACTTGCAATTGAAGGTATTGTTGCCTTTTTCCTTGAAGCGACCTTTTTTGCGGTAATGTTTTTTGGCTGGGACCGGGTATCAAAAGGATTTCATCTCTTTTCAACCTGGATGGTGGCCATAGGCTCCAACCTGTCAGCGCTGTGGATCCTGGTTGCCAATGGCTGGATGCAGTTTCCTACCGGGATGGCTTTTAACCCTGAAACCGTGCGCTTTGAGATGCAGAATTTCTGGGAAGTTCTCTTTTCCCCGGTTGCGATCGCAAAATTCACTCATACCACCAGTTCCAGCTTCCTGGTTGGAGTAACCTTCGTTATCGCTATTTCTTCATACTATCTGCTTAAACGGCGGCATGTGGAAATGGCCAAGAAATCAATTCTTGTTGCTTCTGTTTTCGGACTTTTCTCTTTTGCCTATGTGGGGCTTACCGGCGATGAGTCTGCGTATAGCAACGCCTCTACCCAGCCGATGAAACTGGCAGCATATGAAGGATTATATGACGGAGAGCGAAAAGCGGGGCTTGTAGCCTTCGGCGTCCTGAACCCGGAGAAGCAGGCTGGAGATGATAATGAAACCTTTCTTGCCGAGTTCAAAATTCCATATATGCTCTCTTTTCTGGCCAATCGCTCCCTCAATTCCTTTGTTCCAGGAATTAATGATCTTGCCTACGGGAACAAGGAAGAAGGAATTGTCGGTGTGGGTGAGAAGATTGCTCTTGGTAAAATTGCGCTTACGGATCTCACAGCCTACAAAGATGCGAAAAAGGTTGGTGATGCTGCCGCGGCAGATATGGCTCTCACCAAATTTAAAGTTAACCAGGACTACCTAGGATACGGTTACCTGAATAAACCGGAAGATGCTGTTCCACCAGTTCAGACCACGTTTTATGCATTTCACATTATGGTTTTCCTGGCAGTCTTCTTCGGCCTTATCTGCATTGCCTACCTGGTTTACGGAGTGAAAGATACCATCGAAGAGAAACGCTGGCTGCTGCCATTCGGAATTCTCTCCTTCTTTCTGGCGATGCTTGCCAGCCAGGCTGGTTGGGTTGTTGCCGAGGTCGGTCGTCAGCCATGGGCTATCCAGGATATGCTTCCTGTCGGAGTTGCAACGAGCAATATCGGTAAAGGCAACGTGATTATGACATTTTTTATGTTTGCCGGTCTTTTCACCCTGTTGTTACTGGCAGAGGTTAAAATCATGCTCAGACAGATTAAAAAAGGACCGGAGGGTGAATAGATGATTGGAAATTTGGATATAACAATTTTACAGCAGCTCTGGTGGATCATTGCTGCGATTGTCGGTTCTCTGTTCCTTTTTCTCAACTTTGTTCAGGGAGGCCAGACACTGCTCTGGCAGGTTGCCAAGAGCGATATCGAAAAAGCACTGGTAATCAACTCTCTTGGGCGAAAATGGGAGCTTACCTTCACCACCCTGGTGTTGTTTGGCGGGGCACTGTTTGCCGCCTTTCCTAAATTTTATGCCACCAGTTTTGGCGGAGCTTACTGGGTCTGGATGCTGATTCTGTTTACGTTTATCATTCAGGCCGTAAGTTATGAATTTCGAAAAAAACCAGGTAATCTGCTCGGTGAGAAAACGTATGAACTGTTTCTTTTCATCAACGGTTCGGTCGGTATCCTATTAATCGGTGCAGCGGTCGGAACATTTTTCACCGGTTCAAATTTTACATTAAATCAGTTTAACCAGGTGAGCTGGACTCACCCGTTAATGGGCCTTGAGGCAGCGTTCTCGCTGTTCAATTTATCTCTTGGATTGTTCCTGGTCTTTAACTCCCGGGTTATCGGGTGTATGTACCTGTTGAACAATATAGAATTATCGACAGTGCCGGATCTGGAGCAGCGGCTGAGGAGGGCATGTCTGACTAATCTTGTCTGTGCCCTGCCGTTTTTACTTTATGTTCTGGCCAGTCTGTTGCTGATGAATGGGTACAGCTTTGACGAAAGTGGGATTGTTACCATTGTATCCGGAAAGTACCTTGAGAACCTGCTCGCTATGCCAATCGTACTGGGCCTGCTGCTCGTCGGTCTTGTGCTGGTGGTCTGGGGAGTGATCAGTACAAGCTTTCTCGGCGGCTTAAGGGCAATATGGTTTGGCGGGCTTGGAACGGTACTGGTTGGCCTTGCAGTATTTTTTATCGCCGGGTTCAACAACACGCCGTTTTACCCGTCCAAGGTAGACCTGCAGTCAAGTCTCACCATTTATAATGCCTCTTCGAGCCATTATACGTTGACCGCTATGAGTTATGTAGCACTTGTCATACCATTTGTTCTTGCTTACATCGTTTATGTCTGGAAGCTGATGGATTCAAAGAAAATAGGGCATGACGACATAAACGATTCAAAAGCCTATTAACTGAATAATCGAGGAGGAAATGACATATGGTTCCATTTTTACTGATATCATGGATAGGGTTGATTTACCTGTCATATAAAGTGTCCTGCACGGTTCTCGAAAAGGCGGGCAAACTATAGACGGGGGCCCATATTATTGGTGCCCCTTTAAAACTGCGGGAAGATCTGTTAAGGTCTTCCCGTTTTGTATTTGGTGATTAACGTCTAACGACGGATCTGTATAGAACTAGTTTGATCGAATATAAGAGTCTCAAGGAGATTGAAATGGGAAAAAATCTGTTTAATAAAGTGTGGGACCTGCACAAGGTTACTGCTCTTTCTGAATCGAGAGACCAGCTGTTTATCGGTTTGCATCTGGTGCATGAAGTGACCTCTCCTCAGGCGTTTGCCGCCCTTCGAGAGCGCAATCTTTCTGTGAAGTACCCTGACCGGACCCTTGCAACTGTTGACCATATAGTGCCAACTCAAAAGCAACTTTTTCGGCCATATAAAGATGACCTGGCTGAAAAGATGCTGGTGGCAATTGAGGATAACACCAAAGATTTTGGAATTCAGTTTTTTGGGCTGGATTCAGATTCCCAGGGAATTGTTCATATTATCGGCCCGGAAAATGGGGCTACCCAGCCAGGGATGACCATTGCCTGCGGGGATTCACATACCTCTACACATGGTGCCTTTGGGGCACTCGCCTTTGGTATTGGAACTTCTCAGGTACGTGATGTGCTTGCTACACAGACACTGGCATTTGAACGTTTAAAAGTAAGAAAAATCAATGTGACTGGAGAACGCGGTAATAGAGTAGCTGCCAAAGATATTATACTGCGCATTATCTCTGAGCTTGGAGTGATGGGCGGTATTGGCTATGCATATGAATTTGCCGGGCCGGTTATCGACTCCCTGTCAATGGAAGAGCGGATGACCATCTGTAACATGAGTATTGAGGGGGGTGCGCGCGCTGGATATGTCAATCCGGACCAGGTCACGTTTGATTATCTTGAAGGAAAACCATTTGCCCCAAAAGGAAAGGCCTTTGAGAAGGCGGTAGAATACTGGCGCTCTATTGCCTCTGATCCTGATGCCGAATTTGACGATATTTATGAACTTGATATTACCGGGATGGGTCCGATGGTAACCTGGGGAATCACACCCGGGCAGTCTGTTGAGATGGGCAGGAATTTACCGCGTGTTGAAGATCTTGGTGACAATGATCAGGAGATAACCCGAAAAGCATATGAGCATATGGGCTTTAAGGAAGGCCAGCCGCTTGAGGGAGAGAAAATCGATGTCGCTTTTATCGGTTCCTGCACCAATGGACGTATTTCCGACTTCAGGGCAGCTGCGGACGTTGTCAAAGGGAAGAAAGTTGCACCACATGTAAAGGCCCTTGCTGTGCCCGGCTCGAGAAAAGTAAAGCTTCAGGCCGAGGCAGAAGGGCTTGATGCGATTTTTAAAGAAGCAGGTTTTGAGTGGCGTGAAGCAGGTTGCTCGATGTGCCTGGCCATGAACCCAGATAAGCTGATTGGCCGACAGCTTTCTGCAAGCTCCTCAAACCGAAACTTCATTGGCCGTCAGGGGTCTGCCCATGGCAGAACACTGTTGATGAGTCCCGCCATGGTAGCAGCGGCTGCAGTGGAAGGCGCGGTAACGGATGTTAGAACTTTTTAAGGGGAAAAACCATGACAGATAATCCTGCAATAATAAGAAAAGTAGAGGGACGTGGTGTTCCTGTTAAAGGTAATGATATAGATACGGATCGCATCATACCGGCCAGATATCTTCGCTGTGTGACTTTTGAAGGCCTCGGAGCGGAGGTTTTTAAGGATGAGCGCTATAACGATGATGGTTCTAAAAAGGACCACGCCTTTAATGATCCCAGATATGATGGTGCCGCAATCCTGATTGTTAATCGCAACTTCGGCTGTGGCTCCAGTCGGGAACATGCTCCACAGGCTTTGATGCGATTTGGTATTAAAGCAATCGTTGGTGAATCATTTGCGGAGATTTTTGCCGGGAACTGCACCAGTCTCGGAATCCCGGTTTTTAGCGCAGATGAATCGGTCATTACAGATATTCAGGGGATGGTTGAAAAGCAGCCTGATCTTGAGCTGAGCCTTGATGTTGATGGCGAGACACTTTCCATCTCAGACAGACAGATACAACTCACCATTAACTCGTCTGCAAAAACGGCATTACTGAAGGGGACATGGAATACCCTTGACGAGCTGTTGCTGAACAACGATCAGATTGATCAGGTGTACAACCGGCTCGCCTATGTTTCCCAGTTTTCTTGATCGGTGAGCATATGGCGGTGCGCTTAACCAGCAAGACTATTTTCTGGCATCAAACTAACATGCAGAGGTTCTCAAGGTGAAAGGGAAGACCGCACTTATTACTGGGGCTTCACGAGGTATCGGACGGGCAATTGCCTTTGAACTTGCTCGTCGCGGGACAGCTGTTGCGGTGAACTATCTGTCGAGTCAAAATGAGGTTTTGGAACTGCTGGACATAGTGAAAAAGGGCGGTGGAACGGCCCACGCCTTTAAAGCTGATATTGGCCACGTCCCTGAGGTCGAAAATCTGTTCGACGAGGTAATCAATCATTTTGGTGGTATTGATATCCTTGTTAATAATGCCGGGATAATGATTAATACATCAATAGACCAGGTGACAGAAGAAGAGTTTGATCGTGTGTTTGATATCAATGTTAAAGGGCTGTTTTTCTGTTGTCAACAGGCCGCGCAGAAAATGAACCGGGGTGGCAGGATTATAAATATGGGTACGTCTGTCACCCGTGCAATGTTGCCCCTTTATGGTACGTACGCCGCCAGTAAGGGGGCGGTTGAACAGCTCACCCGAGTCCTGGCAAAAGAGCTTGGACCCAAGAACATTACCGTAAATACGGTTTCTCCGGGACCGACAGACACTGAGCTTTTCAGGAAGGGGAAAAACAAAGAACAGGTGGCTACTCTTGCCGGGATGTCCGCCTTCAACCGAATCGCAGAACCTGAGGATATTGCCCGTACCGTTGCCATGATCTGCAGTGATGACGCCTCATGGGTGAGCGGCCAGACCGTATTTGCCAATGGTGCTTTTATTGGCTGACACCCCGCTAGACTGAATTCTATTGAACGGTCTGCCTGGCAGCAGACCGCCTCAACCCCCATCATTACAATTGAAAAACATTCACGCCATACCCGCCTGTGCTTGCAGATATTTCTTTGCGTGCCTCTTTTAAAAGATCTCCTTCTAGAGCTGCCGGGATCCTTCAGGCTGACATCTTGTTTACCTGGCAACTGTTGAACACAGCTGGTTGAAGACTGCTGTCAACGACCATGAGCGCTCAGAAAAAAGGACTTTCTTCTGTTCTAAATATATAATAATATGGTATATCTACCTGTATTAGTGCGATACATTTCTTTCCGATCTTAAGATACGATTCATCTTGAGCGGGATAAATCCGGAGAAAATTATGAAGGTGAGGTCTATCACTACAACCTGGCGGCCATTTATACTTCGTATCGCTCTTCCTTCTATTTTTACCATTACGCTTTGCCTGCTTGCCATATTCGCATTTATCCTCCCTGCCTTTGAAGCAAATATGATGGCAGGAAAAAGATTGATGATCAAAGAGCTGACCAATTCTGCCTGGTCAATCATCAATAAATTTCACCACCAGGAAAAGCAGACACTCCTTTCTCCGGGAAACGCCAAAAAACAGGCCCTCAACGCGATCAACTCGTTACGTTATGGTGATGATGAAAAAGATTATTTCTGGGTTACCGACCTTGGTCCCCGCATGTTGATGCATCCATTTCGCGAGGATCTCAACGGAAAGGATCTCAGTGATTATAAAGATCCGGCTGGAAAGCCTGTTTTTGTAGAATCAGTGCAAATAGCCAGAGCATCAGGGGATGGATATATCAGCTATATCTGGGAAGACAAGAATGACCCTGAAATGATGGTGCCGAAACTATCCTATATAAAATATTTTGAACCGTGGGGTTGGGTAATCGGAACAGGTATTTACCTGGAGGATGTTGAAGAAGAAATAGAGGTCTTGACTGGCCAGCTTCTTGGGGGCTCACTCTTTGTAACGGTGCTTATTGCTCTTTTACTTGCCTATGGTACCCGTGAAAGTTTGAAGATTGAGACTGAGCGTCGACAGCAGAAAGAGCGTTTACAGGAATCACGTGAGAAATACCGCCAGCTGGTTGAAGCATCGACAGAGGGACTGGTGATGATCCTGGATAACGATATCGTATATGCAAATAAATTATTTCAGGATCTTACCGGATATAGTGATGCCGATTTGCGGGTAACACAGATTGCAGACTTACTGTCCGATCCGGCCGGTGAGTATTCGCCTGGAGAGCTGGTTCAGAGATTATTGAGTTCAACAGAATATCAACAGGTTGAGGTGCGCATTGCCAGAAAAGATGATGGGGTTCTTGGTGGTTTTATCTCGATCTCACCAATCGTAATTGGGACTCGTGCCGGTCACGTAATTACCGTGAGTGATAATGAACAGCAGAAACAGATTGAAGGCGAGCTTGACAGAAGCCGGGAACAGTATCAGCACCTGATAGAAAACATAAATGTTGGTGTTTTTCGCACCACCGTGGGGAAGCAGAGTCATTTTGTTGAGGCCAATCCGGCCTGTGTCTCCATTTTTGGACTGACATCTCGTGAGGACCTCTTCTCGCGGCCCAGCTGGGAGATGTTTCTTGATTCTTCAGAAAGAAATTCATTTCTGAAAAAATTTTCAAGAGATGGAAGTATTAAACACTATCCCCTGCGGCTGCATCACAAGGACGGTAAACTGGTAACTGTGTCGATCTCTGCAGTACTGGTAAGGGATAATGATGGAAAACCGATTTATTGTGACGGCCTTATTGAGGATATCTCAGAAACCTTTGAACATGAACGGGAACAGAAAAAGTTAATTGGTGATTTGCAACGTGCGCTGCTGTTTCTTAATGAGCCGATCAGGCAGTCAGTTTCAGAACGTCTGGTATCCTGCACTCTCTCTACTCCAGTCAACGTGGCCGCCAAACTGATGAAAGATGTAAACACAGGTGCCCTTCTTGTCAGAGGTGAAGAAGAGTCCGATTATGTTGGTATTGTCACAGATCACGATATCAGGAAAAGGCTTGTTGCCGCCCATCTTAAAGCAGATACACCTGTTTCTCAGATCATGAGTGCCCCTCTGGTTTCCGTTCATGAGGATGCCTTGATGTTTGAAGGACTCCTGGCGATGCTTGAGAATAGTGTCGGTCATATCGTTATAAAAGATAATAATGGTAAGGCCACACGGGTTGTTGGTGCCATGCAGTTCCTGCGAAACCAGAAATACCCGCTGGCCATGCTTTTAAGAGACATAAACGGCTCAGAGACGCCCGAACAGCTTTTCAGGGTTCGAGAACGTCTGCCGATTATCATACAGGCAACGTACGCCAGCAATCCTGATTCTCTCAACATGACACGAATCATATCTGCGACAGCTGAGGCCGTAACAAAAAGATGTATTTTATTTGCAATAGGTGAGCTTGGCCCACCTCCGTCAAGCTTTGTTTTTATGGCGCTCGGCAGTGTCGGAAGAGAAGAACAGACGCTGGTGACCGATCAGGACAATGCCCTGGTGTATGATGATGTGTCACCTGGAAAAAGGGAGGAGACAGAACACTATTTTCTTAAACTGGGGGAAAAGGTCTGTACCTGGCTGGATAGATCCGGGTATTCGTTCTGCGATGGGGAAATCATGGCGATGAACCCAAAATGGTGTCAGCCGCTGACCATATGGCAGGATTATTTTAAACAATGGGTGTCCACATCTGAACCGGCAGATTTACTTGAAACCAAGATATTTTTCGATTTTCGAGGTGTATATGGTGACCTTGATCTGGTGAATAGGCTTCGTAACCATCTGCATGAGCAGGTCAAGCAAAAGCCGATGTTTCTGTTTCACCTGGTACACAATTGTCTGCAGTTTAAACCGCCCCTCGGCATGTTTAAAAATATTGTGGTGGAATCAGCAGGTGAGCATCGGGAGACCTTCAGCATCAAGAAGGCGATGACTCCAATCGTCGATCTTGTTCGCATCTATGCACTCAAGCACGAGATAAGTGAAACCTCAACCTTTTCCAGGCTGTTAAAACTTGAGGCAGACGGTCACCTCTCCCCCACTGAGTACCGCGAACTTAGCCTGGTATACCGGAGCTTACTCGAGCAGCGTTTCAAGCATCAATTAGTTGCCCTTAATGAAGGAATTGGACCTGATAACCATGTGAACCCCAAAGATCTGACGGAGATGGAGCAGGCGATTCTGCGGGAGGCAATGTCGCAGACCAGCAGTTTTCAGTCTAAGATGAGCTTTGATTTTACCGGTTCTGCCTGACCCTGTGCTTAAAGAAATTTTCCCACAATCAGCCAGAGAACATGTAGGCAGATCAGGGCATAAAGGCCGGCCACAACATCATCCATCATAATTCCGATACCGCCATGAAGGTGTGTGTCGAGCCAGGAAACAGGAAACGGTTTTACAATATCGAAGAAACGGAAAAGTAAAAAACCTGTTATCCAGGCTGCCGGATGATTCGGGGCCAGGGTCAGGGTGATGAACATGCCAAGAATTTCATCGATAACGATACAGCCCGGGTCGGGCTGGTCGAGGATCTTCTCAGCAGATCCAGCAGTAAAAAAACCGAGAACAAAAAGAAATAGAAGAAGTATCAGGTAGTGAGGCAAACTCAGGTTACGGCAGAAATACCAGGGTATCAGTGCAAAAGCCGAGCCCCAGGTGCCGGGAGCCCTGGCAATAAAACCGCTGTACATCCCCGTGGCGATAGCAACAATGAGCCGGTCCATCAAGCGTCCGTTCTGGTGAGACTGAGTACTTCTCTGTAAACCGTATCGAGCGGCAGAGAGTGTTTTTCGGCCACGAGCCGGCAGGATTCGTATTCGGGATATATTTTTGAGCCGTTCGCTGTCTCTACTTTTTTGGCGCTGACACTACCCCAGCGGGTGTTCACTTCGACAAATGTTCTGGGTAAGGTCAATCTCTGTTCTGTTCTATAGCGCAGTCCAATCGCCGAGGTTTGGGTGAGGATGATTTCCTTGAGTTTCGGACTGTCCTGGAATCGTGCGATTACCCTGAGGCAGAACCCGGGCCTGCCTTTCTTCATCAGGATAGGTGTTAAACTGACATCCAGCGCCTGGCTGGCGAAGAGTCGGTCACACAGAAAAGGAAAGCCTTCAGGACTCCAGTCATCCAGATTTGTTTCAATGATCTCAACTTGCTGTGCCTCTGCAACGATTTCACTGTATCCCATGATGAGACGTAGTAAATTCGGCCTGTCATCGGTTCCCGGCCAGTCCCCGGCACCATAGCCGGTAGCAGCCGGAGTTATCGCCGGAATTTCCCCAAATTGATCGACAAGAGTAGCAGCCAGAGCGGCTCCTGTTGGCGTGACGAGTTCACTGATAGCGTCAATGCCATAGACAGGAATGTCCTTCAATAGATTACAGACCGCGGGCGCCGGAAGAGGAAGATTTCCGTGGGCACATTTTACAAAACCGCGGCCAAGGGGCAGTGGAGAGCAGTAAACTTTCTTGATCCCGAGCAGCTGGAGTCCAGCCACGGTTCCGACCACATCAATAATGGTATCAAGAGCCCCAACTTCATGGAAATGAATTTCATTGACAGGCTTTCCATGGACCTTTGCCTCCGCTTCTGCCAGACATTGGAAGACGGCGAGCGACTTTCTGATAATTGGTTTTTCGAGCGTACTCCTGTTTAAAATTTCGGTAATATCAGCAAGGTTCCTGAAACGTTGTTGAGATTTCGATTCAATGCGTATCGAGACTGCTGTAATCGATTGGATGTTTGTCTCAACAACATGGAACTCATATGGCTGGAGTTTGAGCTTTGCGAGTTCATATTCCAGAAGTTGCTGGGAAAGTCCGGCACTTATCAGTGCTCCCAGGAACATGTCCCCACTGATTCCAGAGAAACAGTCCAGGTATATGGTGTTGGCTGAAGGAACCATTATTGCACTTGGGAGGTCAGGCTTATGCCAGCTTCAAGCTGGTAGCCATTGAGAAATGATTCCACTGACATGCGTTTCTTGCCCTCAGGTTTCACTTCTTTAATCAACAGGCACCCCTTAGAGGTGGACACCAGCAGCCCTTCACGGTCAGCTCGAAGGAGGGTTCCCGGCGGGTGATTGTTGCTGAAGAAGACAATTTCCGGTTTGTAAAGTTGCAGTTTCCTGCCGTTTACTGTGCAGAAAGCCGTCGGCCAGGGATCAAGGCCGCGAATCAGCCTGTCAATATCTTCAGCAGACCTTGACCAGTCTACCAATCCGTCCATTTTTGAAAGCATCGGTGCGTCTGTCGCCAGAGAATCGTCCTGTTTTGCAGGGGTAAGGCAGCCATTACCTAACATTTCGAGCGTGTCTATCAACGCTTCGCTGCCAAGTGAGGCGATTTTAGGAAAGAGCGAACCTGCTGTTTCGTCTGGTGCTGGAATTATTGATCGTTTTAACAAGATGGCACCGGTATCCATGCCGACATCCATCTGCATGATGGTAACGCCGACCTCCTCATCTCCTTTGATGACTGCCCATTGAATAGGAGCTGCACCGCGATGCCTTGGTAACAGCGATCCATGGACATTGATACAGCCGTGAGGAGCCAGCGTGAGAAGCTGGGACGGTAGTATTCTGCCGTAAGCAGCGACAACGAGAAGGTCAGGCCGATAGCTTTTTAATTCTTCGAAAAAATCATCGGTTTTGATTTTTGTCGGTTGCAGCACCGGGATTTTGTGCTGCCTGGCGAGCTCTTTTACCGGCGGTGCAACAAGCTTTCTCCCTCTGCCCTTTGGACGGTCAGGCTGGGACACAACAGCAATAACCCGGTCAGGGCCGTTAAGCAGTGCCTCAAGTGCGGGGATCGCAAAATCGGGGGTGCCCATAAATATAATTCTGAGAGGAGCACGATTCATCAGCTTTCCTGTTCGGCTAACATTTTTTTTCTCTTTTTTTTGTACAGATTTCGTTTCAGCGGGCTGAGGTGATCAATGAAGAGGATACCGTTTACGTGATCAATTTCATGCTGCAGGACAACGGCGAAACGATTCTCTGTGCTAAGCGCGTGTTTTGTGCCGTCTTCACTCTGGTACTGTACGGTAATCTTTTTATATCTTTCAACCTTGGCGGTGAGTTCAGGAACACTCAGACAACCTTCTTCATCAAGCTGGGAATCGAACTGCTCGATTATTTTTGGGTTGACCATTGCCATATACTGCTGTTCTTCCCCCGGAACGGTTATGTCAACAACAATTACCTGCAGAGACTCGGCAATCTGTGGTGCGGCGAGACCAACGCCGGGAGCATCGTACATGGTTTCTGCCATGTCTTCTATGAGGGCTTTCAACTCTTCATCAAAGATTTTAACATCCTTTGCCTTGATTCGGAGTATCGGATCAGGATATTCAATGATTTTGCGTAGTGCCATTGATTCTACTCGTTAGTGTTAATCTGTTTGAACGTATCAGTGAGCGACAAAATGTAACACAAGGGTTTTCTCTTCGCCATCAATGTTTGTTACCGTCAGTATCTGCCCCGTTGCGGAGTCGATAATAAAGCGGTAAACTGCCCATAGGTGTCATTCGAAATCCCTTTGTCTTACAGTTACAGGTACATTATGAACATCCTTTTTCCAATTGCAAGTTATCTCGTTGGCGCGATACCATTTGGACTGCTGGTCGGCAGGATGGCAGGCGTTGACGTCAGGTCTGCAGGAAGCGGAAATATCGGAGCAACAAATGTCAGCCGACTGCTTGGCAAAAAACTTGGCTTGATAACCCTCTTTCTTGATTGTATGAAAGGTTTTCTCCCCATCTACCTTTCATCACTACTGCTCCAGGACAGTGGAGACAAGAGTATTTATATAATGGCCAGTGGGGTTATGGCGGTGGTAGGGCATATGTTTCCCGTTTATCTTGGGTTTCGGGGAGGCAAGGGGGTCGCAACCGCTCTCGGTGTTTTTCTTTTTCTCTCACCGCCCGCTATTGGCATCAGTCTGGTTGTCTTTATCGCTGCAGTCGCCGGCACCGGTTTTGTTTCTGCCGGGTCTCTGCTCGCCTCCGGTTTGTTTCCGCTCTGGCTCCTGCTCCTGGGGCAACCGGTGAACATGATTATCACTGCTGTCATTATCGGTTCGCTGATTTGGGTAAAACATCACGAGAATATTGTCAGGCTCATACAGGGTAAGGAGAAAAGCTGGAAGAAACGTTAAACCGATACCGGCCTGCAGCTGTTGCATCGGCCATGTTGTGAATCCTTTGCCGTTTTACCATTAAAATTCAATTATTTGAGGGAAGATGACAAGGCAAGACGTCTCCGATATGCTGAAGACTCAGGCAATAGGCAGGAAACGGCCTGATGGTTCAGATTACCTTTCATTATCGTTCAGAAGTGAAAAGGGCATTGTTGAGGAAAGTCATTATAGCCATAATCAGATTCAAATTATGGCACTGGAACTCGACATCGTTCCAGAGAGATATGCTCGAAACCAGAAGAGTCTGGGGTGCAGTGAACAGCTCAAGCTGCTCAAATCATGCGTGATTGTTGTCGGGCTTGGAGGTTTGGGAGGGTGTGTTACTGAAATTCTGGCCCGGGTTGGGGTTGGTGAGCTGGTTCTTGTTGATGGCGATGTTTTTGAGGACAGCAATCTGAACCGCCAAATGCTTTCACGAGTTGAAGACCTGGGTCGAAAGAAGGCCCTTGTCGCTGAAAACCGCGTTTTATCGATTAACCCCGGAGTTAATGTTCGTGCCTATCCCGTTTATCTTGAAGCAGCAAATTGTCGGGACCTGATAGGGAGTGCTGTACTTGCTGTCGACTGCCTCGATAATATTCCCGATCGATTTATACTTGAAGCCGGGTGCCGGAATAAAAACATTCCTATGGTCTCAGCAGCAATAGGAGGTGAATCCGGACAGGCAACAGTCGTTTTCCCGGGAGAGCCCGGCTTGAGCCTTATTTATGGCCAACCGGAAAATGTTCCATCTAAAGGGATTGAGAAGTCACTTGGTACGTTGCCATACGCAGCCATCACAATGGCTGCTATAGAATGTGTAGAAGTTGTTTCATACCTAACAGGCAAATCAGCCGCATTGAGAAGCAGGCTGCTGTTCGCAGACTTATCTGATTATTCGCTGGAGCTGTTAAGCCTTTCTTGACCAGCTTTAAAACAGTAAAAGAACTCCGCTGAGAGCAGGAAAGCATCTCTCAGCAGATAGCTGATTTCCTGCTCTTATCGTTTTGGCAGGTGGTCAACTCAACGCATCATGTATCGTTACCGATTGAGTGCAGCAGCAGGTCCGCAAATGTTGCATATTGGAGAGCTGATTCATGCGTGGCCTTGAGATCAACAGGCGGTGCCATATCATTGTCGAGAGCCTGCTTCCAGCGCGGAGCGCACAGGCACCATCTGTCACCAGGCTTGAGGCCAGCGAATCCAAAGATCGGCATTGGAGTGCTTAGATCATTGCCAACACGTTTTGAGAATTCAAGAAAATCTTCGGAAACAACGACACAGACGGCATGAACCCCGATGTCCTCTTCAGTTACTTTGCAGTTGCCCTCACGGGTAAATCCGGTCAGGGGATCAATACTGCAGATCTCCAGAGGTGAGCCAAGTACGTTCTTATGTTCAGTCATGAGCTGTTTTACCATTTATTGAGTGAGTAATTTTACTGGTCAGTCTTCGTTATCTGGATATTTGCCCAGGAGTAGAAGATACAAAACAGTGTCAACGATAAGCATTACCTTTTCAGTTACTAAATAAATCGACTACAGTTTCAAGTAAAGAGACCAGCAAAATATTTTTATCTGTTGAAAAGGAGCTTGATTTTTTAAAAATGCCTAACTATACAAATCAGAGGATCTGGCAGAATTTAATATGCATCGACAATAATTATGGAAAAAGAACAGAATAGTAAAACCGGAGATACCATACCTGAAAGACGCAAATATCAGGAGAGACGGGTTTGCCAGGATCGCAGAGCGACTTTTGAAAGGCGAACTGACAGCCGCGAAAGCGGTCAGACTCCTCGCCGATCAATGAGAACCTGGCTGCGCTCAAAAACAAATGCTCGATTAGGCGTGGATAGACGGAAAGGTGATCGGCGAAAACTTACTGACAGAAGAGCGGCACCACGCTCAATTCTCACTAAAGAAGAAATACATGATCTTCTCTCTTCCTGAATGAAGTAAACCTGCTTTTTTTGTATAATAAACAAATAGTCGAACCCGAATTGCTTTTAACCAGCAGCAGCTCGATGATGCCAGGTGCGTTATGAACAGGGGGCGTTACCGGTGAGTCGCTGCTGCCCTTTTATGGCAACAGAACGTTTACTACGAAACCAGAAGGGGAGACATCGTGCATTTTTCCAGGAAACGCTTTGGTGTATTACATGAAAGGGAAATTGACCTCTATACCATCGATAATGAGAATGGAGTGATTGTTTCACTCACCAATTTTGGTGGTATCATAACCTCAATCCGTACCCCTGACATTCAGGGGAAGTATACCAATATAGCACTTTGCTATGGATCTCTGGAGGATTATGTCAAAGATCAGGCCTATATCGGTTGTATTGTCGGGCGTTATGCAAACCGGATATACAAAGGAGTTTGTTTCGTCGATGGTCAACGGTACCAGCTCCATTGTAATGATGGCCTGAACCATCTTCATGGGGGCAGACGGGGATATAACAAAAAAATCTGGGAATCTGAGCCGGTACGGGAAAAACGGGGGTCTGGGGTAAAACTCTCTCTTACCAGCCCTGATGGTGAAGAAGGGTATCCAGGGACCGTTGATGTTCAGGTACTTTACCTGTTGACACCGGGTAATGAGCTGATAGTGGATTATGTTGCAGCAACAGACATGCGGACTGTCATTAACCTGACCCAGCATAGTTATTTCAACCTGGCGGGGTCAGGTACAATTCTCGATCACCTGGTCCGCATTAATGGTTCAGGTTATACCCCTGTTGATGAAAACCTTATTCCCACCGGAGCAGTCGACGCCGTTGATGGAACAATTTATGACCTGAGAGATGAGAAGAGGATTGAAGATCTGTTTATGGAGGCTGAGGAGGGTGCGTTAATTGATGGCGGATTCGATCATAATTTTGTTCTGGACAGTGATGGTGACGTGAGTCGAACCGCAGCCTCTCTTTATCACCCGGAGTCAGGCAGACTGCTTGAAATATATACAACCAAGCCCGGAATGCAGTTTTATACAGCAAACCACCTGGATGAAGAAATGATTGGCCATGGAGGGAAACCATTTTGCAGGCATGGCGCAGTGTGTCTTGAAACCCAGTTTTTTCCAGACTCACCAAACCAGAGTGCATTTCCGTCGGTCGTTCTTGAGCCCGGGCATGTATACAAGCAGATCACTAAATATAGATTTAGCGTAAGACATTGAGTAATTCATTTTTGATGATTATGTTGATGAATGATGTGCGACATCCACGATGATTCACTCTTTTGCCTCCCGGGGAGTTTTTCTAAAACACAATTTCACCAATCTGATTTGATAACTGAGCTTGCATGTGGTGTGTTGATGCAATAATGTAGAGCCCTGATGAAAAAGACGACTATACCAAAAATATCGGCGCTGAGCTGCTTTTTCGCTTTCCTGATCATATCCGGATTCCTTTATTTTTCCGGATGTGTTGTGATACAGGACCAGGCTTATGTCGTGAGATCAAGTGGCAACCAGGTAGTTCAGTATTTAGCTGAAAGCTGTGATCAACTCGAAATTGTAAAAGAAAAGGATGTGCCGGACAGATCACTCGGGTCTGGTGATTTTTCTATTCTCAGTTGGAATATCCATAAAGGATCCGAAGATGGTTTCCATAGTGATTTAAAAGATCTTAGCCAGAATGTTGACCTCCTGCTTCTGCAGGAGGCTGCTTTGAGTGAAGAGTTAGAGAGCTGGCTGGGATTGGATTTCAATAAATGGCTGCTGGCAGTTGCATTTGAAAAACAAGGAACAAAAATCGGCATAATGGCAGCAAGTAAGGCATCGTCACTTTCATATTGCGCCTTTCAGGAGCCGGAGCCTTTATTTGCAATCCCTAAAATGATACTTGTCAGCACATACCCTCTGTCAGGAAGCGGCCGCAGGCTTCTGGTTGTTAATGCCCACATGGTTAACTTTACTGTTACCAGTGAGGTCGTTCGTAAACAACTCGCAGAGGTTACCGAAATTATAAAAAAACACGATGGACCGGTAATTGTAGCTGGAGATTTCAATACCTGGAACAGTGATCGAGAGTCGGTTGTCAATGGAGCAATGGAAAGGTTGAAATTGCAGCCTGTGACATTCAACCCCGATAATCGCAGCATATTTATGAACCGGACCGTTGATGGGATATTTTATAGAGAGCTGGAAGTGATCGGCTCTTATAGTCATAAGGTTGAGAGTTCTGATCATAATCCTTTGGAAGTTCATTTTAGGTTAGCAAAACGTTAAAGTGAATCGCTTTAATTCTTACCTGTTTTCAGGAATTCTGCTGATGGTGATGTTTGTTCCCGTCACCGCCCTCAGTGATTCTTCCAGCATGGAGCCAGGGCAGGAGATAGAACATTTACTTCAATTCATTGAGCACTCCGGCTGTACATTTATCCGCAATAATGATTCATATGATGGGGCGCAGGCAAGAGCGCATATCCAGAAAAAATATAATTATATAAAAAAGAGAAAAAATCAGGTTTCAGCTGAAGAGTTTATCAAATACGCTGCGAGCCAAAGTTCTTTATCCAAAAAGGTCTACATGGTGAACTGTGGTACGAAGACGATGACCAGTGAAAGCTGGCTGGTCGGAGAACTGGAGCAGTATCGGCAATTATCGAAAGATCATTTATCTATTCAGAGTACTCAATGAGCTAAAATCAGTGGAACTTCATCACTATTACGGCTATGGTAGCTTGATAGTGGTAAAGTCGAGTATTGCTTAGCAATTTTTAGTTGACGATAGATAAACAGCAGCATTGATTGACTAGATGATATGGATCAGAAGAAACCGGTAATATCAATCAGAGACCTCTGTTTCTCATACGATGGCAGGGCGATTCTTGAGGATGTCTTCCTCACTATCTACCATAAAGATTCAGTCTGCATTGTTGGCCCAAACGGCGGCGGTAAGAGCACCCTGGTGAAACTCATAATAGGCCTACTGTCTCCTGTACAGGGAGAGATTAAGGTGTTCGGCAAGTCGCCTCAGCTGAGTCGCCTCAAGGTTGGCTATGTGCCGCAATATGTTAACTATGACCCTCTTTTTCCTATAACAGTTCGTGATGTGGTCCGCATGGGGAGACTCGGGGGCTCCATTTTGGGGCATTACTCGCGTGAAGACAACAGGAGAGCACTTGAGGCACTCGAGGAAATGGGCTTGGCCAATCATAGCTCGCGTCGATTCTCATCTCTTTCGGGCGGTCAGCGGCAAAGGGTCCTCATTGCCCGCGCTCTGGCGTCAGGAGGTGATATCCTGATACTCGACGAACCGACGGCAAATATCGACCCGTATGCAGAGGAACACCTTTTTGAAATTCTGTCGGACTTGAATAAGCGGTTCACTATTTTACTTGTTACTCATGATGTCGGCTTTGCATCTCATTTTTTCAAACGGGTTGTCTGTGTAAATAAGCGTGTTGTTATTCACCCGACCAGCGCCTTGACCGGGGAGTTGATCTCAGAAATGTACGGACCGGACCTCCACTTGATCAGGCATGATCATCACTGCTCCCTGGAGGATCATACGCATGACTGAGTTTTTGGCCGCATTGGCTGATCCTCACCTCCCATTTCTACGCTATGCACTGATAGCCGGCATCCTTGCCTCGATTTCATTTGGTATTATCGGCACACTCGTTGTTGTCAGAAGAATTTCCTCAATTGCCGGTGCAATTGCTCACTGTGTACTGGGTGGAATTGGTGCCGGCCTCTATCTCGAACAGGTTGTTGGGGTCGGCTGGGCCAGTCCTGTTCAAGGGGCAATAATAGTTGCGCTTGGAGCGGCGGTGATCCTGACATTGATAAAACATTATGGATCTCAGCGGGAGGATACGGTAATCGGGGCACTTTGGGCAGTTGGCATGGCAGTAGGCCTGCTCTTTATGGCAAGGACTCCTGGTTATACCGACCCGATGAGTTACCTGTTTGGTAATATTCTTCTGCTCTCAAAATCGGATGTTTATCTGGTACTCCTGCTGGATCTTCTCGTGGTCACGGTGGTTGTTCTTTTCTATAACAAGCTGCTTGCCCTCTGTTTTGACGAGGAGTATGCTTTTTTAAGAGGGGTGCCAACCGGTTGGTATTACTTTGTTCTGCTCTGTCTGACGGCATTGACGGTGGTTCTGCTGATCAGGGTTGTTGGTGTTGTTATGGTTATCGCCTTACTGACACTTCCGGCTGCAATTGCCGGTAATGTTGCTGCTGGTATCAAACAGATGATGCTCCTTGCTATCCTGATCTGCATGGCATTTATAACCATTGGACTTGGCATCAGTTACAACCTCGATCTACCAAGTGGTCCGGTTATTATTGTTCTCTCGGGTATCGTATATCTGCTTGTTCTCGGTGTACTTCAGATATTGCCGGTAAGATCGTCACGTTAATATCCGCTACCAGTCATCATCAACGATCTGGTCATTGGAACAATATCAGAAAACGGGGTACCGGTCGCAAATTCGCTAAACCTGCAGGGCTTTTTGGGGGCTGGTCAATTCCTGCACCGCGAAAAGAAAAGCATTTAATTTTGAGTGACAATGTAGTACGCTTTCGTTGATAACGACCTGATGATACACGGATAAGATCAACCTCAATTAACAGCCGGGAGGGAGCAGCCTTGGTTAAGTTCACACAGATTGTCAATTCCTTTATAAACGGAATTGCCCGAAGTAAATTATCTCTGATCGGGGCAACAATGACCACTGCTTCGTTTCCTGTCCTGCTCATAGGGGTCTTGCTCGAGTTATTTGGTCTTATTCACAATCAGTATTTCGGTTTTGTCCTGTACATGTTCGTGGCACCTCTGTTTATACTTGGCCTGGTGCTGATATTTCTTGGTCTTTTTTTCTTCAAAGGCAAAGAGGATGTCGGTCTTTTTACTCATGAATATCTGAGTGAAAAGCTTTCAGCGCCGGAAAATTTTATAAAAGTCCGAAAGCTGATTTTTCTGGCCACCAGCCTCACCTTTGTAAATGTACTTGTGATCGTGCTCCTGGCATACACTGGCTATCATTACACGGAATCCAATGCCTTTTGCGGGCAATTATGTCATACCGTGATGGAACCGGAATATTCAACCTATTCCAATTCACCACACTCTCGAGTCAAATGTGTCGAGTGCCACATTGGTTCAGGTGCAGGGTGGTTTGTCAAAGCGAAATTATCTGGAACCAGGCAGCTTATTGCGGTGGTCGCAAAAAGCTATGCAACGCCGATAGAAACCCCGGTACATGGGCTCCGTCCTGCGCGCGATACCTGTGAAGAGTGTCATCGCCCGGAACTGTTCCATGGAGATAAGCTCTATATTAAAGATAAATTTCTCTCAGATGAAGACAACACCCACGTACAGACAGTTCTCCTGCTGAAAGTCGGTTCAGGAGGCTACCAGGGCTCTGAGGCACACGGTATTCACTGGCATGTCTCTGCTGATAATAAAATCACCTATACTCATTCTGATTGGGAGCGTGAGGAAATAGAAAAAGTGACGCTGACCAAACTGGATGGCACCAAGGTCGTTTTCGATAAAGGTGAGGAAACAGATGATGCTGAAGTTTACGAGCGGGAGATGGATTGTATTGATTGTCATAACCGGCCGACGCACATATACAAATCGCCGGAAGAGGCTCTTGACGAAAAACTGATGCTTGGAGCAATTCCTGGCGAACTTCCTTTCATCAGGAAGATAGGGTTCGAGTTGATTACCAGGGACTATGCCAGTCATCAGGAGGCCAAAGACAAGATTGCCACGGAACTGCGCGGCTGGTATCGGCTTAAATACCCAGAGGTGGTCAATAACAATATGCCGATGCTGGATAAAGCCATATCAGGAGTTCAGGCCGCTTATCTGGAAAATGTCTGGCCAACCATGAAAATTACCTGGAATAACTATCGCAGCCTTCGAGGCCACCAGAATGATTCCGGCTGTTTCCGTTGTCACGATGATGAACATGAAACGAGCAGTGGCGAGGCAATTTCCATGGATTGCGAAGCATGCCACATCATTCTCGCAGAGGACGAGAAAGATCCGGAAATACTGCAGGTCTTAAAAGGCATCTGATTAATTTTATAATAAAAAACAAAGGGGCTGTTCCACAATCGGTGGAGCAGCCCCTTTGTTTTTTGTAGTTGTAATGATTGTCAGTTTACCCAGCTAATCCATGATTCATCGTGCACCCTGACATCGGGGTAGCCCAGATAGCGGAAAATAAACTGGGACGCTCCCGCATACATCCCGGTGTTACAGGTAAGGACGATGGTCTTGTGTTTCGGGATATTGCGTTCTTTGAGAACCCAGAGGAGTTCTTCCGGACTTTTAATGGAGGCATGATCTTCGTACAGGCCGAAAAGCGGAAAGAGCACAGATCCAGGTATACGTCCTGGTCGTTCTGCCAGGTTATGCTTGAGATACCCCATTGACTGCTGCAGGATTCTGACATCAACAATTACCACATTGGGGTTGACGATGTTGGCCTTGACAAACTCATTGTCTACAATAAACCCACTTCTGACATTCGCTTCAAAGATTTTCTCGTCATAATCCGGTTCCTCATCGCTGAGCTCATACCCTGCTTTTTTCCAGGCGGCGATACCGCCGTTGAGCATGGATATGTTTTGGGCACCGGCATAGTCGAGGACCGAGAGGAGAAACCCTCCGTTCTGTCCTTTGTCACAATAAACAATGATGTGATCATCACGGGCCATCCCATATTCACCAAAGGTTTCCCCAAGGATATCTGCATCTTCCAGTTGCAATGGCGCGTCTGAGTCAGCTGCCTTTCTGATCCCTTCCGGAATGTTGGGGTCCAGGTTTATCGCACCGGGAATATGCCCTTTTTCATAATCCGATTCAGCTCGGGCGTCAATTATGACAACCTTTTCAACATCCAGGTGTTCTTTTAGCCAGTCGACATCAATAATTCTTGAAGGCACGACTCCTGATGTATCAATATTGACTGCCATTGTTCGGGCACGTTCCTTTGGAATCTGGTCGTCTTTTACCGTCAAACCGAAATTTGCTTTTTTCTCATAGTCGAGCAGGTCGTCTTCAGACAGGAAAAGGTCTCTTTGCCCATGACAGTTATTACAGGTAACGTTTTGCCAGGTCCTGCGCTGGATATTGTGAGGTGAAGTACGCTTCCAGGTTGGTGATACATCGAATTTAGGAAATCCGTCCTTAACATAATAATCAAATACTTTGGGGTCGACCGGGACGTGCCTGAGTAAAACGAACTTGTAATTATTACCTGGAATCCTGTCTGGATTAAAACCGATTTTCATATCCTCGAAATCGAGATTATTGACGAAGTAGGCGATACCTTCTTCGTCAGTACCGGTATGACAACTGTAGCAATTGGTATAGGTCTGGGAATGACAAACCTGGCATTGTACTTTGTTGTTGTGAATCCGGTGCTCCCGAACTGAACCGAATTGCAGATCCTTATGGCAGTCTTTGCAGTTGGCGGCCTCTTCCAGGTGATAGCGGTTTTCGAGTCCTTCGGGTGCTGCAGCATGCATCTCATCAGCCCCGTGACATTCATTACAACTCATGGTGAACTCTCGCAGGTGGATGTCTCCCTGGCCGCGATTTCCAAAAAACTCGTTGCCAACCCGACTGCCGTGACATGCAGTACACTGGTTGACTGGATCCGGCTTCGCATTGAACATATGGCCATTTACAAAACCGGTGCCGACGTACTTGGGCCTGCTGACATGACAGGCACCGCAACTGGCGTGGCAGGATGCACAGTGACGTTCGCGCCCCTTTTCAACTGCCTCGAGGGTATTATCGCTTACCCGCTTTTTAAGAAAACCGGGAAAGGTTGACAGGGTGGCATGCAGCGACTGGGGTGCAGTCTCGGCAATTTCTTCATGGCATTCACCACAGGTTTCCTGGGGGTTATTCACGGATGGGTGAGCATCAAAGCCGTCATGGGCACTCTCTTTGTCAGGTGAGCTGTCGTCACCTCCATGACAATCAATACAGGCCAATTCTCCATGCTCCGACTCAAGGAATTCCTCTGATATCAATACCTTTTCCTGCGGCTCCAACGGAGCCACGGCACCGCCTCAGCCACTGCCGGCTTGAAGTGTGGATTTCGTTTTTCCACCATCACCAAGATTTTCTTCCAGCAGGTCGATGTCGGTGTGACAGACGATGCAGCTGGATTCGTCTGCCATGGCTTGACTTGAAAGGAGCAGGGCCAGCGCCAGAATCGCGAGATAGGCAATGAGCGGATTGCTGATTCGCCTGATTCGGTGGTTTGTTGACATCAAGAGACCTCCACTGGTGTTTATTGTTTGGTTGAGATGGGATACGGGCTGATTTACTAAGATATCGGTACTATGTAGTACCATCACAAAGTAGGTATTTCAAGTAATTTTAACCACCGCTCAATCCCTTATCCCTGTGGCAAGACCTGTTTCTGGAAGGCTGAAAAGCGTGATTCTGCAATGATTGCAAAAACAGGCAGAGTCTGTATACTCCTGCCTGTTTCAAACAAAGATACAGGCAGTTGAGATGCTGCTTATTTTACTGAGCCTGGTTAATCGAATGCGAAAAGGGCGTTTTGCAAGTGGCTCCTATTACAGTTTAATCTAGAAACAAATAGTCAAAATTTACATGAACCGATTTCAGGCCAACGCTCTACTGCTCGCTGCAGCGATTATCTGGGGGACCACGTTTGTTGTCCAGCAGGTCGGAACCGGCGGGCTGGAGGCGATCACCTTCACCGGGGTTCGCATGCTGGTCGGTGCCTGTTTTATCATGCCGGTTGCGATTCGCCAGTATAGAAAGGTAAATACTCAGTCACACCAGTTTACAATAGTCGACTGGCTCGGAATATTTCTGACTGGCTTTATCTTATTCACGGCTGCGGCCCTGCAGCAATACGGTATTTTCCATACGACGGTTACGAACGCGGGATTCCTGACCGCTCTCTATGTACCTCTCGTCCCGATCATCGCCCTTCTTCTCTTCAAACGCAGAGCTCACTGGTCTGTGTGGCCTGCTTCAATCTGCTGTGTCGTCGGCACTTATGTTATGACAGGAGCAGAGAAGATAGAGTTGCAGGCCGGGGATCTCTGGGTGATTAGCTCGAGTCTGTTCTGGGCTCTGCATGTAATCTTTGTTGGCAGAATGGCCTCGCGGACAAAGGCCCCACTGGTCGTTGCGTGCGGGCAGTTTCTTGCCTGTGGGGCTAGTGGTATGGTCATTGGGTTACTGGTGGAACAACCGGTACTGGCTGATTTTTCAGGTGCTCTTTTTGGAATACTTTATGCCGGTCTGCTATCGACCGGTATAGGTTTCACCCTGCAGGTGGTTGCACAGCGGTTCACCCACGAGGCTGATGCGGCCATCATACTCAGCTCGGAAACCGTATTTGCAGCGTGTGCCGGGTTTATCTTTTTGGGAGAAAGATTGAGTCTGACCCAAATGACAGGAGCAGTCTTGATTTTCGCTGGAATTATCGCTGTTCAGTTGCTGCCGATGTTGCGACGCAGCGCCAAAGCTCTTGTCTCATAAGCTTGAGAAGATTGAGAATACATGCGAAGTTATTGTTAAATAACTTGCTTTTTCCCTTTTTTTTCTTTAACAAAAAGGGGCAACGTTTTGCGTGTAACCAACGTTCATCTCACACATCGGCTCAGTGTAAATGGTAAATGTTTTGCAACCTGTCTGCCGGATATTTATGTCCAGGCGCGCCCCCTTTTTTCTGTTTACTGAGCACTCTTTTTTTTATTTAGAATCATCAGGAGAATATTATGACGGTACATGTTGCTGACCACCCGCTGGTCAAACATAAAATCGGACTCATGCGCGAAAAAGACATAGCGACAAAAGATTTCAGAGATCTGTCATCTGAGGTTGCCAGGCTCTTAACTTACGAGGCGACGAAGGATCTTGCAACCTGCTCTAAGACCATCGAAGGGTGGGCCGGATCGGTCGATATTGAGGAAATTAAAGGAAAAAAGATAACCATAGTCCCGATTTTAAGAGCAGGCCTCGGCATGATGGATGGTGTGCTCGATATGATCCCGACGGCAAAGGTGAGCGTGGTTGGTTATTATCGCAACGAAGAAACACTGCAGCCTGTTGAGTACTACGTGAAAACAGCAAGTGAAATGGATAAGCGAATTGCCCTTATCCTAGATCCGATGCTCGCTACCGGCGGAACATTGATGGCCACCATAGAAACTCTGAAAAAGGCAGGTTGCAAGACCATCAAGGGGCTTTTCCTGGTAGCAGCACCAGAGGGTATCAACAGAGTCACCGAAGCTCATCCGGACGTTGAGATATACGTCGCTGCCGTTGATGAGAGGCTGAATGAAGTGGGTTACATCCTGCCTGGCCTTGGAGACGCGGGAGATAAAATTTTTGGTACAAAATAATATGGTACTCCTTGAGAAGAAAAACGGAGAGAGTGTTTCTTGAGGTTGAATGAAATTAAATAATGAACACGGAGGAAGAAAAAGACATGTCAGTTGATACACCCAATTCGGATTATCGGTTCCGTTTTAGTGATAGTTTGCTCGGAGCCCAGATGCTCTTTGTTGCCTTTGGGGCGCTCGTCCTCGTTCCCATTTTAACAGGTCTTGATCCAAATGTTGCACTGTTCACCGCAGGAGCAGGAACTATTATTTTTCAAATTATCACCAAAGGTAAAGTACCTGTTTTTCTCGCCTCTTCCTTTGCTTTTTTGCCCCCACTTTTTGCAGCTCAGCAGGGACAATTTTCTTATCCTGCAATCATGTGTGGTCTGGTCGCAGCTGGTTTTTTTTACATCGTTTTAAGTTTACTTGTTCGAATCTTTGGAGCGGGTTTTCTACATAAGTTACTTCCACCAATTGTCACGGGTCCAGTGATCATGCTGATAGGCCTGATTTTAGCCCCCGTGGCCGTTCATATGGCGATGGGACGTGCTGGAGATGGTTCTATATGGCTTGAACCAAAGATTCCTGCCATGATTGTAGCTGGTGTCGCTTTGGCAACAACTATTATAGCCTCACTTCTTGGTCAGAAATGGTTGAAACTCATTCCGATCCTTTGCGGTATTGCAGCGGGATATGTTACCGCTCTTGTACTTGATTTTACCGGTTTAACTGCCTCCATGCATGCATCCTTTATTGGTTCTGCCGTAGAAGGGAAAATTCAAGGAGTTGCGCCTGCTCCATGGATGGATACTGCAATGATAAGCTTTGCAGGCCTCAAAGATGCGCCCTGGTTTTCCATTCCCAATTTTTCCCTGCCCACCTGGGATTTTAACGCCATTCTTTTTGTTGTGCCAATTGCAATTGCTCCCGCTATCGAACACTTTGGTGATGTCCTTGCCATCGGTTCCATTACAGGCAAGGATTATGTGAAAGATCCTGGAATCCAAAACACCATGCTTGGTGATGGAATAGCGACGTCATTTGCCTCTATGCTTGGTGGGCCTCCGAATACAACGTACTCAGAAGTTACCGGTGCCGTGGCTCTTACCCGTGCGTTTAATCCTGCTATCATGACCTGGGCTGCTATCACCGCAATACTTCTTGCCTTTGTCGGGAAACTCGGTGGCTTGCTTAATACCATTCCCGTACCGGTGATGGGTGGCATCATGCTGCTTCTTTTTGGTGCAATTACTGTTATAGGACTTTCCACTTTGGTGCGTTCTGGAGTCGACCTGATGGAGTCCCGGAACATGATAATCGTTGCCATGATAATGGTCACCGGCCTGGGGGGTATGGTTCTCAACGTAGGCGTTACAGATCTGAAAGGAATCGGCCTTGGTGCCATTCTTGGTGTTATACTTAATCTGATTCTGCCCGAGAAGAGCGAGTCTTAAGTACTGTTGGTGCCGGATACCCTCTGGCGAGAATCCGGCACCAGCAAAACCGATCTCTCCGTATAAGCAACTTTACCGGGCTGAGAATATATTGGCCTGCCTTCTTGCGATCCATTATTTCTGTATTATATTTTACTGTTAGCGTTCATGCATGCATCTGGTTAGTACTCTGATGAACGTCTTACCCTGAAGTTCACACTGTAAGAAAGTACCACAAACCTTCTGCCATGAGGATGAGCCGAACAGTGTTAACGGATCTTCTATTACTGACAGTTCCTGCTTGTCGAGCGGATCAACCTTGTTTCACATTAGTGCTGCCTGCATCCACGGTGTTTTTTAACTCACAACAGCCAGTACCGACTGTAATCGATCAGAGATTTTTTCTTGGTGGAATATATAAAAAAGATAAATATACCATGCAAATAGTATTGAAACGTGGCAAAAGATGAGTAGCTTAAGGCGTCATTGCTAGCAGAAACATAACGCTTTTCCCGCGTAGATAACAAAAACGTAAAATATAGCTGTAAAGATTCCTGAAAAAGGGATAAAGATGAGGGTCAGGTATTGCATCTGATCAAAAACAAAAAACAAGACAGGAGATGAAAACATGAGACCAGTGACAAAGAAGCTGCTTGCAGCTTTCTGCGGAGCGTCCATGCTGTTGATGGGTGCAGCGAGTGTCCAGGCAAAAACACTCGTATTTTGCTCTGAAGGAAGCCCCGAAGGATTTAATCCGGCATTTATGACAGCTGGAACATCATTTGATGCCTCATCCCGTCCAGTCTACAACCGGCTGGTCGAATTTGAGCGTGGCACCACCAAGATCGGTCCTGCCCTGGCTGAAAAATGGGAGGTATCAGACGACGGCACGGAGTACACCTTTTACCTGAGAAAAGGTGTCAAGTTCCAGACAACCAAAGAATTTACCCCAACCCGTGATTTTAACGCTGATGATGTTGTTTTTTCCTTCAAGCGTCAGCTCGATAAAGAGCACCCGTATCATAAAGTTTCCAACGGTTCCTATGAGTATTTTAACGGCATGTCAATGCCAGACCTGCTCAAAGACGTTGTAAAAGTTGATGATTACACCGTCAAGTTCATGCTCAATCGGCCGGAAGCACCGATGATTGCCAACCTCGGAATGGATTTTGCTTCAATTTTTTCAGCAGAATATGCTGCTAAGATGATGGAAGCAGGGACACCGGAGGTTATCGACCAGATGCCTGTCGGCACCGGCCCGTTCCAGCTTGTAGATTACCAGAAAGATGCAGTAATTCGATACAAGGCGCACCCCGATTACTGGGCAGGTAAAGCAGCAATCGACAACCTTGTTTATGCCATTACACCTGATGCCTCTGTTCGCTACCAGAAGCTGAAGGCAGGTGAGTGTCATGTGATGCCGTACCCGAATCCAGCTGACCTGGAAGCAATGGGGAAAGATCCTGAAATTAACCTGATGCAGCAGGAAGGTTTGAATGTTGGTTACCTGGCTTACAATAGTCTGGTTCCTCCATTTGATAAGCCGAAAGTTCGTAAGGCCCTGAACATGGCAATCAATAAAGAGGCGATCCTCGATGCCGTATTCCAGGGTGCTGGGAAAGTCGCCAAGAACCCGATTCCGCCGACCATCTGGTCATATAACGATGCCGTTAAAGATGACCCTTATGATCCTGCAGCTGCCATGAAGATGCTCGAGGAAGAAGGAGTCAAGGGCTTGAAAATGAATATTTGGGCAATGCCGGTACAGCGTCCATATAATCCCAACGCCCGTCGTATGGCAGAACTGATCCAGGCTGATTTTGCCAAAGTTGGTGTTGAAGCAGAGATCGTTTCCTATGAGTGGGGTGAGTACCTTAAACGCTCCAAAGACAAAGATCGTGACGGCGCTGTTCTGCTTGGTTGGACCGGTGATAATGGTGATCCCGATAACTTCCTTGCCGTTCTGCTCGGCTGCGATGCAGTTGGTGGAGCGAACCGTGCCATGTGGTGCTATCAGCCGTTTGAAGACCTGATCCAGAAAGCCAAGGTTGTTTCCGATCCAGCCGAACGTACCAGTCTGTATGAGCAGGCTCAAGTCATTTTCAAAGAGCAGGCTCCATGGGCGACTATTGCTCATTCGATCGTATTCAAGCCGATTCGAAAGGAAGTGGTCGATTTTAAGATTGATCCTTTCGGCGGTCATGTTTTTTATGGAGTTGACCTGAAGTAGCCGTAACCGAAAAGGTGAAGAGGCCGGGCTCTGGTGTCCGGCCTCTTCTCTGTTCAGCACAGGTCTCTGTTTCACATTCTGCTCGATATCCACTCAATTTCCATAGGGTAGTAGATGCTTTCATTTATCCTGAAAAAAATTGGTGTTATATTACCAACGTTTCTCGGTGTAACCCTCATTGCCTTCACCTTCATCCGCCTGCTGCCCGGTGATCCGGTATTGCTGCTGGCAGGTGAGCGAGGGATGAGCGAGGAACGCCACGCCCTGCTCATGGCAGAATTTGGCTTCGACAGGCCGATTCTGGTCCAGTACGGGTCATATCTCAATGAACTTGCCCACGGCAATTTCGGTACCTCAATCATCACCAAGAAACCGGTATTCGAAGAATTCATGACTCTGTTTCCGGCGACCGTGGAGCTGTCAATCGTGGCGATGATCCTGGCCGTTTTTATCGGTTTGCCGGCCGGCATGATTGCCGCTGTCAAAAGGGGATCAACCTTTGACCATACGGTAATGACCGCTGCTCTTACCGGCTATTCGATGCCGATTTTCTGGTGGGGCCTGCTTCTTATTATCTTTTTCTCAGGTATTCTCGGCTGGACCCCGGTATCCGGCAGGATGTCATTGATGTACTTCTTTGAGCCTGTGACCGGATTTATGCTTATCGACAGTCTGTTGTCGGGGCAGGAAGGTGCTTTTACTTCTGCGCTTTCCCATCTGATACTGCCGGCGATCGTTCTGGGAACGATTCCCCTTGCAGTTATAGCCAGGCAGACTCGCTCTGCCATGCTGGAGGTCCTTGGTGAAGATTATGTCCGGACAGCCCGCGCTAAGGGGCTTTCGCCATCACGGGTGATAGGGCTGCATGCCCTGCGAAATGCGCTGATACCCGTTATCACCGTCATCGGTTTGCAGGTTGGTGTGTTGTTCGCCGGAGCAATTCTCACTGAAACAATCTTTTCCTGGCCCGGTATCGGCAAGTGGATGGTCGATTCCATTTCCAGACGTGATTACTCCTCGGTTCAGGGAGGGCTGCTGCTCATTGCAGCTATTGTGATGATCGTCAATCTCATCGTTGATCTGCTCTATGGTCTGATCAACCCACGTATCAGGCATACGGAGTAGCCATGACTGAGACAACGTATAACGGTGATATCGATACGCGTGAGGTTGGGCGTGTCGCTATGCTCAAAGAGTTCTGGGCCTATTTTTCTGAAAACCGGGGTGCCGTAATCGGCCTGGTTTTCTTCGTGGTAATTGTGATAATTGCCATATTTGCAGAGTATGTTGCCCCCCATCTGCCCAATCAGCAATATCGTGAGGCCTTCCTCCAGCCACCATTCTGGCAGGATGGCGGTTCGCTTACTTTTCCGCTCGGAACCGATGCTGTCGGTAGGGACATGCTCTCCCGCTTGATTTATGGTTCACGATACTCTTTGTTCATTGGTTGCGTGGTTGTCTCCGGAGCGCTCAGCGTAGGAGTCATACTGGGACTTTTAGCAGGATTTTTCAAGGGCCGGGTCGATACGTTGATCATGCGCCTGATGGATATCATCCTGGCTTTTCCCAGCCTGCTGCTGGCCCTGGTCCTGGTCGCCATTCTCGGACCGAGTCTGATAAATGCGATGATCGCCATTGCCATCGTCCAGCAGCCGCACTACGTCCGCCTGACGCGCGCAGCGGTAATGGGTGAAATGAGCAAGGACTATGTCACAGCAGCCCGCGTTATCGGGGTGCGCAGAGTGCGCTTGATGTTTGTAACCATTCTACCAAATTGCATGGCGCCCCTGATCGTCCAGGCAGCCCTGAGCTTTTCCACTGCCATTCTTGATGCCGCAGCACTCGGGTTTCTGGGTATGGGTGCTCAGCCGCCAATCCCCGAGTGGGGCACAATGCTGGCGGATGCCCGTGAGTTTATCCTGCGTGCCTGGTGGGTTGTAACACTGCCTGGTCTGGCTATTTTGTTGACGGTTCTGGCAATAAATCTAATGGGTGATGGTCTGCGGGATGCCCTTGACCCGAAGTTGAAGCGGTCGTGACCAGGGGGGAGTTATGGCATTACTTGAAATAAAAAATCTCTCCGTTGCCTTTCAGACCGCAGGTGGCCTTTTTACCGCGGTTGACCGGGTTTCAATGACCCTTGACCCTGGAGAAGTGGTCTCCATCGTTGGAGAGTCCGGGTCCGGCAAATCGGTATCAATGCTTGCGGTGATGGGGCTTCTTCCCTGGACGGCAGAGGTGACCGCTGACAAACTCCTGTGGGACGGCAAGGATTTGTTGGAGATGATAAAGAATAACCAGCAACGTACGATTGTCGGAAAAGAAATTTCAATGATTTTCCAGGAGCCGATGACCAGTCTCAATCCCTGCTTTACCGTCGGCTTTCAGCTGGGCGAAGCATTGAAAACGCATCTGCACATGGACCGCAGGCAATGCAAGGAGCGATCCCTTGAACTGCTGAACCTGGTTGGAATTCCGGAGCCACGCAAGCGGCTCAGAGCTTTCCCTCACCAGCTTTCCGGAGGGATGTCACAACGAGTAATGATTGCCATGGCAATTGCCTGCAACCCTCGATTGCTGATTGCTGATGAGCCGACAACCGCACTTGACGTAACCATTCAGGCCCAGATTCTTGACCTCCTGCTAAAACTGCAGGATGAGACCAATATGGCTCTCGTGCTGATCACCCATGATATGGGTGTAGTTGCTGAAACTGCCGAGCGGGTCATGGTTCAGTATGCTGGTCAGCAGGTTGAACACCAGGACATAAAAGGGTTATTCACCAAACCGCATCACCCTTATACCGCTGCGCTGCTGGCAGCCCTGCCCGAGCGTTCAACGAGCAAGCTCCTGCCTTCGATTGCAGGTGTTGTTCCCGGCCAGTTTGACAGGCCCAACGGCTGTCTTTTTTCCCCGCGCTGTAAATATGCGACGGATCTCTGCAGGCAACAGGAACCGGTCAGTGCTGCGGTCGAACTCGGCAATGCATTGTGCCATTACCCTCTTGAAAATGGCGAACCCAAGGACCATCCCGGGAACACGGAGGCGGCGGCATGAGTGGAGAAACCATCCTGGAAGCCACGGACCTTAAGCGGTTCTATGAGGTATCGCGAGGCAATTTTAAGCCAAAGGCAATATTGAAAGCCCTGAACGGGGCGTCATTTACCCTCCAGAAAGGGAAGACGCTTGCCGTTGTTGGGGAATCCGGTTGCGGTAAGTCGACACTTGCCCGGCTGGTCACCATGATAGAGCCGCCAACTGCCGGCGCCCTGAGAATCAGGGGCGTGGATATTGTCGGTTCAGACAGGGAGACCAGGAGAAAGCTCAAGTCAAAGGTGCAGATCGTGTTTCAGGATCCATACGGTTCGCTTAACCCGCGACAGAAAATAGGCCATGCCCTTGAAGAGCCGTTGCTGGTAAACACCACAATGACCAAGGCTGAGCGCCGCCGGAAGGCCAGTGAAATGATGGATTTTGTAGGCCTGCGGCCGGAGCTGTACGACCGTTATCCCCATATGTTTTCAGGGGGACAGCGGCAGCGTATTGCTGTCGCCCGGGCGTTGATGCTTAATCCTGAGATTCTTGTCCTTGATGAACCGGTGTCAGCGCTGGATGTCTCTATTCAGGCCCAGATCCTGAACCTGATCGCGGAGCTGCAGGAGCGGCTCAACCTGGCATATCTATTTATCAGCCATGACCTGTCGGTCGTCAAACATATTGCCGACGAGGTAATGGTCATGTATCTCGGCATTCCAATTGAGTCCACCAGTAGAGAGGTATTATTCTCCAATCCCCGTCATCCCTATACAAGAGCACTCTTGTCGGCAACACCGATTGCTGACCCGTTGCGAACAAAGCAGCGTATTATGCTGCACGGTGAACTACCATCGCCCATTGATCCCCCATCCGGATGCGCCTTCCACCCAAGGTGCTCCGAGGCAACTGATGAGTGTCTTGTACAAGCCCCGGAAATTCGCGCCCTTGGTAAGACACATGTAGCCTGTTATAATCCGGTCAATTCTGCAGAGTAGTTTTCCTGGCCAGCACCTTCGAGAGGCGAAAGGAGAACAGGTCAGCTTGAGTCGATAGACTTTTTCTTCAAGGAACAGAAGCGTTGTTTTTACAGGTATGGAAACAAGCTTTTATCGGGGAGATAATTATTGGCTGGTGCATGAAAAGGCTGTTGTTCTGGTGAAGGGGCTGTGTTATAAAGAGCTATTCCAGAGTGTGTTCCTATAGATGGCGAGAACTGGTCATTTGGGAATTGTCAGTCATCTGCGAGACGAGGATACGAAAATTTGAGTTGATAGACTGAGGCATTACAGCTCATCTACCCTGAAATGTTGTTTCCAGAAGATCGCTTATGTGCCTCTTGAAGATTTGGCCCTGTGCCGACAATATAAAGAAGTGCAGATGATCTTGAAGGACTTCTGGATGAGGGCGAATCCTACTGAATGCAGGCTTTTTAGGGCAGTCTGGTACCATTGTATCGGCTGCTTGTTTTTTATGGAAAATGAAAAATGAAAGGAGAGAAAATGATGAAAAGACTTGTAACGATGTGTCTGGTTCTGATGGCAGTAGTTATGCTGGCAGCAGGAAGTGTAACTGCCGGTGCACTTGATGAGATTCAAAAAAGAGGTACACTCCGGGTAGGTATGGAGCCTGGTTACATGCCGTTTGAGCTGACGAACCAGAAAGGTGAGATTATCGGTTTTGATGTTGATATGGCAAAGCGCATTGCCAAAGCCATGGAGGTGGAGCTTGAGCTGGTTTCAACCGCCTGGGATGGTATCATTCCTGCGCTGCTCACCGGTAAGTTTGATATCCTCATGTCAGGTATGACGCTCACTCAGCAGCGAAATATGAGTATTAACTTTGCCCAGCCCTATATCGTTATCGGTCAGTCTATTCTGGTGAATAAAAAATATGAAGGAACTGTTGAGGATTACAAAGACCTCAACGACCCGAAATACACCGTTGCCTCAAAACTTGGCACCACAGGTGAGCAAGCAGTTAAACGGCTGATCCCTAATGCCAAATATATCTCCTACGAAACCGAGCAGGAGGGTGTGCTGGAAGTCATAAATGGTAAAATTGATGCCTTCATCTATGATATGCCTTATAACGCCATTGCCTATGCTCAGCGTGGTGGGGAAAAAATCTTCCATTTAGGTGAACCTTTCACTTTTGAGCCGCTTGCCTGGGCTATCAGGAAGGGCGATCCTGACTTTCTTAACTGGTTGAACAACTTTATGTTCCAGGTCAAAAGTGATGGGACCTACGAAAAGATTTTCAAGAAGTGGTTTGAAGACGATACCTGGCTGAAAGAAATTCAATAAAACCAATAGGTTTTGACTCGTGAAGATTACAGAAAAAGCATGGTTCTGGAAAATTCTACTGGCATTCATCCTGATAGTGATGTCTGCCAGTATTTACGGTTCGGTAGCGCGTATTGATTACGAATGGCGTTGGTACCGGGTCCCGCAGTACTTTTTCTATAAAGCCGAAGACCCTCTGAAAATCCCGTTTGATGGCAGGGTTGAACAGATTGCCGAAAAAGGGAGTAAAGCAGCCATTACCGTTGTTTCTGAAACCGGTGAAAAGATGGCGTTAGAGGTTGATGCTGAAACGGTGAAGGTTTCAGAAGGTGAAGACCTCTTTGATGGCGATACCGTTGGTTTTACGAGCCAGTGGCGCCTGGGACCTCTGGTGAAGGGGTTATGGACCACCCTGTGGATATCGGCAGTAGCCAGTGTTCTGGGCCTGATTATTGGCCTGATCGCAGGCTTGATGAAGGTATCCAAAAATTATACCGTGTCTACCCTGGCAGCAATTTATGTAGAAATTATCCGCGGTACGCCATTGCTGGTGCAGATTTTCATTGCCTACTTCTTTTTCGGTACTGTTTTTAATCTGGATCGTAATGTTGCAGGTATCGGGGCACTGGCCTTGTTTGCCGGGGCCTATGTTGCTGAAATCATCAGGTCGGGTATTCAGTCTATAGCACGAGGGCAGATGGAAGCAGCCCGATCGCTTGGGATGAGTTATCCGCAGGCGATGATGGATATCATTCTACCGCAGGCATTTAAGCGTATTCTGCCGCCCCTTTCAGGACAATTTATTTCTCTGATCAAAGACTCCTCCCTGGTCTCCGTTATTGCTATTACCGATTTGACCAAATCTGGTCGTGAAATCATCACCAGCACCTTTGCAACCTTTGAGATCTGGCTTGTGGTTGCCGCAATGTACCTGATTGTCACTTCGGTGCTGTCACAATTTGTTTTCTATCTGGAACGGAGGCTCGCGGTCAGTGATTAAGGCGGAAAACGTTGTAAAGATCTTCAGCGGACGCGGGGTCACCGTACGGGCGGTCGATGGTGTGACGGAATCTGTTGATCCGGCTGAGGTTGTTGTCGTAATCGGTCCGTCAGGATCAGGTAAATCAACTTTCATACGCTGTATTAATGCCCTTGAGATGTTTGATGAAGGTCATGTGTATATTGATGGTGTTGATATTAAAGATAAAAAAACCAATATCAATCAGATACGGGCCGAGGTCGGTATGGTTTTTCAGCAATTTAACCTCTTTCCCCATAAAACCGTGCTGGAAAATCTGACTTTAGCCCAGATGCGGGTGCGGAAGCGCAGTAAAAAGGTTGCCCAGGAAAAAGCCCGCATGCTGCTTGCAAAAGTTGGCATAGGTGAAAAAGAAGGTGAGTATCCTTCGCGTCTGTCCGGTGGGCAGCAGCAGCGTGTGGCCATCGCCCGGGCACTTGCAATGGACCCGAAAGTCATGCTTTTTGATGAACCGACCTCAGCGCTCGACCCTGAGATGGTGGGTGAGGTTCTCGATGTTATGAAACAGCTTGCGCGGGAAGGGATGACCATGATGGTGGTCACCCATGAGATGGGCTTTGCCCGAGAAGTTGCAGACCGTGTATTGTTTATGGATGAAGGTAAAATAGTCGAGGCCGGTACACCTGAACATTTTTTTACTGCCCCGCGTGAAGATAGAACAAAACTGTTTTTAAAACAGGTCTTGTAGATCATTTATTACACACTATTCACCCTGACTGCTGAGCAATACATACAAAAACCGCTTGTCAGCAGAGTTATGTAATCGTAATAATTAAAATTATTTTTATTGTTTAAAGCAGGAGGAGGTTTATGCGTTTTACTAAAGTGTTTGCTGCGGCATTACTCAGCGTTGGGCTTTGTGCTACCGGAGTTTGGGCAAAGGATATGAAAGTTGGTTTTGTCTATGTTACTCCGATTGGAGATGGCGGTTGGTCGTACGCTCACAACCAGGGACGTCTTGAAATTGAGAAAATGGACGGAGTCAAGACGTCTTTTGTTGAAGCGGTAAAAGAAGGTCCGGATTCGGAACGTGTTATCCTTAACATGGCACGCAAGGACTATGACCTCATTTTTGCGACAAGTTTTGGCTATATGGACCCGATGCTGAAAGTTGCAAAGCAATTTCCCAAAACAACGTTCATGCATTGCTCCGGCTTCAAGATGGCCGACAACATGGGAACCTACTTTGGCAGGATGTATCAGGCACGATACCTTTCAGGGATGGTTGCTGGGTCTATGACAAAAAGCAACATAATGGGATATGTCGCTGCATTTCCTATTCCTGAGGTTATCAGGGGAATTAACGCCTTTACGCTTGGTGCGCAATCAGTCAATCCAGATGTAACCGTACGAGTGGTCTGGACTAAAACCTGGTATGACCCAGCAACCGAAAAGGAAGCGGCAAAATCACTGCTTGATGTCGGGGCTGATGTAATCGCCCAGCATCAGGATTCACCCGGTCCCCAGGAAGCAGCTGAAGAAAAAGGTGTTTACTCTGTCGGATATAACTCCGATATGAGCAAATTTGCACCCAAAGCACATCTTACCGCACCGATATTCAACTGGGCCCCGATCTATACCAATGCGGTAAAACAGTTACAGGCGGGCGAGTGGAAATCAGAATCTATCTGGTCTGGTCTGGAAGCAGGAGTTGTTGATCTTGCACCGATGGGAGCTATGGTTCCCAAAGACGTGCAGGACAAGGTGATGGCCAAGAAAAAAGCGATCATCGGCGGGGAGAAAGTCTTCGTTGGTCCGATCAAGGACCAGGGGGGTAATGAGAAAGTGGCCGCTGGTCAGGCGATGGCAGATGGCGACATGCTCGGGATGACCTGGTTTGTTCAGGGAGTTGTCGGAACAATAGAATAGTGTCCAAGGATACTGCCCGGTGAAACATCTAAGGGTATCTTCTAACGTGAAGGTAGTGCAGTAAAAAACATGTTGCCTATTCGCATTGTCAAAAGACAGGAGCCCCTTGGTTGGAGCTCCTGTTTTGTTTTAATGGGTGCGATAATTCTGTCGCTGCTGCTGAGCGGATTTCTGTTGCTGATCGGTGGAACGTCGCCGGTCGATGGGATTATTGTACTATTTAAAGGCGCTTTCGGGTCACAATTCGCCTTTGAAGACGCATTACTAAAAGCAACACCTATATTTCTCTGTTCCCTCGGTGTTGCCATCGCATTCCGGCTCCAGGTCTGGAATATCGGCGCAGAAGGTCAATTTGCTCTCGGAGCGGTCGGTGCCACCTGGATGGCCCTGTCGTTTCCGGATGCTCCTGCCTACCTCATATTACCGGCTATGATTGCAATGGCAGCGGTGGCCGGCGGAATATGGGGATTGATTCCAGCAATACTCAGACAAAAACTGAAGACCAATGAGATCATCGTCACACTGATGATGAATTATATTGCTATTCTCATCCTTGACTACCTTGTCTACGGCATCTGGAAGGATCCTGCGAGCTTCGGATTTCCAATGACCTCTGAATTTTCAAATGCAGCAATCGTTGGAAAAATAGGCAACAGTAATTTTAGCTGGGGATTACTTCATTGTGCTGTTCTGGGAACGTGCCTGTGGGTATTCTTAGGGTTTACCCGTATAGGTTTTGAAATAAAAGCAGCTGGCGATAATGTCCGTGCAGCGAGGTATGCTGGTATACCATATGATCGGCTGGTGATGCTGGTGATGATAATCAGCGGTGCATTGGCTGGCTGGGCCGGTTTTCTGGAGGCCTCATCAACAGTGAACAGGCTTCAGCCGAGCATCATGTCCGGGTATGGTTATACTGCAATTGTTGTTGCCTGGCTGGCACGGTTAAATCCGTTTTTCATCGGAATTGCAGCATTTATGCTGGCCGCTCTCAGGGTTGGTGTTGAGGCATTGCAGCTTGATCTACAGATACCTGCAGCATTTGGAGGTATTATAGAGGGGCTCATCCTGTTGACTGTTCTGGCAGGAGGATTATTCAGCCAGTACCGATTTGTTCTCAGGAGGGGGAAACGTGAATAGCGATATAATTATTCCTCTTCTTGCCGCAGCGGTGCAGTCTGGTACTCCTATTCTCTATGCAACGCTGGGCGAGATATTCACTGAGCGTTCGGGTATCTTGAATCTAGGTGTTGAAGGAATCATGATAACCGGTGCGTTGACCGGTTTTCTGGTTGCTTATTTTACCGGTAACCCTATGCTCGCTTTTTTTATAGCAGGAATTGCCGGATCATGTGCTGCTTCAATACATGGCCTGGTTTGTCTGGTTTTTCAGGGCAACCAGGTTGTTTCTGGCCTGGCCCTGACGATTCTTGGGCTCGGGTTTGCCGATTATTTCGGTACGCCTTTCATCGGCATGTCCGCACCGGGGTTCAGTACCCTTGAAGTCCCCTTATTATCTGCTATTCCAGTTGTTGGTCCCATTTTTTTCAATCAGGATTTGCTGGTATATTTTACCTACTTCATCCCGGTTCTAATGTGGTTTTTCTTTTATTATACCAGGTACGGACTCAGCCTGCGTGCGGCTGGCGAATATCCGGCAGCCGCGACAGCAGCCGGACTTAATGTGGTCGCCTACCGGTGGCTTGGTGTTCTGGTTGGTGGCTTTTCCATGGGTCTGGGCGGCGCCTATCTGTCACTTGCCTACACCCATCTGTGGACCAATAACCTTACTGCGGGGCGAGGCTGGATCGCGGTTGCCCTGGTTATCTTTGCATTCTGGAAGCCGGGAAGGGCCGTGTTCGGTGCCTATCTGTTTGGAGGTATCATGGCGATGCAGTTGCGGTTGCAGGCATCCGGAACCCAGATACCGTCCTCGTTACTGCTGATGCTGCCCTATGCACTGACTGTTGGTGTGTTGGTGTTTTCTTCCTGGTGGCGGGGTAAAACAGATGAACCGGCAGCGCTTGGAGTGAATATTGAGCCTGCAGAATAATAGTCAATGTTACAGACAGTAAAACCAAACCGTACAAGGAAACATTATGGAAGTAAATTCTGATTATAAAAGAACATATCCTATTTCCTGGGATCAGCTCCATCGTGACTCCAAGGCTCTTGCCTGGAGGTTGCTCGATATGCACTATTTTAAGGGAATTATCGCAATTACCCGTGGAGGTATGGTACCGGCTGCAATTATCGCCCGTGAGCTCGATATCCATCTTGTGGAAACAATATGTATCTCAAGTTACAACTGGAAAGACAAGAAAGGTGACGCCCAGATACTCAAAGGAATTCAGGGGGATGGTGAGGGATGGTTGTTGATCGATGACCTGGTTGACACTGGAAGGACAGCTAAAATAGTTAAAGAAATGGTACCAACCGCTCATTTTGCAACTGTCTACGCAAAACCTGCAGGAAGGCCCCTGGTGGATACCTATATTACTGAAGTCAGCCAGGATACCTGGATTCTGTTTCCCTGGGATACCGAATCTCAATTTGTTCAGCCTATTGCCGGCAGGGAGCGTTAGGAAAGGGATATGGCAGCAGATCCTGTCATCAGGCTTGAAAGAATCAGTAAATCTTTTGGTTCCGTTCATGCAAACCGCGAGATATCTCTTGAAATAAGCAGGGGCAGAGTTCTCGCTCTTCTCGGTGAAAACGGGGCAGGAAAATCGACCCTGATGTCGATGCTTGCAGGCCAGCTCCAGCCGGATTCTGGAGCAATTTACCATGAAGGAAAAAAAGTGGTCTTCTCCTCAACAGAGAAGGCTATAGATGCTGGAATTGGCATGGTTTATCAGCACTTCAAGCTGGTAGATGCCATGAGCGTTGCTGAGAATGTTTTTCTTGGCCAGACCGAATCTGTCTGGCTCAGAAAAAAGAAGATGAATAAAATTGTCTCCGATCTGGCAGGGTCTTATGGTATGAACCTCGATCCCAACGCAATTATATCTGAGTTGTCGATGGGTGAAAGACAGCAGGTTGAGATCCTTAAACTGTTGTTCAGGAAAAGCAATATACTGATCTTTGATGAACCAACGGCAGTCCTGACCCCCCATGAAGCAAAAAACCTGTTTAAAACCATGAAGCAGATGATCTCTGCTGGCAAAGCCATTGTATTCATCAGCCACAAGCTTGAAGAGGTGATGTCCATTGCCGACGATATTGCGATACTGAAAAAAGGTGAAGTGATAGAGGTACGTTCTGCTGCTGAAGTCAGTTCCACAGCAGAACTCGCTGAACTGATGGTTGGCCGTGAAGTGCTGCTGAAGGTTGATCGCTTTCCCGTGGAACCGCGACAACTTGTATTAGAAGTTGAAGGTCTGCAGGATGAATCACTTAAAGACGTGAATCTTGAAGTCCGCCAAGGTGAGATCCTGGGGATTGTCGGCGTAGCGGGGAATGGTCAGAGACCGCTCGTAGAGATGGTGTGTGGCCTGCAGCAACCTCCGCAGGACACTATTAGAATTTTAGGTATCGACTGGAAAAAATTCTTCTCGCACCGTAAATGGGACAACGCCTTGAGTTATATCCCCGAAGATCGACAGGGGCTGGCAACCTGCCAGGGGTTGAATCTCCTGGACAATTTTCTGCTGACGACGCGTGAGGGGTTTTGCACCGGTCCCTGGCTGCCGCAGGATAAGGCAACCTCAAAAGCACAACACCTCGTTGAAGAATTCGATATCAGGCCGCCCAATCTGCAGGCGCTTGCCTGGCAGCTGTCTGGAGGGAATCTTCAAAAAATGGTTCTGTCTCGGGAATTTTATCGCAAGCCACGATTAATTGTTGCAGAACAACCAACTCAGGGACTTGATATTGCTGCAGCCGAGGATGTCTGGAATCTCCTTCTTAAGGCCCGTGAACAGGCGGGTATCATGCTTATTACCGGTGACCTTTCAGAGGCCCTTGAATTATCTGACCGGATTGCGGTGATGTATGGTGGCCGAATTGTGGACACCTTCAGCACTCGCAATGTAGAGAAGATTGACCAGATACCGCAGATGATGGCAGGGCTAATATAACCAGAACTCATATAGATAAAATGAATAGATCCTTTACTCCTCTTAAAAACGTTTTGCTCCCGATTGATACCCTGGAGGCTTTTGGCAGGGTTCTCCCCCTGGTACGGCTGCTGATTTATACCATGAAAATTGGTTCAGAACAGACTCAGCTTCTTCATGTCGTTGCCGGCTCATTTCTTCGTGAACATATGGAAACGATTGATATTGCCTCTGGTGAGGTACCTTCCTCTGAAGATATGAGACGATTGCGAGAGCACCATATTGAAAATGTCGTGACGCCTTTATTGTACAAGGCCAGTGATTTGTTGCAGAGTAGTACCGGGGATTATTCATCTGATATTATAATTCTCGATGGTGATCCGGTAAAAAGAATAGATGAAGTCTGCCGGGATAAAAACTATTCAACCCTGATAATGAGCAGGCGCAATCGTGCAGAGGAAGCTACCAAGCTGACCGGCAGTGTTGTGGCCGGCGTTCTCCATAGGCATGTCGATGCAACGATCTACCTGGTTGGCGATGAACCATTGCCCGAAACTGTGTCGCCTTTTGCCAGGTGCCTGATAGGAATTGATGGGTCCCCGGCGAGTAAAAATGCGGTGAAAGAAGCTGGTATGCTGCTCAAGGAGGCAAACCAGGAAATCGAGAGAGTATTTCTTGTCCATGTCCTTGATCAATCCTGTTATTATGATGAGGATGGTATTACCTGCATGGAGGCAAGTGAATTTGGTCAAAAGGCTCTTGAAGAGGCTGGAAACCTGTTGATTGACATAGGTGTTGACCAGGAAAAAATCACCACGGTGATCCATTTTGGTAAACCGGGAACGATCCTCGCGGAAGAAGCAATGTCATGCGATGCGACCCTGATATTTATCGGCAGGCGGGACCGATCGAGGACCGCCCAGGTATTCCTTGGCTCAGTCTGTACAGACATGATACAGAATTGCAAGGAACGGACGATCGTGTTATCCAGTTAAGAGCGACTGCTGCCAACAGCCAGGGCTCTTTTGATCATGACAGACGTGTTACCATGATTTCTGATGGTAATAGAAGGTGATGTGAGAGCACCTGACCTCTTTCTACACAGGAGGTAATATGCCGAAAAAGATAACGCTGATAAAACCTTCAACCCGCACCTTTTTTGCAGAGTCCAAAAGGCTTGGCCGCTATGGGCCTGTGGAGTGGCTGCACGGCTATATTTATGGGCGCTGGATCTATCAATATATCGGCATTGGTACCGGTGAGCACTCGATTGTAAAATATTTAACACCACTCGGAAATGCAATTATATGGTTTTTTCAGCAGGTAACCGGGCTCAAGAAAAGCAACGGTGGCATTGGGTTTGCCAATTCCTACCACGGCAAAGTTGTAACCCTTGAAAGTGCCAGGCAGCTCGTTACAGTTAATAAAAGCATTACCCTGCCCGATCTTGAAAAAGTGGTGCCGTATACCAGAGCGCGTGATATTGTCCTGAAAAATCCTGAACAGATAGTCGCCATGACCTGCCCCTGCAGGTCTGTCAGGGAAAAGCCCTGTGAGCCGCTTGATGTCTGCCTGATCGTTGGAGAGCCGTTTGTCAGTTTCGCCATCGAGCACCACCCGGATAAAACAAAACGGATAACCCAGCAGCAAGCAATCACCATACTTGAGGAAGAGAGCAGACGTGGCCATGTGGCACATGCTTTCTTCAAGGATGCGATGCTGGATCGTTTTTACGCTATTTGCAATTGCTGCAGCTGCTGCTGCGGGGCGATGCAGGCCCAGCGCAATGGTACCCCGATGCTTGCTCCATCCGGTTATACCTGTGTTGTTGAACAGGACTTGTGTATTTCCTGCGGTTCATGTATTGATTTATGTCAATTTAAGGCACTGAGCCTCCAGGATGCGGCGGAAGTAGATCCGGCCAATTGCATGGGGTGCGGTGTCTGCGTGAACAGCTGTCCGGAGAAGGCGTTATCTCTGGTGAGAGATGTAGAAAAGGGAGAACCGCTTGAGATATTCAAACTGATGAATGAATGTGAACAGACAGGTGATCTTAGTCATATTTGAGCTGGAGCATTAATAAACCGGAGTTAAGAATGGTTGTAAATGGTTTTATAATGGGGTTGATAAGGAGGGTTGCACTGTTGCTCCTGATAATGTGTGTTGCAAACCCAGGATATGCAGCTGATGTGAGCTTTCGCTGGGCAATACTCTCCGATAGCGGTGATGGTATGGAACCGCTTAATTTCTCTGGTTCACCACCGATTGTTTTTTCAGGTACGGGTCTGCAGATCTATCTTGAGCATCTTGAGAACTGCCATATTTACCTCTATCTGCTTGATTCCCAGGATGAATTGACACCGCTTTATCCAACGGAGAAAGGCTATTATAATTATGGGTTTCCCCGTGGCCCCAAATTTATTCCTCCTGGAAACCAGAGTTTTGCCTTTGTGCCGCCGGAAGGAATGGAGACCTTTTTTCTTATTGCCTCAGAGGAGCGGTTATTTCAGATAGAGAAGCTGACTGAAGAATTTCAAAAACACTCTGACAGTCTTGGTCAGCAAAAATTATTGATCAGTGAAATAGAGGCGATTATTTCTGAAAGGGGAAAAAAATCCAGGGCCTCAGAGGATATTGAAGACGTTGTTCGAAAGATACGAACCTCCACAGGAATTGAAACAAAAACATTCAAGGCTATTGAGGTAGATATTTCAGACAGCTATGGACGGAAGATCCTGATTGATCACCAGTGATACAGCAGATAGTGTTGTGCCTGGTCTGTTATATTGATACAAAAAACGTTCCAAAACTTAGGCGCCCGCGAGTGGTGCCAACAACTTAATATTTTAACAGCTCTGATGAAATTATTGACCACACCACGAATGGATCGATGCATTGGCTGCCACTCCTGCTCTCTTGCCTGCGCGCGTCTCATCCACCAGCGAATTTCATGGTCAACATCGGGGATTCGTATCCATTCTTCCGGTGGATTGTCAACCGGTTTTGTTGCGGTACGCTGTCTCGCATGTGACCCAGCACCTTGTGCTGCCACCTGTCCAACGGGAGCACTCAGCCAGCGAAAAGGCGGCGGTGTCATTGTCCGCAAAAAACATTGCATACAATGCGGTGACTGTGTGACGAGCTGCCCTGTTGATGCGATCTACCAGGATGGTGCGGGCGATGTTTATCTCTGCATCCATTGTGGCCGCTGTGTCGAATTCTGCCCTCACAATTGCCTGGAGCTTCAGGAACTTGATGATATAGGCGAGGTGCTTCTATGATCAATGAATATTTTAGAGTACTGGTCGTTGATCTTGAAAGCTCAAAAAGCAAGGTCGAAAAAATTGACGGTCGCAACCTGGTTGCCGGAGGCAGTGGGCTTGCTGCATTGCTCTATACAATCTATGGCCGTCCGGACCTGGACTGGGATCACCCGTCACAGCCGTTTATCCTGGCTATTGGCCCGCTGACCGGATACTACCCGTTGATGAGTAAGACGGTGTGCTCCTTTATTTCACCATATCACAGCCAATATACCGAAAGCCATGGTGGAGGAAGGTCGGCCCTGGCCCTTTTCTTTGCTGGCTATGACGCATTGGTTATTATTGGTCGGGCGGCAGAGCTCTGTTGCTTGTCAATTGGTTCCAGTCATGTGCAGATAAAAGATACCGGGTTCATGAAAGGGATGAATACCGCAAGCTCCGGTAAACTCATCAGGCGGATGTTTAAAAAATCATCCGGACATCGCTCTATTCTCAGAATCGGACCATCCGGCGAGATTGGCTCGGCAATGGCGTGTATTAATGTCGATTCCTATCGCCACTTCGGCAGACTTGGGGGTGGTGCGGTGATGGGTGTGAAAAACCTCAAGGGCCTTGTTATTAATGGTGATACCAGTTTTACAAGGCCTCCCGGCAAAGCATACCCGGAGGTGTTTAAAAAGGTGTACGGGCAGGTTACCTCAACCGATATGATGAAGAAGTACTATCATCTTGGTACTGCCGTCAACCTGCAGGGGTTAAATGACATTCAATCATTACCCTGGCATAATCTGCAGCAGACCAGCAATACCGCAGTCAGCAAGATCAGCGGTGAAGCGTTTGCAGAAAAAACACTGCTACGCAATGGTGCCTGTTCAGGCTGCCCGGTCGGCTGCATTCATCTGGGATTTTTCAGGGATCAGTTCAAAAAAGAGGCCCGTTACCTATACCATCAGGTACCGTATGACTACGAGCCGATCTTTGCAGCTGGAACCATGCTGGGAGTAACCGATTGTTTCGATATTTTACGGATTCTTGAGGATTTTGAGCTGGTCAGTATTGATGCGATGTCCGGCGGCGTTGCCCTTGCCTGGGCTACCGAGGCAACAGAGCGTGGCTTGATCAGTGAAAAAGAGACACTTGTCAGGCTCTCTTTTGGTGACGCATCGGCATACCAGGAGGCTGCCCAATATCTTGGCAGAGGAGCCAATGAATTTTATCGGTTGCTCGGCATGGGAACCTTGAAAGCTGCCAGGGAATTTGGTGGAGAAGACTTTGGCTGTGTTCTCGGGCAGGAGATGGCAGGGTACGCCACGGGCGAACTTTTTTTTACCGCACAAGCGCTTGGGTTCAGGCATTCACACCTTGATACGGGCGCATATTCGTGGGATCAGAAGCATGACACCAAAGAAGTCGATGAGGGAGTCGATTTCCTGATGACTGATGAACCTGGCAGAGTGTTTCTAACCTCCATGGTCGCCTGCCTGTTTGCCCGTTCAGCCTATAATGATGAGCAGCTGGGGGCCTGTCTTGAAGCAGCGGGGTATGGGACTTTGGCCGGTACTATTTCTGATACCGCAGAATATATTCGTAAATTACGCTGGAAAGTACGGATTGACAGCGGCTTCAAACCGGAAGAAATTCTTATCCCGCAGCGTTTCTATAAAGTGAAAACGTGGAAAGGAAAGATTGACCGCAACTATCTTGATGCACTCAAATCTGAATATGGCAGAAGAATTCTGGCACTGGTTGACGGGTTTGAGCCATAGAGCAAAACGGTCCGCTTTGAAACCGTTATTATCTCTGCCGGACAGCGCTTGCGCGGACAGGGCAGCGCCTGACATAAAAAGGAGCAGGGAGGGACAGTGAATCGATCTTGTGCCTGTTAATCAGCAAGAAAAAACTCAGAATAGATCTACAAGAAGGTAGAGAATCGGCATGATGAAAATCAGGCAGCCGGTCGATACCAGCCAGCAGCTGTTGGCCAGGTCAAGATCCAGGTCATAAATAGACGCGGCCAGGAGTGCGTTGAAGGCAACCGGCATGGCGCTCAGGATCATTACCGTTTTAAAGGGTAAACCGTTATTAATCTGGTGCAGGCCGAACAGGTAGGCAAGTGTGCAGGCAATTACCGGAATGATGGCAGATTTGATGATACTGATCCCGATGGCTTCTTTGAGGTAACTGGTCACGCTTGAAAACCGCATTCCAAGTCCAATTGACACAATCAGAATGAAGGTGCCGGCGGGGACTGAAACAGCGGTCACCGTTTTAAAGAAATCAGGTCTTGGGACATGCAGTAGGTTCAGGGAAAGCCCGACAGCGAAAGCGGCCAGAGCAGCGGCAACGAAGGGATCCCTCAAGACACCGAAGATTCGGTTTACCACTGACTGATTGTCATCGGCCGCTCCACTGTAGTACCTTGCTATTGGAAAGCCGATGGTATAATAGGATATTTCCTCGGACATTTTGTAAATCGCAACCAGGGCAAAGCCAATTTCACCGAGAAACATATAGCAGATAAGACCGCCTATAGAACCAATATTGGTGAAAGACCCGCAGCAATAGAGGACTCCTTTCTGCCTGGTCGGTGTTTTCAGCAGGTGCGCGAGGGCGAGACCAAGAAGTCCGCCGAGCATCAAGGCGCAAAAACCAACGATGGGCAGCAGGATCACTCGAATATCATCAAAGGAAACTGCCCATATTGCCGAGAGAAAGGAGAGCGGGGCGAAAAAAAGCAGGCCGATCTTCTGCAGTATTTTCCTGAGAACAGCAACAGGGACAGGTAACGAAAGATACCCTCCAGCGGCCATCATCTGAACCATATATCCCAGTACCAGACCTGTGGCAATAAGACCCAGGGTAAAAAATAATTTTTCCATGCGGGGAGAACCTGATCACTTCTGTTTAAGGTTGGAGGAGAGGGCTCTCAAGCGGGGTTATTCTCATTTTTCATCAGCTTATAGTTAACGCTGTCAATCAGCGCCTGCCAGCTTGCCTCAATGATATTAATCGATACACCGACGGTACTCCATTGGCACTGGCCATCAGTGCTTTCCACCAGGACCCTGACTTTTGCCTCGGTTCCAAGCTCACCTGACAGAACCCGAACCTTGTAATCAATCAGTTTCATTTCTTCCAGACTGGGGTAGAACCGTGTCAAAGCTTTTCTCAGGGCATTATCCAGGGCATTCACCGGGCCATCACCCATGGAGGCGGTGTGGACTTCATCACCGCCGACATAGAGCCTGATCGTTGCCTCTGTCAATGGGGCTCTGTCCATCCGGTATTTATTGTTCATCACCCGGAAACCATCAACTCTGAAGAAATTTCTCTGAAGCCCGAGCGTTTTTCGCATCAGCAGCTCAAAACTCGCTTCGGCTGCTTCATATTTATAGCCCTGGTTTTCCTTGTCTTTCAGTTCGCTGATAATTGAGGCCAGCAATGGATCATCCTGCTTAAGGTTGAGTCCCCATTTCTGGGCTTTGTGCAGTATGTTTGAACGACCAGCCTGATCAGAAATCAGGATACGGCGATTGTTACCTACCTTTTCCGGTTCGATATGCTCATAGGTCAACGGATTACGTTTTACGGCACTTACATGAATGCCACCTTTATGGGCAAAAGCCGACTCTCCCACATAGGGCTGATAGCGGCTGTGCGGCAGATTCGCCAGTTCATTAACCAGTCGGGACGTTGTATAGAGTTGATCGATATGATCCTTTACCTGACAATCAAGCCCCATCTTAAAGATGAGTGCCGGAATGATGGACGTGAGGTTTGCGTTGCCGCATCTCTCTCCATAGCCATTGATGGTCCCCTGAACATGTTCGAGTCCATAATCGATGGCTATCAGGGCATTGGCAACACCTGTCTCCGAGTCGTTATGAGAGTGGATGCCAAGTTTGGCTGTGGAGCCGATTTTTTTCAGGAATCTGCTGACCGTATCCAGTATAGCAGGCATTTCTTGGGGGAGTGTGCCGCCGTTCGTGTCGCAGAGAACAATTGTGCTCGCACCTCCTTTGACTGCTCCTTCCAGGGTCGCCAGAGCATAATCTGGATTGTTCTTGAAACCATCAAAAAAATGTTCGGCATCATATATCAGATCATCCACATATTTTCTCAGATAGGCGAGGGTATCTTCGATTATGATCAGGTTCTCCCCGAGTTCGATATTCAGAGCGTCCGTGACATGGATATCCCAACTCTTGCCGAAGATAGTAATTACGGGTGTTTCTGCTTCAATGAGTGCCTGTAGATTTTTATCCTTCTCAGCATCATTGCGGATATGACGGGTTGACCCGAATGCGCTAACTTTTGCATGACTCAGCGATACCTTTTTGATCTTTTCAAAGTATTCGACTGATACCGGATTTGAACCAGGCCATCCACCTTCGATATAATCGATGCCAAGTTCGTCAAGGGCTATAGATATCCGTACTTTGTCTCTGACAGAGATATTGAAGTTCTCTGCCTGGGTACCGTCTCGCAGTGTTGTATCAAATATTTCAATGGCTCGTGCCATGGTAGCGTACTACCTCCAATTGAGGGATTCAGGGGCCTTTAGGGCTGATGATAAGATGGTTTATACTAAGAGATTATCTGCAAAAAGCAATCAGTTTAACAATATGGGTTGCTTCACATCGGAATACGTAATCTGTATTTAGCGCTGCAGGAAGATAATTTGCAGATTCCAGCTTGATATAAGCAGAACTGCGTATTACATAGTTGTTATGGCTGAATACCGGGTTCCAAGATAACCATCTACTGTCTTGTCCGGACGTTCTAGAATATAATTTATAAACAATTTGATGGGAGGAAGATTGATGAAACGATTGGCACCTGTACTTATGTGTCTTGCTGCACTTTTGATGCTTACGACACCGGCGTTAGCTGAAAAAAAGGTTCGCTGGAAGCTGGCCATGACCTGGACCAGTACCCTTGAACCTCTTTCCAATGCGGGTCCATGGCTGGCCAAAATGGTCAGTGACATGACCGATGGAAACTTTGAGATTCGTTTTGAAGGTGCTGAAAAGCACAAAGCAGGTCTTGGAATTCTAGACATGGTAAAAGGTGGTCAGTATGAAATGGGACACACTGCTTCCTACTATTGGAAAGGCAAGGATGTTACCACCACGTTCTTTACAACGGCACCATTCAGTATGACCGCTTCAGAGCAGTATGCCTGGTACTATTATGGTGGTGGGCTTGGCCTGATGCAGAAGGTTTATGAAAAATTTGATGTCTATTCATTTCCGGGTGGTAACACCGGTGTGCAGATGGGCGGCTGGTTTCGTAAAGAAATTAAATCGCTTGACGACCTCAACGGTCTGAAGATGCGAATTCCCGGGCTCGCCGGGGAAGTATTTGCCAAACTAGGTGTTAACGTGACCAATATTGCCCCTGGAGAACTCTATACAGCACTAGATCGTGGTACAATAGACGCTCTTGAATGGGTTGGCCCCGGAATGGATATTAAAATGGGTTTTCATAAAATTGCGCCGTTCTATTATTCAGGTTGGCACGAGCCTGCCTCTGAGCTGCAATTTCTTGTCAATAGAGCTGCTTTTGACAAACTTCCACCAAGCTATCAGGCAGTGCTGAAAACGGCAATGCAGGCTATTTCTCTGGAGATGACAGCTGCCAATTTTGATGCAAATGCCCAGGCCTGGAAGAAGATGAAGGAAGAGTACCCGAATATCAAGGTAATGAGTTTCCCTGAGCCGGTGCTCAAGGCCATGAGTAAAGCAAACGACGAAGTACTGCAGGGGTATGCAGCAGAGAATGCAGAATTCAAGGAAGTCTATGATTCCAGAAAAGCGTATATGGATACAGCGCGGGAATGGACTAACGTTTCGGAAAAATATTATTTAGAAACGTCTGAAACGGTTGCCGAATAGCTCGATTTTTCCGTTCCTTATTGAACCGCCTGGGCTGGTCTCGCAGCTCAGGCGGTTTTTTCATGGACTTCTACTTTATTTGGCTTAGCGTTTAGCTAATTGCTATTGCAAGTGGTTAGATGTTTGATGACAAACAGTAAACAATAGAGCGCTGGGGTTGTGTAATGCTGGAGTGGGTGGAACAAGCCTTTGGCAAGGTAAATTATATTATCGGCAAGGTCCTGTCGATTCTTCTTCTGCTGATGACCCTGAATGTCTTTTACGATGTCATTATGAGGTATTTCCTGCATAACAGCTCAGTTGCAATGCAGGAAATGGAGTGGCATCTTTTCGGGGTTATTTTTCTCTTTGGGATCTCTGTTGCGTTGCTGGACGAAGGGCATGTACGAGTTGATTTTCTCTATGATCGCTTGACCATCCGAACACGAGCAGTAATCAACATCATCGGAACCGTTTTTTTCCTGTTGCCGCTTGGTCTGTTGATTTTCTTCGGTTCAATTAACTATGTCATCGACGCGTATGAAATACATGAAATTTCTCAGGATCCAGGTGGGCTGCCATATCGATGGATCATTAAAGCGATGATCCCCGCGTCATTTGCTTTACTGATTGTTTACTCTTTCGGCTATACGGTGAAAAATATAAATATCTACAGGAATAACGGTCAGGCAAGCATCAGTGAGCAAACCGGTTCAGCAAATGGGGAGGCTCGGTGATGACAGGTATTGTAATGTTTTTCGTTGCATTGCTGATGCTTGCGATTGGCTACCCTGTTGCTTTTACCTTTGGCTCGGTATCTATTTTTTTCGGTATTATTGCTGCCGTTTTTGAACTGCTTCCGGATGTTACTCTAGCCATTGTCGCCGAAGAATTTTTTAAGATGTTTTCAATGATGCCATTTCGTATTTATGCCATTATGAAAAACACTATTCTGATGGCCGTGCCGCTCTTTATTTTCATGGGGATTGTCCTGCAGAAATCTGATCTTGCCGAACGATTGCTGGAAGCCATGGGGACTCTGTTTGGTAAAATCAGGGGAGGTGTTGCTGTCAGTACGGTAGTGGTCGGGACGCTGCTGGCAGCTTCAACGGGAGTCGTTGGAGCATCTGTTGTCGCCATGGGTGTAATCTCTCTTCCGGTGATGCTTAAATATGGGTATTCGAAAAAGTTATCGACCGGTACCATCTGTGCGGCAGGAACCCTCGGGCAAATAATTCCTCCATCTATCGTGCTGATTATTCTTGGCGACGTTTTCCAGCAGCCGGTAGGAGATCTGTTCCGTGCAGCAGTCGGACCTGGTTTTGTTCTTGTGATCTGCTACATTCTCTATATCCTTGGTGTTGCGTTGCTTGACAAGGATGCAGCTCCCCCCATACCACAGGATGATGATATCAGCAGGGGCCAGGGTATCAGGAATGCCCTTTTAGCGATACTGCCGCCCCTGACCCTCATTGTCCTGGTGTTGGGTTCTATTTTTGCCGGTATTGCAACACCAACTGAATCCGCTTCGGTCGGCGCTGTCGGGGCGGTTGTTCTGGCAGCAATGTACCGGAAGTTGAGCTGGGCGGTCGTCGAGGAATCTGCCCTGGAGACAGTGAAGATTACCGCAATGGTTTTTGCTATCCTGATCGGGGCGACGGCATTTTCAATGGTATTTGTCTACAGTGGTGCCGATTATCTGGTCGAGGATATCCTGACGAATTTACCCGGTCAAAAATGGACCTTTGTGCTGCTGTCGATGCTGGCTATCATGATCCTCGGTTTTTTTATCGATTTTATAGAGATTTCATATATCGTGGTGCCGATTCTGCTGCCGATTGTCGATATAATCGGTCTGGATCCGCTTTGGTTTGCCATCCTGATTGCGATGAATCTGCAGACTTCATTTCTTACTCCACCATTTGGTTTTTCACTTTTTTATCTCAAAGGGGTCTGTCCTCCTGGAGTAAGGACAATTGATATCTATCGCGGTGTTATACCCTTCATTGTGATTCAGGTACTGGTATTGTCGTCGCTGGTTGTTTTCCCGGCTTTCTATGGTTTTAAGTAAAAATATTGGAAATAAGGTGTCGGTATCATAGCGGGACCTGAGGAGAGGTAATAAAAATGTTAGAGCAAAGTGAGTTTTTTGAGAAGCTGGGAGTGCTGCAGGATGAAATCAAGGCGCTCAATGATAGCAATGATAAAGCGTTAATTGAAGAAACGGCATCTCGGCTGGAAGGGTTTAACTATGGTCCTCCGGTTTTGCTACCTGTGGCTGATTTTCTGCGCTGCTCCAAAGAGCAGATGCTCCTGGAAATTGATCGAATTGCAAATCTTGCTGATGATGAATTGGTGGATGCAGATTCAGCCAAAGATAAAAACAGTCTGGAGCTTAAACTGCAGCACATATCAGTTATGGTTTTCTACTTTAAGGAGCTCGTTGAGTTACGGTGTGGTGTGCCTGAAGCTTGGGATGAGGTTGATGAACTCTACGTCCACGATTAGATGTTTTCCGGCTGCCTCCGTTTACAGCATAGCGTTGATCGCCTGAAAAATATCAAAGAATACTTTTTCCGAAAAGTGATGCGGTAAGGCTGACAGCAACCTGGGCTGTCCTGTTACTATTGTCGAGAATAGGATTTGTCTCCATGATATCAAGTGACAGCAGTCTGTCGGTGTCATGAACCGTTTCCATGAGCAACTGGGCTTCACGGTAGCTCAGCCCACCGGCGACCGGCGTACCGACACCTGGAGCTTCGATGGGGTCAATACTGTCCATGTCCAGACTCAGATGGATGTAGGTGCACTCTGTCAAAATCTTCAACGTTTTTTTCAAAACAGCATGCATGCCCAATTCATCGACATCACGCATGGTGAAGACAGTACAACCAGACTCTTTTAAGTTTTCTTTCTCCTGGTGATCCAGATCCCGAACGCCTATCAACACGACATGCCTGGGATTGAGTTTGGGACCTTTTCTCCCGACATCAACAAGTTGCTTGGGTCCTTTGCCGAGCAGGATTGCCAGTGCCATGCCGTGGACATTGCAGGTTTGAGACGTTGTTGGAGTGTTGCTGTCTCCATGGGCATCAACCCATATGACACCACACTCACGGTCGTCTGTTATCCCGCCAATACTGCCAATGGAAGCTGAATGATCACCACCAAGAAATATCGGAATAGTTTCATCTGCTATTGCTTTCTGGGCAGTTCTGTAGACCTTCCGGCAGGCGGAGCGGATAAGCGGCAACCTCTGTGAGAACGTGCTGTCAGTTAATGTATAATGGCCTGGAATTTCAATGTTTCCTGAATCCTGGGTTTGATACCCAAGATTCCTCAGGGTTTTGCTGAGCCCGGCGTAACGGATTGCAACCGGCCCCATGTCCACTCCACGGTGCTGTTGCCCGAGATCAATGGGTATACCAATGATTCGGATTGTTTTACTCCTCATGGGTTTGCCTTTTGAGATTATTCCAGAGATTGACGATAAAATCCTGGGCATTTGTCAGAATTGCCTGTGCTTGAGCTGACCCACGATTTGCAAGTTTATCTGCACTGAATTCAGACATATCGACAATAAAGAAGAAAACAGGTCGAATACTGCCATCGTCCTCTACCTTGTAACTTGGAACCATATTACCAAAAGCGATTGAGTGGAGCTGGGTGGCCATGGCAATGATCGTGGTTGCCTGTCGGGCATGATCACGCATCCGGTCCTGAGCATGGTATGCATCGCCAATGACGTCAGGTAAAGGTCCATCATCTCTGATTGAACCGGCGAGAACATATGGGACCCCCTCTTTCTCACAGGCATACATGATACCATCAGTAACGTTTTCCTGTTCTATGTATTCGGCGATTGATCCGGCTGCCCGCACTGCACTGATCACATCCAGGTGATTATAGTGACCAAGAGGGACAAGATGCTGATTGTAGATGTCCTGGCCAAGACCGGTGCCATAACGCGAGGCTTCAAGGTCATGGGTCGCCAGAGCATTCCCTGCCATCAGCCCATGGCAATAACCGGATTCAATGAGACCCTGCATCGCCTTCCTGCTGTCCTTGTCAAAAGATACTGCAGGGCCCAGGACCCAGACGATATGCCCATGTTCCCGGTCGTGTCTCAGAATGTTGTAGAGGTCATCATAAGAACGTGAAAATGGTGTCTCGCGTGTTCCCCGAGAGCGAAAGGTGAACTTGTCTGTTTGAGCTTCCAGCTCAACAAACCCGTCGGGGTGAACGAAAATACCTTCTTCACCGTTTTCTGTTCGGCCGATTACAACGAGGTCTCCCTTGTTAAGACGGCGAGGCTCAACAACCCGGATGCTTGATCCATCGACAACAAGAACAGCATCCATCCTGCTCTCGGGGGCAATTACCCAGCCATACCCTTTGAGTTTGACATATTCGGGGAAATTGGAGGTTGCATGAAAAAGGTCGGGGGCAATACCGTCTGCAGGTGCCGGCTGGAGTTTGGCGTTTGGGCTGTCGCAGAGCGGCGGATTATCAAATAGCGGTGGCGTATAGGGCATGAGCGGCTTCATAGCAGCCTCCTGACAAATTAAAGAAGAAGTTATATGACATGATAGGAAGTTTTTAAAAAAACTCAATACTTAAGATATACGGGAAAACTTTCAGTGTATTATTTTAAAGGTGGAAATTGCGCCTATCCAGTAGTATGTCGTGATTAAGCTTGAATATAACGGCTGGAACAGATGAATAATTATTTATTTCGAATACGTAAAGCAATAAATGGTGATCAGCAAAGACTGACTGAACTCTCTTTTGCTTCCAAACGCTACTGGCAGTATCCTGAACACTATTATACTGCCTGGCAGTCAGAACTGACCATTACCAGGAGCTACCTGGAGCAAAACAGCGTCTATATTATTGAAAACCAGGCGGTAACTGTTGGTTATTATTCACTGGTGCTGTTGGAGAAAAGCCTGGTGGTAGAGGGACAGCCACTCAGCCGGGGGTATTGGCTGGACCATATGTTCGTTCTGCCAGAATATATTGGTACAGGTCTTGGCAGGAAGTTATTTGCCCACCTGTGCACCATGTGTGAAATAAAAAGAATAAGGAGCGTCAACCTGTTGGCTGACCCTTACGCCAGGGGGTTTTATGAAAAAATGGGATGTGTATATGTTAAAGACTGCCCATCAACAATAGAGGGACGGACAACACCGCTATTGAGGATTGACTTTTTTTCTGCTGTTTGAATTTATTTATCGATACCAGTCTTATTGTTCTGCCTCTTTTTCTCGTGGTTACTCAGCTTCCTCGGCGCAACTGACACACATTTTCGATTGTGGTATCAGCAGGATTCGTGGCAGCGGTATCTGCTCCCCGCACTCGAAGCATATACCGAACTCAGGTTCATCGATGTTTGCAAGGGCGCTTTTTAGTCCGGCGAGTCGAATTTTTGCCTGTGACAGAGCCGATTCGTTTACACTTCGGGCGCTGATGGCCTCCATTCTTGATATTCGTCCGATCGCATTATCCGGAGAGACAGGGCTCACAGAAGCAGCCAGCCTGGTTATATCTTGTTCTGCCCGGGTAATTTCTTCGTGGATACGTTTTTCAACGATAATCTTGTCTTTTCTGTCCATAATTATTGTAACGATAATGGGTTATAGCTCTCATTGCCTAACGGCCGACGAGTCCAGCAAGCAACATGGTGAGCGGCGGATAAAAGGTGATGATCAACAGATCGATAATTAAAACGAATAAAAATGGCACAATACGACGACTGATCGCCCCGATATGTTCTCCTGAGATTGCTCCTGAAACGATAAGACAGATGCCCATGGGTGGTGTTAACATGCCGATAGCCAGGTTTGTGACCACAATAACTCCGAGGTGAACCAGGTCTATGTTAAGAGCTGGCAGCATTGATATAATCATTGGAACGAGAAGAATCAGGGCGGCCGTTGTTTCCACAAAGGTACCGGCAATGAGCAGTATCAGGTTGATCAGCAGCAGCAGGACGACGGGATTATCTGACAACATCAGAAGGGAGCCGGCAAGCTGGGCGGGAATGTCTTCTATCGCCGCAATCCAGCTGAAAATTGAAGCGGTGGATATGATGAACATGACAATTGCCGCAATTATTGATCCTTCTACAAAAATAGCAGAAAGATCAGATAAGGTAATTTGACGGTAGATCAGTATGCCGACGGTGAGCGCATATAAGACGGCAACGGCTGCTGATTCGGTGGCAGTAAAAATTCCACCGAGAATACCACCGAGAATAATGACAGGAGCACCGAGTGGTAAGAGAGCACCCACAAACGATTTCCAAACCGACTTCCAGCTGAAAGGGGTGGCGGCCTTATAGCCATGTTTTTTTGAGAGCAGGGTTGAAACAGCAATCAGTGAAAGCCCAATCATAATGCCTGGCAGAATTCCCGCGGCAAAGAGTTGACCGATAGATGCCCCGGTCAAAAAACCAAAAATAATCATTGGAATTGATGGCGGGATAATTACACCGATTGATCCGCCTGAAGCTTGAACAGCTGAAGCGAAATCCCCGTCGTACCCTGATTTTTTCATGGCGGGAATCAGCAGTGCTCCAACGGCTGCCGTATCCGCTGCCGCAGACCCGGAGATGCCTGCAAAAAACATTGCGGAAACGATGGTAACGGCGGCCAATCCTCCCGGCAGCCAGCCGACAAGCGCGTTGGCAAAATCAATAAGCCTCCTGCTGATACCGCCTTTTTCCATGATCAGGCCGGCATACATAAAGAGCGGCACAGCCATCAAGTGGAAAGAGTCGGTACCACTGAACATTCTCTGGATAACAACCATTAACGAGAAATCACTGTTGAGGACAATGATAGTGATCGATGCAATTCCGATGGCTATCGCAATCGGCATATTCAGCAGAAGCAGTACAAGAAGAATAATGAGCAGGAGTGAGCTGCTCATGACACTTTTGACTGGTGAGTGATTTCACTCAAGAGCATTGCGACTGCATGGAGTGAGAGTATTATTCCGCTTATTGGAATAATGGAAAAAATAATCCATTTAGGCAGGGATAATGCAGCGGTGGTCTGCATTCTTACAAAGAAGGAAAACTGGATGCCGTACCAGATCATTACCCAGAAGAAGGTAAGAGATAAGAGAAGAACAAGAATTTTTGCAACCCGTTTAAGATGGCGTGGCAATCGCCGATAAATGAGATTTATCCCAGGGTGCATTCCTCGGTAATAGGCAGCGCAACTCCCGAGAAATGTCAGCCATACAAGAATGTATCGTGCCAGCTCTTCTGACCAGAAGAGCGAGTGGTTCAAGATATATCGACAGAAAACCTGCGCAATAACAATTACCGACATGGCCAGGCCGAGCGCCAGAAGGCTGCGCTCGGTAAATCGGTTACAGGCCAGGCTGAGCCTCTCAGCTATGGTCATTGTATCCCTCAGAATCTCTTAATTGGTTGCTTCGAGTACCTTGAGGAGGAGGGTTTGGACTTTCTGGTCCTGAAACAGGTCAATCCCCTTCAGGTCTGCAACCTGGGCCCTCAGTGCTTCCAGATCCGGGTTTTCCACGACTTCCATTCCTTTTTCTTTTAACAACTCCAATCTGGCGGCATTTTTTGACCGATTATCTGCGCGCTGGTATACAGCAGCTTCATACATAGCCTGCTGGATCATCTCCTGCTGAGCCTGATCAAGCGTTTTCCACCAGGACAGAGAGGCAACGTCGATATGAGCAGAGTACACATGACGGGTCAAGGTCATATATTTCTGTATTTCGTAAAATTTATATACCTCAAGTACCCAGAGAGGGTTTTCCTGGCCGTCGATTACTCCCTGCTCAAGTTCGGTGTATATGGGCCAGGGCATCGGGGTCGGGTTTGCTCCAAGGGCTTGCCAGATTGACTTATGCAGCGCGGAGGACATGACTCGTATTTTAAGACCTTCTATATCAGCTGGCTTTGATACGGCGTGCCTGGAGTTGGTTAGATTTCTGAAACCATTTTCTGAGAAACAGAGTCCTTTAAAGCCTGATGATTCCAAGGATGTCAGTATTTCACTGCCAAGTGGGCCATCGAGTATTTCGTCTGCCTGATTATTATCTTTAAAAAGAAATGGATAATCAATAACTCGAACAATTGGATCAAAACTGTCAAAAGGTCCGGATGTGATTATTCCAAGTTGAATGGTGCCCAGCTGGATTTGCTGTAAGATCTCAGTCTCATTACCGATCGATGCTGAATGGAAGATTTTTACCTGTAACTCACCCTGAGATTTTTGCTCAATGATTTCCTTGAATTTTTCTGCAACGATGTTCTGTGCAGATCCGGGTTTTGTTACGACCCCAAGTTTCATTGTTACGGCCGATTCTGCGGTAAAGGCGGTAATGAACAGGAGAGGCAAGCTTAAAATAAATGCGGCAATTTTCATGATCATTGCGCTCCGAGATGTGTTACCGAGTCATTAATTGTGGTTAGAAAGCTTGATTGAGTACAATATCTGCAATGGAATGAAAGCAATGTCAACAGATAAATCATTATTGCACTGAGCCTTTTTCAAAAGATGTACGTCAGAAAAAACGGATATGGAAAAGACGGGCTACTATCAGGTAGCTGAGCATTGCAAAGGATGCGTAACTTACCGCCCTGATACCGTGACTGAAAGGTGACAGCAATTTTGGTTTTGTAGCTATGAAGAGTATCAGGCTGACTATCAATGGAAAAGCCGGCCAGAGCGGCAGGAGTTTTTCCCTGAAAGAGTAAAGCGGTATAAAAAAGGTTATTACGGAGCAGAAAAGCCAGGCCAGGTAGAAGTATATGAAACCCGGTGGGGAGATCGTTTTATCGTAGGTTTCCCCTTTGTTTTCAAAAAGTTTGAATCCGTGCCAGATTAGTCCCCCGCCAGCCGAGCCAAGAGCATTGACAAGAATATCACGAATTCCATAGGTTCTCAGCGGGTGCAGTCCCTGGAGCAGTTCATCATGAACGCCAAGCAGGGAGGCAAAGAAAACACTGAAGGTAAGCAGTGCAAAACCCTGGAGCCGAACAGACATCGTGTATCGAATTAATAGTGAAAGGAGCATGTACTCTATCACATGAATTCGTTTGACAGGAGCCTCGGGGTCAGGAACTGCCAGCGCGACAAGACAGATGGTAATACCGAGAATGATTGGAATAATTATTACGTGATCCTGCGTCTCTTTCCGGGCTTTCAGGAAAAAATAAAAGATAACGACCAGAGCTATTGCAGTGATAAGGAGCGGGAGAATGAGAACCGGTGTTGTGCCCCAGTGCCGGACGATATATTTAACGACCGGAAACATATTGAGATAAAAGAGTACCAGCAGAATCGAACATGAATAGCCAATGATAAGGTGGCGATGAGTTCCCGGCGGTCTATGGCTCATAATCTATTTTGGGTTGAGAAATTGGTGTGTCGCTTTAACGCTCCTATCCCGGTAATTTTGTCGAAGAAGGAAAACATGTCAAGCAGACAGATTGGTTTACCCAAAAAGAATAACAAAAATTGATACGGATAATCCGCTAACTACATTTGTTTCTCGCAGGTTCAGGGTCTGCAGAAGAGGTCGATTATTTTGACCAGCCACCGAATTAACGCTTGCGTCGGTTTCGTTCGAACGATAGTGTGAGGGTCATACAGTTGTTTGTTGTGGCTATGGTGATAACCCCCTTGAATGTGGAGTAGAATTGAAGATGAGACTGATTATGAAGCAATATATCTCTTTTGGGACATGTCTGCTGGTTTGGGTTGCAATTCTGTTTTCGACGGGATGCAGCAGTACCTATTACGGAGCGATGGAAAAAGTGGGTATCCATAAACGGGATATCATGGTGGACAGGGTCGCAGATGCTCGGGATTCGCAGGCTGAGGCACAGGAACAGTTTCAATCTGCACTGGATCAGTTCAACAGTGTTGTCACCCTGAAAGAGACTGACCTGAAAAAAGCCTATGACCGTCTGAATAAAGAGTATGAAGCTTGTTCGGATGCAGCGGGTGATGTTTCTTCGCGAATTGAGAAAGTAGAATCAGTCTCGGAAGACCTTTTCAAGGAGTGGCAGAGTGAGTTGGATCTCTATGAGAACAAGGAGCTTGCCAGGGCGAGTAAAAAACAGCTGAATACGACCAGGGCTCGTTATGATGAAATGATAAATCACATGTATCGTGCCGAAAAGAGCATGGATCCGGTTCTGAAAATTTTTCGGGACAATGTTCTTTTTCTCAAGCATAACCTGAACGCTCAGGCCATTGGCTCGTTACAGGATGAGTTTTCCAATCTGGAAATGGAAATTGACACCTTGATTGCAAGAATGAGTACGGCAATTGAATCTTCAAATGCCTTTATCGCTGACATGCAGGAATAGTTCACTGCTGATTAATAGTTGCACGTACTTTATCGGATCAGGGCGGCTATTAAGTAATCACAACCCTTTTGGTCGCTATGGTTTTATTGCAATCGAGACCATGTTTCTGGTGGTGCCCAAAATGAGGGCTGTGCTTTTTTGGTGCTGGCGTCCAGCCTGCTGCCAGATCAGGGTTTCGCTGTTGAAGGCTTTTTATAAAAGGGATTCTTTTTCGGAATAACGAATGAATCGCACTGCCTATTTTACGACCGATATTGCTATCAAAACGCTGTCGAAGCTGTTGAAGGCCAGGACTGTTTTTCATGGTCTGGGCAATATCCCGGCTGGTCCGATAATCTTTGTTATCAATCATTTTACCCGCCTTGAGACACTGCTGCTTCCCTACTATCTCTATCATCTTACCAAAACACCTATCTGGAGTCTCGCCAGCGATGGACTTTTTAACAAGGGTGCATTGAAGGCCTACCTTGACAAGGTTGGCGTGGTGTCGACGAAAGATCCGCAAAGAGACAAGCTTATCATAAAAACATTGCTTACTGGCAAGGCTCACTGGATCATTTTTCCCGAGGGAAGAATGGTTAAAACCAAAAAGCTTGTCAGCAACGGTGAATATGTTATCGGAGATGATCACTCAGCCCGCGCTCCCCATACAGGGGCTGCTTCTTTGGCGCTACGGGCCGAAATTTTTCGTCATTTTCTTCAGCGCGATGGGCGGGAAGATGATGGCAGAGAACTTTTAGCTGAATTTCTTAATATTGCTGTCGACGAACATATAGCAGAGCAGAGTGTTAAAATTGTGCCGGTTAATCTCACCTATTATCCTATCCGGGCACATGATAATATCCTCTCAGGGCTCGCTTCCCGCTATGTGAAAGATCCTTCGGAAAGAATGCTCGAGGAGTTAATGACGGAAGGAACCATGTTGCTGGAAGGGGTCGATATCGATATGCAGTTCGGGGGGGCACTCGATACGGTCGATGAGCTTCACACACCATCTGTTCGAGCATTGCTGAGCGGCCCTGTGGTGACCGGCTTCAGGAACAATGAGCAGATAATGCACTTTCTTCAGAAAACCGCCGGTACCATGATGCAGACATACATGGACCGGATATATTCGGCAACAACAATCAATCATGATCATCTCTTTGCTTCACTGCTGAGGAGAAGATCTTTCCGCCCCTTTACCTCTCGCCAGTTTATACGGCCTGCTTACCTTGTGAGTGATTACCTGCAGTCCCGGCACGACCTGAAAAACAATTTGCACTCGGCTCTTACCGAAGACCAGCTGCACCTGCTTGTTGATGACCGATACGAGAAGTATAGAGGATTTGTCGAGCTTGCCTTGACCACCGGGAGTCTTGTTAAAGAACATCAGACGTTAAGAAAACAATCATCATACTGGAAACATCCCCCGCTGTTTCATAAGGCGCGGGTTTTCAATCCAATTGAAGTTATGGCCAACGAGATAGAGCCACTCGGTATGGTGCAGAAGTATATACGGTTGAGTTCGCTGTTGCCTGATTGTATCCTTCGGTTGATTATTGCCCGTCGGTTATTCCAGAAGGATCAAAAAGCGTATCAGGTCGAGCGCCATAATGGTGGTGAGCTGGTCGAGTTTGAGTCACGGATTGGCTCCCCTTTTGTCTTACCGTCATTTACCAATAGACTCGGTGTCGTCCTGGTGCACAGTTATCTGTCTGCTCCTGAGGAAATGAGGCAGTGCGGAGCGTTATTCAGAAAACAGGGGGCATGGGTGTATGGCGTGAGGCTGCCTGGTCACGGAACGAATCCGGAATCGCTTGCAACAAAAAAGTGGGAAGCGTGGCGGGATGCGGTTGAACGAGGATATGTCCTGATGGATTCGCTCTGTCGAAACGTTATTCTGGTAGGATTTTCGGCGGGTGGATCCCTGGTGCTGGAGCTTGCCTCGAGGCTTGAGACGCTTACCGGAGTCGTTGCCATCTGCCCTCCGTATGTGCTGCAGGATTATTCAAAAAGATTCATGCCCCCGATGCACATTTGGAACCGTCTTCTGGCCCGCTGGAAAGGTAATTCGATGAGTGAGGAGTTTGTAGAATTTGAACCGGAAATAAAAGAGGTTAATTATTGTAGAAACCCGGTTGCCGGAGTGATTGAAGTCGGAAAATTACTTGAATGCATGCAAAGCGCAACTGGCGAACCAGCATCACCGTACGCTCGTTATTTCAACAGATCAGGATCAGGTTGTTGGAGGTAGTTGCAGCCAGGAATTGTTTTCACAGCTTGGCTCAAAAGAGAAGGAGCACCTGATTATATCAAGTCCTCGCCACAATATAATCTATGGTCCGGAAGGAGCCAGAGCCAGAGCTGTAATTTGCTCTTTTATCCGGGACTGTCTTGAATAACCGGTCGGTCAACGTTTCGATACAGCAACAAGTAATGAGCTGATCCTCAGGCCTGGTACATCCTGTCTATCTCGTCCTCCATTGCACTGAGAATATTTTTTCTTCGTAATTTCATGGTTGGGGTCAGCAATCCCTGCTCGACAGTCCACGGTTTCAGACTCAGCGATATGTTTCTTACCCAGGCGTATCCGGGAAATTGCTGCAAACTTTGCTCAACCCGTCTCATTATCTCTGTACGAACCTGATCGTTGGCAAGAGAACTGTCTTCCGAAGAAATGTCGAGCTTTGTTGCCAGCTGCTGCCACATTTCCTGGTTGAGAACGGCCAGGAGGGTGAGGTATGGCCGTCCTTCACCGATAATCATGCTCTGTTCAAAAAGCGGATCACTGCCAATTGCCGTTTCCATATCTGTCGGTGAGATTTTCTCACTATTACTCAATACCAGAATGTCTTTCAACCTGCCGGTAATCTTCAAATGATCCCCCCTCATAGCGGCAACATCACCGGTATGGAGCCAGCCGTCGTCATCAATGACCTCTGCAGTCGCTTGTCGATTTTTCCAGTATCCCTGCATCGTGCATGAGCCCTTTACCAGTAATTCACCAGCTTCAGATATTCTCACATCGATTCCGGGCAGGGGGAGACCGACAGTATCAGGATGGTTGGAATCAACCCTGTTGACACTGATTATCGGACTTGTTTCAGTTAAACCATATCCCTGGTAAATGGGTATTCCGAGCCCAATCAATTTCTGGGCTATTTCATAAGAAAGAGCGGCTCCGCCACTGATTACAACTCTCAGTTTGCCTCCGAGTTTTTCCTGTATTTTCCTGCCGACCAGCCTGTCCAGGATTGGCTGGAACAATAGGTCAGGAGACCAGTTCTGCCGACGCTGCTGGTACTGGTAGTGGCGCCAGCCAATGCCGGCAGCCATGCTAAATAACTGACGCATCAATGGCGACTGTTTATTGATGCGGATCATCAGCTTATTGTGGAGCTGTTCAAAGATTCTTGGTACAGCCACGAGTATGGTTGGTTTAATGAAAGCCAGGTCATCGGAAAGATCTTGGATTGATCGAGCGTAGGCGATGGAGGAACCGGCAATCATCGGCAGGTAATAGCCAGCGGTTCTTTCTAGCATATGTGAAAGTGGCAGAAATGACAGAAAAACATCGTCGGCTGTCACGCTGATACTTGCCAGACCAGCGGCGGCATTTTCGAGAATATTGCGGTGACTTAACATGACGCCTTTTGGCCTTCCGGTAGTTCCGGAAGTGTAGACTATGGTTGCGAGATCGTCAGGACCTGCAGTTTTGTTGTCAGCAGTGATGCCAGTTTCGGGTAGCCAATCCTCGAGATTGATTACATCCTGGCCATACGTATTATTGCTTTTTGGTTCGGCGATTATTATTCGTTGAAGAGATCCTCTGTCATCTGATTTTTGCAAGATGCTGAGTTCTTCATAGAGCGTGAGATCATTGCAGAGCAGCAATTTGCTCCTGGTATGTTCAAGAATATAAGCAACATTTTCAGGCCTGTCATTTGCATAGAGGGGAACAACGATGAGTCCCAGCGATTGTGCCGCAAGGTCGAAGCAGACCCAGTTGATACCGTTTGGTATCATCAGGGCTACTCTGTCTCCTGGTCGTAATTTCTCAGAGCTGAGGGCAGTAGACCACAGGCTTACCTTCTTCTCCATATCTGCCCAGGTCAATGATTGCCATTGGGAATTTGAATATTCGAAATAGCGATAAGCCGGAGCTGAAGGTGTTTGTTTCACTCGTTGCTGGAAAAGTGCAGGGATACTGAGGTCGCTAACGGCAATTGCATAGTGATTGCTTCTCATTTTTTGTCCTCCTGCTGATAAATGGAGACGTGTACTTTCGACACTTAAAAGAGAGAAAACAAAAGCTGATCTAACAATAAATATAAGCATAACCACAAAATTATCAGCATGACTGATTGTTTTTGTAGTATTTTTCCTTAATATGACTTAGGTCAGTTAAGTGATTAGTGTGGTAGCATTTTGTTCCTTGTTGTGGGGAACATTCCTGAGTATGAGGTAAACACCGGAAGGAGGATGCATGTTTGATAAACGGTCAACGCTGTTCCCCTCTAAGCGCCATTCCTGTTTCTTGAGTCATTGTTCTGTTTCACCGCTTTACGTTGGAGCTGCTTCTGCAGCAGCCGGTTTTCAACGGAGTATGGTTAAGAAAGGTATCTCCGCCCTGGCTGATTTCGGAGATCTGTTGCCGAGGTTCAGATGGGGATTTGCTTCCTTCATGAGAAGTTCTGCTGAAAATATCTCTTTTGTTCATTCTACTGCAGAAGCGATGTGCCAGATTGCAAACGGTTATCCATTTGAAGCTGGCGATCAGATCATCAGTTATGTCCATGAGTATCCAAGCAATCATTATCCATGGCTGATGCAGAAAAGGCGGGGAGTTGAACTTATCCTGCTGCCGGATAGCCAGCACAGAGACGGGTTTGATAGGTTTGGCTGTACAGGAGGCTGGTCGATGTCTGACCTTGAACGGCTCTGTACCCCTCGTACCCGGATTGTCGCAATTAGCCATGTCCAGTTCGCCAGCGGGTTTGGCGCCGACCTGGCAGAACTCGGTGACTTTTGTAGAAAGCGAAATATTGACCTGATTGTTGATGGTGCCCAGAGTCTTGGTTGTCTGCCCGTGTACCCTGAAGAGTATAATATTTCTGCAGTAGCTGCATCGGGATGGAAATGGCTGCTTGGTCCGAAGGGAGCAGCAATTCTCTACACAAGTGAGCAACTGAGAAGCAAATTAACGCCAACCATGGCCGGCCCAGGGATGATGGAGCAGATGTTTGATTATCTTGATCATAGCTGGGCGCCATTTTCTGATGGGCGGATGTTCGAATATTCAACCATACCATGGGATCATGTTGCGGCACTGACGGTGGTGGTAGAAGATGTATTCAATCGTTACCCCATAGAAGAAATAAGAAATGAGGTCTTCCGGCTCCAGGACCTGTTCCTGGAACATCTCGATCCGGCCAATTTCAGAGTTCAGCGATTTGATCCAAGAAATCGTTCAGGTATTATTGTGTTTTTACCTGATCATGATCCCCAGAAGATGGCACGTAAACTGGCAGAGAAAGGAGTCGTGATTACCGAGCGGGCAGGTTGTCTGAGGTTGGCACCGCATTTTTACCTCGATGATGAGGAAGTGGTTGAAGCAGCAGCTATATGCAATGAATGCAGTGAAAATTTGTAACTCGATCTTTGATTGCCTGGTGAAGTGCAGTAAGGTAGGGGGGAGATTCATTCCAATAGATGTTTGCTCACCGGTCCAATAAGGAGGAAAATGTGATGAAGAGGGGGCTTGTTGCTTTTTTGATGCTGGTGGTGCTGATAATGCCATATGCTGCAATAGGTGCAAAAAATCCATGGGAAAAAGAACTGCCGTTTAAAAGTGCCACAATCAACTATACACTAAGCGGTATGGAGACGGGTGAAGAAGTGCTTTATATCAGGAAACACGGAAAGGAATCTGCGCGATACCAAACAACCAAGACAACGATGCTCGGAATGAGCATGATAAACAGGAGTGTCGAAATCATGACTCCTGATTGGATTTATAACTTTGATCTGCAGGAAGGCACTGGGACCAGATCGGTAAACCCGCAAAAATTGATGATTGAAGAGTACAGCAAGCTCTCAAAAGCTGAGAAGGAGAAGGTTGAAAAAAATGCTGAAGAGATGGGATCTGGAATTATGAGTGGTATGCAGGGTTCGCTTGAAAAAAATGCGAAAGAGATTCTGGGATATTCATGTGATAAAGTTTCGGTAATGGGGAGCACTATCTACTTGATTCATGGTACCCAAATTGCCTTGCTTACTGAGTCAAATATCATGGGTGTTACCGTGAAAAGCGTCGCCACAAAGCTCGATAAGGGTGCTGTCCCGGATAAATATTTTCAGAATCCCGAAGGAATTGTCCCCCAGCCCGACCCCGAAGCTGACCAGATGGCAAGGATGATGGCTGAACAATCGATCTCCATGCTAAAAGACCCCAAGGCGTTTAAAGAGAATAACCAGGGAACCATTATGAATATGGTTCCTGGAAAAAGTGATGAGATATCGCCAGAAGAACAGCAGCAGGTGGAAGAGGCCATGAAAGCGTTAAAAGAGCTCTTTGGAAATTGATCAGTAGAGGACGGGAGATAATATTATGATGAGATTCAGCTTGTTGTCAGTTCTTGTATTGTTTGTTATTGCAGGATGCTCAACGATTCAGGTAAAAAGCGATTTTAATCCCAAAACGGACTTTTCTCGTCTGAAAACGTATAGTTGGCTGGGGACTATGGATAAGCCGAGTGATGACATCAGGATAAACAATGAGTTTGTGATCAAAACAATCAGGGCTGCCGTTGAAAAAGATCTCCAGGGTAAAGGGTTTACAAGAGTTGAGAGTGGCCAGGCTGACTTTGTCATCACCTGGTTTGGTGCCATTGAACAGAAGATAAATGCCGATAACATCAACCATTTTTATGCACCTTACGGATATGGCACACTCTATCGTGATCCTTACTGGAATACTCAGCCGACGACAATGAATGTCAGGGAATATGAACAGGGAAGCCTGATCTTTGATTTTCTGGACCCCAAGAGCCATACGCTATTATGGCGTGGGATCGGAAGTAATAAGTTAAAGGAAGAACAGTCAGAGAGTCAGGTGATATATAATCTCAACGCTGCAGTAACCCAGATTCTGGCAAGTTTTCCACCCCCATGATTTGCTTCTCTCCAGCCAGCCAGTTGTTATCGCTTTTTCGCTTTTCAATGTCACAATTTTTCCCCCGGCGTTGGTTATCAGCGCGGTGATCTTTATTCTTTCCTATGCAGGAATTATTATTGGCTGTAACATTGGACACCTCATTGAAGATAAAATCGAAATCGTTGGAGGAGTTGTTCTCATTTTGATTTGTTTTAAGATTTTATTGGAACATACGCTTTTTCAGGCAGCTTAACTGGAATTAAGGTTGAGTTAAAAAAAGCGTTGACACTCATCTGACACCGGTATATATTCTCGCGCTACAAGATTCTCGAGGCACTCTTTTCATTGTACTTGTATTGTCTCATCGTCTGGGGTAGATAGACTAATAGATCTTGTTTAATCCTCGGTAGCTCAGTTGGTAGAGCAGGTGGCTGTTAACCACCCTGTCGGCGGTTCGAGTCCGTCCCGGGGAGCCAACTATCCAAGCCCGGTTAGTTTAATCGGGCTTTTTCATTTCTTTTTGTGTCGGGGCGTAGCGCAGCCTGGTTAGCGCGCCTGCCTTGGGAGCAGGAGGTCGTAGGTTCGAATCCTACCGCCCCGACCATTTATAAGTAAAGAAGCCGGACAGTTACATGCTGTTCGGCTTTTTCTTTTTAGAGGAAATTCGAGGCAGGGTGTCGTTTAGCGAAGTTTCTTTTGTTGTAATTTATTTGTTGTAATATCAAATGTTAAGCAAAGTCGCACGCCCGTCTGTTTTATAGGATACGACCTCCTGCCTCTCGATTTAGGAGGCAGGTGAGCTAACTTCTGTATCGTGTGGAACAGTAAAGATGTCCATGATAAGTTCATAACGATATTACTTCTTCCTCAAACAACACTTTTTATATTTTTTGCCACTGTTACATGGGCACGGCTCATTCCTTCCAATTTTTGGCTCTTCTCTTTTGAAAGGTATGACTTGCCCAGGAGGATTAAGAGTTTTTTTATCCTTCTGCTTGTTATAGTTAGAGGCAAGTTCATTTAATTCTTTTTCCCTGGCTTTCTGGCGCTCTTTACTCTCTTGTCTATCGCGTTGTATTTCCGGTAGCTCTGGAAGGTCAATGCCGTGCAGAGTAGCAAGACATTCGAGAGATTCCCCAATATACGTAGCGTCATTTTCATGATTATAAATATGGCGTAATTTTTCTACTCCTCTGGGGTCTCCGATACCTTCCAGGCAACAGGCAAAGATTTCGTAAGAATCCATTTCTTGATTTTCATCGTGCCATAATTCAACTGCTAGATCATAGGCCTCAGAATATGGAAGATATTCAAGTATAGCAAAACTCTGCCAGTCGCCAAGCTCTCTATTCTTGATAGATGTGATAATCAGTTCAGTAGAAGATTCGTCCAGCGTATGCATTGCCCTTAACGCATCATCATAAATATAATCCAGACTTTCCGACTTATTTAGAACCCTGATGAGTTGGTGGGCAAATTCAGCGCTGCCGATCTGTTTCATCATCCGTACTGTCCAGATGTCACCCCAAGCCATTAACTCCTCTGTAAGGGCGCTATTTAGTTCGGCTACAGGCTGCTTCTCTTTTATCTTTTTTTGAATAGCTTCAGGGAAATCTGAGCCTGTATTTATGAGGGCGTGAATCAGTTCGTCAACAGTTGCATCCGGCGAAAGCGCCTTAATATAAGCTTCTCTTTCCACCACAGCAAAAAACACTGCTAAGATAAGGGCAACAAGGTTTCTCTCAGCATAGTTGGTATTTTTAACTTGCTTCCAGATTGAAGAGTGTTTTGAGAATTCTTCAAGCAGAACAAGGCAAACCATATCCTGATTATATGTATCAGCAAGCCAGCCGGGTGTAACCTCATCTGGATATCGTTTATGAATGATTGTCCTGGTATTAAACATCATCATTGTCACAAAGTCCTTAAAGGACTTGTTTGATAATGACTCACCTAAGGACTTTCTGATGTCCATGGGGATATCAACCGTAGGGTTCCTTGAAATAATAAGATCGATGACCTCATCAGGTTTTTCAACAATACTGTGCTGACTGTACTCAGTAAGCTCGCTAAAGTAGCCATCTCCCCCCAATGCGGAAGCAATGGTTTTGAGGAAAGAGTCTGAATAATGATTCTCTACCCCAATTTCAAAATATTTATCCAGAATCAGCGATATATCTTCGACATGGTAATGGCGCAGTAAATTATGGGCGGCAATTTGAAGGTGAAAGGAATCCTGGAGTTGGAGAACCGCAGCCCTCAATGCCTCACGGCAATCTTTCCTTTTTATTCTTCCTAGATATTCGAGGATGCCAAAAAATGTTTCTGCATCGTCAGCAGACGAAAAGTGCTGAAGCATCTGGTCAGTAGCCGATTCATATCCCATCATTCCCAGAGCAAGAGCGCAGTTGCTTGCAACATTGCTGCTACTTTCCTGAAAACAGGTTAAAATTTTTTCGGCATGCTGCACAGCACCATGCCTGGCAAGATATCGTGGGGCTGTGCATGCCAAATGAGAATCTTCATCACCTATAAGATTTGCAATTTCAGCTGTATATCTGTTTGGGAACCGGTCTTCAAGAGCCTGGAATGCCCATCTTCTTAACAGTTTATTGGGATGGTTGAGGTGCTTGACATAATCCGTATAGTCCCAGAGTTTGTTCATATGTATTCAGCCTCCTTGATGCAAGAAGTCCTTCTTATTTAAATCATTATGTGAGGTTCTTTTGACGTTTACTTCCATGGTCCTAGTGCCTCCCAATGTAGATCTGGTTCTGACTGTAGTCTTATTCCTGCCATAGCCGGAGCCAGAAATTTCTCTATGTGGTGAACAATCACAGAAAAATCCTCTGGAATAATATCACTTTTCATCTTTTTACGAAAAGTATTCCACTGAGTTGTTTTGTCCAGAATAAACTTTTCACTGAATGGTGTCAGTTCGTCTGGCAGTAACGTTTTTCGGTTGTGTAGGGTCAGGTCAATTGCTTTCAGCAAATCTTTACTCACAAAGTCAAATTGCCTGCTGAGTAACCAGATATCGTAAAAGTCTTTCATTCTACTATTCAAGGCATCTAGTTTTATCATTGCTTCAAATTTTTCAGCGATAGAACTTTCAAAGCTGTAGGCATTGATCACCGTTGGCTTAAAATCTAAAATTATCGGCATCTCTATTTGTTGAGGTCCGGGGTGAATGACATCACCAAAACCAATGTCAAGTTGCATCCGTATCCGGGCTGTGTCTAGTTTCCCAACAAATGAGATTCTGACTCCTTCGTAATCGGCATCTTCAACAATTCTTTCCCCTTGTACGGATTTTGAGTCGAACTCCAGACCATCAGGTTCTATCTCTCTTGCGCATATGGTTTTTATCAGTCTCTCTATTTCAGCAACTTCATTGCTTGTCTGGTAGGCCAGCATATCTATGTCCATTGTCGGTCTGAAGATAGGAGACTTCCATGCTCTCAACATGAGTGCTCCTTTCAGGACAAATATGTCGGCATGAATTGATTCTGAAAGGCGGTAAAGAAATCTGTCCATAGCGAAGTACTGCAGCAATATTTGAAGGTTGCTTTTTGCTCATACTAGGGACTCAACGTATGGTTGCATAACTTTTTCAACACGGCAGATTCGGGCATATTTGAGTAACTCAGTTATGTTGAGCCCTGCGTTTTTAGTTTTATACGTTTTAATCAAATTAGATCCATATAAAACGAAATAAGTGGGGGTAAAACGAAATCACTGTTTTTGTTAACTCGTTAATTTCTATTAATAACAGGTGTTTGCTGGTGGTGCAAAAATAAGGGGCAGACGCCTTGGGAGCAGGAGGTCGTAAGTTCGAATCTTACCGCCCTGACCACATAATCGTATAAAAGCCAATCACTTACATAGTGATTGGTTGGAAGTCACTATCGAGGAAAACGCTATTTCCTTTTTCTCTTGGAGCTTTTTGTAATGGTAAAGCAATCAGATTGCCAAAACCTCCTTTGGGCATTGTGTCTTGACTTGGAAAAAGGCGGTCATAGGACTTAAGCCCAATTTGGTGCCGTTTTTCCATTGTCTTGGTAAGGATGGCGCTACCAAGTTGTCTGGCAAGTGATGCTTGTATTGGTTCACTGAAGAATATCCAAACATGTCCCCCGTTACCAGATCGAGATCGTTCTAAAGTTGCCGGTACTTGAAGAACATGGCATGTTTCGAAAAAAGCTGAAACATCATCAACCCATTCTGTACCATCAAAATCAACAGCAAGAAACCAGCACAAGTCTCCTGGTAATATAGGATAAATACCAATAGTCTGCTTTCCTGCAAGATGGTGATAAATAACTTTGTCGGTTAGAGATACAACTTTGTCGGTTAGAGATACATATTGACGGTTCTGGCACTTATTACATTTTACGTGAGGTTTGTCACAGTATGCAGGATTCCATTCATTGCTGCAAACCGGTGAATATCCAGAATTGTTGTTTTTTGATTCCCAACGTTTCGGATAGACGTCTTCTCTGCCACGGAAAAGCTGTCGGAATAGAGAAATTTTTTCCTCAACAGGTGACTGGGAGTGAATTTGGGACGGGGCTGATGGGGGTTGGTGAACTTTTACTTTGGGCTTAATGACTGATGTGGAAATGGGGGGAGTAGCAGTTTGCTTAAGACGTGCATTCTCTTCACGCAGTTTGTCTATTTCAGATAACGCATCTTGAAGTTGCTGTTTTAGGCTTTCTAATTCATCAATCATTCAACCACACGGAATGTATTGAGGCCGCAACCTTTGGCAGACGCTTGGAACTCTATGATTGTGGAATAAAATTAATTTCCAGTTTATATCCGACAGCCCGTGCATACTCCTCAATCGTAGATAGTTTGGGAGAAATTTTAGAATTCACATTTTCAAGCCGGGAAATGTTACTCTTCTTTGTGTGCAGGAGTTCCGCCAGCTCCTCTTGAGTGAATCCAGCATCCTTACGAATTCTTATGAGCTGTTTCCTGAGTTCGTATGCTGGAGCGAGTCGATCATACTCTTTTTTGACTTCAGGATCTTTGAACGCCTTCTTTTTGAAATCTTTTAATGATGTTCTCATGATTTCACCTCTTTTAACCTTTTTCTGGCGGTTGTTAATTCCTTTTTTGGTATCTTTTGAGATTTTTTAATGAATGAGTGGAGGATAATTATCTCCTTGTCCTTAACGGTGCAAAAGAACGATCTGCCAATACCCTCTTTCCCTTTAGCTCTGATCTCAAAAAGACCTTCACCTATTGCTTTGGTATAAGGTAAACCAAGTGCTGGACCGAATTCCGCTATCATTTCAGCAATGTGAAGAAAGTTTGTTAAAATTCCATGCGGGAATGATAGAGTAGTTTGCTCCACCTTATTACTGTAAAACGTTACTTGCCAGTTCATACGTAAAAGTTATCACAAATGATAACAAAGTCAATGGGAATTATGCCATATGCTGCTAACCATTAGACGATTTTTAGACGTTCTAATCCAAATAGATCCATATTAGACGAAATAAGTGGGGCTAAAACGAAATCGCTTTTTTTAGTAACTCGTTAATATTCTTTAATAACAGGAGGTTGCTAGAGGAAGAATCTTCAAAATTGATTTCAGCCGATAAACACAAACTGCCAATGATAATCTCAATCTTACTAATCACTACATTATTCCTGCTTGTCCCCATTATTGGTGCTTTTTTCATGCTTTTTTTCTTTATCAGGATTTTGAACATGTGGGGGACTCCAACCAATGACGGCACCGTCCTTTACTTTCATCAAATAGGGTGAAAGCGTTGTACCGGGCAGCGTTCGTACATTATCCCCGATGCGGATGACACCCATTCCCGTTCCTGCACCGATTGTACAATTGTTTCCTATCTCCACCAAACCATAACGAAATCGACCATGGCCTTCATAAGCGTGCACGGTAACTCGAGATAATGCACCTATCAATGTGTTGTCACCAATAAAAATAAGCTCCGGACGAAAATGATCCAACCAAACGCCTTGCATAATTTCCGTATTTTCACCAATATGTACCCCCATTTTACGGTAGAACTTTATCTTGCTCGGTGTGCCCTTCATGGTTGAAGAACGAACAAGTTGAAGGAACAGAAGTATGCGCCGCCATGTCGGTAAATTCACGACGCGCCAATTGATGGCATCTTTTTCTTCCGGCTTGCCGAGTCCGTGAAAAGTGTAGTGGCGTCTGATGGGTTTGAGAAACTCTTCAAGTTTGGCACGCCCTTCCTCTGTTTTGGGATTGAGCGTATTTACCTCAACACCTTTGCCACCAGACGTTTTGCTGATATAGACAGATCGATTTTTCTTTTTTCCAAGCTTTATGGCTCGCTCAATTATCTCAATCGTCACCATCTTTATCACCTCTTCCGGTGATTTATTTTGATATTTTTTCATTACGACTCCCTGGAACTATAAAGGCCATAAGAGAATAATTTTCAGTTAGTTACTGTTTGATGGAGGCTTGCTTTAAATTTATATCACAACATGTTCTCCTCTACGTTAGAGCCTGACGAACCTTTTCCTCCTTTTCTGGTTTGTCGGGCTCTCTTTCTTGATATTTCCTTGTTACACTACATCATTTTACATCTAGGTAAAATGATCATAGGACTCTTCTTCGGATTCTGTTGAGTTAATTCCTGTCGCACCATATTTTCGGTATTGTTGCTCTTTTAAGTTGTAAGGAGATCCTGCTTTTCAACGCGACAGGCAAAATAGTAATGGATAGGTGTTACCGCCAGTTAGTCGCGGTAGTTGTTTTTGGTCAGCCTGTTGACACTGCCGGTACAACCCTCCACGATTACAGAGAAAGTCTGAGCCTTAGACGTTTCCTGTGGAGCTTCAAAAAGAAGATTGTTCAAAACCATAGCTAAGGTTGACTGGAATA
>CAVZLG010000003.1:0-108979 GCA_963776075.1 uncultured delta proteobacterium
AGATTGGAAAAACGGCAGTCAATTAATTTAGGATTGTGTTAGATTGAGTCATGTTTTAAATTTTCTTGCTAATCTTATATTTTCGCAAAAACCTTAACAGGAAGCTCTCAGTTTATGTATTTATTAATATTCATGCATAATTTGTGAGACAGTAGCGGGTGAAAATAGAAATGTCAGGTTAACTTGAATGGTCATGAGCGAACAGACACTGATACAACATGCGTTGAAGTTTCTTGCCGAGTGCGAATATGATCGGCAGGTCGTTTCACCAGAGTCGATCGCTGGGAAACTCTCGATCTCACCGGCACAGATTGAACAATTGCTGCAGGACCTGCGAGCGGCGAAACTGGTCCTGGCGGAGGATTTGGGCCTGACGGCCAGCGGGAGGGAGTATGCACTGCACGTTCTCCAGGCGCATCGGCTTTATGAAACCTACCTGGCTAAGAAAACGGCGCTGCCCGAATCGCAATGGCATAAGCTCGCGGATGAGAGAGAGCATGAACTTTCGGAAAGCGATGTAAGAAAACTGGCCGAAGAATTGGGGGATCCGCGCTTTGACCCCCATGGCGATCCAATTCCCACGGCAACGGGTGAAATGCCGGCCAAGCGTGGAAAACCGCTGGTGGACTATCCCGCTGGCTGGGCGGGCCGAATTGTTCATATCGAGGACGAGCCGCCACCCTCGTATACTCGCATCGCCCAATCAGGTATCTCGACGGATACCGTGCTTCGCATCGAACAAAAAGACGCGCACGAAATGAGCATTCGCCTGGAAGGACAAACCTTTATTTTTCCCAACACCGTGGCCGCTCAGATCACCGCGGTTGAGCTGGGGGCGGGGGAAACCTTTGATGACTCCATTGAGCGTCTATCCACTCTGCACATTGGTGAGACGGCTGAGATCGTCGGGATGTCCGCGCTGTGCCGAGGGCTTGAAAGAAATCGTCTGCTGGATCTGGGGGTCGTTCCCGGAACCGTGACCACAGTTGAACTGGTGAACCCCTCCGGCAGTCCCATTGCTTATAGAATTCGTGGAGCCTGTATCGCCTTGCGCAAGGAGCAAGCCGAGCGCATCCGCATCAGAAAAGTGAGGCAGCAACATGACTAAACAACCAGACGCAGCCCGCTGTAAAGACTGTCCTGTTCCCGCCGTATCGAGGTTGGAGAAGCTGGGGATGAAACTCGGACAGGCCGATTTTGTAGTTGCTCTGGCGGGCAACCCGAATACAGGCAAAAGTACTGTTTTCAATGCGCTGACCGGCCTCAGGCAGCATACGGGAAACTGGCCCGGAAAGACGATTGCCCGAGCCGAGGGGGGCTTTTCCTATAACGGCAAGCGGTTCAAACTGGTCGACCTGCCGGGCACCTATTCACTACTTTCGGCCACCGAAGACGAGGAAGTTGCCCGCAATTTCATCCTGTTCGGGCGGCCTGATGTGACAGTTGTCGTCGTTGATGCGACACGGCTGGAACGAAACCTGAACCTGGCCCTTCAGGTCCTTCAGATTACCGAGAAGGCGATTGTCTGTGTGAACCTCATCGATGAGGCCAAGGCGCACGGCGTAACGGTTGATGGACGCGGGCTGGCACGCGATCTGGGTGTCCCAGTCGTATTGACTGCGGCGCGCCAGGGCGAGGGGATCGATCAATTGCTGACGGAAATCGATGATATGGCCAATGGCCGCAGTGCCTGCCGTCCGCATCGCCTGAAATATGATATCCCCATCGTTCAGGAAGGCATAGAGGAACTGGTAGCCGCGCTGGCTGAGGCGTTTCCCAATATGCCGCACCGGGAATGGGTTGCCTTGAGACTGCTGGAAGGGGATCTGCGCATCGTCGAGGCGGTTGCCTCCGGGGAAATCGGTTCTCTGGAAAAAGATCACGTGGCCACAGGCACGATCAGCGCTTGCGGCAATTGAGAACATCAGAGCTGATAATAGGCCGCATATTCAAAGATTTGACGTATCCGCAAGACAGGGATCACATCCCCTAAGGAACGAATAGATGAAATCGGAACAGATTATTGAACGTGCCAGCCAGTTGCGCTGGAAACTTCCACAAGATTTCCATGACCGCTGGGTCGAGATGGTCTATGCCGAATCGGCCCGCATCGCATCGCGCAATGTGGATCAGCAGGGAACAAGCCATCGATTGACCTGGGAACGGCGTTTGGACTGGTTGCTGACCAACCGATGGACGGGAATGCCCATCATGGTACTCATGCTGGCATTAGTACTGTGGATTACCATCATTGGAGCTAACGTCCCGTCTGCCATGCTGGCGACCCTCCTGTTGGACAGCGGTCACCCTCTCATGAAACAGCTTGCCGAGTCAGCACATCTGCCCTGGTGGCTCTCTGGGGTACTCGTTGATGGACTATATTTGACAATGGCCTGGGTAATCAGCGTTATGCTGCCGCCCATGGCTATTTTCTTCCCACTGTTTACGCTGTTAGAGGATTTTGGGTATCTGCCCCGGGTTGCTTTCAACCTGGACAACCTTTTCCAACGGGTCGGCGCTCACGGGAAACAGGCGCTGACCATGAGCATGGGCTGGGGATGCAACGCCGCCGGGGTCGTGGCAACCCGCGTGATCGACTCCCCAAGGGAAAGGCTTATCGCGATCATCACCAATAACTTTGCGCTGTGCAACGGGCGATGGCCGACACAGATAATACTTGCGACGGTGTTTCTGGGTGTGCTTGTTCCCCCGGCGCTCGCCGGAATTGTTTCCGCCGGTGCAGTCCTCGGTATCGCTCTACTGGGTGTGATGCTGACGTTCCTGTCGTCCTGGCTACTTTCAAGAACTGTGCTGCAGGGAGAGGCATCCACATTTACTCTGGAACTGCCGCCTTTTCGCCCACCCAATCTGCTCAGAACTCTCTACACCTCACTCATTGATCGGACCTTGATCGTGCTGTGGCGGGCCATTGTCTTTGCGGCTCCGGCGGGCGTTGTACTGTGGACCATCTGTAATATTCAAATCGGCGGCACGACGCCGGCACACTGGTTGATCAGCGTCCTGGATGGTCCCGGATGGTTGTTAGGGCTTAATGGGGTGATCCTGGTGGCTTATATCGTGGCCATTCCCGCAAATGAAATCGTGATTCCTACGTTACTGATGCTGACTGTGATGACTACAGGTGTGACCGGAGTTGGAGAACAGGGTGCGGGGGTCATGTTCGAAACAGGTGAGAATTCGACACTTGCAATGTTGTTGCAAGCTGGCGGCTGGACGACGCTGACGGCCATTTGTCTGATGCTGTTCAGCCTCTGTCATAACCCGTGTTCCACGACGATTTATACGATCTGGAAAGAAACCAAAAGCCTGAAGTGGACGTTCCTGTCCACCTTCATGCCAATTGGTTTCGGGATTGTCATCTGTGCTTTCGTGGCTCTGGTCTGGCGTATAATTGCGGGCTGATTACCATACTGTCCTATCCCTTGATGGATAAACTCATCGCATACTGTTGGTGGGGGCCCAGAGCCAGCAAAAAAGCGTCGGAATCAGCCGGCCATTGCACAGGTGTAAACGGAAGCAGATGAAAATGTGCGGAATAGAGTGTTGTTCTCTCCCCCTAGTACTTACGAAAATCAAAGAGTGAGAAACATTGCCTCTGCCAATCCCAACTTAAATGATTTTTCTTAGTTGGAGATGTTAACCTTGCCATTGGCCACCTCTTGGGTGGCATCTTATCCGTTTTGCTAGAGAATCAGGAATAGTCTATGGCTTTTTGCACAGAAAATATGCCGAACAAATAGTGCCCTGCTTATCAAAGATATGTGTTGATTCTCTATTATTTGCAAGCTTCAGGAATCTCCCCACATAGCTCCTCCAATCTATACTGGGCGGCAGGGTTGCCTCGCTCAGCCGGGTGATGAAATTGGAATCATATTGGTAACCAGATAATTTCCAATATTCCCCTGTCCTTCCAATAAGGGGAGCTATTCTATTTTTAGATTGATTTTACCTATTTCATTAATTCTGCGCTTGTAGTACTCGTTACTCCCCGTTACATTTTTTTGCGCTATTGAACCAGAAAATCCAGAAAACCCAAACTAACTGTTCCTGCGCAGTCGATACGCGAATATCTATCAAGCAGTTGTCAACTATATTTGCGATTCTAAACCTAATTTAATCGCAGCAAGCCTGGTTATATCCTCTTTCCTTTTACGCTGAAACAAGCACTGACGCACTCAAGCTTGGCGAGTGCCTGTCAGGATGCTCTCCTGTAACGCCTCAATAGCGGTTAAGTGGGATTTGCTGGGTCTTAATTCTACCCATTAGCTTTGACGAGGCTTGAGGTGGCAACAGCATTAACGATTAGATAAGTAATGACAACATCTAGAGGGTGAGGAAATAAATCGATATTAAAACAATAGCATATACAAAATATCTTCCTCATTCATTGCTTGTGATAAAGAAACAAATACGACGTAATTGGTAACGGTGTTTCCCTGGATGACAATGGTGAGGACAACAATCGACTACTATCACGGGCTAATGCTCTAACAGCTGGGGTGCAGATGATACAGGCATGCATTTTGCTACAATGTAGTACAGAGAAATAATTCAGACAAAATCAATCTGCAAATCCAGCTCAGTACTGACTACCCAGAACTCAATGCCACCGAGTGGTGGCCGTTTGGCGACAGATAGAGCAAAGGTGATTTCGTAGTAGACGTTAAACGATTTACGAGGAGGTTTCATGGAAATAGACAGGCGACAATTTATAAAATATTGTGTTGGTTCAGCTGTATCTTTGAGCTTACCGATGACGGTTCTCGGTAAGCTGGAACAGGCTATGGCAGCAGGTGGTTCCAGCCTGCCCAAGGTAATCTGGCTCAACGGTGCCAACTGCACCGGCTGCACTGTTTCTCTTGCCAACCTTTTCAGTGACAGCGGCCCGACGGATATTGTTGACCTGTTGCTAAATACCATCAACCTGGCCTATCACCCGACCCTGATGGGCGCTGCCGGAGACCTGGCAGTGCAGCAATTAAAAGAGACAGCCCAGGGCAGTTATATCCTGGCAATTGACGGCGGCATACCAACAGCCTTCAATGGGCACACCTGTTTGTTGTGGAACGATGCAAGGCACGGAGGTGACAGCCATGGAGGCGGTTGAGATGCTGGCTCCTGGCGCTGCAGCGGTCCTGAGTATTGGCACCTGTGCCAGTTATGGTGGCATACCAGCTGGTGGCCCGAATCCGACCGGTATAGTCAGCGTAAGTGAGTTGACAGGTGGAAACACTGTTAATATCCCGGGTTGTCCGACCCATCCGGACTGGATTGTCTGGACGATTGCCCATCTGTTGGCCGGTGAGATGCCAGCCCTGGATGAGGAGAATCGCCCGATTGAACTGTATGGCCGGGAGGTCCATAAAAACTGTCCCTATAAGGAACGGGATGAGGCAAAAACATTTGGAATCAAGAATCGCTGTCTTGAGGAACTTGGCTGCAAAGGTGAGAAAACCAAATCTGACTGTCCTTCCCGCAAATGGAACAACGGCACCAACTGGTGCATTGGTGCAGGAGCCATCTGCATCGGTTGCACTGAAAGTGGTTTTCCGGATCGGTTCTCTCCTTTCTACAAAATCGAATACAAATACGATCTCTATGAGAAACCGCCTCAGGAAGAAAATAATGCCGAACTCTCAGATGTCATAAACAGCTTACGCACAGTCACTGGAGAAGATAACGCTCAGGGATGGAGTACGGTAGATGTTGATGGCGATGGGAAAGTTGGACTTGCTGAAGCGATTTCAAATCTAAGAAATCTGTCCACACCTTGAAAGACTTTTTGCCGAGATTTGCCACATAACCTGATGGATCTAAAATGTTTAAAAGCTGCGTGAAAGGTCGTCGTAAACCGACATATATAGTGGCGTCCATCAGTGATACATCGTGGCATTATGGACAGTAATATACAAAAAAACCAAAAAACGGTTGTTTAGATGATTTTTCGTCACGGGTACACCGATTGCATTTGCAATGCTACTTACTCCAGAATGCAAACAATATAATTTTTCAAGTGTTCGGGGGTATATAAACCATTGGAATTAATAATGAACATATTCGTATTAAGATACGGGAGAAATCAATCTGCAAATCCAGCTCAGTACTGACTACCCAGAACTCAATGCCACCGAGTGGTGGCCGTTTGGCGACAGATAGAGCAAAGGTGACTTCGCAGTAGACGTTAAACGATTTACGAGGAGGTTTCATGGAAATAGACAGGCGACAATTTATAAAATATTGTGTTGGTTCAGCTGTATCTTTGAGCTTACCGATGACGGTTCTCGGTAAGCTGGAACAGGCTATGGCAGCAGGTGGTTCCAGCCTGCCCAAGGTAATCTGGCTCAACGGTGCCAACTGCACCGGCTGCACTGTTTCTCTTGCCAACCTTTTCAGTGACAGCGGCCCGACGGATATTGTTGACCTGTTGCTAAATACCATCAACCTGGCCTATCACCCGACCCTGATGGGCGCTGCCGGAGATCTGGCAGTGCAGCAATTAAAAGAGACAGCCCAGGGCAGTTATATCCTGGCAATTGACGGCGGCATACCAACAGCCTTCAATGGGCACACCTGTTTGTTGTGGAACGATGCAAGGCACGGAGGTGACAGCCATGGAGGCGGTTGAGATGCTGGCTCCTGGCGCTGCAGCGGTCCTGAGTATTGGCACCTGTGCCAGTTATGGTGGCATACCAGCTGGTGGCCCGAATCCGACCGGTATAGTCAGCGTAAGTGAGTTGACAGGTGGAAACACTGTTAATATCCCGGGTTGTCCGACCCATCCGGACTGGATTGTCTGGACGATTGCCCATCTGTTGGCCGGTGAGATGCCAGCCCTGGATGAGGAGAATCGCCCGATTGAACTGTATGGCCGGGAGGTCCATAAAAACTGTCCCTATAAGGAACGGGATGAGGCAAAAACATTTGGAATCAAGAATCGCTGTCTTGAGGAACTTGGCTGCAAAGGTGAGAAAACCAAATCTGACTGTCCTTCCCGCAAATGGAACAACGGCACCAACTGGTGCATTGGTGCAGGAGCCATCTGCATCGGTTGCACTGAAAGTGGTTTTCCGGATCGCTTCTCTCCTTTCTACAAAATCGAATACAAATACGATTTCTATCAGAAACCGACTCAGGAAGAAACCATGCCTGAAGAGTCGCAACCTGAACCACAACCCGACCCGCAGCCAGAAACAGAAGGGAGTTCTCTAACGATCAAAGAAGCTGTTTGGAAAGAGGAGGATTCGGAAATCGAGGCTAAGGGTAAGGGAGAAGCTGGCCAGATCGTTACCATTTTTAACGCCAAAACGAAAGAACAGCTCGGCGCAGTCTCTATTAATCGTGAGGGAAAATGGAAGTTCCGGCAGGAAGATGTTGTTCCGGCTCCGAGGCGTCTCAAAGCAGTTTCCGGCGGTCGGACCACCTATCGCCGTGTCAAAATTGAAGATTGATCTCTTTGGAAGATAAATGATTTAGAAAACGGATATATGCAAGGACGAGCTAAATGTCTACGCAATAACGGAGGTATACAGTGCAAACGATAACTATCATGGATCCGGTAACCAGGATTGAAGGTCATATGAAAGTCGAAATAGTCATTGACAGCAATGGGGGACAACAGCAGGTCGTCGACGCACGTTGTACTGGAACACTGTTCCGGGGCTTCGAGACTCTGCTGAACGGCCGCAGTCCACTTGACGGACCAATAATCACCCAGCGAATCTGCGGTGTATGCCCCATCTCGCATGGCCAGGCTGCAGTACAGGCACTTGAAAATGTTTCCGAATGGCTCCCGCCGACCAATGCCAGACTGTTACGTAATCTCACCCTGGGGGCAAACTTTCTGCAATCTCACATCCTGCATTTTTATTTGCTTGCTGCCCTGGATTACGTTGCTGGTCCAGATGCTGCCCCCTGGACTCCAGGCTGGCAAGTTGATATGCGCGGTGGCCTGGATGGTGTCGCAGCAAACCTACCTGCAGCCATACAAGCACGACGCCAGGCCCATGAGATGGGAGCTGTCTTTGGCGGTCGAATGCCGACCTCAGGCAGTTTTATACCAGGTGGTTTCACTGCGGTACCGTCTTCGCAGGACATAGACAGTTACCGGCAATACCTCACTGATCTGACAACCTTCATTAACACCATCTACCTGCCCGATGTTCAGCAGGTTGGCGAGGTATATGGCGATTACTTCCAGGTTGGCGGCGGCAGTAATAATCTCATGGCGTACGGTGTATTTGAAATGGATGATGCCAACTCCACGCGTCTTTTTTCTGGCGGCTATATCGAAAATGGTGCATCCGGGACGGCGTCCGCTTTTTCGACCACTGAAATAACCGAATCGGTCAAATATTCGTGGTATGCTGATGGATCAAACAATCTGTCGCCGGCCTCTGGAGAGACTCAGCCACAATATCCGAAAGGGGAGGCCTATTCTTGGCTCAAGGCACCGCGGTTACTCGGAAAACCATTTGAGGCCGGTCCGCTGGCACGAATGTGGATCAATGGTGATTACCAAGCAGGTATCTCAGTGATGGATAGACATGTGGCGCGAGCCTTGGAAGCTCAGAAGGTTGCAGCGGCCATGTCTCAATGGTTGAACGAGCTGACTCCAAATCAGAGAGCCTATGACGATTCGTTTGATCAATACTCCGGCTTTGGTATCGGGCTGTCTGAGGCACCCCGTGGTGCTCTGGGTCACTGGGTTGAAATTACTGACGGGAAGATCTCCAACTACCAGGTGATTACTCCGACCTGCTGGAATGCCTCACCACGTGACGACGAAAACGTGCCAGGCCCCATGGAACAGGCTTTGATTGGCACCCCGATCGAAGATCCGAACCAACCAGTGGAGGCGTTGCGAGTGATACACTCATATGACCCATGTTTGTCATGTGCCGTGCATATTATCAGACCTGACAAGAAGCCAATGATAATTCATTCCAGACGATAATTGAGGTATGCCATGCAAACACTCGTGCTGGGCCTTGGTAATGAACTGTTAGCTGATGAAGGCGTGGGCGTACACGCGGCCCGGCTCTTACGAGAGGAGCAGTTCCCAGAAGACATTACAATCCTGGAGGTCGGAACATCTATTCTTGATACCCTGGAGGAGTTGGAGTGTGCAGACCGTGTTATCGTCCTTGACGCCATCAAAGATAACGGTCAGCCAGGAACTGTCTATAAAATCTGCCTGTCTGACTGCAGTGGGTCAATGAATATTGCTTCCATGCATGGTTTCGACATTTTCCGGGTAATGGCACTTACAAGGCGCTCAGTATCCCCACCGGTGACAGTCCTCGGGGTGGAACCAGCGCAGATTCACTGGTCAATGGCTTTGTCATCCACCGTGACCAAGTCGCTTCCTTACCTAATTGAGGCAGTAAAGGAAGAATTGGCATGCATACCTCAGGGTAATTGATTTGCAGGGTTAGTTTTTTCTAACAATTACAATCGTTTTAAATGTTTTTCGAACCAAACTTAAATAAAAACAATGTTCCCGTTACACCCCATACTGCCGCAAAAAAAAGAGTCCATAGAGGCGTACCGAAACCGAGGCCTAAACCGAAAAAACCGACGTCCATCCTCATGGGAAACACGATGAGGACACTTGATAGCCATGGCAGTATGCTGAGAACCGCACCTTTTTTAATGGGCGCTTTTTCATAAATAGGGATCAAAAATATGATTCCCCATAATGCGCTGGCGAAAATCCGCCTCAACAACCATTCCAAACTCAATTCTGGAGACATGCCAAAGCCCAATGCTGGTGTAATTCCTAAATTGCCCAATGACCACACTACAATACTGTTTGTAAGGCCACCAAGCCCACCTGCGATGAATACATAAAACACTTTTTTAATCGCTTTCATTGCTATCTTTCCATGCTGAAGTATCACTTTATCAAAGCATTAATTATAGAGAACATTGTATCCATTTACTCAAGTTGTTCAGGTGGTGCAATCAATTGCAATTTGTGTTAATCGCTTTTAAAGTGTGTTTCACTTCCAAGGGCATAGCCATCGTTCTGCAAATCAGCAATCGTGGCAAGTGGCGTCTTTATATGGAGGACATCTGCTGGGATTTCAGGGTGAGCTTTTATATACTCTGAATCTTCAGCCCGTCGCGGCTATTTTTTGCAAATAATATTCGAGGTAAACGCTATCCGCACTGTTGTTTCTGGATATTTAGCTATGATTCAGGCCCTGCCAGGTTGTGGCTGCGGTCGCAGCAATACTTCCAAACGAATTTTTTCCTGTTCCGGGAGTGCTGACGTGGGTGTCATCATCTCCCTGAGAGACTCGCTCTAGGTAACAATGTCATCAAATCTCATGAGACAAAAAAACCGGTTCAATTAACAGTCAAGAGCCTCCAGGAAAATAAACGTGATTACATTATACATGTACTCAAGAGTGTGGATGGAAACAAAACACGAGCCACCAACTTGATGGGCATTGATCGGGTGTCGCTCTGGCGCAAACTTCACAAGTACAAGGAAGAAGGACTCGACACCGATCGGCTCTTCAATTCTTAAATGAATTTAAGCTTTTTTAAATCAATGAATCCATCATTTTATTGCTGATATTATTGTGAATCGAAAATCTGCTCAGGGCCACTTGCCACCCAGGAAACATAAGAACGTCTACCGGTTTTTACCCTTTCTATTGTGGTGGCCTGCTATTACCCGGAAAACGTTAAAAGTCGACCTGCTCGCCGGGTTAATCGGTGCGGTCGTTGCACTGCCGCAAGGGGTCGCCTTTGCCACTCTTGCTGGAATGCCACCACAATATGGGCTCTATACCGGTATGGTTCCTGCTGTCATTGCCGCTTTTTTTGGTTCTTCTTGGCTGCTCGTCTCAGGACCAACCACGGCTGCCTCATTGGTCCTATTTTCCTCGTTAAGCCTGTATGCTGCACCTGGAACAGTAGAATATGTGCAGCTTGCCCTGGCAGTCACCCTGATGGTTGGCCTCATTCAGCTCAGTCTGGGATTGGTGCGCTTCGGCTCGCTGGTCAATTTTATATCTCATTCTGTGATTGTTGGCTTTACCGCCGGAGCCGCTGTACTTATCATTGCCAGTCAGACAAAGCATTTCCTTGGACTGAGCTATCCTCCTGCTCCAGGTCACTTCCAGGATATCTTCCAGAGTCTCTTCTTGCATATCGACAAATTCAACCCCTACACCGTTGCGGTCGGCTGCATTACAATCGCTGCCGGAATTGTTGTAAAGATGTATAGACCATCCTGGCCCTACATGATCATTTCCATGATCTTTGGTAGTCTCGCTACTGTTGCAATAACAGCCGTTGTCGGCAGAGAGACCGCCGGAATTGCAGTGGTCGGGGCCATACCGCCCACGTTGCCGCCTCTGTCACTCCCGGAGATGAGCTTGACCAATATCAAGATTCTGGTTCCAACTTCTCTAGCAATGGCTCTTTTTGCCCTCACTGAGGCAGTATCAATCGCCCGAGCCCTTGCCGATAAAGCGGATCAGGAGTTCGATGCCAATCAGGAATTTGTGGGACAAGGTTTATCCAACATAATCGGTAGTTTTTTCAGCAGTTATGTTGCGACCGGCTCATTCAACCGGAGCGGAATGAACTATGAGGCCGGGGCAAAAACTCCGCTTGCCGCCGTTTTCGCCGGGCTGCTCTTGATCCCGGTGGTGCTATTTCTCGCTCCCCTGACCGCTTACCTGCCCAAAGCGGCTCTCGCGGCGATTCTTTTTCTCGTGGCCTGGCGTCTGATCGATCCACAGCACATCATAAAAATTATTAGAACCAGCCCTACGGAATCGATAATCATGGGTACCACTTTCCTCGCCACACTTTTCTTAGAGCTGCAGTTCGCCATTTTGCTTGGCATCATGATCTCCATAGCTGTGTATCTCAACCGAACCTCGCACCCTCACCTGAGAACAAGGGTTCCTAACCCGCGCGTCCCATCACGCTCTTTCACAACAGATGGTGCCCTACCCGAATGCCCCCAACTCAAAATCATCCGTATTGATGGTTCTCTCTATTTTGGTGCAGTTAACCATGTACGGAGCGGTCTTCATGAACTCCTGGAGGCAACTCCAGGTCAAAAAAACCTGCTTGTTGTTGGAAGCGGTATCAACTTCATCGATATGGCTGGTGCCGAGTTGCTTACTCATCTTGCTCAAGAAAGACGGGCAATAGGAGGAGCCCTCTATTTTTATGATATGAAGGAGGACATCTGCAGTCATTTTAAATTTCTTGATTACATGCTCGAAATTGGTCTCGACAATATTTTCGTTTCCAAAAATGAGGCAATCGCTGAAATTTTCACCCACCTAGATTTTTCAATCTGCCAGAGCTGCAAAGCCCGGATCTTTCTAGAGTGCAAGACCATTCCACCAAATTACAAGCTGTCAGAGTAGCCGTCCCTACTCATTGAATATTGGCAAACTTTGGGATTTCCGCACCAGGAGTGATCCTGGCACTATTGAAGTCCAGTTGCCCTCAGGCTTCAATTGCTGAATACCCCTCAGCTCTCAGAAGCAGTCTGCCGATTTCCAAAGATGAGACTATCATTTGCGGGATGGCACTCGGCTACGCAGATGAAAACTCAGAAATCAATTTCTATCAGCCTGAACGGCTTGACATTAATGATTTCACGACATTCCTTGATTGCTTAACGATCAATTATCCGGATCAACGGTTTTCTTCCTGAAGTTGAAAACACTAACCAATAGCATGATTTTAATGATCTTTTTTGCAGTTTGTGTTGTTTGCTCCCGGTAACGCAGGTAAAGAACGCTGAATGGAATGGCGTCAGCTTCCCAACATTACTTCTTGGGGATTAAATTAAGATGAGTCAGTATCGCTTCGTACCAGAAATTTCTGTTTTTGTAACAGGACAATACGGCAGCCACCCAGAAGGAGGAGCCCTCCAATTAGTTGTAGCAACGTTATACGTTCTCCAAAAAGCAGAAACGAAAAGATACCTGTAAAAAATGGCACCAGAAGTTGAACAGATGATGCCGTTATAATGCCGAGTTGGGGAAGCAGATAGTAGTAGAGCCCCTGCCCGCCAGCAATGCCAAGCAGGCCCGAACCTATCAGGACTGACCATTTAATAACCCCGGGATTTCCTGTTAGCAGCGGACCGGAAAAGAACAGTGCTGGTGTAAGGAAGATGGATACCAGGGTAAAAACCATAGTAACCGTAAACAGGGGCGTCAGTTTGTCGCCTATCCATTTCTTAACCGTCAGCCCCACCAAAGACCAGCAGAGCGCTCCAGTCAGGGCGAGTATTATGCCGGTATTCAATACTGCGGTAAAGCCGTGATTCTGAAAAATGATGACCAGAGATGCTCCACCAAGTGCCATGAAGATGCCTGCGATGGTTCCAGGTTTGCTTATGAGCTGCCGTTCTGTTTTGAAAAATAGTATGCCCAGGAGAACCGAAAAGATGACCTGTGATTGATAGAGAAGTATGCCAAATCCTGGAGGAATAAGGAAAAAACACCAGGTATATAATAACTGAAACATAATGGTACAGAATGCTGTTATTGATAATGTTTTCAGGAAGTAAGCTCTTGCTTTCATAAATATGTTGAGATTGTGACGCAATGATTTTCCGGCCAAGAGAAAGAGCCACAGCACCGTTGTTGAAATGACATACCGCACCCAGATTTGAAAAATCAGTGAAAAATCATGTTTTATCCAGGCAATAGAAATGGGTGTTAGAGCCCAAAACAACAACATGGCTGTCACCGGAAGCAGGATGGTCGATTTTGTTTTGTTCATTAAAACCCTATTGATTGGCAGGATAACCTATGGCATCATCATCTTTGCCTATCTGTACTGCCATATTTATACACCCTATTTTTAGGATGGGCCAATACTGGCTTCTCTGGAGGCGATATTGGTTTACAATTATGTAATCCTCTGATCTGTGTATCCAAAACCAAGGTTAATGGCAGAAATAATCGAAAAGACGGTCTGTAGCACGTTCTTATCTTCACGGCTTGAGTTTGGGCACAGTTTAAAACCTCGGTGCTTAGCTGAGAGCGCTTTATGAGCATATGAGTCTTGGAAGATAACAAAAAGACTTTTTATGGAATCGAAAGAGGTGTTTATTTAACGACCGAACAGGGTAAAGGTGCCCGAAACAATTTCGTGATTTTGTTGGCCATTTATCAGACAAAAATGTAAATTGAGTGTTGATGATTTGCCGGTCATTTATCAAGGCTACCTATCCGACAAAGTATTACATCACTATTACAATACGATACTCAGTTTTTAGTGGAATGGCGATGAAGTGGCATTGATTTTGATACGTTCCGGGAGGGCAGACCTTTTCCCGGTGTTTTATCAGTCGTGTCGATTGTTCGACTATGAAAACCCGATAGTGGATTCTTTACCTGAACGTATTGATAATGACCGGTCTGGCTTGAGTACATAGGTGAACCCAAAAAAAAAATAGCCACACCCACATGGGTCTCACCTATAAACACTGCGCTGGATAAACTGAATCCAGCGGTATTGGAGGAAGAAATGGGAACGATATTGATCAAAAACGGAGAGATAATAACACCATACGATCGTCTTCAGCAGGATGTCTATATCAAAGAAGGGTTCATATCAGCTGTCGGCAAAGATCTCGATGTTGCTGCTGACCGGGTCATAGATGCAGCCGGGCACTATATTCTTCCAGGCGGAGTTGATGTTCACACGCACCTGGACATGCCGTTTATGGGGGAAGTTTCAGCAGATGATTTTGAGTCAGGGACTGCCGCCGCACTTGCCGGCGGCACGACATCCATTATTGACTATGTTGTCCCGGCCAAAAACCAGTCGCTCCTGGAGGCCCTGCAATCCTGGAAGGCCAAGGCAAAATCGGCGGTGGCAGATTATGGCTTTCATATGGCAGTTACCTGGTACTCCGAGCAGGTGGCTCATGAGATGAGAGTCTGTGTGGAGCAAGAGGGGATACCGAGTTTTAAGGCATTCTTGGCGTATAAAGGTGCAATCATGGTCGATGATGAAGAGCTGTACAGCATGCTCAAATGCTCGCGCGACCTGAACGCTCTGATAATGGCACATTGTGAGAATGGTGAGATTATCGCCGAACTCCAGGAAAAATATTTTTCTGAGGGTGGTATCGAGCCCCGCTATCATGCCCTGTCAAGACCGTCATATGCAGAGGGAGAGTCTGCATCAAGATTGGTTGCGATGGCCCGCTCACTTGGCGTACCTGCATATTTTGTCCATATGAGCTGTAAGGAATCAACCGATGTGCTTATTGCCTCGCGGGCTCAGGGACTTGACATTTATGGAGAGACCTGCCCGCAATATCTTCTTCTTGATGACTCTGTCTACGATAAACCTGATTTCCAGGGGGCTGCATATGTCATGAGCCCCCCCATTCGCCCGAAAGGACACGCAGAGAATCTGTGGGGAGCGATACGAGCCGGTCAGATCCAGGTTGTGGGTACTGACCACTGTCCGTTCAATCTGAAAGGCCAGAAAGAGCTCGGACGGGATGATTTCAGGAAAATCCCGAATGGTGCTGCCGGTGTGGAAGATAGAATGAAGCTCTTGTATACCTACGGTGTTCTGCAAAACAGAATAAGTCTCAACCAGTTGGTTGCAGTTACCAGTACGAACCCGGCTAAGATCTTTGGTATGTACCCCAGGAAAGGATCGATAGCGGTCGGATCCGATGCAGACCTTGTCATCTGGCAACCTGACGGCGAAGGTGTTATTTCTGCAGATACTCACCACCACCGGGTAGATACAAGTATTTTTGAAGGGTACATGACGATCGGTGGCCCCCACCTGGTGATTGCATCAGGCAGGGTTCAGTACGAAGACGGTAAACTTGATGTCGAGCCTGGCGCGGGGAGATTTATCCCCCGGTCGCTCGGTACTTGAGAAAAAGCAGGAGCCGTCGTTATACGATTTGCTGAAAAGAGCATTTTAAGGAGCAGGACATGGTCGATCTAAAAATAGAATTTTGTACTGTTAAGAGCCCTAATCCGTTCTGGCTTGCATCCGGTCCACCGACGAACAGCGGAGATCAGATTATGCGTGCCTTTGACGCCGGTTGGGGAGGAGCAGTCTGGAAAACGCTTGGAAACCCGGCTGTAAATGTTAATAGCCGGTACGCTGCCATTAATCATGGCCGGAACAAGATCATCGGGCTTAACAATATCGAACTGATTACTGATCGTGGCCTCAGTGTTAATCTCAGGGAAATGGCGGACGTAAAGAAGAAATACCCCAATCATGCAGTTATTGCTTCGATCATGGTTGGATCAAAGGCAGAGTGGCTGGAAATTATCAACAGAGTTGAAGATACCGGCGCTGATGCGATGGAGTTGAATTTCAGTTGTCCCCACGGCATGTGTGAGAGGGGTATGGGGTCCGCAGTTGGACAGGAACCCAAAATTGCGGAGGAAATTACCCGATGGGCACAGGGGAGTGCATCGATCCCGGTAATTGTCAAGCTTACTCCCAATGTCGCTGATATCCGTGACCAGGGTAAGGCCGCTGTTACGGGGGGAGCCGATGGTGTGGCACTGATCAATTCAATTAAATCAATAATCGGGGTTGATCTCGACGATTTTATTCCCTTTCCGAAATTGAGGAACGGCTCTACAAATGGTGGTTACTGTGGCCCGGCTGTGAAGCCGATTGCACTCCATATGGTTGCATCGCTGGGGCGGGACCCGGAATTCAATCTGCCAATGTCTGGAATTGGAGGAATTAACAGCTGGAGAGATGCTGCCGAGTTTATTGCGCTGGGGTGCAGCTCTGTGCAGGTATGTACCGCCGTTATGCACCACGGTTTTGCAATTGTTGAAAAAATGATTGATGGTTTGACAGCTTATCTGTCTGCAAAGGGGATGAAATCTGTTGCAGAATTGCAGGGACGAGCCCTTGGCAATTACAAGGACTGGCAGGAGCTCGACATGAATTACAAAGTCGTTGCATCCATCAATGATGATACCTGTATCGGCTGTAAGAAATGTTATGTCTCTTGCCGGGATGGAGCCTATCAAGCAATTGAGTTGTCAGATAAATTGACGAAGACGGGCAAAAAAATTCCGGCAATCATCGCAGATAAATGCGCAGGCTGCAATCTCTGTTCTCTTGTTTGTCCTGCCGACTGTATCAGCATGGTTGACGTATCACGAACTGATGAAGTTGAAACGTGGCAGGATATTGTAGACAGAGGTGGCTATGTCATCACCGACGGTCTTTCTTCAAGTAACGAATAAACTATGAACCGGCAAGGAATATCTCATGGATTTAAAGAACGTAAGAGTTAATGGCAAGAGACTCAGGGAGTCACTGGAGACAATGGCACGAATCGGAGCAACCCCGGGCGGCGGCGTCCAGCGCCTGGCTCTTTCTGATGAGGACCGGGAAGCGCGTGACCTGTTTGTACGCTGGCTGGAAGAAATTGAATGTGAAGTAACAATTGATGAGATGGGAAATATTTTTGGTCGACGACCAGGACGGAATCGTTCACTGCCCGCCGTAATGAGCGGTTCACATATTGATTCACAACCCAAAGGCGGCCGCTTTGATGGTATTCTCGGGGTTATGGGGCCATTGGAAGTTTTAAGAACGCTGCACGAACAGGGTATCCAGACAGAACGCGATATTGTGGTTGTGGACTGGACCAATGAAGAAGGATCTCGGTTCGCTCCAGCCATGGTTTCTTCAGGGGTCTGGGTCGGGCAACTAGATCGCGACTGGGCATATATGAGAACCGATATTAATGGCAAGAAACAAGGTGAAGAACTTGAACGAATTGGCTATAAAGGGGGTATCCCAGCCACGTCATTTCCGCTCCACGCATATTACGAATATCACATAGAACAGGGGCCAGTACTGGAGAGTGTTGGAAAAACCATTGGTGCCCCCAAAGGTGTGCTCTGCCTGCACTGGTACGATATTTACCTCAGTGGTACGGCTAACCAGGTCGGGCCGACACCCATGGCGGGGAGAAATGATTGCTTGCTTTCTGCAGCAGAGATGATCCAGGTTGTCAATAAAGTTGCTCATATCATGGGTAATATGGTCGGAACCGTCGGGGAATTGCATAATTATCCAAATTCACGAAATATTATTCCCGATGGTGTTCATTTTACGGTGGATATCCGCTCGTGGGACGATGACCACGCCCTGAAAGCCTGGGAGCTCATGGAAAAAGAGTTCCAGGTTATTGCCGACAGACACGGAACGCCGATACGGATGGAAACGACCTGGCGAGTGGAGCATGCACCATTTGATGAAGGGCTTGTGAGAAACGTTTTAGAGACATCCGGGGAGCTCGGGTATTCATCTCATTATATGGTAAGCGGTGCCGGCCATGATTGCTCTTACATCAACCAGATAGCTCCGGCTGCAATGATTTTTATACCGTCAAAAGGTGGCAGAAGTCATGTTGAGGTAGAGGAATCGAGCTGGGAAGATTGCAGCAAAGGAGCAGATGTCCTGCTTCAGTGTATAGTCAAGTCGGCAAATGAAATTTAAATCAACAATGTTCGTTTAGATCACCTAAAAACATTAAAAGGAGAATTTACAATGAAAAGAAGGTTATTTTGTCTCGGTGTTGCCTTGATGACGGCAGCGCTGTGTTTTCCAGGAGCTGTCCTGGCAGAGAAGATAAAGGTTGCTGGAATTTACACGCAGCCAATCCAGCAGAAGTGGGATGCCACCCTGCATAAGGCCCTTGTTTCACTGTCGGAGAAGGGCGAGGTGGAATATGTGTTTTCAGAAAAAGTTTCGAACACCGACTATATCCGGGTCCTTCGGGAATATGCCGAGTCCGGGGTTGCACTTGTCGTTGGTGAGGCGTTTGGTATCTCCCGGGAGGTACGCAAGGTTGCTGATGATTATCCCAAAGTTGCTTTTCTGATGGGTGATTCTTTTGGACCCCATGGCTCCAATATGTCTGTATTCGATAACTATATCCATGAACCGTGTTACCTCATGGGTATGATAGCCGGGACGATGACCAAAAGTAACAAGATCGGAATGGTCGGCGGTTATCCGATTGGTGAGGTAAACCGACTTTTCAACGCCTTCATGGCAGGAGCGAAGTCAGTAAACCCGGCCGCTGAATTCAAGGTGTCCTTTATCGGTTCATGGTATGACCCGCCAAAGGCAAAAGAGTTTGCCTACGCCCAGGTTGAAGCTGGTGTCGATGTATTGTACGCAGAGCGTGCTGGCGTTGTTGATGCTGCCCGGGAGAAAGGATTGATCGCATTTGGTAACGTTAATGATATGAATAAGGAAGAAAACGGTACTGACGTTGTTGTTGCCTCAGCTCTCTGGCACATGGAGTCAGCGATCGGCCATGCTGTCGAGCTGGTAAAAGCAGGAAAATTCAAAGCCGACGACTACAAGGAATGGACGATGATGGCAAAGGGTGGTGCATCCCTTTCTCCGTACTATGAATTTGAAGCCAAGCTTACACCAGAGATCAAAGACCAAGTCGCAAAAAGTGCAGCAGCTATAAAAGATGGATCGTTCGTTGTTGAAATCAATGACGATGAACCAAAATCAACCTTCTAATTCTTCATATCTAACAGCAGCGGGCCAGCAAACCCGCTGCTGCTATCATTGACCAGTATGAACAACGAACCTCTTTTAAGCCTCAAAGGTATTACAAAAACATTTGGTTCGCTCGTTGCCAATGACGGGATAGATCTGGATTTGTACACGGGTGAGATCCTGGCACTGCTCGGAGAAAATGGTGCCGGTAAGACAACCCTGATGAATATACTGTTCGGGCACTATGTTGCAGATAAAGGAGTCGTTGAAATCAATGGCCATGCCCTGCTGCCAGGCTCTCCCAAAGAGGCATTGAAAGAGGGGTTGGGAATGGTACATCAGCATTTCACACTGGCAGATAACATGACGGTTCTTGACAATATTATGTTGGGGACCGAGTCACTCCTCTCTTTGAGCCGGAAAAACACCCAGGCAATTGAGAAAATCAAGAATCTTACCAAACAATACGAAATAGATGTTAACCCCCATTCGCTGGTAAAAAATCTGTCGGTTGGCCAGCGCCAAAGGGTTGAAATATTAAAGGCACTCTACAGGGACGTCCGAATTCTTATCCTGGATGAACCGACAGCTGTTCTGACACCCCAGGAAAGCGATCATTTGTTTGCCACCCTGCGCCTTCTTGTTGATGAAGGTCTGGCAATTATCTTCATAACACACAAACTGCGAGAGGTGATGGCGGCAAGTGACAGATGCCTTGTGTTGCGACACGGCAAAAATATCTATGAGAGTAAAACGTCTGACACAAGTATCGACAAGCTCGCTCAGGAGATGGTGGGTGGTGAGCTCCCACGTGTCGAGCGCATCCCTGCGGTGCCGGGTGAGGTTATGCTGTCGCTTGAGGAGATTGGGGTAACGGACAGCAGCGGCTATCACCTTCTTGAAAATATCTCTCTAACCGTCAACAGCAGGGAGATTGTCGGGATCGCCGGGGTTTCAGGAAATGGTCAAAGTCAGCTTGCAGATCTTATTTCCGGCTTACTTAAACCCTCATCGGGAACGTTCACCCTGCATGGCAAACAGATATCAAACCCCACCCCCCTTTTTATGATCAAGCAAGGGGTTGGTAGAATTCCTGAAGACCGCACTTCTACCGGTATTGTTGGTGATATGTCTGTACTTGAAAACATGGCTCTGGAGTCATATTGGAAAGATGAGTTTAATCGCTATGGCCTCATTGATTTCAAAGCGTTGCTTGGACATACAGAATCACTCTCCAAACAATTTGATGTTCGCAGTGGCGGGCCGAATGCCAGTGCTCGAACCATGTCGGGAGGAAACATACAAAAACTGATACTCGCCCGTGTACTCTCTGAAAATCCATCTGTGATTATAGCAAATCAACCAACCTGGGGCCTCGATGTCGGCGCAACGGCCTTTGTCCACCGACAGTTGATAGAGGCAAGCAGGAATGGGGCAGGGGTCGTGTTAATATCGGAAGATCTTGACGAGTTGTTTGGAGTAGTCGACACAATCCAGGTCATGTATCAGGGTACAATTTCAAAACCGATAGATCCTGCCAAAACGACCGCCTCGGAATTGGGTCTGGCCATGAGTGGGCACCGCGATCTTGAGCACTCTTCTCTGTTGAGGGAGACTGTGGCGTGAGGCTAGAACTGCGAGAGGACAGCTCATTAATGCTTCAGGCTGTCGTTCCCTTCAGTGCTGCTCTGGCAGCGCTTCTCTGTTGTTCGGTACTTATTATCTGGGCCGGGGCATCTCCCTTTGAGGCGTTCGCACTCCTGGTAAAAGGGGCAGTTGGTTCAAAATTTGCCATTTCAGAAACCCTGACCAGAGCGACACCGCTTATCTTCACAGGACTTGCCGCTGCGGTAGCTTTCAGGGCAAAACTCTGGAATATCGGGGCCGAAGGACAGTTTTACGCCGGGGCCTGCATGGCCACCTGGCTCGGCACCGGTGTTGTAGATCTCCCTGCCTGGCTGATGGTCCCGTTTTTATTTGCCGCAGGAGCAATTGCCGGCGGTCTGCTCCTGCTCGGGCCGACGCTGCTTAAAACGAAACTGGCGGTTGACGAGGTCGTCACCACATTGTTGCTGAACTTCATCGTATTGCTCTTTGTCAACTGGCTTGTCTTCGGCCCCTGGAAAGATCCTATGGCAATGGGGTGGCCGCAGGCAGAACCTGTAATCGATTCGGCGCTCCTTGGTCTGATCATTCCTAAAACCAGATTGCATTGGGGACTCATCATCGCTCTTTTCACTTCAATTGCCGTCTGGTTTCTGATGCGGTTTACTACCTGGGGATATGAGATCAGATCAGTTGGGCATAATCCAAAAGCGAGCGGTTTTGCCGGGATACCGGTTAATAAAGTTGTTATCAGAACGGCATTGCTCTCTGGAGGTCTCGCCGGTTTTGCCGGTGTCTCTGAGCTCTGCGGTCTCAAAGGGTATCTTACCCTTGATCTGTCACCAGGCTTTGGTTATTCGGGTATCGTGGTGGCAATGCTGGCCTCACTCCATCCGCTTGGAGTAATGCTGTCTTCACTTTTTATTGCCATCTTGTCCATTGGTGCTGACTCAATGAGTCGGTCTCTGAATATTTCCAACTACATCGCAGATGTGGCGACCTCGATATCATTGCTTGCAGTATTAGTCAGCATGCTGTTCACAAAATACAGGATCCGGTGGAGATAGCATGGAACTATTGCAATTGTTGATTGAAGCCGGTTTCTGGGCAGCAACGGTGCGAATGGCAACTCCTCTCATTTTTGGTACCCTGGGTGAGCTTATTTGTGAGCGTGCAGGCGTGCTTAACCTGGGCATCGAAGGAATCATGGCCGCGGGCTGTATGACCGGCTGGACATGGGTTTATTTTGGCGGGGATCTCTGGACAGGCGTGCTCTTTGCCGCCTTTATCGGGGCACTTTTTGGCCTGCTTCACGCACTGTTCACCGTACATCTGGGGCTCTCACAGCATGTAACCGGACTGGGAATCACGATGCTGGCAACAGCTTTGTCTGCCTTCGTTTTCAGAATGTTGCTGCCAAACGCAACAACTCCTCCCAAAATTATTCCGTTTGAGTCCATGCATATACCGGTGTTGAGTAAGGTTCCGTTTATCGGTGAAGTGCTGTTTGCTCAATCTCCGATGACCATGTTCGCTTTGGTATGTGTTGTGGTGGTGGCGTACTTTCTCAATAAAACGCCTGCTGGACTCGCCCTCTGCATGACCGGGGAAAATCCAATGGCTGTTGAATCGCAGGGACTCTCTGTTTTTGCCATCAGAACGGCCGCGGTGATGCTCGGCAGCGCTTTCATGGCCATAGGCGGTGCCTTTTTGACCATGTCAGCCTTTGATGCGTTCTATATCGGTATGGTCAATGGCCGAGGCTGGATTTGTATAGCACTGGTGGTGTTTTCATCGTGGAAACCGGGTAAAGCCCTGCTTGGAACGCTTATTTTTGCAGCCTTTGACGCGCTGCAGATGCGTGTACAGCAACAATCAAGCATGGTCGTTCCTTATCAGTTTTATCTGATGATGCCCTATGTCTTTTCCATCGTGGCACTTATCGTCATGTCACGCCGGTCCGCCTACCCAAAGGCGTTATTAATTCCTTTCCGTAAAGGGGAGAGATAAGGCGAAGTCAGTGGAGTACTTACTTGGTCAATTAATAGGTGAATTTCTTTTTTCAAGCCAACTTCTTGCCCATTTAACAAAGGTCTTGCCAAGTGAAATCTTGCTGCCGCGGATATACAGTGTAGCCGGTTGTCCATCTTTTACTTTTTCTGCCATCTTCTGGGGAAGCTCAACGTCGAGTTTGAACCGCGGTGCAAACAGCTCAAATCGATAATACTGTTCCATGTCTTTGCCAGCTCCGCCGATAGTCTGTTGCCGGACATCCAGCGGGCCGCCATACACTGCTCCAAGAGCAGGGTGTAATAATTCTGTCGTAGCAGTGGGGGATACCTTTTTAAGGGTGCCGGAGAATAAACCGAGCCCGGCTGAGCGCATGTCAATATCTATGGATTTGTTAACCAGTTCCTGGAATTGATCAACATCATCCTGAGAAGCACTGGCGATGATATGTTTTTGCTCCTTGCTGACTATCCAGAAAAGTTCTTTACCCTGCAGGACATAGGTTCCCTGGAACGTTTCGAGATCTGCCCCGATAACAACACCGTCATTATGAGCATGAATGCGGAGTGCAGATAGATCTCGCTGCAGATCCACCAACTCTTTGGCGCTGGTTTGTTGTTGTTCTTTAATTATCTGCAGTTGGGTGAGTTGATTGGTGCTCTGAGCAATGCGGCTCTCCAGCTCGAGCTGCTTAATTTCAAGGTCCAAGAGGTTTACGGCATAGACCAGTTCATTATTTTCCATGGTAATCAGCAATTCTCCCTGCTGCACGAGTTGTCCTTCAGTGACATGTGCGGCAGTTACAAATCCATCTATTTCAGGTCTGACACTAAACTGATGTTGATATTCAATAACCGCAGGAGCCTCGATCCTCTGTTCCCAGCTGATGACACTGGCGGTAAGAGCAATACCTGCAATAGTTATTAAAAAACGCAGTAAAAGATGGTTTACGACTGAGGGGTTCTGCTGCTTGTACAGAGGCAGTCTCTTGTAAAAAAGGTAGAGCGGCATGCCGAGCCAGACAATTGCTGCGCCGAACGTTGCAATAATACCGAAACCGCCAGCCATGCTACTGGCAATATAGCCAAGAGAAAGGAGTATAAACAGGCGCCAGATATAGATACCGACGCCATACAGCCGAATGAACCATTTCCTGCCCCAGCTTCCCGTCAAGGGCGTTGATGAGATTCCTAGAAACCATTTTGCACCTGCGCCTCTGATAAACTGCAAACCATGGCTGTAGAGATTGGGTATGCCCGTAAGATCCGAGAGAACATAGTAGCCGTCAAAGCGCATCAACGGGTTGGCGTTAAAGAGCAGGGAGCTGATTCCGGCAATGATAACCGTGTTATGAGCGATCAGGCCCATCGCTGTGCCCGGCTGTCCGGCCCAGACAAGAAGAGCAACCCAGGCTATGCCAAGCTCTATGAACATTCCGGCTACTGCGACATGAATTCGCTGCCATTTTGAAGGAAAATTCCATGAGGAAGTGGCATTGACATAGGTTAGCGGAATGAAGAGGATAAAGAGAAATCCGGCATCGTAAACCCTGCCGCCATAGCGTCGGCACACCAGGGCATGGAATAATTCATGAAAAAGTTTGAGTGAAAACCAGATAAGCCAGATTGCAAGCAGGTTGCCTGTTGAAAAAAAACTGACTGATTGGGCACTGAATTCCTGCCACCTGGAAAAAAGAATACCAAGAGCAGAAACAGCCAGTGCCAGCCAGATGACAGCGAATAGTTTGCCGGTCAGCCAGGAGAGTTTCGGGCTCAAAACGTTCAATAGCGGATCGGGGTTAAACAGGGAAATTTTGATAGTGATAATATTGAGTCGGCTCAAACGCTGCCATTTTTTGCTCGTGTGTTCTTGCTCCAACGCCTGAATAAGGGGGCTTGCATTATCAAGCTGCAGGAGCTGCCGGACTGCAAGCCAGTTGATGATAGCTTCTGCCTGCTCGAGGCTCAATTGTGTTTCAGCTGTCTGGGCCACACCCCGAAGGAGCTGTTCAATCGATGATGCCTGGTTCAATCGACTGATGAATAGGTATTCTTCGAGACCAAGACGATAGAATTTGTTTCGAACAGGATCTTCAAGAATATAGTGCGGATTACCTTTCTCAGTTAACGGAGTAAAGCGAAGGTCCGCGCGCAGTCTAGGTAGAGTGATTTCAGGAGAATTCATAGCGAATTAAAAAAGAAAATCCTTTAACCACAGCAAGGTATACCACGGTTTGCGAAACAGAATCCAACCGAGTGGCTTCCTGCCGGCATCAATTTTCGCTTTTCCCTGCATACCTGGCCTAAGCCTACCGTCGGGATTATTAAATTCCAGCTCAGCGATGAAGACATTGCGATTGTCACGGATCATCGATTTGGGATTTAATTTTTCAATCGTACCATTCCATAGTGTGTTCGGGAACGCATCAAAACGAACTGTCACCTCCATGCCGGGATCCACAAAGGAGATATGATCTTCCCTGACACCAAGCTCAACGATCATTGCCTTTAGTGGTGACACCTCAAAAAGCGTCTGCCCTCTGCCAACGGGGCTTCCCTCAATTCGTTTCATATCACCGGTGAGAATGATACCGTCGATTGGACTTGAGAGGGTCAGGTGTTTCTGTTTTTCCTGGAGTATACTGAGTTGCTGTACAAGGCGCTGTTCTTCTAGCCCGGCAATTTGAGCCGCTGCTGTATTTCCGGAAGCCAGATGGTGATCGCGTGTTTTACGTGCCTTGCTGCGCTCAGCAGCAAGGGCAGCCAGGTTGAGCTCATTATCGCGTCCATCAAGCCTGGCAAGCACATCACCATCCTGGACCTCATCGCCAGGCTGCACGAGGACGTCCTGCAGGATACCATCAAATCTGGAAACGATGTACCTGATAGAGATGGGCTGCACAAGACAATCTGTGCTCAAACGAAAGGGAACAGGAATAAGACTGATCGCAACAAGTAGCAGCACGAATCCAATACCCAGAAGCGACCTTCCAAGCTTGCTGCGCTTGCCTTGCTTTTGGCTGCTTATGCCGCTGGTAATACGAAAGGAAGACTTATCCTGTAAAGCGGTAAGACAGGCTGCCAACAGATGTTTGCCTGTTTCGAGACTCTTTAAAATGTTCGTCCTGTCGCCAGCGGTGGTCCAGGAGAATAGTGCGGCACCAATGATGTTTCCCTTCGTATCAGGAAAGGGAACAGCGACAACCTGATTGTTTTCGCTGAAATTCAGGAGATCTTTTAGGATTGGTGAGCTGTGGACAGTAGAATCGTCTGGTGCAGGATAACAGAGCACTTCTTTTTGAATAGTGCACTCAGTCAGTGCTTTTGTCAGGGTACGCGATTGCTCAGTGCGCTGATCAACCGAAGTCACATGCGATAGTGAGCTCAAGACAATGCGACCCGAGGCGGCAGCAGTGCCGATCGCCACTTCATCAGAACCGGCCCAATTCCGCAATTGCGTATTCAATTGTACAAGGGCCTCTTGCTGATTACCTGATTCCAGAACATGGGTGGTAATAGCAGAAAGATGCAGAAACGTGCTATGGAGCTGAGGTTCTATAGCTTTTCCCTCTTTGAGAAGAAGGCTGAGCAGTGCCGTGAGCAGCTGGGAAATTGCCAAAAACGATTCAATTGGTTGTTCCGCTGTCAGAACCACCAGAGACAGGCAACCTGAACTGTGACCACGCTCTGATGCCGGACAAGAAATAATCTGGGCAGCGGGGTAATCTGCCAGTCGACTGTGCTGAGCACTACCAGTGCTGAGGGCATGCTTGGCGCTATCTTCCAGCAGGGAGGGCAGATTACCTGACCATGCCAGGGCCTGACGAGAGAGCAGCTCACATTCAGCAACAGGGACTTCGCCGTCATTTCGATAATAGATCGCACCTGCAGCATTGATAAGACCGATGGAAAGTTGCAAAAAATCAAGGATCAACCGCTTACGATTTTCCGCTTTTTCCGCCAGCCGTATGAACTGAGTGGAGAGCCGCTGAATGTCCGGCCTCAGGATTACAGAACCTCCCTGTAGTGGTCGGTTAGGAGACGTCTCGTTCAATCGAATTTACTGTTTAATGTCAGGCACTTTTGCCTGAGCAGCTTGAGGAATATCTGCAGTGCCTGCTGCCTGCTTGTTGAGAATGTTTCCCAGCACATCATGCAATCTGCGAGCGCCGTTCATGGTCATCGCCATCCGAGTATGGACAGGCAGAATGGTTTCATTGCTTGCAGGATCGGTAATCGGCCCGGAAGAGAAGTTAATAGTCAGGTCTTCTCCACTGGTGTTGACAATAAATTGTGAGGCATACAGTGCGGATGTCTCGGTGTATCGTACTTTGATTTGTTGCGTTTTTGATTCTTCTGCCATGGCTGAAATCTCCAGAAAATTATGGTGCAGTTAACGTGCATCGGCTGCCGCTAATCAGGCTGTCATCCGAGTTCGGAATAATAATAGAAACCTCTATTGTGCCGCTCTGGGCATTTATTACTGGTGAAATAAAATCAATCTTCCCTGTTACTGATCTGTTGGATGCGGCAATGGTTATTTGTTCACCGGGGTGCATCTCAGCCGTTACATCCTGAGGTAAATGAAAAACAGCCTTCAACGGGTCGAGTTGTACAATGGTCATAAAACCTTGCTGGTCATTGCCGCCAATCAATTCTGCCTGCTGTTTATGGATTTTGACAACGATACCATCAATCGGGCTACGAAGTTTTTTTTCATCAATTTGGGCGCGGATGATATCTGCCTCTAATTTTTTTAGTTTGTTATCGTCAAGCGCGCTTTGAAGTTGAGCTTGTGCCATGGCCAGGTCGGTGTCGGCTCGCTTCATTTCCTCGGGCCTTGCGTTGCCGCTTTTTTCCAACTCCTGTAGCATGGTGTATCTGTTTTTACGCATGGTGGCAAGCGCCCTGGCCGCATCGATCCGGCCACGAAAGGAGGCGGCCACCTCAGCTGAGGCAAGATTCGCTTCCAGGACGTGAGTATCAAGTTCGGCCAACAGTTGACCAACCGTAACCTGATCTCCGTTGCGGACATGGATTGAGCTGATCCTGCCGCGAAATGGTGAGGAGATGTCAACAATCTGATTTGGCTCCAGGAAGGTATCGTAAGTCTCTGCCCAGCAATATGCTGCGCTTAGCAGAATCAAAAACTGAGAAAGCAGAAAACAGTTAATACGACAGGAGAGGCCATGTTCCGATTGAAATCGGAACATGGCCCATGGGCTTCTATTGTTTGCGAACGAAAATAACCGGCAGCTCATCACCATCCTCTGGTGTTTCTTCTTGAAAGATTATGTTGTTGTTGCTGACCAGTATCCCCATTGCTCTATAAAGATTAGAAAGTGCATAATTATAGGTCAGTTCACTTTTAGCAAACAGCTCTTCAGAATCGGTGAGCCTTTCGCTTGCATCCATCAGCCGGTAGAGGACATCACCGTACGGTTCATTGTCCGCCAAGAGATAGTCAATACGGGCCAGAAGAGCCTTAACCTCTTCCTGATCTGAGAGCATGATCTGATATCCCTGTACCATGGAGCGGTAGTTTTTTTCAAGTTCTCGATAGGAAACCTGCGTCTCAAGCAAAACATTTTCAACGGTTGTATCCAATTGGTGCAGAAGTTGGCGTATTTCTATTTTTTTCCGCAGGTTGCGCGCCCTGGCCCCGTTATTACCGAGCGGGAATTCGAAACGCAAGCCGCCAACATAGCTGGGATCGCCTTCATCAAATTGATTTGAGTAGGCAGTACCGTACTCGTAATCACCCTCAAGTCCCTTAACATATGTCTGGAAAAATAAATCCAGATCCGGACGCAGCTCGTTTCTGGATCGTTCAAGTCTCAGGTAGGCTGACTGGATATGTTTTATTGCCTGGGCAATCTCCGGACGATTATCCAGCGTGGTTTGCAGGGCCTGGTCAAAACTGATTTCAAACAATTGGTTGTTAGGCATCTGGCTAGTGGTCATTTCTAAACCGGCACTGTTGAGGAGTTCCGGGTCATTTACCAGTGCACGGATACGGGACTGGGCGTTGAGCATGGCAAATTCAGCCTGCATGGCGGCAAGTTCATGGGTGTTTACCAACGACCTGGCGCGTGCCAGCAGACTGGGCGCAACATCCATAGAGGAGCGCTGTTGCATTTGTTTGTATATATCCAGGCTTCTTTTAGCCAGCTGTTCCTTCTGCAGTAATAAAGAGCGTTCCAGGTAAAGGCCCCAATAGGCGCGGGTAACTTCCAGCAGATGGCTTTCCACGTTTCGCCGCAATTCTTCCTGGGCAACGGTGTGATCGATGTTTGCCAGATCAAGTGGCGCACGGTTATAGGCAATGCCAAATCGTTTTAGAAGCGGCTGCCTGATTGTCAGGTAGGTCCCGGTTCGAGCCTGCTCCTCTGGATTAAAATAGATTGAGTTGGTGTCCATGCCGCCAATATTTTGCTTCAATTCGACTTCGGTTCCGGCCAAAAACTTTTTCCGCACCCCGTATTCAACATTACTTGCATCCTCTTCATAGCGCAGGGGGCCGCCTGTCTTCAGATCGTCGCCCACGGGCTCATCAAGATCCGACAGTCGGCCTTCGGCAAAGATCCTGAAATCATACGGTCCCTGAGCTTCTTGAATGGTTGTTTGACGGATGAGCGGTAAATCGCTGAAGACCTTGATCTGTGATGAATGTTTGAGTGCCCGTGAAAATAATGAGGTAATGTCTGTTGAGAGATTAGGAACGGCCTGGTTGATGCGGCCATTGGCCCGAGCCTGCCACCAGGGTTTATAATCCTTTGGAATTGAGCTTGAGCCGCCAGTTGACTCACTTACCAGGGAACCGGTAAAAATGGAGGTATAGCTGCTCTCCGCCTGTTCCATCTGTACGATAGCTGTACTATATCTTTGCAATAGTTTCGTTTTCAGCTTTTCATAATCAAGCGCACTCTCTTTAGTGGCTTCTACCACTAGTTTGAAGTCTGACGAAACTTCCTCCTCAGCATAGATGGGTGCAATGCTGAAAAAACTTCCAAAGGCTGCTAATGCAACTATTGCGAGTCGAGTTTTCATTCTTCTACCTTTTCCTCTTGTTTTATCAGTGGCTGTTTTGCGACGGGTTTGTTGATGGGGCGACAAATTCATAACCATTAAAATCGTTCCAGGTGATATCGAATGGCGCAAGATTGCTGTGATGCACAGACTCCATGACGGTGGATGGCATATAGGCGAAAACTGCATCAACGTCAAGACGGGTGTGAGAATAGATCATGCTGCCGAAGCTGGGGGCGAAATATGTCCGCATGTTAAAAAAACCGGCACTACTGGCATTGTAGCTCGATATTGTCTGTACAATTTCCATGCGGTGGGGCAGCTCGTACATAATCGTCTCAGGAAAATCAGCCATCCAGTTGCCGGCGGTATCTGCCATGACACTTTCGTAGCCAATCTGATTACCGAGGGCATCAAAGAGGACAAGCTGAATCGTGGTGCCGGGCTCTGTATGCCCAGTATACATTGGCGAAACCGGTAGAATCGGAGGCTGCCAGGGAAGCATCTCCTCCCGGTTAAAAATTTCAGTGCCGATTCGCTCGCCAAACTGTCTATACATAAAAAAGGCATCCGCCACGAGCCCCTGATCGGGGGGAGCAATCGGAACCGGCGAGGGTTGTGGAGATGCTGGTGTCACCGGGACTATAGGCGTTTCAGGTTGCGGTGGCACTGGTGGTGGAAATGGAGAAGGTCCGTCGTAACCGAAATCCTGTGCGAGATTGGTTTCTCCGGCCGACAATGTTACCGTTGATTGGTTGTCCAGGGTTGCATCAGGGTCTCCCGTTTGGGTCAGACCGCCTGGAAGAGTTGTGGTATCGACATAGACGTTATAATCCCCAGCGATGAGGTTAGCAAACAGATAGCTGCCATTGCCATCTGTCGTGGTTGTCACTGCCTCAATGGTTCCGTCATTATCAAAATCCCCCTGCAGGGTGACCGTTACGCCACCGAGTCCCCTCTCACCAGGGCTCTGAAAGCCATTGCCATCAGCATCATAATAGACCGTGTCGCCGATTGAACCGGTGCCGGTGTAACCAAAGTCCTGATCGTTATTGATTTGATTCGGACCGAGATTAACGGTGCTTGTGTTGTCAAGCGTTGCATCTGGGTCGCCGCTTGGCCTGACATCGCCAGGCAGGCTGGCAGTGTCGACGCTGACTGAGTACTCGCCACCCGGCAGGTTGCCGAAGCTGTAGTTGCCATTGGCATCTGTCGTTGCCGTTGCTGTATAATCAGGGGTGCCATTACCATCGAAATCAACACTGATGGTGATATCTATACTTGGCAGACCGTTTTCAGAACCGTCCTGGACGCCATTGCCATTGGTATCAAAATAGATAGTGTCGCCGATAACGCCGCTGCCGGTATAACCGAAGTCCTGGTCAAAATTATCTTCTCCCTCGCCTAGGGCGACATCAGAGCTGTTGATAGCACCTCCATCCGGATCCTCTGTCGGAGTCATCCCTGCAGGCAGGGTCGTCGCATCAACAGTGATCGTGTAATTCCCTTCGGGCAGGTTGTCAAAAAGATAAGAGCCGCTAGCGTCAGTGGTTGTCGTGACGGTATCAGTCGTACCGTCACCATTAACGTCACCTACCAGGGTGACGCTAACGCCCGGCAGACCGGCATCATCGCTATCCTCTGTTGCGTTATTATTTGCATCAAAATAGATGGTGTCACCGATAGAGCCTGTTGGGCTTCCGGTATTCTGGTAACCGAAATCCTGATCCAGGTTTGATCCTCCGGCAGGAAGAGTGACGATGGACGTAGAATCCAGGTTGTTATCCGGGTCAGCGGTCAGAACGTAACCGTCCAGCGCAACAGCGCCGGTATCCACGGAAACGGTATAGTCGCCTTCAGGCAGGTTGTCAAAAAGATAGTTGCCTGAACCATTTGTGGTTGTCGTCTGGGTGTAATCCACCGTTCCATTGCCGTCAAAGTCTATGGATAGGGTTACATCCACATTTTGCAGTCCTCCTTCCCCAACATTCTGAATGCCATCGCCGTTATCATCATCCCAGATGGTATCACCAATGGAGCCAGTCCCTTGGTAGCCGAAATCCTGGTCCAGGTTGTCTTCGTCGGCAGCAAGCGTGACATCAGAGGTGTTGTCGTTGACACCATCCGGGTCAGCCGTCTGATTCATACCATCAGGCAGAGTGGCGGGGTCAACAGTGATGGTGTAATCACCGGCAGGCAGGCCATCAAACAGATACGCGCCGCTGTCATCTGAAACGGTAGTAATGGTATCTGGGGTCCCGTCGCCATCCAGGTCACCGGTTAAGGAAACCGATACACCTGGCAGTCCGGAGTCCGAGCCATCCTGTGCGCCGTTCCCATCGACATCAAAGAAAATGATATCACCAATTGATCCGGTTCCGCTATTGTAGCCAAAATCCTGATCGAGGCTATTCTCGTCAGCATCGAGGGTCAGAGAGGTCGTATTATCATTGGTACCGTCAGGATCGCCGCTCTGGTTGAATCCTGTCGGCAGTGTTGCAGGATCCACGTTTATCGTATAGGCACCTGCCGGAAGGTCGTCAAACAGGTAGTTGCCATTGCTGTCAGTGGTTGTATTTTCAGTGTAGTCTGTTATCCCGTCACCATCGATATCGGCTTCAATACTTATATTGATTCCTGGGAGGCCAGTCTCACCAACACTCTGGGCGCCGTCCCCATCAGCATCGTTCCAGATGGTGTCACCTATGGAACCAGTCCCGGTGTAGCCAAAATCCTGGTTGAGGTTGTTTTCCCCTCCAGCCAGGTTGTAAGTTGCCATGTCATCAAGGGAACTGTCCGGATCACCGCTTTGAATCATACCGGCCGGTAACGACGAAGTATCAACAGCAATGGTGTATTCACCAGCAGGTAGCTGTTCAAAAAGATAGTTCCCGTCAGAATCCGTGATGGATGTTTCAGTATAGTCCGCTACGCCATCACCATTAAGGTCTAAACTGAGGTTTACCTGCACCGCATTAATGCCACCTTCATTTGATTCCTGAATACCGTTGTTATTGCCGTCAAAGAAAATGGTGTCGCCAATAGAGCCGGTGCCGTTATAGCCAAAATCTTGAGCGTCATCATCTACTCCAGCAGCAAGATTAACGATAGAATTATTATCAATGACACCATCAGGGTCATCAGTCTGGCTCATGCCAGCAGGCAGGGTCGTTGGATTAACTGTGATTGTATAGTCGCCAGCAGGCAGGTTATCAAAAAGATAATTACCGTTTAGGTCGGTTGTCGTATTAACATTTTCTGGTGCACCGTCACCATCAATGTCTCCAGTCAAGGTTACAGTGACTCCTGAGAGTCCTGGCTCTTCTCCCGTCTGTGCTCCGCTGCCGTCAGCATCAAAATAAACTGTGTCGCCAATGGAACCGGTATTTTGTAATGTATTCTGGTAGCCGAAATCCTGATCCAGGTTTGTTCCTCTGGCAGGAAGATTGACGGTTGCAACAGAATCTGGGTTAGAATCAGGATCACCGGTTAAAATATACGTAGGCAGCAAAGTGTCGGTTTCCACGGCGATGGTGTATTCGCCGGCAGGAAGGTTATCAAAACTATAGTTTCCATTACCGTCTGTGATTATCGTTTCGGTGTAGTCCGCAATGCCGTCACCGTCAAAGTCTACAGAAATGCTTACGCCAACACCACCCAGCCCCAATTCAATGCCATTTTGGATACCGTCACCGTTTACATCTTCCCAAACGGTGTCACCGATGGAACCGGAACCGGTATAACCGAAATCTTGATCAAGCACATCTGCTCCACCAGCAAGGGTGGTAGCCGATGTATTATCGATATCGATATCCGGGTCGGCTGTCTGGGTCATTCCTGCTGGCAGGCTCGCTGGATCAACGGTAATCGTATAATCGCCATCTGGAAGATTATCGAAGAGATAGAGACCGTTCGCATCAGTTGTTGTCGTTAGTATATCCTCAATACTATCGTTATTTAGATCACCTGCAAGGGTTATTGTAACGCCGGGGATGCCGGTATCACCGGCGGTTTCTGACCCAGAGTTATCGGCGTCAAAATAGATCGTGTCGCCGATCGAGCCCGAGCCGGTGTAGCCGAAATCAACATTATTGTTATTCTCACCATCTGCCAGACTGAGGGAGGCAGCGTTATCCGTCACGGGGGCGTCGATATCAAAGGTCTGCTCCATTCCGGCAGGCACAGAATCGACCGTAACCGTATAGTTACCTGGCAATAAATCAGTAAACTGGTAGATGCCGTTTTCATCAGTAGTGGTTGAAAAGGAAATATCGTTTAGCCCGTCACCGGTTATATCACCGGTCAGAGTGAGGTCTACTCCTGCAAGTCCTTGCTCACTGGCATCAAGAACACCGTCTGCATCTGCATCATACCAGACTGTATCACCAATAGAGCCGGTGCCGCTGCTGAAATAGCCAAAGTCGACATCTAATCGATCTTCAGCAACTCCAAGCGTTATTCCCGTAACAATATTTTCGGTATCTATACCGTCAAGATCATAGGTGGGAACAGTGCCAGGAGGCAGATTGGTGGGGTTAACTGTTACCGTGTAGCTATCAAAAGTAGGCAGGTTTTCAAAGAGATAGAGTCCGCTTGCATCACTGATATCAGTCCAGCTAAAGTCCAGGGTACCGTCACCATTAATATCGGCAGAAAGTGTTACCTGTACATCAGTGATACCGGTGTCGCCTGCAGTTTCGTCGCCAGAATTATCTGCATCAAAGAAAATTGTATCACCGATTGAGCTGTTACCAGTGTAGCCGAAATCGACATCTGTACGATCCAGAGCAGCACCGTTGATGCCAAGATCAGTGGCTTCTGCGCTATCAGCAGTTGTAAAAGGCCCGGTTGAATCATCGAGGTCAAAGGTTTGACGCCAGTTTGCAGAACCTCCTGGCAGCGTTGCTGTTTCGATTGAAATGGTATAGCTGCCGCCGAGCAGATTGTCGAAACTGTAGCTACCGTCTGTGCCTGTGGTGGCGGTTGTCGTGTAATCAATAGTCGTGTCGCCATCAATGTCCCCTGCCAATAAAACAGTGACACTTTCCAGTCCTGAAAGAGGTCCATCATTCTGGATTCCGTCAAAGTTTGCATCATACCAGACGAAATCACCGATAGAGCCAGTGCCCCGATAACTAAAATCGACATCGTCACGGTCGCTGGCACCGTCCATAGTAAAGATTGCTTGATTATTGGACGCTCCAAGACCATCATCGAGATCGTATGTCTGAACTGCCCCCGGAGGTAGGGATGTAGGGTCAACAGAAATAGTGTAATCGCCACCAGGCAGATTGGTGAAGGTGTAAAGTCCATCGCCATCAGTCGTGGTGGTTGATGAATATTCTGTAATGCCATCTCCATCAATATCTGCTGTTAAAGTCACATCGACATTACCGATTCCATCCTCTCCCACATCCTGAATCCCATTATTATTAAAATCAAACCAAACGGTATCTCCTGCCGAGTTTAGGCCAGTGTAGCCAAAGTCCTGATCTAGATTGATTCCACCAGGAGCAAGGCTGATATTAGAGCTATTATCTAGACTTGTGTCAGGATCACCAGACTGAGTCATCCCAGCTGGCAGCGTAGTATCGTCAACCGTGATGGTATAGGTGCCGCCAAGCAAGTAATTAAATGAGTAGCTGCCGTCGTCGGCGGTAATAGTTGAATCTGTGTACTCTTCGATGCCGTCGCCGTCAATGTCGCCTGAAATAGTTATGCTAACGTTGGCAATTCCAGCATCAGCAGCCTCATCCTGAATACCATCTCCATCAGCGTCATACCATATATAGTCACCGATAATTCCCGTACCACGAAGTCCAAAGTCGATATCTAGATTATCTTCATTAGCTCCTAGAATAACTTCGGTTGTATTGTCGGGAGGGGATGCAAAATCACTGTCATAATCATAGGTCGGCGTTGATGCTGTTGGAGGTGTTACGGTTATATCAAATGATCCTGCCGGTAAATTATTGAAGAAATAGGTGCCATCCAAGGCTGTTGTCGTGCTGGCTGTATACTCGTCTATTCCGTCATTGTCGATATCGCCGGTAAGCGTGACCGTAAGACCGTCGATTCCATTTTCCCCAGGATCCTGAACGCCATCACCATCAAGATCAAACCAGACAGTGTCACCCACAGTGTTCTGACCGGTATATCCGAAGTCAATATCGGTGCGGTTTTGACCGGGCGTTAGACTGATATTTGAAGCAGTGTTGTCAAGACTCGGGGAACCATTCTCATCGAGATCATAGGTTTGAGTGTACCCTGCTGCATCAAGATTAAATACACTTCCATTTATTCCATCGTAATCTACCGTTATTACATAATCGTCAAAGGCGGCAAGATTATTGAAGCTGTATTGTCCAGTTGCGCTGGTCAGAACACTTTGAGAGAATTCAAGCGTACCGTCACCATCAACATCGGCACTGATGGTAATATTTACTCCACTGATGCCAACATCACCAGCGGCACTATTAAAGGGTCCTCCATCTGCATTGGCATCAAAAAACACCGTGTCACCCAATGACGCCGTTGGAGTAACGGTAAAGAAAGCATCATCTGTATCCTGATCAGCATCAACCGGCGAGGTGCCCGTATCGTTGTAAGTCCTTTCAGTTCCCACAGAGCCATTCTGGCCAGTCCAGTCTGCATCTACCGTATTGGTATAGTTACCGCTTGTAAATCCAGCAGACAATACAGCTACCGTATACTGGATTTCTACCCAGTCATTTACTGCTATATCCCAGTTACCAACTATAGATATGGTACCGTCACCATTGTCGCTCATCACTGTAGAGCTGATCAGGTCAGTTCCACTGTTGTCAACAGCGCTGCTGAGAGCAATAAATTCTGTTCCGGCTGCGAGTGTATCAACACCATTCACCTCAAAGGCAGTAGCATTGCCTGTATTGGTGAAGCGAGCGGTGTAGGTCAGTATTTCCCCGGGTGTTGCATCACTACCTGGATCTGCTGAATCAGCAACACTTTTAGTTGTTGTTATCTGAGGTTCGGAAACAGTTAAGCCATCGGATACCGGAGCAGGAGTCTCATGAACGCCCTGGGCATTGTCATACTCGATGGAAGCAGTATTGCCGAGGCCTTCCCCGAGAAAATTCCTACCGACGTCAGCTACCAGAGCCGTGTAGGTGATGATTAAGGGATCATCTGTGAGAACTAAGGTGTCGCCAAGATTCCATGTTATCGTGACATCTGCACTACCGTCATTAGTGGTAAACGAAGGAGCAGTAGAATTCTCAGTTGAGAAGGAGCCGCTAGCTGCGGTGATGTTTGCATCATTATTAAAGATTAAGCCTTCGGCAAGAACGTCCTCAACGACGAAGTTGTCAATAGTTCCTTGTGGTGAATTGATTGTCAGAGTGTATGTTATGGTATCACCAATAGTTGCCTGGGTCACACCACCGTCGCTTTTTGCAATGGTGACCGGATCCATTGAGAAAACGGCATTGTCGCTATCTCTATCGGCATTGGCTCCGTCATCCACCGGAGAATCGATACCATCGTTTTCATCGTAAATGCGTTCATTTGGGTCGGTGCCTTCCTGAGAAGACCAGTCGGCATCAACAGTGTTTGTATGAGTGCCGTCTACCAGAACTGTCGAAGTAACATTGACGGTATAGGTGATGGTTAATGTTTCAGTGGGGTCCAGATCCCAGTCATCAGCAGAAAAGAGAATGCTCGAGTCAGCCTGTGTAACTGCTGTTCCATTAGATACCGCAATCCCGTCACTTCTTACAGCACTCTGGATAGAGCCCATACTCGTTCCCGGAGCCAGGGTGTCGTTGAAGTTGACCTCATATGCAGTAGCGTTACCACCGTTCGCCAATGTAACGGTATATATGAGAATATCTCCCGCTTCTACCCCGGTAATTTGATTAACAGTCTTTGTGGTCACGATCCACGGCTCAATAACTGACACTACAGGATCCGTAGGGTCGTCAATCGTGAGAGTGCTGCCGGGATTGGCCGGGTCTGCATAACTCATAGAGACATGATTTAACAACGAAGTTGCTTCTACTGGCCCTGTCCCATCAGGATCATCAAAGTTGCCTGGAATATTGGTAACTTGGGCATCAAAAATAATGGTAAAGGTGTTGTCGTTGTTGAAGGTATCATCAGCTATTACATCTCCGAAGGAAAAGGTGATATCACCACCATCTCCGGCTGCTGCAGTTACGGTCGGACTTGTAATATCTGAGCCATAAAAGGAGCCCATGACGCTCGTGGCCGAGCCGCCGACATAGATCATTCCGTCCGGCAGAGCATCGATTACCACAAGATCATTTGTGGTTCCGTCTGGTACGGTGACATTAATGGTGTAAGTTACTGTGTCGCCTATGGTGTAGCTGAGTGGAGCCGGATCGATTTTGTCAATGCCACCTGTAATGGCAATGAAAGCCGGGTCTGAATCTGTGTAATCATTTGTTGCACCTCCGGGATCAGCAGTATCGCCGGTTCGTTCATATGAGACACTGCTGTATGCTGAAAGAGGAGCGCCAAGGTCGGAATCCAGGCTTTCCCAGGTTACCGTACCGGTATTAGAAATTTCCTGTCCTGCTGTCGTTGCTGGCAAGGTGCCGGTGATCAGAAAAACAGAGCTTTGATTGACATCAAAGTCATCCCAGGTGGCTGTAATGTCCCCAGTTGCGTTATTATAAGCAAAGGATGTTGGGGCGAGACCGCTATTAAAGGTTACAACTGCGGTTGATATATCAAGAATACCGGGAATGGTATCGGTAAAAACCACATCAAAGGCGTTCTCAAAGCTATGGGTGTCGGCACTGTCAATTGTGATTTGGTACATGACTGTGTCGCCCTGATCGTAATTAACAGCAGAGCTAATATTATCTGCATCCACAAAGGTTGCGGAAATTGGATCCCAGACTTCTTTGACAATTTGCAGATCAGCTTCCTGAACGATAACGTCAGGCGAGTTAACATTTGAGGTTCTTGCAGAAATCCCGAGACTATTGGGGTCGTCCCAACTCACATAGGCTACATTGTCAAGACGTGTATTCTGTTGGTTTCCTGCTACATTGAGCACAACTGCGGTGTAGGTTATGGTGATTTGCTCATCAGCACCGTTGTTAACTGCCGCAGTGTTTGTGACATTGCCGAAATCAACAGTGAATATCCGACCTGGTGAAGCAAGTAAAGCTTGAGCATCTGTCAGTACACCGTTCCAATCTCCTGCATTATCGGTTGTTAAACCCGCATCGACCCCAATTGAGTCCAGGCTCACAATTGCCAGGCCGCTATCAAGGGTATCAGTCAGTACGAAATCATTCACTTCACCTTCAGGAACGGTGATGGTCACTGTGTATTCCACTGTTTCGCCAACGACTACATTAACAAGACCGGGAGTCGATGTCTCACTGGTATCGGTGACCGCCTTTACCACAGTTGGCAACGGGGAGGTGACGGTGGCATCATCAGTAATATCTTGAATCGTATGGTCGGAAGCCCCCTCTGCTCCAGCAAAGTTGGTTATTGTTGCGGTGTTTGTGATGGATTGCCCGGGCTGGATAGTATCTGCTGCCACAAGCGTATAGGAAATAATGATGGATTCACTAGGAGCAAGTGCTCCATTACCGCCAACATCCACAAGCTCAATACCACCCGTGTAGCCATCATCCAGATTGCCGTAAATACCATCCGGTCCCGGATCGGCAAAGAAATTATCATTGATCGTAGCCAGATTGTTGTCGATACCTCCTCCAGACCAGACGTAATCCGTTCCGGCGACCAGAGAAGTTCCTCCTCTAACCACATTAAATGTTGCAGCGGCTATAACGGGATCAAAACCATCCGGAAGGGTGTCTTTAATACGAGTATCAAAGGCCGGCGCGTGGCCTGAATTTAAGGCCTCCACAGAAAATGCAACAGTGTCTCCGGCATCTATTCCAGTAACGGGGCTAGCACCTTTATCAATTTCCAAAACTGGTTGATCAAGGACAATCTGGATAATCTGATCTTGGGAGGAAGGTACTCCGGGAGTCCCATCTTCGGTTGCCCGTACCTGGTTTGTCAGATACAGACCGTCAGTAAAAGGTTCGTCATTGACCGTTACTGAAAATACGATATCAATGACGGTTTCAGGACTGGTAACATCATGGGATGCTGGGTAAGTGAAGGAGATGCTGTTTGCATCACTAACAAAACTGGCTACTGGAAAAACAGATCTAGTGGAGGAGAAAGTATCGGTATCTAATAATCGGATATGTCCAGAGGCTGGAGATGTAGCCTCACTTGTGGTTAAGACGGGCGTGGACCCTCCATCAACCCCGGTTTGAAATGATTGATCAGCGACATCAATTACTGGGAGTGGAAGATAATCATCAAGTAGGAATCTTTCGATGTCACTGGTGGGCATGGTATATGTCAGCCGGTAGGTAACAATGTCACCCGGCTGCATGTGATAGACACCATCCCCATCAGGATCTGGATTTGCACCGTTGATGGCATATACTGATTTGATCACCGAACCTGTCTCTATGGAGAAACCGGCACCAGAGCCATCGCTTTCCTGATCGCCTGCTACAAGATTGTCAGGGTCTCCGGGGTCACCGTTATAAATGGTACCATTGATCGAAACTGTGTTATTGAACGTGTCGCCCTGATCCACGTAATCGTCAATAGCGTTGCCGCTTGCCTCACTGTCATACTGTTCCCTGACGACAGCATAATAGGTTATCGTTCCTCCCGCCGCTGCAGCGACAGAGCCATCCTGACTATTGTCAGTAGCGTCAGACAAAGAGCCGCGTAATATGCCACCTGGGCCATAACCGGCAATTTCAGAAATATTGAAAACTAATTGGACGTCATCTCCGCCAATTACCGTTTCAACGAGATCAACGCCATAGTTCCAGTCACCGCTATAGTCTATACCATAGGCGTCAATATCAAAAACCGGCGCGTAGCGATCATCACCAACCAAAGTAGCCGATTCACTTGCGGTCAAGAAATCGAGTCCATCGGGTAGAATGTCCGTGGCAACAATATTCCCAACATTAAAGTAATCAGAAACCTGGAAGTTCAGGGTATATTTGACAATATCACCAGGAGTATATCCGACCACACCCGTATTGCTTTCAATATCTACTTCCTTCTGAATGGCAATGGCTTTGGCGTCAAATGCTTCATCATTGGCAGGTGTTGCAGAAATATTGCCGAACGCATCAACTTCCGCGTCCATCAAAATGCCGATGATCGTTACATCATCGGGGTCTGTGGGATCCCAATCAGCCTTCAACTGCACATCGTTTATGATTGTTTCAGCATCGTTGTCACTGCCGTCGTCACGTGCTACAATCACCTGGTTAGCAGCGTCGATATAGGGCACATAATAGTTAAAGGTTACCGTGGCATCCACGCCAGGTTCCCCAATCACAGTCCCCAGATCTATGATCAGTTGCTGACCACTGTGTACTCCAACACCGGGTGACGAGGATACTGCTCCTCCGGTCACTGTACCGTCACCAAGATACCAGATGTTATCAGGAAGATTTTCTATAACTTGCAGGCTGGTCACCGTCTGCCCATCAGCAACGTCGACATCTATGGTGTATTGACGGACATAATTTGGGCCGGTTGCCGTTTCCTGCTCCGGTCCGATGTAATCTTTACTAAAACGGATGACCTCCGGACGAAATGTTTGGGTTGGATGCAGAAGTGTTGACTCGTCAGTATATGTTTTAGAAGGATCTAAGCCGGGGTTATCCAATGAATCCGTCCCATATCTGAAACCATTAGCCACCTGCACATCAAGGTCATAACTAGCGCCACCCGCAGAATCAATCATTGCATATTCTGAAATATGGGAAGTAATGACAACTTCAGCTGCAGGTTGGTCAGGGGTGAAGGAACCAAATGGCATTTCAAGCACTACGAGTGTGTCGTTTGCCTGAAGAGGGCTGCCGTCTGGATTGGTTGTTATTACTAACGGATCTCCGGCACCATCGACAGCATAGGGATGTAAGAGCGGATTGCTGCCGTCGTAGGTTAATATGGTATTCGTGACTGAAGTTCCGAGATATTGAGCGGCATTACTCGTGTTTCCATTCTTATCACCGAAAATAATGCCATCGCCATCTCCGTCATCACCGCTTGATTCAAAATAGAGATCGATATAGGGGCCGTACAGGGTGCCGTCAGTGGTATTATCGAGGGAAACCGTGAAGGTGAAATCCTCACCGATCATCGGGTCAATGGCACCGGCGGGGGTTATTACTGTTGTTATATCAAGCCCAGAAGCGTCGCCGGTCTCAGTTTCAATTTGTGCCGGGGTAGATGGTTCTGATGCTATTTCAACTCCTGTCTGTTGTGTATCACTGCCTGCCTCGGCTACAGTGGTTTGCTCAATGTCATCGATCCCGTCTGAAGAAACAAGACCACTTTCGCCTGTATCTTCGCTTGAAACTGATTGAGCACCATCACCATCTTCTCCCTGAACGGTTGCTGCGGTATTCGATGATGCGTCTTCAGCTTCGTTTGGTTCTGCAGTCGTCGCTTGCTCACTGTTTTCAGTGATTGGTTCTGGTTCCCCTGCCACTGAATCCTGTGGCTCAACCTGTGGAGGAATTATTGGGGTGAGCTCAACAGTAGGATCAGTAATTGGATCTACCCCTTCTACTGCTGCTATGGGGTTAGCATCAAGAAAGATACGTTCTTCGAGCTGTTCGAGGAGGAGGTATTTTTTGATGTTTTTTTGCATAATGTTACACCCAAACGAAATTTTACAAGACCACTAAGATATAGATAAAACAGAATAAAGTTTCTAGGAACAGAGCTGTGTTCAATCGTGTTCTGCCATCAATCCATCTCATCAATGCAGGTCATATCTGCTGAAGGTGTATAAAACACAGGCCAACACTATAAAAGATGGTACTATTTAGTATCGGCAAATATAATTCATAAATTAAGAAAATACGATCATTCAAAGCTAAATTTGATAATTATTATCAAATTTTTCCTATGTATTGATATTATTTGAAAAATTCCTCAAAATGCAGTTATTTTTTTGGTCAGTCTCAACCTCTATTTTCAACCATCCGTCTATGACATAATTACCTCAAACACATCCGATCTTTGATGCCTGCCACCATAACATGAGATTCAGGCAAAAAAAGAAATTTTCTGGACGCTCACTGGACTTCTGTCCCCGATTGCCGGGCGTTTTCGGTGCACATCCAGTTTGTGCCTGGCGCTGACGAATTTTTAGAATATCGGAAATTTAATAAGCAGTGTGATCCACTCCAGCTTAAATGGATTATGGTGTCCTTATGGAAATAATCTCAATAAAAGGTAAAATATCTAACCATTATAGGATTTTGTGATGAATATTTTGAAGAGTGGCGATAAGAATTCGTGAATAAATATCCAAAACCTTACATACGGGGGATTGTTATAGACTGTACTCGTGGACTAATATATCTTATGATGGTCAAACTATTTACCATGTTGGTCCGCCTATCTAAAAGCATTATTAATTCCGTTCTGTAAGGTTGAGAGATAAGGAGGGTGCATGCTCGATTACATTATCAGGAATGTAAAACTTCCAGGGAAAGATGGTACTTTCGATATAGGAATTAATGACGGCCTCTTTACTGAAATTACTGAATCGCTTCAAGAAAAAGGGCACCGGGAATTTGATGCCAACGGCTATCTTGCAACACCGCCATTTGTTGACAGCCATTTTCATATGGACGCCACACTTTCTCTTGGCCTGCCTCGCCTGAATAACAGTGGCACCCTGCTTGAGGGTATTCAGATCTGGAGTGAGCTGAAACCTGAATTGACCGCAGAGGCTCTAAAATCAAGAGCCTTGGAGCTGCTGAGCTGGTCAGTTGCCAAAGGCACACTTGCGATTCGTACCCACGTTGATGTCACCGATCCGTCTCTGCTCGCCGTTGATGTACTGCTTGAAGTCAAGGAGGAGATGAAAGACTGGCTGGATATCCAACTTGTCGCTTTCCCGCAGGATGGGCTGTTGCGCACGGATGGTGGCAAGGATCTCCTGCTTGCGGCGCTGGATAAAGGGGTCGACGTTGTCGGTGGAATCCCTCACTTTGAGAGAACCATGGGGGAGGGTAGCACAGCAATTTCCTGGCTTTGCGGGGTCGCAGAATCACGCGGCCTGCTGGTTGATATGCATTGTGATGAAACTGACGATCCTCATTCGAGGCATATAGAACAGCTGGTTTATGAAACCCATCGCCTGGGTCTTGGTAATCGGGTTACCGCCTCTCATCTGACCAGCATGCATTCAATGGATAATTATTATGTTTCAAAATTACTTCCGTTGATGGCAGAATCAGGAATCCAGGCGATCTGTAACCCGCTGATAAGCATACATATTCAGGGACGTCATGACAGTTACCCGAAGAGGCGGGGGCTTACCAGGGTCCCTGAGCTGCTGGAAAGTGGGGTGAATGTGGCCTTTGGTCACGATTGTGTTATGGACCCATGGTACCCGATGGGGAGTCATGACATGCTTGAAGTAGCCCATATGGGAGCTCATTGTCTCCAGATGATGGGAACATCACAGGCAGATACCCTGTTTGAAATGATTACGAGTAGAGGGGCTGAGGTGATGAAACTGGAAAAATATGGGATCAAAAAAGGTAATCCCGCTGATTGTGTAATCTTGCAGGCTGGCAGCGTGATGGACTCTTTAAGGTTGAGACCAAATCGCCTCGCTGTGTTCAGGAGCGGGAATTTGATTGCTTCTTCGCCCGAGACGTTCAGCACGGTTCAGTTAGGTGGAAAAGAGACGAGTGTGTCGTTTAGGCGAGCAGAACCAAGAGACTAACGTTCAGATTAATAATGTACCAAGTTCTAATCTTTGTCTTTGGCTCTGTTACACTGATTGTTCTTTACTCTGTTTCAGGGATATTCTATAGGCGGCCAGGTTTTGTTATCAACTTTTTCTACTGCAGCATGGAACCAGGTCCATTCTGTCTCTTTTGTAACCTGCCAGGCAACACGCTTCACCAGCCAGCGCTCAAAGGGAAGGTCATAACGCTCATGATAGAGAATTTCATCTCCAACCCTGGGCGGCGTTTGCATCGTTAATGTTCGAGCAAGCTCATTTCCAACATATAACCTTCCCTTGAACCGCTTCTCCCTGAAATTACAAGCTTTGTCCTTGTGTGGCTCATCCATGTCCTACCCTCTCAAAAAATATGATCAAAAACCTTCGCATCTATAAAACAACACCACTCCTGTCTGCTCAGTGCGGGTTAGTTTTTACCAGATAGCCTTACCAGTCACCTGAGAGATTCTTGTGCGATGCTCTTTCGTATTTTTGGGACAATTTTTTATGAAGCCAGGTCAGCCGCCGCCATGATATCCGGCACCAGCTCCTCTTTTCCAATAGCCATAATGTGGACACCGTCACAAATGTTTTCAGTGTGAATTTTCTTAATCATTCGTCCGGCAATTTCTATACCTTTTGAAATCGCACCTCCCTTTGGTGCCTGGACCATTTCATCAATCAACGCTTGCGGAACATTAACGCCTGCAATGTTTTTATTCATAAATCTGGCCATGGGAGCAGATGTCAGCAAGATAATGCCAGCCAGAATTTTAACGGGAAACTGCCGTGCATATTCCATAAATGATTTCAATTTATCCAGGTCATAAACAGCCTGAGTCTGAATGAACTCCGAACCTGCTTCTATCTTTTTCTCAAATTTTATAAGCTGAGGTTCAATGGGATTTGCCTCAGGTGTGACGATGGCCCCTACACAAAAAGCAGGAATGCCATCCAGTTCATTTCCGCCAAGGTCTTTTCCTTTCTCAAGGGTCCTGGCGGCAGATACGAGTTGGCTGGAGTCAAGGTCAAAAACACCTTTTGCCTCTTTGTGATCTCCCAGCATTACCGAATCGCCGGTGAGACAGAGAACATTGTGAACGCCCCGACTTGCGGCAAAAAGAAGATCTGCCTGCAAGGCAAGTCTGTTACGATCCCGGCAGGTCATCTGCAGTATGGGCTCACCCCCCATCTCTTTTACCAGAAGGGCACCCCCCATGGAGGGATAGCGCATAACTGAACTCTGATGATCAGTGAGGTTCATGGCATCGACTTTGTCTTTCAACAGATCAATATGGTGGACAGTTTTTTCAAGGTTTGTGCCTTTTGGGGGCGCCACCTCGCAGGTGATGATAAACTTCCCTGAGTCGAGTGCTTTTTTAAATGAGGAGATCATAGCTCAATGGTCCTTTGTCAATTACGATTTCAACGTTTCATATTTCCCGGGCGATGGTTCACCCAGGAAATTTCTCGGGCCCTGGAGCTTTCGCATGGAATCCAATCGCCCCAGTTCGTTCAACCGGTTATAGATAAGGGTCCATGCGCAATCTTTATTGTTAGGAATTTCGCATTTGCCCTGGTTTGTCCCGCCGCATGGTCCATTAACCAAACCCTTATGGCACGTGGTCACCGGGCAGATCCCACCGGTTTCACCAATTATGCACGTTCCGCATTGGGTACATATTTCATTAAAGCCGCCTGAGGCGTTCTCTTTTCCAATGAAGAGCGTATCAAGAGCCGGTACCACCATTCTCCCCAGCTGGCTTGAAATAGTTTGAACCCCGAAGGCACAGGTCATAATAAGAAGGACATCAGCCTGCTCGATTTGCCCCATCTCCTCATTTAAAATCTCAGACGTCAGGTTGTCACAGGCCACGGGGACAACAATCTGTCCGGTAACAAGCTTTCCTGCCCCCAGGAGTTCTTCTTTCATAGCGGCCACCTCGGGAGCACCACCGGTGTGAGTAAGGGTTACACAGGTTCCACAGCCGATGATGTAAACTCGGTTAAGACCGTTTAGAAGCCGGTAAATTTCTTCTTTTGATTTTGATTTCGTAATCGATCTGATCATAATTATTTCTCCTCCAGATCACATCTTAAACACCTTCCCGCTTCCAGACGGGCCTGATCTTCGGTAAAGCCCTTTTCAACTTCACGGAAGTCTTTTATCCTGGTTACCGGGTTTTCAATTTCAATTTTGATCCTTGGTTTTTCTCCTGTTGTCTCTTCATCAAGGGCAAGCCCGGCCTTTTCTTCAAATTTTGTTTTTTCATCAATGATACTGATGGGGCTTTTTTCACCTAACAGATACTTATCAATGGCAATAGCAGCTCTTCTGCCTGACGCAATAGCCGAAATTACCGTGGTTGGGCCGGTGATATAATCGCCGCCTGCAAAGATTCCCTCAACGTTTGTTGTCAGACTGTTGTTGTCAACTTCAAGACTTCCCCACAAAGACCGCTCTAGTTGACTCTCTTTTGAGATAAATGAAGAATCCGGGGCCTGGCCTATTGAAATAATAATTGCATCTGCATCCACCTTCAGGGTCCTATCTTTTTCAACCTGTATATAGGAAGTACCATCAGGCTCCAGGACAGCTTTGCTTCCTATGAATTCAATACCGGTAACCTTTACGTTATCATGGATGATTCTCCCCGGTGACCAGAAAGGATTTATGATAACACCTTCTTCAACAGCCTCTTCTATGTCTTTTTCCCAGGCTGGCATCTCCTCGATGCCCCGGCGATAATAGATATGGACATCCTGGGCACCAACTCGAAGAGCGGTCCTGGCTGTGTCAAAAGCGACGTTTCCGCCTCCGATGACGATAACTTTTCCAGCCAGCGTTATATTTTTGCCGAGCCTGATGTCTGTCAGGAACTGCAGCCCATAAGACAACCCATCGAGCGCCAATTCTTCACCAGGAATACCCACCTGCTTACTGGCTTGAGCACCGGCCGCGATAAACACGGCAGCAAACCCTTCTCTCAAGAGATCGTTTACCGTATGCTTTGCATCGATGGGCGTGTCGTAGCAAACGTCAATTCCGCAGCTCTCAATATAGCTGATTTCTTCTTGTATGACTTCGCGGGGAAGCCGAAATTCGGGAACGGCGAAACCCAGCATTCCCCCACCAATCTTCTGGGATTCAAATACTTTAACCTTGTATCCCATCTGGGACAGAAAATAAGCACAGGTCAGCCCCGCAGGACCTGCGCCGACGACAGCAACCATCTGGGAACGTGTGACCGGAAACGGTTGCTTGGCCATGCCAATATTTTCAAAATACCAGTCCGAAGCAAATCGCTTGAGTGTTCTTATGGCAACGGCTTCGTCAAGTTCCCCCCGCCTGCATTTGGTTTCACAGGGATGAATGCAGATTCGTCCGCAAACAGCAGGGAAGGGGTTACGCTCCCGGATAATATCAACGGCTTGTTCGTAGTTGCCGCAGGCAATCGCCGCAACATAATTGGGAACGTCAATGCCTGCCGGGCAGGCATGTTGGCAGGCAGATATCACCATCGAATCACATACAGCGCCGGCACAACGTTTTTCCTTGATGTGATCTTCATATTCTTTGGTGAAATATTTCAAAGTCGATATGGCAGGTTTCGCGCAGGTTTGTCCGAGCCCGCAGAGAGAGGTAGCTGTAATCGTCTCCCCTAAATCTTTAATGGCCTGGATGTCTTCCATTCGGCCTTCGCCATTGACGATCTTTGTTAGTATTTTTAAGAGCTGGGTAGTGCCCAAACGGCATGGCGCACATTTTCCGCAAGACTCAGACTGGGTAAAGCTCAGAAAGAAGCGGGCGATTTCAACCATGCAATTATTTTCGTCCATTACCACCATGCCGCCGGAACCCATGATCGCCCCGATTTTCTGGAGTGTGTCATAGTCAATGGGCAGATTTAAAAACTGTTTTGGAACACAGCCCCCGGAAGGCCCTCCCATCTGAACTGCTTTGAATTGTCTACCCTGGGGTATACCGCCACCAATTTCAAAAACCACATCCTTAATGGTGACGCCAATTGGAACTTCTACAAGACCGGTATTATTTACCTTTCCAGCAAGAGAAAAGATCTTGGTGCCCTTGCTTTTTTCTGTACCGACCTCTCGATACCAGGCAGCACCGTTATCTATTATCAGAGGAATATTGGCAAAGGTTTCAACATTGTTGATATTGGATGGTTTTCTGTCCAGACCTTGCTGTGCCGGAAACGGAGGCTTTGCCGATGGCATGCCACGTTTTCCCTCAATGGATGCCATCAGGGCAGTTTCTTCTCCGCAGACAAAGGCACCAGCCCCCATCTTCAGGGACAGGTCAAAGTCAAAGCCCATGCCCAGAATGTTTTCGCCAAGCAGGCCCAGCTCGTTCAGTTGATCGATCGCAATGTTGAGGTGCTCAACCGCGATCGGGTATTCTTCCCTTACATAGATGTAGCCGTAAAGAGCCCCGATGGCATACGCCCCGATAAGCATTCCTTCCAATACTGCATGGGGATCTCCTTCCAGCATGGCTCGGTCCATGAAGGCGCCGGGGTCACCCTCATCTGCGTTGCAGATGATATATTTGGGCTGGCCTGCTGCCCCACGTGCGAATTTCCATTTCAGGCCTGTCGGGAAACCGGCTCCTCCACGGCCTCCTATTCCGGCAGAGATCACCTCTTCAATCACCTGGTCCGGGTTCATTTTCGTCAACGCCTTGACAATGGCCTGATAGCCGCCTGCTGCGATGTAGTCTTCTACTCTCGTTGGGTCGATCCGCCCGCATCGTTTGAGTACTCTCTTTTCCTGTCTGGCATAGAACGGGATCTGGTCGAGATGATAGATGGGCATATTAGTTTTAGGATCCTTATATGCCAGCCGCTCGATCAACTGGTTCTTTTTGAGGGTCAGGGCTGTAATCTCGGCTGCATCTTCAGGAGCTACTTCCTGGTATTGTATTCCCAGCGGTTCGATAGCAATAACAGGAGCTTTTGCGCAGAAACCATGGCATCCGGTTGATCGGATCTCAACGATTTTGGAAAGACCCTGTTTTTTTACTTCTTCCACAAGTGCATCTTTAACTGAAGCTGAACCGTAGGCACGACAGCCGGTCATACATACATGCACCACAGGTTTGTCTTTTGTGGTTTTTGACAGGATTCTGTTCCGGAGCCACTCAAATTGTCCGACGGATGAAAGCTTCTCCATGTTTTAATCCTCTTCCGTTTTCTTCCGGTACTCGCCGAGAACACTGGTAACCTTGGTCGGATTTAACTTGCCGTAATATTCACGATCCACCATCATCGCCGGTGCCAGAAAACAGGCACCCAGGCAGGCTGCGGTTTCAAGGGTGAACTGATAATCAGGGCTTGTTTCTCCTTCTTGCAGATCAAGATCTTTTTGAATAATTCTTAGGATGTTTTTGCCTCCCTTGACGTGACAGGCGGTTCCCCTGCATACTTTGAGAATACATCTTCCCCGCGGCTCGGTGGAAAAACCGGCATAGAAGGTGATTACACCCTGAACGTGGCTGGGAGAAAGGTTGAGGGCTTCTGCTATGGATTCAATAGTTTCGGGAGGAACATACCCGAAACGCTCCTGAACGCCCTGAAGCAGTGGGATCAACCCCCATTTCTTGTTTCGGTGTTTTTCTACAATGTCAGAAAATGTTTCCCAGTCAATTTCAGTTGAATTCATCTTCTTTTCCTTGTCAGTTTTCCATAGTAGCTTTCTAAACCTTCTCAACGGCGACCTGGCATGAATCCCAGCCACTTGAACTGGCGTCGAGAAGAGGCTTCAGCTGGATCAGGTATCTCGCATCATTTTGATTATATGCAGTGGGGACGTAGAGGTAACCGTTCTGAATGTCACTATTAATTTTAATCTGCCTTTTGATCTCCCCTGCCTCAGAGGTGATTTTGATCCGATCGTTTTGAGTCAAATTCATCTCTTTTGCATCAACTGGAGACATTTCAATTTCTCCTTTTGAACCGCAATCGCGTATTCGAGCAGACTGTTCAGTTCTCGTACCGCTTCCCAGGTGAAACCTCAGGGATCCGAAGAGCGCAACAAATGGATAGTCATCATCCAATACAATGTCTGTGCTCGAGGTTACACGTGAAAAAGGGATCTGCTCTTCAGTACTATTGTCTTTTCCTTGACTTCTCTCCCTGATCCATATCGGGTGCTTGCAGGCACTGGTTTCCTGAAAGGCGGGGATGGTCTTACTGATCTCTTTTCTGATATCCTCCGGGGTGCCTTTGAATTCGGGAGTTCCCATTTTTTCAGCAATGAGTCCTAAAATTTCTAAATCTGACTTGGAATTCCCAGGAGGCACTACCGCAGGGGAAAAACATTGGATAGTCCCTTCCATATTGGTAAAGCTTCCTGCTTTTTCAGAAAAAGCGGCACCTGGCAGTACCATATCTGCGATAGCTACTGTTTCATTAAAAAGGATGTCCTGGGTGACAATAAATTCGACGGTTTCAAGTGATGTCAGGAGACGGTTTGGCTGGGGCAGGCTGCGGAGAGGATTTTCCCCCATAATGTAGAGTGCCTTGAGACTTCCTTCTTCAGCTTTTTTCATTATTTGGAACAGATCGAGCCCGTTGGTAGCTGGAATCTTTGAATTCCAGGCCTTTTCCCACAAACGGCGATCATCCTCATTATCTATCATCAGCCGACCCGGTAGCGCTTCCGGAACTGTCCCCATATCCCAGGCCCCTACAAGGTTGTTTTCTTTTGAAAGAATATGGAATCCCGCACCATTGTATCCGATACTTCCGGTCATTATGGCGAGGTTGAGAAGTGCTTCCATAGCCTCTTTGCCATATCGCTGGAGCATTAATCCCTCTCCAACCACAAAGCTTATTCTTTTTCCTTTCAAGACATCAACCGCACGTTTTATTGCGTCGACATCAAGGTTTGCTTTTTGGCAAGAGGCTTTTTGGTCCAGTGACGAAAGATCTGTTTTATATTCTTCGTATCCGGCTGTGAAACGGGAGATAAACGAGGTGTCTGCTGCTTGCTTTTCAAGAAGCTGGGCTGAGATTACATTAATCAGTTCAAGATAAAACGTATCTAAACAATTCTGCTTTGCCAAATGGGAGGCATAAGGATGGAGCCAGGCTGAGGCGCTGCCTGTCAGGTTTATTTTTCTCGGATTTGCCACAATCAGCGGAATACCTTTCTTAACACTTCTTTTGATATAGTAGTCCAGGACCGGCGCAGTCTCGGCCGGCTCCGCCCCCAGCACGAAAATAACCTCTGCCTGCTCGAGTGCGGAAAAAGGACCGGCAAAAAAGTTAAAACGGCCGGCCCTGTCTGTTCTCTTCTCCACCAGGTTGAGAAAAAGTCTACCGGACATGTATCCGCCGTTATCAATATTGTTTGTGCCAATGATTACGCGCGCGATTTTTTGAAAAAGGTAATTTTCTTCATTCGAACATTTTGAAGATCCGACGAATGCAAGGCTTTCAGGCCCATGTTCTTCTTTAATTTCGAGAAGCCGCCGTGCAGTGATTTCCAATGCCTCCTCCCAGGACGATGGAGTGAGTTCCTTTTCTTTTCGAACCAGAGGCTGGGTCAGTCTTTGCGCAGAGTTGAGGAAATCATGGGCAAAATGTCCACGGACACAAAGCGTCGCATCATTAACGCTGTGTTCAAGGTGAGACGGATTAACATCCACAATCTGGTTTCCGGCTACCCCCAGATTCAGGCTGCAACCAACACCGCAAAAACCGCAAATGGATGTCGCCTCACGTTCTGGTGTGCCAACAAATTCAGTTTTTGCCATCAACGCACCGGTTGGGCACATAGACACACATGTGCCGCAGAAGGTGCAGTTCGATTTCTCCAAGGGTTGCTCGTGAAGCGTTGCCGGTCTGGAATCAAAACCTCTGAAATTGTAATCAATGGCACCGACGGCAACCAGCTCGTGATCTGCCCGAATGCATTTGCCGCAGAGAATGCATTTTGATAAATCCCGCATTATAAAAGGATTTACCTGTTCCAACGGCTTGTGATTCGGCATGGAATAGAGGTGGCTTTCAGCAATGCCGAGTTCTGCCGCAACCATTCGCAGCTGACAGCGATTACCCTTGTTGCAGACGATGCAGGATTCAGGATGTTCGGCCATCATCAATGAGACGATGTTTCGACGGTGTTTTATGACCTGGGGTGAATTTGAAAGAAGAACCATATCTGGCGCCGCCGGAGTAACACACGATGCCAAAAGACGCCCTGTTTTTTGATCTTCTACAAGGCAGAGCCGGCAGGCGCCAAAAGGTTTAAGACTGTGATGGTAACAGAGTTTTGGGATTTTAATACCGTGCGTTTCTGCGGCTTGGAGAATGCTTTTCCCCTCTGGACTGGTGATCGTTTTTCCGTTGATCGTTAGGGTAATGGTTTCCATGAGGCTGACTCCTCATCTTTAGCCATTTTATGACAAATAGTTAACTGGTAGCGGGAATGCTGATCATCAATATAAATTCGCTGCATCCATATAGTGCCTCAGCCGCTCCTCTCCCCCTATTGAAATAATGTGTATTCCCTGGCACAGGTCCTTAAGGCCTGAAGCAATGTCGGCGAAGATTTCAATACTTGCTTTTCTCTTATCCGGCGCCCGGGCTAATTTTTTTATGACCCAATCCGGTACCAGACCTGGTTTCATATGTCGATTTAAGAACTGACCCATTCCAGCCGTTCTGATGATCAGAACTTCTGCGATGATCGGAACACCGAAGGTATTGACGTTTTTAAGGAATTTCTCAAATGAATCTAAATCGAAGACCGGCGTTGTGAGAAAATAACCAGTGCCGATTTTTGTCATTTCCTCCATCTCCCTCATTTCCAGGTCAGGAACGTTTTTTCCCCAGCCAGATTCCACCCCTGAGCCAAGCATAAATTCAGCTTTCCGGGAAAGCGTATCCCCCTCTACGGTATGACCCTCTTTCAGGTGATCTAATACGGATGAAAGCTTTCCGGCGTCAACGTGAAAAAACATCATTTCCTGGAGACTGTCTCCGGTAAGACGGTAATCTTCAGTAAAAACAAGGAGGTTTTCAACACCGGCTTCATGGGCATTAATGAGGTCTTTTTGTAACTGCAGTCTGTTTTTTAGGCGGGTTGTTGTTTGATAAATAGGGTCGAATTTGTTTTCTTTCAGAAGGCCGCAGGCCTTTATGGTGTCTCCAACCACACCTTCGATTTCTATTTCTGATACAGAAAATCCGTCAACACGACCCCTGATGAGTTTTAGATTCTCTATGAATTCTTCGGGTTCAATGTCAACAGGTGACTGAACTTCGGAAGTCACAATAAATTTATCTTTTTTCAGTGCATCTTTTAACTTCATATTACCTCCTTTACTGAATCGAAGGTTATGTTCGGGCCCTGAAAAAAATTATTGAAGGAATATTACATCAGTTTTTTATTTCAGCTCCAGCAGTCGGGCCGCTTCTTCCTTGAGCTGAGATAATGGCAGCGGCTTTGAGAAACAGGCATCAGCACCATATTCCTTCATTTGTTTAAATTTTTCTTCATCCAGATATGCTGAAAGCACGATAATTTTGGTATCTTTTGTTTCAGGATTTGATTTAACTCTTTTGCAGACCTCATAGCCTTTGATGTCCGGCATCATTATATCGAGAATGAGGAGATGGGGCTTGAAGTGCTCGACCTGTAGACCGGCTTCAAACCCATCAGATGCGGAAATAACTTCATAATCGAATTCATCTTCTTCAAAGGCCATCACAATGGTCTCAACAATAATTGGGTCATCATCCACCACCAGTATCCTCTTTCTTTTGCCATTCACGTCAATTTCAGGGATGGGGATACCTTGTTTTTCCATGAATGTTTCAAGATGATTCTTTTTAATGCGACGATGACCGCCAACTGTTTTGTAAGCCTCGATATAACCAGACTCGACCCAATTGATAATCGTTTGAGAAGAGACTCCACAATATTCACTGGCTTTGGCTACTGTAAATATGTCTTCCATTGCAACTCCCCAGTTTATAAATGATGTTATTATGTTTATTATAGTTATTATAGATTTGCAAACTGTCAAGTGGTTTTTTGCGATAAAAACATCTATAGCCGCCACTTAACGCGTATAATTGCGCAATCACAATAAAAATTTCCGGTGTAATTTTTTTCAGTATTTGTGGAAATTGTAGATATTATAGAAATTGTAGATTTAACATAGGTGTTGTGGCTTTTAAAAATAAAAGAAGGGCAGGAATTATTTCAGTAACACTATGGAGATGAATTCAGTAATTATATGTGGGGTAGCGACAACAGGAGGGCGTAAACGACAAAAACCGGAGGGAAAACTGGGGTTACTCTGGCTGATTGTGGGCAGGAAGGGTGATTATGAAACTCGTCCCAACCCCTTCTTCGCTTGTAACCTTGATATCTCCGCCATGCTCAATGATAAAACCATAACAGACGGATAGACCAAGCCCAACGCCTTTCACACTGCTTTTCGTGGTAAAGAATGCATCGAATATTTTAGTTATATTTTCATTTTTAATGCCGATCCCTGTGTCTGAGATCTCCACAATAATCATTCCATCCTCGGCTCTTGTCTCAATCGTTAATGTTCCGCCATCCGGCATTGCATCTCCGGCATTATGAAAAATATTTAAAAAAACCTGCCGTAACTGATTTTTTGAGGCGTAGATTGGGGGCAATCCGCTGGCTAAAGCCATTGAGATTATGATACTGTTTTCACGGAACTGCTTGTCGTGTAAAAGAAGGATTTCATCAAGGATGATATTGATATCAACAGGCTGTTTTTCTTTCTGGTCAGGCTTTGAGAACGTCAGCATCTTTCGCAGCAATTCACTGAGACGGACAGTTTCTGAAAGTGCCATCTCCAGAATTTTCCGGCGATTACTATCGGGTGAGATTTCAGTTTTCATCAACTCAAGCGTGTTCATTATGCCGTATAACGGATTATTCAATTCATGAGCAATTTGCGAGGTAAGACGACCCATTGCCGCAAGTTTTTCAGACTGGAGCAGCTGTTCCTGGGTTGTTTTCAAACGTCTTTCCATCTCCAGCCGTTCCTTTAAATCCATAAATATTCCAACACTTGCAATTTCATTATGGTTATCGTCATAAACAATGGATGCGGAGAGGTTGCCTTCAGCAATTTCTCCATCCTTCTTGACAAAAACGACAGGATAAAATTTTAATCGCCCTTTACGGTCGTTTTCACTCGCTCGGAGTTTACTCATTACCTTTTTAGCCATACCCTCAGGATACACTTTGGTAATATTGAGGGTGCCAACGACATCTTTTTTTCTGTAGCCGAGAATCTCTTCGGCAGTTCGATTCCAGAGAATAATCGTCCCTTTCATATCTGCTGCCATGATAGCGTTAGGTGAGTTATGGATAATATTGTTCAGGAAATCATTTGTTTCGCGGATTTCCTTTTCCATCTGTTTTCTCTGGGTTTGATCAATATTTATTCCTTCATAGCCGATTACATTGCCATTTTGATCATGGCGCACATGCCCGGTTAGAAGAACTGGCACAGGGGTGCCATCCCTTTTTTTAAAGTCTACTTCAAGATCAATGACACGTCCTTCCCGCTCAATGGTCTCTATAAATTTTTGGCGGTCTTCAGGCCTTAAGTAGAGATCAAGGGCAATATCAAGCGCTAAAAACTCCCTCCTGTTCGAATATCCCAGCATTTCCAGCAGCGCATTATTGGCATCGAGGAATTTTCCCTCTTTGCTGCTGATAAATACACCGCAGCCCACATGTTCGAAAAGCCCTCTGTATTGCTGTTCTGAAGCTTTTAGTTTCTCTTCCTGTCTTTTTTTGGGTGAAATATCCCGGAAAATACTCACCTTGGAGATGCTTTTGTCGTCGTTTTCCAGGGGGATTTCGACGATGTCATAGAATTTATCTGTTTTTTTGTTATATATTTCCCGGCGAACCGTTTCCCCTTTAAAAACGCTGTCTGCTTCACAATGGGTGCAGATGGCATCACGTGTTTCTAGCGCCTGGTAACATTTTGTTCCAACGCCATCGCAAAACATTTCAACCATTACCGCGTTCATGTATTCGATGGTCAGGTCCTGGTTGGTGATGCAAACACCATCTGCCATGGCTTCAAAAATAGTGATGAGTTTCTGGTGGTCATTGTTCATTCTGGGGGAACCTTGTTAGGGTTGTGTTTCGTGCGTCAGCTCTGTGGATCAGAATGATAAGGCATCGTTTTACCGGGACAGCCTGCAAATACCTGATAATCCGTTTTGCTCTGCGATTATTCTCAATGTCATAACTTATTTCTGCTGTTTTTTCTAGATCGTTTCCAAGATCATCTATGACACCATAGAGGCAGCACCGTTCTGTCTCCCCATGCATAAAATTCGGGATACCAAGAACGTCGTCTTTACCAAAACGTCACCGGATCAAATTTTTAATCCCAACAGCAACCACTTTGTGGCGTTGATAATATGCATAACATCCGTACCGTTTTATCGTAAGTAAATTGTTAGGCTGATCAGGTCGGTTTTATTCAATTCCTCGGGACGGAGGAATGCATATGAATATAACAATCAGGCAATGGGCAGTATTTCTAGTCATCATTATAGCAAATTCGCTGCTCCCGTCTGCAGAAGTTTTCCCCTCCCACACCATAAATGAATTAAAAACGATTGCTGAACAGGGTTGCGTATATTCCCAGTATAATCTTGGAGTAATATACTATGGAGGGATAGGTGTGCGCCCTGACTTCGAAGAAGCCCTCTTCTGGTTCAGGAAAGCAGCTGATCAAGAATATGTAGACGCGCAGATGGCTATCGCTGCAATGTACTATCTGGGAGAAGGAGTATCACAGGATTATATGGAAGCAGCTCGTTGGGTCAGAAAGGCAGCTGATCAGAATGATGCCGAAGCCCAGTATAATTTAGGAATGATGCATTACGGAGGAAAAGGAGTAAAACAGGATTTTGAAGAGGCCGTCGCCTGGCTCAAAAAGGCAGCATCGCAGGACTACCTGATCGCCATATTTGGTCTGGGAATAATGTATTATGAAGGTGTCGGTGTGTCAAAAGATTATAAAGAATCTGCACACTATTTCAGAAGAGCGGCAGAGCAGGGGTGTGCTGATGCTCAGGCTGTTCTGGCGGCAATGTATTATGATGGGCACGGTGTAAAGCAGAATTACAGAGAGGCCGCAACCTGGTTCAAAAAGTCTGCACAACTTGGAAATAAAGATTCTCAGAACTTTCTGAGTACATTGTGCTTCGAGAAGCCATGGGCCTGCAGGTAAAAAATAAAGCTAAGGGAGCAGAGATTGGTGAAATTATCCCATCTCTGCTGGGGTATTGTGCGTCATACGACCAGGAAGAATCTCTCAAACAGCCAATCGTGCATTCTGCTGATGACTGGCATTTGCTAGAATGGCAGGTTTTCCAGGTCTAGATTACCACCCGAAACAATGATGCCTACTTTTTGATCCTGTGCATCAACCTTTTCCTCAAGAATTGCTGCAAGCGGTACAGCCGAAGAGGGCTCAATAACGATTTTCATGCGCTCCCAGACCATTCGCATCGCTTGAATGATCGATTCTTCAGAGACCGTTACAATATCGTCTACCTGCTCTTTGATGATGGCAAAGTTTCGTTCGCCAAGTGAGGTAAGTAAACCATCGGCAATGGTTTGTGGGTTGATGGATGGAATAATTTCACCTTTTAAAAATGAGCGGCGGGCATCGTCCGCTCCCTCAGGTTCGCAGGCGATCAGTTTTGTTCTGGGTGAGAGGTGTTTTATTGAAAGAGCCGAGCCTGCTAACAAACCGCCCCCGCCGACAGGTACAAGGACAATATCGAAATGGGTTTCATCTTCCAACATCTCCTTGGCAGCGGTACCTTGCCCGGCAATAACAGCAAAATTATTGTAGGGGTGAATTTCAGTCGCCCCTGTTTCTGCAATTACATGTGCCAGAGTGGATTCGCGTTCCTCCAGATCAGGCTTGCAATACGTTATGTTTGCCCCATAACCAGCTACCGCTTTCTTTTTTATCTCCGGCGCATTTTCAGGCATGACGACATAAGCAGCCACTCCCCTGTTTTTTGCTGCCAATGCCAGAGCCGCAGCATGATTACCTGAGGAATGGGTTCCAACACCTCTCTTGGCTTCTTTATCGCTCAGCGACATTACAGCATTTGTTGCCCCTCGAAACTTAAAGGCGCCAACCTTCTGGAAATTTTCACACTTAAAATAGATCTTTCCCCTGGTAATCTGATTGATACTTTCACAGGTTAGAACCGGGGTGCGGTGGGCAAATTGCTCAACGAGAATATGAGCTTCAACCACATCACAAAATGCTGGGATATCCATGGTCATTTTTCAATTCAGATTTAAGTTAAAGAATAGTTCATAAACGTATCTTCTGGGCTCTTACTTCTTGCCCCATGAAAAGAGCAGACTTCTTTTCAAACGTTTTTGCAGACTCAGTCGTTTGAAAGACGATTTTTCCGTTCCTGGATATTCGCTGATTAATTTTGGTGTGTCGTTTTAGATAATCGATGAGTTTTTCTGAAACAATCTGGCCCTGTTCTAAAATCGTAATATTCTCGGGAATATATTTTTTTATTACTTTGAGCAGCAACGGATAGTGTGTGCATCCTAAAATCAAAGTATCCAGGTCTTTATCTTTTTGAAGAATATTTTGAATGTTTCTTCTAATAAAAAACTCTGCACCTTCAGTATCAATTTCATTGTTTTCTACAATTGGCACCCACATTGGACACGCTTCCTGGACGGTGGAAATAACTCTTCCCTCAGACCATTTCTGGAGCTCGATTGGGTACGATTCAGAAACAACAGTGCCGACAGTTCCGAGGACCCCAACATGTCCATTTACGGTTATCTCTGCAACTTTCTGAACGCTTGGCCGAATCACTCCGAGTACGCGTCGATCGGGTGCGATATGGGGTAAATCCAGTTGCTGTATGTTTCTAAGAGCTTTTGCTGAAGCGGTGTTACAGGCAAAAATTACCAGCGGGCAGTTTTGGCTGAAAAGATATTTAACTGCCTGTAATGAATATTCATAAACCACACCAAACGAACGTGTTCCGTAAGGAGTCCGTGCATTATCGCCAAAATATAAAAAGTCATATTCAGGCAATGCATTAACCAGTTCTTTAAGAACCGTTAATCCTCCATAACCCGAATCGAAAACACCTATTGGAGCATTCATCGTAAATTTAAAAGATGATCAATGAGTAACCATAAGAAAACAGACCAACATCTCTTCTCATTCAAACCAAACTCAGCACTGTATACAAAACTTTCAGGCATGTTACAAAGAAATCATGCTGCCGAAAGAGAGTCAGGACTGGATAGCGGGGTCATTTGCCTATTGCACAAGGATTAAGGGGTACCAATGAAGTTGCATCAAGGGGGTCTTACCTATCGGCAGCGAGATCAATTGCAAGTCTTGACATGAGACGCATCGCCACATCAAGGAAGTTTTCGTCAGGAGCATAGTCAGGTCTGTGGACCATTCTCACATCATTATCCGTGGATTTTGAGCCTATCCTCAAATAGACTGATGGGATCTCGCTGGAAATGTAAGCAAAATCCTCGGTCCCCATGGAACCCTCATCTATTTCAATAACCTTTTCATTGCCAAGCACTGATCTGGCTGAGCAGAGAACCTTGGTCAGCACCGTTTTATCGTTGAGCAATGGTGGAACCTCTCTGCTGAATGAAATCTCATGAACGACCCGCATGCTTGTTTCAAGCCCCTGCAGCAGCCGCTCGATGGTCTCCTTCATTTTTTTTAAAACTGCCGGCTCAAGTGCTCTCATGGTACCGGCCAGTGTAACGCTTTCGGCAATAATGTTTTCTGCTGTTCCGCCTTCAATACGTCCCACACTGATGACGGCTGGTTTTACGGGGGCAATTTCCCTGCTCACAACAGTCTGGAGCTGCATGATGAAGCTTGCCGCTGCGGTTATGGTATCTATCGCGCTATGGGGATGGGCAGCGTGCCCCGACAGGCCGGAGAGTTTAATGGTAAATGCCTGGGAGCCGGCAAAAGAGAAAACCGGATGAAAGGCCGCAGTACCGGTATCGAGTGAAGGCCAGTTATGAAAACCGAGGGCTGCCTGGGGGACCGGGTCCCGGAGAAGACCGTCTTCTATCATTGCTGCAGCACCGTCTAAAGTCTCTTCGCCGGGCTGAAACGCGAGCTTGATGGTTCCGTTGATCTGATCTCGCATCTTCCAGAGTATTTTTGCTACCCCGACAAGGGCTGCGGCATGCAGGTCATGGCCACAGGCGTGCATTTTCCCTTTAATCCTGGAGGCATATGCAAGTCCTGTTGTCTCGTTCAATGGCAGTGCATCCATATCGGCTCTTAAAAGGATACAGGGCCCGGACTCGTTTCCTTCGATCAGGACGACGACTCCCGTCTGACCAACGTTTTGCCGAAAAGGTATTTCACTCTCTGTTAACGCCTGAGTAATAACCTCAGCGGTGTTAAAAACCTCCAAACCAATCTCAGGGTTTTGATGGATCTGGCGGCGGATCGTGATAATTTCATTTCGAATATTCTCTACTTCGTTGTCAATGCGTGTCTGTAATTCCATGAGATAGTGCTCTTTGCTGTTGAGTCAGCGATAGTGATGTATGGTGGTTGTCTGCGGATAGTGCTGGGTGAGCCGGTGGCGACACCCAGTTGTTTAAATGTGCTCTTTCATAACGGCGATCTCTTTTGTTCTGTCAGCAACTTATGCAGATCCTGTGGGGACGTTACCGGCAGTGAGCAGGTGAAATTCACACAGACATATGCTGTTGCCTGATCTCCTGTCTTGCTGACACCCTCCATGAACGGCAGCTTTTCTGAAAGAAAGTGCTGATTGTCCCCACCATCGGCAAGAAAAAAAAGCGAGTGTGGGGGTAAATAGTTATCTGCAACCCGTATTAGAGAAGCTGCCCCCTCATCGTCCCTCGTGCCGGCGATAACGACCTGTATCGGTTTGGAATGCAATGTTTGCCATGCAGAAAGCATCAATGGCAGGGCCTGGGGGTACTTGTTAATGGTATTGCCAAAGGACTCGATAAGCCGCTTCGCCATCTCCTGCCATTCTTTTTGATCCCGTATCTGTCCGAGGTGGATAAGATTTGAGGCTGCTATCGAATTTGCGGCAGGTTCGGCTCCGTCATACATTGTTCTCATCCTCACCGTGACGCTTGGGTCGGCGACACTGTCATAAAAAAAGCCGCCCGTCTCATGCCAGAATAAGTCAATCTGCCGTTTTGTCAGGACGATCGCCCATCTCAGCCACTGCGGTTCCTGGCTGGCCTGGTAGAGATCAATCAAACCAGCAACAAGTGATACATAATCATCAAGCTGGCCGGTAAGCCCTGATTCACCTGCACGGTAGCGGCGATAAAGTGTCTGGCTGTTCTGATCATAGAGATGGTTCTTGATGAATGTTGCCGCTTGTTTGGCATGATCAAGTAAGGCAGGGTCCTGAAGCAATCTGCTTCCGCGCGCGAGCGCGCCAATCAGCAGACCGTTCCAGCCAGTAATTATCTTGTCGTCAAGGTGAGGCCGTTTTCGATCGTTTCGAGCCTGGATAAGAATTTCTTTTGAGCGGGTCAGACTCTGGTCGACCGTTTTCCTGTCGATCTGGAAATGGGCGGCAGTTTCATCTGAATTATGTGCACGGTAGAGTATATTTCGACCGGTAAACTCCTGCAGCGGATCCTGGGAAACATTGCCTTCGGGTTGTACACCATAGCTATAGATAAAAAGGGCAGCATCATCGTGGCCGAGACGAGAGTTGATATCCTCTTCTGTCCAGAGATAATAGGCCCCTTCACCATGCTCGCCAGAGGCGTAGGGATTATCGCTGTCAGCATCTTCTGCTGAATAAAATCCACCCCGTGGATCCCGCATATCGCGCAGGAGATAATCAAAAATCTCCCGGGTCATTTGTGAATATTGTGTTTCACCGGTTATCAGAAAAGCATCGAGATAGACGTTTGCCAGTTGAGACTGGTCATAAAGCATCTTTTCAAAATGGGGCACAAACCAGCGCTTATCAACGGAATAACGATGAAACCCTCCGCCGAGATGGTCGTAGATCCCTCCGGCTGCCATCTTCTGCAGGGTGTGCAGCGCCATATCCTTTGGCTTCTCCTCACCGGTGGCATGATAATAATCGAACAAAAAAGAGAGAACAGCAGGCCGGGGAAACTTTGGCGCCTGGCTGAAGCCGCCGTCGGTCGGATCATTGTCCTGTGCGAAGAGCCAGAAGCCCCGTTTGATACTATCGGGACTGATAACGGCGTGGCTCTCTTTGTTTTCAATCTTCAAGGCTGCTACCAGTTCCTGAGCTGATTGGTTGAGATCACCACGCCTTTGCTGCCAGGCTTGATGGAGCGCCGTGAGTAACTCGGAAAAACCTGGTCTATGCTGCGATGAGGTGGGAGGGAAGTAGGTCCCGGCATAAAAAGGGCTTCCATCCGGCAACAGGAAGACTGACATGGGCCACCCACCCGAGCCACTGAGGGCCTGTGTAGCCGCCATATACATCTGGTCGATATCCGGGCGTTCCTCCCGATCGACCTTGATGCTGACAAACCATTTGTTCAGCAGAGCTGCAACTTCAGGATTTTCAAACGATTCGTGGGCCATGACATGACACCAATGGCAGGTGGAGTAACCGATTGAAAGAAAGATTGGTTTGTCCTCGGCTACTGCCTTTGCAAATGCTTCTTCGCCCCATGGCAGCCAATCAACGGGGTTGAAGGCATGCTGCAGCAGGTAAGGACTTTTTTGTTCTATCAGCCGATTCGGCTTTTGATTCATTGCCAATCTCCTCTGAATCTCTTTATCAATAAGGTTATCGCCGCCTTCTGAATAGATTGTTCCAGGGAAAACAAAAAACAGAGATGTAATAAGAACAGCGATAATCCAGGACATAGCACCACCTTTGGTGAGTTAATATCAAACCCTCTACAATCTGTTACCTGGGAATGGAATTGTCAAACAGGGGGAGACTGTTTGAAATGGAAATACAATAAAGGCGATATCTGGTGGACGCTTATAACGATATTGGTGTGCTAAACGCAGGTGAAATCATCTCACGACAATCGAAGCGTCGCGGGCGGAAGCAGGCGTGCGAGAACAACAAACGATGTGCTCTTTCGAATTGCCACAATGTTAACGATGGCCCGGCCCGTACCTGAGCCTGAAGTTATTCCAGTATATCAGGTGCTTACTTGCGTTCCTTTAGTGCATAACTGAAAGGTTCCTTGGCGAAGTAAAGATAAAATCGACCGAGCATCAGTGCCTGGTTTACCCATAATTGAAATTTGGAATACAGAGGTGATGGGAGCGGGTCCTGAACAGGCGCAAGGGCAGTACCAAAAGAAACCTGTCGAGCTGCTCTGCAGAAATTTGCCAGATTTTTTTCAACAATACCAAAATTTGCTGCGAGTAGAGATGGTATGGAGCATGCTGGAATTTCAAATTTTTGCCAATCACCCGGCAAGGAGAACGCAAAGCGCATGCCGGGGCGATGTACACGATTACCCATGACAACGCGTGTCTGCAGTTGTTCTCTTGGTATTGCCGGTCGTGAAAAATCAACAACAGCGGACGCTGGGGGAAGACGATCTGCAATTCCGCAATTAATAAAATCCTCTCCGGTCGGAAGCAGATTGATGACAAAATCAACATGATCAAGTTGACGGCAGTTTGCTTCACTCAGTTTTAATTCCACCCCTCCTCTTCGCTTGAATTTCACATCAAGGACACTCACTTCATAGCCCTGGCTGCTGAAGTGTTCCTTTAGTATTTCACCAAGCTCACCACCACCGAGTATGGCTATTGAGAGTTCCCAGGGATGTTTATTCTCTTTGGCTGCCAGATGGTTCAAGGCTTCTTCAATACTGAAAACGTTCCCCATTGTACTGCTGAAAAAAGGAGGTTCCATTGGTATGTCGTGTCTTCTTTCAAGGATCGGTCCGAGTTGCCCGGCAAAGCCAATGGCTTTTGCTCCAGAAATTTTCTGAATCCACTGCATGCGGTTGACGATTGTTTCCGCGATGTGGCGATTTTTCTTCTTAACAAGTTCCTGGGGGGTATTTGATATGAACAGATAGATGCCAACAGGTTTCCATCCGTCTAAAATAAATCCACCTGGTGTTGGTCTTCCGGACATGAACTTTATGAATGGTTTATAATCAGGACATAATTTTGCATATTCCTCCTTGTCGTGCGGATAAATAACAAAGACCGTTTTAAAGACACCGGTGCGCCCAATCAGCCAGATTATCGCCCACATGGGAAGACGAAGAAAAACCGCATAGATGACAAATAAGATTCGACGGATGCTATCAATCATTTCATTACCTCATTGTTAACCTCTTCTAACACTCATCGAACGCTTCCTGGCAGTTCTTTAATTTGAATGTGTAGAAAAGTTTGTCTTCCTGAAAGTGGAAGCCCTTTTAGTGCATTCTTTAAGAAGAGACGTATCTCGAGCAGTATATTTTGCAAGGATAGAGCCAGAATTCAGGATGAAACCTGGTAACCATCGGATTTAGGATGTAAGGCCCTCATAATGTTGATAAAAGAAGCAGTTTAAACTGATGGATTTTTTACATCTGCCGGTATGTGAACTGAAAATCTTGCACCAAGATGTAAACATGGGTTACTATATCGACAAAATGGAAACCTTGTTACCGGCAACAGGCGGTTCGGAGACCCATTCCTCAATGATTGTTTCTGGCTGATTTGCAGAATTCTATTTAAGTTATTGACAAAATAGAGAGCGTGAACATCTTTACCCTTGTTACATCGATACATATTCATGAGCCTTTTGCAAAATGATGATTTTCGTTCAGCGTCAAGGCATGCGAAGAATTTTTACCGCAGGCATATAATTGATATTCCGAGGATAAAAATTTAAGCATAACGTAGAGGTTGAGCGAAAAGGGCGTTTTGCAAGTGGCTCTCATAATTGAGCCAGTTAGTTTTTTGTCTCGTCCCGAAAGTGAACCCAATATGCCCCTGGAGGAATTTAGATGAAGAAAGTACTGATTGCCTATTCAAGTCGAACAAAAAAAACCGAAGCAATGGCAAATTATATTGCTGAAGGATTGCGCATGACCGCATGCCAGGTGGATGTTAAAAAGATTGCAGAAATAGACAAAGAAAAAGAAATCATCGGATATGATGCGTATCTTTTTGGTTGCCCAACCTATCACAAGGATATGACAGGTGGGATGAAACAGTTCCTCTTTAAAGCTCAGCAGGCACATCTCACGGGTAAGTTTGGAGGTGCCTTTGGTTCACACACCCATAGCGGTGAAAGTGCCCCGATGATTTATGAAACCATGCTGCATGTTTTCAAGATGGACATGACTGACCTTGGTCCTTTAAATCTGACTGAAGCGACCGTCGCCAGTGAAGAGGGTTTAAGGGCATGCCAATCTTACGGAAAAGCATTTGGTGAAAAACTAGCCTGACCCAGCCCGGATAATCCCCCTGGCAGGTTCGTTTTGCCTGCCGGGGGCAATTGTGCCGCCCACAAGATCCTATTTTCCGAGCTCTTTTTCCAACAGAATCGAAAAGGATTCTGTCCGCCTCCGCTCCTCTGTAGCACTCCATTTTTCAGGTAAAACATCCTGTCTGCCTGAGCAAAAAAATACCCGCCATAAAACCCGGATTGACCCACATCCTGATTCATTAGTGATAAAACTATTTCTAACTTTGTTCAATTTTCTGATATGCTTAATAAGATAACCAGTGGATGATTTTTTTCATAATGGAAGACACCAGCCAATTGTGTTTTCGAGGCTTTAAATAATCATCACAATTTCTTCAAACCATGTGGCGCAATGACAAACGATAGAAGGAAATTGCAGCGGAGAAGTACCACCGATCATCTCAAGCTTCTCCCGCAATCAATATTAGACAAAACCTTCCATTGGTTTGAAAAAAATGTTTTAGCCACAGAGCAGGCCCATAGCGATTCAACGATCAGGCGACGAATTATAGTCCTGTCTATCATCACTTTTTTTGGTTCAATCACCCTCATTATTTTTGGCTGCCTTGCTTTTTACCAAAATGCCCGGCTGCTCGGTTTTGTTGATTTCCTTTTTGCTTTTTCTTTCATTCTTAACCTGTATACGGCGCGGACAAAGAAAAATTATCAGCTGAATATCCTGGTTGGAATCGCCCTGGCCATGTGTCTGTATGGCATGATTTACCTTGATGGTGGCGTCAATCAAACAGCCTATGTCTGGTATTATACCTTTCCCTTTATGGCTTCATTTCTGCTTGGCTCAAGAAATGGTGCCATCGCTATGGTCGTGATGACGATTCCGGTCATTGCGCTGATGTTTATTGACACAAATCACACATTCTTTGCCAATTATGATCTGCAGTTTGAAGTCCGCTTTCTCTGTTCGTACCTTCTTGTTGGAATTTTTTCTTACTTTTTCGAAAAGGCCAGTGAAAATAACCGTGAAGAGATCCTGGCCATTAATAAAAATCTTGAGGACAGAGTACAAAGCCGGACTGCTGAATTGACCCAGCTCAATGAACAGTTGCTCAAGGAGATTGATCAGCACAAGCAGGCACGGAGCATGCTTGAGGAGAGCGAAAGCAAGTTCCGTTCACTTATCGACCTGGCAGCAGTCGGTATACTGCTCGGCTCAAACGATGGCACTATAACGGAAGCGAATCGAAGCATGTGCCAAATTGTCGGCATGGCGCGTGAAGATCTGATAGGACTGCATATCAGCCAGCTTAACTTCACAGAAAAGAGTATTAAAAAAGCACCGCTCCGCTTTGATATCCTGCAATCAGGGAAAAAAGTTATCAGTGAACGGATGATCTCTCGACCCGACGGCTCTGAAGTCGCTATAGAAATGCAGACGATTATGATGCCGGACGGGAGTATTCAGTCAATCTTTAACGATATTACCGAGCGGCGTAACGTGGAGCTGGAACTGCGAGATAGTGAAGAGCGTTTCAGGACCCTCCATAATGCCTCGTTTGGGGGGATTGTCATACATGACCAGGGATTGATTCTTGATTGCAACCAGGGACTATCGGACATGACAGGCTATACGAGGGGGGAACTCATCGGAATGGATGGCCTGAAACTTATTGCTTCGCAATGGCAGGATGTCGTAAGAAAAAATATTAAGAACGAATATATCAAATCATATGAAGTGGAGGTCGTCCGCAAGGATGGCACAATAATTCCTGTATCCATTCGCGGCTCAATGATTCCATATAAAGGGCGTACTGCACGGGTAACTGAATTTCGGGATATAACTGAGCAAAAGAAATCGGCTGAAGAAAAACTCAGGCTGGAGGAGCAACTCTTTCAGGCTCAGAAGATGGAAACGATTGGCCAGCTCGCCGGTGGGGTCGCTCACGACTTCAACAATATGCTCGGGGTGATCATTGGATATTCCGAAATGGCCATGATGAAGATAGATTCCACGGTGCCCCTTTTTAATGACCTGGTAAAAATCAGGACAGCTGCCGACCGATCAGCTGAGATTACCAGACAGTTACTGGCCTTTGCCCGCAAACAGACCGTTGAACCAACCATACTCGACCTCAATGAAACCGTAGAAGGCATGCTGCAGATGATTCGTCGATTAATCGGTGAGGATATTAAGCTTGTCTGGCTTCCCGGGGATGACCTCTGGAAAGTGAAAATGGATGCCTCTCAGATCGATCAAATTCTCGTGAATCTCTGTGTTAACGCTCGTGATGCAATTCCCGGAGTTGGTGAATTAACAGTGCAGCTTGACAATTGCACACTCGAAGAAAACGTGCATATTGACCCTTACTACACTACCCCCATAGATTATGTGCGATTGTCTGTCAGTGATAATGGCTGTGGCATGGATGAAGAGACCATGAAACATGCATTTGAGCCGTTTTTCACGACCAAAGGCGTCGGAGTAGGAACCGGTTTGGGGCTGGCAACTGTTTATGGGGCGGTAAAACAGAACAATGGTACAATAAAAGTTTCCAGCACGGTTGAACAGGGCACGACCATAGAAATATATATCCCCCGATATTCTGGCCAAGAGCAGAACAATACGATAGAACCTGCAATTGATCATAGTGTACACGGATCTGAAACCATTTTAGTGGTAGAAGATGAGGAGACGATTCTTGGACTGGCCAGGGAAATGTTGGAAAATCTCGGGTACCAGGTACTGACGACCATTTCACCTCCCCAGGCAATTCAGATTACAGAAGCGTTCGGTAAAACGATTCACCTGTTTCTGCTGGATGTGATCATGCCTGAAATAAATGGTCGAGATCTGGCCCAACAGCTTCTCGCTATCAAACCGGAAGCAAAATGTTTATACATGTCTGGCTACACCTCTGACATCATAGCCAGCCAGGGTTTGCTGGATGAAGGTGTTGAATTGATACAAAAACCATTCTCGCAAAAAGACCTTGCTGCCAAAGTACGGCAATTACTTGATAAGAAAAACTAATCTCCCCTCGTTTTCCTCACCTCTGCCATCGACATAAAGGCTCCGGAAAAATTCCTGAGAGCGACGAACGTTTCAGCAAATCATTCTCAAAATAAAGTAAAAAGAAAAGTTCAGCAAAACCTGCTGCACAAATTCAGATGTTTCAAAGCGCCTGGAAGATTCGACATGGTCTTTATGGTTGGTGTAAAAAATGTGGAAATGGTATAAAGAGCGAAGCGCTGTCATCGACGAGCTTTTTTTCTCAGTTCAGCCAGAGCAAAGTATCACTGAAAGCAGGTAGTTTAAGACGTATATGAATGAATTCCTGAATAAAATATCACAGCTCAGTTCGATTCGGAATGTAATCTTTCTCTCAGCACGGGGAGAGCCCCTCTTTTCTTCGCAGCATACTTCCGGTAACGGGTCCCAGACGGAAATAAGGCATTGGAACGAGATTATTGATGAGCTTGGGAATCCGAAGGAAGCAGATATTGTTTTCTCAAGTGGCAGATATTACATACGGAATATAAATATCGGCTCTATCATCATCGGAATGCACGATGACAGGGATGTCAGTAAAATTAAACGCGCCTGCAGTCAAATCGCCGACAAAATTTCCGACGTCAAGCTGCGCAAGAAGATCTTGCTGAAGATGCTGACATCTGCCGAAGATGTCGTAAAGCCTTCTATCATCAAGGAACTTGTTTTTTTTGCTGATCAAGAAGTTGCCGTGGCTCTTATTTCTCTTCTCAAGAAAGAAGCTGACTTGCGCGATGATGCAGGGAAAAAGCTGCTGCTTTTCATCTGCCAGACCCTTGGTTATTGCGCATCTAAAGATGCGGTGGGACCGTTAAAAAAATTACTGGCCACTCATCAGGCAGACGGGGCTGAAGCATTAAGTTTTGAAATCCGTGAAGCGGTGGGGATCTCCCTGGAGCAGCTCGAGCGGAGCCTGGCGGCGCAACCTGCTCCTCCACCAGAGGCTGCCACGGTAAAATCCCAGCCAGCACGTGTGTTAACAAACAATAACATCAGTCCCTCTCAGGATAAGAAAGAGAGTGTCCAGGTACCAGTGGATATACCCGAGGCTGAAAAAATAAATAATCTCCTCGACAGTGGAAAAAAAGACGAAGCCATCTCCCTGGCTATGCAGCTTCTGGAAAAGAGTGCGAGAAAAAAACAATTTTCTATTGCTGATGCTTTGCGTGAGCTGATTATCCAGATCGATTCCATGGCGTTGATGCAAATCGTTCGTGCAGCAGAAATTATAGAGGAAGAAAAGCTTGCGAGTATTAAACCGGACCACCTGAAGGTATGGAAAAACCTAACAGAAATACTGACAACAGAAGAATTTTCTGCACTCTATCATAGTATGGTAGAAAAACATTTTTCCAACGGCGAATTCATCGCACGGCAGGGCGCTAACCTGGCAACACTCTTTTTCATCAACAGTGGACGGGTCCAGATCCAGGCCTCAAAGCAGGGTGTAGATATTCCCCTTACGACCAAGGAGGCGGGAGAGGTAGTCGGGGCGGGAACGTTTTTTGAGACTTCAGTCTGGACGGTTAATGTAAAAAGCCTCGGGGCCGAACTTTTTCTGCTGTCACGGAAGAATCTAAACACCCTGCTCAATGAGCACCCCTCCCTTGAGTCGAAACTTGCCCACTTCTGTTCGACTTTTCAGTCAAGCAGTTCAATCCTTAAAAAAACCCGAAAGGACAGACGGCAATTCGATAGAAAGAGACTCTTGAGCAGACTCACGTTCGCCCTCCTTGATGAAAGCGGAAATGAAACAGATATTGCGGCAAAGGGAGATATTATTGACATCTCAAGGGGCGGCGTTGGCTTCAGTATTCATTCTTCCCAGAAGAGAAACGCAGTCAGCTTTTTTGGCAGACAACTCAAGGTCAGCATCTTTGCCGGGATATCATCGGGATTACTGAGCAGGAACGGTACCGTCCAAGCGGTGCGTGATATGGACCTGATCGGCAACGAATATTCACTTCACATCAAGTTCAGGGAACCACTGAGCACCATGGAACTGCAGCAGGTTCTCGAGGCCGGAGAAAAAAACAAAGGGTGAGGGAGCAGCGGAGGGAGTATTCTTTATAAGAGCCGTAATATCCTATCGATTGTGAACCCCGCCCCGACATCGAGTACCGCAGGCGGCTCACCATGAACGACTATCCTGTCCTTTCCATCTTCACTTTTCACATGGGCTGCTTTTAGTGAACCAAATGCGGTTATCGTTGCTAGATCTTCAAGTTTTCTGGTTACAGCGGCCAGGTTTTTATCGTAGTAAATAGCGTCAATTCCATCTTTGTCAGACAGTTCATCCTGCAGAATTTCTGTTAATTTATCAACGTTGTGGCCACTCATCGCCGCATGATCTGTTCCAGGGTTTGCTTGTGACGGTGTGGTTTCGAGCATATCAGGGGGTAAGCCAAGATCTTCCAGATCACCGCCCGCTATGGGGTCTGCGGCGACAGGACTTCCTTCTTCATCACCGAACGATGAATCGTCAAGCTCATCTTTGGCAGCAAGCGCTCCCATGATAATCGACTGGAGTTCACTGTTTATCCGGTTCTCTCTTGGCTCACATTCGTTTCGGAAAAATACAGTGATTTCATCCCAGGAAAAAACCTTGTAGGCACCCTCCATACCAGTCAGATTTCCAACCCTGGTATCTAAAAGCTGCCCATCCAGCAGGTAAAGGATTCCACCTTCGGCAGAATTATTGTCGAGCAGGCGAATAGTAGATGTCTTTCCTTCCATTTCCAGGAGTTGCATGAACATTGTCGGAGAGACGTTATTCATGATCCCCCCTTTGGCTTCTTCATGCAATAGTGCCAGGATTTTATTTCCTAACTCATCGGCTTGAAAAGGCTTCTTGAAGTAGCCAACGACACCTTCTGCATTAACAAGATGTTCAACAGCATCGCTGCTCATCTCGGAAACAATAATAACTGGAATATCAGGATACTTCTCGCGGACATGGGCCAACAGGCTCGGTCCGTCCATCCTTGGCATCACTAAATCCATACAGATGAGTGATACCGAAAACTTCTCGAGTTTTTTAACGGCATCAAAGCCGTCGTTTGCAAAGATCAGCTTGAATTGGGAATTATATGCCTCGAGCTGCTTTTCAACAGCAAGCTGTAATATCTGATCGTCATCTACAAAAAGAACCTTACGGACCATATTGTTTTTACAACCCCATTATTTCTTTGAGATACAGTCCTCCAGTGATCGATAAACGGGTATTAAAGAAGCAAATCCTGAAATATCAAGAAGTTCTCTAACGTGTTCCTGGGGTTTACATATTGAAAAAACGTATTCATGTTTCTTCATCAGTTTCATGACATTGAGTATCACTCGCAGTCCGGCACTGGAGACATACTCGACCTCTGAACAATCAAGAATAACATTACAGGTAGGCGGATTAACATTTTGCTCCACCCAGTCTCCAAGGTCTATCGATGTCATGGAGTCAATACGTCCCAGTGGTGCAATGACCTTGAAACCCTCTTTCTCATACATGCTGATATCCATGATCACCTCTGTCTTTCAATTATATTGTTTTGGTTATCGTTAATAGATTAAGGTCGTTATCTCTTTTATACGATATTTCTTCTGCAAAATGCTTTACAAAATAGAGTCCAAGACCACCAATAATTCTATCCTCAAGGGGCATGTTAACCTCTGGGGACGGTACGTCTTTCGGGTTAAATGGAGGACCGCTGTCTTCAACCAAAATTGTGATTTTGTTATCGTTTAAAATCAGTTTAATCTTACTGCTGTGTGAGGCATCATCACCTGAATGCTCAAGGTAATTGGCGCATAGCTCTTCAAGTATCAGGTTGATTTCCAAGGCCACTTTTTTTGATAGTTTCCAGGATGATGAAACTTGTTCAACGGCGTCTTTAAGTATGCAGAGACCGCCCATTGAGTTAATGATTTCAAACTCTTCAATCATCATATATCTAAAAGTGAATGAATTTTATGAAGCAATATTGTGACTCTAACATAATAATGATTCATGAATTTTAAAGGCTGTCTCCCTAAATAAGTGAAACGCCTGGCGTGCAGGAATCGTCACCAGATTCACCCGCATCTCCCCGTTTTGCTAATTGTCTGGCCAACAGTTTATTGTCCCACTTTACCAGTTCCCTAATCAGTTTTCCCGTCACTTTGGCAAAACTTGAGGGGAAAAGCTCGAGCACTTTTAGAAACTCAGAACGTTTCAAACAAAGGGCCGTGGTTTTCTCTCTGGTCCGAAGTGTGAAATTGTGTTGAATTTTTCCGAGCAGCAGGCCACCACCGATAAAATCACCTTGTCCATAGTGCCTTATAATGTGCTCAACGCCATCGGTCGTGTGCAGAGCCGCAACACCACCAGAAATTATGTAGAACGCCTTTTCACCTTCCTCACCCTGGATCATCAGGTTCTCATCGGGTAAGAAGCAGACTTGCTTGCATATTATGGCAATAAGTTTCAGGCATTCATGTTCGAGATTTTGAAACAGAACGATCTGTTTTAAAATATCTAATTCCAGGTGAAACTCTGAAAGGATCTCTGATTTTGGTCCGGTGTCATGTTCCGTGGATGAGCTCATACAACACTCCTTTCGTGGAATTGAGTTCGTCAGGCGTACCATATTCAATGATTTTTCCTTCTTTCATAACAGCGACCTTGTCGAAAGATGAAAGCATGTCAAGACGGTGAATGACTGCAATAACAGTATATTGTCCTTTCCAGTTTTCTACTAGTTTCTGGATTCTTCCCTGAGAGTTATTATCAAGGGCAGAGGTCGCTTCATCCATGATCAGGACTTGAGGTCTTTTTAGAAATACACGTGCGATAGCGAGCTTTTGCTGTTGGCCGCCAGACAATTTGTCTCCTCTGTTGCCGACATCAAAATTCATGCCAATGGCTGCGACTTGTTCAAGAAGATCTTCTTCTACAAGCAGGAAAACGATGCATTGATTGACACGATCTTCTATGGCGGTCGTGTGGCTCGTCAGGTTACCGAAGAAGATGTTATTGAGAATCGATTGAGAAGGAATGTAGCCTGTCTCATCGTAAAATGATACGGCATCGGGGGCCTTGCTGCGGCACCACTCAAAGAAGGCCTTTCTGCCTGTTAGCAATATCTGTTGCAGCAGCGGCTGGAATGCTATTATTTTGTGTGTCGATGGAATAAAGCGAAGTGCCACATCGATCAGCAGGCTTGCCTCTTGGCCCTTTATATCGACCGTTGTTCGTTCCTTCAATAGATCAGCAAGCGAGACAAACTGGTCGTACTCGGCGGGGCGGATTGGGGTATGGGAGAAAAAGATCTCCTCTTTCGGTGCATTACCAAGGATATCAACAGTCTGTCTGGTAATCTCCGCACCGGTTTCCATAAGCGGTAACCTCAAGCCGGATAGATCGAGAAATTCCAGAAATGCTTGGTTGTCAACTAACGCTTTGAAGGCGAAATCCCTCCGCAGGGGTGATCCGAAAATCAGGTTTTCAACGATACTTGAGTGAAACAGGTATTGGTCTTCGAGAAAAAATTCAACATGTTCGGAGAGCTCTTCTTTAAAGTTGTTCTGAAAACTCTTTCGCAGCCGCAAAATTTTCTCTTCCAGCTCGGGATAAGCGTTTCCTTCCAGAACCGTATTGAGGCCAAAACGAAGGACATCAACAAAGATACCTGTCTGCTGCAGCACTTCGATTTTATCATCCAGACTCGGCTCAGGTATTTCTCCAGCGTTTGCAGGATAGTCACTGATCGCCATGACAGTATAGAGGAGGTTGTCATCAACGGTTCCGGAATAGATGAAAGGAGATTGTGAAATGAAGCCGATCTGCTGAATAATTTCCTGTTTGGAGAGGCCTGAAACTGCATAGCCATCGAGCAATAGCTCTCCTTCCGTGCAGTTGTATAACTGGCCGATGCATTTGGCCAGGGTAGATTTACCTGATCCTGAAAAACCAACGAGTGCCAGATGCTCACCAGCCTCAACGGTCAGATTGATGTTGTCCAGCAGCTTGACGCCTTCAGAGGGAGAAAAAGCAAGATTTTTAACCTCTATCCTGCCAACACTCGGAGTCAAATTGGCTGAATCGTTTGTCAGTAGAAACTCTGTCTTGTAATCAAATATACTCATTGTTTTTTTGTACCTTATCGAAGCGTCCTGGTACACCTGGTAGAAATCAATGAGTTCCTTCCATGGGTCGTAAAGTTTTTCCTGGGCAGACAGGAATGCAACAATTGAACCGAGCTCAATCTTCCCCTGAATCATCAAATATCCACCGAGGAGAAAGACAATAACCGGCCCCACCCCGACAAAGAGGTTATTTAATACCTTCACTGCGTATCGGTAGAGGGTCCAGGTGATGCGAATACGAAAAAGCTTCTCTGCCAAGGTGTTAAATTTGAGCTCTTCAGTCCAGAAAGATCCGTGGGCATGCACCTCATGCACACCTGAAATTGATTCGGTTATCTGGTCGGCAACTTCCCGGGTGCCGTCCACACGCTGTTTGTTCGCTTTGTTTACCTTGCTCTGGGCAAGCGGGATGACGAAAAGGGCAACAGGATAGATTGATAACGTTATGACGCCGAGCAGTGGGTTGAGCCAGATCAGGTAGGCAGCAAAAGCGATCAGTGTCAGGATGTTACTCAGTGGAACTGAAACTGCCATTCCCACAAAATTTGCCGATGGTGCCAGTTCAGTAATGAGTGAGGAACTAACGCTCCCCGGTTGGACTTTTCTAAAAACCGACAGTGGTAGCTTGAGAATATGACTGTATAACTCTTTACGCATATCAGTCATTGCACGCTGGCCGATATGTGTCTGCAGTGCATTGATGGCAAATTTCAACAGGCTTGCAGACAATACGGCAGCCAGGTATATCAGGCAGTAATAAATGAGTAATTCAGTGTCTTTCCGGGAGAGGACATCGTTGACAAGGCGTTTCTGGATTTCAAGAGGCAGCACTCTTAAAAATACGATTATCAGGATAATGAAGAGGAGCAGCAGCTGCAACTTCCAGCTGGTAGTCATTACCCAGGAGAAAAGTGATCGCTTTACGATTGGCTGCTTTTTTTTATCCGCCATATCAGTCGAATAGCAAGGTAAAGATCAGAAAAAGAACATCATTCCAGCGTAGCTTCTCCATAGCACCTTAAGCAGTTACTAAAACCTATCAACTTGAAAAAGCAATAATTCATTTCAACAGGAGGGACAAACTGAACGGCTATGGCATCGGAGTAGGCTGGGCAGGGCAGGTACAAAATGCAAAAAAAAGGGGTCAGGTACCGAAATGCAACATTTTTGAAAATGTTGCATTTCGGTACCTGACCCCAGGTTGGTTCTGTTATTCTTTGTCCTTGTCTGTGGAGATCAGCAGGCTTCCAGCGAGGCCCAGCAATCCGATTTGTCCGGCTTTCTGTACTGCCGGTTTGACAAGTTTGGCAAACATGGCTCGCTTTCGAACCTTATTCATGTCGGCCAGTTCAGGAGTGTAATCCCCGAACAGCAGGCTCATATCTTTTGGCTTGCCATAATAATAGACGTTGGGTCCAAGCTCACCGTCGACCGCTTCAATACCCTTGGCGCCTTTTTCAATGTATTTGGCAACCTCTGACGTACTGTCCGTCATATCGCCAAAAATGCGTGCTTCGGTAATGCAGGTCTGGACACATGCCGGCTGATGTCCGGCATTGACACGTGGCTGGCAGAAAGTACATTTGTCAGCTTTACCATCCTCAGAAACATCATCGACAAGATCGGGGTTAACATAACGGGCGTTGTATGGACATGCTTCAACACAGGCTCCGCAGCCAATGCATCTGGACTTGTCAATCTGGACCGTGCCGTCATATGGATTCTTCCAGGTCGCCGCAACCTCAAGCGTTGTGGTCTCCCCACTCTTGCTCTTAAATTCCATCTCTACTGTATCAGCAGGACACTCCGGCACACATGCCGGTTCTGTGCAGTGGTTGCAGAGACCGGGATAGTAGGTAGAAGCGAGTTCTTCCTTTACCTTCTTCGGGCCAATCCGATAGACCCAGTTTCTTCCAAACTCTACTGGTATTTCCCATTCAGCCTTGCAGGCGATGGTACAGGCATGACAGCCAACACACCGTTCGAGATCGATTATCATTGCGTATTGCATGGACTATCTCCTAAAAACCTATAGTTTAGTTCACTTTAAGCGGGGATATCTAATACTTTCCCGTCTTTGATAAGTTTTACGAAGTTATTTCGCATTCCATGACCCCCGGTTTCCGGGTCGATGGATATCTTGGTAATCAAACTCTGGTCGTCAACTCCAGCACTGGCTGCAACACTGAGCAGAGGATTCATTGAGCCATAGCCGTGTGCCATATAGACACTATCTTTCCTGATTCCGGGAGTAACTTTGAGGGTCGTTGTGGTTTTTGACTTAAAGCCCTCGCTGTTTACAAGCCCGACAATGTCGCCATCTTTGAGTCCAAGATTCCCGGCTGTTTCCTCGTTTATCCAGACAGGATTCTCAGGCATTGCCTGATGCAGCCAGACATTATTCTGCGTTCGGTTAAATGTATGCACTGGCACTCTGCCATAGAGCAGTCGTGCATAACCTGCAGGAGGCTGCTCGACCGGAATATAGGTCGGTGAACCAGGGAAGCCGGCATCCTCAATATCCTCATTGTAAAACATTACTTCGAAATCATCGGGCATTGTATAGGGATCTTTGCCCGGTTTAATGTGGATACCATCTTCTTTGCGCAACTGGTCGAGCGAGAGGCCGGCCACAGCGAGATCTTTTTCAACAAGTTCTTCGATGCTCTTAACCGGTATCGCTTCCTCATGCCCCATTATTTTGGCGATGGCATTGGTGATAAATACCTGATCTTTGCGCTCAAACATTGGCTCTACAAGCGGCATCCTGGCGGATATGTATTGCTGATGTTCGTTGGCAAAGTTCCACTGAGTACCTTTCTTGATGTAGTCATAGCGTTCAAGATAGCTCACTTCAGGTAAAAGAATGTCTGCCCACATGGTTGCATCGGTCGGCATTACATCAACACACATGACAAAATCCATCTGTTCCAGGACTTGTTTCATCTTTTCCTGGCCAGGAATCGTCTGGATCGGGTTCTGTCCCCAGATCACGCAGCCCTTGATCGGGTATGGTTTACCGGAAAGGGCGGTATCACGAATAAGCTCGGTAGGTGTGCCTGGAGGGCTGAACGGATGAATCAGTTCCTCATCTTCATTCATATTGAGGTTGTGCTCTTCATCAGCCTCGTGCTTTGCCCAACTGGTACTGCCGATTTTAGCCGATTTTGCCGGCACCCAGCCACCTTTGACGTAGTAGGCACCAAGTAACCCGGTAAGGCAGGCAAGAGCTCGTTGTCTCTGAAAATCATTTCCATACCAGCCCACATGACGACCCGGGTGAATTGAAACCGTGGGTGCGTTGTCGGCAAGCATATCAGCGACCTGCTTGATCTGTTCTACGGGGATATCGCACTCCTTGGCAGCTTTTTCCAGGCTCCATGAACTGATAGCCTCACTGAATTCTTCAAAACCATCGCCATACTCATCAACGAACTCGGCATCGAACTTTTCGTTTTTGACCAGATAGTTCATGATGGCAAGCAGGAATGCAGTGTCAGTACCCGGTTTAATCTGAACCCAGATATCTGATTTTGCAGCAGATGCAGAATATCGCGGATCAACAACGATTAATTTTGCACCGTTTTCAAGTCCCTTGATATAACGTTTGATGTGAGAGACATGTACATTTTCTCCCATATGCCCGCCAAGCAACATGATAACTTTGGCGTTTGGCATATCAACAAACTCACCCGGTGCCTTGCTGATGGTGGCGATATATGCGGTATCACGGATTCCGCGGCATTGGAAAAATGAAGCCTCACTGACATTATGTGTTCCGACTGCACGTTCAAAATAGTGCATCGGGTATTTGGCTGAAGAACCGTGCGGGAAAACAGCAATACCCTGAGGGCCATAATTATCGACAACTTCTTTGAGCTTGCTGCCGCATTCCTGGAGTGCTTCATCCCAGGAAATTCTTTTCCAGACAGGTGCACCCCGTTTACCGACGTTTTTTAGAGGGTATTTCAGGCGATCTGGATCGTAAAGATATTTGATTCCCGCATTTCCCCGTGCACAAATAGAAGATCCATTATCTATTGATTTTGGATTGCCTTCGAGTTTGACCAACCGGTTGTCGCGGACTTTGCCGACCAACTGACATCTCCAGAAGCACATTTCACAGATGCCGCCGGTGACGGTTTTGTCTTCGAAAGTTCCAGTCGGGTCCATCGGAGTTTTAACCACCCCAGTATCTGCTGATACTACTTTGGAAAGTGGCAGTGATAATGCAGCAGCTGATGCTGCCTGGAGAAACGTTCTCCGATTGAGAGTAAAAGCCATATTACTCTTCCTCCTTGGTGAAGTAATCAATCATAGTAATTACCAGCCGATAATACGGGTGGTGCGCCTCACTGAGTACTCTATTTCTAAAAGCTGGAAACCAGGCGAGAAAATAGTTTTGGAGAAACTCTTTTTCCCCGGCCAGGTCACCATCTTCTGCTAGATGTGACAGGAATTCAAGCTCGTGAACAATATGATCCGGCAGGTCTGAGCCCTCTGCCATATCACAACCCTTTTCTCGATAGTAAAGCAGGGTTTTTGAGGCATGAAGGCCTTGAAGTGATTTATCCAGATATACAGAGCCGTAGGGTGGAGCTACCACATGGGGAACTCCATTAATAAAAAGACGGGTGTATTCTATCTGCAGGTCTTCGATGAAATCATCTGTTCGAGCAAAAAATTGTCTGAGATCTTTACTTTCTGTGTTGGCCTCCAACTGGTCAAGCATGGAGAAAAACATTGTTTTGAAGTCCTCGGTAAACCATGAACGTTCCGGAAACTTCAAACTCTGGGCAAGGAATCGGTAAAGCAGCGAGATATCCGTGCGCTGCTCACTGGACGCAGGTTGTTCTGGAAGAGGGGGAGAGCTGATCATTGCGGGAGTATAATTATGAAATTTCCTAAACAGGCGTATGATTATAAGATCTAATTAAGATAAAGATTAACTACTAGCGTAATATTACCACATTGTCAATTACCACGATGTAGCACGATTTTATAACCTAACATAAAATATAAAAATAAATCAATATATATTCAGCTAGATAGAAAGAGTAACCGGGTGGGGATCCTGAAAAATGACTTTTATTAAAGTTAGAAAAGATGGGCGTAATCTGCGTCTTAGCCCGGATTTCTCATGAACATTGTGTAACATGTATCGTCAAAGCGAACGGGAGGCAAGCTGTCACAAAGAAACCAGTTTCAGGTGTCCAAAATTAATTATTCGGCATGTTCGAAGCCCATCTCAAAGCCGATATCCAGTGCCATCTGGTTTCCGGCCATGAAAGCGGGCGGAAATTTTTTGGCAAGGGTCTTCTCGATCGAGCTTTTCTTAACAATCCCGCACATGCCAATCAGTGCACCAAGCACACAGATATTCAATGCCACCGGGGAGCCAATCTCCTCGACAACGGTCTGGTGAAGGGGTAGTTCCACCTGTCTGGCATCAACTTTGCGGGTTGTTTCAACAAATTTCGAGTCAACAATAAGGAGTCCGCCGGGACGAATCAGATTGGAGAATTTGTTGTAGGATTCCTGGGTCATACAGATCAGGATTCCCGGTTGAAATACCTTGGGAAGGTTGATCGGACCGTCTGAAATTATTACATCGGCGCGCGTTGCACCACCCCGGGCAGCAGCGCCGTAGGATTGGGACTGAACCGCTTCGAGGTTCTCGTACATAACTGCCGTCTCGGCAAGAATAATAGCCGCACTGACAAGCCCCTGGCCCCCTGAGCCCGAAAAGATAATTCTATATCGTGTTCGTGTCATTGTTTTTCACTCATTGATGATGATCTGGGATTGATAGGTGCTATTTGCCGGTGGCAATTTCAACCAGCTTTTCATACGCTTCACAATATTCCGGCAGCTCTTTGTCGACAAAGATGCCCCGCTCTATTAACTCCGGGTTCTCCAGTTTCTTTTCAGAGCCAATGGGTACGGTCCCATCCTTGAAGGATTGGATCATGTCAACCGCTGAGCCCTTCTTGTTTTTTCTGCCGAAGTAGGTTGGACACTGGGTTAAAATTTCCACCATGGAAAAACCGTTGTGCTGTATCGCCTTTTTTAGAAAATCCTGCAATTGCTTAACATGATAGACGGTTGACCTGGCTACAAAGGTGGCACCGGCAGCAGTTGCCAGTTCGACGGTGTCAAATTCACGATCGATGCTGGCGTATGGTGCTGTGGTTGCTTTAATCCCGAGCCCTGAAAGCGGGGAATACTGACCGCCGGTCATGCCGTAGGTCCTGTTGTTCATGACCAGGGCGGTGATGTTGATATTACGTCTGGCTGCATGAATAAAATGATTGCCGCCGATCGCCAGCGCATCACCGTCACCCATGGGCACGATAACATTCAGTGATGGTTTGCTCAGCTTTACACCGGTGGCAAAAGCGAGTGCCCGGCCATGGAGCGTATGCAGACTGTGAAAATCCACATAGCCTGAAATTCTTGAGGAACAGCCGATCCCTGAAACCATGACCATTTCCTTCTTCTTTATCTGTAACTCATCGACAGCCCGGATCAGCGCGTTCAGGACAATGCCATGACCGCAGCCCGGACACCACAAATGCGGAAAGAACCGTTCTCTGAGATAGTGTTTTACATCCATTGCCTAAACCCCCCGTCCCTGAAGAACCCGTAAAATTCGCTTGATATCCTTATCAGTAATCATCTGGCAGTCGACCCTGTTGATCAGGCTGACTTTCTTGGGCTTGCTAACCGCCAGTTTCACTGCCTGGGTCAGCTGGCCGACGTTCATCTCGACAACACCAATGAGGTTGGCGTTTTTGGTGCTCTCGCGGACCAGCTGGGTAGGAAAGGGCCAGATGGTATTTAATTCCAGCAGGCCGATTCGCTGGCCTCTTTTCCTCAGCTGCTCGACAGTACTCAGCGCCGATCTGGCTGCTGATCCGTAGGATATCAATACCGTTCGCGCATCCTCAAGGTAGTAGGAGCGGTGAAAGGTTATCTTGTGGGCATTATTTTCAATCTTATCGATCAGGTGCTTGAGCAGATCCTGCACCACTTCCGGCTTATCTGTCGGAAACCCCCACATATCATGGTAAAGGCCGGTGACGTTGAAGCGATGGGAACCACCAAAATCACTCATCGGCAGCCGACCATCTTCGCGGGGCAGATAGGGATGGTAGTTGACACCCTCCTTTACCCTGGTTCTCAGTCTCTGAACCAGCGGGATTGAGCCATCTTTGGGCACAATCAGTTTTTCACGCATATGGCCGACCGTTTCATCAAAGAGCAGGATGACAGGCGTACGGTAGGTCTCGGCAATGTTAAAGGCCTCGACGGTCATCCTGAAGACATCCTGGTGATTGGAAGCGGTGAGGGCAACAATAGAGTGATCACCATGGGTTCCCCAGCGGGCCTGGTTGACATCACCCTGGCTGACATGGGTCGGGTTGCCGGTTGACGGCCCGCCGCGCTGGACATTGACAATAACACAGGGTATTTCAGCCATCACCGCGTACCCCAGGGACTCCTGCATCAGCGAGAAACCTGGCCCGGAAGTGGCGGTCATTACCTTGTTCCCGGTAAGTGAGGCACCGATAATCGCACACATGGAAGAAAGTTCGTCTTCCATCTGGATAAACGTCTTACCGGCTGCGGGAAGTTTTACTGCCAGGGTTTCGGCAATTTCCGTAGACGGTGTTATCGGGTAACCGGCGTAGAAATCGAGGCCTGCATACATGGCACCGAGTGCACATGCTTCATTACCCTGAACAAACAGCATATTCTTTGGCATTTTACGTATCCTTCGTTTCTGATTCCTCGATTATTACTTCAATGGCAAGATCCGGGCAAATCTGTTCGCAGAGCTGACAGGCAATACAGTCTTCCAGCCTCGCAGCAACTGCCTTCTCCTTGTGATCAAGCTCCAGGACATTTTTCGGGCACATCGCAATACATATCCCGCAGCCCTTGCACCAGTCTCGGTTGATGATGTGTTCTTTCAGTTTCTTTTTAGCCATGTTTTCCTCTGTCCATCACAGACGAGATAGTAAAAGTTAAATGAATTGGCTTCAATTCATGGTCTTTATTATCGCGTACATAACACACTAAAATAGGCTGTCAACAAAAACCGGCAAGGAACATTAGCGCAAATATATCGGGGTCAGGTCTAAAAACACAACATTTTTCAAAATTGACCCCAGTGGCGCACCTGCTTTAATACAAAGCTGCTTTTGATGACATCGGGAAATTCGATTCAGTGATTTAAAAATGGAAGGTTGTGAAGCCTTCTGATCATTCCTTTTGCTGGTTACGCAGTGTTATATATCTCTGCAGAGCAAGATTGTATTCGATCCAGTTGTCGAGATAGGAGCCAAGGGCCTCACGATAGTGCCGAATGGCAAGTTTATTTTCACCCAGCGATTCGGCCCGAAAGCCCAGGGCTGTGTAGGCAGTAAGAATATTTTCAGGGGTTGAACCCGCCTTTTCCATCAGGGCTTCTTCAGACTGTTCTTCCAGCAGGGTCAGGCAGATCTGTCGATACCATGAGGTGTTCGTCCCGTCACAGAACTGATGGAGCTGTGCCTCGGCCTTATCCTTTTCTCCCATCTGGAACAAGACTCCCGGTACAAGCAGGTTTGCTGCCAAACGCAGGGGTTCTTCCCTGCCATCGTAGGTGAGGTATTCTTCAGCCGAATCCAGTGCGCTGGGCCAGTCGGAAGACATCGCTGCGTAGAATGCAGCAATACCGCGAAGGTATCTGTCTTCTGGCTTGATCGCCAGTATTTCGAGGAGCAGATCCCGTTGTGTTGCCGAATCACCTGCAGCCTCTTCAAGATTGGTAATCAATGCTGCCGTCTGCTCCTCTCGCTCTGCCCTTGATGCAGCAACTTCAGCAAGCTGCTCTCTGAACTGCTCCATTTGGGCCTGACCGTCTGTTTGTAATTCTGCGAGCCGGTCCAGTTCTGACAGAGCAAGGTAAAATGACCATTCATCTCTATCGGAAACAAGAGCCGCTTCCCTGAAGAGCTCCCGGGCTTCGTTCATATCGATTGCCATCGAGTTCGAGGAGGCCAACGATATAGTGGAGCCAGCCTTTTTCCTCGGTACGGTTCCATCCTTTGAGGGCGCTCTTCCTGTCCACAGCTGCAGTAAGTATTTTTGCAAGATAACCGTAGAACTCACCGCTTGATCGCCAATCAAGATTTATCAGGTGGCGCAGGTGAGTGTTTCGAAGACCACGATCATGATGGCGATCTATCAGGGAGCGCATCAGGTGTGCCTGGTCGTTATCCGCATCGATCGACAGGGACCTGTCAAATAACTCGCCGGCTCTCTCCCCATCTCCGTTACAGAGATGGATCATAGCAGCCGTTGTGATAAGGAATGGATCGTCGCTCTCTTCAAGACTCTGGTTAACCATCTGCAGCGCCTCACCCCAGTTTCCGTCAGCAGCAGTTTCTTTAATTGCATTTATTTTTGAGGTAATCGAAAGATCGATGACCCCATTCCATTTGACCTGGCCATTTTTCAACTCTTCAATAAAAACAGCAGCCTTGGTAACCGGCAGCACCAGGCCAATATCAGAAAGCGGCGTTATAACCGGCATTGGGGAAATGGCGACATCGGTTGCAACAGCAGAGGCGATTCCAATCACCTGGCCTTCACTGTTAATAATGGGACCACCACTGTTCCCTCTGTATATCGAGGTGTCTACCTGGAAAAAGTTTTCAAACGTTCGACGGATATGTCCCCTGGTGACACTTACATTGATGGTGTCTTCCTGGGTACGGCTGCCAAGAGGAAAGCCAAGCGCAATTACCGGTGAGAGTCGCTTAAGCGTGGTAATGTCCAAGTTCTCATTAAGAGGAAGGGGCAGAAGGCCATGCGGGACCCGATCTATCTTCAGTACGGCAAAATCATCGCGGAGCGGAGCCCTTACTCTTTGGCCGGTAAGAATCGGTGCCTTGGCAACACCAGCAATTGTTATGTTTGGTTGCCCTCCGCGACTGTAAGCGGAGAGAAGATCATAAATATCTTCAAGCTCACCACCCGAACCGAGGCCAAGCAAACGGTTAAAGGCAGTATCGCCCTCAAACCAAAGGTACATCTGGTAATTCAGGCGTGGTGTTTTCTGGGCTGCCCGTATCTGGCCGATAACGGCGAATAGGTTTTCATCTTCAAGCCACGGGCAGGCGACATGGCGGTTTGTCAGGAGGTAGCCCTCTGAATCAACCAGAAATGCGGTGCCCTCGGTGCGTTGTCGATATATGGTCGTATTTTCTACGTTGACCTCGTACTCTACCACAACAAAAGCGACCGAAGCTGCATACTTGCTGGCATAGTCAGCCAGTGCCGTCTCGATATTGGCTGAATCCCGGTTGAGTTTAAATAAAACGGCGCCACCAACCGCGACCAGTGCGCCAAAAATAATAGAAATGATTACGACAGCCTTTTTCAGGCGCCTGATTTGCCCCACGGTTTCAACAACTGGTTCAGCAACTGCAATTGATTCCTTCTCCCCGATGCGTTTCAGGGCCTCGGCTATTTCCGCCATGGATCGAGGGCGCAGATCCGGATCATCCACCAGCATTGAGCGTATCAGTACCCCTATTTCCTTCGGAAAATCTTCTGAATTTACAATCGGAGACGGATCGCACAGGTCAAGATCCCCAGACAGGACCTGCGTGAATATTCGCCCAAGTGACCAGATATCGCTCTTGAAGTTCAGTGGGCGATTTTTAACGATATCGGGGTGACAGCCCAAAAGGTTCTGCAGCATTGGTCCGGGTTGAGCAATTTTGGGATCGAGAAACCTCGAAAGTTTGTAATCAACCTTTACATCAACGCGCCCCGGCTCACCTTTCAGTATCAGGATATCGTTGAGGATGAGATGTGGGATAAAATGGTCTGACTGGTGCAAGCCGTCAAGGATAGCGGCAAGACGACGGAAAAGATCGTAGGCGACTTCTGGACTTTGGAGCCTGCCTGAACTCAGCAAATCTCCCCAGCTTTCAGCATCGAGCCATTCACTGACCCGATACCACATACCATCAGATGATTGCTGGATCGCGTGGTGCTGGACAAACCACGCTTCCGGGAGTTTTTGCAGCTCTTCCAGTTCCTTTTTGAGCCGCTGCGCCACTGTTTCGTCGACACCGGAATTGCTGGTGAACAGCCGCAGCGCAACCGGAGTTTCATCATCTTCCAGGATGGCACGGCAAAGTATGGAAGCGTGGCCCTCATGGACGACTTCAAGAATCCGGTAGTTATCGACGAACTCGAGTCCGTCAGCAACTTCGCTGCCGCAGGTGGGGCAGCCTTTAATTTTTTCAGCCAGCGACTGGCCGCAGATCTGGCAGATCTTCATCAAAGCCTCCCGCGTTTTCGGTTACGGCCATGAATCAAGGCAGGTGTGGAACAATCGAATAAACAATGGGTTAACCAATCTTTAATTTACTCGAATTTGTCTCTTAATTAATCAAAAAAGTTTTTTATAAATATCTTTCCTATGACCAATTTTAATAATCAGTATGACAAGTTTTTCATCATAAATTTCAAAGACAATTCTATAATCACCCGATCGTATTTTATGAAACGTGTTGTTCCCTCTCATCTTGGTTGATGAGAAATCTGGCAAATTTACACTGAGCTCCTCTATTCTTTTCTTGATCTTCACCAGATCCCGTTTGGGAAAACGTTTGATGTCTTTCCAAACAGAAGGCCGAAACTCAATGGTATAAGCCATTTACCTTAAACCTACTTTTTCCCAGAATTCTTGAGCGCTTATATTGTCAGCAGAATCGGAAAGCGCCTTGTTTGCATCTTCTATGTCGAGGTGATCTTCAATGTGCTGAAGCAAGGCAAGCTCTTCCATGGAAATCAGCGCTGCAATTTCTTGTCCTCTTCTCGTCAGTATGATCTGCTCTTTCCCATAAGCGACTTTATTTACGAGATCAGCAAACCGTTTTCTGGCTTCTGCAGTGGTATATGTTTCATGCATGTCAACCCTCTTTGTACATTTTGTATTTATTGTACATCAAGGAGCAAAAAATATCAATAAATGCAAAAAACCGGGGTCAGGTACCAAAATGCGACATTTTCCAAAAAAATTCGCTCGAAACTTGAAATTCATATTTTTTTTGAGATATAAGGGAAATTACAACCCAGCAGCAAATTTCATTTTAATTCACCAAAGTAGAGTAATAGTTTTAAAAGTTTTTGCGTTTTAAGTAATTAATATTAAATAAATTATTAAATTCTCAGTTTTATGAAAAACAACCTCGTTAGGTTGATCACCATATCTATCTTGAGCTCAACTGGTTGGCTCTTTTTATCTTTTTTCCTGTGCTGCTTCTTTTCCATTCAGCTCTCTTTTGCAGAAGCGCCTGAGAAAATCCAATACGTGTCTGGGCACAATAATCGCGTCAGTGGCGTACTTGTCCCCGACCCTTCTCCGGGAACCGTTCCCGTCGTTGATAATCCTTTGATTGATTTCCAAATTGACGGCAGGACCAGCCATTTTTCTCTCTCCGAATCAGCAAATGGCACAGCCTCTTTCTCCTCAACGATATCAGCGATAGAAGAAGGAAAACATTCAGCTCTTTTGAGATCAAATAACCCGGATAGCAGCCTCAAAGACAGCAAACAGGTTCTGTTTATCTACGATAGTACCCCGCCGAATCTCGAGCTTGTTTTTCCTGAATCAGCGGCGATATCGAGAAATCTGCTCTCCTTCCTCGTTGAGTTTTCTGACGAAGGCTCGGGTATTGCTTCCCAACTTGAAGAGATTGAGGTTACTGCCACGGTAAATGGGGTTCCCGCCACCATTGAGACGGTGGAAAACGACAACAAACGATACTTTTTGATTAATTATCAAGGGAAGACCGGAGTGCAGGGAGACAGGGACTACCAACTTTTTCTCTCTTTGAAAGATAGAGCTGGTAATGAAGCCACGCTGGAAGAGCGTTTTAAAACCGAGGAATTGTATCAGGAAACGATAACCGAAGAGAAAACCTGCCTTTCGCCATCCAATGAAACCTTCTCCTTTCAGGCGACGACCAAGCAGGATTTCAGCTTCCCGATAACGAACCGACTCTCTCCGGTTATCTTTTCGTCACAGAAGCGGTCCGATACGATTGAGATAGCAATTACCACGGAAGAAGAACTGGATCCAGCCATTGTAAGTGCGGTAACGCTAACCACCAATCACCCGGATCTTGCGCTCAAGCGGCTTCCCGGATCGGCCAATTATCCGGTGCGCTACGAAATAGTGCAAAAAAGTGTTGTCAGATCGCTCGATGCACTGACCTATCTGAGTGTTGAATATCCCAGGTTTCTTTCAGCAGAATATGAATGGGAATGTCTCGCGGATGGGACGCAGATGGAAGCATCTCTTGAAAACATTACCGCATCGTCGGAGCGAGATTCATTCAGGATTCCGGTCATTTTATACTGGAAAAACAGTCGAAGCTTTGAGACGAAGAGTGTTGAGGAGCCTGACGGATCATATTTCTTTGAATATCTCACCTGGACAGAGCCGGGTTCCCAACTCCTTGATACTGCAGCTTCGTATCTGACATTTCGCAACAGCGCATATTTCTTTGACCACCAGGATAACATCTTTATCTCCCGGGCCCCGGTGGAGAAAGAGGGTTTCTACAATTTTCAGCTCACCCTGGCCAGTGCTGCAGGAACCTGGACACATAATGGCAGTCCGATCGGTACGGAGGAGCATGAAATACTTTTTGATCTCGGGGCGCCGGAAATAGAGGTTTTTCAGTACAACAGCGAGGAGCATCAGTTGGAGGCGGTTTTCTCAGACCGGGGAACGCCATTGGAAGATCTGCAGATTAGCGTAACCATAAACGGTTTTGGCAAACGTGATTTCAAGATTGAACAGCTGGAAAACGGAAAAACCCGGCTGGCTTCACCATTCCCGCTGCCTCCATCCATTACCGATGCCCATCTATCGATAATTGATCTTGCTCAAAACAGTGCTGAAAAGGAGTGCAGAATATTTGGAGTACCGCCGGATAAACCAGAGGATGGAACAGCTTCGGTGAGCGAATATGTTCTGCAGGAAAAACTCCCGGATCCTGAGGACAGCGGCACTGCAAAGGGCTATCAGGTCTTATCGTCGCTCTCCGGCGGTCTCTCTGTTGTTCGCCAGTGTCCGGTGGAGCAGATCGTCGCAGTCAGTGATTATTACATTTCAGACAGGGAGAAGCTCACCTCAAGAAAACATACCAGCTATTACCCGTATCGATCGTATAAATACAGCGGCGGTCGTAGCAGTACGCTGCTCCATTCCCGATCGACCGAGTTTCAGGCACCAGTTGTGGAGATCATCAACCCGGCAACAGGTGAGCATGACTGGGTGACGGCAAGCTCCATTACCAGGAAAGACAGAACATACCAGGTATACTCTTTTGAATTGTGTCAGAACGCCATAAAAGATGTTCTTGCTCCTGAAATTCGGGACATAACCTTTAATCCGCAGGACAATCGTTTGTCCGCCACGATCAGTGACCATGGCAGACCCGCCTCCCAGGTGAACACCAGCTTGACGGTCGGTGTGAGCGTGCCGAGACAGTTCAACGCTCCCACGTATGTTGAACATGAATATACGCCCGAGCAGGAGCCAGTCATTTCCGTATCGCCATCCCTGTCAGCGCCGGGTATGCCCAACTACTCGATCAAAAAGAAAATTCTGGAAAGCCTGAGTGTTTACGCTGTTGATAAACGGTTTCAACGGGTTGGTACCGGGCGGTCTAAGCGAGGAGAAAAATGGCGGAACATCGGCAGAGCGGGCTGATTTCATGACGGCAGTCGACCCATTCATCGCCTACAAGCAGCGTCAAACAGGTAGTGACCTTCTCTTTGAGGACGGGCATGGATTAAGCGGAGCATTCCGGGCAACGCTTCCCGTACCGCCGCTTGTCATTGGTGAAAAATATGAGCTCACCATCTCGGCACGAGACGGATCCGGCAACAGCTCAGAGGAAACATTGCTGCTGACGATCCCGCGTTCACCGCCGGTTGTCGGGCTGGAACTGGTCAATACCGATAGTGTCTCTTCGTTTAGCGTGACCGGTGGAGGGCAGAGCAGCGTCCATCTTCGGGCCTCAGCTGTCGACGAATCGGGTCTCGATTTGGACCGCACCTACCTTGATCTTGATTCGGTAAGGATTGCTCCGTTGAGCACATTCGGAACCGGCGGACTGGGTACCCCTCCGAGAAATCCAAACGCCTATTCGTTTACCGAAATCCTGAAAGATTCCTACAGGAATTCATGGCTTGATAAATATGTGGCTCATTACAGTGCATTACTTGAGGAAGGGGTCGCACTCTGCACGGTTTCAGGCAACTGATATCATGGGCCTGTCTGCCCATCAGCAGCTTGACTTTACCGTTGAGTATTTACCCGAGATCACGCATTTTGTTTCAAAGCCAAAGGCGGTACAGGATATCGGCGGACCTGCTTTTACTGCAATGATTATCGACTATGGCAGAGATCTTGAGCTCAGTGGTATACGGTTCCTGATGGATGGTACCGAGGTTGATCAAGACAGATTGTACTACGACCCGCCAAGCGGTTATTTTGCGGTCAGCGGGCCACTTGGCTACGAAGGTGGCTACCACTCAGCCCAGATTATTGCAACGGACAACAACGGGCACCGGGTAACCGAAACGATCCGTTTTATTGTGGGCGATGAAATTACCGCAGTCGGCGACCATGGCGAGCTTCGTCTTGAGGCAATAAATATCTGGGAACTGGAGCACAAGAACAACGACGGGCAGGCAAATCCAGGTGAGTTGATCAGAATTTTTCCAACCCTTTTTAACAGTGGCTCCATACCGTTGGAGAATTGCATCGGCAGATTGTTTGCAGAAGATACCCGTATCGTCGTTGAAACCAATCAAAGCAGCGCAGGCAGGATTGAGCCCGCAACCTCCTCAACCCTGCTCAGGGGTTTTGATGTTCAAATTGATGATGATATTCTCGATGCAACCATCAGCGATCCGTATGATACCCATTTCCGTCTCGACGTTGCCTGCAGCGACGGTGACTGGGAAATGGGCTTCGTATTGCCGATCTACCGTCCTTCCCTCCCTGTCGATATAAACTCCCAGGTTACCATAGACCTTGAACCGGTCTCAGGAACAAACACATCAGCAGAGACCACGCTCAGGGGCACGGTTGTTAGCAGCAGCTCCTATATCGACAGCGTATCGATACGGGTGAACGGCCAGCTGGTTGATGACATTTACCTAGATCGAGCAACCGGCCGCTTTGAGGGCCGCGTTCCGCTGGAGCCCGGGTCCAACAGTATCGAGATCGAGGCGTATGACCGAAGCGGTGCCGTCGGTTACAAGACCACCTTCATTAATTGCAGGAGCAGTGTGGTCGTTACCCTGGACCGGCTCCCCCGCTCGACGACACAGCCGGAACTGGAATTGACTGGGCACGCTGAAAGTTCGGCCTCGCTGATTGAGCGCATACGGTTGACGGTGAATGGCGGCGAACAACCAATACGCTGGGATGCCAGGCAGAATCGATTCGAGGCCAGGATTGTACTTGAACCGGGAAACAACAACATTGTTGTTGAGGCCTGGGATGAGGCTGGCTCATATGGCAGCGTGTCGGAGTCGGTCAGTATTGGTTCAAGTATGTCGGTGGTACTCGATCCCTTACCAACGGCTACTTCTGAGGAAACGATTACTGTTGCCGGTACGGTAAACGCAAGCTCTTCAATTGATCGGGTAGAGCTTTTGGTGAACGGAGCCGCCCAGGCGGCAGATTATAATCCATCAAACCAACGGTTCTCAGCGATGGTAAGCCTTGCTGTCGGAGGAAATAGTATTTCTGCACAAGCCTCCAGTTCAAACGGTCAAACCGCTTCAGATCGGGCATATGTGACCCGGACAGTGCTGTTTGATCCTCCATCGATCAACATCATCTCGCCAGGGGCTGGTGCAACAGCTGTCTGTGATCCGATCACGATATCTGGCACGTTTGACCCCGGCAGTTCAGCTGTAGAACAGATCTTTGTGACAATTGACCCTTCATTCCTCGAGTGTTCACCGGTCGTGATTGGTGCCGGTACCTTTTCAGTGGAGTGTGAAGTTGACATGAGCCCGGGGGACAGTACCTACAGCATTGAGCTGCGAACAACTGATGGGAGTACGGCAACTGATACACTATTAGTCAGGACAGAGGGGTGTGGCTGAAGATGCACGGAACACCATACGGCAATAAATCTGTTTTTATTATGCTGGTGATCGTGCTTGGCATGTTCAGGCCACCGGAATTATTCGGGGCAGCTCAACTGCGTCTGTTTACCAGCGATGCCGGACTGTTTGACCCCTCAAAGGGGCCGGTCACCATTACCTACCAGCTGATGCAGGACGCCCGTCAGGTGGAGGTGAGGATCATTGATTTTCGTGGTCAGGTCGCAAACCGCTTTACTTATGTGGAATTGCGTGCAGGTGATCAGACATTTTCCTGGGATGGTACCGATAACAACGGTGAACCTGTCATGGACGGCAGGTATCAGTTTGTTATTGTTGCTGACCTTGTCAGCGGTCTCCGGGATAGCGCAACCGTTGATATAATGGTTGCCACGATTGCTGATCAGAGTAGTTTCCAGATCCCCCAGCCGCTGCCTCCGGAAAAATATCCCCATGAGATTTATGGATCAGCGTCCACCTTCTATCGCTACAATGATGAGCTTGAAGACAGAAATGACGGCGAATTTCGCTTCAGGACCGGAGTCGATTATCGGGATGAGAGCCAAACCGTACGGGGCGTCTTCCAGGTAATCCAGGATTACCAGGGTTCTGCAGCGAGTTTTAACGGTAGTCAGGCGATGGCTGAGAAACGCTGGAACAGCGGTAAGATAAAAGGGGTATTCCGTGACAATCTCGGCAGTTTTCAGGACCCGATGCAGCTCTTCAGTGATTTCAGGACCGAACGAAACAAGGTAGGAGCGGCTCTTGATCAATCCTACCAGCAGGCACGCCTGGTCGGGCTCCTGTTCACCTCTGAAGGCGATGTGGACAGCCGTGAGCGCGGTGCAGCAACTCGACTGACCTTTGGAGATAGCGGATCATGGCAGCTCGGGGCAGCGTACACCTACCGGGGTGGTATCGATGATCGTCTCAGCGATGAGCGCAACTCGTCCCATGCTGTGGCCCTGGATTTTCTCTACCCGTTAACAGATTCGTTTCTGTTGGCCGCGGAGCTCGTGAGAACCGAAGACGAACTGCTCGGCTCTGACTACGGTGGCGTGATAAAGGGGGAATATGACCTGGGTGCAATCAGGATATCAGCCGGTTATATCAATCTTGGTGAGCAGTTCCGGGCAGACTTTTCAGATCCATTGCGCCAGGTATACAGCGATGCACAGGGTATTGATGCAAGCATCGACTATTTCATGCAGCGACCGGTCGGGTACTTGAGTTCCCTCTCTGCAACGCTGCGCTTTTTCAATCTGACCCGGCCAAGCGATGACAGTGATATTCAGGAGCTAGACGGATCACTGCGCTTTGGTCTTGGAGTCAGTGATTCGTTTTTCCTCAGTGTCTTTCGCCGGGACGACGAGTTTGGCAACAACTCAAACTATATGGCCAACATGACGCACAACTGGAACGAGACATGGTCAAACCTGATCCAGGTAAATTATTCGGAAACTGATACCAGCGACACACTTCGCCTGACGTTCAATACAAATTATAGAGCCACGGCTTATTCGGGGCGGCTGTCGCTCGAGTGGACGAGGCGGACGATAGACTACTCAAGATTCTCGCCCTATGACCAGAGCTACGTCCGTTTCGATCTCGAAAATGATCTTTACCATCTCCAGCTGCAGGGGAAATACAGCCAGAACGGGGAAGACTCCGGTTTTAATGCGTTTGGCAGGCTGGATTACACACCTGAATATCTGCATCGCTACGGAATGCTGCTCTACTGTTCGCTTGGCAATAGGGCAGCGCTTGAGACAGAGGAACAGGTTGAACTTGGAATCGAGGTTCAGTTTTGATGACACACTATAAACAGATGATCCGGCTGGCGGTACTACTGCTATGCGGGTTGGTCCTGGTCAGCTGCACGCAGCTGCGCACAGAGTTCTACCGCAACGAGACAGGGTATCTCTACGAGGTGGGTTGTGTCACATTATAAGCAGGGTGAATATGACACTGCGAAAAAGGTTCTCGACAAGCTGATCACGCTTGACCCGGACTATGGGCCGGCTTACGCGATGCTTGGCAACCTTGCGATGATTGATGAACAGTATGAACAGGCCTATGATTACTATCAACAGGCGATCGACCACGACCCCGAGCTGGAAAAGGATATTCTGCCGTTTTTACTGGTTAGTTCTATGCACAAAACCCGCCAACCACTGACTGACTCGGGTATTGATCTGGCGGTGATCTATCCGTTGATGATGGATGAAAATATTCGGGAAATAGAAACAGTGCTGGAGCAGGATGTTCCCCTTGACCTTCTTGCAAGAGACAGTGTCAGCCTCACTCCCGGGCAGCTTGGTGAACTGCGGGGAAAAGGTGCCGAGCTGGCATCTGAAATGGAAGGTTTTTCAAATCTTCAGCTCCTCACTGCCTATCTGCTGTTTTATGGAGACGGCAACGAGTCAATCGTTGAAGAACTGCTCCTGGCGGTGATTCAGACGACTGAAGGATCAGCGAAGCAAGAGGCCTCTGTCTTGATGGGACGCATGCAGGAGAAACAGGGGAATTATGTCGCAGCAGCAAAATGGTACCTAACTGCTGTTCAGGCAGGAGCCGCTCTTGAAGACGTCGCCCACCACCTGGCAAGAATTTACCAGGTTGATCTTGAAACGATCCTGCCGCCCAAAAATGAAGCGTACCCGGAAACGGACAACGCTTTTGTTGATAGTGCAGCCCATCCAGCATCACCCGTGAGTGCCCCTGAAGAACGTGCAGCGCTGTCAATTGATGATGAAACTCAATTTTCCTTACCAAAACCACACGCTGTTCTGATAACCTCGCCACGATAATATGATACGACTTTCAGCCATTTTCATCGTTCAATTTTTTCTCTGTCTCTTTGTCCTGCCACTCTACGGAGCTGATCTCGATATGCAGCGTGTGCAGGCTGCATCGGAGATGGTAACCGAGCTCATTCTGCTGGATAAGGATTGTAACCCGATTCCATTTGGTGGTTCGGCGGAATTTGAGGCGAAAACCTTTCCCGAGGGGCGAGCGGTAACCTGGTCAGTAAAACCGAAAGACGGGTCAAACGCAGCAGTAACCACAGTTGAGAACGGTTCATTTATTACCCTGACACCAACACCTGACAGTGACCAGGGCTGGATTGTGATTGAGGCCTCAATAAACGATGAACAAAAAAAGTCCGCCGAAATTTATGTGGGATGCCAGACCTGCAGCAGCGGTGATTGTGCCCTTGCCGGCAGCGGCTTTGTGACGCTCGGTTCAGTCGATATCCGGATCAGCCTCGGCAAGGGTGATGGCGGGGCATCGGCTGGTGATCTTCTCATTACGGCCGATAAGCCCGAAGCAGAACTGTTCTCCCCGAAGCGTCTTGAATTGTCTTCACTCAGCGGCAGTGTCACCCCGCTTTATCAGGACACACTCCTTCAGGCAGATTGTAACACCTCAAGCCTTTATTATTGTCGAACCCAGTTCCTCTACCGCTTACGAAATTCTATTTTACAAAAATCAGGACCGAGGCGACCTGGTCGACGGTTTCTATCAGTTAAAGCCGCAGGCAGAACCAATCTCGGCCTGGCGGATTGAAAACCCCGATACAGCCGGCCAGACATATGGAAAAGTGCTTGTTACCGAGTTTCGTCTGGGTGCCGAAAGAAGATATGAATACAGCTATCGTGAAGAGAGTAATAGTTGGCATCTTGCCTCGGGCAATGGCTTGAGGACCGAGAAGAGAAATGAATATTTCAATGAGCGTGGAGACCGTATTGAGCGAATTATCCTCAGTGATGACAGTAATAAGATCGCAGCCGTTAAAGAGAAAATATACCGTACCTTTGATTGGGGCGAGGAGCTTATCGAAGAAACCACTGATCCCGACGGTGATCACTTAACAACGACATATGACTATAATACCGGAACGGGGCCAGGTTATTCCAAACGCGCAGGTCAGATAGCCCCTGATGGTTCCTGGGTGCGCTACCAGTATGACAACGAAGGTCGAATTCTAAAAACCATCACCCCGTTTCTTGATGCAACCGTTACTAGCAACGATGCCTTAACGAAGGTGAAGATAAACAGCTATAGGCTGCTGCCCGGCGACAGCGGTCTGGAAGGTGACCGCAGCCGGCCTCGAACTGTAACAACAGAGATAAACGGTATTATTACGGCCAAAACCTTTCATCACTTTTCATATAATGGTGATGCAGAGCGGCTGGAAATCTTCGAACAGTGTACCACACAGGATTGCCAATTTGGCGATGATAGCAACTTGCGGACGGTAACGACGTATTTCCCCAAGAGCAGTGGCCCCGAGTCCCAAAAACTCAAATCTCAACTGACCCCTGACGGCCAACTGACAACCTATTTGTACGAGTCCGGGAATTTCTCTTCATCTCCTGATCCGCAAAGAGCTGTTTTTACTGCTGGCAAAGGGAGTGCGCTGCGTGTATCCAAAATTCATGGCACGGCAAAATCTCCCGACGGCATTGCCCTGCAGACAATGAAAGAGACATCAATTGCCGATGCCCATGGAAATGAGGTAATGCAGGAGACATATATCAAGACAGAGTCAGGTTTTGAAAGAGTGAGCTGGAGCTATAAGACATACGATAATCAGGGACGACTCATTGAAACACTCTATTCAAATCATACCCGTACCGAGGCAGTCTGGAGTTGCTGCGGTAAACAGAGCAGTACCGATATCTACGGAATCACAACCAGCTATCAATATGATGATCTGAAACGAACAACGGCATCCATTAATGAGGCCACCGGTGTAAGAACAGAATTCAGCTATGATGCAGCCGGCCGTCAATTGAGCTCGGTGGAAAGAAACGGCGGCCTGGCAAGAACTCAGTCCAGTCGTTTTGATATCTCTGGTCGGTTAGTTGAAAAGATTACCCCCACTGGCTTGAAGACCACCTTTCATTACGACCGGGGGAAAACAACCATTACATATCCAGGCGGCGGTGAAAAAATTACCGCAACCTATCTGGATGGCAGGCTAAAATCGATCACCGGCTCGGCTGTGGTACATCGCTTCTACCAGTATGGTGTTAACCCTGACGGCAGCCAGTGGGTAAAAGAGATCATTGCAAAAGAAGACTCGCCACGTTTTGTAAAAACCACAAGGGATATGCTCGGCAGGATCATCCAGACGCAGCGTCCGGGTTATGAAGCCTCTCAAATTACCCGCTATCATTACAACCGGCTCGGCCAGCTGGTGAAAATCACCAATAGCGGCCTGCCGGACAATCTCATTGAATATGATGAGCTTGGACGTCAGACAAGAAACGGTTTTGACCTCAATGACAACGGCAGGCTTGATCTGGCATCAATGGACCGTATCCAGGAAACCAACACCCTCTATAAAAAGGAAGCTGACGGCTGGTGGAAGGAGCAGAGCCAGGCACTATACACTGAGGTAAGGCAGCAGCAACCCGGTCACGGTTTCAGTTGTCAGGACAAGACGTTCCGGTTGGGATAACAATCTGATAGCCGAGCAGCGCACAATAGATATTCACGGCAACGAGACACGGACAACAGACATCCTTGATCGTTACAACCAGGTGTTGACAAGACGCATCAAGTACCCGGATTCAGAAATAGTCGCAGAGCAGGTTTACAGGAACAGTCAACTTGTTTCATCGCAAGGAAAAACAGGCCATGTGAGGCGATTTGGCTATGACGCCCTTGGACGACAGATTTCCGTTACTGATCCGAGGACCGGAACAGCTTCAATTCACTACAATGATAACCATCAGGTTGACTATTCAACAGATGCCGCCGGTAACCGTACCTCATATCTCTATGACACGGGCACTGGCCGGAGAACGACGGTGATAAACCCGCTGGGCAAGCGATCATTCTTTCGCTTTAATCTCAAAAACCAACTCACCCATTCATGGGGCGACGTTCCCTATCCGGTTGAATACCGATATAACGAATATAACGAACTGGTTGAAATGGTTACCTTTCGCACGGATGATGACTGGGGCCAGGAGCGGTGGCCGGCCGGAGACAGAACAGGTGACATGACCTCGTGGAACTACCAGGAGAGCACGGGGCTCTTGCTGGCAAAACGTGACGCATCGGGTAATGGCACTGATTATTCCTACAACCGATTTAACCGACTGAAGACCCGCACAGATGCCAGAAACATCACCACTGCCTACAGCTACTCGCCCATGGCAGAGCTTGTTAAAACAGACTACTCGGACGACACGCCGGATCTTCTCTACACCTATGATCGCACAGGAAGAACCTCGACAATCACCGATGCTGTCGGAGTTCGATCCTTCACCTACACGAATGGTTTCCAGCCTGATCTGGAAACCATTGAAGGCCCATTTCCCGCTCGAATCGCAAGAACCTACGATGATCTCGGCAGGGAGCAAACAGTCAGCTTCAACAACGACTACCAGCTGTCTTACACCTATGACAAGACCGGCCGATTCTCACAGCTGGACTGGCAAGTGAATGGCAACAACGGCTCGACACAATACAACTATCTGGAAAACGCTGATCTGCCCGCTGGCTATCAATCAGATACTATTTCCGTCAGGCATCATTATGAACCCAACCGTAATCTCAGAACAGAAATTACCAACAGCAGCCCAAACCAGCTGATCTCCCGCTATGAATACCAGTACGATCGTCTCGGTCGCCGGGTAAGTGAAAAACAGAGTGGTGAAACATTCCAGGCCCCCTCATTTAATCTTTACGGCTATAACAGCCGCAATGAAATAGAGAGCAGTGCACGATTCATTGGCAATGATTTCAACGATCAGACCAGACCGCTTGCTGACCAAACACGATTCTACCAGTACGACGCTATCGGAAATCGTTTGAAATCCCTTGAGGGGAGCCAACCGTCAATCTATCAAACCAACAACCTCAACCAGTATGATCAGGTGGACAACCATACCCTCGTCAACATGACCTACGATCCCGCCGGCAACCTGATACAATCAAAAGATGGCTCATCTGAATCCCGCTACATCTACAATGCAGAAAACAGACTCATCGCTTATGAACCGGCAAGACCAAAAGAGAATGATATCAAAGTTTCATACACCTACGACTATATGGGCAGAAGGGCCGAGAAGAAGACCTTTACATTCAGTGAAACTGGCTGGCAACCAGCCTCCCACACCTATTTCATTTATGACGGCTGGAACCTCCTTGCAGAAATTGATTTGAACTCAAAAAGAGAAACGAATTACATATGGGGCCTGGATATCAGCGGCAGCATACACGGCGCAGCCGGCGGTGTCGGCGGCTTGTTAACGCGTATTGACCACAACCAGCAGGCAGCCCACTACACCTATGACAACCGGGGCAATATCTCCCAACTGATCAACCAGGACGGCACACTTTTATCAACCTACGAATATGACCCATATGGCAAACCCCTCTCAACCCGCAAGCCAGACCAGGAAGACCCAAACCCCTTCAGGTTCAGCACCAAATACTACGACCACGACCTGAACCTCTACGACTACGGCTACCGCCACTACTCCCCCAAAACCGGCAGATGGCTCAGCAAAGACCCGATAGCAGAGCTGGGAGGACAAAACCTCTATTCTTTTGCCAACAACTCAGTCAATAACATAGACTCAAACGGCCTGTACGTTTATGACATCCATTACGTAGCGGTCTTCGCCACCCTGAGAGCCGCCGGCAAATCCGCCCAAGATGCCTGGGAAATTAGCCTACTATTCCTCATATCCCGATATGGATAAACGCTATGATGCAACGTCTAATTTTTTGCCAACATTGTTCGGAAGCGAGAAAGCAATCAAATACCAGGAGTATCTTCACTCCTTAAATGGTAAAGATTTAGATGAAATCCAAATACTACGAAAATGTGCCTCATGTATGATTCAAAGCGATGCAGAAGAACTAAACCTCCAGATGGGAGAAAATGCTATCGATGGCATTCTTTTACATCTGCTCGGAGACACCTATGGTCATTTAAAGATTAAATACATCTGGGAAAATGGAGAAATTGTTGGGTACGAAACTGGAGATGGTGCCTATTCTGTTGGCTTGGGCCATTTGTTTGATATAACATTTCCAGATATGGCTGCGTATCGACCTGATTTGGCAAATGAATTTCTCGGGAGTGTTTTTGATATAAATGCTGTAGAGGGTAGAAGGGATGAAGGTAAGATGAATGATATTGTTGGGGTAATAAATGGTCTTAAATTCCCAGAATTTCCAACACCTAAAACAGTTTTTGATATAATGTACAAGAAATTGATGCATGAGAGAGGATTTCAGTGAGCAACTTTCGCCAAGTCAATTTGATTTTAAGCCTTATAATCATGATCCAAACAAAGATATTGCTCCAGGCAGCAATGTGTCAGCGCCAATTACCCCAGAATCTATGGGCCAATTACTCGATGTATTAATTCATTGTTCAGAGGGTAGTTAATGATAGGAAGACTGTTATCATTCGTTTTTTTTGTATCTCTTTTTGTTCAGATCTTGGGTTGTTCACTTCCTTATCAATTGCGTAACTATGATCAGTATTACTTTCATGATTTGATGGTCGATCAAGAAAAAATTTTAGTTCTTTTAAGTAAGGAAAATTATAGTCCTGAAGTTTCCCTCTCAGCTGCGATGATGAATGAGATGTCAACGAGGACTTCATTTAGTGAACTGTCATATTCACTGTTATCTTTTGATATTGATATCTTTAACTCAGATTGGGAAGAAAATTTAAAATTATTTAATAAGAAAAACATAGTGAAACAGAAGAATATTGATGGGATAAACCCTCACACAAGAGAAAGGATTGTAGATTGGAGCAAATTGTTTTTCAACTATGATATCATTGATTTAATTCCCTGCACATCAGTGTTGAACTTAGAAAACCATTTCTACTCAACCCATATAACCTGTCGGCGAGATATCATTGCCCCCCAATTGAGTTTTGATAGGAAATCTGTTTTTTATATCATCAATAATCAGGTATTTATTTATGATATAGAAAAGGGTGAAAACCTCGAACTACAATCAAACGTCAACAAAGAAAGTTTTTTTGAACAATTTGATAGTACAAAATATTTCATCGGTGACAATTGGTTCGTAGATTTCTCTTTAACAGATAACAAATTAACTCCCTATAAATTAAGTGTCATTAACAAGAAGACTGGACAGGTAAATGGAAATATTTTATCGAAATTCAGGATTGTTAAAGACCTAAGTTTCTCGCGCAAACTTGCTTTGGTGTTTCGATCAAGTATAGGGTTTAAAATATACAATTTTGAAGGCAATGAGCTTTATAGTCTTGGAAATGAATGGACAAAAAACATCAGCAGAGCAGTCCTACACGAAGACAAAGTCTACGCCGCAGGAATAACGACAAGAGACACCCCCTTTGGTAAAAAAGATTATATTGAAATCATCCAATGGGATTATAAAAACGACTCAGTGATCAAAAAATACTACCCCTGTGACAGCCCAGAACTTGAAATGTAATCATCACATAAAAATTATAATCAGAGTTCTGTTACCTTGTTGTGTGCATTGAACCGATTTTCCGGACTACGGTATCATCATGAAATTTGATCCATCGAAAGGCCTTATAACGATCTCCCGGACCTCCCACCTGACATTGATTTCGAATCAAAGGAAGTACTGCGAAAAGTTGCAAAAGCTCGCGCTGCGCTAGCTGAACTGAAAGGAATATCTGAAACAATTCCGAATCCAGAATTATTGCTCAATTCCATCCTGCTTCAGGAGGCAAAAGACAGCTCTGAAATTGAGAATATTGTTACCACCCATGACAGTCTTTATAAAGCTGCCATTCTGGATGACAGACAACCTGAAAACAAAGAAGTAATAAGATATAGGCAGGCTGTTTGGGCAGGCTTTGACATGCTCGGCAAGAGAGGTGGTATCAATACAAATACTGCCATCAAGGTATACCAGATCTTAATGGGCACATCAGCTGAAATTCGCAGAGTACCTGGCATCACACTTAAAAATACTCGTACAGGTGATTTGTTATACACTCCGCCTGTGGGAGAGACCCTGCTGCGTAATAAACTTGATAACGTTTGGTGGTTTGTTAATGCTCCTGAGAATGAGAAGATTGACCCTCTCATCCGTCTTGCCACAATGCATTACCAGTTTGAATCGATCCATCCGTTTACGGACGGGAATGGTCGAACTGGTCGGATCTTGAATGTGCTCTTTCTGGTCCAAGCAAAGTTATTGCGGCTACCAAATCTTTATCACTCGTCGTTCATTATCGATAATAAAACCGAATACTATCGCTTGCTTCGCTCGGTAACTTCGAGTAATGACTGGGTTTCATGGATTGTTTTTATGTTGAACTGCATCGAACAGACCTCATTTAAGACTATTGATATAATCAGGTCGATCCATGAGTTAATGGAGACAACTTTGCTCAAAGTGAGGACTGATCTGCCACGCCTAAGGAATGCAAAAGAGATTGTCGAGATCCTGTTCATGTATCCATATTGTAAAATAGATCATATCGTTGATCGTGGTATTGCTGTTCGACAGCCTGCAAGTAACTATTTAAAGAGTTTAGAGAAAATAGGAGTTCTCAAGTCAGAATCATTTGGCAGACATACGGTTTATCGGAACCTGGCGTTATGGGAACTGTTATCCAAAGAGTGATGTTACCGTCATTAACATAAAGACAAAACGTGTTAATAAAATAATTAAAGGTTAACATGAAATAAAAAAATGGGGTCAGGTACCAAAATACAACATTTCCAAGATTCTCAGGAATGTCATGGCTAGACCATTACGCATAGAATATTCAGGCGCTCTTTACCACATTACCGCACGAGGCAACCGAAAAGCTGATATTTATCTGCGCAGCTCTGACCGGTATAAATTTCTGGAAATACTTGAAAAGACGGTCAGAAGATACAACTGGCTCTGCCATGCCTATTGTTTGATGAACAATCACTACCATCTTCTCATTGAGACACCGGATGCAAATCTTTCCAAGGGTATGCGGCAGCTTAACGGTGTCTATACGCAATATTTTAATCGGGCAAATGATAGTGTCGGCCATCTCTTTCAAGGAAGATTCAAATCTATCCTCGTGGAGAAAGAATCGTATCTTCTAGAGTTGTGCCGCTATATTGTTTGCAATCCGGTGAGGGCAAACTTATGCAAGGAGCCGAAAGATTGGAAGTGGAGTAGCTACAATCCTACGGCGTATGGGCGAAATGAACCAGATTTTCTCACAAGCGAGTGGATATTAAGTCGATTCTCCGCTGAGTTACCTACTGCCCGAAAGCTTTATATGGATTTTGTCCAGGATGGGCTTTCCAAGAGCACATCTCCATTGGACAAGGCCGTAAATCACGTTATTTATGATACCGATGATTTTGTCACTAATTTACAAACCACAATGATGCAAACTGGAAAACTCAAAGATATCCCGCAAGAGGAAAGACAACTCATCAGGCGGTCACTGGAAAAGTTGCTTTCGGCAACCGGTGCAATCAACAAGCAGCATCGAAATGAAGAAATATGCAGAGCTCACTTTGAATACGGCTACAAATTAAAAGAAATTGCTGAGCATCTCGGACTTCATCATGCGACAATAAGCAGGATTATTCTAAAAAAGAAAAAAATGTAGTATTTTGGTACCTGACCCCATATTTTTGCATTATCTTATATACGAAGCTATTTCAGTAGTATACGCTCATCCATGTGTTATGAGTAACAAGTCGGAATGTTGATTTCAAATTGTAACCATCGTATCAAGAGGAATAGTTGTGTTTACTTTGCAACCTGATGTTATCCGTCATGTGGCCGCTACCCCATTGATTTATAAACGGGGGGAATCACTTTACAAGAAAGGTCTTTACCGTTGTCTTCGGGAAGAAGGAGACGATGGTCGCTATATTTATGAAATTGATGGAAATTATGGGACTTATACCATTACTGTTGATCTCGGCGGCTCGCTATCAGATGACTGCAATTGTCCCTATCCTGAACGGGGCTGTAAGCATGTGGTGGCAATCCTGTTTGACCTGTTGGACAGACAGCGGGGCACGGTTGGGGAGAAGGTCGAAGCCGAAGTTCAGCAAAGTGAATACCTGAGCCCGCAAGAGATCAGAGCTCAAGCACTTGAAGACAGAGCAAAAAGAGCCAGGACTCAGGAGTTCTCCGTTCAGCAGGGAGATATGTATAAAGGTGATCATCTGGTAACCACGGCTACTGGATATCAATATCAGGTGACCTTGCATGATCCGGCGGTTCCGGCTGGACATTGTTCCTGTCCGGACTTCCATACTAATCGTCTCTCTACATGTAAGCATCTCATCTTTTTGAGTGGTTATTTAAAGGAGCAGAAAGGATTCATCAAGCGTGTCGAAAAAGAGCGGTTTCCCTATGTTGATATCTTCTGGGATACCATTAAGGGCAGGCCCCGATTGTTCCACCAGCGCACTGAGCGTGAGCTTGGTTCTGACCTGGCCGTTTTGTTGGGTGAGCTGTTTGATCAAAACAACCTTTTTTCAGGTGACAGCATTTTAGATCTGATCACTGACCTGGATAAACTGGAGTCCTACCGGCAGGTACGAATTCAGGAACCGGTGATGCGTAAATTGTCGGAAGCGGCCTTAGAAGAAGAGCTTGTTTGCGCAGCAAAAGGTAACGGCATACCCGATTTTGCCAGATACCTCAACGTTGCACCGTACCGCTATCAGGAGGAGGGTATTACCTTCGGGCTCTATAAAAAGGCGGTTCTGATCGGTGATGAAATGGGCCTTGGCAAGACCCTCCAGGCCATAGGGTTGAGCGTCTTGAAGAAGGATATTTTCGGTTTTCGTACGGTGCTTGTTGTTACCTTGAGCTCACTCAAGCAGCAGTGGCAGCGGGAGATCGAACGATCCAGCAATGAGGCATCCTGCATCATTGCCGGTACTGCCGAGCAGCGGAAGCAGCAATACCGGGAGGATAACAGTTTATTCAAAATCACGAATTATGAAGCGGTCTTGCGGGATGTAACGATTATATCGTCTATAAAACCGGATCTCATCATTCTCGACGAGGCCCAGCGCATAAAAAACTTCGAGACCAAGACGGCAACAGCCGTAAAACGACTGCCAAGACAGCATGCAATTGTTCTTACCGGAACGCCGCTTGAAAATAAACTGGAAGATGTTTACTCCCTGGTCCAGTTTCTTGACCCCAACCTGCTGAGCCCGCTCTGGCAGTTTGCAGCCGATCATTTTCTTCTTGACAGTAAAAAGAAAAACGAAATTCTGGGCTATACCAACCTTGGGAGTTTACACGAAAAGCTGAAACCGCTTGTCATACGAAGGCGCAAGGAAGAGGTTCTCACAGAGCTTCCGGAACTGGTGGTAAACAACTATTTCGTCAATCTACGACGGGAACAGGCCGAAATTCACGCGGGCTATGGTCAGTCGCTATTGCCGTTAATGAATAAAAAGTTCCTGACACCGATGGACTTGAGGCGCATACAGGCGCTGCTCCTGAAGATGCGCCAGGTGTGTAATACCACGTATCTGATTGACCGGGAAACCAATATATCTCCAAAGCTGGACGAGCTGGCGAATATTCTGGAGGAACTCGTCCAGCGAAACGGCCGCAAGGTGGTGATCTTCAGCGAGTGGACAACGATGACCCTGCTCATCGGTAAACACCTTTCCTCTGCAGCAATACCTTTTGTCGAGTTAACCGGTAAGGTGCCGGTCAAAAAGCGACAATCACTCATTGATGAATTTAATGACAATCCGGATTGTAAGGTTTTTCTTTCCTCAGATGCCGGAGGAACCGGGTTGAACCTGCAGGCTGCAGATAGTGTAATTAATTTTGAGCTGCCCTGGAATCCGGCAAAAGTGAATCAGCGCATTGGCAGGGTCAATCGGATCGGACAGACAAGTAAGTGCATCAATGTCATCAATCTCGTGGCCCGGGACAGTATTGAAGAGCGCATCATGGCTGGCATCAAACTCAAGGAAGATCTGTTTCAGGGGGTATTTGACGGTGGAGATGATGAGGTTTTGCTCTCCAGGCAGAAAAAGCAAGAGATGTTAGAACAGCTGCGGGGACTTGTCGGCGATGATACCGCCGGGTTTATACCTGAAACCTTGCCCGAAGAAGAGCTGGCCGAAGATACCCCGCATTTTCTTAATCCTCAAGTGTTGCAGGATGATGACGATTTTATCGGTGAGGAAAGTATCGAACTGGAGGCAGACCTTTCTCATGGTCAGCACCAGGACGCAGAGCAGGAGGAGCTGTCGGATGCCAGTCATTCTTCTGAAAAAATTGAGGAGGTCTTGAATCAGGGCATAGGTTTTCTCAGTGGTGTGCTTGAGATGGCAACCGGAGAGAAACTTTCTGCAGCTGAAGCCGGAGATAAAATGGTCACGGTGGATAAGGTGACCGGTGAGGTGACGCTTAAATTTAAACTGCCCGGCCTGATTAAAGGCTAACCACGCTCTGTGCTCGTTCTCTTTTCTGCAAATAAACGGGGTCTGTTAGAATGTATAAGCAAGCGGAACGAGACGAGACCTCCTGTGGTAGAATAGCATAAAGCTTGCCGTGAAGTCGTTAAACTCACAGAATCGTTAGCCACAAGGAGGTCTCCTATGAACATTATGCATTATATTGGATTTGACATCCACAAAAAGGTCATCAGTTTTTGTGAAAAACAAATGGATGGCACTATTATTGAGCAGGGTGTAATTCGTGCTACCCGTCAAAGCTTGAACGAATGGGTTGGCAAACGTCAAGCACCATGGATAGGCGCTATGGAGGCTACACTGTTTACTGGATGGATTTATGATCACCTGCTTTCCCATGCAGAGGAGCTAAAGGTTGCCCACCCTGAAATGCTCAAGGCCATCACAGCTTCAAAGAAGAAAAACGATGCAACTGATGCTGAAAAAATAGCTGATTTGCTTCGTTGCAACCTTTTACCCCAATGCTATATGGCACCGGAAGAACATCGTAACTTACGGAGAATTCTCAGGTACCGAAATTTCCTGGTCAGAGAAGCAGTGAAGATGAAAACAAAAACTGCAAGTCTGTTGATGGAGGTGGGGGCGGAATACAATAAATCAAAGCTTCATGGGGCAAAATATTTCCAGGAACTACTCACCAATCTGGACTATGTTCCCGAATCAATTATCAATCTTCTCCAGATGACCAGAATCAATATGGAGTCTTTTTCAAGAATGCAAAAAACACTAATCTGTGCTCTGAGAACAAATCCCCAAATCAGTCAGCGAGTAGAGCTGTTGATGAGTATCCAGGGTGTAGGAGAAATAACTGCGCTGACCTGGGTTCTGGAGGTCGGAGATGTTAGTCGCTTCAATAGAATTAGTCAGACCGTCAGTTACTGTGGTTTATGCAGTGCCCAAAAAGAATCGGCAGGGAAAATTTACCGAGGGCCAATCTCCAAAAAACGCAACAAACACCTGCAAACTGTTCTAATCGAGGCTGCCAAACTGGCGCCGCGCTGGAACCCGCAATTAGCAGAAGTGCATGAACGAGAAATTGCAAAAGGCCACCGCAATCGGGCAACACTTGCCGTAGCACGCAAACTGGTGGCCTACATGTTGGCAGTAGACAGAAAACAACAAAAATTTACTCCCAGAGAGGTTATAGCGAAAGCAGCATAAACAAACACCGACTTTTAGGCTTGGTATTCCTGCCGGTTCTTTCGAATTGGGGTCTGTGCGAACTCTCGGGGGATGCACCATTGGACCTGTTTAAAGACCGGCAGGTTTTGATCCAAACTCAATCTTCTGTGACGGCCATGAGCCTGATACTGCAAATAGATGTCTGGTCACAAGCCATTTGTTGATCCAAGGGTAGAATAAAAAAACCAGGTAGCGAGTCGAAGAAAATACTATAGCAGTGCCAGATCCGTCTGACCGGTTTGAGGCCCTACGACTACGAATTTTTGTGGTTCTCCACCGCAGGGCCTCAAACCGGTCAGACTCAGTGCTATAATAACCAGCTCAGTGGGGCGGGCAAACAGGAAATCTCCGTTTTCCACTTGACTTTACTTATCATAGATGACCCCAATTATTTGCAGAGAGTAAAAACAGCAATGTAATGATTGCAA
>CAVZLG010000004.1:0-328173 GCA_963776075.1 uncultured delta proteobacterium
AGACACGTGAAACCTTGTGGGAATCTGGGAGGACCATCTTCCAAGGCTAAATACTAACCGATGACCGATAGTGAACGAGTACCGTGAGGGAAAGGTGAAAAGAACCCCGGAAGGGGAGTGAAATAGAAACTGAAACCGTTAGCTTACAAGCAGTCGGAGCACTATGCATTTATGCAGTGTGACGGCGTGCCTTTTGCATAATGAGTCAACGACTTACCCTGTGCAGCGAGGTTAAGCCGCGAGGTGGAGCCGCAGCGAAAGCGAGTCTTAATAGGGCGTTTAGTTGTATGGGGTAGACCCGAAACCGGGTGATCTATCCATGGCCAGGGTGAAGTCTCGGTAACACGAGATGGAGGCCCGAACCGATATAGGTTGAAAACTGTTCGGATGAGCTGTGGATAGGAGTGAAAGGCTAATCAAACTCGGTGATAGCTGGTTTTCTCCGAAATATATTTAGGTATAGCCTCATATGATGACTGACGGAGGTAGAGCACTGACAAGGCTAGGGGTCCCACCGGATTACCAACCCTTTTCAAACTCCGAATGCCGTCAAGATCTAATATGGGAGTCAGTCTGTGGGAGATAAGTTCCATAGTCGAGAGGGAAACAACCCAGACCGTCAGCTAAGGTCCCAAAATCTATGCTAAGTGGGAAAAGAGGTGGAATTGTAGATACAACCAGGAGGTTGGCTTAGAAGCAGCAACCCTTTAAAGAAAGCGTAATAGCTCACTGGTCTAATGAATCCGCGCTGAAAATGTAACGGGGCTAAGCATAGTACCGAAGCTACGGGTGTCAGAAGACAGAGTACAGATGACAGAGGACAGATTTCAGAAGACAGAAGACAGATACTAAATACATCTGCAGCTTCTTCTCCCTGAACTATCCTCTCAACGTATTCTGAAAGATGAATGATGGGACAGTAAATTAGAATAGATTCTTCACAGCGCGCAAGCACCTGACTATTCTGACTTCTGTCATCTGTCCTCTGTCTTCTGGTCACGGTAGGAGAACATTGTGGTCGCCTGAGAAGGTACACCGAAAGGAGTGCTGGAGGTTCCACAAGAGCTTATGTTGACACGAGTAGCGATAAACAAGGTGAGAAACCTTGTCGCCGAAAGCCTAAGGTTTCCTGTAGTCAAGTTAATCTGCTCAGGGTTAGTCGGCTCCTAAGGCGAGGCCGAGAGGCGTAGTCGATGGGAAACAGGTTAATATTCCTGTACCACTATCATAATGTTATGGTAAGGGGGGACGGAGAAGGATAGGCCATCCAGCTGTTGGAATAGCTGGTTTAAGCGTGTAGTCGGAGGACTTAGGTAAATCCGGGTCCTTATTCAAACGATGAGACGTGATGACGATGTCTTTTAGACAACAAAGTGGTTGATTCCCTGCTTCCAGGAAAATCCTCGTATCTAGTTATGATTGTGACCGTACCGTAAACCGACACAGGTAGGCTGGTAGAGAATACCAAGGCGCTTGAGAGAACTCTGGTTAAGGAACTCGGCAAAATAGCACCGTAACTTCGGGAGAAGGTGTGCCTATATGGTGATTTTATATACATGAATGAGCCTACGTAGGTTGCAGTGAAATGGGGGGAGCGACTGTTTACTAAAAACACAGGACTCTGCGAAGTCGAAAGACGAAGTATAGGGTCTGACGCCTGCCCGGTGCCGGAAGGTTAAGGGGACCTGTCAGCGTAAGCGAAGCAGCGAACCGAAGCCCCGGTAAACGGCGGCCGTAACTATAACGGTCCTAAGGTAGCGAAATTCCTTGTCGGGTAAGTTCCGACCTGCACGAATGGCGTAACGATTTCCCCACTGTCTCAACCAGAGACTCAGCGAAACTGTAGTACCGGTGAAGATGCCGGTTACCCGCAACAAGACAGAAAGACCCCGTGAACCTTTACTACAGCTTGGCATTGGTTTTTGAGGTAACATGTGTAGGATAGGTGGGAGACTTTGAAGTGGGCACGCCAGTGTTCATGGAGTTACCCTTGAAATACCACCCTTGTTATCTTAGGAATCTAACTGCGATCCGTAATCCGGATCCAGGACATTGTCTGGTGGGTAGTTTGACTGGGGCGGTCGCCTCCTAAAGCGTAACGGAGGCGCGCGATGGTTCCCTCAGGCTGATTGGAAACCAGCCGTAGAGTGTAAAGGCATAAGGGAGCTTGACTGCGAGAGAGACATCTCGAGCAGGTACGAAAGTAGGTCTTAGTGATCCGGCGATTCCGCATGGAAGGGTCGTCGCTCAACGGATAAAAGGTACTCCGGGGATAACAGGCTTATCTCCCCCAAGAGTCCATATCGACGGGGAGGTTTGGCACCTCGATGTCGGCTCATCACATCCTGGGGCTGAAGCAGGTCCCAAGGGTTTGGCTGTTCGCCAATTAAAGTGGTACGCGAGCTGGGTTTAAAACGTCGTGAGACAGTTTGGTCCTTATCTGTTGCGGGCGCAGGATATTTGAGGAGATCTTTCCCTAGTACGAGAGGACCGGGATGGACGAACCTATGGTGTTCCAGTTGTTCCGCCAGGGGCATTGCTGGGTAGCTATGTTCGGCAGGGATAACCGCTGAAAGCATCTAAGCGGGAAGCCCACTCCAAGATTAGATATCCCATGACTGTAATGGTCATCTGAAGGCACGTGGTAGACCACCACGTTGATAGGTCGGGTGTGGAAGCATGGTAACATGTGGAGCTTACCGATACTAATGTGCCGTGCGGCTTATCCATATTTTTTGATTAAGCTGCTGCTGTTTTTACTCTACTGTTCGATTATCTTTTTTTTAATATTGTATTACCGTATTACCGATTACACTTTATCGGTGGTCATAGCGGAGAGGTTCCACCCGTTCTCATTCCGAACACGGAAGTTAAGCTCTCCAGCGCCGATGGTACTGCATGGGCAACTATGTGGGAGAGTAGGTCGCCGCCGATTTCTTATATACAACCCTCATCTGGTGTTTTGCCGGGTGAGGGTTTTTTGTTTGGAGTTCTTGGAACCAATGGCTCCACCCGTTTCATTGCGAACACGGAAGTTATCGCAGCTCTTTTTACACCCTTCGGGCGAGGTGATATGACCCGCGACTCTGCGTCGCTTGTGAGAGCGCCATACAGCTTTAAGCTCTCCAGCGCCAATGGCTCCACCCGTTTCATGTGCGACTATGTCGGAAGTTAGTCGCAGCAGATCTCTTTTACAACCCTTCGGGCGAGGTGATATGACCGCGCGACATCTGCGTCGCTTGTGAGAGCGCCATTCAGCTGGTATCCACCCGCTCTCACGTCTTCTCGAATTCACGAAAGCTGCGAACGCTCTCCAGCGCCGATGGTACTGCATGGGCAACTATGTGGGAGAGTAGGTCGCCGCCGATTTCTTATATACAACCCTCATCTGGTGTTTTGCCGGGTGAGGGTTTTTTGTTTGGAGTTCTTGGAACCAATGGCTCCACCCGTTTCATTGCGACCACGGAAGTTATCGCAGCTCTTTTTACACCCTTCGGGCGAGGCGATATGACCTGCGACTCTGCGTCGCTTGTGAGAGCGCCATACACTTGTATTGCCGCTCTCACGTCTTCTTGATTCGCAGGCCATCTCACCTCGAAAAAAAGCTGCGAACGCTCTCCAGCGCCGATGGTACTGCATGGGCAACTATGTGGGAGAGTAGGTCGCCGCCGATTTCTTATATACAAAACCCCCGCCAGGACGCCCTGTCTGACGGGGGTTTTTTTCGTCTGGCAGCAAATTGTCTGCAACAGATTACCTATTCTCACTGTACAAAGGCTGCTGAGCTTACTCAAACCACCCTTTTTCCTTTCTTTTCTTGATAATCCCCGGGATTGTTGTAGATTCACTGCTGTTTCATTTGAACCGAATCGAACACCGGAAGGTTTTTTTAGACAAATACAATCCATTAGTAACAGCGTATTAGAACGAAGCCCTGAGATATGATAATTTCACCATATTATCGATTTGTCTTTATCGCGGTACCGAAAACAGGTACGACAAGTATAGAGCAAGCGTTGAATAAGGTGCTCATAGAAGAAAATCCAAAACGTTTTTTCTCAAAACTTACACTCAGTCGCAGTTATCAATTTTGCTATCGCAGCCTGTCACGAATACATGTATCACTGCCCCCGCCGTTTTATCTGCCGGTACCATACAAGCACGAGGCAGTCTCTTCGCTAAAAACCATTCTCCCTTTTGATATAAAAAAATACCAGAGATTTGCTTTTGTCAGGAATCCATGGGCACGTCTGGTTTCTCAATATAAACAATTTAAGAGACCTCATTTTCTCCATAACGAAAATCGCCTGAAACTCCACGAGGCAAGCCTGGTTTCGTTTGAAGCCTTCGTACACCGCTACACCGAAGATCCAAGACCCATGTGGAAATTTCTTTCAGATGAGAATGGGAATCTGGCCATTGATCATATTGGCCGTTTCGAACATCTGGAATCTGACTTTAATAAAATCTGCAGGGACCTGGCCCTGCCAAAAATCCAGATTGCTCATCTTAATCCCGCCCAAGGCAGCACGAAGAAGTACCAGGATTATTATTCACCTCAATTGCTCGATAAAATTAATCCCATACTGAAAAAAGATGCCCAACTCTTTGGCTATACATTTGACTAGCACTTGCTGAGCGCCGTTGCCAACAAAACAACAACCCAGATAACTGGTCGGTTCTGCAACGCTGATTTTCTGCAAATCATAACGTAAGAAATATTTGCTCATCTGTGACATAAGGAGTTAAAGATAAAAATATCCTTGACCTTCTTCTTTTAACAATGCTTTAATCGACAGTTCGCATTTCCCTATAAGTTGAGGGACTCTCTAAAAAACAATCAATGAGTGAGGTAATCATGAAAAAGACTTTTATTTTCTGCTGTTCTTTTTTATTGGCCGTTTCTCTTTTTCAGCCGGCCCACGCTGAAAAAGTACTTCGATTAACCCTGCAGCTCCCTGCAACCCACCATCTCGGGCTCAATGTTCAGTCATTTGCAGATGAGGTAAACAAGAACAGCAACGGTGAAATCAAGGTCGAGGTCTACCCGTCTGCCCAGTTGTACAAGGATAAAGAGGTGCCTCAAGCAGTTGCTTCCGGCGCTGTCGAGATGGGCGTTGCTGCACTCACCAGATTTGTCGGTACAATTCCGGCAGTTGACCTCTTTTATGTCCCGTTCCTTTTTGCTGACGAAGATGCTGTTAAGAATGCAGTAGCCAAGGGCAGCCCGGTTCGTCAACCGATTGATGATGCGGTGCTGAAAACTGGAGCTCGTATTCTCTGGTGGCAGGCCTATGGCGGCGCTGTATTTCTGAGTAATGACTTTGATATCCGATCTCCTGCTGATCTGAAGGGTAAGAAAGTAAGGGTTTTCAGTAAAACACTTGGGGCACTTGTTGAAGCTGCCGGCGGTGCTGCAACCTCAATCTCCGGCTCTGAGCAGTTTCTTGCCTACCAGCGCGGTACTGTTGACGTTGGCATTACCGGTGTTACTGCAGTACAGAAGCGCAAGCTCTACCAGGTAATGAACACCTTGACTGCCACCAAGAGCATGGTGGATATAGAGTTTGTAGTACTGATCAACGAAAAGATCTGGCAGGAACTTACCGATGATCAGCGCCAGATCATTGAAACAGCTGCAGCCCGTGTAGAGAAGGAACTGCGCGACAAAATGAGCCAGCTTGAAGCTGATGCCTTCGCCTTTGTCCAGGACAAACTGAAGGTTGTTAATCTCAGCGATGAAGAGATGAACGCCTGGCAGGAACTCGCCGCTCCGGTTGTCAATGAGTATATCAAGAATGCCGGTCCGCTAGGGGCACAGCTTGTTGAAGCAGCTAAAAAAATGTAACTGATCCGGCAGATATCGGGGGAGGACTCCCCTTCCCTGATATCTGCCGGGAAAATACTTTGTTGTTCATGTTTACTCTTATAGATAGAATCAGCGACCTCTTCGGACTCATTGCCGCCTGGCTCTTTTTTCTCATTGGCGGCATTATCGTTTTCGAAGTAGTCGCCCGTTATGTGTTTCTTGCTCCGACTATCTGGGGCGAAGAAATGTCTCGATTCCTGCAAATCTGGGCGACCTATCTCGCCGCAGCTTATGTGCTGAAAAACCGTCAACTCATCGCAATTGACGTTGTTATTAACAAGATGCCTGAGCTCTTTCGTATTATTTGTGAATCGTGTGCCCTCCTGGTCATTGCCCTGTTTTCGCTGGTGGCCTTCGTCTACGGAATCGAAATTGCTGTCGAATCTATCAAGATCGGCAGGGCAACCTCTACCATGCTCGCCGTTCCGAAGTGGATGACGGAAATCTCCATACCCATTGGATTTGGCCTGATGCTGCTGCAGACAACAGTAGAGCTGGTCCGCACAATTACCAGATCCAGCGATCTCAAATCAAAGGCACACTAGCTCTTTATCAATGACAACCTTTCTTATTCTTCTTACTCTTCTTGGGCTTCTTTTCATAAGGGTCCCTGTTGCATTTGCCCTGGGCGGCCTGGGCTTGATGCTGCTCTGGCTCAAAGATATAAATGTGGTCATGGTGCCGCAGGCACTGTATTCTACCGCTGACAGTTTTATACTGCTGGCAGTACCGCTCTTTCTGCTGATGTCTAATATCCTGCTCAAAGGCGGGGTTGGCAAAGACCTTTTTAACGCGGTTCAGTCATGGGTCGGGCACTGGCCGGGAGGTCTTGGGGTTGCAACGATCATCAGCTGTGCCCTGTTTTCTGCAATCTCCGGTTCTTCTGTAGCCACAGCAGCCACTATTGCAACTGTGGCAATTCCTGAAATGATCAATCGCGGCTACCGTCGGCCGTTTGTTCTCGGCCTCCTTGCCGCCGGGGGCACGCTGGGCATCCTCATTCCTCCTTCGATACCGATGATTCTCTATGGGGTTATCACTGAGGAGTCAATCGTCGATTTATTCATGGCCGGAGTGGGCCCTGGGCTCCTGTTAACTGGATTGTTTGTAACCTACTGTTTTATCTTTTCTCTTTTTGACAAAGAGTACAGACCCAGCCCCAAGGCAACCTGGAAACAGCGAAGAAAAGCATCGTTAAGAGCATTCCCCACATTATTGCTGGCCATCGTCGTTATCGGCGGCATTTACCTGGGTATTTTTACACCAACCGAGTCAGCCGGGGTCGGTTTTGCGCTGTCACTGGTTATTGTCCTTGTCTTAAGAACCCTCTCCTGGGCTGATTTAAAGCAGGCAGTAATGGAATCGATGGTGACGACAATCACTATTTTTCTGATTATTGCCGGTGCAAAAGTGTTCGGGAAAGCGATAACCCTTTACAGAATTCCGCAGGAAATCTCAATGGCAATCACCACCAATATCGGTGAACCGGCACTCTTCGTCCTTGTCGTCTGCGCTGTCCTGCTGATCATGGGATTCTTCCTGGAGTCCATATCGATGCTGTTAATCATGGTCCCGGTTCTTCATCCGGCGCTTGGTGCGATGATGCTCGACCCGATATGGTTTGGCGTTTTATTCGTCGTCATGATCGAGTGTGCATTGATAACTCCTCCGGTGGGCATGAATCTCTTTGTCATTCAGGCAGTCGCCAAGGTAGATCTTTCTGTGGTGGTAAAAGGAGTCTGGCCCTTTATCCTGATGATGTTCGGGACTATTGTGGCCATCTACCTGATGCCCGATATTGTATTATATATTCCTTTCAAACTCTGAGTTTACTATGCCCTCGCCAGCCCAGAACCTCAAAAAACTTCTCGCTTCAGGCGAAATGCTGATTATGCCTTGCTGTCATGACGCCTTGTCTGCCAGGCTCATTGAGCGCGCCGATTTTCCGGTAACCTTCATGAGCGGCTTCGCCGTCTCGTCATGTCGGCTGGCCATGCCCGACACCGGGCTCATATCTTTTGGAGAAATGGTTGACCAAGCACGTTCCATCACCCAGGCGGTATCACTTCCTGTTCTTGCTGATGGTGATACCGGCTACGGCAATGCCATCAATGTCAAGCGTACGGTTCGTGAATATGCGGCTGCCGGGCTTGCCTGCGTCATGATTGAAGACCAGTTGTCTCCAAAGCGCTGCGGTCATACAAAAGGTAAACAGATCGTTGATTTTGATGATGCCTGTACAAGAATAAAAGCAGCCGTTGATGCCAGGGACGAAGGGGCCGATATCCTTATTATGGCCCGGACTGACGCCCGTGGTGTAGCAGGTATGAAAGAGGCCTTGAAAAGAATGAAGGCGTTCCATGAATCTGGGGCCGACATCCTTTTTCTGGAAGCTCCCGGAAGCATCGATGAAATGCGTGAGTTCTGTTCAGAAGTACCCGGATACAAAATGGCAAACATTATAGAGAACGGCTTGACCCCTGTCCTTCCACCCCAGCAACTTCATGAACTCGGCTATGCTATCGCCGCCTATCCCCTCACGCTTCTGCAGGCTATTATAACTGCAGTGGAAGATGCTCTTGCCAGCCTGGCAGCGGGCACGCATCCTAGTGGACTCAAGGACTTTGAAACGGTAAAAGACATTATCGGCTTCAATGATTACTACCGGGAAGAAGAACGCTATAAATCATGAAAGCGCTGCTCTTACATTCCGGTATCCTTAATTTATGATCGATGAGGTGCTGCGGATATTTTCTTTTGGGTCGAGCACTGGGCGTTTTTTCGAGATCAGGAGAACAGGTAGAAGCCAAGCTCCTTTTCTTCCAGCGCCAGGTCCTTGAATTCACACCCAACATATTGATCTCTAATGATCTTAACAATCACTTTTTTTTCAATCAGGGTACCCTTGCCGTTATCCAGTTTGAATTTAATGCGAAGCGTGTCACCCTTGCTGACCACGACACTGTCCATGTTTTTGAATCCCACTCCAGCACGGGAGATATCACGGATCGCCATTTCACACCAGTGCGAAGTTTTTGGCGAAATGATCATAAATGTTCCTGGCAGATTAACAGCTTTTCTATAACTGGATCTGAAGTTGAGCTGAAGATCAAAACGCTTGCCGCACTGGCAGCGCGTAGAGATTTTATGTTTTGAATTCTTGAACTTGGATACCGATACCTTTTTGATAATACCGCAGTTGGGGCAGGTAATAATTGCCATATCATTGCTATCAACATGGGCGGCTATTAGTTCTTTTGTGTTTTCCATTGAATAAAATCTATATCTGGATAGTGCGAAGCAATCACATTCGTCAGTTGATCAAATCTTTTTTTCTGTTCTGAGAAAAAAGGACGATTTCATCCTCATGTTATACAGTTAGCCTATGTTATAGATTTCATGAAGTCAAATAAATAGAGAGCAAGAATACATTTTACAGAGAAAAAAATGGCAGGAAAATGAAATGTTGCTTGTGATTATGAGGTGGCGTGGCTGATGTTTCAGCTCCAGCAGATTAATCCTGATCCGGTTTTTTCAGTAATGACTCTCCGTAAGCAAAAAGAGCAGGGGTTCCGCCGGTATGCCAGAATAACACGTTATCAGAGGCTGCAAATCGCCCCTTCCTGACCAGATCAATCAATCCGCCCATCGCCCGCCCGGTGTAAACGGGGTCAAGCAGGATCCCCTCAAGGGATGCCGTCAAGTGTATTGCTTCCTGCTCTCGATGGCCCACGACACCATATCCAGCACCGGTATAGGACATCAACAGTTCAAGGTGATCGCTGGCAAATGTTTCTTCAATACCGTGGATGGTAGCAACCTCATTTGCAAGATCAAGAATATATTGCTCAAGCGGCCGCCCTTCCATCTCCTCCTTGTCTATGCCGATACCAATCAAGTCCACATCCAATCCATTGAGATATGCACCTATCATTAATCCTGCATGAGTTCCACCGGAGCTTGAGGCAAAAACAATATGTGATAAGGAAGAATGACAGAGGGCGAATTGCTGCTTAAGCTCTGTCACCGCATCAACAAAGCCGAGAGCACCAGTCGCATTTGACCCACCGTAGGGAACCACATAAGGCTTTTTGCCCTCTATAATAAGTTCATTGCAGATATCAGGAATCGTCTCCCCTTTTCTCAACTCCCCGCACCAGTGAATCTTTGCATCAAAGAACGCATTGAGCAGCAGGTTTCCTTCGAGGTGCTCCGGCGCTTCACCGCCGAGGGCCAAGTGGCAACCGAGACCGTTCATTGCCGCTGCCGCTGCCGTCTGTCTGCAGTGATTAGATTGAGCGGCACCACCACTCACCAGCGTGTCTGCCTGCTGGTCAAGCGCCTCCCCCACGAGGTATTCTAATTTTCTGACCTTGTTTCCGCCAAGTGCGACCCCGCTCTGGTCATCCCGTTTGATGAATATACGGGGCCCTTCCAGATATTCTGAAAGCCGGGTCAACTCAACGACCGGTGTCGGGAAAAAACCAAGATCCGTTTTTGGTATTTTCATCATGGATCCATACCCTCAGTCTTATAGTAGATGATGCATAAAATTTCCCAATTTTTCGTGAAAAACGAGGTCAGCATAATGATCAAGTGGAGTATCTGATAAGGTTATAATTACCAGTTTTGCCCCAGCCTCTTTAGCGACCATGGGAAATGACGCTGCCGGCTGCACCTGTAGGGTAGATCCGGCTGCTATCATCAGATCGCATTGTCTCGCCAGGCTCTCTGCTCGATGCAAATCATCTGATACAAGCTGCTGGCCAAATGATATGGTATTGGGCTTGAGCAGACCACCACATATCTCGCATAAAGGAGGGTCTGCCGGGTCCAGTCGCTCCATGAGCGGTTCTGCCGGGGTCACATCACCACATTCAAGACAGATTATCTCAAGTGTCGTACCGTGAAGATTGACAATTTCCTCGGTGGGCAGCCCACTCTTTTCATGAAGGCCGTCTATATTCTGGGTAATCAGCCCCAGCAGCCGTTTCTGCTTATAAAGCCGGGTGAAAAAGGAATGGGTCTTACCCGGTTGGGCCCTGCTGACGCTCTTCCAGAGTGCTTTCTTGCGCTCCCAGTAAAGGCTCCGTTTAGCAGGATCAGTGATAAACTCTGTCAGGTAAACCGGGGTAAATTTTTCCCATATTCCCCCCTGACTGCGATAATCAGATATGCCCGATTCCGTACTGATTCCTGCACCTGTGAAGCCGACAATCTTATTGGAACTCTCGAGAAACTCTTTAAAGATTTGAAGTTTTTCCATATTAACCGGCTGACCGATAAGCATCCTCAAGAGCACCATATACTTCCGTTGATGCACACGCGAAGATAATACGCTCAAGTGAATCGTTTTCTTTTAAAAACTCCAGTGTCTGCTCTATTGCCACAATGGCAGCCTCATCAATGGGAAACCCATAAGCACCGCAGCTGATCGCTGGAAAGGCAACAGATCTACATTTATTTGCCACTGCAAGTTTAAGACTGTTTCGGTAACAACAGCCAAGAAAACGGTGCTCACCTTCTGTGCCGTCATGATAAACAGGACCAACAGTATGAATAATAAATCGAGCGGGAAGATTGTAGCCGCCGGTAACTCGTGCCTCTCCTGTTGAGCACCCTCCGAGGGTCATACATTCATCAAGTAGTGAAGGCCCCGCAGCCCGGTGGATCGCCCCATCAACGCCACCGCCGCCCAATAAGGTGCTGTTTGCGGCATTAACAACAGCATCAACCTCAAGGGTCGTGATATCAGCAATGATAATCTCTATTTCGGCCATGACTCCTCCGGGGAAAAAACAGCTTAACAGCTGAGGTCATAAACGGTCTGTGCTCAAAACCTAACCGAACGTTGCTATCTTTGCAAACAGGTATTGAAGGCCAGGTGAATAAGACGTGGGATACACTATTGTGGATAGAGGCGGAGAAGGACAACTGCACAAGAGGAGAAACTCCTCTCGTGCAGTATTTATGGATTGGAGTCCTACAGCAGATCGGAGATTGCGTCTCTTTCTCCAACCAGCTCAGCTTCAGTAGCTGACATCATTTTTCTACTGAAGTCACTGATCTCAAGACCATCGACGACCTTCCAGTCGCCGCCTTCACAAACGATCGGGAATGAATACATGATATCCTGATCAATGCCGTAGCTGTTGCCGGCTGCATAAACTCCCATGCTCACCCATTTACCACCACTGCCAAGGACCCAGCTTCTCATATGATCAACAGCCGCTGATGCCGCAGATGCTGCACTTGAAGCACCTCTTGCCTTGATGATTGCCGCTCCGCGCTGCTGGACGGTCGGAATAAAAGTGTCCACATACCATTCGTTATCGACCTTTGACGAAACCGCTTCACCGTCAACGGTAGCGTAACTGATATCCGGATACTGGGTTGCTGAGTGGTTGCCCCAGACAACCATCTTTTCCACTTTGGTTGAATGAGAACCTGTTTTTTCTGCTATCTGGGAAAGAGATCTGTTGTGATCCAGCCGCATCATCGCGGTAATGTTTCTCGGATCCAGGTCTGGTGCGTTTTTCATGGTGATGAGTGCGTTGGTATTAGCAGGATTTCCAACAACAAGCACCCTGACATTGCGGCTTGCGTGATCGTTAAGAGCCTTACCCTGTAAAGAAAAGATCTGGGCATTTGCTGTCAAAAGATCTGCACGCTCCATTCCGGGACCGCGGGGACGAGCACCAACGAGGTAAGCAAAATCAATATCTTTGAAAGCGACATTCGGATCATCACTGATAATGATATCTTCAACAAGCGGAAATGCGCAGTCATTCAGCTCCATAACAACGCCTTTGAGAGCATCCATAGCCGGCGGAATTTCAAGCAGCTGCAGGATTACCGGTTGATCAGGCCCGAGCATATCCCCATGAGCAACACGAAAGATCAGCGAATAGGCAATTTGACCAGCGGCTCCTGTAACAGCCACACGTACAGGTGATTTCATTGTTCATCCTCCTAAAACTTTGTTCGTAATATTCTGCTTTCCTGATATCCAAATCCTTTTTCCCGAGCATGCTCGGTCAAGGATGTAATAGAAAGCCTCCACAGTATCTTCTCTGGTATTACCAGTTAACCAGAGCACCAAATCCTCAAACAGTACCACAATCAATAACTTATAATCCATAATAACAACCCGTAGAACGAAAAAATGAATCGAAACTATCGCTCGTTCCGTTTTTTTTTGCTTCTCAACCTTGGCATATCTGTGCAAAATCACGTTCAAATCTGGCAGCATTTTCTTTCAGTAGCTGTTCCAGCTGACGCTTTAGTTCAAAAAAGATCGTATCGTCGCGCTCAAAACGTTGTTCATTCATAAATATTTTTTTTATTTCCAATGGGATACAGAGACTGTTAGGATGATTTTCCTTCATAAATACAGCCTGGTACCCTTTACCATCAAAAACTTCGTCAAAAGCAGTGCTGCTTTCAAGGCCAGGCAGTCTGATCATTTCAAGCCCGTTTTGCAGATGATTGATGATTGGGCCGAAGAAGGGTCTATTTATAAAATGGGTGCCAATATTGAATAGCGGCGGGTTCCCGTTAATACGTGAATAATTATAGGAGTGAAGATCATACAGGACAGATCGGGAGAATCTTTGTTCAAGCTGGTCCACCAGACTGTGCAGGATTCGATAGTAGCAACGATGCAAATCCTTAATTTTCTCGATTTCTTCCGGGTCAAGCCTTCGTTTCCACACCTTTTTCCCCCAGGCTTCCCGATAAACACAATCGCTCGGGCACCTGTTCAAGTCATAAAAATATCGGGAGTCATTTACTTTTATTGATATCGGCAGAGCATCAATAAAATCACCAGTAAATGGGTCTTCTTCAAATTGTCTCTCTGCCTCGGTTACAAGCAGATCATCCGTAAGTGAAGAACAAATTCGATGCCCATGATGAATAGCAGTGCAGATACATGGAACATATCGATCAATCTTTATCTCGAATGCGTGACTGTCAATCTGCGCTGAGAATGCTTCTCCATGCTCAATTCTGTTGATTATGTCTGACTCTGACAATACTGTCTGTATGTCCATATACTCTGAACGCCTATAAATTTTCTGGCAGACACCTCGTTTCTCCTTGATACGCTCTGGCCAAGGTTTATACCCCATATGTAATGAAACTGCACCGCGTCTTTCTCTGCATCCTGCCTGAACCTTAAGAATCATCGGCAATTTTCTGCAAACCATGCAGCGGCGCCTGGTCTGCAAACTATTGATCCTTGTGATCCGACATGATACAGTCAGCCACACAAGAATCATTAATTATCTCAGATTACAGAGGCTCCCAGACAATAGAGAATGAACACGATTTACGAAAAAATAACCTACCTCTTTGACCCATTGCATCACCTCTGGGAACATGAACGAATGCACCGGAAAATATCTCTTTTCCTGGTACTTTTTTTTCTAGGTGGACTTTTTTGCATCGAACTCAAGCGACTTGGGCTGATGCCGGCATCGTTAACGCCGATATTCCCCCGCAGCCATTTCTCTACCATAGAGGCCGCTTTCACCGTTATCCTGATTCTGGAAGTAATCAGTCTGATCTTTACCATTCCCTGCTCATTTTCCAGATCTGTCGGTAAACAATTTGAACTGCTCGCACTCATCCTGATGAGGAATGCTTTCAAAGAGCTTTCCTACTTCCCCGAACCAATCAGTTTTGCGGGAAATGAAGAAGCAATTTTAAGAATCCTCTCCGATGGATTTGGTGCCTTACTTATATTTGCCCTGCTCGGTTTTTATTATATTGCTCAAGGGAAAAAGCAGGAGGAAGTGATGAAGCCGATCGATCTGTTCAGCTTCGTTGCCGCCAAAAAAGGACTAGCACTTTTATTACTTGGCGCCTTCACCTATATGGGATTTCGAAGTGGCTGGCTGACCATGACCGGACAGACTCATACCGATTTCCTCCACGATTTCTACACCCTTCTCATCCTGGCAGATGTCCTGGTTGTCCTGATTTCACAATGCTTTCAACCGGGGTTCTATGCAGTCTTTAGAAACACCGGTTTTGCTCTGTCCACGGTGATAATAAGGATCGCTCTTGCAGCGCCGCCATTTTACAATGTCCTGCTCGGTCTTGCAGCAGCGCTGTTTGCCATATTATTAACGTTTATCAGCAGAAAACTATTTGGGGGACAGAAAGCTGGCCACTGACAGCAAAACTGGTTCCATGGAGTATGGTCCTCTTTTACCAGATCCCGGCTATTTGATTACCACATGAGGGGCATGAACCAGCCTTCATACCGTTTTCGATGACGGTGAAACCACGGCGGCGGATAACCGTTTTATGGCACTCATCACACCGGGTGCACTCCCCCCTGCCATCACGAACATTGCCGACATAAACATGTTTTACCCCTGCATCAAGCCCTATATCTCTGGCGTGCTGCAACTGGGCGGGATGAGTCGGCGGCCGGTCCAGCATACGGTGCATCGGCCTGAATCCGGAAATATGCCAGGGAATTTCAGGATCCACATCAACAATAAATTCAGCGATGTCGAGGATCTCCTCATCTGAGTCATTCAAACCAGGTATCAACAATGTCGTTACCTCCACCCAAATCCCCTGTTCTCTGAAAAACCGTACATTTTCAAGAACCTGGCCCAGCCGTGCTCCACAAACTTTCTGATAGAAATCATCACGAAACGACTTGATATCTACATTTATCGCATCAAGAACGGGAATAAGCATCCCGGCCGCCTCATGGCTCATGTAGCCGTTTGATACAAAAATATTTTTCAAAGCCAGATCTTTTGCTGCAAGACAACAATCGTAAGCGAACTCGAAAAAAACCGTCGGCTCAACGTAGGTATAGCTGATCGATTCGCACCCACCTCTTAATGCATTCTGCGCTATCTCCTTCGGTGATTTGCTCACATAAACTGCTCGGCCATGGACAGAGTCGACTTGTGATAGAGAATGGTTCTGGCAATGGAGGCATTTGAAATTACACCCGATTGTCGAGATAGAATAGGTGAGTGTGCCCGGTAAGAAATGAAAAAGTGGCTTTTTTTCAACAGGGTCTATCTGTTCTGCTGAAATTTTACCATAAACCAGACTGACCAGTGTTCCATCTCTGTTCTCGCGTACACCACAGATCCCACGTCTGCCCGGTTTTATCCGGCATTGGTGCATGCAGAGTTCGCATATCACCTCCACGCCACTCTTGTGATAGAAAAGGGCCTCATACATGTTCATTTTTTATCCAGCAGTTTTTCATTCTCAGATCATTTGTACAAATACACCTCTACGGGGAGCGTGGGTAGCGAACCCAGTCTTCACCGTGCTTCAGGTAATACGGTCGAAATCGACTTTTATAACTCATGGCTGAGACACCTTCTATATAATAACCGAGATAGAGATACCCTATCGATTTTTGCAGGCAGAAATCAATCAGCGTGAGAATATTGAATGTTCCCAGGCTCCTCTTTGACTCAGCAGTATCAAAATAGAAGTAAACCGCATTCATCCAGTTCTCACCGATGTCAACAATCCCGTTGGCAAGTAGACGTCCTCCTGCGCGATAGTGAAACTCCAGAGAATTGACAATATGATTGAGGAAGAAGCCGGAATAATAGCCGATGGCGGTATTATTCTTTTGTGGATAACGTTTCTGGAGAAAATGTTCACACAGTTCGAGATTTTCCTCTGTCATCCTTACAGAGTTCAGGGTAACTGAAAGATCACTGTTTTTTTTCAGGACCCGGCGCTGATCTCTGTTGGGCTTAAACTCAGCAGGATTAAGTCGAATTGGTATACAGGCGCGGCAGGATTCACAGCGCATGGTATAGAGGCTGTTGCCGTTGCGCCGATACCCCGCCGCAAGAAAGAGTTCCATGATATGGTCGGTCAGGGGACCAAAAAGAGCCTGGTAAAATGTTGCTTTAAAGGGGAGCTGATAGGGGCACTCCATCGACATATTAATAAAATAACGATCGAGCTGCTGTTCAATCAGCGCAAACGACTGCCCACATTGACGATCATATCGAGACGCCACAACCGCCCCCCCTATACACAAAGCCTATACCAGCCCCTGATCCAGCATCGCATTAACCACTTTGACAAAACCGGCAATATTGGCCCCGGCGACATAATTACCAGATACGCCATAAGTATCAGCAGCGTCGATGCAGGTATCATGGATCGACTTCATAATATGCTTCAGGCGTGCATCAACCTCCTCTCGGGGCCATGCAAGCCGCATCGAATTTTGCGCCATCTCAAGTCCTGAAACTGCGACGCCCCCAGCATTTGCCGCTTTCCCGGGGCCATAAAGAATTTTATTGTCGATAAACTGGTCTACCGCTCCAGGAACAGACGGCATATTTGCCCCTTCACTTACCAGGTAAATACCGTTTTTCAGCAGATTTGCCGCATCCACTTCGTTGATTTCATTCTGCGTGGCACATGGCATCGCACACTCTGCCCGATGATCCCAAAGAGGATTGAAATCAAGGTGCGGATCTACCGGTACGTAAACCGCATTTGAATACTTATCAACGTACTCGCTGATTCTTCCGCGCCGGATATTTTTCAGATCCATGATATATGCCAATCGTTCACTGTCAATCCCCTCTTCATCAAAAACGTAGCCAGAAGAATCAGACATGGTCACGACCTTACCGCCCAGCTCGAGAATCTTCTCAGTGGTAAATTGAGCGACATTCCCGGAACCTGAAACAAGACAGGTTTTTCCTTCGAATGTCTCACCCCTGATCTGAAGCATTTCTGCAGCAAAATAGACATTACCATAGCCGGTTGCCTCGGGTCTGATCAGACTGCCCCCCCAGTTCAAACTCTTCCCGGTGAGAACGCCGGTGAACTCGTTACTGAGTTTTTTATACATACCAAACAGATAGCCGATCTCTCGAGCACCTACACCGATATCACCTGCCGGAACGTCAGTATTGGGTCCAATATGGCGGAACAGTTCTGACATGAACGACTGGCAAAAACGCATAACTTCATTGTCTGATTTCCCTTTTGGGTCGAAATCAGAACCTCCTTTTCCACCTCCCATGGCAAGCGTTGTCAATGAATTTTTGAAGACCTGTTCAAAGGCCAGAAACTTGATAATACCTAAGTTCACAGAAGGGTGAAATCGTAATCCTCCCTTATAAGGCCCAATGGCACTGTTCATTTCAACGCGAAACCCGCGGTTAACCATCACCTGCCCGTTGTCCCCCATCCAGGGAACCCTGAACATTAAGACCCGTTCAGGCTCGGTAATCCTCTCCAGCACCGCCTGCTGACGATATTCAGGATTCCGTTCCAGTACAGGTTTCACGGTTTCAACGACCTCTTCCACAGCCTGATGAAATTCATTCTGCTCAGGGTCTCTTGTCTGTATCAGTTCAACAATCTGCTCCATATTCAATCTCCTTTTTGATACTCTCTAAGGTCATTCTTCCTCACTGCACATCCTATTGATCAAATCTTCGCGGTACATTATTATTCCACGGGAGTCACGCCCCTCGCACTTAATCGTCAAGCTGTAATTCAACCTGAGGTGTCGGACCCAGGTGCCGTCATGTTTCGGTTCCATACTGTTAAACCAGGACCAGTCTATCTTATCTTCATTATCCCTGGCACCTGAACCATCATTAACATCGACCGTTAAGTAGGGGATGCCAAGAGAGGTTATATTCTGGAAGAAATGTGACCCCTGCGATGGGTCTGCCCTCAGGAGACTGCTCCGCACTTCTACAAAGGCCTTAACCCTGGAAATGTCGCTCCATTGCACAGGTATCCCCAGCCAGTGGTCAGCTGTGCCCCAGCGACCAGGCCCAACAAGAAGAAAACTCCTCCCTTCAGCACTCAGCTTTCGGTTCAGCAGTCCTATCTCCCGGGCAATCTCTTTTGTTGCAGCCGGCTCAAAGCAATCCGGTTTTACATAGATGATATCAAAAATATCTGATAGCCGCCCATGCCCCAGGGACTGGGTAGAATAGCAAATTGACTGGTCTATCTCATGATCACAAATTCCCACATCAGCGCGCTCGCTCCCGGTCACCATCGGCCGAATCTGAAGAAGATAGAATATACTCTCAGGCAGCGTCTCTCCCAGTTGCACGGCAAACTCTATTTCAACCTCACTCCCCATACCCGAACGGCCAATCGAGAGCAGTTCTGAGAGAACCTCGGCAAGAGGATATGACGAATATTTAAGAAGCTGGGCAAAGGTCAGAATTTTCAGTCCTGGCATGTCAACATCCCGAATTCTGTTTTCCTCCGGGATGTATGTTGATGACAGCATCTGAACGGGCTTATCAGCAGCCACGTCCTGGACCTCATAACGGATCAGGTTGGCGTTATAGCGATTCAGACAATGGTCATTCTGCATATCGAGTCCATAGAACTGTCGCTGACAATTCTCGAGAATATCCTCAACCGTTGAAAACTGTATCAATTTCTGCGGATGGGCTGGAGAGAACCTTAAATTCTTCTCCCCTTCAACTACGGTTTTGCCAATACCAAGTGCTATATGGGCAATACCATCTTCTGGTTTCATGTCCTGAACAGGGTAATAGTTGTGTGACTGAGCAACCCCTGACAGGGCCGGATACCATTTCCCGTTATGGTCGGCACCAATCATCTGCTGGACAATCACTGCCATGGAATCCTCCATGCTGTTGGAACCTGAGCGGGAAAAAGCCTGGGGGCTTTCAAACCAGGTCGAGGCATACACCAGTTTTACCGCACACTCCAGCTGCGTCAGTCGTTCAGAGAAATCCGGGTGGTTATTTGTAAGAAAATAGGTTGAGTAGAGCCCGGCATACGGTCGAAAATGGCCATCTTCCAGAAGGCTTGAGGATCTTACAGACAGCGGAAAATCACATTTTTCAAGGAATGCCTCCAGTTCCTGACTCAACCAGGATGGTAAGTAGGCATCGAGAAAAAGGTCCGCAATCTGTTCATCATCGGTATTTTCAAACGGAGAGAAAAGATTCTGGCTGACAAAATCATCAAAACCATCAGAAGAAATAACCATCGTTCTGGGGATAACCACCGGGTAATTTGACAGTATCGAATCACCTGAACCGGGCCGCTGCAGGCAGGACCACATAAAGGCAAGACCGCGCGCCTTACCCCCAATTGGTCCGTCTCCAACCTTGACAAATTCGTTAACTTCGGGATCGTATGCGTCCTTACTGAATCGTGTTATAACCCCCTGTTGTCTCAATTTCCTCAGTGACCGGACCTTGAAAATGATATCTTCCCGCATTTCGGTAACTTTATTGATATCACCTATAAAATCGCGGTGAAGGCGGCGTGCCAGTCCCACCTCTGAGCGGGCCATCATCCAGTTTGAAAAGTGATTCCGTAAGGCATGATACTGCAGTGATTCATCGGGTATCGTATAAAGCGCCTTTTCAAACTCGACAATATTTGAGACGCTGCATATGGCGGAAGCATCAGGATTTCGAAAAACAAAATCACCAAACCCCAGATATGTCAGGAAAAAGTTATGCAACTCTTTATAACTATCAGGAGATTGTTTGGAGATGAAGACTGCTGGGATAGACTCTGCCCTAATCTTATTGACGCTTTCCGTCGACAACATCAGCAACGGCAGGTCCGGAATCTCCTCCCTGACAACGGCAAGGAAATTCTCTCCGGCCCGAGGATCTATCTTACCATTCCGGGGAAAACGGGCATCTGTAATAATAGCGAAGATATAGGGCTTATAAACTTCATACAATTCCATCGCCTCTTCATAGGTGCGGGCCATTAAAATTTTAGGCCGGGCCCTCATTCTGAGAAGACGATGGCGCTCATTGATGCTTTCATCAAGGACAGCCTGGGTCTGCTTGACAACCTCCCGATAAATTGCCGGAAGAAAAAGGGCACTGTAATCCGGAGAATCCTCCACATAGATAATGACACGCACCATGGCCCGGGCAGTGTCGTTATCAACATTGGAGTGATCTTCAACATTCTTGACTATTGACATCAATAGATCATCCTCACAGCACCAGAGAAAAATATTATCGATGTAATTGCTGTTGAACCGTTCAGGAAGGGAATAGATTGTTCTCAGGTTGTGGGCCAGCAGGATCACCTTCAGGTCCGGTCGAATCGCTTTAATTTCCTTACCGAGATCAAAGGCGTCCATCCCCTCAAGAAATGGCATCGTAACAACGAGATCAAAATGTTTATTCCTCAGGATTTCAAGGGCCTCCGCCCCTGTTGATACCCGTGTAAACTTGGGGGCTTTGCTGAGGTTTAAGCCATGGTACTCATGAATAATCTTTGTGGTTATACTGCCATCCTCTTCCATTATGAACGCATCATAGAGGCTCGAGACCAGAAGAATCTCCTGAACCTTGAACGGCATCAACTCATGAAAAATTTTGAAATGGGGATCAAAAGCTGTTGGAAGGATCGCTGGATGTACAGCCATGTTTCTCCACTGGAGTGATAATTATTCTGGACAAATCACAAAAACCGCATAGTCAGATTCGATCTTTCTAAAGAACGTCATGCAAAGCGCCAGATCATAGCAATACTCTATAACCGATCGGTAAAAAAACAAAACCGAATCCTCTCATGATAGCGCTTTTTATCATTCACCTCCCCGAAACTGATAAATCAGCGGGTGATAGATCACCATCAAGAGAAACACTGCCATGAAAATTATACTCAGCCGACCAGACCATAAACGAAGTCGAGCCGCAGGCAGCGCGAGCCCGCTTCTGCATCCCGACAACATTGCAATTCCGGTGGTGATTCCAGCAAGAACAGTACCATGAAGAAAGAAATAGAGCGGGTACCCGATTAAAAGATATGGTGATTTCAGCAGGTCAAATGGACAGCGGTGATGGGGCATCGCATAGATATATGGGCTGGTGAAGATGGTAATAACCACCAAAGAAAAAAAATAGAAAATGAGCCATAATCCGATGGAAATCCAAGAGATATATGCTGGAACAGCATCAGTGTCATTTTGGTATTGACTCAACTTAAAACTCACAGCGGCCAGTACCATTGCCACAGCCCCATAAAGGGCAAGCAAACCTGATGACGGCATGATGGCAAAAAGATTATATCCATCGTTAATCTCGCTGCTGAACAAGACCCCGCAGCAGGATGTAATGATGTCAGGTTCGAGGTTGTATAGATAGAGAACGAGCAAGGTACTGTCCAAGATCAATAACGGAAAGATAAAAAAGAGCAGCAGGTATTTAACTTTTACCAGTGGATAATATTCTGAGCTGATATCGAGTTTGTGGCATACAATCCAGGCTGCTGACAGAAACAATGATATCAACTTTACTATCAGAGCCGGAACACCATAGCTGTTTGCGGTTAATGCCCCGGTGGCGCACATGGCTCCGACAAGAATGTTTGAAAAATAATCGGCTGCCAGAACAAGCATCAAGGCACTGAGCAGTTGAATCGCAAAGCCAAACTCAACCAGTACAGCGCTCAGATAAACCTCCTCCTCCAGCCTGATCTGTAATTCAGATCCAGAACCGATATCCCAGGATCTGAGAATTCGCCATCCGGTTTTCAACCCGACAATGCTCAGAAACAGTGTCACGGTCGTACAACTCAACAACCCTATTGACCAGGCGTCGGTGAGCATATTATTCCTTCACCCCCTCCAGACGTCCATCCCTCATCAAAAGACACCGGTCAACGATCTGGTGATCACTCACCAGAGGATCGTGTGAGGCAATGACAATTGTTTTCCCGTCAGCTTTTAAGTCCCCAACGATTGACATAAATTCGTTACTGAGCTGCTCGTCAAGATGCGCTGTCGGTTCATCCGCAACAATTATGGGAGGATCATTGATCAATGCCCTGGCAATAGCCGTTCGCTGCAGTTCACCGCCCGAAATATTTGAGATATCAAAATGTTTCCGGTGAGTTATCGAGAGTTTTTGCATCAGTCGTTCTGCCCGCTGTTGCCGTTCAGGAACCGACATCCCCAGAGGCAGAAGCGGCAGCGTTATATTTGCCATGACACTGAGTCCCGAAACCAGATGAAAACGTTGAAAGATAAAGCCAATGGCCTCTCTTCTATAGAGGGTAAGAAATCGGTCAGGCAAGCGTGAAAGCGGTTTGCCATTTATTATTGCCTGACCACTGGTGGGGACGAAAAGGCAACCGAGAATAGAGAGAAGCGTCGACTTTCCTGAGCCGCTCGGCCCCTGTATACAGACAACTTCATTGTCCCAAACCTGCAGGGAGATATCTTTGAGGGCATGAACCTCATTGGCTGCGGCTCGATTGTACCATTTATCTACGGAATCAAGCGTAATCATGTCCTCACACAATTGAGTCGGGTCTTACCAGCGCACTTCGCCAGGCAGGCATAACAGTGGCAGCAAGATACGGCAGTATCGAGATAGAAAATATCAGTATCAGATCCGCAAGGCGAAAAATCGGGAACAGGGTGAGCGGAGGTCTGAGAACAGACCATCCGAGCAATATCGGCCTGAACAGGAAGCCGTCAAACCAGAGCACGTGCGCCCAGGCTACCGTATAACCAGCAGTAAATGAAAGAATTGAAATCACCACTGATTCCCAGAACCTCACACTCATCACATCAGCCGTCTGCCAGCCAACAGCTTTAAGAATCCCCACCTCCCGCCTCTGTTCTTCGGAGAGTCCTGAGGCTTTATCCCATGCAAGAATTATGAAAGCACCAACTGAGCCCAAAAGGCAGACGAGACCAAGCCCGCTGCGCCAGCCAAATGCTGCCCGATAGGTTTTCTGGATTTGTTTTTTTGTTATGACCCTCGAGCCTGGTATCCGTTCAGATATTTTTTTAGCGATTGTATCAATTTCTGTCGGGTTACCCACCGATACAACCAAATCTGTCAGCTCGCCATCACCCATCCCGAAAAGATCAGCTGCAGCCTCAATCCCCGTTACAATCAAATCACTGGTGACAAGCGACGTACTTTCAGTAAACGCTCCGGTAACGTAAAATGATTTAAGGCTTAAATCCGGACGAAACAGTGAAAAAGTGTGACGGCCTGTCAGATTTTTGCTGTTTATTACAGATTGGCCGATTACTGCGGGGCTCACCCCCTGCCTGGAACCATCGTCAAGCCGGTAGGCAATCGACAACCCTGGCATTTGCTGGCGATCATCGAAGGACAGGTCTCCGATAACGGTATAATTTGCCCCATTCAACTCATCAAAATAATAGCCCCAGATACGCGGTTTGAGATCCCTAATGCCAAAAAGTTCTTCTATTTCAGCCATGTCCTGATACCGAAGAACATCCTGCCGACCAGCGGTCATTTTCTGAACCGTTATATCCGGTACCGCCGTCAAAAGCTGCTCCGCCGCATTATCGAGGCTGCTGGTTACAAGCCTGAACGAGGCGATGATAAAGATAACCAGGCTGAAAACAAGAAAAACGCCTGTATTTTTGAATCGGTTACGCCAGAGGCTCCCCAAAGCGTAATCAAGAATATTGCGGTGCCTGTTAAGGTTACTGAACGCCATTCATCTCACCGGGACGATAACTGCGCTTGAAGGAAAATGTTCTATCCCCCCTGGATGATCCATGAACGGTGCCACAGGATCTGATATACTGAGATGCCTGATATATCGGGCATCGGTGGCAATACAGAGATCAGTCAGCCCCAAGCGTTGAATGACCAGTTTCATCTGCTGATCAGCTTCCTGTTGCTGACGATTTGCTCCATAGTAGGACTGATACAGTGCAAGCTGGAAAAGAGCGATAAAAGATATGAGAATGAGCAGTCGTGTCGATGGTCTCATGACAACTTACTGGGCAGATCCCTTCATTTTCTTCATCTTCATCATATGTCTTTTCTTCATCGACATGATCATGTCGCTTTTTATCTCATCAAACAGTAACAATTGCTTTCCTTTGTGATCATTGCTGAAATTTTCAGCAGCTTTACGTGACCCGAATGGTACCAGTTCCTCACCCATCGGTCCCATTACATCACTGCCGACAACGTAAACGGCTTTCCTTCCGTCGAGATATTCCAGAGTATAATAATCTTTTACCCATATCTCCGCTGTTGCCATGTTCCCTTTGCCATTATAGGCTGCCGGGTCAAAGTAATATGCCATCATGTCTTTCACCCCATCAAACATGACAACCTTTTCACTTGCTGCATGAATCTGGGTAACCCAGGGATTATATTTCGCCACCATCATCCCACAAACAGCACACCGCTGATCAGGACTTACCGGATCAACAGGCTCCGCCACAGCCGAAAAACCGGCCACGCTCAAGCCCAGACAAAGAATCAGACTCATCAGAATTTTTTTCATAATAACTCAATCTCCCAATCAATTATTATTCGAGCCACTTGCAAAACGTCCTTTTCGCCCAAACTCTGCGTTATGCTCAAAATTTTATCCTCGGAATATTAACTATATGCCTGCGTTAAAATTTTTCTCATGTCTTGATTTTAGACGAAAACCCTCATTTTGCAAAAGGCTCATTCAGTTAAATATTTCCCAACAAGTTCCTGAATTTCTGCCTCCCCGACCCCCCCGAGAATAGCGGTAATTATTTTCTGGTCAGGACTGATAAAAATTGTCTGTGGCACCATCCGAACCTCATAATCCGCAGCCATTTTCCCGTCATGGTCCAGTGCTACCGGAAATACAATTTCGAGGTCTTTGATAAAAGATTCGACACTGTCAACCGTTTCATTGGCCATTGCAACATAAAGAACCTTTAACCCTCGCTTCTGGTACTGATCGAAAAAACGATTGACAATCGGTGTGTCTGCCCGACAATATTTACAATCGGTATCCCAGAATCGTAAAATTACCGGAAAACCATGCCAGCCGGCAGAGGTGATAATCCCACCGCGCAGGTCATTAATGGAATAATCCGGTGCCTGGTCACCGATCTTCAAACGGTTTGAGTCTCCTGAACTGCAACCTGCAATGTAAAAAAACAAAAAAAGGATTACCCCGGTATTTAAAATCGATATCCGCCGACTCATTATTTTTATTGCATGCCAATATTCAAAAGATAGTAAAACCACGATATCGTTAACCTCATGCAGTTCGGGACAGGATAGAGAAAAGACTGCTTCAGATCAAAACTGAATCATCCCACCTTAGAAAACCAAAATATACAGAAAAAATCAATAGTTATATCAACACATTCACGTGACCATCTAATCTGGGATTGTTGGCCGGTTGCCTCAAGTGCACGCTCGCTCACTGGGTCTGAATCTTGTTCCTTGAGCTGCCTTACTATCAACGCTTTCCAATAAAAAATATCAGAGCATAGAGATGATCATAAAAGGTTGTCCTCTTACCCATCTAATGCTACAATGTGTTATAATATTCAGGATGATTTCGATTTCCATTAATCGCAATCGGGAGACGAGCGTTGTGGAAAACACAGAATTCATATCGATACGCAAAAAATTAAGTAAGACCCAGAAAGAACTGGCTGAGTTACTGGGTTCTTCGCTTAAAGCTGTCAGTAGTTACGAGCAGGGGTGGAGGACGATTCCAGGTCATGTGGAACGGCAGCTTCTGTTTCTATTCTCCAAAAAAGTACGCCTCAAAGACCAGAACTGCTGGGACATCATCAAATGCCCACCTGAAAAAAAAGAAAACTGTCCTGCCTGGGAGTTCGACTCAGGGAACCGCTGCTGGTTTATAAACGGTACCATCTGTGGTCAGCAACCCCAAAAGAACTGGCAAGAAAAAATCTCCATCTGCCGAAGGTGCAGGGTACTTGAACCGGCTCCTTAAATCATGACTGCCCTCGCGGAGGATGATCCAGCTCTTCGGGGCGATTCACATTTCTCCAGGCACCGACAAGATTACCTGGAATAACCGGATTGTATACTCCGCCACACTGCGCTAACCTGTTCATCCTCATCTCACCTTTCCCTGCCAACCGGTCGAAAAGGGGTGCGCAGCGAAAATCATACCAGCCATAGAGCGGTTCACCACGCTCAGTTATCGGATTTCGCGGTATGACCGCCAGTCGCCCCGGTCTTTGCTGTTCAATAATCCACCTGATGCTTTCAACCGTAATATCCGGCATATCACACGCCATAACAATCCACGAAACAAATGGATACTGTCTTATGACTGCCGATATACCGGCCATTGGGCCTGACAGGCCTGGAAGATCATCAATTCGCTTTAACGAATTGAGTACCGGTGGAATGTCCCCTTCACCTGAGATAACAATCCTGGCAACCTGAGAAGACAGCAGATCAACCGACCGCTCGAGCCAGCTCTTCCCATCTCCACCATCAATAAGATGCTTTGGACTCCCCATCCTCGAACTTCTGCCGCCAATGAGGACACACCCCCAGAGCGGTGTATTTTTCATACAGCTTGTTAGCCAGTTGAAAACGGTGTCGGCACAGGCTACTGCATCCGAAATATCCGCACAGGCAAACCGGGGAGACGTTCTCCCGAGATTTTTCTCGATGCCCGTATGATGGCCAAGGTATAATTTTGCACAATCTAAATCACATTGTCCGTCAACCACAAGCAGATCACTGCTGACAACGCTCTGCAAATTATCTCTGTCCTCAATTATGTCTTTCGAATGCTGGGCAAGTTGCTTTACCACCCCGACCCTTACTCCCTTTTGAGCAATCTCTTCTCGGAGCACATCAAACACTCGAGAACAGTTCTCTGGATCACCAGGAGGCCGGCTCACTTGAACAATTGGAAGGTAGTCAGGTAACATTTGATCCGGTAAAAGAAAAATTAGAGGCAGAAGGTATTTTGAGAAGACTCTGGCAAAATATTTTCTTCCCGGGCACGCGAGAAAAAGGCTTCTACCGCAAGACGCCCCTCGTCTCCGAGATCATAGGAAAAATCGTTCACATACAAGTTAATATGGCTCTGGATAACATCCTCTTCAGTTTCCTGCGCATGCTTGTTTATATAAACAAGTCCCTCTGCCCGATTTGAGTAAGCCCAGTTTAAGCTTGCTTTGATCTGACTGTCAATTTCAGCAAGTAAATGAGATCCAAGGCTTCTGCGTGCAGCAATACAGCCAAGTGGAATGGGCATCCCGCTGATACTCTCCCACCACTGTCCAAGATCCTGCAAACATTTTAATCCGTGGGCCTGATAAGTGAACCTGCTCTCATGAATAATAACGCCACCGTTCACCTCGCCATTCCGGACGGCATCCATAATCTGCTCAAATCTCATCTCAACGAGATCGGTACACTCCGGCAGGAACATGCGAAAAAGCAGTGCCGCTGTTGTATATTTACCTGGTATGGCAATTCTTTTCCCGGCCAAAGTGGAAAACGACATATCATCACCTGCCACCAGCAGGGGCCCACAACCACGTCCAAGCGCTCCACCTGACGGCAACACACAATATTCTCCCAGGAGATGAGCGGCGGCATGGTAAGAAAGTTTGGTGACATCAAGACGATGTTCAAACGCCCATTGATTGAGCGTTTCAACGTCTTCTAGAAAAGGTACCTGGAAGAGAGGACCTCCCGACGGAGATGATTTATGCACAAGCCTGTTAAAGATAAACGTATCATTTGGGCATGGAGAAAAACCGATTGTAAGTGGTTTCATAATCTGTTCTTGAGTCTGTCGACGATCAGGGAGGCAATATAACCAGAGCGACTGCAGGCCTCTTTCAGCCTCCATGGTTGGCCCGGCCGGTCTTCTACCATATTTGACACAACTCTCACCTCGAGCATGGGCAGAGAGAACATTTCACAGCACCGGGCGATCGCTGCACCTTCCATATTTTCACATATTCCGTTGAACTTATTCTTTATAAACCTTCCTCTCTCAGCAGTGCCGCTCGCACCATTGACGGTGACAAACGGGCCGGTGCAAAAGTCGAGCTTATTGCCGATAAGTTCCTGCCGGGCGTCATTGAGCAGATCTTTATCCAGCGTAAAGTGCATTTTGCCGGTCAGCTCCCGGTCTGCGAACGGTTCCATCTGGTTACCGTAACAAACACCATAATCACCAAGGACTTCTGACTCTGCCAGACAGATATCAAGCAGACCGATACCGGTCTCAACCGATTCCGCCAGATAAGCACCTCCGATACCAAAATTAACAACATGCGTTATCTTTGCCGCGTGATCACCAAGTAACTGCATAACGCAAACCGCTGATTCAACGGGCCCGACACCGCAGATCGCCATCATTACCTGATCATCGCTTTTCAGCCTGGTTGATTTAAATGACATCATTTCAAATTCAGTTGCGGCAAGGACCAAGAGCATGTTATCTAACCTGTCTCCAGCTGATGGATAATGAATGAAGATTGACTCAGACCTTTCTTGTACTTAACCATAATAGACTATGCAAGATGATTTAATACTGCAGGCCTATGATTACAGCCTGCCGGAAAAAAATATTGCCCAGCACCCTGCCGATAAACGAGATCAATCAAGGCTTCTCGTTTTGGATCAGCAAAGAGGTTCCGTTGAACATCTGCTTTTTTCTGACATCAAACAGTTTATCCAGAAAGGCGACATACTGGTCATTAACGATACGAAGGTTTTTCCTGCGCGACTCACCGGCAGGAAAAAAACAGGTGGCAAGGCAGAGGTTTTTCTGCTTGGCTATCCACTGCCGATTTCAGGGAACTCACCACAATCTGGACACCTTCACTATTGCTGTGAAGCACTCATCAAAAGTTCCAGAAAACCACGGCCGGGATCAACTATTATAATCAATGAAAATTGCCATTGTACCCTCCTGCAAAACAGTAATCGGGGAAAATGGTCTATCATGCTCTCAATACCTTCAGCGTCCAGGCTGGATACTGTCTTAACGCTGAGCGGTGATATCCCTCTTCCGCCATACATCAGCAGGGCTCATGGAACCTCACCTGAAGACGTTACGAGATATCAGACTGTTTATGCAGATCAGGTAGGTGCAGTCGCTGCTCCTACTGCCGGTCTGCACTTCACCAAAATCCTGTTGAGCGATCTGCAAAGGAAGGGGGTTGAAATCGCCTCTGTCACCCTTCATGTGGGATATGGCACATTTTCTCCTGTCCAAGAACATGATATTACAAAGCATGTCATTCACAGGGAACAGATTCATATCCCTCAGGAAAGTGCAAATCTTATCAATAAAGTGAAGTTAGCTGGTGGAAAAGTGTGGGCAGTCGGGACAACTTCAGTTAGGTCCCTGGAATTCAGTGCTGACAGAGATGGCATGGTCGCCCCTTTCAGCGGTTGGTGCGATCTCTATGTTACTCCGGGGTTTAAATACCGGGTAATTGATAACCTGATCACAAATTTTCACCTCCCCCGGTCCTCATTGATGTTCCTGGTTGCCGCATTGTGCGGCAGGAAACAATTACTGGACTGCTATCATACTGCTATCGACCACGATTACCGATTCTATTCGTACGGGGATGCAATGGCCATTATTACCTAAGAATGGAATAATGCCTCATTCCCGGTAAAGCACCAGGCACTATGGCGTTGTTTGAGGAAAAAACTACGAGCTGCCCGTTGCAGCTGCAGGACAGCTTTTACAGCCAGCGTCAGTTTTACATGGCGGTGCGACTGGTTTGGTCTCACCTTTTTTCTCTGATGTCCCATTCCCGGAAGAGGCATAACCATCAGCATACCAGCCACCACCCTTCAAGCGAAACGAATTCATCGATATCAATTTCGTGACAGGTCCAGTGCAGTCAGGACAGACAGTCAACGGTGCATCTGCCATTTTCTGTTGAATTTCAAAAACTTTCTCGCATTCTTTACATTCATACTCATAGACAGGCATTGAACAACTCCGTAAATATGAGCCATGACGCATAAGGGTTAATAAGTCACCATGGCCGGTTTAAGTTAATATTTTCCGGTCGCTAATCTAATTCTCTTGTAATCCGATGTCAATATCTGAATAGAAAATAGAACAACTGTTACTTTAATTAAAAAAATCAAACTACTATCTACATATTTAACGATTTACAAGGCATCTCAATTGTATTTTTACCAATTTTATTGATGAGGTTGATTTTATCTTCTTTAAGATTTATTCTCTGTGTTGTTTTAAATATTATTTTCTTATTAACTTTAGCTGTTGAGGCAATTACCATGGCAAAAACTCTTGTAGAAATGGCGGCTGAGATTATTCAAGCACAAGGAAGTGCAAAAGATATGTCAATCGATGAGATGCAGGCTGCACTGCAGAAAACATTTAAGACACTACAGGGACTGCAAAAACTTGAATCAGGGGAAGCAGTTGAAGAACAATCACCCGCTGCGCCCCAGATAAGCCCACAAAAATCCATCTTAAAAAATAAAATCATCTGTCTTGAATGTGGTGAAGAGTTCAAGATGCTCTCTCCAAAGCATCTTCGATCTCATGGGTTGACTGGAAGAGAATACCGGGTTAAATATGGCTTTTCTCTGCGTCAACCTCTCTGTGCCAAGGCTCTTTCCGAGAAACGAAAAAAATCCGGAAAAGAGAGAGGGATACCTGATGCATTGAAAAAAGCTATTGCAGCTCGTAAGAAAGCATCACCAGCAGCGAAACGCCAGACAACGAGCAAACGAACGGCAAATAAATAGCAGCTCTAGAAATCGTTCACCCCATCTGGTGACGGCTCTCTAGCTTGCCGCTCATTCACACTGACTATCCCGTTATTTGTACGTCATGTGTAATCAACCCCGGCTTGCCGCTGGAGCCAAAACCGATTATTGGCACAGCAATTGATCGCACAAAGATTTCACACCAAATAGTGACGGTGGTGAATAACAACAAAAAAGTTTTAATATTTCATGATTCCATGAATACATTTCGTAGACGTACTTTATTGTATTGCACTCTTTTGCTCTTTTGGCTGCTGACTTGGTCACCGTCTCTGTTCGCCGTCCCCGTTCCAGAATCTGAAACTTCAGGGGAGGTAGCAGAGCGTATACAGGACTATTACCGCCACGTTGAAGGTCTTTCATTTTCTTTCATTCAGACAACCAAGGGACAGATGATCGGCAGGCCTAAAACTGGGCGGGGAAACGGGATTTTTGCCAGGACTGAAACCGGTGCGAAAATGCGCTGGAACTACAACAGTCCCGACCGACAGGTGCTTATCAGTGACGGCAATACTATTTCCATGTACTTCGAAAAATTAAACCAGATGATCATTGCCCCGGTTGACCGAAGCCAGGCAGATATCTTATTTTCCTTTTTTGCCGGCCGGGGTCCGCTTGAGAATAGTTTCACTATTCTGGATTCGGAACCAAAAATAACCGATGAGGGGGCAGGTTCATCAACTGACTTGAAAGTTATCAATCTTGTGCCTAAAAATTCTGACTCTCAAATCACGATTATTCATCTCTATGTAACTTCCGACTCTCTTATTCGTCGAATCGAGTTTATCGATCACTTTGAGACCAGAACAACCATCAACATATCCAATATATCAATCGACCCATTTCAGTCGAATAAACATGAAGAAATTGAGCAGCTGTTTTCTTTTACACCTCCTGAAGGAACTGAAATAATCAGGCAATAACCAGACGACGTTAAAAATCAACAGGATTATTCCCAAATGACTTCTGATAACGACAGCTTTGAAGCACTTTTAAACGCCAGTGAAAAAAAACCGGTTCGCAGATTATCTCCAGGCCAGAAAACGGCAGCAACAATTGTCGGGGTGGATGGAGAAACCATCTTTCTTGATGTCGGGTTGAAAAGCGAAGGAATCATAAACGCCTCGGAGTTTATTGATGAAAAAGGTGAACTCACTGTTAAAATTGGTGATAGTGTCTCCGTATATTATCTCAAATCAGGCGGATCAGAACAATTATTTACAGCCAGGCTCGGCTCGGGTGCCAGCAGTGCACACCTTGAGGAAGCCTGGCGTGGCGGGGTGCCGGTTCAAGGAACCGTAAAGGCGGAGATAAAAGGTGGCTTTGAAGTGACATTATCCGGCAGTATCCGTGCATTCTGCCCTTACTCGCAAATGGGACTGAGACGGGTCGAAGATCCAGCAAAGGAATATCTCGACAGTCAAAAAACATTTCTTATCACCCAGTACAGCGAAAATGGCAGAAATATCGTTATTTCAGCTCGTGCACTTCAGGAAGAGGAACAGCAGCAGAAAAAAGAAGAGCTCCAGACAACGCTCACAGAAGGGATGACTGTTGAAGGGACCATATCATCAATACGTTCATTCGGTCTTTTTGTGGATATTGGTGGTGTAGACGGCCTGGTTCCCATTTCAGAAGTGGGCTGGAGCCGCATTGAGAACCTGGAGGACACATTTCATGCCGGTCAGCAGGTGCAGGTCGTGATCAAAAGCCTCGACTGGGAAAAGGACCGGATAAGCCTGTCGATTAAAGAAACCCTGAAAGACCCGTGGGACACGGCGATAAGCTCCTTCCCTGAAGGAACAAGCCATATTGGCGTCGTTAACAGGCTTGCACCCTTCGGCGCATTTGTGAACCTGGCACCCGGGATAGACGGACTGGTACACATTTCCAAACTGGGCCAGGGGCGACGACTCAATCATCCGCGGGAAGCTGTCGAAGAAGGACAGAACATTGAGGTTCTCATCGAATCGATAGACCTGGAGAATAAGAGAATATCACTGGCTCCTTCCGATTATGAGTCTGCTGAAGATAAAGCAGACAAAGAACGAAAAGATTTTTCTACCTATCTCAGCTCAAACGGCACCCCCAAAGAGAGCAAACAGTCGCTGGGAACTCTGGGTGCACTGTTAAAGGCAAAACTGGATGAGAAAAAACGTTAATTTTCCCTGGCTGCAAGCAGTTGCCGATGCATCTCAAACATGATCACCGCACCGGCAACGGAACTGTTCAGTGAGTCAAGCATCCCTGCCATCGGGATGGATATTAATATGTCACAATTCTTACGTACCAGGGGCCTGACACCCTGACCTTCATTGCCGACCACGACACATGCGGGAATGTTAAAATCAGTCTCGTAGATAGACTGGGCACTCTCGTCTTTTACAGCACCAAAAATCCAGCCGCCCGCCTCTTTTATTGCATTCAGTGCATGGGACAGGTTTGTTACCTGGCAGATATCAACCCGGGATATTGCACCTGCTGATGCTTTTGCCGCCGTCCCCCCAAGCGGTGCTGATCGCTCGCGAGGCAGCACTATCTGATTTACCCCGGCGGCGTGAGCCGAACGGATGATCGCTCCCAGGTTATGGGGGTCCTGGATGGAATCACAAGCTATTATACGTGGATTTTCGCCTCTTTGTACCCCATCTGAAAATTGTGCAAGCAGATCATCGAAAGGAACCAGTGGCACCGGGGTTACCCTGGCCACAACACCCTGATGCCTTATCTGTGTGTCGGCAGCTCCTGTTATACTGATCCGCTCAACGAAGCTATATTTTATGTGCGTATTTTTTACGAGATCGAGCAACGTTTCCCAACTGCTGCCGTGTCTGTCCTTCTGCAGGATCACCTCCGTTAGGCGCTGTTCATCAGCCTGTAAGGCTTCAATCACCGGATGAACACCCCAGATCAAATCATCGCTGAACCGAATCTTTCGTTCCTGCCTGCCACTCTTATTTTTTCTCTCTTGCTTCACCTGATCAGTCCCATCTCAACCGGTATTCCACGCGCAGTCCTTCGACCGCGCGCTCGCTCTGCGTAAATAATTGAACTGACCAACCCTGCAGCGCGCTGAAGATCGTCATTAATGATGAAGTAGTCATATTTTTCGCAATGAGCCATCTCGCTGTGAGCATTTTGCAAACGTTTCTGGATCGTTTCCTCCTCCTCGGTACCACGCCCTCTTAAACGACGTTCAAGCTCCTTCATGTCAGGCGGCGCAATGAATATATGAGTAGCCGGGAGTCTGCCATCCCTGCGAATTATCTGGGCACCCTGGACATCAATGTCCAGGATAACATCCTCATTCAATTCCAACTGACGAGAGAGTGGCGACAGTGCAGTACCATAATAATTACCGTGAACCATGGCCCACTCGAGAAATTCTCCAGCGGCTATCATCTTCTGAAATTCTTCCTTCGTGACAAAATAATACTCTTTTCCGTCACGTTCTCCTTCACGCTCCGTTCTGGTGGTATGGGAAACTGAAAAAGCAAGCCGCTCAACCTCTGACATAACAATTTTCAGCAGAGACGTTTTACCGGTACCTGACGGTGCTGATATTATGAAAAGCTTGCCACTCATGATCTATCCTCGGCCCGATCTCCTTTCAGCGAATCCCTGTACTCTTCAAGGTGATACTCCGTTTGCAGCGCTGAGATCCTCTGAGCGATGGTATCAGGCTGGACAGATGACAATACCACGTGATTGGAATCCATCACAATAATCGAACGCGTTCTTCTGCCCTCGGTAACATCTATTAACCGTTCAGCTTTTTTCGCCAGTTCTTTAATCTTTCGTGAAGGAGAAGAACCGGTATTGATGACCGCTAAGACTCGGCCAACCATTACCGTATTACCAAAACCAACATTGAGTAACTGCATAAATGATATGCTCCGTAGAATTCAGAATAACATGCGGCTATTCGATATTTTGTACCTGTTCCCTCATTTTTTCGAGTTCACTTTTTAATACTACCGTCATGTGAGCGATATCAGCATCATTAATTTTAGAAGCCATGGTGTTCACTTCTCGTAAAAATTCCTGAATCAGAAAATCCAGTTTACGACCGACAGCACCTGATGCCTGAAGCATCTCTTCAAACTGACCGATATGGCTCCGCAGCCTCACCAGCTCCTCTGTCACATCAGTTTTATCAGCAATAACTGCCACCTCCTGGGCAAGCCTCATGGGGTCGACATCAACACTCCCGAGTAATTTTTGAAGCCGTTCCTGTAACGAGGTCTCGCGCTGCCGAATCAGCTCTGGAATCCTTTTTTCCACCTCATCCAGAACTATGGAAAATGAAGTCAGTCGCCCTGACAAATCATCAACCAGTGCGGCCGCCTCACGCATTCGCATTTGATCGGCGCTTTGCAGGGCATTGTTAACAGCTTCTTCAACAGATGCCTTCAGCTCATCGATATCTTCAGCGCGCTGTTCACGTACCAGCACATCCGGCAGATGAACAAACTGGGACAGACTCAAATCACTTTCAATACTGAGCGTTTCCGCCAGATGTGTCAGCGAATCCCTATATGCCCGGGCCACGCTCATGTTTACCCGAACATCGACAAGATCTGAAAAGTCACCGGACACGGTAAGGGAAAGATCAACACGTCCGCGCTGATGGAATGCTGAGATCATTTTCCTGATTGGATCTTCAAGCATTGAGTAGTCTCGAGGGACTTTTATTTTTGCATCAAGGTAGCGATTATTTACACACCGCACCTCCACACTGAAAACCCTTCCCTGCTTCTGAGCTTCCCCGCGACCATAGCCGGTCATACTTTTAAGTGTCATATTTTTTTATCGCTGTCCTGTTAAAAGTCATTCTCAAAGTAAAAAAAAACGATGCACAGGATCTCAAAACCCGGTGCATCGTTGATCAAAACCGTGCCAACATCATTGAACAAAGAAAATACTGCTATTTTGCCATGGCAGCATCTAACTCAACAATCAGTTTGTCACTAACATCAATACTTTGATCAAAATAGATAACGTGGTTTTTGGCATCAAGGATGACGGTATAGCCATTTGCAGACCCGTAGGTATCTACTACTTTTTCAAGCGCTTTGAGGATTGGAGCTAATTCTTTATCCTGGAGCCCTTTTAATTCAAATCGGGCATCCTCCGATTTGGCCTGCAATTCACGCCGCCTTTTCTGAAACTCAAGGACCTTTTCCTGTTTGGTCTCCTCACTCCAGGCACTGCTCTTTTTCTCAATGTCTTTCTGCATGGCCAGGAGATCTTCTTCCTCAGCCTTAAATTTATCCTGAAGTTCTTTCATTTTTGCATCAAACTTCACTTTTGCAGCCTTTCCCGCAACGGATGAAGTAAGTACTTTCTGAACATTCATCACCCCAATTTTCATGTCTGCAGCCATAACTGAACCTGACGTAACGAAAAAGACGCCGAAACAGAACATTGAAAAAAGGATTAGTATAACTTTTGATCTAAACATGGATACTCCTTTAAAAAAATTATGCGGACCTGAAAGGCCCGCATATTAAAATTACTTCCCGGCTGATTGATAGAGATTGACTACTATTTAACAATTACAAAATCATCACGCCTGTTCTGGGCCCAGGAAAGTTCGTCCTGACCATGCAGGAGCAGCCGCTCCTTACCATAGCTGATGGTGGTCATCCTTGCCTCACTGATTCCAAGATTCTCCAGATATTTTTTTGCACTCAGTGCGCGTCGCTCACCAAGCGCCATATTATACTCCTTGGTACCACGCGGATCACAGTTCCCTTCAATTCTAATATTGAGCATAGCGTTCTTCTTCAGGAAATCACCATTTACTTCGATACGAGATATCTGGTCATTGCGGATATCTGAAGTATCAAAGTCGAAATAGACCGGAAGCATTCCATCAGATGTACGCCCTTCAGAAATTCCTATAGACTTGGACTCCAGAGGCTCTTCCTTGCCCATTGCGCCACTATCTGTTCCCGGCTTCATAGCCTCATCGGCCTCTTTTTTAGCACAGCCTGAAAACGATACAAGACTAAGAATTAACAATGCAGGCAACAGAGCCTGGATTCTGCTTAACATAATGAAAACCTCCGTTTTAAATAAATGTCTATAGCGACAGGGATAATTAAATACTGTTACATCTCCGAACCTGAGCGGTAATCAGAGTTTTCTATCTAAACACTATAAATATAGAGGAATTGATAGCAAATACAAGAAATATTTTAGATATTGGCATCTACTGAACCAAATAGCTGAAACGACCATTTAATCCCCGATAAAGAAGAGACACCAAAGAGATTGGTTGGTAATAATACCGCGGTAAAATCTTCCATTACACCAAAGATTACTCTAGAGATAATTAATGTTTCGGTATAGAGTAGAAAGGTTTCAGTATCCATTTAGAACGGGCGCTGCTTTTCCATAAGACGTAACGCACCTTTGTAAGAACGGCTGGTGGTTTCCGAGTAGGTATAAATACAGTTTTTTTAACGATACATTACCCCTGAAAATAACCGAATCTATCAGTGAGGCAATACCCGGGAGAAAATATATGGCCAAAATGCATGTAAATCCAAACCGCGCAACGGATAAAACCGTGCGGGCAATCGACAGGAAAAGAGAGCAGGAACGAAAAAGGATGTTCATACATGCCAGGGACCATGCTGAGATGCTGGCAATAAAATTGGTGCAACGACTTATGGACAAGAAAATTATTGAAACCACATCCGTTGAATCAATGCGTACTGCTTTTGAAAAACAGTTAAAGTCACTGGCAATGCTCGACGACTTTGATCTCCAGATGAAACTGGCTCCGCTGAGAACATTAGTTCAGGACCCAAATATTGTTTCTCTTTGTCTGACCCAATATATCGTTGAAGACCTTGTAGATCACCAGGACATACAGGATATCTATGGTGAGGACCTCGACATATATCGAGCAGTTGACTCGATAACCAAAGTCCTCAGGCCGCAGTGACCCATCCTCAAAGTATGCCCACGCTCGTCTATGCTGACGAGCGGGGAAACATCTGTGATTTTCCCGAGCTTAAAATGGCAGGAGCAGCCAATGGCTCATTCTTACAACCTGAACTCAAAGACCTGATTCCGCTGCCGGAAGGCAGCGAACTGTTCACCCTCCCCGACCGGGTTCCTATAGGAACTGACCCGACTACTGGAGAGCCACTGCTTCTTGACGAGAACCCTGAACATCCCGGAGAGAAAATAAGCGGCGTTGCAGCATTTATGGCTCCCGCCCATACTGCTATTTTTTCTGCTGCATACCAGGCGATTGAAAACCCGGTCCTGCTCCCGTTGTTTGCCTACACGGCTGTTGGCTGGTATGACGGGAAATTCTGGGTCACCGGTTTTCGCAGTGACAGAGATGAACGGCAGGATTATCAGCACTTTAAACAGTCGGTTATCAATAAAAAAACGCGCAGGAAACTTTCTAAATACAGAAATAACAGGCTCATTCAACATCTGGGGAAATGTTGTTTAACCTACAATTGCCCTGCAGCCAGGAATTACTTCTTGGGCCGCTGGGAAGCCCCGTTGCCAACATCACCATCCTGTAATGCCCGCTGCCTCGGCTGCATTTCACTCCAGCCGTCAGGCTCCTGCTCCTCAACACAAGAACGCATCAACTTCGTGCCATCCGCCCAGGAAATCTCAGAGATTGCAATACCTCATTTAACGAATGCGCAAAGGCCAGTGGTCAGTTTCGGCCAGGGGTGTGAAGGAGAACCATTGCTGCAGGCCCCCCTGATTGAACAAGCAGTCAGTCTGATACGCAAGAAAACATCATCGGGTACAATCAACCTCAACACCAATGCGAGTCTGCCGGATTCAGTCGGTCGCCTTGCGGCAGCTGGTCTGGACAGTATACGGGTAAGTCTCAATTCGGCTCAGGAATTGTATTACAATCGCTATTATCGGCCCCAAAACTACGCTTTTAATGATGTCCTGAGTTCAATAAAAACCATGAAAACAGCCGGAAAATTTGTCTCGCTTAACTACTTCATACTTCCTGGTTTTAGTGATTCTTACCCGGAAACCGACGCACTCTGCAGCCTGATAGAAAAAACCTGCCCTGATTTCATACAATTGCGCAATCTCAACATTGACCCGGACTGGTATAGAAAGAGCCTCGAGCTTTCAGTGGAACCTCAACGATATGGAGTAAGAGCGTGGTTGCGCCGTATCAAAATACAGTTTCCAAAACTGAGATTTGGCTACTTCAACCCCTCTTTGCCAGACCTCCTCCACTCACACTGAGTTTCAACGTCCAGTTACCGTTGAAACTGTTGTGCTCTTCCGGTATTACGGATTCTACAACGACGTTTTTTTTAATTGTAATTTTCTGGCAGTTTTATATGATGACAGTTGAGAAGCTTTATCATCTATCGTCATAATATAGGAACTGCTTATGAATCAGATTGTCGAACTACCCAATATGAGGCTCACCACCCAACGTCAGATTATTCTCGAAGAGTTGAGTAAAGTCAAATCTCATCCAACGGCCAATGAAGTCTATGACATGGTACGTAAACGGTTGCCACGCATAGGACTGGGTACGGTGTACCGAAATCTTGAACTGATGGCAGAGAGCGGCATAATCTTAAAACTTGAGGTCGGGGGTACCCAAAAACGATTCGATGCGACCACCCATCTTCATTACCATATTCGCTGCAGTGATTGTGGTAAGGTGGATGATATTGAACTGCCGGTGCAACACCAGATCAACGAACTAGCCTCACAGAACACCAGTTATCAGGTGCTCAGTCATCATATTGAGTTTTCAGGAACCTGTGAGCAATGCAGTTCAACCGCAGGTCCCGCGTCCATAAACTGATATATTCAAATAGTCAGGACCGTGAAACAACAAGGGCCGTTATCCTGTTTCAGGATAACGGCCCTTGTTGTTTCAATGAACAAACGGCTTTGCAAAAAAAAATCAATTAAAAATAACTTTGCAGAACCGCCTCTTCCCAACTTTTACTATCATCTGCCCTTGCGGCTGAACTTTATAATCGATATCGGTAATTTTCTGACCATCCAGGCTGACCGCGCTTTGCTTGATCATACGTCTGCCGTCTGAGGTTGAGCTCACCAGTTCTGCTTCAACAAGCAACTTCGGCAGCCAGATGGCTTCAGAGCTTTGCAGAACGTATTCCTTGAGATCATCCGGGAGATCATTTTTAGCAAATACATTATCAAAATTCTGCTCCGCCTGAAGTGCTGCCTCATCTGAATGAAAACGGGCAGTCAGTTCCCTGGCAAGTTTCTGTTTGACAGCCTTGGGGTGAAGCGTTCCATCCTCAACATCTTTTTTTAATTGTGCAATTTCAGGAGTAGAAAGGTCACTGAGCAGTTCGTAATATCGATACATCAGACTATCTGAAATCGACATCACCTTACCATAAATTTCGTTGGCAGGATCAGTGATACCAATGTAATTCCCCAGAGATTTACTCATCTTGTTAACGCCATCCAAGCCCTCAAGAAGCGGCAGGGTCAGAACAATTTGCGGCTCCTGCCCTCTGGAGCGCTGCATATCTCTGCCCATCAGCACGTTAAATAACTGATCTGTTCCCCCCAACTCCACATCCGCCTCCATTGCAACGGAATCGTATCCCTGAATAAGCGGGTAGAGAAATTCATGTATGGAAATTGGTTTGCCGTTTTCAAAACGATTTTTAAAATCCTCCCGCTCAAGCATCCGGGCCACGGTCAGCTCTGACGCCAGTCTGATCATTTGAAAAGAGTCAAGTTTACCCAGCCAGTCACTGTTAAAAGCAATTTTTGTCTTGTAAGGGTCGAGAATTTTAAAAACCTGTTCCTTATAGGTCTCTGCATTTTTGGAAATATCTTCCCGGGTGAGGGCTTTTCGGGTCTCAGACTTGCCGGTGGGATCGCCGATAAGGCCGGTAAAGTCGCCGATAAGGAAATAAACATCATGTCCAAGTTCCTGGAAATGTTTGAGTTTCTGAAGTAAAACCGTATGCCCGAGATGAAGGTCGGGGGCTGTTGGGTCAAATCCTGCCTTTATCTTTAACGGAACCCCCGTTTCGCGGGAGCGTTCCAATTTCTTAATCAGCTCTTCGCGGGAGATGCAATCGACCACACCCCGCTCTATCAATTCGATCTGTTCATCAACTCCAATCATAATCCTCTACTTGTCCTCTCAAAATACAACAGCACCTATTTGGCAAATTCAACGGCTCTGGTTTCGCGTATAACGGTAACTCGTATCTGACCAGGGTACGTAAGCTTCTCTTCAATTGACTTGGCAATATCCTGGCTCATCAATAAAGCGTCACTGTCTCCAATTTTCCCTGAGTCAACAATAATACGCAACTCTCTACCTGCCTGAATTGCATAGGATTTCTCCACACCGCTAAAAGAATTGGCAATTCCTTCCAAATCTTCCAGCCGCTTCACGTAACTTTGGAGCATCTCTTTTCTGGCTCCCGGCCTGGCTCCGGAAAGGGCATCAGCCGACTGGACCAGAACATCCAGGATAGATTGAGGAGGTAGATCCTCATGATGTGCGCCGATGGCGTAAGCGATCTCCTCCTGCTCCCCATATTTTTTGGCAAGATCACGGCCAATAATGGCATGCGACCCTTCGACCTCATGGTCCACCGCCTTGCCAATGTCATGAAGCAACCCGGCACGTTTTGCCAGCTTGACATCGAGCCCGAGTTCAGCAGCCATGATGCCGCACAGGAAAGCAACTTCAAGAGAATGCTGCAAGACATTTTGTCCATAACTGGTACGATATTTGAGGCGACCGAGAACATTGATCAGCTCCACATGAACGCCGTGAGCACCGACATCAAAAGTCGCCTGTTCACCTGCCTCACGCATGTTGATTTCCAGTTCCTTGGTTACCTTGGCAACGACCTCTTCAATACGCCCGGGATGAATACGACCATCTGAAATCAGTTGATGAAGAGCCAATCTGGCCACCTCTCTTCTCACAGGGTTAAACCCTGACAGAATAACCGCCTCAGGGGTATCATCTATTATGATATCAATTCCGGTGGCAGCCTCGATTGCCCTGATATTTCTCCCCTCTCGACCGATAATCCGCCCCTTCATCTCATCGTTTGGTAACGGTACCATTGATACTGTCTTATCGGCAACATAATCTCCGGCATACCGCGAAACAGCCAGGGCTATTATATTTTTTGCCTTGCGATCGGCTTCCATCTTCATCTCATTCTCGATTCGAGCAAGCCGCTTTGCTGCATCCATTCGAGCCTGACTTTCCAATGAGTCCATCAACAGTTTTTTCGCCTCTTCCTGGCTAATTCCGGCAATTCGTGACAATTCGTAGCGCTGTTTTCCGATCAGGTTATCGACTTCTTTATGTTTTTCTTCTACCTCACGTTCTTTTTTTTGCAACTGCTCCTCACTACCCTGCAGCTCTGAGTTTTTTCGATCGAAACGGTCCCACTCTTTCTTCAGCATCTCCCGCTTCTTACTCAGCTGATTTCGCTCATCCTTCAGTTCCCGTCGATCAGATTTAAGCTCATCCTCAGCAGCCTGTTTAACCTGATAAGCCTCCTCCTTGCTCTGAAGCTGCGCTTCTTTCTTCAACTGTTCAGCTTCAACAATCGCATTTTCTATCAGCTGTTTTGCCTGATCTTTTATATTCTGTCGATGCCCTTCAACGATACGTTTTCTCAGGTAAGCCCCGATGACCACTCCCAGCAGGAGTCCCAAGAAAATAAATATTGAAGGATGATTAAGTAAATCCATAACTACCGAAATCCTTTTGGTCTTGAAAGATTACAACAGGGAAAGACAGTTTTCAGGAAGTTGAGACCACTCCCGATCTGTTGATAGGAAAATCGACAGGAAGATAAGATCATACCCGGCTATCTGAATCTTCCAGGCATTCTTATGAAAACTACAGAATAATAGATATCTGCAGCGTTTGTTGCTCAAATACAAAACTCCGACCACGCAATCATCGGAGACTTAAGCTATCATTTATCTTTATCCAGTCGCTGGTACGATACCCAAAATGAACATGTATCGCTCTTTTTCGACTGGTGAACTACCTGTCAGGTTTCTTTACTGTCTTTAAGCGTTTTCCCGCTTTTGCAATTTTTCTTGGTTTTGAAACACGAGGCAATACCAGACGCCGATGCGCCCTTTCATACTACCCATATATTAAACAATGTCCCAACTCAGCTCGAACATTGTGTACAAAAGATTTTCCCCACCCTGCCGTGTCTATAGGACAAGTTAAACCTATCGAAATAGGTGGGTGCCGCATATCAGCATCTGGGAAATTATTTAATTTCCCATTCGAGGACAGTGGTAGCGCCCTTTTTAAGAGAGTTGGCTCAACAACGCTACAAATCACCAACAGCGCAGGGAAAAACCTGCTGTCTCGTCATATGACCAATACCTCTGCCAGCCAACGAGACCATACGGCTATTTCTCTATACTCTTTATCAGAAGAACCGGTAACCCTTAAAAATATTTTTCTAGCCTTATATTATCAGAATTCTGTAGAAACAGCAGCTAAAAACTCTCGGCCAAACTATTTTTCCGGGATAAAGTGGTGTTCAATTTTTTCACACAATACCCCAAGTCGGGCTTCACTTCCCAACCGATAATCATCAAAGTCCTGTTTCAACCTGACATACCTCGAAGCAAGGTTGAGGCATGCCATAACGGCTACCTTTGCAACCGGTATAGTCTTTCCCGATTCATTGCTGCTGTCTTCGACCAGCTGACGGACAAGATCAAGAATTGCTTCCATTTCCTCATCTGAAGCACCAGTATAAAAAGCAAAGTCCTGTCCTAGTAGATTGAATTTAACCAATCGTTCCGAATTGGGCATGACCTGGCTTCCCCCGGTTAGATTTTGCTCAGAACTGTCCTTTCCTACTTAAACGATTACGGTGCGGTTGAACTCGCAGTAAACAGACTCCCCTGCACTCCGCCAGCCGATTCATCACCCTGCTCATCAGTCTGTTCTTCAGATTTTTCAGGAACAGATTCAAGCTCATCGGTCAAATCATCTGTATCATCACTGTCATACTCAGTCACCTCGAGCTCAGATTCCCAGATCTCGATTCGATCAATCAAGGTGCTGACTCGGCCGCCAAGATCCCCTCGTTCAGACTCCATCGCTTCAATTTGTTGACGCAGCTGATCATTCTTATGTTGTTGCGCCTGAATTTCCTGCTCCTTTTTCTTAATCTCTGCCTTTAACCCTGTATACCCTTCAAGTAAGCGCTCGACGATATCCTCAAGACGCTTGATTTCACTCTCATGTTCCATTTTTAATCCTCTGGTTTCAGATGGTTTTATTGGCTAACTATACCATGGTGGCAGAACCACGCAACATCAATAGATGGTATCGATAACCATGCCATTTGTTTTAACTGCGGGTGTAATTCCAACGTAAAGGTTTGTCTCCTGCGTAGGGCATATAGCCGTGAAAAATTCGAGGGTCATCATCAAAAACGAGTGGAAGAAAATATTTGTCACCTTCCCACATCGGCAGGGTTAAAATATCCTTGACCGGATACCATATCAACTCCCCCTCCTCATTGCTGCTCGAAGGGGTTCCACTGAATTGATCAACCCGGTAAATGAACCCGAACCAGTCTTCACCATTGGGTCCAAAACCTGTCCAGTTTATTGTTCCTCTCAACACGAGTTTCTCACAGAGAATCCCCGCTTCTTCACGAATCTCACGGCAAATACATTGCTGGATATCTTCTCCAGCTTTCATTTTGCCGCCAAGCCCGTTATATTTCCCCAGGTGCTGATCATTTTCCCGCTTATTGCGGTGAACAAGCAGGGTTTTCTGCCTGTCAGGCGATAAAATATACCCCAGAGTTGCCAATATCGGTGTATACACACTCACTCCTTGTCATTTCAATATTATGCAGTAGATTATCCTGAGCACTTTAACCGACAAAGTTCACAACTAATGCATCATCGCCATGCGAACTAAAAGACAGGGCGCCTACGCACCCCTATCACCATGACGTCTCAATCTCAGCGATTCCTGACCGTATATCTTTTTGTCATCATGCTAATGATATGCTGTTTCATGCCTCAGATGGCAGCTGCAAAAGCAGACCCCAAATACTTTCCACACTATCAGACAATTCAGTCAAATGTTGTCTTCTGGGAAAAAGTATACTCAACCTACTCGGTTAATACCGCAATTATTCATGACCAGAATAACCTGGGCCGCATATACACTACTGTTACCCTCGAGGATTCGAAAATCCCCGGGGCTCAGAAACAGAATAGTCAGAGGATTAAAAGGGTAAAAAAATATTACGCAGATATTCTTATCAATCTGGCAAAGAAAAAAAAGCCCGTATCAAAGGAAGAAAAACGCCTGGCGGCACTTTTCGGCACGAAACATTCTCCAGCAAAGTACAAGGAGGCCGCAGAAAATATTCGAGCGCAAACGGGGGTGAAAGAGAGGTTTGCTCAAGGAGTTGTTCGTTCCGGAGCATACATGAGAAAAATAAAGCAGATATTCAGAAACGACGGCCTTCCGGAAGATCTTGCCTACCTGCCGCATGTTGAATCATCTTTTAATCCCAACGCCTTCAGTAAGTTCGGAGCATCAGGAATGTGGCAGTTTACCAGGGCTACCGGCAAAGAGTTCATGCGTATCGACTATATAATTGATGAACGCAGGGATCCGCTTATCGCTGCTCAGGCAGCAGCCAGGCTTCTCAAAAAAAATTATAATCTTCTCGGTTCCTGGCCGCTTGCGCTTACGGCATATAATTACGGAGCGGCAGGCATGAAGCGGGCCTTGAATCAGGAAGGCAGTTATGTGAATATTTTCAAAAATTATCGAAAAGGACACTTCAAATTTGCATCTAGAAATTTTTATTCAGAATTTCTTGCAGCAGTATCTGTCGCAAAGAAACAGGAGCGTACCGAAACAGTTCAATTTGACAAACCTCTTGCAAGCGTCTCAATGAAAACGCCGGCCTACGTGAACGCCTCAAAACTTTGTTCATACCTTGGCATCAGTACCAGCCAGTTACAGCACTACAACCCTTCCTTAAGAAAACCGGTCTTTGACGGAACCAAATATATTCCCAAGGGTTTTATACTGAAACTGCCATACCGCTTCAACAACAGCTCACTTCTCAGCAGTGCACCTGCATCAATTTTCAGCAAGAGCCAAAAACGAAGTCAATTTTACCAGGTGCGCCCCGGTGATACTGCAGGCGCCATAGCCGCTGCCCACAAGATTACGCTCAATAATCTCATCCAGGCCAACCAACTCAATCAACAGGGGCTGATTCGAGTAGGACAGAATCTCAGAATACCAGCCGCTCTCTCTGCAAAATCAGAAAGCCACATCGTTATGTCCCAGCGTTCAATCGAAATCGTTTTAAAAGACTCCAAGAAAAGTTCACCAAAATTCCCCGCCCGGCACATCGAGGAGAACCTTGCGGTTTCAGGTAATCTGAAAGTTCTGCAGCGTCATAAAAAAGCAGACCTCAATACCGGCATCGTCGAAGTTCAGCCGGACGAATCAATTGGAATTTTTGCAGACTGGTTAAACGTTACACCTGAAGCAATTCGACTGAGCAATAACATTGCGCCGGGTAAAGACATTCATCCCGGTCAAACCATTGTCCTGGAATTTCTGAATGTCAGTGCTGACGACTTTGAGGTTCTTCGATTCGATTTTCACCAGGAGATCCAGGAAGATTTCTTTAATTCCTATACCGTTGTCGACGTAGCAACCTATCAAGTCTCAGATGGGGATACGATATGGGATCTTTGTCATAAAAAATTTGATTTGCCACTCTGGTTATTGAAAAAATACAATGACAAGCTCAACTATAACCGACTCGATTCATCGAGCAGCCTGCAAGTCCCTGTATTAAAAGAAATTTAAAAAAAAGGCGGCATAACCGTCTGCCACAAGCCAACAGGAAGACAACATATGGATATCAGTCAAACAATTGCAGAACTAAAATCCCGTCCAGATTTTTCTGATCATGTCGGTATGCTGCTCATTCACAACGGTACTGTCCGGTCATGGTCCAGAAAGGATCATTCAGTGGTAAAAAGCATAGAGGTCCTGCCGGATCATCGTAAAATCAACTCCCTCCGCGAGGAATTCGTACAGCACGAAGGGATCTATGAAATCATTATCGAGGCCAACGAGGGAATGCTCTTACCCGGCGACGACCTGCTCTACATCATCGTCGCCGGCGACATCAGGGAAAACGTCAAACCGGTTCTGGCGGAACTTCTTGATCGGATTAAATCAGAGGCTGTTTCAAAACGGGAGTTACCTCACTCAATCTGATCCGGGATTTGCTCCTTATCAACACAAAATTGCATCAATAACGAAGCAGTGTTATAAAAGACCATACCTGTCATCTGGACAGGGCACCTGAAACCCGAGAAAAACACCTATCCTGGGAATCTGACACATTATGGCCTTAAATCAACTGAAGAATACTTTGAGTCTGGATTCAATGATCAGCTGGGTGGATATCCCTCCGCAGAAAAGGTTTTTCCCCGTCGTCTGGGTTCATAAACTGGTTCGAATCATACTGATTACCTTTCGTGAGTTCCAGTTCAATAACCTCTCACTTCGTTCCGGTGCCCTGACCTACGCAATCCTTTTATCCATGGTACCAATGCTGGCGATGAGCACAGCAGTTATTAAAGGACTTGGTGGTGGAAACCAATTGAGAGAAGTTGTTTACAGATACATCGATACGCTTGAGCAAATGCCTTCATTCAGCCTTGAGATACCTGGCAATGAGGTTGAGGAAGAATCGCCTCCCCTCTCTACAAGCGATGATCTTCCGGTTGGCCTTACAGCCCATTTACGTTCAGCTGCAGACAAATTGTTTGATTATGTTGACCGAACCAGCTTCGCGACGCTTGGGAGCTTTGGTATGCTCGGCATGTTTCTATCAGTAATCCTTGTCTTGAATCAAATTGAATCGGCGATGAATACCATATGGAAGGTAGAAGCCGGTCGATCCCTTATCAGGAAAGTTACAGACTACCTGACCCTGATAGTGCTGATGCCGATTTCGATAAATGTAGCTCTGGCGGCGGGCACGATCCTGGAAAGCCAGGCGCTTGCTATCCATGTAGACAAGTTCATCCCCATTAGCTGGATACAGAGTCTCGTTCTTCAGGGTGTCCCCATCTTCTTTCTCAGCATAACGCTCTATATTGTTTATCTCTTTTTCCCAAATACCAAGCCAAAAGCGATACCGACGCTTATCGGGGCAATACTTGCCGGCTCTCTGTGGTTTATTACCCAGAATATTTACATCAGCCTGCAGATTGGGGTGGCAAAATACAACGCTATATACGGTTCTTTTGCGACAGTACCCCTGTTTCTGGTCTGGATATATTTCGGCTGGCTTTTCGTATTACTCGGTGCCCAGGTGGCGTATGCCATAGAAAAAAGTGATCGTTACCAACTGATCGTAAAAAGTGACGCACCATCGATCAAAATCAGTGCCGCACTGGACTTATGCTCCGCTGTTAAAAGAAGTTTTCAGGATAAGGGTACTGATCTCGATAGCGTTAACCAGGAATATTCCATGTACAGCATCCAACAGCTTGAAGAAGCAAGAGACACCCTGGTTTCAGCAGGCTTTCTCCACCACTCCAAAGAATCAAGCAACCTGATGCCGTCACTGCCGACGGAATCAATAACCCCCAAGATAGTTATTGAAGCCGTGCTGGGGAAAATGACACCAGATAGTTTCGGAGGCAGAGTGAGTGCAGAGGTGGTTCAGGCGGCAACAGGCTCTATCTGTGATGATACTATTAACACAGATCAGACTGCGACGCCTCCAGACACTGATGCAGAAAAAGGGTAGGAGCATTCGGATACACCGTTTGGACGGGAATCACCCGACCCCCGATTTAATCTGGTAATCACTGCACCTTAAAAAACTTCTTGTTACTCTCAATCAGAGTGTTGTATTTAAGTCATACTGGTTTAAAAAAATCATCAATGAACGGCCAAATGGATCAAACCACCTAACATCTATTAACGACATAACAATTCAGACACTTAAAGGTAAACACATGGAAACTTCAAAATCAAATGATGCTCTTCAGGAAACTCGAACGAAATATATTGCCAAGGGAATCGGCAGTGCAACCCCCTGCTACATCTCTCATGGTCGTGGTGCAACACTTGTTGATGTAGAGGGCAAAGAATACATCGATTTTGCGGGTGGTATCGCGGTAATGAACGTCGGCCATTCACACCCGAAAGTTGTCAAAGCGATCAAGGATCAGGCTGAGAAGTTCACCCATACCTGTTTCATGGTCTCCCCCTATGAATCCTCAGTTGCGCTTGCAGAGAAATTATGCGAAGCCGTTCCCGGGAATACCCCAAAAGCGGTCATGTTCGCCAACAGTGGGGCAGAAGCTGTTGAGAATGCTGTAAAAATTGCACGATACTACACCAAGAAACAGGGTATTATTGCTTTTGACAACGGTTTTCACGGTCGAACATTAATGGGCATGACGCTGACCTCTAAGTTAAAACCTTACAAGTTCGGCATGGGACCATTTGCTCCCGAGGTCTACCGGATGCCGTTTGCAAACTGCTACCGTTGCCCATTCAATAAAGAATACCCGGACTGTGGCCTGGCGTGTGCCGATCATCTGGAATATTTTTTCATCAATCATGTTGCTGCTGAGCAGACCGCAGCAATTATCGTTGAGCCGGTCCAGGGTGAAGGGGGATTCATTGCTCCGCCAAAAGACTATTTCAAGAAACTTAAAGAAATTTGTGAAAAGAACAATATCCTGCTGATTTCAGATGAAATTCAATCTGGTATCGGCAGAACAGGCTATATGTTTGCGATGGAATACTATGGAGTGGAAGCCGATATCACCACCGTGGCCAAAAGCCTTGCTGCCGGGATGCCGCTCAGCGCTGTCGTCGGAAAAAAGGAAATAATGGACTCTGTTCATCCGGGAGGGATTGGTGGAACCTACGGGGGAAATCCGGTTGCCTGTGAAGCAGCCCTTGCAGTTTTTGATATTATCGAATCAGAAAACCTGCTGGAAAAAGCAAAAAAGTTAGGCGAGACCCTGAAAAACACATTTCTTGGATTCCAGCAAAAATATGACATAATCGGTGATGTTCGAGGGCTCGGACCGATGATTGCCCTGGAACTGGTCAATGACAGACAAACCAAGGAGCCCGCAACTGAACAGACAAAAGCCCTGGTCGCATACTGTTATGAACGAGGTATCATCATGCTCAGTTGCGGTTCATATGGAAATGTCCTTCGTTTTCTCATGCCCCTTGTTATCACCGATGAACAGCTCCAGAAAGGTCTTGCGATAGTTGACGAAGGTTTTGCTGCACTAGGAAAATAGCTGAATGACAGTCATTAAAAAAAACAGTCTTAGCCACAATAAAGCCTCACATCCATGCAATTGTTTTGTGAGGCTTTATCCTTGCTGGCTGGTTGAACAGATCAACATACAGGAGAAAATCTCATGTACGGCTACTACAACCGTATCCTCACGATCGATTTAAACACTAAAAGTTTCGCCATTGAAGACATTTCAGATAATTTGTTACGTGAGTGCAATGGTGGCAAGGGTTTGGCGACACGACTCCTGCTTGACCGGAATCCTGTCGGGGTTGATCCTCTGGCCCCTGAGAACAACCTTATTATTACAACCGGTCCCTTCTGCGGAGGACGTCTCTGGGGCGGCAGCCGATACGGGGTCTACACGAAATCACCACTGACCGGGTATTATGCAGAATCGTATTCAGGAGGCAAGGTTCCTGAATCAATCGACTCTGCCGGGTTTGACGCCATCATTGTAAACGGTAAATCTGATCAGCCGACAGTACTGTCCATTCAACCTGACCAGGTTGAATTTCATGATGCAGCTGATCTTTGGGGTATGGAAACCATCACCGCGGAAGAAGAAGCCATCAAACGATTCGGTTCAAGCCGGGAAGGATATAGAAAGCCCGGTGCAATTGTCATTGGGCCGGCAGGAGAGAAACTGGTTAAATTTGCCATCATTGCCAATGATAAATGGAGATGTGCCGGAAGAACCGGCGTTGGCGCAGTCCTTGGCTCAAAACTTGTAAAAGCCCTCGTCTTTCAAGGCGATCATAAGCGAACGTACAGCAATCCAGAGGGTATTGCGGACTACGCAAAATCCTTCTCCAAAGAAAATTTTCACCATCCCGGCGTCAAGGCCTATCGCAAAATGGGTACAACAATGATGGTGACATTGATGAATAATGCGGGTGCCTTTCCGGCCAAATACTGGAGCCAGGGAACCTGTGAACATGTCGAAGCGATCAGTGGTGAGACCTATCATCAGCAGCATGAAGTTCACCCCCATGCCTGCGCTAAATGCTTTATGGCGTGCGGTCGACTCACGACGATCAACAAAGGACGCCACGAAGGTCTCAAGCTTGAAGGCCCTGAATATGAAACGATCTATTCCTTTGGTGGTCTCTGCATGATTAAAGAGATGGAAGAGGTTGCCTATCTCAATGATTTGTGCGATCGCCTGGGTATTGATACAATCACTGCAGGAAACCTCTGCGGATTAGTCATGGAAGCTCATGAGCAGGGCCGGCTCGATTATGAGATTGACTATGGAAATGCAGATCAGACCATAGAGCTGGTAGAAAAAATCGGCTCCAGAACCGGAATTGGCGATATCCTGGCAGACGGCATTATCGAAGCATCAACCAGGTGGGGCCTTGAAGACCTTGCTATCCATGTCAAGGGACTGGAGCCTGCTGGCTATGACCCACGGGTTTTGAAAGGAATGGGCCTCACATTCGGCACATCGCCTCGTGGTGCCTGTCATCTGCGAACGACCTTCTATAAACCGGAATTATCCGGTCTTATCCCCCCCGACCAGATCGACAAGAAGGCGGAGATGCTGGTCGATTACGAGAACCGGCTTAACATATTCGACACCCTGACCCTGTGCCGTTTTTACAGGGATCTGTACTCCTGGGAAGAACTTGAACATACCCTTGAAATGGTCACCGGTATCAATCGATCAAAAGAAGAGTTGCAGGTTATTGCAGCAAATATTGCCACCATGACCCGGCAATTCAATATTCAGGAAGGATTGAAAGCCGAAGATGACCGGCTACCAAAACGATTCCATAAAGAAGCCCTGCCGGAAGGTGGTTCACTGAGCGAGGGCGATATGGAGCAGATGCTTCAAGATTATTACCGGTTAAGGGGCTGGGACCCGCAAGGAGTTCCCTCGACTGAGTGAGACAGCTGCCATACTCATCAAAAATAGAGTTCCGGCTCCTTCCGATGTGCACAGTTCTCATGGAGCCACTGCCTTTTTTCCAGAAGAAGCGGCGCATCGATGAAAACCGCTTCTTCCGGGCAGGTCTTGATGCAGGCGCAGCAGAAAATACATTTACTGACATCCATAACAAGATTCTCGTCAATAACGATTGCTCCGCCCGGGCAGGAAGAAACACAGAGTCCACAGAGTGTACAGACCGTCGGATCTACTTTTGGGGTCACCGGTATTGAGCCCATGCTCTCTTTATAAGGTATATTGCCCGGAACATGCAGGCCAGAAAGGCTGTTGAGGTCGTGCACTTTATCGATTTTATTAACAATATCTCTTCCAAATGATGCTGCAGAAGCAAGATCTGCATGATCCGGTCGGCCTTGTGCCGTGGGCATTTGCTGGTTGGAAAATGAATGTTCCCCGACAAATGCAGCCGCGCCGACAGGTAATAAAGAAGCGGCTATGGCAATATCTCTTAGTTCAACCAGGGCATCCTCATATTCCCGATTGCCATACAGAACGACAAGAACAACAGGGGTATTTTTTCCCTTTATCCCCTTAAGTCGCTGGACAGCAAGTGGCGCGACCCTTCCTGCATACACCGGTACACCAATCACAACAAGTTCATCCGCCTGAAATGGTTTTATGTTTTCTGTTCCCTGATAGGTCAGGTCAACAGAGAAGCGTTTGACCCCAGGTATGGAAGCAGCAATTGCATCAACGATTATCCTTGAGGTACCTGTGGGCGAAAAAAAGAGTGTCCAGACGTTATTTATGTTCATAGTATCTCTTGGTTACCACTGATAAATTTTTTTAGAAAACATCGATGACTCGATTTGAACAATAGCCGTGCTGAAAAACAACATATTAAAAAATGGTCTTATCCCTGCTCTCACAGAAGTGACAACTTCGATTTAATAGATTTTAATAACAAGCTTTAAATCTGTATCTTCAATCATATTTATAAAAACAGGTCTTTCCGTTTTACCGTTGCTGCCAATATAGAGTTTACCAAACAATCCGGCAAAGCCATCCGTGCTCCTCAACATCCGGTTAATACACGCTCTATCCGATGTATCTTCACATCGATCCATTGCAGCAAGCAATACAGATGTCCCTTCACAGCCGAGGCCTGAGAACGTTGTACCAATTTGATTAAATTCTTCCTTAAAAGTCGATCTGACTTTTTTACCATATTCACTTGCGGGCAGGCTATTTGAATAGACTTCCATCGACAGCATACCATCAACTATATGGAGCTTATCGTCATGTTGCAGTCGAATTCTACCGAGCAAACCATCGCTGACCATCACCTGGGGATTCCATCCCATTTTACTAACCACCTCTTCAACCTGTATAACATGATTTGCATCGAGTGGCAGGTATAGAAAATCAAGACCTTTTTCCCGAAATCCTCTGACAATTTTTGAAAAATCTGTGGTATCGTTCTTTATTGCCGCACGTTCAATCACACCGCCTGCTTCTTTAAATCTTCTAGAAAATTCATCTACCAGGTAGATTGAATGAGGATTATCTTCATTGACCACCACACCGACATGCTCAATAAGCAGTTCATCAATTACAAAAAGGGCAGCAATTGTTCCCTGCAACTTATCATCGAAAGAAAACTGAGTTATCCAGTCGCCGCTGGAAATCTTTGGATGAGTCGCTATAACTGCAAGAATTGGAATCTTATATTCCTCAGCTTCTTTTACAACAGCCAGCACAGCCGCGCTGTCTGAAAAAACCAATAGAGCCGATACCTGATCCTCAGTAGCAAGCTTATGTAATGCCTTTAGGGTTAATTCCGGGTCATTTTTATCATCTTCAAGAATCAGTTCCGGTTTATCACCGTTCAACAGGTACGGTTTAAGTTCAAGTGCTGTTTTAACCCCGAGAATTCCATTTTTACCCCACGCTTTCTCGGGTCCGCTAAATGGCGCGATCACCCCTATTTTCACGACCTTTCCACTTTTCAGATGAACCACCTCAGGCTCACACCCGATCAGGAGCAAGGATAGGACAAAAACGATTAACAGTCGTATCAGCATCATATATCAAGGAATATAGGTAATATTTACACGTATAATAAGGTCTCTGCCAAAATTCTGGTTCACCTTACGCCGAAACTCGCTCAGATCATATCTGGTTAACAACTCCCGAGCCTGGAGTTCAACTTCCAATACATCACTGTCCTTAAACTCATGCAGCCTTGCCCCATCCACAATAAGATACTTGCCATTTACCACAAAGCGCTCAATTTTCCAGCTGTTTTCCATCAGAGTTCTCTCTGTAATTCGCTGAAATGAAAGGGATAATGGTATACAAATCAACAGAAAAAAAACCAACATCGTTATCAAACCGGGTTTATCTCTTACTACAGGGGAAAAGCCAAGCATCTTGAAGGTAAAAGTCGCCGCCAGTGCGATTCCTATCAGGTTTGTACTGAACAGCAGGAAGGCAAGACCAAAAAACTGGGGGTCAAGCCTGCCAAGTCCAATTCCCGCAACGGCGAGCGGGGGCACAAGAGCAACGGCAATTGCAACACCAGCAAGGCTCTGCGCAATTTTTTTATGAGATTTTGTATAAGCACCCGCAATTCCAGCTGCTATCGCAACAATTAAATCGAGCACCGTCGGAGACAGTCGGCCCTGCATCTCAGCGGTCATTGGCTGGTAAGGAGACACACTCGTTAATACGAGAGCGGTTCCCAGAGCAAGCAGAATCCCCACAAAGATTTTCCACAACGACTGCTTGAACAGCTTCCTCTCAAATCTCAGCAGGCTCATCGCAAGTGAAATAATCGGTGCCATCAGAGGTGCAAGGAGCATCGCCCCAATGACTACCGAGGCACTGTTGAGAAACAACCCCACCGTGGCGAGAACTGTGCTGAGTATCATCAAAACGACATAGGTCGCATCCAGTTGTGCATCATCTCTTAAAGCAATGAACAGGTCCTTAAAGCGCTCCTCAGATGCATAGGTGAAAAAAGGTACTCGCTTATTAACCGCTTTTGAGAGCTCTTTTCCTGCGGGCAAAAATTTTGTGGCATGTTTCTCACTATTGCTTGCCTTCGAGGATTGCCGGGACGATTTCGTTTTTCCATGATTCAGTCTCAAGGCAGCTGTTTTCACATGGAAATGGGCCGGAGTAACAGTACTTTTCTCACCATCTATTGTGACACTGAGTTCTTTATCGCTGCCGACAATAAGCTCAGGGGTCTTGATATAGCCAATTGATGTCTCAATTTTGCTGATATGAAAATTTGACCTGAGCCTCAGCCACATCAGTTTCAAATAGTCGATGATAGAAAATGGAGCCACAATCAGAGCCGAGACCATGCCGTCATCAATCGAGCAATCATGACCGATCATATCCGGGGCAAAGCTTCCTTCGGAATCTTCAAGGATCAGGCAACCGCTGGCGGCAGTTTCTGTTTTCTTGTTTATTTCTCCTTTTGATTCAAATTTGAAGGGCAGCAGATGTAATGTAAAGATCCTTCTCAATCCGTTCCAGATAATACTGATTTTACCAGCATCACCCAGGTTGTCGAAAAGAGGAACTCTGCCGATGAGTCCCTTGAAGAGAAGAATTTCATCATTGCAAAAGACCACATCTACTTCGTCAGGGTCGTCTTTTAACGCAAGTGCCAGCATTTCATCGAGATTATCGGGGATTGCATAACAACGGGACAGCATACGCTGTCCCGGCAATGGGAGCAGACCAATAGTGACATTTCGCCCCATTACCAGCTTCATAATTTTTTTAATAGCATGGAGCTCAGCTGAAATAAGCAGGTGGGAGGAGCGTTCCGTAAACGTCTCAGGTGAACGAGTGAATTCAGTAATCGGGACAGGTGTGATCGTAATATTCTGCGGGTTCTGGTCAATCAGGTCGAGATATAATTCTCCTGCTTCAGAATAAACGTACAGTGCCGAATCAAAACAACCAGACATTTCCTGATCCCTCATACTCTTTGATGGGTGCTAAAAATAGTTTATCTATCAACCACTTTATCATCAATCCATGAACTGTAAAGATTGGCTGCTGCAAGTGTCAGGGCCAGAATAGACGGCCCAATAATTAATCCCCAGAAACCAATAGCTGAAATACCTGCCAGAATCGCCATTAAAATCAATATCTCATTCATGGTATATTCAAAACCGAACATTTTTTTCAGGAAACCAATGAACACCATGCGCAAGACATTATCAATGAGAACACCCATGACCACCCAGGCGAAAACAAGGATAATAATTCCGTTCACGACATTGCCGGCCAGCAACTCGAGAACGATGACAGGTACATAGACAAGTGCTGCACCGACTATCGGAATGACAGAGCAAAACCCTGAAAGCGCGCCAAGATAGACAGCATCGTAATCGCCGATAAAAACCATCAGGACCCCGAAAGCAAGTCCCTGGGCAATCATATTGAAAAGGGTCCCATAAAATACCACCGCAACGGTACCGGTGCATTCCCGATACAGATATTTTTGATGCTCATAGGTCATTGGTACAAGGTCAGCAACAAAGCTCAATATCTTTCTGCCGTACATATTGAAGAGGAAATAAAAGATTATGATCCAGACGATTTGACCAACCATTCCGCTTACCCCGGAGAGCAAGTCCTTCGCGTGATCTATGCAGCAAGCTTCCCTTGCCGAATCTCTCAAAAAAGGCAAGCAGGGCACTGTACAAATGACTCGTGGACAATGCCAACACCACTCCTACAACAAGATAGTGAAGATATTACCTGAAAAGCCACAGTGAGCAGGCGATCATGGCGAGTGTCAGCCAGGACAGAAAATTTTTATCATTGATCTTAGAACGGTCCACGCTTTCTCCTCAGTATCTTTATTTGACTTGAATACGCTTACACTGAAGCGAAAGCCATTTCTATTTTGTCCTGTTTCTCCTGCTTGTATTCCTCAAACCGTTCCATTTGCTGCTTATCAAGGGTATCTTCCAGTTTCTTTTTCAGGTCGTCAGTTAACGTTTTGTACTGTTTCTTGAATTCTTCCCAGCCACTGCTGCCTCTGTCGGCAAGATCTTCTATCATTTCGCTCATCTGACTCATACTGTCCTCCAGGACAGGTTTGAGTTTGCTGAGTTGTTCCTCTGTGAGTGCAAGGATTTCAGACAATTCGGCAACCATTCTATTTTTTGCCTCCTTTATTGCATCCTCATCCAATTCGTTCAGGTAGTTTTTGAGCTTTTGCATCTCCTCACTATTAAGAAACGCTTCAAGTTTTTTCTCAGTGTCCTCACTCACCCCTTTTAACTTCTCGGACATTTCTTCCATCTGGATATAGCCCTTATCTACATACTCATTGATGCTTTTCTTCAGTTCATCGCTTTTTTCACCTAAAACAGGCTTTAGTTTCTCCCACTGTTCTTTGGATAACTCAATTTTATCATTCAGATCGGAGATCATCTTATCCGTATCAAAGGCTTCATCTTCAGCTGTATGCCCGGCAGTGCCCATCAACAAGAAAACTGATACAAATATCATTACTTTCAGAGCTCTTTTCATATTAGCCTCTCTATGTTCATAATTCACCATCAGTTTTTATCATATTTTAAATGATATCAAATCGATAAGCTCCTATAAAGAGCCAATCATTTGATCTGGTCATAATTGTGATTCAGCAGGCATCAGCCTTAAAAAACCCATTGAAAATCTCTCCCAGAAACTGGTGTTTGGCTCCCAGTAAAGTGTTCTATCTTCACCGTCCACCGACCCATGCCAGACGATATGTTCAAAACCATCCTGGTCGATTCTCAATTCAAGGCGATACGCTATTGAATCAACTTTTTTATCGAAGTACATCGCAAACTTATCGGCTATCTCTTTAGAATTTATGACGATTCCAATTTCGGTATTTTGTACCACTGAACGAGGATCAAGATTCAGTGAGCCAATAAAGACAATTGATCGGTCAATGACCATCGCCTTTGCGTGGAGGCTCGATTTTGACTCGTAAAATTTCCCCTTTTTCATCTCTTTATTAAGTTGACTATTCAACTCATACAGCTTTACCCCCATTCTCAAAAGTTGTCTGCGGTAATTGGCATAGCCGGAATGAACAATCGGCACATCAGTCGAGGCCAGGGAGTTTGTCAATACTGTTACAAACACTCCTCGCTCTCGAAGTTTTTTAAAATATGCGAGTCCAGCTTTTCCCGGTATAAAATATGGTGAGAAAATCAGCAGTTCATTGTTGACCTCATTTAAATATGGCCCAAGCTCTTCAGAGAGATGATAGGTCGTATCGTCAGTATCTGTGGTCAGTTTTTGAGGATCGTCCGCGACTATTTTCCCTGGTCCCCAGATAAATTCTTGAGTGCCGCTGCTGAAAACCTGAGCGAACTTTGAATTTTTAAGCGATTTAATATATTCAGTCTGTTGCTGGTCAGAGATAAATTCATCAAATTTTGCCTTTATTTCCTTGCTCTCCTCAGGTGTTGGCATCTGCTCGGCCAAAGAGGACACCGGATAACTCAGTTCATGATTCCAAAACTGATCAAACGATCCGGAAACCTCAGGGGCGACCGGGCCAACAGCAAGAACATCGAGATCATAGAAATCGAGTTCCGGGTCGGCAATAAAATATTCATCCCCGATATTGCGCCCGCCAAGTATGGTGGCAAAACTATCGATGGTAAACGATTTATTGTGGGAACGACGTGTCTGCTTCCCCAGCCCGGTAATAAACTGAATTGTTCTGCTGGTATTTCGACCAAATGGGTTGAAAATACGCACTTCAATATTGGGATGTGCATCCATGACGGCCCCATGAAAATCCCGGCCTTCCAGACCCATATCATCCAATAGCAGTCGTACCCGAACCCCCCGGTCAGCAGCCTTGTAAAGCTGGTCCACAAAGATTCCTCCCACCTTGTCTTTATGCATAAGGTAATACTGGGCATCGATGGTATGTTCCGCAAGAGCAGCAAGCATGACTCGGGCAACAAGGGCATCATGCCCATTTGACAGAAGGTAATAAGCGGAGTTACCAGGATTTTCCTGGAACGATTTTGCCCAGTTCTTGCCAAGTTTCGTTTCTGCGGGATGACTATATGCAAATGATGTGGTCCGTCCAGAATTTTCAGGTAAGCGGGCACACCCGCCCAAAAAAAGGAGCACGATCAGAATCAATACGAGACAGTATATCTTTGGTTTTCTATCAGAAACGTTCACTCTTCCTCCTCCACATAGCAGTAGGATTCTCGACCGCCTGAGAAAAGATAAAAAACAGGCAAAGTCGGATAGATTCTCTCTCAATCCCCTTATAAATTTAAACAATAATGAACAAAAGTCATCAATTACTGATAGAGTCTTTTTCCAGTTAGATTTTCACCACAGGATGTGGAGGAGAAAAACTACCGGAAGCCGTCACTCTTTTGAAGATTTCCTTTCTGCAGTCAGTGGTCCAGGGTGTCAATACTTCAACTATTTTCGAGGTCATTTGCTCGAGACGCAATGGTCCCAGCTCTTTGGGAGGAGCGATGTTCAATACTTGAACATCGGGGCAGTTCCACATAAAAACTCGTGCCAATTCCCGGTTGGGACTCGACGTGAATTCTACCATGATGAGCTTTCATGATATCCTGACAGAAAATGAGACCGAGACCGCTTCCCTGCTCTCCAAGCGTTCCCTGACTGCTTGTCTTTATATCAGCCTTAAAAAGATTCCGGGCATATTCCCGGCTCATTCCCTTACCATTGTCTTCTACCACAATCGTTGCTGAGTGCATGGCTTCAGTGACAGACAAGACAATCTTCCCTTCTTGGTCACTGAATTTGATAGCATTTGATACCAGGTTATTGAGGATCACATAATAAAGATATTTGTCAGCATAGAGTGTCATTTCTGGCGGGATTTCATTGAGTAGTGTAAGATTTTTCTCAGAAGCAGGGTGCTTAAAATTCTGCACGACTTCAGCTGCCATCGATGATACATTAAAAAACTTCTTGTCCAGTTTCATCTCACCAGTTGCAAAACGATCCATTGCCAGCAGATTATCAATCATCTGCAGCATCCGATGACCGTTTTCAACTATATTCTCGAGAAATTCGCGGTGAACCCGATGGGTAAATGTTTCTCGATCGAGAATTCTCTTCAACATCTGGGTGATAGAAAAAAATGGTGATTTCAGGTCATGCGCAACAAGAGCCACGAAGCGGCTGCGAACACTTTTGGTCAGCTCGGCCTGTTTACGAGCTTCCTGAAGAAAACGCTGAAGCCGTTTCTGCTCGGTGATATCGATTGCGATTTCCAAACGAACAAATTTACCGTTGGACCAGAGAATAGCCTGGTCTTTTGCAACATACCATTTCTTGTTGTAAGGGTTCTGATACTCCCACTGAAGAGGAGGTGATGGGCTGCCGTTTTTGTCGAGAAGCCGGCAATTCGTACAGAATGAACAAGGCCCGTCCTGATTTGCGTGAATAAACTGCCAGCACAACCTGCCGACCGGATCAAATCCAAACAGCTGTTTCAGGTACTCGTTGGCAAAAAGAATCTCATGACTGTCAAAATCTGCGACGTAAACAATCCCGTCGATACTCCCAATAATGCCAGATAAAAGTTCATTATTAAGTTTTAACTGCTTCTCAGCAGTGAGGCGTTCAGCAATCTCAGCACTGAGCTTCAGGTTGCTGTCCTCTACTTCCCGGGTTCGCTGCTGTACCTTTGCCTCCAGCTGCTCAAGGTGATCGTTATGTTCCCGATATCTCAAGACCGCCTCCAGTTTCACCCGCGCCCTGGTCTTTGCGAGAAAGAAGCAGACAAAAAGGGATGGAAGTAAAAGCGCTATCCCAAGCAGTGTTAAAAATTTCAGGTAATATTTTCTTTGGGTATTAAAATAAACACCGGGTACTTCTGTAGCAAGAAACCAGTGATTTGGTTCATCTTTTTCGTGTATCTGTACGGTACTGTCATCGCCCATGTGCACCTCCGAGACCGCAGGAGGCAACGGGTTGATCGATTTGTACACATATAAGCTGCTATCCATGAAGAAGTGCCCTGACGGCTGGTATGTGACCCTGGCAAAGAGATCCTCCTGCACACGTGGTGACAGGTTCTGTTCTGAAGCGCGGTGGGGCTCATCACCGGAGGCACCATCATAACCTCCAGCCTGAGAGGGTCTCCCGGATATTCCCCAGACAGTTCCTCTATCTATGAGAATTATACGGCTGAACTGCTCCTGACCACTAGAGCGCAGCGTTTTGAAGAGTTCCGCTCTATCATAATCCAGTGCAATGAACCCTGTCGGTTTACCATCACTGCCATTGACAATAAAATAAATCCTCTGCGTGGAATCAGCCTTGATCGCCTGAGAAACAATTTCAGAACTCTTTTGAGGGAAGGAAAACAGAAAGATTTTCCCAGCTGGCTGGAGCAGTAACCATTCAAAAACAGATGATTCCTCAAGGGAATCGAGAGGATTTACACCGGCACCAGATTGATCAGGATCCTTTGTTGCTGTTATCAATTCTTCACCGCTTCGACTGAGCAGCCTGATTTGAGAATATAACTTCTTTCCAGAGAGAAAACTGTCAAAAAATTCTGTCATCAAACGTGAAGATGGGGGCAGTGAATGGGTCAGATATGATTGCAATACCGGGTTTTTCCCTAAAAACTGCAAATCAGAGGCAATGGTTTGATTGCGATCCTGAAAATAGAGCTGTAATGACTCTAAACGTATGCTTTCCTGTTGAATCGCCTGCGCCCTGAAGGTATACATTCGGTCAAGGTAGACGATACCAACGACCAGCAAAACTGTCACAGAGGGCCAGATCATAAGCCAGAAGAACTGTCTCAAAACAGAACTGTATCCCTGACGCGGAAAGAAGTCTTCTTTCCGTCGAAAACTATCTGCTTCCATGGTGATTTCTTCCACTTAAGACATCAACCAATCTGAGCTGTTGCTGCAACGTCTGTATATACAAAAGCACAGGTCGATAAAGGATTACACTAAAACGAATAGAGAATAGTAAAGTATAGGAACGGACTGAGATAATTCCATATCTGGCAGCTAAATGTTTAAAAATATCTTTTTTTGATAGGATAATCAACAGGTTGAATCGCTAACTCCTGGTGATCATCTCATCAGACAGGATAGTTCAGATGCGAACAGGGTACAGAGTGGAGAAAGCGGAGGAAATAACAGGGTTACTACTATTTTCAGGTAAGATAGCATTGAATTAACTGACTCATATCTGGCTTAAAACAGCACTGAGCAAGTTAAAACCAATTCAAGCTGAGTGCAGCATGTGACACTATGCTGCACTCAGTTCAATTGCTATTCATCATCAACAGGCATGGAGGTGATTGTGCCATCCCAGGTATCGACCTTGCCATCAACCTCACCATCTTCCTGGAACCAGGTCTTGGTGACGACCTTTGATTCGGTATAGAACTTGAAACCGTCCTGGCCCATCACATGGAGGTCGCCAAAGAATGATTGCTTATGGCCAGTAAATCCGAAGATGCCCAGTGGTACAGGAATACCAACATTTATCCCAACCATGCCGCCATCGGTCTCTTTGGCAAAGGTCCTGGCGTAATAGCCATTCTGCGTATAGATCACTGATCCGTTGGCAAAACGGCTGGAATTCATCAGTTTCAAACCCTCTTCAAAGTTGTCGACGCGCTTGATACACAGTACCGGACCAAAAATTTCTTCCCGACCGACAGACATATCTTCCGTGACTTTGTCAAAGATTGTGGGGCCGACGTAAAAACCGTTCTCATGACCTGCCACCTTTATATCCCGGCCATCAAGAAGCAACTCAGCTCCTTCCTTAATCCCTGTCTCAATCCAGTCGGTAACAAATTTACGATGATCTGCGGTGACAACAGGACCCATTCCCGATGACTTCTCATATGCAGGGCCAACCGGCAACTCTGAAGAAAATTTTACCAGATGTTTTATCAATTCATCGGCAATCGCATTCTCCACAACGATAACTGGAAGTGCCATGCAACGCTGGCCTGCACAGCCACAGAATGCGTTCATGATTCCGCGAGCGGTTCGCTCAACTTTGCAGTCCCTCAAGACCAGCGCGTGGTTTTTCGCCTCTGTCAATGCCTGAACACGTTTACCGTTAGCGGCGGCAGTCTTGTAAATATGTTTTCCAACCTTGGTCGAGCCAACAAACGATACACCTTTAATGTCGGGGTGCTCCAACAGGATCTCTGCTTCGACACGACTGGTGGTCACTACATTCAGGACGCCATCCGGCAGACCTGCTTCTTTCCACAACTCCATCAACCGCATGGAAGACTGAGGAACGTGGCTTGCAGCTTTTAAGACCATGCAGTTACCAGTTGCAATACAGATCGGAGTCATCCAGCCATGAGGAATCATCGCTGGGAAGTTCCATGGTGCAATCCCTGCAAATACACCAACCGGATGGTGATACAGTACGGTGTCATAACCGGTTGAGCAGTTCATCAAGGACTCCCCTTTCATCAGGTGCGGCGCACCGCAGGCAAATTCCACGACCTCGTTCACTTTAAGAATATCGCCCATCGAACCTAACCAGTCTTTCCCCATTTCTGTGGCAAGAAGGCGTGTCAGTTCCTCTAGATTCTCGTCAACAAGGCGTTTCATCTTATAGAGAACCTGTACCCGTTTGGAAACGGGTGTGTTTGACCAAGCTGGATAGGCAGCCTGGGCCGCTGCGACAGCTGATTCAACCTCTTCTTTCGTACAGCAGGGAGCTTTGGCTATCACCTCACCGGTAGACGGATTATAACAATCCATATATTTCTCTGTTCTCGATTCTTTCCATTCACCGTTTACACAATATTTCAACTTCTTGAGGCCGTTCTCGCTTTGCTGTGAAAAATACCGTTCTGTGTTTTCTGACATCTTGATCCTCTTTGAAATTCTGTTAAAATTTATCAGTAAAAACCTGTTCCACTGATATTAGATTATAGCCACCACCCTGTCAACATATATTATGATATTTAACTATGTTCTTGATTTTACTTACTATATATATGTTTTTCATTCTAAAAGAGATCATCAAGTCTCTAAACAATTTCTCTGAAAAACGAAAAGTTGAAACGTTCTCGCCCAGCCATAATAGCTATCCTCACGAGATATAAGATCCTTACTTTCGGAATCAAATCTTCACACACAAAAAAAATCTATGTTATTAACATATTAAGAAAACATATCAACCACCTACTACAACAACTCATTACCAGCAAAAACTGATGAATCGTCTCCTGATTTCCCACCTGCAAGTAACACTATAGAAACAATTGAGACATCTATATTCAGAAAACAAATTATATATTATGATATTTGTAAAAATCTGAAATCTTTAGATCGACAATGCGAGAACAAACAGTCCCCAACAGCTCTGATCTTTGTGTGGGGTAGTGCAAAAAGAATATAATTACCAGGAGGTAGAGAGATTCATCATGGAGGGTGGGCAGAGAACAATGATAAAAAATTGATAACTGAACTACCTGCACCAGTTGCTGTTAAACGATCGACAACCTCACGTGCTGGCTTCACCGTTTTTCTCGCGGGCAACCACCAGATACATATCAGCGCTTCCGAGATCCTGAAGAATCTTAGCACTGCCGCCTCCGGAGATCGTTCTTAGAATCGTATCAATCTTAGGATCAAATCTGGAGGGATCAAACGCTTCTTCCCCCATCTTCTCAGACATAAGCCTTCCAACCATTACGACATCATCGGCCATGGCTCTGCCGGCACCTTCAGCATCTTTACTTAACAGACAGTTTAATATTTTTTTATGCGAGGACTGAACTTCAGTATGAAAATCTGCACCAAGATCCAGTGATTGCTTCATTTCATCAAGTAAATGATCTATAAAATCGACAATCAAAATCAGCAGTGAGTTTCCGGTCACCCTTGATAAATCGTGGTGAAACCGGGCATTTTTCTTGCGGGATGCTTCGTTATCCAGATCTCCATTATCCACGTAAGACTTTAATTGTTTTATTTCATCATCTGTAATCTTAAGCGCTGCCAGGCGGGCAATGTGTGGCTCCAACATATATCGCAACATGGTGATTTCACGTATTGAAACAGACTTAAAGTGCATAAAATCCATCATGCTGTGCATGAGTGTCTGGGAATTTACTTCTGTTAAGAAAATCCCCCCGGTCGCCCCCTGCCGTATTTCTATCAGCCCCATGGTCTCCAGGCTACGCAAGGCTTCCCGTAAGGTTGCCTTGCTCACCTGAAACTCCTCTGTCAATTCCTTCTCAGAAGCCAAACGATTCCCGGGCTTCAGCCTTCCCGACATTATGGCGTCCCTCACCTGAGAGATAATATAATCAGTTACTTTTTCATCCTTCTTCGCGGTGTCAAATATTTTGGCCATTCTCTACTCTATTGATTTTATAATCTTTTTACAAAATACCATGATTAAACAACGGGCAAATTTGCCCATTACGGATACTATAGTATCAACTTGGTCAACACAATGCACCAACTATATCACCATATATTATAATATATGTTCGCTTAAGGAGTTGTCGATCTGAAATCGAAGACGGTGAAATCTGACGCACGTGCGGCCGGAAAGCAGCAGGCTGATAGTTGCTACTCCAGTGCCTGGGCCAGTAACGAAAGAATATGAACAGCTCTGACCTTCAGTTTTCCATGATTGATTATATCCTGCAATTGCATAATACAACCTGGACAAGCCGTTGCCACAAGCGCTGCTCCACTCTCCTCGATACCGGACAATTTGATTGCTCCGATCTTCTTGCTTGTATCATAATGGTAGACTGAAAATGTTCCTCCAAGACCACAGCAGGAAGACGCCTTCTCCATCTCTACAAAGTCTACATTGGGTAAATTATTCAACAATTCCCGGGGCGCATCAACAATTCCCTGGGTTTTAAGGTGACAGGGGTCATGGTAGGTAACCCGGATCCTGTTTTGCCATTTATCTATTGCTTTAAGCTCTTCAAACAGACCGTTTTGCTTGAGGAAGTCACTAAAATCGACGACCTTGTCTGTAAACGCGCTGAAATCCGCCTTCATGCTTCTATAATGTTCGCCAATTCCACCATTACAGGACGCGCATGCCGTGACAATATGGTCGACGTTTTTTGCATCAAAGGCATCAACGTTTCTCCCCGCTAGATCTGTTACCAGCGAGCCATTGCCCGAGGAGAGTGCGGGAATTCCACAACATCCCTGATCTCTCGGAACGTAGACCGAGTACCCCACACGGAGCAGAATATCAACCATGATCCTGCCGATTTCTGGATAGATATAGGTCAGGGCACATCCAGCAAAAAATCCAACGATCCCCTTACCCTCATCAGCTGCACTAAATTCAGGTACACGTTCAAACAAATTTTTAAAAGGAACCTTGGGAACGGTTCTATCCTTCATGACCGGAGCAGGAAAACGCAGCCTTAAACCACTTGATTCCGGAACGCTCTTCAATAATAGAGGGGACACCAGAGCTCCCCCTTTTCCAAGGGCTTTTATCAGAATCTTACCAGAAAGAACTGCCGACACGCCCTTGCCGACCAGTGAGAGGCCTTGACGATCAGTTATCTCCCGGCGGATTGCCCCGACAATTTCATTAGTTGGAACCTTGTTGGGGCACTTATCCAGGCAGGAACCGCACATCAGGCACATGCTGATATCTTCCTGTAATCGCTTCTCCAGGTCTGCCTCTTTATCGAGAAGTGCAGCTGCTAATGCAATCTTCCCCCGTGCCACGCTGCCCTCTTTTTTATTTACCAGATAGGTCGGGCAGTGGGCCTGGCAGACACCGCACTTGACACATTCACGAATGAGCCCTTCGAAATCTTTTAAATTCTTGTTCTTATCCATGCTATCTACAGCCCCGGGAGGCTACACACGACCTTGCTGTTCAACAAAGATTTTCCCGGGATTAAGTATATTTCCAGGATCCAGAGCGTTTTTTATTTTTTTCATACAAGCGAGCGTCGCTTCATCCAGTTCCATCTTCAAGTACTTTGCCTTGGATAAACCGATACCATGCTCACCTGAAATCGAACCACGCAGCCCGATTGCCGCCTCAAAAACCTCTTCCATCACTTTATCAACCGTTTGCTCCATGCCATCCTGCTGCATGTCCACCATTATATTAACATGAATGTTCCCATCTCCGGCATGACCAAAGTTGACAATCGGGATATCATACTTCTCTGAGATTTTCTCCAACATCCGTATCATGTCAGGTACCTTGGACCGTGGAACGACAATATCCTCGTTAAATTTATCCGGACTTATTTTTCCCAGGCTCGGGCTGACAATCCTCCTCACCCCCCAGATTTTTTCTGATTCCTCATGCGTCTCGGCAATCCGGGTATCAATAATGCCAAACGGTTCAATGACTGCAAGAATCTTCTCTGCCTGCCTTTCCAAAAACTCAATATCGCCGTCAACCTCGACAATCAGTATGGCCTGGCTATTTTCAGGGATTGGAATATCACTTTTCCCCCGTATACAGTTTATTGTTGCCTTGTCCATAAACTCAAGCGTTGTCGGTATGATCTTTTCGCTGATTATAGCAGAAACCGATTGAGCCGCCCCGTCGATGGAGCTAAACTGTATCAGCATGGTTTTCTTGGCTGCAGGTTTGGGAAGCAACTTCAAGGTGATCTCCGTTATGATACCGAGCGTTCCTTCCGAGCCGACGAATAACTTGGTGAGATCATAGCCGACTACATTTTTCAAGGTCACGCCCCCGGTTCTGATAATCTCTCCCGTTGGTGTGACAACCTCAAGTCCCAATATATACTCCTTTGTTACCCCATACTTGACACAACGCGGTCCACCGGCACACTCAGCAACATTCCCCCCAAGTGTGCTGAACTCCTTGGAGGCGGGATCAGGCGGGTAAAAAAGGCCAACCTTTTCAACCTGCCGCTGCAGTTCCGCAGTAATAACCCCGGGCTCCACACGGGCAATCAGATTTTCTGAATCAATTTCAAGAATCTTATCCATCCTGGTCAAAACCAGTACAATTCCACCCTGTACCGGCACGCTTCCCCCGCTGAGTCCTGATCCTGCCCCACGCGGAAGAAGCGGGATATTGCATTTGTTTGCGACCTTTACTATCCTGCTGATTTCCGCAGTATTACTGGCATAAACGACCACATCAGGAAGATATTTTTTCTGGGTTGCATCATAGGAGTGGGTGATTTTATCGATCTGATCAGTGGTAAGATTGTCTTCACCAACAATCTCGACGAGTTCTTTTATGATCTCTTCGTTCATTATTTTTCACACATTTTTGTCTTGTAAATGCCCCTGCATAAAACTGGGCACACCCTCCGTTCTTCCAGTACACGTCATGATATTTTGAATCAACACCTGTATATACATTTCTGTCCGCTTTAACAATGTCAATAATTTTGATTTACTCACAATTAATACTATTTACCTTCGCTTGAAAAGGAGTTAGAAGGGATGGGCAAATTTCACGACCCCAGACATCATCCACAAGGAGCCATTGTGTCGGAACTACCGTTTATTCTCGTAATTATATCTGCAATGGCTCATGGATATTGGAATTTCTTATTCAAGCAGGCCGAAGACAAAGACGCCTTTCTGGGATTGAGTAAACTGGTAGAACCACTCATCTATCTTTGCCCCTTTCTTTATGTTTTAGGCAGATACGGGCTGGATCTCTCAGCTTTGTACTTTGTTGGCGTGGGCGCCCTGCTCTCCGTCACCAACTATCTTCTGCTGGCAAATACCTATAAAAGGCTCGACTTGTCCCTGGCCTACCCCATTTCGCGATCAAGCACGCTTTTTCTGCCCTTTCTGGCCTATCTTTTTTTCTCGGAACGGATCGATGCAATCGGCTGGATATCGGTTATTCTCGTCTCTCTGGGGGTCCTTGTCATTCCCGCAAATCGCCGAAATGGCTGCACACTCAACCTGATTCCTGCCCCTGAAGAGCGCTGGGGACTCGTCCTTGCTAGACCTAAGCCTATGGCAATGCCTGTGGACGATTAGACTTGGGTCGACCAGGGACAAGAAGAGCATCACTCGTTGAGAAACAGCAGCTACCCAGGAAAGATAAAACCTTCGGGAACGGTAACAATTCCATTCTCCGATACGGCAAATCGCTCCTGATCTTTTTCAAAATCATAGCCAATCTCCGCATGAGGAGGTATCTGGACATTCTTGTCGACAATACAGTTTTTTAACCGGGCAGCAATACCAACGCTTACGCCATCAAACAAAATTGAATGGTCTATTACAGCTTTATCATCCACAAATATGTCGGATGACAAAATTGAGCTCCTGATATCGGCCCCTGAAATAACAACGCCACTGGACAGGATTGAATTGACTAACACATTATCAGTTCCGGAGCTACTCTGAATAGTTCTGGCTGGAGGCGACTGTGGTTGATAGGTCCTGATAGGCCAGTCTGACTGGTAGAGGTTGAGAGGCGGAACCGGTTTTAACAGATCCATATTCGCCTGGTGGTAGGCATCTATCGTTCCAACATCCCGCCAGTAGTGATCCGGCGTAACCCTGCCCTTCTCGCCTCCAAATTTATAAGCTTTTACGTTGTGCCGGTTTACCATCAACGGCATGATATCTTTACCAAAATCGTGACCCGACTGGTTATTCTCCTGATCGTTTATCAAAGACTGCTTCAAGAGGTTATTTGAAAACACATAAAGCCCCATGGAAACAAGAGCTTTATCAGGGTCTGCCGGGTACGGGGTAGGGCATTCCGGTTTCTCCTCAAATTCAATGATCTGCATATTTTCATCGGCAACAATCACCCCAAAAGCGCCCGCCTCTGCAAGGGGAACTTCCATACAGGCGATTGTGACATCGGAATCCTGTTCCTGATGTGATCTCAACATTGCTTCATAATCCATTCTGTATATATGATCTCCAGAGAGGATCAGCGTATATTCAGCGTCGCTGCGTTCCAGTAAATTCAAATTCTGGAATATAGCATCTGCAGTACCACGGTACCAATGCTCACCACGATTCATCTGCGCGGGAACCGGGATGATATATTCACCAAGTTCAGGATTAAAAATTGACCATCCGTCACGGAGGTGTTTATTCAGTGAGTGAGACTTGTATTGGGTCAGGACCAGAACCCTGCGCAGTCCAGAGTGAAGACAATTTGCCAGGGTAAAATCAATAATGCGATACTTACCGCCAAAGGGAACTGCCGGTTTAGACCTTCGGGCGGTTAGAGGATACAAGCGTGAGCCCATACCACCTGCGAGGACAAATGTTAATGTGTTATTCTGCATGATTAGATGATCACCTGCGTATAAGTATTTAATAGATTGAGAACCAGAAAAACTTTAAAGTATTTGTTCCGCCCTTCACCTGTTCAAGTCTATGCATCATCGAGATGAAAACCCTACGGCTTATCACCCGAAGCGAGCAGGATATTAATTTTCTTCACCGCAGCCGGAAGTTCTTCCATAGTGTCAATTACCAGGTGTGCACCTGCCGCATACAGTCTTTCTCTCACCTTTGTGAGCAGCGACTCGCGTTCCCCGGAGTCAAGCTGGTCAAAGGCTTCCCTGTCAAGTCCCATTTCATTTCCTGTGGCAGCAACCCCGATCGACCACACACCACCATTCAACCCGGCTTTCATATCAACCTCGGTATCACCAACAGAAACCACGGCCTCCGGAGGGCAGATGTTTAGCGCCTCCATCACACGATAAATCAACCATGGATATGGCCTCCCCTCTTCAACATCTGAAGCACAGACTGAGTAATCAGGAACATATCCTGCCCTGGCACCGGCAGCCGCAACAATATCGGCTGCTTCCCTGAAATATCCGGTCGTGGAACCTATAAGTACGCCACTTTCTCGCAACGATGTAACAGCCTCGATAACCCCGGGAATCATCTGACTGTGCGAGTCCAGTATGGACAGCAGATGTGGCACAAAGTCATTAAACATTTCATCAATATCTTCCTCTGTTACTGCTCTGCCATACCTCTGGCGCCACGCTTCTGCAACGTCTGAAACTTCCATCACCGCTTTGATATGGGCCCGCTTCTCCATTCCCATTGGACCGCGCGCCGTTCTCGCACTTACCTCAATACCCTTTGCTTTGAACCCTTCAATAAATGCAAGGATTGGGGCCTGGCAACCAAAATCAACGGTCGTCCCGGCCCAGTCAAAAACCACAAGTCTGATATTATCCCTGTATGTCCTATCAACTTTCATCAGTTATAACTCCATAGTGATTCACACCCATGTCCTGCTCACTCACTTTTCTCAAAGCGGTCCCAATCAGACAGATAACGAGAGCATCGCGGCTTCTATTGATTTATTGAGATCCTGAGGATCTGTTAGAGCTACTTATACTCAAATAGCCGAAGTACGCAACCATGATTTTGCTTTTCCCTGGCACCATTTGAAACGGGGGTGATGACCATCTTCGTGCACCCCGTTGCAGCGCGGTAAGAACATGGATGACAACTGTTTATCCTTGATATTACTCCTGGTTACCTGCTCAAAGAGCGCTTATCAGTTAATGAATAAAAAAAGGTAATACGGTGCCTTGAAAGATACCACATTGTGGTTGCAAATTATAGTACGATGTCAGATTCGGGCTCTGTGGAAAATCGTTTGCGGCTCGTTCGAGTTGGCGCAGATTGGCTGGATGGAACAGATCAACAGGCTGTTGGTCAAAATTATAAAAGATGCGAAGCTCAACATCGCAGCAATAGATCAAATGATTCAATTTTCCGATAAAAATCAAGATGCTGAGAATGTCAAAACAAACTCGCTTCCTTCACCGAGCGTGCTTTTTACATCAACACTGCCCTGATGAACCTGAACAATATGTTTGACAATTGACAATCCCAAGCCGGTACCGCCAACTTTACGATTTCGTGCCTTGTCACTTCTGTAAAATCGCTCAAAAAGGCGGGGCAGATGCTCCTTTGCAATTCCGACACCGTTGTCAATTACCCGAACTTCAACGTACAGCTGCTCATTCACCATTAATTGTTTTGCTCGAATTGTCACCCTGCCGCCATACTCACTGTAGGTAATTCCATTTATAAGCAAATTAACAATTGCCTGCTCAAAGAGGGTTCGATTTATCTTCAACTGAATATCATCAGGGCAATCCAGATCAAGTGACACCTCTTTTTCCCGGGCTTTGTGAAAACAGGTTTGAATTGCATCCTCCAAAACCAGTAACAGTGGCTGACGTTCCAAACTCATTTCTCTGTTATTGGCGCCGTCCTCAATCCTGGAAAGGGCAAGGAGGTCATCTATGATTTCGCTGAGCTGTTCAGATTGCCGCAAAACAGTCTCCAGGAATTTTTTTGCGTTTTCCTTATCATCAATTGCACCTTCAAGCAAGGTCTCTACATATCCTCTAATTGATGTTATTGGTGTCCTGAGTTCATGGGATACATTGGCGACAAAATCACTTCGAACATTCTCTAATCGCCGCAGTCGGGTTACATCATTGAGAACGACAAGAACACCGACCTCTGATCCGGTCCTGTTGCCCAGAGCAACAGCGTTGGTTTGCAGGTATCGTTCTCCAGTTCCATTGGTCAGAACGATTTCATCTTCCAACGGTTCTTCAGTGAGCAATACCTGTTCGATCTGCTGATGGATTGCAGCATTTCTGATAACTTCCTGAACCAGGCAACCCTCCGCTTCGCTCCGCTCCACGTTGAACATTTCTGCTGCTGCACTATTTATACTGACAATCTTTTCATCCCTGTCCACCGCGATTACCGCCTCCACCATGCTAGAGAAGACTGTTTCGAGCTGGTTATGCTGATTGACAATGGTGTTGATCTTGTCATCAAGCTGGTCAGCCATCCGATCCATTGCCGCTACGAGCGTTGCCACCTCTTGAGATGCGGAAGTCTTTTGCATTGTCATTCGCTGGCTGAAATCCCCTTGCGAATAATATTCCGCCCGTTTTGTCATCTCTTCCAGAGGACGGCTGATATTCCTCGACACGAAAAGCGTTACAATAAACGCTATCAAAACTGCGATTATTGTCCCCAAGAACAATTTTATATTGAGCGCACCCAGGGCTGAATCGATTGCAGTTATTGGTATTGACAGCCGCAGAACGGCAGTGGTTAAAACACTATCATTATCACCGCCGCCATGAGAATTATAAGTTATCGGAATGGCCGAATAGAGCATACGCTCCCCGAGGGTATTGCTGAAACGAAGAGAAGTGCCCGGAGTACCATTAAACGCTTCATCAATTTCCGGTCGCAGCCGATGGTTGTCCATATTTGCAGGATTTTCCTTTGTATCAGCCAGAACGGATCCATTTTCTGCAATCACGGTAATCCTTGTTTCTGAGGCCCGGCCGGATTCGATAGTGAATTTATGTAACTCCTCTGTTTTGCCTGCTTCCAGTAGATCAACAACAGTTGGCCGAACGAGATTGGCCCGATTAATAAGGTCTGCTGCAGACTCTTCAATATAGAATTTTTCGGTGGAATTGGAACTGTACCAAGCAACTGCAAACAGAGAAAATAATATGATAATAAGAGTGGCAGGAAATATTTGCCAGAACAGTTTTTTGTGTTTAAAAATCATACTGATATCCTTTTTATAGGGCTGACTGAAACCGGTAGCCGATACCCCGGACGGTTTCGATCAACGTTCCGGATGTACCCATTTTTTTTCTCAGGCCAAAGATCTGGACATCAATGGCACGTGGCGTGATGAGAAAATCATATCCCCTCACCGAGTCAATGATCTGTTGCCTGGTAAAAACCCAGCCTGGTTTTCCGGCCAGCAGCTCGAGAATTCCAAATTCAGTCATGGTCAACTGCAGCTTCTCATTTCTCAGGGTTACCTCATGACGCCCTTTATTGATCTCAAGATCGTTGATAACAATAACCGGCTGCTGGCCGTCACCTTTCTTCTTGCTCTTTTCAACTAATCTTCTCAACACCGCTTTGATCCTGGCGATCAAGACCTTAGGACTGAATGGTTTGGTAATATAGTCATCCGCACCACACTCCAGGCCCGTGACAATATCTTCTTCCTCACCTTTTGCAGTCAGCATAATAATCGGGATCTGTGGGCCACTTCTTCCGGCCTTTTCTTTTATAGACGCACACACCTCGAGTCCACTCATACCAGGCAGCATCAAATCAAGGAGTATGCAATCAATTTCCTCCCTGTTCAGAAGCTCAAGGGCTTCTTCCCCGGTATCGGCGCAGGAAACATGAAATCCGGCTTTGATAAGGTTGTAACTGACCAACTGTTGAATGGCCATTTCATCTTCTACAACAAGTATGTTTACTTTTCCCATAGCTCAGCTATTTCCCAAAGTCTTCTCAATTAAACTGCCTACAACGTTTTATCAGAACATCAGCAAAAAAATCGCTAGAATAATACGGTCGAAGGAGGCTACCGATCATTTGCCGTTAAATGTTCAGCATTTTACAGCTCGCTGCAAGGTCTTTTCTGTCGCTAACACAATCCTAATATTCTCTTAATCAGTAAAAAATAAATCTCACCTATCCTGTTGACCGTAGTTATTTGCTTCAACAAGGAAGAAACAGATCACCGTTTATAAAACATTAACTTAGAAAAAGGATATCCGGAAATGGAGCCTCATTATACCTTTCATATAGAACTGCAAAACCTCAACAAAAAGCTGCTGATTCTCACCGCCATGGTCGAAGACAGGGTCAGGCGCGCTGCAGCTGTTATCAAGACACACGATGAGGCTGAACTGCAGTCCATCATTCTTTCCGATTACGAGATTGATGAGATGGAGGTGGAGATCGAGGAAGACTGTTTAAAAATTTTGGCACTCCATCAACCGGTAGCCGGAGATCTGAGATTCATTATAGCAGTAATCAAGATTAATGCAGAGATGGAGCGTATTGCAGATATGGCCGTCAGCATTGCCATGTGTGTCGGGGCAATTTCTCAATCAAAGGCCAAACAGCTGGTGAGCAACATCGACTTCTCCGAGATGTCCGATAAGGCTATCGCCATGCTCAGAAAAAGCCTCGATGCCTTGATAAACCGCGATGCGACTCTGGCCCGCCACGTTTTCCTGCTTGATGATGAGGTCGATTCCCTCAGGAATAATGTCTATGTCACGGTCAAGGATATCATTCGAGTCAATCCTGAACATCCGGGGTGTTTAATAAACACCTATCTGCTGGCAAGACACCTTGAAAGAATCGCCGATCGGGCAACAAATATTTCAGAGGAGGTCATCTACCTGGTTGAGGGTGTTGTGTCCAGAACACCTTCATGATCCACAACCTTCTCTCCTTGTAAATAAATTATGATTTATAATTACCTTCTATTGCTTATTGTCCTTTCCGCTGTCGGCGCCTTTTTGATTGGCAAAAGCCGGGCTATCAGCCTGTCGGCTGATCAAGGCGGAATCAGGACGCTTCATTCATTGCCCAGCCATTATGGTGTACTGACCGCCTTGGCCGGGGTTCTGCCGGCACTTCTTATCTACGGGCTCTGGGTGTCAATTGAGTCATCAGTCCTTGACACGCAGATATTAAATGAGCTGCCAGCATCGATTTTGGGTGAACAAGGAAGTGAAAAATCACTTATTCTCAATGATATAAAAAACACTATTAACGGCAATATCACCGTTTCCCTGGATGAGTCAATAAAAGAGGCTGCAAACCACTACATTGCAATACAGCAGGGATATCGAGGCTTTATTACAGGAGCGATAGCTTTATCAATCATCCTTCTCACATTTCTCACCTATCGGATAATTGCGCCTGCTCTTCGTGCCAGAAATATTGTCGAGACGGTTATCAAATTTGGTTTGATGCTCTGTTCAGGGGTTGCCATTCTGACAACCCTTGGAATTGTACTTTCTGTACTTTTTGAAGCTATCCGCTTCTTCCAGATAGTGCCGCTCCAGGAATTTCTTTTCGGACTTACCTGGAGTCCACAGATGGCGATCAGGCAAGATCAGGCCGGTTCCTCCGGCGCCTTCGGGGCGGTGCCCATCTTTACCGGTACCTTTATGATAGCCGGAATTGCGATGACAGTAGCAATTCCCATTGGCCTGCTTGCTGCCATCTATTTATCAGAATATGCCAGCCAGAAATTCAGAGCTGTCACCAAACCATTGCTCGAGATTCTGGCTGGAATTCCTACGGTTGTCTACGGTTTTTTTGCTGCATTGACCGTTGCCCCGCTGCTTCGTGATACCGGATCATTCTTCGGTCTGTCTGTCGCTTCTGAAAGTGCTCTTGCGGCAGGACTGGTGATGGGAATCATGATTATTCCGTTCGTTTCATCCCTTTCTGATGATGTCATCCACGCTGTTCCCCAGGCACTTCGTGATGGCTCCTACGCGCTTGGTGCTACCAGGTATGAAACCATAAAATATGTGATTTTCCCCGCAGCCCTGCCTGGCATAGTTGGCGGTGTTCTGCTAGCGATTTCCCGTGCAGTCGGGGAAACAATGATTGTCGTCATGGCAGCAGGGCTTGCAGCAAACCTCACTGCCAATCCGTTTCAGGCAGTGACAACGGTTACCGTGCAAATCGTAACCCTTCTTGTCGGCGACCAGGAATTTGACAGCCCAAAGACACTGGCAGCCTTTGCGCTTGGCCTGGTTTTATTCATTTTTACCCTGATACTAAATGTTATAGCCCTTCGAGTTGTTAGAAAATATCGCGAACAATACGAATAGATCAATCACCTCATTTTAAAATTGTAAACGAAATGCAAACTGAAAATAAATCACTTCGTTCAGGTAACCACACCAAACTGCTGAGACGCCGCTACAAGGCTGAACAACGTTTTAAACGGCTTGGTGTATCGGCAATTGCAATTGCTCTGGCCTTTCTTGCTTTTCTCTTCATCACCATAATCGGCAATGGCTACACCGCCTTTAAGCAGACCTTTATCCAGCTTGAGGTTAACCTTGAAAAGAAATATTTCACCAATCCCGACCTGTCCCAGGCAGACTATGGAGGAATCATCAAATCATCTCTTCGAAATATGTTCCCTGATGTCAGCTCAAGGGGGGACAAGAAGATGCTTTACGATCTTGTCAGCAAGGGCGCCGCATTCAAACTTATGGACAAAGTCGTCGCAGATCCGAAACTTATATCCACCCGGTTCAAGCTTTGGGTCCCGGCAGGTGATGATGTCGATATGCTGATGAAAGAATACATCGACATCAGCCAGCTCGAAAGTAACCGGCGCATCAAAGACAAGCAATACGAATGGATTAAAACGCTTGAAAGCGGTGGCCTGATCAAGATGAGGTTCAATACCACCTTCTTTACCGCTGGAGACTCCCGGGAACCTGAGCTTGCCGGTATTCTCGGGGCTGCAAAAGGATCATTTTACACCCTGCTGATTACCCTGCTGCTCTCTTTTCCGATTGGTGTGGCGGCGGCCATCTATCTCGAAGAGTTTGCACCGGACTCCGCTATTACCGCATTTATTGAGGTAAACATTAATAACCTTGCTGCAGTGCCCTCGATCATTTTCGGCCTTCTCGGGCTGGCAATCTTCATTAATTTCTGGGGTATTCCCCGGTCAACGCCAATTGTCGGCGGACTGGTCCTCACCCTGATGACCCTGCCGACCATAATCATCGCCGCCCGCGCCTCAATCAAATCGGTGCCGCCATCCATCCGGGAAGCAGCTCTTGGTGTTGGTGCCTCAAAGGTCCAGACCGTGTTTCACCATGTACTTCCTCTTGCTCTGCCCGGAATGCTCACCGGCACCATTATCGGCATGGCTCGGGCTCTTGGTGAAACCGCACCGTTGCTGATGATCGGTATGGTTGCCTTTATCGCCGACATCCCCGGCAGCCTGACTGATCCGGCAACTGCCCTGCCAGTTCAGATTTATCTCTGGGCTGACAGCCCTGAACGGGCATTTGTAGAGAAAAACTCTGCAGCAATCATTGTTCTCCTCGGTTTTCTGATAACAATGAATGCTGCTGCTGTTTTCATGAGAAACAAATTTGAGATGAAATGGTAACAAACCATTCAACCAGAATTATCTGGAAAAAAACAAAAAACTAGGAGAAAAAAATGAGAGTAAAAGGATTAATCGCAGCCTGTGCACTCACAGCTGCATCACTTGCAACCTCACCTGCGCACGCGAATCGCGATTATATTTCAATCGTCGGTTCTTCAACCGTCTACCCCTTTGCTACTGTTGTCGCTGAGCAATACGGAAAAATGACCAACTTCAAAACACCCAAGATTGAATCTACTGGCTCAGGCGGTGGCTTCAAGCTATTCTGTAGTGGTGTCGGTGTGAAACATCCAGACATCACTAATGCCTCGCGGGCCATCAAAAGCTCTGAGGTAGAAAAGTGTATGGCGAACGGTGTCAAAGAAATCATTGAAGTGAAAATCGGTTACGATGGTATTGTTCTGGCCAACTCTAAAAAGAGTGCTCAGATGAAACTGAGCACCAAGGACATTTTCATGGCTCTTGCCAAGGAAGTCCCCGGTGCTGACGGGAAACTTATGGCTAATCCCTATAAGACCTGGAAAGATGTCAACCCTGATCTTCCGGCAGTAGCAATTGAGGTACTTGGCCCTCCGCCAACCTCGGGAACCCGCGACGCTTTTGTTGAACTGGCCATGGAAGGTGGTGCTAAAAAGTTTGAATCTCTTGTTGTGCTGAGAAAATCTGACAAGAAAGCGTTCGCGAGAGTAGCACACACCCTTCGCGAAGATGGTGCCTACGTTGAGGCGGGTGAAAACGACAACCTGATTGTCCAGAAGCTTCAGGCCAATCCAAATGCCATCGGAATTTTCGGTTTCTCATTCCTCGACCAGAACGCTGATATTGTTCAAGGTTCCCTCATTGATGGTGAGGCACCGACCTTTGAAAATATTGCCGATGGTAAATACCCGGTATCCAGACCACTGTTTTTCTACGTGAAAAAAGCCCATGTTGGTACAATTCCCGGTATGGTAGAGTTCCTGGCTGAATTCACCAGCGATAAAGCCTGGGGACCTGAAGGTTATCTTGCCGACAAGGGTATGATTCCGATGCCGGATGCTGAGCGTCAGATGTTTACGCAAAACGTCAAGGAGCTGAAACCGCTTGCTGCCAAATAATTTGTCAATCATTGATGAATAGGAGCAACCGAACACTCTTTTAAAAAGCAGATCAACAGGTTCTCATAGCTGTTGATCTGCTTATATTTCAACAAACAGCACTATCAGGCAGGACTTTCATGAGCGCTACTCTTGATATACTAGAATCAGATTTTTCTCTCCTTGCAGACAAGGACCAGACAATGCCAGATGTTAAAACCAACAAACTCAGTAGGGAAACGGTGGGTAACCCGTTTGTGGGACAACCGCGTATGACATGCAGAGACGTTTCTGTTTTTTATGGTGTTACCATGGCCATAAACAATGTGAGCATAGATGTTGGTTGCAATGAGGTCCTGGCCATGATCGGTCCGTCGGGCTGCGGAAAATCAACCTTCCTGCGTTGTCTCAACCGCATGAACGATACCGTTGTCAGCTGCAGAGTTGAAGGTGAAATATGTCTTGATGGCGAAGACATTTATCACCCAAGTATTGATGTTGTACCGCTTCGTGCCAGAGTAGGGATGGTTTTTCAAAAGCCCAACCCGTTTCCCAAGTCGATATATGATAATGTCGCCTATGGTCCCAAAATCCATGGGCTTACTGCAAACAAAGGTGAACTTGACCAGATCGTTGAGACATCTCTTGTCAAGGCAGGGTTGTGGGGCGAGGTAAAGGATCGGCTCAGCGAACCGGGTACCGGTCTCTCTGGGGGCCAGCAGCAGCGTCTCTGCATTGCCCGGGCGATTGCTGTCAGTCCTGAAGTAATCCTCATGGATGAACCATGCTCAGCACTAGATCCGATAGCTACGGCAAAGATAGAAGAGCTGATCGGAGAACTACGGCAACAGTTTTCCATTGTTATCGTCACTCATGCAATGCAGCAGGCAGCCAGGGTTTCTCAGCGTACCGCCTATTTTCACCTCGGTGATCTCATTGAGGTCGGGGCAACGGATCAGATCTTTACCAACCCAAAACACCAGCTTACCGAAGACTATATTACCGGACGCTTTGGTTAATGTTGGAAGCAATGACGATACAAAAAGGGATATATGAACTCAATTACTGAACCGCTGGCTTACTTTCTGCCATTGATCAGCGATCCGTTCACCGCTGTCAATGATCTGCTCGAGCATCCGTTTCTGTTCCTCGGAGGGTGGTGATTCAGACTCCAGCAACAGCTGGGCATAGTTTATCATACCGTTAAGACTATTTGCTGTTTCATTAATCGTTCGTGAGAGTGTTTCCTGATCTTCATACTTTTGAGAGGAGCCAGCTCCATCTGAGGCTGTCTGAGCTGACATTATCCGGTTTATTGAATCCGTAATCTCGACAATTTCAGTGGCCACATCACTGCTGCAGCTCAGTTGACCGGATTCCATTTGATTGCTGCCAATCTGACGGGATAATTCAAACATCGGAAGGATTGTTTTGCGGTATAACAGGATAAGAATGAAACTGGTACAACTGATAAGAAGCCCCATCGCACCAATAATTCCAAGCTGAAAACTGACTACAGAGTTCCTGATCTGACCGGTGATTACCCTGTCGATTTTAAAAAGGTTATCTCCAATCACCCGCAGATCCTGCTGAATTTTAAGTCCTATAGTCGGGTCATTCTGATCTGATCCGACTTTTCTTAAATCAATAACAAGTCCTGCAAGGTCAATCCTGTCAGTCAGGGCAAGTTTGTACTGACCAGGGATAATATCGCTGTCAAAAAACCTGGTGATAGTATTGTTCAATTCCTCAATTTCAGGAAAAACCCCTCTGAGTAACAGATAATCCCTGCTGATCAGTGACTCCGTCACCTGCTCCCTCAGAGTTGCAAAGGTAAAGAGTGTTCTTTCACTCAGCGTTGTGATCTCAGAGTACTCCCTGTTCAGCTGGAATTGCCGAACCCCAAGAATAATGATCAGGAACAGTGATATTCCGACAATAAAAAAACTTATGTAAATGAGGGACCTCGTTGATTTCAGCATATACGTATGTAAAGAGCCTAAGAGATTTTGCAGGCTTCGGGGGATTCATCCATTTGAAACTCATATTTTTTCTTCAGGGAACAGGAATAGATAATATCAAACTCCTCACTGTCAATAGTCTCCACCTGCATAAGAATATCTGCAAGAACTGACAAAAAAAGCCGCTCGTTTCCAAGGATGGCGACAGCCTCCCGATAGCATTCATCCAGCAGGGTCTTTATTTCCCGATCTATCTGGGCCTCTGTTCGCGCCCCCATGGCAAGCCTACTGCTGGAGGGGCCAAGAAAATCGTTGTCATCGACAATATAGACCTGGGGTCCAAGAACCTTGCTCATACCCCACTTGCATACCATGTTCGTTGCTATCGCTGTTGCCTGCTGTATGTCTGACTGCCCGCCGGTCGTCTGCAGTCCAAAAACAAGCTCTTCAGCAGCGCGACCTCCCATCAATGTGGTAATCCTGTTTTTAAGATAATCCCTGCTGTAAGCCTGTCGGTCATTAATAGGAAGTTGCTGAGTCTGTCCAAGAGCACGGCCCCGTGGGATAATGGTTATTTTATGAACTGGATCGGAGTCTGGCAGCAGCTTTGCAACAATAGCATGACCGGCCTCATGAAAAGCAAGAACCCGCTTGTCTTTTTCCAGAATAACCAGCCCTTTTCGTTCCACACCAAGAAGAATCCGGTCGTGGGCCATATCGAAATCATCCTGCTCAACACTACTTTTTTTTTGGCGGGCGGCCAGGAGTGCAGCCTCATTTACCAGGCTTGCCAGCTCAGCACCTGTGAACCCTGAAGTCATTCTTGCTATCTCTTCAAGATCAACACCAGGGTTCATCTTGATGGTTCGGCAATGAACATCGAGAATCTGCTTTCTTCCTTTCACATCCGGCGGCACAATGGTTATCTGACGATCAAAACGCCCTGAGCGTTTCAGGGCCGGATCGAGTATGTCTGGTCTGTTGGTCGCTGCCAGAACAACAATATTGTCAGACGGGCTGAACCCATCCATTTCCACCAGCAGGGCGTTCAGGGTCTGGCCTCTCTCATCATTGCCGTCACTCGCAGAGGATTTTCTACTGGCGCCAACGGCATCAATCTCATCGATGAATATGATGCATGGTGCGTGTTTTTTGGCCTCACTGAAAAGATCCCGCACTCTTGAAGCTCCAACCCCGACAAACATTTCTACAAAATCAGAGCCACTGAAAGAATAGAAAGGGACACCTGCCTCCCCGGCAATTGCCCGGGCAAGCAATGTTTTCCCGGTTCCCGGGGGGCCCTGCAGCAGTACGCCTTTAGGAGTCGAGGCACCAATCTCCCGGTATTGCTCAGGATTTTTCAAAAACCCGACAATTTCGCGCAACTCTTCTTTTGCTTCGGGAATGCCGGCAACATCATTGAATGTAATTTTCCTGAGTTCTGAACCCGGTATAATGAGCTTCTCGTTTGCAAAAGCAGAACTCTTGGACTCATTATCTTTAACTTTCAAGGACAGCCATGAAACAAGGAAAAGAGAGGTGAGAAAAACAAGACTCGTTCCGAAAAAAACAAACGAGCCATAATCTTTTCTGTATGAAATACGGATATTACTGCCATGCCAGCTGGTGGCAAGATATGCCGGCTCCTGGACAACAGTCGTATACCTGTTTCCTGATTTCGTCGTGACATCAACGATATCCTGCTGGATAACAATTTCACTGACAATACCCTTGTCGATATCTATCAGCAGATCAGAGTAATCCTTCTGCACCAGTCTCGTTTCGAGATGGTAGATCAACCCTGAAATAAAGAAAGCAAAACATATGATAAAATAGATCAGTAAATTTCTGACCAGAATTGCCATGCATACCCCATACAGCCGAAATCAGTTACGTCTTCGCTCACCAGCAACAACATACGTTATACACCTATTTAATCATATTTTAAAGTAAAGGATTTTTATATAATTCAGGATAATTACAAAAAAAAAGGACCACGAGCTTATTTGCTCTGTGGTCCTTTATCAAAAAATTATACTAGTCAGGTTATATCTACATTCCTGTCACCGCTTTGAACCAGGCACCGACAAAAGCCAGGGGTCCGCCACTCGCGGCCATGCCTCCGATAATACAGGCAACTGACCAGAGACCCACAACCGCACCAAAGGCAGCTATAGTTATCACACCAATTTTTGAGACCTCGGTTGCTGCATCAGTTTGAGTGGATATCGTGGTTTTTGTGTTTTCCTGTACCTTAGTTCTTTCTATCATGACGGTGCCTCTTCGCTTATTATTATTTTATTAAGAGCCAATAACTGCTCTAAACCAGTCACTGATAAGTGCCCCAGGACCGCCACTTGCAACCATCCCACTGACCAGTGCTACCGTTGCCCAAATGCCGATCGCCAGAGAGCATGCACCGACGACAGCAATACCAACCTTGTACACCTGCTCGTCAACTTTACCAACTGTTCGCGTCTCAGTTCTTGTCTTTCTAAGGATTGCTGTTTTCATGGTTGCCCTCAATTTGAGTGATTGGAGTGTTGTTGTCTCTTGCACTCCTACATTGCATCACCTGTGCCACATTGTCGTAAAAAATGATACACCTGCACGACTTATCATTTAATTTATTGAAATTAATTAACTAATCAATAAACAGAGATAGGGGAAAATTAAAATAGCTGGTAAAAATTATGGTTTTAGAGCAGCAGTGACAAGATAAAACTGTTGCGACAATGTGGCACCGCGACAGTCCAGCAGCAACACTTTTGCAACACTACCGCAACACTTTATGGTGTGGTTATTTTTAACCTGCGGAGTCTGCGGTAGAGTGTAGACCTGTCAATCTGGAGAATTTGTGCAGCTTTTGACTTATTACCACCAGCCTCTTTAAGGGCCTCAATCAGTTCATTCTGCTGAGCAGAATACATCTGATCGTGGCTGAGATGACGTGACGATTCCGATTCCTTGGAATCATTTATCTTGGGTGAAGCTGGACTGCTATATTCAAGTATTTCTTCCGGGAGATGTTCCAGTAAAAGATTATTCCCAAGACAGAGTACAACACCACGCTCCATTATATGTTTCAGTTCCCTGACGTTACCAGGCCACGAGTAAGACAGCATCGCATCCATGGCACGGTCTGAAACCGAATGAACATGCCTGACATGTTTTTGTGAAAAGAAGGTGAGGAAATGTTGTATCAGCAGCGGTAAACATTTCTTTCTGTCACGAAGCGGCGGAAGAACAACCTCAACGACTTTCAGCCGATAATAGAGGTCCTCGCGGAAACTGCCCTCCCTGACCTTTTCCCTCAAGTTAACGTTTGTTGCTGCAATCACTCGCACATCAACGCTGACCGGGGTATCCATGCCAACCGGAGTAAACGTCATCTCCTGCAGAAATCGAAGAAGCCGGAGCTGCAAGCGCGGTGTTATATCGCCAATCTCATCGAGCAACAACGTTCCTTTATCTGCCTGCAGCAACCTGCCAGGTCTGTCTCGATCGGCACCGGTAAAGGCGCCCTTGCGGTGACCAAACAGCTCACTCTCCAGGAGTTCTTCTGGTAATGCCGCACAGTCTACCTTTACCAGGGGCATAGTACTGCGTGGGCTTTCTGCGTGTAACGCCTCTGCAGCAAGTTCTTTCCCTGTGCCGGATTCACCAGTTATCAGAACGGCCGTTTCAACTTTGCCGACATTTTCAATCAATCGATAAATTGACTGCATCACCCTGCTGGCGCCGACAAAACCATGGAATTGCATTGTCTGCGAAGGAACATACTGTTCCTCTGCCCTGGTCACATCACGCACAACAATGACCGCACCGTTTGAAATTTCATCATCGATATCAAGTGGTGCTGCATTAATCGAAAACATCCTGGATACGCCGACCGTGTTGACGCATTCAATGACATGCTCCCTGACAATACTGCCTCTCTCAATGACCAGCAGCGCATCCTTCAGGCAGGCATTGCCAATCTCTCCAGGTATTCTCTTGTCATCGGAATCATGGTCATCCCGGAATTCAACAAGCAACAATTCTGCCGTGCGGTTTAATTTGAGAATAGTGCAGGAATTATCAACGGCAATAATCGCATCTTCAACCGAACTGAAAATTGCCTCAAGGTAATGCTGATATTTCTCGTTCTGTAAAATCAATGACCGCTTTTCAAGCTCAAGTTCCCAAAAGGCAAGCGCCTGGCGAACCAGCTTGAGAAGCTTCTCCTTGTTAACCGGTTTTGAAATATAATCAAAAGCACCCAACCGAACGGCTTCTGAAGCACTTTCCAGGTTGGGAAACCCGGTGACCATGACAACAGGGCAGGATATTCCAGTCTCCCGTATGTGGCGCAATAGCTCGGTACCTTTTTCTCCTCCTAGAACGATATCACTGATGATGAGATCAAAAGATCCTTTGCTTATTGCCGCCAGAGCCTCCTCAAAGGTGGCAGCAGTCTGCACGTTTGTATAGCCCTCCCGCTTGAGAAACATTTCAAACGTGAGCCTCAAACTCTCCTCATCATCAACTATCAGGATCTTCCGGTCGAGCATGGTTTCAGTAATTTTTAAGCCTCGGGTATTGTAATAATCATGTCGGTATATTTATTAAGAATCGAGTCCACAGAAAGTGTACCTCCATGATTCTTGATAATTCCATAGCTGATGCTCAAACCCAGGCCGGTTCCCTGTCCTGCCGGTTTACTGGTGAAAAAAGGCTCAAACAGCTTGTCAAGGATTCCCTGAGGAATTCCCGTACCAAAATCTTTGACGACGACTCTAATGTGGTTCCCCTCCTCATATTTAACGGCTTCACAACTTATTCGAAGACGCTTATCAACGGAGCTTTCAGGGTAGCGTTGATTGAGAGCATACCTGCTGTTGTTGATGGTATTGAGGATTACCTGCTGGAGTTGCATATAGTTGCCAACGATTGAACAGCTGTGCGGTGACAGATCAAGTTCCAAATGGATTCCCTCACTTTTCAGCTGGTGATCGACCAAGGGGATACAGGAATTAATCACCTCTTTAATCTCGATCTCCTTCAGTTCGTTTTCGTTTTCCCGGGCAAAAGAGAGCAGGCTGTATATGATCGTTGCAATTCGATCTCCCTCCTGGACGATCCTTCCCAGTAATTCAGCCTGGAGAGAATCCTCCGCCGCATCATCAAGCAATAACTGTGCATAGTTGATGATTCCATTGATTGGGTTATTGACCTCATGGGCAACTCCGGCGGCAAGTTCGCCTATGGCTGCCAGTTGAGCTGTTCGAATCGTCTCTACCTTGCGTGACTCCTCGCTGGTTAGACGGCGTGCCTGCAGCAGAATTGACTGGACAGACTCATCAGGATCAACCAACGGGGTTATCGCCAGGTGGTATTCACCGCCAAGGCCGGGAAGGCGGGTATCTTCATTCTTTCCGTTGCAGGTAATGAGAAATTCCTCAAGTGGGCATTTGATATGAGGCCAGCGGCCTCCATGAATGATCTCACAAATCCCCTTGCCAATGATTTCATCCCGCTTTTTGCCTGACGCAAGCAGCGTTGCCTTGTTGGCATCAATAATTTCCCCCTGAGGGGTAACGATAAGGACAGGATCCTGTATTGAGTGAAAGAGCTCAATTCCTGCAACGGCATGAACGGAGTGGCCATTGGTCGTCAAAACATCATTCTGCAGCTGGTTTTTCCCGTTTGAACACATCTGTTATATTTGCCGGATATTATTGATCTGATCACACTGATCCGCTGGGATCTATGACTGAGTAGTACAGCGTTATCCGCAGTTTAGCATGTATTCAAAACTGTTTCACTTCATTTATGTTTCGAGATCTATGACCTTTCTTTTCATCTCAGCAATCAGTTCGTACTCAATTCTCATCCGAACCATTTATACTTATTGCACTGCCTTCTATTTAAGCTTATATTGAAATAACCTTGGTATACAAATAGGTTATCACTACGTGGAGTTCATCATGGCAGTCCCCAACAAGCGTTTGCACGAGCCTGAGAGCGGCTTTATCACCATCGATCGATCCGGTATAATAAATTCCTGTAATGACAGGGCAGCAGAAACACTTGGCTACAGCAAAGAGGATATTCTGGGAAAACATCTGGTGACGCTGATAGAAGCAGACAGCCGTTTTACACCTTTAGCTGAAAGACTGAAAAAACCTGTTGATTCAATAAAAACTGAGCAGTTTTTCCTTTCCGGCTCTCACCAGCAGTCAATAGACAACCTGAAGGTCCGTATTGTTGCCCTGCCTGATTCAGATGCAAACATCCTTGGATTCTATATTGCCCTGGTTGACCGCTCAGAGGTCGTAACCCCCCGGGCACTGGCACTTGACTCCATTGCGGAAGGAGTATTTACCGTCGATGGCGATATGAAAATCACCTCTTTTAACTCAGCAGCCGAGAAAATGACAGGCTGGAGCCAGGAGGAAGTTCTCGGCAAGCCATGTAAGACGATTTTCCAATCAAATATCTGCCTGTCATCATGTGCAATCTCATCGTGTATCATGAACAACACCAATGTCTATCATGACCGTGATGTATATATTTATCGAAAAAACGGCATGCCCTTTCCGGTCAGCGTCAGTGCGGCACCGCTTATTGACGATGAAAACCGTGTCGTTGGCGGTGTTGAGATTTTTCGTGATATCAGTGAATCAGTGAGGAGTGATATCATTATAAACGCTGTTGCCGACGGGGTCGTCACCTTTGATGACAAGGGCATAATCACATCTTTTAATGCAGGTGCAGAACGGATAACAGGCTGGCTCGAGGATGATGTTGTCGGTCGTTCATGCGATGAACTGTTCTTCGCAGCTGATGGGATATCTGCCTGCCCGATTACCGCAGCAAACCCTGGAGAACCGTGCAACATTATTGACCAGGAAGGTTTTGTAACCGACAAGGATGGATTTAACATCCCGATTGTCGTTTCGATCACTCCAATGCTTGATGACAAAAAACGGCCCATCGGCTGTGTACAGACCTTCAGGGACAATACAGCGCCATTGCAGAACAAATTGATTCTCGATTCAGTAGCCGATGGTGTGTTTACCGTTGACCGGAACTGGCAAATTACCTCTTTTAATATGGCTGCTGAAGTCATCACCGGATGGGACCGGGAGGATGCTATCGGCAGTTTCTGCAGTGACGTTTTCCATTCTTCAATCTGCGGTAAAAACTGTGCGATCGCAGAAAGCCTTTATACGGGAAGACCAGTTGCCAACCGCTCGATAATGATCGAGGACAAGGAAGGCAAAAGCAAACCGATCAGTATCAGCGCTGCTCCGCTGGTTGATGTGGTTGGCAATGTCGTTGGCGGGGTTGAAACATTCCGGGACCTGACCGTCATGGAATCGTTGCGGAAACAACTGATGCAACGCTATACTTTCAAAGAAATTATCAGTAAAAGCACTATAATGCAGCGATTTTTCCAGATCCTCCCCGATATTGCCACCAGTGACAGCACCGTACTTATCCTTGGGGAAAGCGGTACAGGAAAAGGAATTATGGCTGATGCAATTGTCAGTGCATCCGCACGTAAAGACCAGCCCTTCCTGTCTGTGAACTGTGGGGCGATCCCGGAAACGTTGCTTGAATCCGAACTCTTCGGCTACCGATCCGGTGCCTTCACCGATGCCAGAAAAGATCGAGAGGGTCGTTTTGCAGCAGCTGAGGGTGGTACAATTTTCCTGGACGAGATCGGAGACATCCCTCACTCTCTGCAGGTTAAACTTCTCCGCGTATTGGAAGAACGGGTCTACGAACCACTCGGTTCAAACGAATCTATCAAGGTCGATGTCCGGGTCATTGCAGCAACCAATCGTGACCTGAAACAGCTTGTAGAGGACGGCCTCTTCAGGGATGATCTCTATTACCGTCTCAAGGTTGCCGATATTACCTTACCCCCTTTGCGCGACCGAAAGGAGGACATACCGCTGCTGATCGACCATTTTGTTGATAAATTCAGGGCTGAAAAGCAAAAGGACATTGTCGGTGTCAGCGATGCTGTATTAAAAAAGCTGATGCTTCATTCATTCCCAGGTAACATCCGGGAACTGGAAAACATCATAGAGTATGGGTTCATCCTCTGCACGGGTGGGTTTATCCAGGAAGAACATCTCCCAGAGTCTTTTCTGCCCGATTCTCAAAGAGAACATTCCAACACCGGGCACCTGGAGACAGGGCTGAGTCTCGAACAGATCGAACAGCAGGCGATAATCAATTCTCTTGAACGCAATAAATGGAAGAAAATGATTACCTGCCGGGAACTCGGCATATCCAAGGATACATTGCGCAGAAAAATAGAACGATACAAGCTCGAGAACCCGCTTGACCCCAATTAAATGGTTCCAACCTGCAGGGAACGCTTTCACTGAGAGTCTTCCCTTTGCAGGTCCTGCGATAATCAACGAATAATCAGGGTTCATACCGGATGCAGCAATTCACTCAACAGGTCATTTCAACGATCAATAAAATCCCGTATGGCAAGGTAACAACCTATGGGTTAATTGCTGCTGCTGCAGGAAACCACTGCGGCGCCCGACAGGTTGCGAGAATCCTGCACTCAAGTTCGGACAAGTACAATCTGCCCTGGCATAGAGTGGTAAATGTAAAAGGTGAAATCTCACCACGAAAATCGATGAGCCATGTAACCCAGGAAAAACTCCTCGAGCAGGAGGCCGTTTTCCTCTGCCGTGGCAAAGTCGATCTGGCTGAGTTCCTCTGGGTACCATAAACCGTCGACACCACTCAACCTGCTCAAGGTTGATTTGCTGGGCGATGGCTGTTGAGACTGCCAAAAATAAAAAAAGCTCAATTGTGAGCAAGAAAAAAACACTCACAATTGAGCCGATTCGTTTTTCTCTGAATCTTTTATAAAACCAATCTTATTTCTTCTCCATATGCGGTCCAAGAATCATATCTTTATAGCCAAGCCCTGCAGGAATTCGAGGATAGAGCATCTCATCAACATCGGTGACCACTTCCAGAAATGACGGGCCATCTGCTTCGATAAAGGCTTTCAGACTCTCTGCCAGTTCCGCACGATCCTCTACACGCCTGGCAAAACGAAAACCCAATTCACCGGCAACATTGGCAAAGCTGACAGAAGTTACTTTCTTTGTCCCCACATAACGCCCACTATACATAAGATCCTGGATATTTCTGACCATGCAGTCGCCATGATTATTCAACATCAGCACTTTTACCGGAAGTTCATATTTTCCGATGGTGAAAAGTTCTCCAAGGTTCATCAGCAGACTGCCGTCGCCATCAATCGAAATTATGGTTGCCTCGGGGTTAGCATACTGGGCGCCGATCGCGGCCGGGAGCGAGAAGCCCATTGTTCCGTAACCACCTGAGGTAATAAATGATTTAGGTGTCAAGGTCAGCAGGTGTTGAGCGGCAAACATCTGGTGATTGCCAACACCGGTTGTAATTTTGGTATTTTCAGTGATATGGCCTGAAAGTAACTCCATTACCTCAGCCTGTTGAATATCCTTTGCCCCTCTGTTGAAATCCAGCTGGTTGTCCTCTTTTAAACTGCGGGTATACTCCTGCCATTCACCAATATTCAGTTGAATATCATGTTCTTCTGCGTAATTAAGCAGATCGTCCAAAGCAGTTTCAGCTTTTCCGATAAAGGAAAATTTTGGATTTCGAGAGAAGCGGACCTCCTGAACTTTCTCCGGATTTATGTCAAAATAGGCAATGTCTGCAGCAAGACCGGATTCGCCAACCTTCTGTGAGACCCGATCATCCCAGCGAATTCCAAAAGCAACAAACAGGTCTGTCTCCTGGATAGCCATATTTGCCGCCGGGACACCAAACATGCCAAGCATTCCAAGCGCCCAGTCCCCCGACTCGTTCAATATGCCCTTCCCCATCAAACTCCAGATGGAAGGAACTCTATAACGACGGTTAAACGCACGTATGCGATCGCTCGCCCCAGCTGAATTCAGCCCGCCACCAATATAGAGAAGCGGTCGCTTGGCCTTTTGCAGGAGATCAAAGAACTGGCGACACTGATTTTTCCCCAAGTGCCGCTCCTCATCATATTTGTAACGAAATCGTGCTGGCTCCATGCCCTGATATTCACCCTCAGCTTTCTGAATATCAAACGGAAAATCAATGACCACTGGCCCAGGTTTTCCAGATTTGGCAAGGAAATAGGCATCCTTAACAATCTCTTCAACATTTTGCAATTCAGTAACCAGGATGACTTTTTTAGCAGCATCTGCAAAAATACTCTCAACATTGATGGTCTGAAATTCGTCTGTTCCCATCTTGGTTTGGGCAACCTGACCGGCAAAAACCAGCAGCGGAATCGAATCTGCATTCGCGTCAGCGACAGCAGTAAGGGTATTGGTGATCGCAGGGCCTGAGGTAACAACCGCTATGCCAACCTCGTTACTCGCCCGGGAATAACCGCCCGCTGCAAAAGCACAGGACTGCTCGTTTGCATCTACGACGATATCGATACCGCATTCTTCAATTGCGTGAAATACCGGTAATATTGTTGCACCTGAAAAACCAAAAACCCGCTTGACACCCAGGTCAGCGAAACTTTTTGCCAGAATCTGGGCATTATTCATAATTATTCTCCTGTTAAATCTGTTACTTAATAGTATTAGATGAGTAGAGCAACATGCGAGAAATCACCAACTATTACTCTCTTTCTGCTGGTCAGACTTGAGTAATCCTTATCAGGTATCCACGGTCTGTCCACTGGCGTTTGTTGCAATCGCTTCAGGGTTTCTCCCCAAAGAAATGATGGATCAACCGATAAAACGGTGCAATCTGTCTACCGCCTCCGTCATCTGTTCAATGCCCGTTGTATAGGCAAAACGGATATGTTCCTCCGGCCTGTTGGTACCAAAATCCTTGCCAGGAGTTATTGCGACACCTTCAGCTTCCAAAAGTTCATAACAGAATCTGAAACTGTCATCGGTCAACCTGGAACAGTTTGTATAAAGATAAAACGCCCCCTCCGGCGTTACCGGTATCTCAAAACCAAGTGATTTCAGGGCCGGCAACAGAAAATCTCTTCTCTTTTTAAACTCATCACGCCGCTTTTTGAAAATTTCATAACATTGTGGGCTGAAAGCCTCAAGTGCTGCATACTGTGCAGGGGCGGAGCAGGACAGAAAAATATTTTGAGCCAGAGAGTCAAGATGATCAATATAGGGCTCAGGGGCGACGAGCCATCCCAGTCTCCAGCCGGTCATACCAAAATACTTCGAAAAACTATTCAGTACAAAAAGATCATCGCCAAGGCTCAGGGCAGTATAGTTATCAGCACCATAAACAAGTCCCTGGTAAATCTCATCAACGATAAGTGTTCCGCCTTTTGAGTTGACGACACCATGAATTCTTGACAGTTCTTCACGGGGTAAGAGCGTACCGGTCGGATTTGAAGGAGTTGCAACCAGGGCCGCACAGGTTGATTCGCTCCACCCATTTGCCACCTGTCCACTGTCTAGCTGATATCCATTTTCCGGGCCGACGGCAAGCGGTTTCGGTACACCGGAGAAAAATTCCACAAAATTTTTATTGCAGGGATAACCGGGGTCAGTCATCAATACTTCCCTACCCGGATCAACCAGCACTCCCAGAATCAGCTGCAGTGCTCCGGAAGAACCAGGAGTAATTATTATTCGCCGCGGATCAACATCAATCCCAAACCAGTCCCGATAGTGTCTGGCAATAGCCTCTTTTAACTGGGGTATGCCGGTAGCCGGCGTGTAGCCCGTGTGGCCTGCGTCCAGAGCCCGTTTCCCGGCTTCAACCACCGGTCCTGCTGTTTTAAAATCGGGTTCTCCGACTTCCATATGGATAACCGACCTTCCACGTGCTTCAAGTTCTTTCGCACGAGCCAACAGTTCCATTACATAAAATGGGACAATCTTATCCATCCGTGCAGCACATTTTTTCTGATCCATAGCGTGTATCACCCAGCTGATTTAGCGACAAGATAATTAGCCTGCCAGATGAGACTCATCCAGCTCACGATAAAGCGCCAGGACACCTGACCTGGTCAGCTTTTTTATGCCCAGCGGTTTTAGCAGCTTCACCAGTGCATCAATCTTATCTTCAGTTCCGGTTACTTCGATTATATAGGAGTCAGTTCCAGCATTAACTATTTTTGCATGGAAAATGTCCACCAGCTGGATCAGTTCCGTTCTGTTTTGGGGAGTAGCAACGACACTGGCCAGCGCCATCTCCCGCTTTACGGCCTTGTCCTCTACCGTCATATCACGCAGCTTGATTACATCGATAAGTCGGTTGAGCTGTTTCTGGATTTCTTCAAACTGGTCTGGTGTCGCTTTGGTCTTTATTGTTATCCTGGACACTTCCGGATCATGAGTCGGAGCGCCGCAAATACTCTCCATATTGTACCCTCGGCCGGAAAACAGACCGGTAACTCTGGACGTCACACCCGGTTTGTTTGCCACCAACATGGTAATGACATATGATTGCTCTTCCATTGAAATCTCCTCAAGAACTGATTTATGGTAATTTCCAATTTGTCAGCAAACAACTCTCAGACATTGCAGTCAAGTTCATTCTCATTCAAATTGAGTCGATATTCTACACTAATTATAGAGATATAATAAGAAAAGATGGATGATTAAAGGATATTTTCATAAATAGAGCATCTCTGTTGAGCCTCTGTTGAACCGGGCACAACTTTAATAAATATGTTATTGTTGTTTCAATTATTTATAGTCTTTTACAGGCACTATCACCAAAGGTTCAAATCAGCCCTCCCCTTGCAAGGAATGTCTATGCTGCAGATTGATAATTTCGAATATGCTTCCAGTCTTGACCATGCATTCAATGTTTTTCAACCCCGGGCAGTGTAATTCTCGGCGGATGTGGCTATCTTAAACTTGGCGATAGAACGCTCGGTACAGCAATTGACGTATCAAAGCTGAAGCTTGACTATATCACTGAAACAGCCGCAATTACTCAGTCCCTGTTACAGTATCACAAGACGGGCTCATTCACGGTATGATTCGTGATCAGTTTCGGGTTGAGACGGGGCTTAAAATTATCGATATCGACCCGAGAGTTAACCAGCCAGATAACTGTTTTACCTTCTCAGACAAGGCTCGATCTATCAGCGGCTCTGTCCTGGGTGTACTGCTACAATTTATGAAGAGATAGAAGAACATGGAATCAAAATTAATTGCATTACTGGCAGACAAATTGTTAACAAACACACCAGTCGCGCTGGTTACTGTTATCGCCGCTACCGGCTCAACCCCTGCAAAACCCGGAGCAATAATGCTCGTTCACAACGATAAACTGATTGAAGGTACTGTCGGGGGCGGTGAACTAGAGCATCGGGCGATATCAGAGGCCGCTCGCTGCCTGGAGCGTGGAGAAAGTAAAGAAATCACCTATCGACTCTCAGAAAAGAGCGAACTGGGCATGAGTTGCGGCGTGGAAGTGAGACTCTTCATTCGAGTCTTTCATCCTCGGCCGACACTGGTAATTATAGGGGCAGGTCATATCGGACGGGAGCTGTATAAACTTGGTATACAACAGGACTATCACATTGTCGTTTTTGATAACAGAGAAGGGATTGACACCCAGAAATACTTTGCCGAGGCAGAATGTATCATTGCAGCGGACCTGTCATCAGCTCTCAAGCAATACCCTTTCAATAAAGCGTGCTTTGTCACTATCGCCACCAGTTCACATGATATTGATCGTCAAGCCCTGCTGGCAGTAATAAATAGTGACATTGCCTATCTTGGAATGATCGGAAGTGAAAATAAAATTTCAAATATTTTTAAACAAATGTTGAGTCAGGGAATAAGTCGAGAACAACTTACGGCTGTATATGCCCCGATGGGTCTTAATATCGCCTCAATCGAGCCAAAAGAGATAGCCCTGAGTATCATGAGTGAAATTCTTCTGGTAAAAAACAACGGCTCTGCTCAACATATGAAAACTGTCAAGGATATCAGTATCCTATCAGATTAGTTCAAACTGACAGTGACGGGCAGATAATTACTTATTCGAAAACGCACAGAACCCTGCACGTGGTCCGATATGTGGGTGGTTCCGGCAGGTATCCGGGCGCTTTTGATATATCGTGCAATTCCGAACCGTGCTGTCAAGAAAGAGGCAGTCACCATTTGCCAGACGGGTAAGCGTGAACAAGCCCTTTTTCTGATAAAAATGTTCGATAACACCTGCTTTTTTCAAACGTTTGGCAATCTTTTTTGCATTCCCATCTTGTTCAAATTCATCAATCACCCCTATCCTCACGAGATCCGTCAGCGTCACTTCGACCGGCAGTCGGCAACAATTGGCCACACAGTGCTTGCATAACTTGGCTGAATATTTCACCCAGGTGGATACATTATCAATATCTGCAGGTTGAGTAGCCATAAAACGCTTGATGGGCATTAAAATAAGAAAACGGTCTATTTATGGGAAGTCGATAAATGGGAGCCGGGAATTGAGCTCAGAAGAGACATTCTTCACTGCAGGATACAAAATTCCTGGGATTCAACTGCCAGGACAAGCTGATTATTAGCTGGATGAGGTTTTTTTATCAGATTTTTCCTGAATACGTTTCTCTCGTAAGGCAACTTCTTTTTCTTTTGCCTGTCTCTCAGCTTCTATATCTCCCGCAACTCTCAGGGTTCGAGGTACCGCAACATCGATCTGGGCAGTACAGGATTCACAAACCTCACGAGGACAATCTGTTATCTCCCAGCACGGCGCATAACGAAGAAGCTTTTTAATGCCCGGTATGGAAATACCTTCATCATGTATCATTTTCCTGATACAGCTAATCCAGGTTATATTATTCTGAGAGAAAATGCGGCGATTACCATTACGAGCAGGTTTTATCAGCCCCTCATCCTCATAGATTCGCAGGGTTCTTGGATGCACACTTAACAATTGTGCTGCCACCCCGATCGAATAAACTGGTGTATCTGCGGTAATTGGTTGTATTTCCACTTTCTTTCTGGCCATGTTTTTGCCTCCGTGAGACAATCTACACATTGTGTCTATGATTGACAAGGAGGTATTTATGGAACTGGCCCTCCCAATACAAAGGGCACGACCAGTTCAGTTCGAAGCCTTTTTTCCTGCTCTGCTTCAGTGATCTTCACTGAGATGGCCACGAAACAGCCGCTCTCCGGCAAGGAACAGAAAACCGCAGAATCCGATACCCCCAAGCGTTACCATCCACTCGTGAAAGGTTGGTGCATAGGTGAACAGTTCCGGGTAATCGACCAGGCCCATTCCATGATAGTGCGGAACCAGTTGCCCCATGATCACCAGGTCATAACGCATAAAGAAGATACCGATCATTCCGGCCAGCGAAGCCACAAACAGAACCGGCATATTACGTCCGCGCACCGCAAGGATCAGGGCGAACGGGATAACCATACCCAGCGCTACCTCACCGATCCAGAAGTTCACAGAATAGGGCCCATTTATCAGCGCCATCATCGCCGTATACTTGCCCGGAGGGTTGCCGGTTACGCCGGTTATCATCTTCCAGCTCGTGAAAAACAGGATGATTGCCATCATCAGCGCACCGAGCTTGGCAACACTCTCCAGTGACTGCTTCATCTCGTCGCTCATCTTCCAGTTGTTTGCACGATACGCCAGGTAGGTAAAGAAGATAATCGCTACACAACCAGACATCGCTGCCGAAGTAATAAAATAGATCGGCATGTAGGGACCATGCCAGAACTCACGACCGTTCAGGAGGCCGAACACGGCACCAAGGTTCGAATGGGCGACGACACCGGTGAGAAGACCTGCCAGACCAAACATGGTGGCGGTTCGGTGCTGATTCTTCTGCAGCATCACAAACTCAATCATCATGAAAAAGAGATATGCTCCATACAGGGTCCCCATCCACCAGATATTCGAGGTCGGGTTTGCACCGATAACGTTGCCAACGGGCATACGCCAGGAGTTTTCAATCTCAAAGGCTATTACCAGAAAACCGGCCACGATGGTTGCTATTGACAGAAACACCGCCCGTTTTGCTATCGGGTTAAAGTTCTTGAAACCAAATACGTGACCGATAGATGATACCATGCAGAGACCGGTCGAGGTAACAACAAAAAACACATAGGCTGCAATCAAAATACCCCATGGCACATCCCGGGTAACCCCAAAGGTATGCTCATGGCCCACGGCGATAGAATGAACGCCCAGGGCTACTCCGGCAAGGGTTAACAGACCACACAGATACACTGCTGCAGAATATTTCCACGAGCTGGAAGAATCCAGACCGCCTTCCTGTGGCAGTACTCCTGCTAATAGATTGTTCATCGTTTCACTCCTCTCTCATTATTAATGCTCATGCGCTATTAAATTGATATTGTTAACTTGACTGCTCAGCATGTTTCTCAGATTTGAGAATGGGTTTTATCTTCAGGTCATACAACGTATGAAGTAATGCCCCACCCAACCAGAAACAGAGAAATAGTAGACTGTCCATAAGCACCCCTTTAGATACTTTTAGTTTACACTTACGTTTACAAGATAAACGAATTTTAAACTATCGTATAAATGTATATTGCAATTGTCAACTTATTTATACATCATTATGTCGACATAAATCCACAAAACACTCATAATTTTAAATTTATTTACATTATTTCAGTTACTTATATGGTTATATTTTTTTTGCAGAAATATGACGCATTTTGCTTCTTAATGACAGTAGTCATTATCAGGGCTCACAATGCGCCCATTATTTTTTAAAGGATCGCTCTTCAAGGAGGGGATAAACGTTCAATGGTGAGATGGGGGTTTAAGAGAAAAGAAACTTCGCGGGGAAACAGAAAAGCCCTCTATCGATTTCTCGACAGAGGGCTTTCGTCACGTACTTATTATTTTATAGAGCCGCTTGCAAAACGCCCTTTTCGCTCAACCTCTACGTTATGCTTAAATTTTTATCCTCGGAATATCAATTATATGCCTGCGGTAAAAATTTTTCACATGCCTTGACGTTGAACGAAAATCATCATTTTGCAAAAGGCTCTTATAATCTAAACATTTACAACATGCTTTTTCTTTCTTTGAGGAACTGGCTTGAGCCTTACCACCTTATTTGGCACGAGTGTATTGGAAAAGAAAGCACTGCAACGCTGTCTTTTCTCAAAAGGACAATCTACTATATTCCAGCAGGGAGTGTAAGCCAGCAGTTTTTTAACGGCATTGATACTGATGCCATGCGAATGAATCATTTCCCGCAGACACTCAATCCACTTGATATCCCGCATCGAGTAATAGCGCCACTTTCCTCTCCTGGCTGGTCGTACGAGGCCACTTTCTTCATAATTCCGGAGTGTACGCTGATGCACTTCCAGAATTTTTGCTGCCATACCGATAGTGAAAATTGGTTCATCTTGAGAGATCATGTCGTATCCTCCTTGCCCAACTTCTGGATCAACATACATAGTATTTTACTCCTCATCATGATGGATAAATCGTTCACCGAGAAAATATTCCCCAATCAGGAAACATACGCCGAGCAAACCGATGCCACCGAGAACGATCCCAAGCTCAGGAGCCGTTGGTGCATAACTTAACTGTGCAGGCACACCTTCATACCCTGAATATTGAGGAATTACCTGGCCGGCGACAACTAAATTCAATCGTGAGAAAAATTGTCCGACGAGAATCATCAGAGCTGCAGCAGACATCGCCTGGATTGACCGGAGGCGGGTCATCATCAGCAGTGCGAAGGGAAAGACAAGCCCGATACCGATCTCAAACAGCCAGAAGTTGGTTGACAATGATCCCGTAGTCAGCAATCGTGCGGCGTCACCAACAGCCTCTGAGCCGACAAAGGCGTTCAAAAATTTCCAGGAGGTAGCGATACCGATCAGAAAAATCATCAACGCCATCACTTTGCCGGCGGTCTGCATTCCCTCAAACGTTTTTCCGTCCAGAGGCTTCTTCCTCAATCCATACGCGCCATGGGTAAACAATACGATAGCTGCGGCTCCAGAGAGAAAAGCGGAAGCGAGAAAGAAGATCGGCAATTGAGACCCGTACCAAAACGGTCTGGCGTTCAGGGAGGCAAATACTGACCCGAGATTACTGTTTGCAAGTAATTCGGTAACAGCAGCACAAACACCAAGAATTACCGCAAGCTTATATCGCCTGGAAATGATAAGGAACAGTTCCACGAACATTATCCCCACAGCCATTCCGTAGAGTGTACCCATCCACCAGATATTTGAAGTAGGATTGGGGTGGAGTATAACCCCCAGAGGCATCCTCCAGACATTTTCTATTTCAAGTCCGATAACGAGGAAGGCTGAAAGAATCGATGCTATGGACAGCCAAACCATACGATTGGCAAGCGGAGCGAGATTATTGCCGCCAAAGAGATGGCTCAGGGCTGCAAGTGCACACAACCCGGTCGAGATGATTGCAAAATATGCATAGGTACTTATGGCAATACCCCAGGGAACGCCGCGTGAAACGCCAAAAGCATGGTGATGGCCCACATAAAGAGCGTATAAGCCAGCCGAAACGCCAATAGCTGTAACGGCAAGCATCACCCACAATAACAGATTGAATTGCGGCTTTCTTATTTCCTGCTCCTGAATTACTGCAGCTTGATACTGAATAGACATGATTCCTCCTTTGATACTATCTGAGACAGCTAGATTGATTATTATTAGACGTGTTCATTGTTTAATGATTCCGGCTCCTGCATTTCGTTGTTCAGATCATTATTGAAGAACAGAAACGCCAGGACAATTGGAGCGGAGAACGGACCAAGAATTAGAAAAAGGGTGAGGCAGAGTGTAAACCAGAATCCCTCAGCTATTTTCTCTCGACAAATTGAAAACAGCCCCGGGTTAATCCTGGTTAAAGCTTTTCTTGTTTCGATATACGTTGCAGCCATAATGACCTCCTCGTGAGTTGGTTTTAGATTACCTTTGCTCTTTATAAAGCAAACGATATGCCAACCTTCCAGGCCATTTAAGATAATAATTAATAAATTAATAACATATTGATATGTAATGATATATTTCCGTAAATACTTTTTTTGATCCGAAAAGACAGACGAGGTTTTACAAATACTTCTCCCCTAGAGGACGCATCTTGCGTCATATGGGGGAATCAGCATGACGCAAGATGCGTCATGCTGATGATTGGACATTATGTTACGTATATTTAGATAGTTAAGAAGAAAAGAGAGGAGGATAAACCTTGAAATAAATTTTATCGAATGGAGCCAGTCAAAAATTAAACTATAAAACGATTAAAATTCAATTACTTACACATACAATGAAGTTGGGCGCAAAATTCGCCCAATCAAATGAGCTCACTTGAATGTGTGTAGCTTCGTGATGGTGATAAAGGGGGGGAAGAGGATCAAGATGAGCTGGAAGGTCCGACAATTGATATATTATAACATCAGTCGGACCTCCCAGGAAGAGAATTTAGTGACCGCCTCCTTGAGCTTCAGAAGATTCTCCACCGAGCAATCGAGCGTGACCTCGAACGCCGATATGGCATGAAGTACACCGGGTATTTGAAGCAAACGCCGTATCGCCATCATGACATGCGCCGCAATAATTGCCATCGTAGAGTGACTCCATGGTAAAGTCCTCTTCTTCCTGGGCAACTCCTGCTTCCATTTGAAATAAATCATCATGACAGGATTCACAATCCATTCCCTGATCCATGGTATGAGTCTTATGGTTGAAGACTACGGCTTTTACAGGTTTTGTCCAGACGATTGGTGCTTCTGGTCCATATGTATCCTCATCATACGGTTCCTGTTCTTCAGCAGGCTGATTTGAAGCCGAAATGGCAACAAAGCTGAAAATGGCCAACCCCAGGATGATTATTGTTACAATCTTTTTCATTATTTTCTCCCGCAAACCCGTGATGTTTGAAATTCACGAATTAACATTTTCTCTGGTAAATGAATTATTCCAAGACGTTTTATGCATTCGTATAAAAAACATTTGGCAGCGCACCTGCTTCGGGGCGCAATACCCAGACAATGGTTTCCGGTGCATGGAGCAGTTCAAACACCCGGCTTGTATTGTCACTTAAATCACCAAACACTCTGACATCTGCAGGACAGGCCTCAGAACATGCTGTTGTCATCTCACCTTTTGACAACCTGGTGTCGTAACAGAAATTACATTTATCAACAGCCCGGGTCTCTTCATCAAAATATCTTGCATTATAGGGACAGGCCGTCATGCAGGTTTTACAGCCAATGCAACGACTCTCTTTCATAACCACGATACCGGTTTTTTCATCTTTCCAGGTTGCAGTCGTTGGACAAACACGTACACAGGGGGGCCTGTTACAATGATTGCAGAGAACCGGCATAAAAATAGTTTCGTACCCACCTCCGACGATATCTCTTCGTTTTTCAAGAATGGTCGTTCTGAAACCGTATGGAGGAACATGATTCGTTTCCACACATGCCTCTTTGCACAGTTCACAGTCAATACAGAATCGCTCACGGATAACCATGGTGTAATGTGGGCTGTAGGGGTATTTACCAACTTTTGGCACGACCCCTTCAGCCATTACATTTTTGGCTGAAGTCAGGGACAAGACCGTACCTCCAAGGTATACACCGGTAACTGCCAGGCCAATTTTCAGCAGCGATCGCCGCTCTTTTGACGGAAGTACATCGGGACTTTCAGGTTTCATTTTTTCAAGCTCTTCAATCTTCATTTCTAGCTCTCAAAGTATAGTTACAGCCGATATGGCCAATTAATCTGATGTATCTTTTGCTCAGTGATCTTCACTGAGATGACCACGAAAAAGCCGTTCTCCGGCAAGGAAAAGAAAACCGCAGAATCCGATACCTCCGAGCGTTACCATCCACTCGTGAAAGGTTGGTGCATAGGTGAACAGTTCCGGGTAATCGACCAGGCCCATTCCATGATAGTGCGGAACCAGTTGCCCCATGATCACCAGGTCATAACGCATAAAGAAGATACCGATCATTCCGGCCAGCGAAGCCACAAACAAAACCGGCATATTACGTCCGCGCACCGCAAGGATCAGGGCGAACGGGATAACCATACCCAGCGCTACCTCACCGATCCAGAAGTTCACAGAATAGGGCCCATTTATCAGCGCCATCATCGCCGTATACTTGCCCGGAGGGTTGCCGGTTACGCCGGTTATCATCTTCCAGCTCGTGAAAAACAGGATGATTGCCATCATCAGCGCACCGAGCTTGGCAACACTCTCCAGTGACTGCTTCATCTCGTCGCTCATCTTCCAGTTGTTTGCACGATACGCCAGGTAGGTAAAGAAGATAATCGCTACACAACCAGACATCGCTGCCGAAGTAATAAAATAGATCGGCATGTAGGGACCATGCCAGAACTCACGACCGTTCAGGAGGCCGAACACGGCACCAAGGTTCGAATGGGCGACGACACCGGTGAGAAGACCTGCCAGACCAAACATGGTGGCGGTTCGGTGCTGATTCTTCTGCAGCATCACAAACTCAATCATCATGAAAAAGAGATATGCTCCATACAGGGTCCCCATCCACCAGATATTCGAGGTCGGGTTTGCACCGATAACGTTGCCAACGGGCATACGCCAGGAGTTTTCAATCTCAAAGGCTATTACCAGAAAACCGGCCACGATGGTTGCTATTGACAGAAACACCGCCCGTTTTGCTATCGGGTTAAAGTTCTTGAAACCAAATACGTGACCGATTGATGATACCATGCAGAGACCGGTCGAGGTAACAACAAAAAACACATAGGCTGCAATCAAAATACCCCATGGCACATCCCGGGTAACCCCAAAGGTATGCTCATGGCCCACGGCGATGGAGTGAACGCCCAGGGCTACTCCGGCAAGGGTTAACAGACCGCACAGATACACTGCCGCAGAATATTTCCACGAGCTGGAAGAATCCAGACCGCCTTCCTGTGGCAGTACTCCTGCTAATAGATTGTTCATCGTTTTACTCCTCTCTCTTTGTTAATACTCATGCGTTCAAACTAAAAAAACCTGACCCCAGACCGTTCAACCCGCGCGAGGAGCCAAACTGGCAGTAATCAGGATAACAATACAAAATAATGTCGTTCTACCTGGAAAACCTATAAAAATAAATATATTATGGAATAATCGTAATGCATCAATCCTTATGTGGTTTACGGGTAGAACACCAGCCATCGTTATCGGATCAACCCTAAAAAATCAACAGCAATGTACTCCAAAAAACGAAATACGTACACCAAAAAAGAGGTACTACAAATGTCCATTTTCAACAGTAATTCAAAACCTTCAAGTAATAAATGTATTAATTAAATATATACTACAAATGAGATTACTAAGGGACGAGATCTCTGTCAAGAATTTTGGTGCAAATGCACACAAATTTTATTTCATTCATTTTTTGTGATATGCTGCCCACGATAAAATTTATGCCGCATCGCAGTAGCTAATTCTTTTTACTGTCAGCCTGGATCGCCAGTTGTTCTTGTATCAATCGATCCTGCAAGCGATACAATTTCTCGGCAAACAGGAAAAACTAAGATAGAATACAGGGAAACGTATTAATAACACCTGACAGATGATTCAATGGAAAGACAAAACGCTCCAATCACGCTTTTTGGTATTCCTCTTAAAGGGATGATCACCGCTCTATTTTTTCTGGTAACGCTGTTTTTAGTGTTTGACCCTTTCGAATTTAAAACGATGTTCAGTGAGAAAATATCACTGGTTCAAAAGGAACAGGGTGTTGGAAACCAGTCCGAAAAGGATAATACTATCGTTGCCACTCCGGAGATGATTTCAAAAGCCATGAATGAAATCAGAGCAAACAAGATACTTGACTACGAACAAACAGATAATGTTTCTCCGACAGATCGATTCTTCTATATTGTTGAACTCCACAATGGCGGGGATATTGAGGCATCAGATGTTACGATTGAGCCCGAACTGGTGACAATTGTTTCGCGAAGCGGCATTCAAACTGTTATTGCTCGATCAACCATAAAAAAAATCCGCCGCTACAAACTTCCTGACCCCGAACAGCCTCCATCAGCCCAATAACATCAGGGGCTACCTGCCGCTTCGAATCGACGCTAATATTTTCCCTGCCGTTTCCGATAAAGAGTATAAGCCTTGGAGCTTATAGTTTATTTTGATTGCCTGACAAAACGTTTTCTTAGCCGATAGAACAAATGAGATTGTTGATTATTAATTGATATCTTGGGTGCCGCCATTCTGATTTGATTGAGCGAGTTTAGAGAAGAATACAGCATATTTGAGAATACGTTAAAAACGCTGGGTAACCATCAACTCTGATTTAACAGCCATTGACTTCTATAACAACTCAACTCCACTCAAGCCTTTAATTTCAAAACCTGGAAAGATTTGCACAAGGCACTTAAGTATCCACCCCCTATTGGTGGAGATCACCGTCTGCTTTGGTCATTTACTGACCAGCCAAAACCAGAGACATCATAAAAAGTATTTTACTATTTTTCTTTTTCGATGAGACCCTTTACAAACCAGCGCTGCATAGATAATACGACAAGTACCGGTGGCAGCATAACCATCAGCGCAGCCCCCAAGGCAATATTCCATTCGGGTAAATCATCTGCCTGGGGAATAAGGTCCTGAAGGCCGATTACTGCCGTTGTCATATCAGGATTTGTGGTGATAAGCAGCGGCCAGAGGTACTGGTTATAGCCATAAACAAACTCTATAACAATCAGAGCGGCAATATTGGTTTTGGAGAGAGGGAAAAGAATCTTGCGAAAAAAGGTCATGGGGCTTGCCCCATCCATTTTAGCCGCCTCACAAAGCTCTTCGGGTACCGTCAGGAAAAATTGCCTGAAAAGAAACGTGCACGTTGCAGAGGCTATCAGGGGCAGGGTTAACCCGGTGTAACTGTCCAATAGAGACCAGTTCAGGTTGATCTCGAAGTCGTTACCTGAAATCCAGGTAACAAGCGAACTGAGGTGTAAAAAATCCCACATAGCATTCAGGGGACCTAATACATTTGCAGCGACCTCGTAGGTCGGCATTATTCTCACTTCTACCGGCAGCATGAGAGTACAGAAAACAGAAACAAAAGCCACTACCCGTAATCTATAATCGAAGTAGACAATAGAAAAGGCACCAATCATTGAGACAGCTATTTTGCCTGCCGTAATTCCTGCGGCCATGACAAACGAGTTGAAAATCTGCCGCCCCAGGTTTCCTCTGGCCCACGCCTCTTTCATGTTGACCAGGAACTGGTCTCCTGGAATGAGGGGCATAGGGACTCTGGAAACCTCTTCCAGTGTCAGGGTTGTTGCTATCAGACTGTAGATAATAGGAAATCCGACAATAACAATACCGACCATGAGGAAAACGTAGGTAAAAATATCAAGTACTGGTGTTTTTTCAACCATGGCGCCTATCCACTGTACTGGACTTTTTTCTCAACATATTTAAATTGCAGGACAGTTATCAAAATAATCAGTGACATCAGTACAACAGACTGAGCCGAGGATGAGCCCATGTTTAACCCGACAAATCCGTCCTGGTAAACTTTATATACAAGAATGTTTGTTGAACCACCCGGTCCCCCCTGAGTGACAGTATGAATCACTCCGAATGTTTCAAAAAATGAATAAATAATATTCATCACGGTTAAAAAGAAAAATGTAGGGGTGAGAAGCGGAAAAGTGATCGCCCAAAATCTCCTCAGTGGGCTTGCCCCATCAATTGCCGCTGCTTCAATAAGCGACTTTGGAACCGCCTGCAGCCCTGCCATGAAAAAAACGAAATTGTAACTGATCTGCTTCCAGGCGGCGGCCATGGTAATCATCACCATTGCATCTCTGCCATTGAGCACCGGATTCCAATCTAATCCAAGCCACCGGTTAATACCCAGCGCAACAATGCCGTAGGAAGGGTGGAGAAGAAAGAGCCAGAGAATCCCTGATATGGCGGGAGCTACCGCATATGGCCAGATAAGCATAGTTCTGACGACGGCAGTCGCCTGCAGGGCCCGATTAGCCATGGTAGCTATAAATAACCCCAGGGATATTGAAACCGTCGCCACAGCCATGCTGAATGTAAAGGTAATCAGGATTGACTGGAGATACAGAGGGTCTGTAAATATTTCAATGTAGTTATAGAACCATACAAACTTACTGCTCTGCCCGAATGGATCACTGAGAAGAAAAGACTGAATCAACCCCTGTAGCGCCGGCCAATAAAAAAAGGTCAGCGTAACAACAACCTGAGGCAGGATAAGCAGGTACGGAAGATATGGTGATTTAAAAGTTGATCGCTTTTTCATGTTGAACCGTTAAGCAGAAGCTTTAGATATCCAATAAAGCTTCTGCTTAACCAACCTGCTCTATTTGTACGTTTTTTCAAACGTTCTCAACTGGATATTGCTTCTTTCGACGGCATTATCCAGAGCTTCCTGAGGCGTTTTCTTGCCATTCCATACGAGCTCAAGCTCTTCGTTGATGATGTTTCTTATTTGAACAAAATAGCCCAGACGTAATCCTCTTGAAATCTTTGTTGGCACCTCTCTGTTGAGCTGGTCAATTCCGACAGCCTGCAGAGGATTTTCTTTAAAATATCCTTTTTCCTTAAGATCATTATAGGCGTTCATTGTAATCGGGAAATACCCTGTTTCTTTGTGCCAGTAACTTTGCATTTCATTGTTGGCAAGAAACTTAAAGAAGGCAGCTACGCCTTTGTATTCCTCTTCGCTGTGACCATTGAGGACCCAAAGAGAGGCACCGCCTATTATGCTGTTCTGAGGTTTTTTCATCGATGCTTCAATGGGTAATGGCGCTGCATCCCATTTGAAGTCTTTAACAGCGGTCTTCAGCTTGGCAATACCACTCACTGAGTCTATGTAAACCGCTGCATTCTGAGCGATGAACTCAGCCTTGGGGCCCTGGTATTTCTGGCCGCCATACATGAACCGTTTATCCTGGGTCCATTCTTTCAAGCGCTCGATATGGCTGACGACTAAAGGATTGTTGATCAAGAGTTCAGTATCCAGCCCTTCATAGCCGTTTGCCTTGCTGGCAAAAGCAGTGTTATGGATGGCGCTATAGTTTTCAATTTGCGTCCATGACTGCCATGCAGTCACCATTCCAGCAGGGGCAATGCCGCCGTCAACAATCTTTTTAGTAATTTCTCCCAACTCGTCCCAGGTTATAGACTCTGTTTTGGAAAGAGGTTTGATTCCCGCCTTCTCAAACATATCTACATTGTAATACATGATAGGGGTTGAAGAGTTAAAAGGCATGGACATGAGATTCCCCTCTGCATCCATGTAATAAGAGAGTACGGCCTGGAGGTAGTTTGACCAGTCAATGTCAAATCCTGCGTCTGCCATGAGCTTATGAACAGGATAAACAGCACCCGACTGCATCATGGTCTGTGTGCCTACTTCGAAAACCTGGAGAACATGGGGTTGCTTTTTGGCCCTGAAGGCTGCGACACCGGCATTCATGACCTCGTCATAATTACCCTTGTTGGTGCCGATTACCACATATTCAGACTGTGAATCATTAAATGCTTTGATCATTGTGTCGACGACTTTACCCCTGGCGCTTCTCATGGCATGCCACCATTGAATCTCAACGGGTTTTGCACATACTGCCGCCGGAAAGGCGAGGCACATTCCAAGGACTGCAGCAATAAACATTCGGCTCAATTTCATGATGTTCACCCCCAAGTTAATAAGACTTTAATAAATGAAATTCTCAATTAGAAAATCACACGTCTAATGCTGTACAACATGCAGCTGCCCAAAGTAGCAGGTATGTATCTATAATTGCAACCATAATATTATACCTGGTGTTACGCACCAGCATAGTTAAAAACGGTTAAACAAATAGACTCATACCCTTTCCCTCTGTCAGCCAAATCTAATCTCTTACACTAATACTGTTATTGTAATATTAAAAGATATTATTATTGATTCTTTACGTTAGGCTTTGATTGTAAATTGAGCCCCTATCAGCGTTCCTGTATCTCGCTTTTTCTTTGAGATTGAATGTGCTGATTGAATTTGATTTTTTAACAAAAAATTAGTTGTACTATCCATTTATTTATTGTTTTCTGTGTTTTGCGTCTGAAAAAATAATCAATACAGTCTCTTTAAGAAGGTAGCTCCCACCATGGCGGAACTGAAATTTAATAATGTCATAAAAAGATATGGTGCTGTTGAAGTTGTTCACGGAGTTAGTCTCGATATAAAAGACAAAGAATTTCTTGTTCTTGTTGGACCATCCGGCTGCGGCAAATCGACCCTGTTGCGGATGATAGCGGGACTTGAGGAGATAACCGAGGGAACGATCTCCCTTGGAGACAGGGTTATTAATGATCTGGCTCCGAAAGATCGCGGACTGGCCATGGTGTTCCAGAATTATGCGCTCTATCCTCATATGAACGTTTATGAAAATATGGCCTTTGGCCTTAAACAGAGGAAAACACCCAAAGCGGAGATCCAGCAGAGGGTGGAGGAAGTTGGAGAGATATTGGGGCTTGAGGAGTTGCTTCTAAGGAAACCTCACGAGCTATCGGGTGGCCAGCGTCAACGCGTGGCCATGGGAAGAGCGATGGTTCGAAAACCGTCTGTCTTTCTGTTTGACGAGCCACTGTCAAACCTTGATGCCAAGTTACGTATCCAGATGAGAGCGGAAATCAAAATGCTTCACCAGAGAGTCAAATCTACAATGGTGTATGTGACCCACGATCAGGTAGAGGCGATGACACTGGCTGACAGGATTGTTGTCCTTAGGGATGGCAATATTGAACAGGTTGGAACCCCCCTTGAACTCTTCTTGAACCCCGCAAACAGTTTTGTCGCCGGATTCATCGGAACCCCTCCCATGAATCTCTTAGCGTGCAAAATTAATAAAGAGAACAAAGAAGACTTTCTGGCATTTGATGGAGGACTCACCATTCCAATACCACCACGACCGGATGCCAGGATTGAAGATGGTCAGGACGTGTTGATGGGAATTCGAACAGAGGAAATCACTATCGCTGATGACAAAAGTCCAGGCCCGCAGGAGTGGGTTTTCACCGGGGTAGTAAAAGTAGTCGAGCCCCTGGGGAATGAAAACCATCTTCATGTCGAGCTACAGGGTGAAACCTTCGTTGCAAGGTGTGAAGGGCGCAGACTTGTAAAATCTGGGGAGGAAATTGAAGTTGCCTTCAATCTAGAGCAACTCCACATTTTTGATAAAAACACAACAAAGGTCATTTATCAGGAAAAGTAGTGTTATGAGGCAGCGTGGAGCTCATTCCAGTCGAAATCTCCCTCACTGCTGCGAGATAGTGCGATCAATGGTCAGACAAGGCCGTTAATACTTCCATAAAAAAATGGTTTTCTCTGCTCTGCGCCCAAAGTGTCCATCCCTGAGAGAGCAGGCCTCGCTACCTTTTCCCTCACAACGTTTTCTGCCATAGCTCACTGCTCGACCAGGTTCTTCCGTAAAACGCACCCTGTCGGCCTCTTCCTCACATAAATCTGACTCGTTTTTTACCACTATATTTTGTATAGCGATAACAAGACCGCTGTGATAGAGTCACCGCCTTCTCCCAGCAGCTGCTTATTGTTAACTATTCTTTCTATTTCCCTTGTGGAGCATTCACTTGCCGTTAAAATTTCAACAGTGGCTTCCCGCCCTGAGCCTGACAACAGCGATGGTTCTCTGGGCAAGCTCCTTTATCGCCCTGAAGCTTGCGTTCCAGGGCTTTTCCCCGATGATCGTAATCTGGGGCCGCATGGTGATCGGCAGCTTTTGCTTTATTTTCTTCTATAACCAATTACGGGCGATCACGTTTCGACGCGAGGACCTGAAGTACCTTCTTTTTATGGCCATTTGTGAGCCTTGTATTTACTTCATCTTTGAAGCAAAAGCGCTTCAGTTGACAACGGCTTCCCAGGCAGGCCTGATTACTTCCATGCTCCCGTTGATGGTTGCGCTTGGGGCATACCTGGTTCTCAAGGAAACAATTACGAGACGAACCATTCTGGGATTCTCCATCGCTATCAGCGGTGCCTGCTGGCTGAGTCTCAGCGGCGAGACGTCCGCAGATGCACCGAACCCGGCGCTTGGCAATTTTCTGGAGTTCCTTGCGATGGTAGCGGCAACGGGCTACGCCCTGTCATTAAAACATCTGATCGCACGCTATTCCCCCATCGTTCTCACTGCATTTCAATCGTGGATCGGGGCGATATTTTTTTCTTTTTTTCTTCTCTCTCCGGAAACAAACATACCAACTAAATTTCCGTTTGTCCCGACAATGGCAGTGCTGTACCTTGGTAGTTTCGTTACGCTTGGTGCATATCTTCTCTATAATTTCGGGGTCAGCAAAATTCCGGTAAATAAAGCTTCAGCTTACGTCAACCTTATTCCTGTTTTCACGGTAATTCTGGGATTCCTCATTCTTGGAGAAACCTTTACCATCACCCAGTATTGTGCTTCGACACTGGTCCTTATCGGTGTCTATGTCAGTCAGCGAAAGCCTCGCCAGCTAGCTTAACAAGAGCTGCCAGCTAATAATCGATGCCCGGTTGAGGCTCGATATCTTTACGATAAGCGTGCTTTATCTCATTAACTTCACTGACCGTATCAGCCCGATCAATGATTTGCTGGTGGGCGTCCCTGCCGGTGATCACCAGATGCAATTGCTCAGGTTTATCATGTAATATTGACAATACCTGCTCCAGATCAACCAACTTCAAATGAAGCGCATTGTTGATCTCATCAAGAACGAGAAGATCAAATTCACCTGATTCCATTTTTTTATGAACAAGCTCTATCGCATCCTGGGCATTTTCCCGATGCTCAGCATGAGAGTAGGGATTTCCCTGAATGCCGCAAAAACCTTTCCCCGTGGAAGTAAAATCTACCTGGCCACCAAGCATTTTCACCCCATCCCATTCACCCGAGTAGAGATCGCCTTTCATAAACTGGATCACACAGACGTTCATGCCGTGACCGGCTGCACGTAACACCATCCCCATGGCACTCGTTGTCTTCCCTTTTCCATTTCCAGTCAAAACGACAACCAGGCCTCGTTTTACTTCCGGTTCGAGTTTGGTAATCTCCATGCTCCACTCCATAATTTCTACTGATTAATGCTGTCTCTCTTCTGTACTCGTGAAAAAAACAGCAGGATAGTTCGGTTCAATGACAGACAATTTTACTTCTGACGGTCACCGAGTGCCGTGCCATAAGCAATCGCCTCAACACTGCCAATCTGCCGCTTTTGGTTTGCGCGAGACCCTATTGCAGCGGTCTCCAGCCGTATGTTAACCACAAATTCATAACCGTGCGCGGCCGCTTTTTCCTTCATCCTCAAGATTGCTTCTCGGCGGGCACGTTCAACAAGGGATTCATAGGAAGCCACGCGCCCCCCAAATATGTTGCGGATAGCGGCGAGCACTCTTTTAAAATAGTCGATGGAAATGACCACACTCCCTGTTACCAGCTCCGATCGTTGCCAGGATTGGTAATCAACGCCCTCCTCAACGGTGACCACCAAAAGGCTCGAGAGTTGCTCTTCCCTGGTCTGCAGAGATCGATAATGGCGCCTTTCATTGATGGTACCAGCTCCATAGCCAAGACAGACCAGGAAGCAAAAGATAATCAACCCTGAAAAATCAAAAACAGATTCCATAGCCTACTCAACCCTGACTGCCGTACCATAGACGAATAATTCGGCGGCACCCTGCGCTACTGAGGAAGTGGCAAAACGGATGTTTACTACCGCGTTTGCCCCTAACTTATCTGCCTCGTCACCCATCCGCGTCATTGCTTCCTCGCGCGAGTCCTGTAAAAGTTCAGTATATGCCCGCAGCTCTCCGCCCACGAGATTTTTCAGCGTAGCCATAAAATCGCGGCCCACATGTTTCGCCCTGACAGTGCTTCCCTGAACAATCCCATAATGTTCGACAATCTCCTTGCCGGGAACAATACCGATATTTGTAAAAATCATTTTTCCCTCTCAATCAACAATGCATCCAGTACCGATTATAATTCACCACGACCGTTTTTCTGTAACGAAAACCTATGTATTGTGTGGACATTTTGCATCATTTTTTTTTATGCCTCCTTGTCTGTGCCTCATCTCTATTGTTTTCGGTCCAGGAAATCAAATATCCAGCAGATCATATTGTTAAAAGACTGATACTCGTGTATGAAGTGAGATATTTAATTACAGGAATCTCATGCGACTCTACTCCCGTATAATCGGCGATGGTAAACCTCTTATTATCCTCCACGGCCTCTTCGGCATGTCGGACAACTGGGTAAGTATTGGCAATACTCTAGCTGAACATGGATATCGAGTTCACCTCATCGACTTGAGGAATCATGGTAAATCCCCGCATGCAGAGAGCCACAGATATCCTGACATGTGTGAAGATCTGCTGAAATATTTCGATCAACAGAACCTTGAGAGAGCAAGTATCATCGGGCACTCGATGGGTGGTAAAGTGGGGATGGTCTTTGGTTTGCTTGAGCCGGAAAAAATCAGCAAGCTGATTATTGTCGATATCGCACCCTCGGATTATGGATCGGCCCAAAACAATTACCACCATGATATTATCCGCACCCTGCATCAGATTGACCTGGCCAGTCACAAAAGCAGGGGAACAATCAGAAAAGATCTGACAAAGCGGCTCGGTGATCAGTCACTGGCAATGTTTCTTGCCAAAAGTATCGGCAGAGAAAAAAAGTCTCAATCGTTTGTCTGGAAGTTCAATCTGCCGGTCTTGGAGAAATTTCTCCAGCACATCTATATCGGCCTTGAAGAGTTGTCGATCTATGCCCCCTGCCCGGTACAAACGCTCTTTGTAAAGGGCAATAATTCATCATATTACCTTGATGAACATGAATCTGATCGACACTTTTTCTTCCCGGAATCGAGCGTTGTGGGGATTGATAACGCAGGACACTGGTTGCACAGTGATCAACCGGAACTTTTCATAGAAACAGTTGTCCGGTTTCTTTGCTAAAAGGGATCATTACCGAAGAGACATCCCGGGGCTTCTTCGAACGGATTTTTCTCCTCTTGCCAGGTGGCCTTGTAACCCTCATGAAACGAACCTTTTATCACCCCCTGTAACTGATCTCTGAAAGACAGTTATCCTGGAAGATTATATCTATCAATCATTTGCACCATCAGAATGAATTCCTGTTTCAGGAAGATGGTCAATGTCACCGCCGTCAGCTGAAACTTATGCCAATAGAAGTATCTCCATCTTTTCGGTTGATTTCTTTTTTTTCGGTACAATTATGTGCTTATTGTGAATAGTTCTTATCTTCTTTATTATTTGTTCAAATCACTTCAACATTAAGATAAACCGCAGTCATTCAGTGTCCTATCAGAAAGGAGAGCAATTATGCGGATCGGGGTACCAAAAGAAATTCGTCAAGGCGAACGGCGTGTAGCAACGACACCTGAAGTCGCCACACTATTGCAGAAACTTGGCTATGAAGTAGCTATAGAATCTGGGGCCGGCGCGAATGCGAAATATACAGACAGCCATTATCAAGAGGCAGGGGTCACCGTCATTGATGATACCAAGTCGCTGTATGACCAGTGTGACATCATACTCAAGGTTAGAGCTCCAGAAAACAATAGTGAAACTGGTATAAACGAAACTGATCTGCTCCGGGAGGGCCAGGCTCTCATCAGCTTTATTCAACCCGGCCAGAACGAGAAGCTATTAGAGGAGTTATCGGCAAAAAAGATATCAGTTCTTGCCATGGACTCTATCCCACGGATATCAAGAGCCCAGAAAATGGACGCCTTGAGTTCAATGGCCAACATCGCTGGCTATCGCGCTGTTATTGAGGCTGCTCAGCACTTTGGCAGATTCTTCACCGGTCAGATAACAGCGGCAGGCAAAATTCCACCAGCCAAGGTTCTGGTGATCGGCGCTGGAGTAGCAGGTCTTTCAGCTATTGGAGCAGCAAAAAGCATGGGGGCCATCGTCCGCTCCTTTGATACCCGGCCAGAGGTTAAAGAACAGGTTGAATCAATGGATGCCGAGTTCCTGCTGCTCGATTTTGCGGACGAGGACGGCAGTGGAGAAGGTGGCTATGCCAAAGTGATGAGTGATGAATTCATCAAAGCGGAAATGGCTCTTTTTGCTGAACAGGCAAAAGAGGTTGACATTATCATTACCACTGCGCTCATCCCCGGAAGACCGGCCCCTGAACTGATTACCGAGGATATGGTAAAAAGTATGAAGGAAGGGAGTGTCATCGTCGACCTGGCAGCAGAAATGGGCGGTAACTGCAAACTCAGTGAGGCGGACAAGGTGGTTGTTAAACACGGTGTCACCATCATCGGCTATACCGACCTGCCTTCAAGACTTGCAACCCAGTCCAGCCAGCTATACGCCACGAATTTACGCCATCTGCTGACAGACCTGACCCCTGACAAAGACGGTAATCTTGTCATCAACATGGAAGATGAAATCATCCGGGGCGCAACCGTCATAAAAAATGGCGAAATAACCTGGCCGCCCCCTGCACCAAAACTATCGGCCGCCCCTGCTAAAAAGGCGCCAGTACCAGTCGTTGAACAGGCGAAAGCCGAGAAGAAAAACACCTTGGGGCCGCTCATTGCTACTGGAGCAGGTGCTCTTGCCCTGCTCGGAGTAGGAAGTGTTGCTCCAGCCGAGTTCATGTCCCACTTCACCGTTTTTGTATTAGCCTGTTTCGTTGGCTATATGGTTATCTGGAACGTTACCCCGTCATTACACACGCCGTTGATGAGCGTCACCAACGCCATCAGCTCCATCATCATCATTGGTGCTCTTCTCCAGATATCCTCAGATAGCGGTTTGATTATCTTTCTTGCCGGAATTTCAGTTCTGATTACCAGCATCAATATCTTCGGTGGATTCGCGGTAACCCAGCGAATGCTTTCGATGTTCAGGAAATAGGAGAAATCAGATGTCACAAGGTATTGTAACAGCGGCCTATATCGGTGCAACCATCATGTTCATCCTGGCACTGGGCGGACTGAGTAATCAGGAAAACGCCAGACGAGGGAACCTGTACGGCATGCTCGGAATGGCACTTGCCCTCGTGGCAACGGTTATCGGAATTGTCTCAGATAACTTTTTTATTTTGATCATCGGGCTCCTCATTGGGGGAACGATTGGACTGATTCTTGCCAGAAAAGTCGAAATGACCCAGATGCCAGAGCTGGTCGCCATACTGCACAGCCTGGTCGGGTTGGCTGCAGTTCTTGTCGGTTTTGCCAATTTCCTCGATCACACGAGCGTATTAACCGGTGTCGACAAAACAATTCATGATGTAGAAACGTATCTTGGCGTGCTGATCGGTGGGCTGACCTTTACCGGTTCTATCATCGCATTTCTCAAGCTGAGTGCCAAGATCAGCGGCAAACCGCTGCTGCTTCCGGCCCGTCACTGGCTAAATCTAGCCCTGCTGGTTTTATCGATTGTGCTTTGTTTTTCATTTGTCAGTCAATCTGCTGCAGGCGGCGGTACGCTTCCCCTTTTGTTAATGACCCTTGTCGCCTTTGCCTTCGGTGTCCATATGGTGATGGCCATCGGTGGTGCAGATATGCCGGTCGTTGTCTCAATGCTGAACAGTTACTCTGGTTGGGCAGCGGCTGCCACCGGCTTTATGCTGAGCAACGACCTGCTGATTGTTGTCGGCGCGCTGGTCGGCAGCAGTGGTGCGATCCTCAGTTTTATCATGTGTCGCGCCATGAACAGAAGATTCATAGCCGTTATTGCCGGTGGGTTTGGCACATCAGGCGGTGAAACGGCTGCAGGGCCGGAAGGTGAAGAAGGTGAAATTATCTCGGTTGAAGGAGCAGAAGTAGCAGAACTGCTTCTTGATGCAAAAGAGGTCATGATAATTCCCGGCTACGGTATGGCGGTAGCCCAGGCTCAACACACCGTAAATGATATTACCCGCAAACTGCGAGACAAAAAGATCAATGTCCGCTTTGGCATTCACCCGGTAGCCGGCCGTATGCCCGGCCACATGAATGTTTTGCTGGCAGAAGCCAAGGTTCCCTACGATATCGTCTTTGAGCTTGACGAGATAAACGATGACTTCCCGAACGTTGATGTATCAATCGTGATTGGAGCAAATGATATCGTCAATCCTGCCGCCCAGGAAGTACCGGATAGCCCGATCGCCGGGATGCCCGTGCTTGAATGTTGGAAAGGAAAAATCACTATCGTCCTGAAACGATCAATGGCAACCGGCTACGCAGGTGTCTCCAACCCGCTTTTCTACAAGGAAAATACCAGAATGCTCTTTGGTGATGCCAAGGACAGCCTGGAGACGGTACTGAAACATCTTCAGTAATCAGGTTTCGATGATCAACACAGCTATCGTGCCAAAAGAAATAAGAGCATAATTCAAGCCCCGGGAGTAAAATCTATAACTCCCTAAACACCGGCTGCAGCAGAAATGGATAGCGCTTTTGGCAGAACAAAAAGCTGTTTTCAGGTTACTTTTTCTCCACCTGGTGAAACGGGAATTGGGAGAAAATAGGCCACCACTCCAAAGGGTTATGGAAACATAAGGCGATACCATCATTATCTGTTCTTTCAACCCGTGCTGCTACTTTGATAATCAGTTCGCTGCCATTTCCAAGCAGAACTATTTCCAGACTTACCTCGTCATTAGCAGCCAGTTTAGGTTGACAATTTAGGTAAATTGAATCGATGCTTATATCCCGAACAATGCCTTTGGTTGTACCTTTTGCGCCTGATTTAATAAACGCATGAGCCGAATAGTTTATCCTTGTTCTCGACCGCAGTGATGTATCCATGTTGTTTTGCTCACCTGTAAGTTTTACGTTGTTTTACACACCGGCTATCTCTCTTTAAAAAATCTGTTCAGACTTCAATATTTTTTTAACGAAACGCTTTCTTAACTCCTATCTGCTGGCCATTGATATTCTGAATAACAAAGCGTCTATTAGTAATTAATTGCGAATTCCAGTTACATTTCAAGGTGACTTCCTGGCCAATCGACAAGAAATTTGAGGAGACACCGGGTGGAATTTCCACCCCTGCACCGTTATATGATAAGTCCTTGAGATTAACCTCCATCTCTTTCCCTGCTTTTGTGCTCAGTATGATTCTACCACTCTGGTAGGCCCGTTTGTCAGTGCGACGGTTAAACACACACCGGGTACTCTCACCACACTTGAAACATTTAATATTTTTTCTGCGAAGATTATTAATAAAGAAATTTCTTCTGCCACCACAAAATGGACATTTGAACTGAAACCGTCTGTTAATTACCCTGAACTCTTTTGTCTTTTCCACAATCTTTCTGTCCGCTTTATCGATTGAAATTTCAACAGAGCATAATTAGCCTGCCATTACAGCAACATAAGTAAACACCCTTCGGCAAAAGGGTGTTGTCGCTGATCCTGTCCCTGATCAACTATTGTTAAATGAAAAATATCACAACTACTTCATTTGTATCACATTGGTAATCCAATTGTCAGGTATTAAACGATTTTTTTTGATGAGCCCAGCAACAGAACAAAAGGTTATCCCAAAATTGACCCCGATCGGCTATCGCCTGTTGTAAGAAATTGGTCAGATGTTGCGACTATCATACGCACAACAGCTTATCCGGTGATAATTGCAAGATAGTTTCTGAAGCTCAGGAAAATCGACAAATTTATAGATTGAATGACATTTCTATTTACCATAACGGCCAAACTTAAACAGAGGAGGATTTCATGGTGAATCAATTTTATCTCTCAACACAGTCGAAAGCGCTATCCATACAACACGAACCTGTTTCACTGAACATTGTCTGCGAATATCTCAAAGAATCAATTATTGCAGACAAAAACAATCTTGAGATTGAAATTAACTCCTTCTCTAATCATCAATATGGAAGTTTTAATACCTTTGGGGCAGCACGGCTGGAAATACTATTTTATGAAAAAACATCTTCAGAAGCGGGTCGGGAGCAAATAACGCTGTATGGTGTTGTTGAAAATATTCACTTCCAGTTGGCATCATTCACGCTGCTTTATGATACCAGCTGGCTTGATAAAGATACGCATCATCATGACGATAGGTATTTTGATTCGATCATTGTTGATGGGTCCGGTTCATCCCCTATTATACCATCCTCAGCATTCGACCTGAGCATCCGATCTCCAAGTGGTGTACTGGTCGGCCATTGCTCCGTGATGTTACGGTTTACTTCGGAACTACAAAAAAGATGGTCAGCCACCGTTCCGGCAGCAGTCCCGGTATCGCTGCAGATATCACCTTGATCAATAGGACCCGGGCCATTGCAGCCGTGCACCTTGCCACCTCCACTGTATACGGGTGCAGTGGCTATAATCCAATGATATATCAACCAAAAAAATAATTATGCTCTTTCTCACCCCTCTGACCGGTCATGCTCCATGTCCCATGGTTATTCAACAAAGGCTCGTATTGAAACAGCTCCCTACTTGCCACGACCGCCACCGGAGCCACCACCGGATTTTCCCGAACTGCCGGAACCGCCACTTGAATTTCCGGAGTTGCCGGAACCACTGCTTGAATTTCCGGAGTTGCCGGAACTACTGCTTGAACCGCCACCTCCGTTTCCCGAACTGTTGGAACCACCGCCGCCAGCACCACCTGACCCGCCATTTGAGTCTCTGTTGTTATCGCTTCCGCTCCCATTGCTGGAATTACGGCCGAGTGAATCAACACCCAGTCCCCTGCTGATATCATTTGAAAATTGTTGTGCCACCTTTTCGGCAGATCTATTCCGCGTTCTGTTCATGAACGTGAGCTGCATCTCTTCCATCTCTTTTGCCTGGTAGGATTTATCCAGGGCAGTAATCAGGACATCTGAAATAGTTTCCGAACTCACATCTCTATGGGCCATGACACGTGCTGTATTGATCGTTTCAATGCTCAGCTGCTGTGCCTGACTCCTATTCATGGATCGTGTCCTGATCTGCAGTGCAGTCATGATTGAATCACATTCTTCTTCTGTTAATCCCGCTGTATATGCACCGGCTATCAGGTTAGCGATTATCTTTTCCTGATCCGCGTCAACCGCCAGTTCACCTGCCCGCTGGTATGCATAGGCATACCGGTGACGCACTCTTATCACAGCCTCAACGATGGAGTCCTCGTCAACAGTCTTGGCAATGCCTTCGTACACTTTGTCGGTTAAAGGCTCTGTTGGTAGGCCCTCTTTTTCGGCTTCCTCAATAATCTGCTGGACACGAACTATGTTGGCATGACTGAACGCTTCTCTATTCATTGCCTGTAGCAGCGCTGGCATATCATCTTTGTCAAGTTGAGCCTGGAGCAGTTCTCTTGCCTGCTCTTGTGATATTAACTCTGTATTCGCCACCAGAGGTTCGCTCGCTGAAGCGATAGAGGCGGAAACGAGTAAGATAAAACTGATAGCAACGTATTTTTTCTTCATGGTTCATCTCCTGAAAATAGAGTTTTTATTTAATAAACGCAGGGAAGTCGATATGGTTACATGTCAGAGATAAAAAGACAATTCTTTGCGCCGAAATCATCCAGAACTTTCGCCTGGCAGTCAGGAATTGTCAGGGTTTTATCCACAAGATAGAAATAAGAAAATTCCTTCGCCCTGGGTACAACAACCTCCCAAGTGCCGCCCTCTCTCCTGCTTGCCGGATGAAGCCGGTACTGGTCAATCGAGGAGGCAAAAAGAACTTCTTCTGCTTCCTTATTTTGATAATAGAGGGAAATGGAATCCTCATGCAGCTGGATAGAGTGTTTTGGTGTGCAGGCAGTAGTGAGTAAGACAAAAAATAATAATGTCAGCCACATGCGGCTTAGATAAAAGCGCGGCCCCATGCTAACTCTCCACGAAGAGTATTGAATTGACACTACCAAAATCGTCAGGTTCTTTGGTTGCCACGGTCGGGTCAGGAAGAAGTTTGTTACTGTCAATCACAAATGAGTATCTATGCTCGCCAACGGGAACATCCAGCGTAATTTCCCAATATCCTTCTGAACCGGTTGGTATTAAGGGAATTTTTTGCCACTCCGTGAAGCTCCCTGTGATCTCCACCTGAGCTGATCCCCGATGGTGAAGAACAAAGCGGTGCTGAACAGTGTGCGGAATCAGTGCAGTATTCTGGTGCAGCGATCCATTGAGTGAATTAAGGTTTACTCCTGCCAGGAAAGATACGACAAGCAACACACATGCGGCCAGTGCCAGACCGATGGAATGGATGGAGCGATGTGCTTTTGAAAATGGCAAAACTGTTTCTGGTAAAGGTCGTATCAGTGTCGTAACCAATTTCTTTTCCTGTTCCAGCATCGATACTGCATCATTTCTATAAGCCTCATTCCCGTGAATAGTATTTATGAACAGTATCTTCTCTTCCAATGACATTTCATCATCGATATACATACTTATAAAGTGATCCATCATTACACCTTGTTGTTTAGTATGTTACGGATTTTGGTTCTCGACCTGTGTATTTTCACCTTCACATTGGTGATACTTAAATCGAAAATGGTTGAAATTTCTTTATAGGCCATGCCTCCAACCGCCAGAATGAGAATTTCCCTGTCCTGCTCCGGAAGCGTCTTTATGGCTTCATGAATATGTAAATACTCTTCTTTAGCAATAGATGATCTTTCCACATCAGGAGTTGCCTTCTGAACTGGAATGTCCGCACGTCGAAACCTGGTTTGATCTCTCTGATAGTCAACAAGGACATTGCGCGCGATGGTGAAAAGGAGGGTCGGCGAAGCCACCGCCTGTTTGCCATAATGTTTGAAGTGGCGGGTAAAACTTTCCTGCGTTATATCATTGGCAAGATCACTATTTCCACTCTTGTAAAGCAGATAGTTGTACAGTTTATTCTTATAGTCTGAGTAAAATTGCCGGTACTTTTCTACCATGACAAGGTATTTGACCTTTGAGTTGTTTCGCTGATCAGAAACGAATCTGTTCCCGTGATAATGTCCACCAGTTTATCTCTATAATTTATAAACGTCAGTGGTAGAAAAAAGTTACATGTTTTTTTTATTTCATTTTTCTTTTTTCTGATTTTGAAAATGGTCAGCCTGCGCTGTCTGAAAATTGAATGGAAGTTGTACGGGGTTTGGTAAAACACCCGGGGAAAAATATGACAAATTAATAATTCAGATTTCAGTTGGTGTGCTGTCCAGGAATCAATTGATTGTTGAAATTGCGGTCAGAAGATTTGCTGATCCTGTTGTGTCATCTGGTCCAATGTCGTACTGCTCAGCACTGCGTTTCCAGGATGCTCGGGATCAATTGTCAATCAGATGACGCGCCTTTTCCTCCATGGGGCTTTCCGGCATAGAGTCGACCATTGCGGGTAGCTAAAAAAGCATCCAGAGGAATCTCTTCCTGCTTGACAAACCCCCTTGCAGGCAGGGATCCATTGCTCACCATTTCAACCACCGCCGAGATTGAAGCAGCTGTTGTCCAGGCAATCGTTCTTCTGGTACCACCAGCGATATCAAGGGGCACGTAGGTCCTGACAAACTCTTCGCGGGACAGATTGTGGTCTTTCCAGCCCTCGACAGAGGCGTGGACATAAACGACATCCTCACTGACAGGAGGTTTTGCGTTAACCAGGATTTTACCTGCTCCCCCTCTGTCTTCACGCATCAACAACTCATGCAAAAAGAAATTCATCAGGGCAGCATGTCCTGGATAACGGATCGATTTATAATCGATGTTCTCCACCAACCCTTCGTAGGTTTCGCACATTGTTCCCAACCCGCCTGAGGTGGTGAAGGCTTCCAGCTGCAGTCCATCAATGACTATCTTTTCAATCCATTCCAGCGGGGACACCCACTTTCGCACACCGTTTTCAATGACCTCGCAATCGTTCAGGTATTCATTGACCACTCCCTCCGGAGACCAGTTAAAAGCATAACCAAGCAGGCCGGTCGGATGTTTTGGCAGTGCGCCGACCCGCAGTTTGATCGATCTAATCTTGTCGAATCTGCTTGCCAGAGAGGCCCCGACAATGCCAATAAACCCAGGCGCCAGTCCACATTGTGGGGCCATAATGCAGGGAGCACGCCCGCTCAGTTCCTTAATCTCTTTCGTGGCCATAACGTCTTCAGTGAGGTCGAAATAGTGTGTTCCACTCTGTGCCGCAAGCCGTGCTACCTCGAGGTTGAAATTATAAGGCAGGCAGGAAATGATGGCATCTTGCCCTTTGAGAGCATTACCCAGATCAGCGCTGTTGGTAACGTCTATTTTTTTGCTGGGAAAAGGCAGCGACACAATCGGGTTTACATCACCTCCAAGAACCCTGAACCCTGTTTCATGGAGTAAAAGCCCTACAAGGTAGCCGACCTTGCCAAGTCCGAGTACAAGTACTGAGTTGATACGCTTATTCATCAATTTCCTCCAGGGCGCTAAGAAACAGAACTTCTGAGAAGGCGGGGTGGCCTTGCGGCGCCAGCCAGTTTAACGATATGCGGCGATTCCGGTTACCTCCTGGCCGACAATGAGCGTATGCATGTCATGGGTACCCTCATAGGTATAGACCGACTCCAGATTATTTGCATGGCGCATTATCGGGTACTCCCCCATGATTCCGTTGGCACCAAGCATGGTACGTGCAACACGGCAGATATCAAGGGCTATTGCAACATTGTTCATTTTGGCCATTGATACCTGGGCAGGGCTGTATTCCCCCCGGTCTTTGAGTCGACCCAGCTGCAATGCCAGGAGTTGTCCCTTTGTCAGTTCAGTGACCATCTCCGTCAACTTCTTCTGCTGGAGCTGAAAAGCTGCAATCGGTTTATCGAACTGTATTCTCTCTTTCGCGTATTCAAGGGCAGTCTGGTAGCAGTTGTCAGCCGCCCCGAGTGCTCCCCAGGCGATGCCATAGCGCGCCTGGGTGAGACACCCCAGTGGCCCCTTGATACCGACCACCTCCGGCAGGAGGCTCTTCTCTTCATCGACCAGCACATTATCCAGAATGAGTTCTGAAGTGACCGATGCCCGCAGGCTCCACTTGCCTTTCATCTGCGGTGCTGAAAAACCGGGAGTTCCCTTTTCCACGAGAAATCCGCGTATCCCTTCCTCCGCTTTCGCCCAGACAACCGCGACATCAGCCAAGGTTCCATTGGTTATCCACATCTTGGTACCGTTCAGCCTCCATTTCCCGCCAGGCTCACGGACAGCCTTTGTTCGCATGCCGCTCGGGTTGGATCCATGATCAGGCTCGGTGAGGCCGAAACAGCCAATTACCTCACCAGTTGCCATTCGGGGGAGCCAGTACTCTTTTTGAAGCGCGCTGCCGTACGCATAAATCGGATACATCACCAGAGAACCCTGGACAGACGCCATACTCCGCAATGCAGAATCACCACGTTCGAGTTCATACATCAGCAATCCATAGGCAACATTGGAGAGTCCGGCACAGCCGTACTTTTCGGGCAGCGTTGGACCAAAGAATCCCATCTCACCCATGACTGGAACCAGATGGCTTGGGAACCGCTCATCCTGTGCATATCCGTCGATAATTGGCAGGACCTGCTCATTGACAAAAGTGCGGGCAGTCTCCCTGACCAACCGTTCCTCATCATCCAGAAGAGTGGTAAAATTCATATAGTCTGTCAGTTCAGTGGTGGTTTGCATACAATAACTCCTTCATTTATTAGCCGATCCCCACATTTTTAAATTTCTTACAGCTCGAACTTGATTCCCTGGGCAAGAGGCAGAGCATTACCGTAGTTAATCGTATTCGTTTGCCGACGCATATAGCCTTTCCAGGCATCCGAACCTGATTCCCTGCCCCCGCCGGTTTCTTTCTCCCCGCCGAAAGCTCCACCAATTTCCGCCCCGGAGGTTCCTATGTTGACATTGGCTATGCCACAATCGGAGCCGGACGCTGAAATAAAAAGCTCAGCTTCTCTGAGATTCTCGGTGAAAATAGAAGAAGAGAGTCCCTGAGTGACATCATTCTGGATGGAGATCGCGTTGTCGACCCCTCCAGAGTATTTAAGCAGATAAAGAATGGGGGCAAAGGTCTCTTCCTGGACGATCGGATAGTTATTTTCCGCCTCCGCGAGTACCGGATCAACGTAACAGCCCGACTCAAAGCCATCACCTTCGAGAACCGTCCCGCCACAAATGACCGTTCCACCTTGTTCTTGCAACTCCTGCAATGCCTTTTGATATGCTGCCACCGCAGGCAGATCGATCAGCGGTCCCACATGATTTTTTTCATCAAGCGGGGACCCAATCCTGATGGAGCCATATGCCTTGACGAGGACCTGCTTAACCGTATCAAATATTGACTCATGTACGATAAGACGCCTTGTCGTCGTACACCGCTGCCCGGCTGTGCCAACAGCCGAGAAGACTATTGCCGGTACGGCCAGTTCAAGGTTTGCCTGTGGGGTCAGAATAATTGCATTGTTACCGCCCAGTTCCAGAATGGTCCGGCCAAATCTCGAAGCAACCACTCCTGCACCGCGACGCCCAACCCTGGTGGATCCGGTGATGGATACCAGTGGAATATCGGGGTCGTGGAGCAGTTGTTCGCCCACTGTCGAACCAGCCCCGATAACCAGGTTGAAAAGACCCTCCGGCAGATTATTATCCCTGATCACCTCCGCCAGAATATGCTGGGTCGCGATGGCAGTCAGGGGTGTCTTTGACGACGGTTTCCACAGACAGGTATCACCACAGACCACTGCAAGCATGGCGTTCCATGACCAGACTGCAACCGGAAAATTAAAGGAACTGATAATACCAACCACCCCGAGGGGATGATACTGATCATAAAGGCGATGCTCCTCCCGCTCAGAGGCCATGGTAAAACCATAAAGCTGTCGTGACTGTCCCACGGCAAAGTCACAAATATCGATCATTTCCTGAACTTCACCCAGCCCTTCCTGGAGTGATTTTCCCACTTCCCAAGACACCAGAGTGCCGAGTTCATTCTTTTTCGCACGCAAACCATCACCGATCTGGCGAACGACTTCTCCCCGCTTCGGGGGCGGTACAGTCCGCCACTTAAGAAAAGCCTTTCCGGCAGCAGCAACACAGTTCCGGTAATCATCTTCCGATGCAAGAGCAACTTTGGCGAGCAATCTGCCGTCAACCGGGGAGGTCACCGCTAGCTCACCAGTCTGCCTGCTGGTATTCCATTCAAGACCGGTTGAGACCCCCGGATTCATTTCCTCAATTTTCAAAGCACGTAAAGTCTCCATAACGTTTCCCCCTTGCTAAAAAACACTGTTGTCGAAAACTTTATTAATTAGTTCCATCCCAGCCAGATAGGTATCCTCTGTAAATCGTGATTGCAATGCCTGCTCTACCATTTCATAATTGATCGCCTCTGTTTTTTTTGCCAGAATACCGACAGCGGCAAGAGCCCAGTCCTGTTTTTTGATCTTCAATGGGGCAAAATCGACGTCATACACTGTGGCCCGTGTCTCGGGCAGGGTGATACTCCGTTCTCTTATAATAAAAGTCTCTGGCCGCAGACCTGCAAAAACAGATTTTCGTCTCTGAACACCTTCATCACTCAAGGCCAGAACCACACTTGGTGATTCCAGCCCCGAATAACCTATTTTCTCGGGAGATATTAAAATTTCGCTCACCGATGGTCCCCGAAGAACGGTAATATCGTAGTCACTTTTCATGGATACATTCATGCCGGCAGAAAGACCTGCATGACAGATGATATCTCCGGCAGTAATAATCCTCATTCCTGCACTACCGAGAATTGCTATTTCATTACGCTGGTAGTCAGGTATATCAATTTTCTTTTCGATGGTGACCGGAGCGGGAAAGCCGCTGCTTTTTTTTGACAGGGACCGGTAACGAGTGCCATACTCGGGTCTTTGATTTCTGTTTATAACCCCTGCTGGTATGGGCACCTCCAATTTCAACTGTTCAAGCATTGTTGGTGTCAGGCGGTTATTTTTCGTATACCGCCCGGTGCACATGCCAAGGGTCTCAACGACTGCAAAACCGCTATGACTGATAGCAAGGGCAATCTGATCTGAAAGATCTCGGTCCAACCCGGAGCATCTCGCCACGTAGGTGGCCCCTGCGCTCTCAGCGATTGCACAGATATCAATCGGACTCTCTGCCTGATTGAGAAAATCTGAACTCACCACCGCTTCTGAGGGAGTCGTGGGCGAGAATTGCCCGCCTGTCATACCGAAGTTGAAATTATTTAGAACGAGAAGGGTGATATCCAAATTCCTCCTGCATGACGACAGGACATGCGCTCCACCGATGCCCAGTCCACCGTCTCCCATTGTGACGATTACCGTGAGCTCGGGATCAGCGAGCTTGAGCCCGGTTGCGTAGGTTAAGGCTCGCCCGTGAATACCATGGAGGGCGTGAACATTAAAAAAAGTATCAAAGAGCCCCGAACAGCCGATGTCGGTCACGATGACCGTCTTATCGGCTTGAAGACCAAGCGAGACCATAGCCCTGTCAAGTTTGGCAGCAATCGTTGTGTGTGTGCAGCCTGGACAGTAGACCGGGGGGCGGCTCTTATTCAAGAAACTATCCATTGGTAATCACCTCCATAACCTTTCGAGGAGATATCAACACACCATCCATCTGACCGTAAAACTCCACCTCTTTGTCATACAGTACTCGTCGTATTTCCTGGATGTACTGGCCCAGATTCATCTCAAAGACAATGATACGACGAAACGATCTGGCCCTTTCACGCAGCAACTTCTCCGGCACAGGCCACAATGTCTTCAGGGTAAGTGTTGAAATTTCGACGTCACTCTGCCCGAGGATTTTCACCGCATCCCCTACAGCTGATGAGGTGATACCATAACTAATAATCAGGATCTCTGAATTTTCTTTTATGTCTTCATCAAAAAGGGTGATTCTTTCAGCAGCACTCTCGATTTTCTCCCGTAATCGTTCTTGATTTTTTGCAATCACCTGGGGATCAGTGGTTATGAAACCATCCGCACCATGAGTTGATGAGGTGATCCTCACCAGCGTCTGGCCGCCAATGGGAAGAAACAGCGGAGACTCAGCTGGCATTGCATCAAAAGGCAAATAGGTTTTCCCGGAAAATAATTTCCTATTGATAACCGGCGGCAGGCATACACTCTCCAGATCGATGCTCTGCTTGGTCAGGCCAATCTCCTTGTTTGAAGCAATAAAGACAGGACACCTGAACTCTTCAGCATAGTTAAAGGCATGAACGGCAAGGAGGTAACAGTCGAGGACATCTTTTGGTGCAAGAACAATAACGGGCACGCCCCCGGTACTCCCCCATCTCAGGAATTGGATATCACTATCAGCCCCTCTGGTTGCAGAACCTGTTGAAGGACCCAGTCTTTGCACGTCGGCGACGACCAGAGGGATCTCACTTCCAACAGCAAAAGAAATCTGCTCACTGTATAAGCTGATACCTGGGCCCGAGGTTGCAGTAAGGGCTTTTTTCCCAGCCAGGGAGGCGCCGATGCAGTATCCCATAGAGGCAATTTCATCTTCCCCCTGCAGACAAATGCCACCCTGGCCAGGCAACATTCTCAACATATTGTTAAAGATGGTCGTAGCCGGTGTAATAGGATAACCTGCAAAAAAGTTGCAACCCGCCACGATCGCGCCCCTGGCCAGCGCCTCATTACCTTCCATAAATGATAAAGCCATTTGATCGCCTCGCTTATATGGGCGCCAGTCATCTGATCACTTATTTGATCAGATTTTTAATCATATTTTCTTTTTGTTACACCATAAACAATATATTTGTCAAGCAATTTCAAATATATTGAGCAAGGTTTCGGCACCAATCAGAGCGTATTAATTGTCCAATTATACTTGATTTTAATACTCTTTTGGTATATCTGTGTTGCTCATGAAGCCAAAAAATATAAAGAAGAAAATGAGCCCGGGTGCGAGTGCCCAGGAGGCTTATATGGGTATCAGGCGAATGTTTTTCGTCAACGATATCACTCCGGGTCAAAGGGTTTCCTATGGCGATCTTGCAAAACGGCTGGGAATGAGCACCACTCCGATAATTCAGGCCCTGAAAAGACTTGAGGATCAGGGGTTGGTTCGACATGAGCCCAATCGCGGCTATTTCACCGAAGAGATCAGTTTAAAAGAAATCACAGAGATATATGACTTCAGGGAGATAATAGAAACATCACTGTTGCCAAAAACAATAGCCAGAATGAACAAGACACGCCTCAAAACCCTCAAAAGGAGCCTGGAAAGCCATTTGCAAGCAGTTCGGGACATCTACTTGAAGGAACGGCTGTTAAAAGACATGGAATTTCATCTGAAGCTGGCCGGTCTTTCAGGATGCACCATACAGGTCAATGCTTTGAAATCGCTCTTTGATCTCCTCTATCTTAAATACCGGGGCAATGTTCTTTTCCTCACCCCCATGGACAGGGTGGACTCAGAACATATAAAATTATATGAACATATCGCAGCCTCTGACCTGGATGGTGCAACCTCGATCCTGCGGCAACATATCCTAAATGTCAAGAAACACGCCATCACCAGTATCGAGCGACTCAATAAAGAGAAATCCCTCAAAATCATGTAGCAGACGAGCTCTCTTTCGGGCCCCGTAACGTCAAACAAGCGTGCAGTTAAACAACTGTTGTGTAAACTGTTTGGACAATCACACGCTTCATGTTCTATTGAATTTCTACCCCGTTTTACACAGATTGACCCTCTTAAACTGGCTCTCTGCTTTGTTGCTTGAAAGATAACTTAACGGTGCCTGGTTTCAGGGGCTTAGCATCTCAACTTCCACCCGCCTGTTCAGGCGTCGACCCGCTTGCGTCGTGTTGTCAGCAATAGGGTTTTGACTGCCAAGGCCCTGCACGTTCATTCGGTCTGGATGGATACCGAGTCCAAGGAGATAGCTCTTGACCATATTGGCTCTGACGAGCGAGAGTCTATTGTTGTATTGCTCGGGTCCGGCAGAGTCGGTATACCCGGAGATGTTTAAAGAGACCGTTTGACGGTTTTTGACACTGAGGCCCAGTTTAATGAGCTGATCGAGGTTGGATGTTGATAAATCATTTGAATTATTTTCAAACCTGATGACAACCTTTTCTTCTCGTAGTTCTGAAGCTGAATCTACAACCTTTATTTCAGACAATTCCAGGGAATGAGAGTCCTGCCTCACCTCAGCACCTTCTGTCACTGGCGTTGGGTAGGCAGGTTCTGACTGATCCTGGATATTGGATTTTGTTTGTATGGCAATCGTTTCCTCTTTTTTGAGCTTTTCTGTTTTTTTAATTGAGGATTCCGATTCATCGAGTATACCATCTGCGCCGATAGATGTTGAGCTTACCGGCGGATCGGGCACCGTTGCATCTCCTGTTGCATTGAACACTGCTCCATCGGCAGCATTTCCCTCTGCATGGTCGTCCGGTACTGCTGAATTTGTATTTACAAGGCTGGATTGATCATCGGCTTGCGTCGTTTCTTTTTCTTTTGCTGACATTGCGGCAGATTCTTCAGGTGCCGTATTAAGGCCCGACAATGTTTCAGTTTGTATAGCCAGAGCTCCCTCTGCATCTTGCTGCTGATCCACCGGAATCGAATCAAGTTTACTCGAAAGATAGGTCACAGCGCTCTGAATTGTTGAAACAAGTTTCCCGGATACTTGAGGAGAAAAATTGACAAGGGCCCCAACAATAATCGAGAGCATCAGAATTGATAACAGAAACAAGGCAAACCTTTTTCCTTTCAGGCGGGGATGCTTGCTTTTACCGACTCCTGTTTGCTCTTTGTCATCCTTTTTGCCTGATTGAGATACTTTATTATAGTGTGGTATCGCTATGTCCTTGATACAATCTTTGACAATTTTTTCATCAATCTTTGATTTTTCTTCAATATAACCGGTAAGCAGACAGTGGTCGCAGATCACATTTATTCTTCGCGGAATGCCTTCGGAGTGGATAGAGATAGCCTTTATAGCGGACGTGCTGAACAGTGACCGGGACGCTCCCGCGACTTTAAGGCGATGCCTTATATAACGTTTAGTCTCCTCCAGTGACAATGGATTGATTTGATAGTTAAGCGTGATTCGCTGAGTCACTGCCCGGTTTTCAGGTCTATGAAGTATTTCGTTAAATTCGTTCTGCCCTACAAAAAATATATTTAGGAGATGATTGCCATCACGATTAATATTTGAGAGTAACCTGATTTCCTCAAGCAGGTCCTGGGTCAGGAGTTGGGCTTCATCAACGATGAGGAGCGCCTTCTTCTTCTGTTTATAAACAGTTTCCAGAAACCACCCGAAATGAATCAGGAAGGAACCCTTTGACTTAAAGTCGTTGTCGATATGAAAGGCCTGAGCGATATAGTTCAGAAAATCGATTAAATCTAACCGCGGATCTGGCACAGATGCGTAGTAAACATCATTGCCAAGGCTCTCGAGCAAGGTATTGATTAAGGTGGTTTTTCCAGTACCGACATCACCTGTTAGCAGCATAAGCCCCTTGTTATCAATAACACTGTATTTCAAGGTGGCCAGGGCTTCCTTGTGTTTTTCTCCAAGCCATATAAAGGACGGATCAGAAGATATCTGAAACGGTTTGGTTTTAAGTTTATAAAAATCGGTATACATTTAGCTTGGCATTTAGGCGCTTAAATTAATAGTGGACGGTTTTTAATCAGACATCGACTATCGAGACCACACGCTACTGGTTAGGCGTTTGCCTTTTTTACAAACAATCAGAAATTCTATTATCTGGCAACAACACAGATATCCTCGTACATTTTTGAAAACGCGACATTAAAATCAGCAGACATGATAATTAAACTATATATTTATATAATGATAATAAGCAAGTGAAGGTTATCAATAAATAATGCCAGTCGATATCAATTTACCCCTACCGTTAATGGGAATGACGTTACCCTTCTCTTTCCCCTGTCACCAACTGCAAATAAATTGGCGTGGGAAGCCAAGCAACATTTCTTTAATCGTCTATATTGTCGTTAACTTATGAAACATATAAGATCACAAATAAGAAATTAGTATCGTTTTCTCTCCTCCCCCTTTCACTCTCTACCAGTTTCACAGTCTGATACAGGGTTTTTATTTACGATGTTCCTGACAGCATATTGGCGCCAGATCAAACTTGTAATGTGATGGCTCCTGTTGTATGTAAAATATAGATTACTGGTAGTATGTACTATTCATATAGATGAGGATTTTAATGATGTCTCAAGAAAACAAAATAGCTTTGCTCATTGATTGTGACAACGTCAGCCATAAATCTATTGAAGGTGTTATTGATGAATTATCGAAATATGGCAAAGTGAATATCAGACATGCATATGGTAACTGGAAGAGTAAGAGCTTGACCGGTTGGGAAGAAAAACTGCACCCGCATGCCATTAAGCCAATCCAACAATTTGCCTATACCACCGGTAAGAATGCAACTGATGCTGCGATGATAATAGATGCCATGGACCTATTGTATACCCAGAGGCTCGATGCATTCGCCTTGATGACAAGTGACAGTGACTTTACACCGCTGGTTATGAGAATTCTTGCAAATGGAATTACCGTTTATGGATTTGGAGAAAAGAAAACACCATCACCATTTGTTAAAGCTTGTTCACAATTCATTTTTACTGAAAATATCGAATTACCTGAAGAAGAAGAGGAATCCACCGACAAAAGCAGGACAAAGAAATCCCGAAATGAGCTAAGACGAGACACATGGCTGGTTAAATTATTACGAACAGCAGTAGAGCAGGAGGCCGGTGAGGATGGGTGGTCTCACCTTGGTCGTGTTGGCCAGTACATATCCAATAAGACCTCCTTTTCTCCAATAAACTATGGCTACAAAAAGTTAGGCGACCTTGTCCGGGTATGTGATCTGTTTGAAATAGAAATGAGACATGATAACTCGGTGATGTATATAAAAGACTCCAGAACGTGACCCTTCAGGGAGCCTTCCAAGCTGAACAAGACCAAAGCCTCTGCGAAATGGTCTTTGGCTCACAGCTCGTCATCTCGCTCACCGCTGTCTCCTTTATTGAAAAAAATATAGGGTACAACAAGAACTATCGCCAGGATAATCAGGAGTATAGCGGCATCAGGCAGCAAATAGATTGTAACCAGTAAAATACCCAATAAAATGGCGAGGACAGTGCCAACCTGATAGCCAGTAAAGATTGACAATAGACTTTCTAGCTGCTGTTGATCGTCATTTTTCATCTCTAACTCTCCTTAGTTCACAATATAAGCTCTGGCTGATGAGTCTGCAATCACTATAAATGACGCCGTCCCGCATTCACTCCCCCCGAAACAAGAGTGAAGACACCTTTTTCCCCTGTTGGAATATCATGCCCATTGCAGACGTTACACGCATTATTATGTCTGGTTTTTGACGTTCATAGTGCCAATATTTTGCCAGGGAAGTGTTACCGGTAATGAAAACACCATGTCCTGGATAGCCTATAACCTGGGTACAGCCAGCTGAAGTGGGGGCTTAATACGATGACACATCCCTCAGACAAGAGATTTACTGGGTTGCCACATTTCAGTTGGCCCATTTATTGCATAAACCTTACAAACCGTCATTACAATAATTTTTACTTACTGAATATTACATGGACAACGTAATCATACCCACATTTAGTCGTTTAGCCACCGTCAAAACCATTAAACCAGCTGAAACAAACGACTCTGGTTCCTTCAAGGATTTGCTGACAGCATACACTGATGAACCAATGCCTCAGCAAACTCAGGCGCCAAGTGTAAAAACCGTCATACTGGTTGGAGAGATTACCGTAGAAAAGCCAACAATTTCAGAGTTGCTGATACAGCATAAAGAACTCAGTCCATCTACCTGGAATATTATCAAATCAGAGCAGAACCAGAACAAAGACTATACTAAAATTCAGCCTGGAACTCGTATTTACTATAACCGCGAAACGGCGGCCCTTACCTGGTCTAACAAACGCTCTGATTCATTGCCATTGGAAATAACCAGGGATTCAAGTCAGTCATACCGCTCTGGGGATAGTAACGCCGCCTCTCCTGCAATCAAACCTGATAAGGACAGTTCTGCGGTAAAGCAACCGTTTGTATCAGATGAGGGTCAATCTATCCAGATCGGCAGGATTGACAATAAAAACCCCACCGTCTCTCACCTGCTAAAGAATCATCCACAACTCCGAGCTCAGACCTGGAATCTTTTAGCGAGCAGCATCAATAAAGATAAGCCATTTCACCGGATCGCCAGTGGAACCGAAATTCATCTCAATGTGGAAAATATGGAAATTACCTGGAAGGAAGTCGATAACTCCAAAATATTTTCACACCTTGCCAAGAACGTCGTTCCAGAAGAAATAAACCTACGTGCTACCATGCCGGATCATTTCGGTCATCCAGCCACTGATCTCAGCGAAGCAGTACAAAAATATCTGGGCACATCCTATGATGAAATGAATTGCTATGAATTACTGGTAAAAGGATTGCACCAAATGGATATACCCTATTCGGGAAAAGATGGTTTGTTTTCAAAACTTACCAGCATGGCTCTTGATAAGGGAAAGGCTCCGAATGCCTATCTTAATGGCGAGGGCATTGTCAAAGCAGCGGGATCTCTGGTTTTGTCCAAAAACTATGCTGGCATAACCAATTGGAAGAACGAAGCAGCGACACTGATCAGAGAAATCGAACCGCTCCTTGACAACGGACAGATCTTGTCCTTTTCCACCGAAAAAAGAGGGCACACAGGCATTGTCTCAAAAAAGAATAATCAGTGGACATTTATCAATTCAGGCAGGTTAGACAACTCCGTGAATATAAACAGCCTGCATCGTGGAGTAGGAGAGGAGATTTTGAACGAGGAAATTTCCAATTGGTTCAAGCTGGCTCATGCCAATAAAGAAACGTTGAGCGTTACACTCGGTCAACTGAAGCAGGGCAAAATACGTACCGCATCAAACATATCAGAATCCTTTTCAAAGCAAATCTGAGCTCAAACAGCCCACACGCACGATTAAGGCTTCTTCCATATACCAAAGGGCTTATAAACAGACAGGTCTGACTCTAAAATCTCAAATGAGCGGTCATACCAACTCATAATCATCAGGCGTGTATTTTATTTTTCCTCTTTTCTTTGATGTTTAATAAAAGTCTCGTTACGTATTTCACTGAAAGCCTGATCAAGTTCCTCCTCAGTGTTCATTACTATAGGCCCTCTCCAGGCAATGGATTCTTTGAGGGGCCTTCCGGATAACAGCAGAAACCGCACCTGGTTAGCCCCTGATGTAATTGCCAACTCTTCACCATCTCCAAAAAGTACCAGCGTGCGATCTGAGACAGAGGTATCTGCAATACTCCCTTCACCGGCAATTACATAGAGAAATGTAGTGTATCCTTTTTTGGTTTTATGGATAAATTCCGTTGCAGCGGGGACCCGGCAGTCAAGATATTCCGGATCTATGACGATGTCGTCAGCAGGGCCTGAGACCCCGGAAACCGTACCAGCAATAATCTTAATCTTTGTACCATTTTCAAGTTCTACTTCAGGGATATCTGCTGCGCTGATATCCCGATACCGGGGTTCCATCATCTTCTGACGAGCCGGAAGGTTTGCCCACAACTGAAAACCGTACATTGAACCCGTGTCGTCACCTTTTGGCATTTCCTGATGGATAATTCCGCTGCCTGCTGTCATCCATTGCACATCACCTGACGAAATAACTCCCTTATTTCCCATGCTGTCACCATGCTCAACATCGCCTTTCAGAACATAGGTTATGGTTTCTATTCCTCTATGAGGATGCCAGGGAAAACCGCTTAAATATTCTTCTGGAGCGTCAGAACGAAAATCATCCAGCATCAGAAATGGATCAAAAGATAAGGTATCATAATACCCAAACACCCTGTGCAAGTGCACTCCTGCCCCCTCGATAACGGGTTCCCCTCCCAAAACCTTTTCCACTTTTCGCCTCATTTGCTTTTCCATAGTTTTCTCCTCAGAAATGGCTCTTTGAAACAGAAGCTGCCGCTCTCCAGGCCCGGGGAGGTGGAGACGCACCTCGCAAGCAGGGAGAACTGCAATTTGAAATCAATGATGAGTAACGTTACTTATTTGGCATGAGGTGGAAGCGTACACTCATCTTATCATCTTCTAATTCATCTGGAATCGGCGGGTATGGCTCCATTTCTACCAGGGCTTTTAAAGCGTATTCGTTGTACTTATCGTCTGAGGACAGTTTTCGTATCTTCTGTTCAAGGATATACCCTTCTCTGTTCAGCACAAGGTCCAGCTGGACTGAATAAAACTGGTTATCAAGGGTTTTCTTGTAAGACCAATGTTTATTTACATGATCTTGTACCGTTTTCATATAGAGGAACTGAGGGTCGTCAGGTGATGCTGCTCCACTGTCCTTCTGGGCAAGGCCGATACTGCCGGAAAAAAGCAGGTACATGAGAATAAAGAATAGAGATATTGATTTTATGTGCATTTTGGCTCCTGTAATTGCCTTATCGTACAATAGACGCATGACCACTCTTCCCAGCCCATCACATGATCACAATTGAGTGATAGTAAGAATCTCAGTGATGAGATAACAAAGGGCTCATTGACATTTCATACTGCTCACGAAGATACCTCATAACCCTCAATTGGGCAATCGTGTCAAGTTTATCAAACCATTGCAGTACATCTTGATAATCACTTTTTATACGGCATACCTCTAATGGTGTTAACTCCTTTCCTTCCCCAAGACCAATAAAGACATAGACGTTGCACAGATATTGAGCTCTGGCGGTCTGCATAAATTTTGACGGTATCATACGTTCCTCTATTCTGGTTGTTTGAAGAACATATAACCAAGGTGGGGTATCACAGAAGGATCGCCCGCTACGAGTATTATCTCTGGTCCTGTTTTTCTTGTCTGTGGAGAACGGAACGGGTAAACGTGCTGAACAATATTTTGAATACAGGAGAAGGTTTTAGTTGAATCAGTGACCGTACTCTAAAATGAGAGCTATTAATATTAGTGCTCATCTATTAGTAATTTAAGACCGACAACGGCATCGAGAATATCAACATTGTGGTCATAGACTATATCGCCTTTCTTTCTCACATATCCCGAGTACTCCTGAGACCCAGACTCAGATACGGTTTGCAATATGTAGATAATTTCTGCAAGGCCGATTGTGCTGTCACCATCAACATCAACAGCTATGTAACTGGGTGTCGCATCTTCACTAATGGTAGAATCGATAAGCTGTATGTCACCATCACCCAGATAAAATATTCCAGGATAGCCCTTCGTCTCAAAGGTGCCTTTCGGATTGCTCCACAATGCCGAGTTTTCGATCTGCATGGTTCCCGATAAATCGTTGCTTACAAAGAATATGGCCGACCCGCCCTCGTTGGCTGTGTTGTCGTGTATTGCTGTACCGCAAAGAGTGAGGGTAAAGGTATTGCCATCATTGTATATAGCGCCACCACTGCCGCCACCAGGAGTTCCGGATTGTGCTGGATTTGCGCCGTACCCAATCGCGCTGTTGTGGCTGAACAAACTGTTTATAACACTATAGGAAACACCAATACTGCTTATCCCTCCACCATTGGAGCAGATGTTGCCCAGACCTTCAGCACCACCGAAAACGCTGTCAACAATATAGACAGGTTGGTTGTTGTACTGACTGAAAACCCGAATTGCAGCACCTCCAACATCCGGCCCTGTGCTGTCACAACTATTATTTATGAACCTGCAGTGTACTGCTTTAAAACTTCCACCCCGGACAAAAATTGCGCCACCTCCCCCTGGGTCAGCACCATTAGCTAATCCCGTCGCGTTGCCGTCTTCGAACGTTAAGTTTTGGACGGTAAGCCGCGGGTGATCCTGATTCTGGCAATGAGGGGTGGTCCAGATCTGACTTGGATCACATGTGTTCATGTAGAGGATTCTGACCACTCCACCGCCACTCAGTGTTATTTTATCTCCACCATCAATGACAATATCCGGCAAGGCTGTATTGTTGAAAATTTTTGCCGTTTCACCCAGTGTGATAGTGATCGGATCGGGGCCGCAATCAAATGTAATGATGCCACCGGTCGCAACAGCATCAACAAAAGCTGCCGATGTGCAGCTCTCCGGTGTGCCATCACCAATAATGGTGTCGGGCGCAGAGGTGTCCTCCTGCTGGGCCTCTGGCGGAACAATGCAGGTCGAAGCTCCTGCAACCATGGTGTTGCATAAAAAGATCAGCCAACACAGTATGTGTAAAGAAGATGAGCGGCGCATATTCAGGGTTACGGTAAAGAAGCCGCAGAATCGCTGTCAAAACTCTGGGCTGCAATCTGTTCCTCGATATTTCTCTGGAGCGTCTGGCTTGAATCGTCGAGCAATTTAATAACTTTGCCCTGAAGCAAAATTGTCAGCTCTTTTTTCTCGATCTCTCTGTTGAGATTATTGATATTATTGCTGAGCATCTCATTTTCTCTCTCCGAATCCTGCAGCCTGCGTCTCAGTTCTTCCACAATCGGATCTTCTACTGCCGGTTCATCAGCCGTTTTCTCACCAGGGAAAAACCGTTTCTGCGCATAACTATAGGCATCGCTAATCGAATCAAAGGAATCTGTAGAAGCGCAGGAGGAAAGAAAAACAGGCAGTAACAGATAGACTGCCCACCTTATTAAGTGACCGTGCATTTTAAAAACCCGCTAGCAAAAGTATACAATAAATATCTCACCAGTTTTATCTACCCGGCTTGTCCGTTACCTGATGGTATGCAGCTTAAAACACCAATACTGCTCATTTCACTCTTTTATTATTAAACAGCCGGGGCTACAATAATATAGCTAAGGGCATCAGGCGTGGTACCCATCAATTAGTTTTCTTATATCATATCCTGATGCCGAAAGTAAAATTTTACACGAGACACTGTGCTGGAAAAAACATTAAAAATTACAGCTCTTTCAGCTAAGACTGGTCGTATATTTTCCATAAAGCGACAGCTTCTATTGCGTCTGATTATTGCCGCCTCCGTCATATCTATCGTTCTTGCGGGAGCTGTTTTCATTATTGAATTCAATCGGTTGGGAAGCCTTGTCAATGGACGTGCCAGCCAAATCGTGGCCAGCTTCAATACCCAGATCCGTTACCTTCTTGACACTCCTCTAGAAAACGGTCAATCCGCGCTGCCGCAGGAATTGAAAATGCTTCTCATCGCGGGTAAATCTAATCAATGGATGGGCCAGCTTGTATATTCAGGTATTTATGATCTGTACGGCAGAGAAATTGCAACAGAAATTGACAGCCAGTATGCCCATATGGAGGATGTAGAAGATCTATTACAATCGCTGCAAGATCGCTCTCCGGGAGATGGAGAAAAAATTAATATATTTAAACGGGTCAAAGGGACTCCGTATATTGAACTGACCTTTCCTCTGACAAACAGTGCCGGTGAACATGTTGCCGTTCTCGAAGGCATTTTTGCCGTATCGCCCCAGGCCAGAGATGAGGTTATTGAACGCATAATGAGATCTGTCTTCGGGGCGATAGGTATCGTGCTCCTGACCACATTGATTCTCTATCCCGTCATCATCACGCTGATACGGCAGCTTTCAACGTTGACTGAAAATCTGCTCGAAGCAAACATAGAAACTCTGCGGGTCGTTGGCAGTGCCATTGCCAAACGGGATAGTGACACGGATAGCCACAATTATCGAGTCACCATATATTCTGTTACACTGGCAGAGGTCCTCGGGCTCGAGCAGAATCGGATCCAAGGGCTGATAAAAGGAGCGTTCCTGCACGATGTCGGTAAAATCGGCATAAGTGATCAGATATTATCAAAACCCGGAAAACTCTCTGACAGCGAAACTGAAGCGATGAGGCTCCATGTCAGTCATGGGCTGGACATTGTAATGCGTTCGGAGTGGCTGAAAGATGCTACGGACGTTGTTGGTTACCATCACGAGAAATTTTCCGGCTCAGGATATCCCCATGGTTTCACCGGTTCAGAAATCCCTATAAACGCCAGGATATTTGCCATTGCTGATGTTTTTGATGCCCTGACATCGGCCCGCCCCTATAAAAAACCAATGTCCTTTGAAAAGGCGATGGAAATCTTACATCAAGGCCGGGGAAGTCATTTTGACCCATCCTACCTGGATTCATTCAATACAATCGCGCAGCCTCTCTATGACGAATTTGCCTCTTGTTCAGAAAAAACATTGCACAAAAAGATGGAATCCATCATTGCCAAGTATTTCAGCGGTGGGTGACAGATTATGGTGAGGATAATTACCATTGTGAGGGAGGAGTAATTTCAACAATCGCAGCAAAATTGAGTAAGGTGTTTCCATAATTCCATCACCTTTTATCCCCCGCTTACCATGTGGATGGCAAATTTGGTTGCTCAATAAAGGGAGATTTATGAAAATTTCAATTATTGGTTCTGGTGCCATGGGAAGCCTTTTTGGGGCGCTCCTGGCACAATCCGGGCAAGAGGTTGTCCTTATTGATATACGACAGGACCATGTCGATGCCATCAATTCTCTGGGCCTTGGAGTTGAATCTGCTGGAAAAATAAGAAGATTGGCTATTAACGCCTCAACCAGGATAGAAGATGGCCAAGACTCTGATCTTATCATTATTTTTGTCAAATCATTCCAGACACAAGAGGCTGCTGTCTCTGCCCTTCAATGCTTGAACGAAACAGGAAGTGTGCTGACCCTTCAAAATGGAATGGGTAATGCCGATATCATTTCGGCTATCATACCTCCTGCTCAGGTCGTTGCCGGAACGACCTCTCATGGAGCAACCCTCCTTGGCCCTGGACTGATCCATCATGCCGGAACCGGGCCCACCGCCATAGGCCCCTGGTCAGAAACAAGCAGCTCCAATCTGGAGGCTATTAAAGATGTGTTCTGCAAAGCAGGGATTGAGACCCAGCTGGAATACAACATTCACCTGATCATCTGGAAAAAACTCATTATTAATGTGGGCATAAATGCCATTACTGCACTGACCGGGATAAAAAACGGACAGATTGTTGATGCTCCCCCAACTGCAAATCTTGTCCATAGGGCAGTACAAGAGGCCTGTGATGTGGCTTTCGCCCATGGTGTAGAACTTCCAGATGATATTGTTGAGCATCTATTCACGGCTGCCAAAGAGACCGGGCCGAATCGATCATCCATGGGACAGGATGTCGACAATAGACGACGGACTGAAATTGATGCAATCAATGGTGCTGTCGTTCGTCTGGCAAAAAACAAAAATATTGCTGTTCCTGTGAACCAGACCTTGACCTCACTTATCGAAATCTTGCAGCATTACTACATATCAGAGGAAAAATAATATGGGCCAGAACAAAATTACCATCCAGGATATAAAACAGGCTAAAAAAGAGCGCAGGAAGATCATAATGGCGACTGCCTATGATTATCCCTTCGGATTAATTGCAGATGAAGCAGGCGTGGACATCGTCCTGGTCGGAGACTCCCTGGGGATGGTGGTGATGGGCCTTGATGGCACGGTTGGCGTCACCATGGATCAAATGATACATCATATACGCGCCGTTGTCAGGGGTTGTAAAAAAGCGCTGGTTGTCGGGGATATGCCCTTTATGAGTTACAATACTTCTATCCGGGAAGCCATTATCAATGCGGGTCGCCTGATGAAAGAAGGTGGATGTGATGTTGTTAAACTTGAAGGCGGTGTCGATTTTGCGCCGACTGTTGAAGCCATTATAAAGGCTGGAATACCTGTCCAGGGTCATATCGGCTTAACCCCTCAGACGGCGAGTGCCCTTGGCGGTTTTAAGATGCAGGGTAAGGATGCCCAGGCGGCGAAAAGCATTATTGATGATGCCAAGGCGCTGGAAGATGCCGGTGCCTTTTCCCTGGTCCTTGAGGCGGTTCCTGCACCTCTTGGAGAATTGGTCGCAAAATCTGTTGCTGTGCCGGTTATCGGCATAGGAGCAGGTAGTCAGGTTGACGGGCAGGTACTTGTCACCCATGATATGGTCGGGCTCTTTGACAAGTTTGTACCCAAATTTGTCAAACAATACGCACAGATCCGACCCACAATCATAGACGCTTTAAAAACCTTTAAAGCAGAGGTAAATAACGAATCCTTTCCCGCTTCTGAGCACTCATTCAGCATGCCGGACAAAACCTTGGAGGAGCTAAAAAGAATAATTGATTAGCATACTTCTTTTCAGGATAGGGAGTCAACATTCAGTGGTAAGGATTCCGCAAAGTGGTAGGCGTCATACTCCAACACTTGGTTTTCTTTGTTTTTTATAGCTAATCCCAAGCTCTATTGCAGTTGACTTCAATCGTTTATCTAGAGTCCAAATTTTTGTTTGAGATAATTTTGCAGAAGCTAATAAGTGAATGTCTATGTAGCCAATACCTTTGCCAAATAGCTTATGCTCTTCAACAAAATACAGATATTCTTCAAATTCAATTTGTGGAACAATTGGTAGGGCTTGTAATAAGTTTATAATTTCTTTTCTATTTTTCAAATTTACACAGTCAAGCTCACCTACTACAAGGGGATGACAGGCAACTTCGCCGTCTAATAAGAGAAGTTGCAAGTGCGGATCGTTTTTTCGGAGATGATCAATCCAAACTGAAGTGTCAACAAGGATCATTTTATTTTGATGACCACCTGCGAGGGATGGCTTTTAGGTCTTTTTCAGTGCCACCCAGCATGGCAAGGCGCTTGCTACTTTCACGAGCAATTAATGCCTCAAGACCCAGATGAACTAAAGATGTTTTCTCTTTCACCCCGGTTAGTAACGAAGCCTTTTTCAGCATTTGATCATCTATATTAAGTGTGGTTCTCATATGCATATATATGCATCATATGTATGCATATGTCAATGTTTGGTTTTTAGAAGAGAGACATCATTGCAAGTCAAGGAGGAAAGCACATCGGCGCATTCTTTTCTGCAAGAAAATACTGCGTGCCTGAGGGCTACGACTAAAGTGCTACCAGAACGAAACAAGGACTTACGAGGCAGGCCCATAAGCCATTGAATTTACTGGTCGGTGCGGTAGGATTCGAACTTACGACCTCCTGCTCCCAACCAATAGGTAAGAAGGTCCAAACACAAGAATGTCACGTATTAATGCAAAGAATATCAGATAGAATACGCTGAAAATCCGCCGTCAATGGGAACAATAGTTCCTGTAACAAAATTCGACGCATCTGATAGAAGCCAGACAATTGCACCAACCAGATCTTCAGGCGCACCATAACGACCTAAAGGTGTTTGAGATATAACTTTCTGCGCTCGCTCAGAAAGTTCACCCGTCTTTTGATCAACATGAAGAAAGCGAAGTTGCTCAGTCATGAAAAAACCTGGTGCAATCGCATTTACTCTAACTCCGGTATGCGAAAAATGAACAGCTAGCCATTGCGTAAAATTACTTACAGCCGCCTTTGCTGCTGAGTAGGCAGCAACTTTAGTAAGTGGCGTTAGGGCACTCATTGATGATATATTCACTATTGAACCTCGTCCGTTACTAACCATGGACTTTGAAAAGGCTTGAATAGTCAAAAAAGTACCCAAGAAATTTAGCTCAAAAACATGACGAAATCCTGAGAGATCAAGTTCAAAAAAGTTCTTACCATCCAATTGTGGCACCTTATTCAATTCAAGGAACTCTTCAGATGTAGTACCGCGGGGGTCATTACCACCTGCACCTGGAATAAGAAAATCTACATGCCCCCAATTCTGGCATATAGATTGATGGCATTCAAGTAACTCTTCAGATTCAAGGACATTACATTTCATGGCCAGGGCCTGACCCCCGGATTTATGGATTTCATTGGCTACTCTTCGCGCATTGTTGAAATTAAGATCAAGGATTGCAACCTTTACCTCCATTGATCCTAGAGCAATAGCCATTGTACCGCAGAGTTCACCTCCCCCCCCAGTGATAACAGCAACTTTTCCTGACAAATCAAATAAATCCATCATGTCCATAACCATGCTCACAGTCTTCCAATTTTAGAAATAATCGCTGATACACTACCAAAGCTCAATGATCGTCTACTTGCCAACATCCTGTTGCGGTCCAAAATCCACTCTGATCCAAGACCCATCGTGACTCTGTTCGTTAGATTTGGATACCTAGATCTTGGCTTTATTGACAGTTAATCCATATGAAGACCACCATTGATGTCAATAATTTCACCTGTCACAAAGCCAGAAAGTGGAGAAGCAAGATAGCTAACAAGATAAGCCACTTCCTCAGCCTCGCAAAACCGGCCTACCGGAATCTGATTCATTAGTTCTTGCTTTTGTTCCTCTGATAAAAAATCAGTCACCATCGGTGTATTAATATAGGCTGGTGCAATACCGTTTGCTGTCACTCCAAATCGTGCAGATTCACGGGCGATGGATAGCGTTAGGGTTGTCATGCCACCTTTGGATGCTGCGTAGCCTGTTCCAGCTGTAAGTCCACCGGTTTTCACCACCAGTGAGCTAATGTTAATAATCCTCCCCCATTGTTGTGCTTTCATTCCTGGTAACCATTCCCGGCATAAGTAAAATGCACCGCTAAGGTTAACCGATAGAATTTTTTGCCATTCTTCATCGGAAGTATTTTCAAGCTTATTATTCGAAAGAATACCTGCATTATTAACGAGGATAGAAACATCACCGTGTTTTAATCTAGCTTTATTACAAGTATCTTTTACAACTTGTGGGTCACTAATATCAAGAGCTATTGGTATAGCTAACCGACCAAGTTCATTTGATAATACATCTAGCTTTTCTTGATCAAGATCAACGAGAATTACCCTATAATTATTGTTAATAAATGATTTTGCGATAGCCAACCCCAGTACTCCTGCAGCACCAGTTACCATTACCAATTGGTTTTTATCTTCCATAGAGCTGAATCAAGGCTTAAACCTTGTCCTTTAAAGTAATAATTAATCTTCGAGTATATAAAATCCCACTTAATCTTTAGTTTAGAAACTTATTCCGTTTCCGAACTCATCTCTGTGACTTAATAATTAAGAAATGGCCACTAAGAAAGGTCAATATGACAGAAGTGCTCATTCATCTTCTAAAACATCTAAAATTCCTTTTTTTAAATCAGTTTTTGATTGAAAAAAGCTTTTAATTCCGTGAACTGCGATATCACCACCGGCTTGAAAAACTTTAAGAGAAAGTGCTTTGTCCAAACTACCATCTATTTGTATTTCGGGTATTTTGGTCAGCTTTTCTTTTTTGAATAGATCTTTTAACTCTTTAATCTTGGTGAATACCAAAGGTAAGAAATCGGCACCAATTAATCCGGGATCAATCGCCATTAAGGTGACGATATCAACTTCTTGAAGAACATGTCTCACTACTTCCACAGGTGTCGCAGGGTTAATGACTACTCCAGCGGATATATTTTTCGCCTTAATTTTTTGTAATGTTCTGTGAAGATGTGGGCAAGATTCAAAATGAACAGAAATAATATCTGCGCCTGCAAAAGAGAAAGTATCAATATGCATTTCCGGATGAATTGTCATTAAATGAACTTCAATAGGAATACGAGTTAATGGTCTAATTTCCATAAGATGTTTCTCACTTAAACCAAAACCAGGGACAAATTGGCCATCCATTACATCAAAATGAATTAAATCAATTCTGGTTTGATTTAAAGTATCGATAACATCGCCGAGGTAATTTAAATCCCCACATAAAATCGAAGCAGCTACCTTAACCTTTTTCTGCATTCCTCACCCTTTTATATCGTTTATAAAATACGTAATGAAAACCTATTTGAATCATATTGACGGCTAGGTGTGTTGGTTCCCTGTGATATATCTTTTCTGCATGAAAAAAAGCTCGAGACAAAGATCTAAAACGGACACTGGAGAGAAAAAACTATAACAGTGAATCGAATTTGAGAAATCCTGCCTCAGAGGAGCCAAATGACAGTCACCTTGTCTTTACCATTTTCCCGGAACTCAAATTCAGCTAATTCTATGAAGAAAAACCATATAATATGGTTACCTCCAAACAAATTAGTTTTAAGTAGATATTATAGACGTTCTTCTTTAACCAAAACAGGGTTGATAACATGATACGATTAAAGGAATAGTCAAAGAAGGGTATAAGCATGGTAATCAAATACCATGCTTATACTTAATGTTTTTTAATTACTATTTTGTTGCTTCAGCTTTGATTTCAAGGAATTTTTTAACCCACTCCTCACCACCAAAATCATTGTAAAAACTTGGCCAAATGGACATTGCTTTTTCCTTCCAAATTTCTTCATCCTTGGGAGGTCCACTTAAAACCATGTTATACTTCTCAACTAAGTCTTTCTTGGTACCCTCTATCATATCTGTAGAGTATTTCCATTCGAAGGTTGCAGATTCAGCACCAGCTTTGGTGATAGCTTCCTGATATTCAGCAGGTAGCTGCTGAAACCATTTCTCGCTGATGATCAGTGGTCCTGTCCATAATGTGTAATGGATTTCTGTCACATATTTCTGGACTTCAAAAAATTTACTAGTGACCAAAGTGGTATAAGGATTTTCTTGTCCATCAATTACCTTCTGTTGGAGAGCAGAAAATACTTCATCCCAAGCCATAGGTATTACTTCAAGTCCCCATGCTTTAAAGGTCTCAATTGGCGCTTTTGATTTAGAAGTCCTGATTTTCAAACCTTGAAGATCCCCTATAACTTCAACGGGTTTTTTACTATTACTCATTACTCTGAAACCTTTTTCATAAATAGCTACAATTCTAACTCCAGATTCCTGAAGTACCCTGCTGCGGATTTCAGGAAGTGTTGCTGTTATAGTTTTCCATGATTCCTCATGTCCACCAAAAAGGTAGGGAAGCTGCAAAACCCCAATAGAAGGGGCTAGCGGTTGCAAGTTTGTGGTTGCTAGAATTTCACCTTCGATGTTTCCCTGTCTAACAGCCTGTGCAACTTCCTGTTCGTTACCTAAAGCATTATTCGCGTAGATAACGACCTTCACTCCACCGTTCGTATACTTTTCAACTAATTCTTTGAATTTAAGCGACGTCTGATGTGTTGGATTTGGAGATTCGGCATCACCATGGCTCAGTTTTAATGTCCAATCTTTAGCATGACTAATAGTAAATGCGAAAAAGATAGCAATGGTCATTGTCAAGAAAACGACAAGCCCCCTCTTTACTTTGTTTCTCATTTTTCTATCTCCTCATTAGATTTTGTAAAATGAAACATTTTGAGTAAAACACTAAGTGCTACTGTTACCTCCTTTTTTTGAGTTTAAGGTGTTAAATCAACCCAACCAACCGTGGTAAAAATAAAGATAATTGAGGTACAAAACTGATAATGAGTAAGGCAATAGTTTCAACGACAACAAACGGAATAGCTTGTTTACTGACATTTTCCAATGAAGTTCCTGCAATTTCTCCTGCCACAAATAAATGTACTCCAAGTGGAGGAGTCTCAAAACCAATTTCAAAGGCGATGACAAACATAATACCCAATTGAATGGGATGTATTCCTAATTCTATTGCTACAGGAAGTAGCAACGGTGCAAGAATGATTATCTGTGTAAGCGTCTCCATCCACATACCAATAAAAATCAGGAATCCAACAATAATAAATATGAGAATAATAGGATTATGAATCGTCGCTGTAAGATATGCAGAAATCGATTGAGGAATTTGATAGATTGTCAGTAACCTTCCAAATATTCTACCGGTAGTTAATACAATCATGACACTTCCGGCAATTCTAGCAGTATAAGTTAGCGATACAAATATCCTGTTCGCATCAAGTTGCTTATATATGAAAATTCCAGCAACCAAAGCATAGAGAACAGCAACAATAGAAGCTTCTGTGACAGTAAAAATTCCGAGGTAAATTCCGCCTAAAATAATTACTGGAGCAAGTAGGGCGAATTTTGCTTTCCAAGCTGAAACAAGAATATTTTTAAGTGAATGATCTTTTACTCCAGATTGGCTATAATTGCGTTTTGTGATATCAATTTCACAGCACCAATCCGAAATATTGCGGCAGGATCTGGAATAATTCCTCCAAAAAAAGAGCCGATATTGATTGCTCAGTTGTTATTACATAAATGATCATTGGGATACTAGGTGGAATAACAACACCAATACCTCCAGCACTAGCAGTTATTCCTCCCGCAAAGCCCCGGCCGTAATTTTCTTTAATCATAGCAGGAATCATCATACTGCCAATTGCTGCAGTCGTTGCTGGTCCCGAGCCGGAAACAGCTGCAAATAAAGTACAAGCGACAACGGTAACGATTGCAAGTCCACCAACAGATTTTCCCACCAGACTTTGTGCAAACTCAATAAGGTTTTCGGTTAACCCTCCCTTCTCCATCAGGACACCTGATAGAATAAATATTGGAACGGCAATTATTGAGAACGTATCTACTGCTGTATATGCTGTCTGGGCTAAATATGTCAAAGACATCCCTGCATGTATCAAGCCCAATACCGAGGAAAGCCCTATGCAAATGGCTACAGGAACGCCAAGTACAAGAAATAATAGAAATGATCCACCTAAAAGTAGCTCAACACTCACGATGCGCCCCTTGTATTTCGCTCTCGTTATTATGCATATATGTTAGTGTTTTAAACTGTATCCAATCGAGAATCATGGATTTCACTCCTTCCTTGGAGGCGTTTAATTGATGCTTGGATGACCCTCACCCCCATCCATAAGAATCCTATTGGAACTATGGCATAAACATACAATAAATTAATTCCCAAAGTTTGAGATATATAAGGAAATTCGATCATCTCGAAGACATGCACAACACCAAAGTAGACCATAATTACGTTAAAGACAGTCCATAGAATATCAGCAAAGGTAAGAAAATATATTTGGATTTTCTTAGGGAAAATCCATAGTGCAGCAGTTACCCTGATATGTTTATCCTCATATGCAGCCAGGACAAATCCAAAATATACTGCCCACACAAAGGCGAAACGTGCAGCTTCTTCCGACCAGGCTAAATTTCTTCCAAAACAAAATCGTAATATCACCTGCATCGATAATAAAAGGACAAGTATGGCCAGGCAAATAGCCGAAAGTATTGCTTCTGGTGGGACTTTTCTTTCCTTAGATTCCATACTTCCCCCTGACATGATTCTACTTACTGAGGATATATTTAACTAACATGCACTTCATTTTTTGTTGAGCATAGAGCTCCTGCATCAATATGTTCGCCTCCACCATAAAGTTAACGTTATCTTTTATGTTTCATTTAGCGCGCGTTAATTTGTTTGTCAAGAGCATTTTAATAAGCCTGTCAGCCATACAATATATCTCTAATATATTTATATTTTGTATATTTTTTCAGTGAACAAAGAATCTTCCATACAAATTTCAATCTAGTTGAATAATTTTCACCATAATGATAACGTTATCAATTAGTTTCGCTTCGTGTATAAACAACAAAGTTTTGGAGCCTTTTGAAGCAATCAAAATATACGCAGTGCATTGGTTAGGGGATATTTAGTGGATATTAATTGATAACCATCATCGAGATCACGAATTGCTCTTCATGTTTCATTATTCGGATTCGGGTTAAATTCAATTATGGTGTTATTCATGAAACATTGGGTTTAATCGCCATTATTATTAGTTAGAGAAATATCCACTTCATCATAAATTGAGAATCGAATGAAGAAAGGCCGAACAAATACTCCTGGGTCCAAAAGACCCACTATCCTTGATGTGGCACAACTTGCCGGTGTCGCGACTATGACAGTTTCGAGGGCAATCAGAACCCCAGAGCTCGTCTCCAAAGTCATGCGCGCGCGCGTGGAAGATGCAATAAGAAAGCTCGATTACATCCCAAATCGTATGGCTGGATCCCTTTCATCCCAGAAGAATCAATTGGTAGCCGTTGTTGTTCCATCTATAAATCATTCGATATTTGCCGAAACGCTTGAGATCATGTCAGATTTATTCGAAAGTCACGGCTACCAGGTCTTAATTGGAAATAGCGGCTGGTCAATTGATAAAGAATTTGATTTGGTCAAGACGGCTCTATCACGTGGTGCAGAAGGAATAGTATTGACAGGATACACACATTGGCCAGAAACTATTTTCCAAAATACAGAGAAGCCATATCCCTACAATTGAAATGTGGAATAATGGCCCGAATCCTATAGATATGATGGTTGGTATATCTATATTCAATGCGGCCAAAGATATGGTACTCACCCTAGGTAGAAAAGGTTATCGTCGAATTGGTTATATTGGTGGCCCTACTGAAAATAATGATAGATTTCTTCAAAGAGAAGCTGGATTTCTCGATGGCCTTGAGCGGCTCGGCCTGAAAGACGAACCGGTGAGCATGATGCAATGCACCCTGGACTATGAGGTGGGAGCACAAAGTTTTCTAAGATTTTGGGAAAAACATCAAGATCTGGATGCTATTTTTATTGCATCCGACATCCTTGCTGTAAGCGCACTACTTGCTTGTATTTCTAAGGATATCAAGGTTCCACATGACATTGCTATTGCAGGCTTTGATGATGCCCCATTAAGTCGCATTGTAACGCCATCCCTGACAACAGTTCGATTTCCACGAGCACAAATCGGTCAAGTGGTTGCCGAAACAATGATTAACCGTTTGGAAAACAAAGGTATTGAAAATCGTGTAATCGATTTGGGATACGAGATTATTGAGAGGGATAGCGCCTGATAGAGCATTTGGGCATGCAGTCTGGAACCGGGTCTTGGCTGAAAAAATGCGAACAACTAACAGGTTGGTCAGTACTATTTAGGAAAAAATCAACTTCACTTGTATTGTGCGGTCTCAACGGATCTATAGTGCTCCAAGCTAGAGGAGGAAAAAACAAATGGGTAATAAAGATTTAGAACTTGTCTGTATTGGTCGGTCCTGTGTTGATTTATACGGACAGCAATTTGGTTGCCCTCTAGAAGATATGACATCTTTTTCCAAGTTTGTAGGTGGGAGTCCTATGAACATAGCGATTGGAAGCGCTCGGCTCGGACTTAAAGTGGCAGCAATCACTGGTGTAGGCAACGAACATATGGGACGTTTTATTGTAAAACAGTTGGCAGCAGAAAACATCGATATAAGTCATATTCGTTATTTTGAAGATCGATTGACTGCTCTGGTAATTCTTGGAATAAAAGATCAAGATAATTTTCCAATGATTCAATATCGAGTTAACTGTGCCGATATGGGCCTAAGAAAAGAGGACATTAATCCTGATTTTTTATCTCGCTCCAAGGCTGTTCTCGTTACAGGCACGCATCTATCTACTCCAGAGACTCATGAGGCAACATTTACTGCATTGAAAACTGCCAAAAAGGGGAACTGCTTAACGATTATGGATATTGACTATCGACCAAATTTATGGCGACTTGCTAGCCACAATGAAGGTGAAATTCGATTTGTTGCAAGCGAGGAGGTTACAAGACAATATCAGGTAGTTTTACCAATGTGCGACCTCATCGTTGGGACTGAAGAAGAATTTCATATTGCAGGCGGTATCACGGAAACGATTCCCGCGTTACGTAAAGTACGTGAACTTACCAGTGCGATCTTGGTTTGCAAAGTTGGTAGCCGTGGTTGTGTGGGAATAGATGGCGAAATACCGGACGCAATTGACGAGAAAGTCATAACTCCCGGCTTTCCAGTAGAAGTTTACAACTCTGTTGGTGCAGGTGATGGCTTTATGTCCGGATTTTTAAGAGGATGGCTACGTGATGAAGAACTAACCAACTGTTGTCGATATGCTAATGCTGCTGGAGCTTTTGCTGTATCCCGTTTGGGATGTTCTGCTGCCTATCCCAGCTGGGAAGAGTTATCGAGCTTAATTACACATGGCAGCAAACATTTCTCTCTGAGGAATGACGCTTATCTCAACCAGATACACTGGTCGACAAATCGAGGGAGTCAGTGGCCAAATCTTTGTGTCTTAGCCTTCGACCATAGATCACTTTTCACATCATTGGCGGAACAGTTTGCATGCGATGAACTTAAAATTACAGCTTTTAAAAAAATATTGTTCCAAGCGGTTCTTGAGGTTAAAAACAGGGTAAAGCATGTCGGAATCATCGCAGATGATAAGTATAGTCGAGATACATTATTTGAAGCAATGGATCATGATATTTTTATCGCGCGGCCAATTGAGCAACCAGATAGTCAATTTCTCAGTTTTTCCGGTGGATTGGATGTGGCAATCACCCTTCGTGAATGGCCTCGAGGTCACGTAGTCAAATGCTTAATTTTTGCACATCCTGATGATGATCCAAGTAAAAAAGGATTGGAACAAGAACGTCTAAAAATGTTACTGGAAGCATGCCGAGCAACCGAACATGAGCTAATGTTAGAATTGATTTGCAGTAGGTCAGGGCCTGTAAATAGCGATACCTTCTCTCGCCAGATGGAATCTTATTACAAAGTAGGAATATACCCAGATTGGTGGAAAATTGAACCTCCTGTTGACAAGACTGCCTGGGCAGCTGTCTCTGCAATTCTTGATCAATATGATCCATTTTGTCGCGGAATACTACTTTTAGGGCAGAATGCACCAGAAGAAGAGGTCGAAGATGCATTGATGGTAGCAATGGATCAACGGTGGTGCAAAGGTTTTGCTGTTGGACGAACAATTTTTCTGGAAACAGCAAAAGAATGGCTGTCTGGAAACATAAATGATGAAACTGCCAAAAAACTGGTAGTAAAAAACTTTGGTCACTTCGTTGATGTTTGGTCAAAAAAATGAAATTCTTTTCTAGAATCCAGTTAACGATACCAGCGGCTACAGTTAGAACACGTGGAATCAAATAGGTTTTCATAAGTTTCAATAGGATACATTTAATTATGGCAACGTTGCCAAAATTAATGAAAGCGATTGTTTCACATGGCACCCAAGATTACAGATTGGAAGAGTGTCCTGTTCCTAATGTTGGAGAGTACGATGTTCTCATAGAAAATAATTATTGTGGAATTTGTGGAACAGACATTCATCAGTATTACGGTTCTTGGGACCTGCGAAGAGGATCAATTCCAGGTCATGAAGTTGCAGGTATTATCAGAGGCGTCGGAACTAAAGTGACCTGTTTTAAGGTCGGTCAAAAAGTATCTTATGATCCGGGAATAACCTGCGGAGTCTGTGATTACTGCCGAAGCGCCAAACACCATCTCTGTCCAAATCGTTATCCCGTTTATCATTACAAAGGTGGCGGGTTTGCAGAATTTTCCTGTATTCCTTACAATCTAATTTACTGTTTGCCTGAAGAAATGCCACTTGAATGGGGGGCTTTCTTAGAGCCTGCAAGCTGCTGTGTGCATGGTATTAATCGTGCGGCTATACGGCCTGGTCAATCTGTTGCCATATTAGGCGGAGGAGCAATAGGACTTATTCTAATGCAATTGGCATTTCTTACAGGAGCTACCAAAGTTCTAGTGTCAGAACCTCAGGCCACACGAAGAGTACTTGCAAAGCAATTGGGTGCCAGTAAAACTATTGACCCAAATCTCCAAGATGCTGTAGAGGTAATTAATGATCTCTCAAGTGGTGGCGTCGACGTTGTAATCGAGAGTGCCGGTTTACCACACACAGTTTCCCAATCATTCGATATGGTTAAACCTGGCGGTACAATTGTCCTTTTTGGAGTCAATAATCCAGAGACCAGAGTACCATTTAATCCATATCAAGTATTTCGTAAAGAGATCAATATCTTGGGTACTGTTCTGAGTGGAAACACATACCCTCAAACTCTCGATCTAATTACGTCTGAAAAATTACGTGTTAATCCGCTAATTAGCCATATTTTTCCACTTTCGCACTTGGATGAAGCACTTGGAATGCATGAACGTCAAGAGGGTGTCAAAATACTGATTGCTCCAAATTTGAAAAACCACTGAGAATTTAATTAATAAAATTCATTTGAATGCAACCAATTCTCTTTATATTTCTCTCTGGACTGTGGTTTTGAGTTACTTCGCCGAGCGCCAGATCACCCCCAAACATCTTCATATTTTGTCTGTCACTTTTAGCAGAAAGTGGAATGTCTCCTTATGCATTGCAACAATTTGCAGGGCACGAATCAATAGAGACTACACACAAGATATATGTAAATATCGGTAAGGACTTTTTAGGAGATGAAGTACGCAGGATAAAAAGTACTAATTTGTACTAACTGACCAGGGTTGATATTGTCGAAAAACCCTTTATTATTGGTGCCCCCGGCATGAATCGAACATGCGACACCAGGATTAGGAAAGCTGACAAAGGATATTCTTATATCCTTTAAAATCATTTACATTTTTGAAATCATGAGAAAATTTATTTAGACGTCTTTAGACAGATTTACCTTCTTTTACATCCCTTTCCGTACCCAAATCGTACCCAGACTTTATACCTTTTTACCCATGAGAATTGACCCTTCTCTTTTTCTAAGACGACTCTTCATCTTTTTTAGTTTCTCTATTTCATGACACACTCTCATAGTTATCAAGTTTTCTACTTTCAATTTTATTGGGACAGTCCAACGAAGAAAATAACCTGCTTTTTCGTATTTTTCTTGAAGACCAGATTTTTCCAACAACTCCTTGTATGTTTTCTTGAAGAACAAATTATTCCAATCAAGAAGGATATATACCAGAGGAACAACTTACCAGGAAGGTACACGCCTCGAGGATGGGTCAAAATAAATCCGCCCACAAAATATGTTGACGAAAACAACCTTACATTGTACACAATAATAGTATACAGAATATTTCCTTATTGAGTGCAATTTCCAAATACTTGGTGGAAACACGAAAACATGCCTTATCGTAGATTGTCCTGGAGGAGATACAAATGGACTTTGATTTTGAAATAATAGACAGGGATCTACGATATAAGTTGTTGTGTGCTTTTGTCGCACCGAGGCCCATAGCCCTGGTTACAACCATATGAGACGACGGTATTCACAATGCCGCGCCGTTCAGTTTCTTCAATGTATTTGGAGACGAGCCGCCAATTATCATTCTTGGAATCCAGGATCGTCATAACGGAAAGCCGAAAGATACTACGAAAAATATAATTGATACCGGTGAGTTTGTTGCCCACATGGTCGACCGACAGCTCGGACAGGAAATGGTGGAATGCAGCGTTGATTTTTCCGCAGACATCGACGAGACGGTTGAAATCGGGCTCCACCTGGCAGATTGTACTAAAATCAGACCAAAACGAATTGTGGAGGCTCCAGTTGCAATGGAATGCCGCCTTGAAAGAACGATAGAATATCCTGGCCGTTCTATTATTTTCGGTCAAGTCGTTGATATGCAGGTTCGCAACAACTGTATTGATCCTGAAACGTTATATGTAAACAGTGATGCATATCAGCCGATTGCTCGATTGATGCTGACAACTATATCGTATCTAATGATCAGTTTGAAATATATAAACCTACCCTAGATGAATTTAGGGCTAAGCAATACCCCGGGAAAAACGAAAATAAAACAAGCTAACAGAGTATCATGGTTAACATTACATTGTTGCTGATATGGTGCTATTCTTTTTCAGACTTACTTTACTGGAATAGGTGAATTGTCCACCCGGAGGAGATCAGAACTTTCATTTTTTGTAATAATTACTAATCGTAATTTGTTCGTAATTAATACCTGACAGGTCGTTGTCAGCAGCAGTAAAACAATAACAGGCGGCGATGATGCCGGTTCGTACCTGGCCAGAGTCGCTAAAAACTTACTTATTGGAGGTTACGATGAAAATTATGTCCAAAATCGGTATTGTACTGGTTGCTGTGTGTCTCAGTTCGACCATGGTCACCGGAAAAACGTTGCGCATGTCAGATTCTACTGATATTGCCGCGATGGATCCACATTCAATGACTGAGAGCAATACCATAGGTTTCCTGCATCATGTTTATGAGCCACTGGTTCGCTATAATGACCAACTGGAAATTGAACCTGCACTTGCCGCCTCATGGGAGGTTATTGACCCGCTTCGGTGGCGTTTCCATCTGCGGGAAGGTGTTACGTTCCATAATGGTAACCCATTCACTGCTGATGATGTTGTTGCTTCAATAATGCGTGCTATCGACCCGGCGTCACCGGTCAAAAGTAATCTTCCTGCGGTCAGTGTCGCCGAAAAAGTTGACGACATGACGGTTGATCTTCTGCTCAATGGCACCGACCCAATCCTACTCAATTACCTAACGAATATTTACATTCTGGACGAAGAGTGGATGGCTGAACATGATGCACTTGCTCCGGCAGATGTGCGTAAGGGTAAGGAGAACTATGCTGTAGCAAATTCAAATGGTACGGGACCGTTTATGCTTGAAAGCCGTCAGCCCGATGCCAAAACGATTCTTACAGTCAATTCTAAATGGTGGGATACACCGAAACATAACCTGACGCGAATTGAGTTTTCTCCTATCGGTTCTGACGCGACTCGCGTCGCTGCTCTGCTCTCGGGTGAACTTGATTTTGTTTTCCCGGCTCCGCTGCAGGATATCGATCGGATCAATCGTGCCAACGGGGTTTCCGTCATAACCGGTCCTGAACTGCGAACCATTATGCTGGGATTTAACTTTAGTGATAAACTCCATAACTCGAACATCAGGGACAAAAATCCGCTCACCGATGTCAGAGTCCGCCGGGCAATGAATCAGGCCATTAACATGGATCTGATCGCAGAAAAGGTAATGCGGGGCATGTCTCGAAATGCTGGTATTCTGGTAGCTCCCCCAGTACCTGGATATGATGCCGAACTAGATGCTCGCACCCCATCGGATCTCGATGGTGATAAAAAGTTGCTGGCTGAAGCTGGTTATCCTGACGGATTTGAAGTTGGATTTGACTGTCCTAACGATCGTTATGTTAATGACGAGGAAATCTGTCAGGCTGTTACCGCAATGTGGGCCCGACTGGGGGTAAAAGCAAACCTCACCGCGCAGACGAAGAGCAAGCATTTTGAGAAAGTTCTTGCAGGAGGCTCCGATATCTATATGGTTGGCTGGGCAACACTGCCTATGCTTGATACATACAGTGTACTGTCTGCACTACTGCATACTCCGAGCGACCGTATGGGCGCCTGGAACCCCGGAGGGTACTCCAAGGTTGAGCTTGACAAACTCACCGATGCCGTAGCTGTAGAACTTGATTCTGATAAACGAACAGCGATGATGACAGACGCGTTGGCAATCGCCAAGGATGATGTGGCAATGATTCCACTACATCAGCAGCCGTTGGTATGGGCAGTACGTGATGGCGTCAGCATGAAAGTGACTCCAGATAATAAACCACGCCTCTGGTATGTGAATATTGCCGATTAAACAATAGCATTCTCAACACCGGCCAGTATCATTTCGTGTCTATACTGGCCGGTACGATAACATTCAGTCTATCCTTTCCAAATTCAGGAGGTCGCCCTCGTGTTTGCTTTCATTATCCGGCGTCTTATCCAGTCGGTCATGGTAATGCTGGCTGTTGCTCTGATTGCATTTTCAATGTTCCGTTTTGTGGGGGACCCGGTAAACAGCATGCTTCCTGAGAATGCTTCTACTGAGGATCGTCAGGAACTTCGGGCCCAGCTGGGGCTTGATGCTCCAGTTACAACACAGTTCTTGAATTTTGTGAGTGGGACAGCACAGGGCAAATTTGGTATTTCGTATCGTAACAAACGACCTGTAAATGATCTTATTGCCGAGCGTCTTCCCGCCACCATGGAACTGGTGTTCGTTGCAGCACTCTTTGCTCTGATCGTCGGGGTTCCGATGGGCATCTACTCCGCCTTAAATCGACATGGACTTATCAGCAATGTATTGCAGGTAGCGTCACTGATAGGCATATCCGTACCAACATTTGTAACCGGTATCCTGTTAATCCTTGTCTTTTCCGTATGGCTCAACTGGCTGCCGTCTTTCGGGCGGGGTGATGTGGTTAAAATCGGCTGGTGGACAACCGGTTTCGTTACGATCAGCGGCCTGAAATCACTGGTACTGCTGGGAATAATGCTCGGTTTATTTCAGGTAACACTGATTATGCGCCTTGTGCGCTCAGAAATGCTGGAGATACTCCGGTCGGATTTCATACGTTTTGCACGGGCACGGGGGCTCACCGATCGGGCAGTAAATTTCGGGCATGCTTTTCGAAACACCTTGATGCCGGTGATTACCATCGTAGGACTACAACTCGGCTCGATGTTTGCTTTTGCCATTATCACCGAAACAGTGTTTGAGTGGCCCGGGATGGGCCTGTTATTTATCCAGGCGGTAAGTTTTGCAGATATTCCTGTAATGTCAGCGTATCTGATACTTGTGGCCTTTGTTTTCGTGTTGATTAACATGATAGTTGACTTACTTTACTTCACCGTTGATCCACGATTGTCCGTGAGCGGCGAGCGTACCTGATAAGGGGGCACGAATGAACATAAGCAGACTACTCTCTGTCAAAACCATCACTGACGTCTTGGGCAGTGATCTGGTATACAGTTTCAAAAAATCACGGGTAACTGTTATTGCAACAGTTGTTACGTTGGTCATCATTATTTCCTCACTCATGGCTCCGTGGATAGCCCCGCATAACCCCTTCGATGTTGCGACACTCAGCCTGCTGGACAGTGAGTTGCCTCCTGCCTGGGCTGAGGGAGGAGACCCACGTTTTCTACTCGGCACAGATAATCAGGGACGTGATGTGTTTTCAGCTATTCTATACGGATCGCGAATTTCATTGACTGTGGGATTTATCAGTGTTGCCCTGGCCATGACATTTGGTATCGTGTTCGGACTATTGAGCGGATATTTTGGTGGTATAATAGACGCGATTTTCATGCGTATAGCCGATGTAATGCTCAGTTTCCCCACTATTCTTGTAGCTCTGCTTGTAAGTGGTATCGCGCGAGGCGTACTCCCTCGTGAAATGCACGATAATGCAGCTCTCGTGGTTTTAATTTTTGCTATCGCTGTAACAACCTGGGTACAATATGCCCGTACCGTTCGTGGTTCGACGATGGTGGAGCGTGGCCAGGAGTATGTAATGGCTGCCCGCCTGGTCGGTCGCCACCCGTTTGCAATAATTTTTCGTCATATCTTTCCCAACGTCCTGGGGCCGGTACTGGTTATCGCCACGATTAATCTGGCAATGGCAATCCTGATAGAAGCAACGCTCTCATTTTTGGGCGTGGGAATGCCACCTACCAATCCATCTCTTGGCACCTTGATCCGTGTCGGGAATGAGTTCCTGTTTTCAGGGGTCTGGTGGGTTGTGATTTTTCCATCGTTGACTCTTGTTGTTCTCGTTTTGGCGGTCAACCTGTTAGGCGACTGGCTGCGTGACGCCTTGAACCCCAAGCTTCGTTGAAGGTATCTAAATGATGAACAATCGAAACAACAGTACTGCCCCTCTCCTGGAAGTCAGGGACCTCTCGATTGCTTTTGATACCCGTCGCGGCCTACTCACTGCTGTGGATAAAATCTCATTTAACCTGATACCTGGGGAGATTCTCGGAGTAGTGGGGGAATCAGGGGCAGGAAAGTCTCTGACGGGAACAGCGATTATCGGCCTACTTGAGCGGCCAGGCCACATCTCTGGTGGGGAAATTCGCTTTGAGGGAAACCGGATCGATAACTTGTCCCCTGAGCAGATGAGGCGCATAAGAGGCAAAAAAATCGGGGCCATCTTCCAGGATCCGCTGACAAGCCTGAATCCTTTGTACACGATTGAAAAACAGCTGGTAGAGACGATTCAAACCCACTTGGACCTTAACCATGCAGAGGCTCGGGAGAGAGCCGTAGAACTCCTGGGAGAGGTTGGTATCCCTGCCCCCGATAAACGGATAGGCCATTATCCCCACCAGTTCTCGGGTGGTATGCGGCAGCGCGTAGTAATTGCGCTGGCAATTTGTGCGCAGCCAAGCCTGATTATTGCTGACGAACCGACAACGGCACTGGATGTGTCAATCCAGGCTCAGATCATCGTGTTGCTGAAAAAGATGTGTCGTGAGCATGGAACGGCCGTCATGCTTATCACTCATGATATGGGGGTGATCGCTGAAACGTGTGATCGTGTCGCGGTTATGTACTCCGGAAGGCTGGCAGAAATTGGCCCTGTCCACCAGGTAGTGAAAGAACCGCGGCACCCTTATACCCGTGGATTGATGGGCTCGATCCCGACAATTGGCATAGACAGAGAAATGCTCACGCAAATCGAGGGGGCAATGCCCAGGCTCAGAGATATTCCGCCGGGATGCGCTTTTCACCCCCGATGTAAGGAAGCTATGGAAAAATGTTCCTCAATTCGCCCGACACCCATACATCTACATGGCAGTGAGGTTACCTGCCTGCTCTACGAGAAGGGAACGTGATGAACAATTATTCGACACGAGAAAGCAACCATGAGCCACTCCTGTCTATGCGCGGAGTAAAAAAGCATTTTGATATTTCCCCGCCCTTCCTTAACAGAGTACTGGAGCGTAAGCCAATTCAGCATCTGAGGGCAGTTGATGGCCTGGATCTCGACATTCCCCGTGGCACCACCTTCAGTCTGGTTGGCGAGTCGGGCTGTGGTAAATCGACAGTTGCGAAACTGGTTGTCGGTCTCTACAAAGTAACGGAAGGTCGGATTAGTTTTGAAGGGATCGATGTCACTAACATGCCTGCTGGAAAACCTCTGGCTCTTCGTCAGAGAATGCAGATGATTTTTCAGGATCCCTATGCAAGCCTTAACCCTCGATGGCGTGTACGAGATATCATAGCAGAACCTTTACGCAGTTTTGGCTTACGCACAAATCGAAGTGAAGAGTCACATGAAGTCGGCCAGCTCTTAGATCTGGTTGGTCTGAATGTGAGGGATGGTGACAAATTTCCCCATGAGTTTTCAGGTGGTCAACGTCAACGGATTTCAATCGCCCGAGCAATTGCTTCGAAACCGGATTTCCTTGTCTGTGATGAACCGACATCTGCTCTGGATGTTTCTGTACAGGCGCAAATCCTGAACCTGATGAAGGCATTGCAGGAAGAATTTGGCTTGACCTATCTATTCATCAGCCATGACCTGGCAGTCGTAAATTTCATGTCAGAGTGGATTGGTGTTATGTACCTGGGTCGTCTCGTGGAAGTTGGGTTGGCACGGAATGTTTTCGCCAGTCCGCAACATCCCTATACCCAGCTGCTACTTGAAACAATTCCTGATATCACTATGAGTCGAAGGGAGCGAGAACCGGTTGCCGGTGAGGTGCCAAACCCAATTAACCCGCCACCTGGATGCACCTTTCATCCACGCTGCCCGTACGCAAACGACCGTTGCCGAAGTGAGTTGCCGGTCCTGGCAACAGCAGCTTCAACTGTCAAGGTTGCTTGCCATGCTGTACATGAGGGTCGTTTGTCTGTTGATTGACTGAGTTTACGGTTCAATAAGTTGATTTTGCTGGTATTCAGACACAAAGGGCGATGTGAATATTGATGCCCTTTTAGCATAACCTTTCTGCACACCCGTTATCAGCAGAGTTGGTACATTCTCCAGCGCCTGTGCAAAAAGACTATTAAGGAGATACCAGTCTATGTACCTGTGAGCATACAACAATTTTTGACAGGTTTTACACATCCTGACTGCTTGATCATGAACCTTTTAACGACCGCCAGAGGAAAACGGACCCAGCGGTTTAACCCAAAAATGTACAAGGTATTGAAACACCATGAATAATAATTTGATCATTAAAAATGTACGTCCTCTCGGTGCTGATCTGGCAGACATTATGATACGTAATGGCCACATTGTAAGTATTGGACCAGATCTCACAGCAGACGAAGGTATGCCAACTGAAGATGGCCGCGGTGCGATAGCCCTGCCTGGATTAGTAGAAGCGCATACTCACCTCGACAAATCCCTGCTCGGCATGGGCTGGCGGCCACACCAGGCTGGCCCGAGCCTGAAGGACAAAATCGATAACGAGCGGATGTTGAAAAAGGAATGGAATATTGATCCGGCACGTCAGTCTGCTCGCCAGGTTGAACAATCGCTCATCCATGGATCCACAATTATCAGGAGTCATGTGGATATCGATAATAATGTGGGACTTACAGGTTTTCAAGGGGTCGCGGAGACTCGCAAAAAATATCTGCAGGAAATAGATATAGAGATCGTCGTCTTTCCTCAATCAGGCCTTATGAGCTGTCCCGGCACATTAGAATTAATGGATGAAGCTCTCAATAGCGGGGCGGATGTGATTGGTGGGCTTGATCCATGCGGTATTGATCGAGACCCAAAAGGCCAGCTTGATGCAATCTTTAACCTTGCTGATAAACATAGTAAACCGATCGACATACACTTGCATGAACCTGACGAGCTTGGCGCATTTTCAATGGAGATGATTATCGAGCGAACTCACACCCTTGGTATGCAGGGGCAGGTGGCAATAAGCCATGCTTTTTGCCTTGGTATGTCTGACCGGGCTCGAGCACATGGTCTGGTGGAACGGCTGGCCAAAGAGGACATTGCGATCGTCACCGCGGCCACACCGTCAAGACCAGTGCCCGCAGCGGCAGAGTTACGAGATGCGGGGGTCACCTTGTGTGCTGGTTCTGATGGGATCCGAGACACCTGGGCTCCCTACGGGAATGGTGATATGCTCGAACGGGCAATGCTGCTGGGGCTGCGTAATAATTTCAGGTATGACAGTGAAATTGAATATGCTCTCTGGGCCTGCACCCATGGTGGAGCAAAAATGATGAATGTCAAGGACTATGGGCTTACCGAAGGCTGTGCAGGTGATGTCGTCCTGGTAGATGCTGAAACTGTTGCACAGGCGGTAGTGGATAGACCATGTCGCAAGCTTGTCGTAAAAAGAGGCCTAATCGTCGCACGAAATGGTAAAGCACTTATCGGTTCACCGTGATGGAAGATAAGATGAATGGCCCTGTCGTGATGAAAGGACGATGGGTGGTCGGCAATAATGCTGGCTGTCATGTGCTCTATGAGCACGGTGAAGTGGTCTTTGAAGATGATGAAATACTCTTTGCTGGCCACGATTATCCTGGAGAGTCAGTAAGACAGATCGATTATGGCAACGCTCTGATTATTCCCGGCTTCATCGATCTAGATGCCCTTTCTGACCTTGATACGACCGTACTCGCATTTGACAACCAGCCTGCCTGGAGAAAAGGGCGTGTCTGGCCCGAAACGTATATGAACGCAGGGCCACGGGAGATGTATACACCTGAAGAGCTGGAATTTCAGAAACGATATGCTTTTTCCAGACTGATCAGAAACGGCATCACGACAGCGCTGCCGATTGCCTCATTGTTTTACCGTGAATGGGGGGAATCGTGGGATGAATTTTCTGCAGCTGCTGAGGCCGCAAAAGAACTTGGCCTAAGGGTTTACCTTGGCCCAGCCTATCGGGCGGGGAACACTTTGGTCCGGCAAAAAGGGATCCTTGATTTCCACTTTGACGAAAAGCGTGGTTTTCAGGGGTTGGCGGACGCAGAGCGCTTTTGCCGCACCTTTGAAGGACAATCGGGTGGGCTGATCCGGACAATGCTTTCTCCCGACAGGATCGAAACGTGCACACCTGAACTTTTACGACGTTCCGCTGCAGTTTCCCGGGACCTTCAGGTACCAATCAGACTCCACAGTTGTCAATCTCTTTTTGAATATGAAACCGTCTTGAAACTACATGGGATGAGCCCCCCGGAATGGCTGAAAAGTCTCGATTTCCTGTCTGATCGCACAATTTTACCTCATGTCACCGTTGTGTCCGGGACAAATGGTATCAAACGAGAAGCACCGGACATCCAGATTATTTGTGATTCTGGTGCGAGTATTGCCCACTGCCCTTTGGTTATGGCGCGCCATGGTATGGCGATGCACTCATTTCGAAAGTATAAGGACCTTGGAATTACTATTGGCATGGGGACAGACACCCATCCTCCAGATATGATTCTTAATATGCAGCTTGGGCTCCTTCTCTGCCGGGTTGTTGAGGCTGACGCCCAGGCATGTCGAGCCGAAGACTACTTTGATGCCGCGACTCTGGGTGGAGCGGCAGCTCTTGGAAGAAAAGATCTCGGGCGCCTGTCGCCAGGGGCAAAGGCTGACATTGTCGTGATTGATTTCGATGATCCGGCTATGGGGCAGAATATAGATCCGATACAAACGCTCATGTTGAATGGTTCCGGCCGTGAAATCAACACCGTTGTGGTAAACGGTAAATTCGTCATGGAAGACGGTCAAATTAAGGGAATTGATGACAGAAAGCTGCGTACCCAGGCTCAGGAACAATTTGATGGACTGGTTTCTCAATACCCCGACCGGACGTATGGCAACCCACCTGTAGAGCAGATTTTCTCAACAAGCTATACCAGTATAAGGAGAACCAAATGACAGACATCTTAATCCACAATGTTACAGCGGTCACAATGGATGGAGAGAGACGAGTACTCAACGACGCATCCATTGTTATCAAAAAGGATCGGGTAGTAGCAATTGAACATGGACAAATGGCTGAAGATGAAAAGAACTTTGCACAGGTGATTAACGGTAAAGGTATGGTGGCAATTCCTGGATTAATCGATTGCCACTCTCATGCAGGTCACGGCTTAATTCGGTCGCTAGGCGCAGGAAATGGAAATGCCTGGTTCAATGCCTGTGCTGAAATTTATGCCCGCCATTCAACCGTTGAGTTTTGGCATGCAGAGGCTCGACTCGCACAGCTGGAGCGACTCAAAGCGGGAGTAACTACCGGTTTGACCCTTTTGGGTGGTGGAGCTGACGTTTACCGCACTGATGATCCTGTTTTTGGAGATGCATATTGTGAGGCAACTGTTGAATCAGGTCTTCGCACGATTCTTGCTGTTGGCCCCGGGCAGCGCCCGTTTCCTCAACGGTTTTGCAAAATCAAGGATGGCAATTCTCAAACATATGAGATTTCATTCGAAAGACAGCTTGAGGTAAGTGGGGATTTGATCCAGCGGTGGAATGACGTACTCAAACGCCGTACCGGAATTTGCCTGATTATGCCGGTATACAAAGCTGACGATATGACGAAGGATTCTTACGTTCGCAAAGAGATAGAGATGATGTCGCAGGAGATATCAAAGCTTCGGGCGAAACACAATGTGCTTTTCACCCAGGATGGTCATTGCAATGGAACCATAAAGGTTGCTGATGATCTGGGGGTGCTTGGGCCGTTTGCATTACTTTCTCATAGTGTTGACTTGACAGAAGAAGATATTACCGCTCTGAAGAGAACTGGTTCTAGTGTTGTTCATAATCCCAGTGCCATTATGTCAGTTTATGGCCGCTGCCCAGCTCCGGAGTTGATTGGCCAGGGAATAACTGTCTGCCTTGGTTCAGATGCAGGAGCGCCGGATCGCGGATTTGATATGTTTAAACATATGACTCAGTGTATGCATTATCACCGCCGTCACTTTCGTGATCCGTCCTGGATGCCTCCCGGTAAAGTCCTCGAGATGGCAACAATCGATGCAGCAAAAGCCCTTGATCTTGATGATGAGATCGGTTCGATCGAGATAGGAAAAAAAGCTGATATCGTTTTGGTCGATATGCGTAAACCTCATCTCTATCCATCCAATATGCCGGTAACAAGGTTGGCCCATTTTGCAAACGCCGCAGACGTTGACACTGTGATTGTCGACGGCAAGATAGTGCTCTCACACCGAGTTCCTGCAAAGGTCAATGAAGAAGAGATTCTGGATTCCGCAAATACAGAATTGGCTCTGGCACTTGAACGAAGTGGTCTCCAGCAGTTATCCGTCGAGCCAACCGATTTCTGGGGAGTTAACCGTCGACAGACTGAACATTATCCAGTCAGAAAATAGACGTAACAATATAAAATATTAAAACTTGAGACGGTTTTAAAGAGGTCTATTACCGAATTACCGTTTATTTAAGCAGGATGCTCCATATGTGTCTGCTCACCCGAACTAACTTCATATTATCAGAGTCCATGCTAACGCCTCACGATTGTTTAGAGAATATATGGGGAGCGGTGTCAAAGCTAAATCATTATTCCAGATTTCTATTTCCGTCGACCCCTCGATTTAGTTATATTGTATTGACGTCATTTTGAATTAGGATACTACGGATGATAGAAGGGTAGTGGATAGGGGAAAAGCGGATTCGGGCCAGAAAACAAAAAAGTTATGGTAACGTCAATGAAGAAAAAACAGACTGAAATCAAAAAATCACGTGCCGAAGTTGCCTACCTCTCCTTGCGCCGTGCAATCATTGAACAGGCATTGGAACCAGGAACCAAGCTGCCTGAGAGTGAGATCGGTTCGGTTTTTGAAATGAGTCGAACTCTCGTTCGGGAAGTATTAAGTAATCTGAAAAATGACGGACTGGTCGATATTGAGAAAATGCGTAGTGCCACAATTGCCCGCCCGAGTTTGGCTGAAGCCCATGAGGTCTTTCGCGTCAGGAAATGCCTGGAAAGAGAGGTGGTTCACGAGATCTGTCAACGCTGGAATAATGAGATGGAAAAGGCCCTGAAAAATCACATAAAGCTAGAAAATGATGCCGTCAAGGAGGATAACCACAAGTTATCAATTCGTCTTGCAGGGGAATTTCACATCCTGTTGGCTGAACTTTCAGGTAATTTTCTGCTGAAAAAATATATCAACGAAGTTGTGAGTCGCTGCTCATTAATTCTCGCACTTTACGCTCGTCCTCATTCGTCACAATGTGCAGTAACAGAACATCGCGAACTGGTTAAAGTATTTTCGCTCAATGATGTTGATAGAGCAAGTGAGTTGATGGATGAACATGTCGGATCAGTTGAACAACGTGCCATGATATCGGGAGACTCGCCGGTAAAACTCGATTTAGGCTCTGTGATCGAAAGCTATGCCAGACAAATCAACGGGGTTTAGTGTTGCAACCAGGAGTGGCACTAGCCTCTGGCGGAGTAAAAAAATACATTCTAAACCACTGTCTGTATTCAACTGGTGGAAAGCCTGTTCGATTTATACCATTTGATATGCTAGACTTAAGATCAAATCAACTGGAGAAGAAAAATGATGAGGTTGCCCGTTCGGGAAAAAGTGAGGACAATAGCGACAACCCTCAAATAAAAGAAAACCGATAGCCTCTGTGTGCCAAGTTTTTATTGGTGCCCCCGGCATGAATCGAACATGCGACACCAGGATTAGGAATACCTTTCAGGGCAAAATTTCAACCCATTGAAATCTTATTATATTTTTGAAATTATTGATAAAATACGATGTACTTTTGTAGAGTATTTTCCCTTATTTTCTATAGTATTAATAATTTTCTTTAGCCATTCTTTAGCGAAGAAAACTTCCTCTTACCTCGTATTTTAGGATTATTCCAAGATGACTTTTTCTTGAATATGATGGTTCCTAAAGTTATATTCAATGGCCTAAGGGTCACCCTCCCAGTAGCAGATTGCTAACACCCTGACGTGGGCTGAATGCTGATTGACAGAATGCCCGCGTTAGTAAACCAGGAGTACGAAAAATGTAACCCCGGAGTCATTCAGGCCGAATTACTATCGAAAGACCTCCAAACGCTTGTATACTTCCTATTGTTTGTAATCGTATTCGTTTTCTAGACGGAGAAATAATGTCTGAGCCACTCGAGCGTATCTGTGGAAACTGCAACAGCTTTTTCCCCGACACTTTTGCACCAACTGAGAATGGTATTTGCCTAGCCGATGAAGCATTTGAACCCTACCTCGATGACCTTCTTGATTACGGGGATTTCAGCGGGTGTCAGTTGCTCATCGAGGTGAAAAAATTTCATCAGGGGCGAGAGGTCTGTTCTCTGTATGATGAGGTAGAGATGGTGGAATTGCCGCAAGATGCTGCTTTGGAAAAACTGGTTGATAATCTATTAGTTAAAAAGCTAAAAGATGAACCTCCTTTGGATCCTGGTTATTCTTTTCAACATAATTCATTTGCATGGCTTTTGGAGCATGACGAACGACTGCAAAAGCTTCGGCAGAAATATAAAAAGTACTCTGCAGAAGAGCGACGTATGGCTGCCGATTTCGAATACCATGCCACCTCAGCAGATCAGCTTTTTTATAATACCATCGGACAACCCATGCAGCCAACAGCCATTCCCGGCGAAGCCATTGCTCTGGCGATTGACCCCAACTATGCGCCGGCCATTCTTACCATAGGTACCCATGAATATATTCTTGGTCGAACAAAGGAAGCAATGCGTTTGCTGCTGGACTTGGTTAATTTGCCAGAGGATACTGAAGATTTATTTATTATAATCGATAAAGCTGCGAGCTTTCTGGTTGAAAGACATGATGCCAGCATGGCAATGAAGCTGTATTCTGCTGCCAGTGAAAAGTTTCCCAATGAACATGCATTTCAAGATGGTATTGCATACTGCATGAAGAGAAAAAATGATGGGAAATGAGACTAGCAAATGTTTGTAAGCGACTGTCTCTCCCCTATTGTTCATTGAATAACAGACTATTATCAACCAAGTAAGACAAGAAGGACGTGTTGCCAGGCTATTTCATATTTTTCAAATTCCACTCCACCACTTCAGTGAGCAGGCTTGAAGCACGAACACGGTACTCCGGGTTTATTGGGTCTTTAGAAATCTGCTCGATATCTGCCAAGCCAAAGAAACCTGCAAATCTCTGCAAAACACGTAAGATATAAACTTTTCGAAGCGTATCTTCCGGTGGTTCGTAAAATTTGGGCTCAATTTCCCGTAGAATCATAGGAAATGCCCGCAAAAAATTATCGCTGTAAAAAGTGGCCGGTCTCCAGTTTTTTCCGTATTTATCAAGCAGGTACAAGGTGAAGAGAAACGATTGCTGTATAAGGGTGACTTCACCGTATCCATCCCGGTAACCCCAGTTGAATTTGTGGATATAGGCATGCATCAGGAGCGGATAGAGCTCCAGCATCCCATTACGTTCCATCGATTTTAGGCACCTTTTCGTTAAGAGTAGGCGACCTTTATATTTCCGCACAAGTCCTGCAAGCTGAGCAGTAAGGCGTATGGTGTGCAGAGGTTCGAAGTTGGTTTCTGTTCGTACCGAAAGACCTGACATTAAAGATTCCGGATAAAAGTCGAAGTACGTCTTGCTAGCCTTCTGGCAGAATTTCTGTTTCAGGTTACCCTTGGCGGTCAACTTTATCCCCGCTTCACCGACCTCCTCTACCAGCATAGAAATAAGAAAGGCCGCTTTGCTCTGCGGTTTAGATTGCAATACTCGCTGAAAAATAACCAGCTCCGGCGATTCAAACGGCATGTAGAGAAAACGATGCACCTGGTCAGGGGAGAGTCCGTGAAATTCTTCCATGAAAGCACTGTTTTTTTGCTGACTATGCCGATCAACCAGTGCCTGCAGTTCTTCCATTGAGTCAAAGCTCCTGCCATCGAGTAGATCGTGAACATCATTTTTTACACCCTGGAGGGGATCACCTTCCGCCCTGATCATACAGCATTGTTTGTATTTCTTGCCGCTGCCGCAGAAACATGGGTCATTTCTTCGTGTTTTCATTGTGGTCTGCTACCATTAGGTCTTTGAGATTTGGTTTTAGGCAAAACATCTAGAAGCTCCTTGGGCAACACCCCTTTTGCAGGTTTAATGTTTTTGAAATCTTTGGACGTCAATTCCCGAACTTCTCCTTCATCGTCTACTGTTTTTCCACTCATATCTTGCACCATCCAGTGTTTAAGCGTCGACTTTTACCCCTTACCAGCGCTGAAACATGTCCCCTTCTGGTCAGCGAAAGGCATTTATCGAATAAGCCTATCCCGAGCTCTTGAAAGACCTGAAAAAATGGAGGATGCAATATATTCAGGAAATCCCTTGGGAATGACTTTTTTCACTTTCTCAATAGAACTCGGAGCCATATCGCAGCAATAGCCAATTATCTTCTCCATCTCCTCTCCGTCAAAGTGGCATTTTCGAGCGGTTTCAAGCCAGTGCCTTCTCACAATACGATCCCAACGATAGTGTTTGTTTTTCCCGAATAACGCCATGGCCATCTTTACCCGCTGAATATCTATCTGCTTGGTCTTAACGACCGGATAGATGGAAATAACATCATAAAGGGGCGTCATCCTGTAGATCCCTCTACGCAGATGAAACAGGCTGAAGTTCTTCGCATGCCCGTCAATGGCTCCGAGCATCCAGAACAGTAATTGCGCCTTCATGAACATCAATCTGTCGTCATGACTGTACGCTGAGCCCAGCAGTATATCCATGATAGGCTTCATGCCCGGTCCGCCTTCAACTTCATATTTCATAATGCCCGGTGTCCCGGTTGCCTGACACATATCCTCCTGTGGGAGCCGCATAAGCCAGCTTCCATCAGCGGCCCACCTTCTGTCAAAGCGTTCAACAACCAGCACCTTCTGATCGCCAAATATTGCTATTTCTGTTGCTGCCGTAGGCATACCAAATGTTTCGAGCAACTGCTGACACAACCACTCATTCTCAACACTCTCTCGCAGATCAATACCACTCTGGCCTAACTCACCAATTGGAAGTTTGAAGATATGACTTGTTGGAGTTGCTCCGGAGGGTCTGCACCAGCGCCCTTTGTACTGCAGCAGTGCGGTTTTTTCCTGTGCCCCGGCAACGGATAGACGAAAATCCGCCTCGAGGTCAACGCCTAGAGGAGCTGATTTATATCCTTTGAGCAGGGCTTGGATTTTTTCGTCATCCAAAGCCTCTGCCTGGACATATCGTACATCACAGTCCTGGTCCTCTGGCAACAATTGCAACGCCCCCACACAATCCCTGCCTATGTGGGCGAGCAGATCAAATGCTCTTGTTGAGCTGGCACCGACACGCCTCTGCAACCGATTACGTATCGGCTGACTGTCTGGAAGAAGGTTGTCAAAATAGTCTTCAACAGCTTGGCCGGAATACGCTTGGGAACTGAGTGGGAGGGATAGGGATACAGTTCTGCGTTTATCGTGAACAAGCCAGCTCTCATCATACACAAAACGCAATATCCCTTTAGATGAGCTGGAAAGCCACCCTACCAGCTCTCCGTTCATCAGTATCTTCAGCCGCCTGTTCTTCTCCTTAACCATTACCAGTCATCCACCTCTGAAGCACGATGCACCACTTTAGGTGCAACAACTACCCCGTGATCCAGAGCTGAAAGCAACCTGAACAGACTGTCAACCCTCATATTAGGGTTGCCATTCTCCATCAGTGAGACTTTTTTCTGGTCCAGCCCCACCTTTCTGCCAAGCTCGGTCTGGGTCAATCCCTTTTGTTTGCGGAGATCCCGCAACAGCAACCCGAGAGCTTTTGGCGACAACACCAACTGCTGCATATTTACCCCATATAAAAGTCGTTATCGACATAATAACACAATATGTCGATAACGCAATATTTTTACAGTATGTTCAATTCGACATATACGGACGCTAGATTGCACGAAAAGCGTATTACTCTATCCTTATAACAGGAGATATCATCACTCAGAATCGAAATTTGACCTTTAGCAACGTTAAACCTTGTCCACTTTGCTTAAAAAACAGGAAGATTTTCCTTGTTGTTTCTCAGGGCTTGTTCAACCATGGATAAATCATTGATCGCTACGCTCTCACAATCTATCCTTATTTGTTAGCGAAGGTTTATATTTCCAGACTTTGGAGATGGTCTACTAGATCTTTCGTTTCTACTGAGAACTTTGAAAATTCCTCACCTGTCATCGCTAAATGTTTTCTCATCAGGTAAATTTTCTCTATCGCATTGCTACGTTTTATATCATTGTAGGTTGCTGCTATTTCTTTATCCTTATCTTCCAAGAGTCTGTAAATTTGTATATATGATTTATGCTCTTCTCCTTTTCTGTTTTCGTTAATCAGATCTATAACTTCAAGAATAGCATCACAATGACGATTTAATCTTTAATCTTTAGAAGATATTTCCAGTCAGATTCTTTAATGTGTCTCATTGTGTATGGTTTAATCGCTAACGGCAAGTTCACCGACGCGCTATTACGCGCGTCCGGTGCAGCGCTTGGTTAAAGGAAGCCGCTCTCACGGCAGAAAAAGCTAAAAAATATGTATAACTCCAGTAAGTGTTCAATCCCAGACACTCACAACAAAAAAGAGTATACCATGAAGCCCTCTGGATCAAAACGATTTACAGACCTCTACGAACGTCATCTGAAAGTACTCAAACTCCAAGGAAAAAGCAAAAACACCATTGATCCATATTCCCGTGCCGTCCGTAGAATCAGAAACCATTACGACTGTTGTCCAGATCAGTTAACAAAGGATCAATTAGAGAACTACCTTGTAGACCTGTTCGAATCTCATTCCTAGAGTACCGTGAAAATAGACAGACTTGGCCTAATGTTTTTCTGGAAGTTTTTTCTCAACCGTGATTGGCAATGGTTAAACATTGTCGCAAGTGTACATTCCCAACGGTAAATTCGGGCATGCCATGACAGAATTTAACTTGAAATATCCGAAGCTTTTAGGTTGGACACAGGATCTTTTTTGAAGATTTTCAGTATAAAAACTTTAGCCAAAACAAAACGAAGAGTTTCAGCAGTTAACGTAACCTTTTGATATTATTGGTGCCCCCGGCATGAATCGAACATGCGACACCAGGATTAGGAATCCTGTGCTCTATCCCCTGAGCTACGAGGGCAAAATAGATGCGGTATGAATTTACAGTACCGTTTCGAGAAACCCTTATATCATCAGAGCAAGTTACTGTCAACGAGTGCTTTGATTTGATTGTTCATTTCACTGTTTTGGGTTATTTACTCAACAGGCAGGCCTTCCAGTCCTTATAAAGATTCACCATCCTGAACGATATTTGCTGTGAACATTTCAGCTGTTGTTTTGCATCCAATGATGCAATTGCGACCAATTCTTTTTTCTGGTGGAATCTGAGCATTTTCACCAATAAGTGTGATTCCCGTATAAAGATGTTTCGGATATAACCTGTTGGAAATATCGTGATGTTCACTGAACCCTATGACACAGTTTTCTCCAAAATGGACTTTTTTATCAGAGACGACCAGGTCTAAAATTGCGTTTTTTCCTACGGTTACTTCCCTGAGGAGAACTGAGTCTTTTACCACTGCTCCCTCTTCAATAATGACACCTGGAGAAAGTATTGAGTTAATGACCGTGCCCTTTATCAGGCAGCCGGAAGAGATCAGTGAGTTGTTTACCTTTGCCGTACTGGTGTATCGTGCAGGAGCCCAGTCTGCTTTTCGCTGATCAGCTTCAACATTGGTACGAATATGCCATTCTTCAGGGTTTAGACCACTATCGGATTTCAGCATATCCATATTTGCTTCCCAATAGGCCTGGATGGTTCCAACATCTCGCCAATACCCATAAAATGGATAGGCAAAAACGTTGTCGTTCTCGATTGCCCAGGGAAGAATATGCATACCAAAATCCACCTCTGCCTTATTACGTGCCAAGGTGTGCAGCAGATAGTTACGGTCAAAAATATAGATACCCATCGAGGCAAGGTTGGTCCGGGGAACCTGCGGCTTTTCTTCCCATTCGACAATACGGTTGTCGTTGTTGATGATACCTGCGCCAAACTGATGAATCTCGCTTTTCGGCACGACCATCATTCCCACCGTTACATCGGCTTTTTTTGAACGGTGGTATTCCAGCATCACATCGAAATCCATGTGATAGATATGATCACCTGACAGGATGAGAACTTCATCGGTCGGGTTGGATTCTATAAAATCAATATTGCGCCTGATCGCATCTGCTGTTCCCTGATACCAGTCGGAATCTTTCGATCCGGTCCGCGGCGGCAGAACCGTGACACCACGACTCCTTCCGGTAAAGTCCCAGGATTCGCCAGTACCGAGGTGCTTCATCAGCGACAACGGTTTGTACTGGGTCAATACTCCGACCCTGGAAAATCCGGAATTCATCACATTACTGAGGCTGAAATCGATTATTCTATAAATCCCGCCGAAGGCAACCGCCGGTTTCGCCCTGCTTGCAACGAGCAGGTTTAAGCGACTCCCTACTCCGCCAGCAAGCAATAATACGAGGGCATCCCCTGATCTTCTCATCTCAATACCCTCCCTGCTTCCACCTGTTCAACCCACTTTTCGGGAGCCAGACTTGGCGACACGGTCACACCTTCTCCAAGCTTCGTACCGGAAGGAACCTTGTTGTTCCAGCCGACAATAGCGATTTTCTTGGATGTATCAACCTTCTGGATACCGATTTCAATATTGTCACCATAGCTGGTATTCACATCTGAAATAAGGTTTTTTATGGTGCAGTTTTTGCCAATATCATTGCTGAAACTGACAACCGAGTTTTCAACAAAGGAACCGGGCCCGACATGCACCCCTGGAAACAGGATGGAATTTTTCACCCGCCCCTCGATATTGCAGCCATTATAAATCAGGCTGTTGCTGACATCTGCATTTTTTCCGAACAAGGCAGGTTGATTATCTCTGATTCTCCGGTGATCAAGATTAGTTCTGATTCCCCACTTCTCCATGTCGATAAGCGGGTTGCTGCCAAGCAGATCCATGTTCGCCTGCCAGTATTCCTGAACTGTTCTGGTATAACCCCAATAGCCGTGAAACTTATAGCCAAAAATCCTTCGATTCTGCCGTAAAAGTCTTGGAATAATGTCCCTGCCAAATTCAAACGTGTCGTCAGCCTGATTTTCCTCCAGGGCCTGGTACAGTATCTCCGGCTTAAAACAAAGAACGGTCAACGACGACCAATTGCCTTCAGGATTCTCCTGTTTTTCCTGATAACTTATTAGTCTGCCGCCCCGCTCACCATCCTCGTTATCAATATCTGCCATACCGAATCGATACGCCCTCTGGCGTGCCACACGCTTGCATACAACTGTCAGGTCAGCGTTTTTCTCATGGTGATAATCGATAACATCCCGATAATCCATCTGATAAATATGGTCACCAGAAAGGATCAGGATTTCTTCAGGATCATTATACCGGACAAAGTCAAGATTCTTATACACCGCATCAGCAGATCCACGGTACCAGTCATTTTGCTCCGAATCAATGAACGGCGGCAAAATTGACACGCCCCGGTACCTGCCGATCATATCCCAGGAAGCTCCTGTCCCAATATGATTAATCAATGAGTAACTCCGATACTGGCTCAATATGGCAATCTGCTCAATACCTGAATTCATCAGATTGGATAAAGCAAAATCGATCACTCTGGCAAAACCGCCGAAAGGAACCGCTGATTTGGGACGATAATAGGTGAGAACGTTGAGTTCGTCTGCCCGGCCACCGGCCAGGATCATCGCAAGTGTTGAAGGCTTCAGCATGAGGTACCCGTACTTTGTAGTAAGGCCAGCGACTGCGTGGCCAGTACCGTCACATCCCAAGACATCGTGGCCGAATCAGCCAGTCAGGAGTAGAACCTATTTCATGTGACGCATGGTAAGACGTTTCAGGGTAAGAGAGTTAATTTCATACTCGGTGAGTTCAAGATTTTTAAGTGGTACTTCAGCCCGAGCAGCTCCCTTATGCCCGCCGGCAGAACCCAAATGGCCAAACGCCCGTGAAGCAAGTTTGCCAGCACTCTTACGATAGCCGTCACATCGAAATATGACAACCAATTTATCATTGTGAATGCCAGAAACCAATACCCAGTCAATATCTGCCACATGACTCAGGAAATCGGCAATGATCACCAGAACATCGGGGCTACGAACCTTTCCTATGTGACAATAATAACGGCCTTTTGAATATTTAAGTTCGGCAAGGGCAATACTGAAGTATTTAAGCTCTGAGCGTCGCAGGTCCGTCAACTCAAATTTTCTTACCAGGTTGCGGTTAGCTATATCAAACAGATACCTGAAAGAAATCGCATCTGAGAGCCTGGCATCTTTCTCAAAATCCTGGGTATCGACCTTAATGCCATAAAACATTGCCGTCGCCAGGGAAACTGACGGTTTAATGGAGGCAGCACGCAGATATTCAACCAGCATTGAAGAAGCAGCGCCATAATTTGGCCGGATATCGACATACGCTGCTTCCCATTCATTATTGAGTGGGTGATGATCGATGATGACATCAAAATCAATTTTTTCAAAAACCGGTAAATGGTCTGGTTGAGAGTCGACAATTACTTTTTTGGTATAGTCAGATAATTTTACCGTATGGAGACGTTCAAGGGGAATTCTCAAACGATTCACCATTTCGACATTATTCAACCGGCTGATTTCGTTTGGATGTGCAATTGCAACAAATTTGACTCGATACCTGAGCAGTCGCTTGATAGCCAGGGCACAGGCCAGGGAATCGGGATCAGCGTTTATACAGACGAGAACGGTATCATCTTTCTCAAAAACATCCCAGAACTCTTCAAGACGTATTTTTGCTGACTTTTTATATGACTGCTCACAAATATATTGAATACCGTTAGTGTTTCGCTTTCTCGCCATTAATGGTAACCGTGACAAGCTGTACCGACAGAAGTTTCGTTAGCGTTTCCAGTATTCAGAACGCAATCACTCACCCCTCGTCTCAGCCATCTCTTTCAATACTTATAAAACAGATGTTGGCAAAAACTCTTTCAGAAAACAAACCTGAAAGTGTATCTGCAATAAAGCTGTCAGCCACCTCCTGTTGATTTATATCTCATCTAATTCCGGATAAATAAAGAGACAACAATGCTGTCGGGCGAATAACACCACATCCGGATCACCAAACAGCAACGAAAGAGTACAGTATACTATAACTCACCACCAAAGCGCAAGGAAGACATAACCCCTTAAGCATTTGTAATTAAACAAAAAATAAAATATAGCCATGTACGGTACTATCAATTCCCAGCCAACTTCAGCCAATAATATCGATTACCTGTCTCACCAACCAAGTCGTCCGGGGGTCCTTCTTCTTGACGGAAATAGCAGGTAATGGTACCTAGTGGGACAACTATTGGGATATCCTCTTAGACGTTTCCCTGTCCCGAATAATCATGGTGAGTATCATCAAATGTCAAAATTATTAGCTGTTGCACTTGGAGGAGCGTTGGGATCTGTTTGCCGCTACCTGATCGCGCTGTTAGTCGGGCGGATTTCCAGATATGATTTCCCCTATGAAACATTGGCCGCGAACCTCATAGGTTGCCTCCTCATCGGTCTGCTCTGGGGATATTTCGAGCGGGTTCAGCTAAGTAACGAATTCAGGCTTTTTCTTTTCACCGGCGTTCTTGGTGGATTTACAACATTTTCCACTTTCGCCCGTGAAAATGTGCAGTACCTCAAATCGGGCGAACCTCTGCACGCGTTGACATATGTGCTGGCCAGTAATATTTTTGGTCTCACGCTTGTTGCGTTAGGATTTATGATCTCCGTCCGTTTTTTGCATTCTGAGAGGTTTTTTTAGTCGATGCAATTGCTTACCCGCTATCTTCTTGCCCAGTTTACCCGTTACTTTTTTACCATTAATATCGGTTTTGTTGCCGTTTATCTGCTGATTGACTTTTTTGAAAAATATGATGAATTTGCCGAAGCCAGTAAACCTGCGTCTCTGATTATTCAATTTTTTCTTTACAATATACCGTTTGTCATTGATCAACTTGGCCCAATCCTGATACTTCTCTCAGGCATAATCACCCTCGGGATCCTCAACCACAGTAATGAGCTGACTGCTCTTAAAGCAGCAGGAATTCCACTCAAGCGAATAACCAGGCCAATATTTATCGCCGCAATCATTTTTACTACTCTGTTTATCGGAATGGCTCAACTGTTGCTTCCGAGAACCATTTCCATAACAAACGATATCTGGTATGAGCAGGTTCGGGGTAAGGTGCCGCTTGGGATATTCAGAAACGGCCGATATTACTTCAAGGGAAGTGAAGGATTTTACTCATTTCAGTGGCCCAATAACGAAACGATGGTACTCGTTAATTTTTCCTATTCCACATGGGATGACAATTACAATGTCAAGGACGTAACAGTTGCAAAGTTTGCCAGGTGGACAGGGTCGAGCTGGGCACTCAGGAACGGACAGATTCAAAAGCGTACGCCGGACGGCTCTTTTACAACTGAACTTTTTGGGGCTCGTTATTTCGAATTTCCAGAGTCGACAGAAGATTTCCTCATCCCCGAGTATGAATCAGCTGAAATGTCCCTGACTGGCCTTTTCGCCGATATTGGTGAGCAGGAAACCTCTGCTGAAACAACCAAGGCTCGTGCGGAGTTCTATGGCCGTGTCTCCTATCTGATTCTCGGTATTCCACTATTGTTGCTCGGACTACCAATTCTCATTTTGTCATATCGAAAGTGGGGGCGTGACCTCTCTATAGCTATCCCGGTGAGCTGCGGCATGGCCTTTGTTGCCTGGGGGAGCTGGGGCGCCCTGCAATCACTTGCGAAAACCGGATATATTCCGGCAATTCCAGCAGCTCTGGCAGTACATATTGTCTTTTCTCTATTTGGGATTTATCTTCTCAGGATGCAGGATCGTTAACACTAGGAATTTAATCAGAACACGACGATACGGACAGAAAAACATGGCTATTGATTATCTGAGAAAACAACAGGGAACCGTCTGGAGTGGACCATCTTCATCACTCGATGAATCAATGGAAACATTGCTTGAGGCGGCAGATCTCTATGAAACACTCAAGGGGGAGAAGCAGGTCATACTCAAACCCAATCTGGTCGAAGCGCTCGAACCCCCTATAACAACACCGGCACCCTTTATAGATGCAATCATAAATCAAATTGCAACCCACTGCCCACACCTCAGGATAATAATTGCAGACGGCACCGGATCATTATCATACGATACTTTTCACTGTTTCGATGTGCTCGGATATATTTCACTGGCTGAGTTGAGAGGTGTCGAGCTGGTGGACCTCAATGAGGAACCGTCCCGTCACCTGAAGAACAGTGATTGTTCACGATGGCCCGAGATGTATCTGCCTGAGCTAATTTTCAATAGTTTCCTGATCTCAGTTCCTGTTCTCAAAGCACACTCCATGTCTCGGGTTACGCTCACCATGAAGAATATGATGGGATGTGCTCCCCCTACCCATTTTCAAGGCAACGGCGGATGGGGTAAATCATCATTTCATCAGCAGATCCACGAAGCAATTTTCGATTTAAACAGATATCGAACGCCAGACTTTACCATTCTGGATGCATCCATTGGTATGTCCCAGGCACACCTCTGGGGACCAACCTGTGATCCGCCTGTTGGCAAAATTGCTGTTTCGTATGACCCAGTAGCAATAGACGCTTATGGTACATCGCTGCTGGGACGATCCTGGCAGGATGTTGGTCATATCAGGATGGCGCACCAGGTATTGGGAAGTGCTGATCCGGTTGCAGTTGAGGAGCCGGTAGCTGTCAAAACAACTTAAAAAAAAGGGAAAAGCATGGTAGTGCTTCTCCCTTTTGAAAACTGCTTGTTCTATTCAGCTTACTCTTCTTCTATACCTAACAGATCGATTTCGAAAACAAGTACTGAGTTCGGCTCAATAACCGGTGGAGCACCGGTTTCACCATATGCAAGGTCAGATGGGATGACAACACGATACTTTGAACCAACTTCCATGAGCTGCAGCGCTTCACTCCAGCCAGGAATGACCTGCCCGACCCCGAATACTGCAGGTTCGCCCCTTTTAACAGAACTGTCAAACTCCGTTCCATTAACCAGCGTACCTATATAATCCACCTTTACCGTATCACTTTCTTTTGGTTTTGGGCCTTCTGCGGCTTCGATCACCTGATATTGTAAGCCACTCTCCGTGACCGTAACTCCCTCTTTCTTTTTGTTTTCCTCAAGAAAAGCCAGTCCTGCAGCTTTATTCTTCTCCATCATTGCGGCAAGTTGTTCCTCCTGCTTAGCCTTCATCTTGGCGGCAAATTCTTCCTGCACCGCAGCAAGCTCTTCCTGACTCATCTTTGGATCTGCACCGGTAAAACCATCATCAATACCCAGCTTCAGTGTATCAAGATCCAGTTCATTTCCCATACTTTTCAGATAATTACCAAGATCGAGTCCCATTGAGTAGCTGAGTTTCTCACCTGATGTCTTAAAGGGACTCTCTGCGGCCTTATCATCAGCCTGTAGACAAAACGGCATCAGCAACATGCCTGCCACGAAAAAACTAATAATCTTTTTCATTATAACTCCTTGATCTTTAATGTTTATCTATTGATATACATGCTTCTTTACCTAACAAATTAAACGACAGGTAACTCGTAGGAGACCATCATACACGCCAGATATTAAAATACAACCACAGTTATTCCTGGATTATTAAAGTCTGATTTACAGAGCTGCTCCAGGTTAGGGTACTGCCTTACCAGTGATTTGCCAAACCCTGAACGGCGATGAAAAACTTCACCGTAGACAATATTTTTAAAAATGCCTTTTTGGCAAAGATAATCCAGGGATTTACGACACTCGATCCTGATTTTTCCGCCCTTGCCCGAAGATCCGTACCCATGGATCAACGTGACAACGCTTACACCGTCAGCCTTTGCCTGATCGAGCTCGTTATGCATACGCTTTAGTGCAGTCTCGACAACAGGACGGCCGTACTCCAGGTTTACCGATTTATGGAGTATCTTCGTTTTTACAATCGTATCGGCACCGCTGCCAAGATCTGTATCACAGAACATACATTGAGAGAGGCCGGAGTCGACCTTATTACCACAGGTAGGACAGAGTATCATTTCCAGGGTCAGCTCTCTAAGACAAGATTGAAGTCTTTGCCTGACGTATGTTGGTGTAGCTGTTTCTATTCCTCATCACTTCTCTGCCACACGAAATTTTCCCTCAGCGCGCCGATGATTGCCCAGGGGATCATCAGGAACGGCGAACAGCGATCACATGCTCCGTCTGCCGCAAATGCTGAAGAAGTACTTGAAGATGATCAAGGTTTCTCACTTCTACGGCAATGGCAAATTCAACCGTATCTGTTGGCGTAGTATGGGCGGAAATCTCGACTATGGCTGCATTATCCGCACCGATTGCAGAACTTATCTCTGCAAATATGCCTTTGTTGTTCTCTGTAATAACATGTAGTTGAGCCCGATACTGCTGGCTATCGGTATTACTCCAGAAAACTTCTATCCACCTTTGTGGATCAGTGCTCAAAAGGTTCTGACAATCAGCTTTATGAACAGAAACACCCCGCCCGGTTGTTATAAATCCGACAATGAGATCACCAGGAACCGGGTTGCAGCACTGGCTGATTTTAATCAGCAAATCGTCTATACCGTCAATCTGGATGACTGAACCACTTCCGGCAACACCTGTTCGCTGGTCACTGACCATTGCTGCTGCCATTTCTTCCGGACTGAGATCTGCAATCTTCGCCTCATGCTCGGCAGCCATCTCCGGCGGATTAAGAGCTTTTACCAGGTTCTGTACCGTGATGGCACCGCTGCCAACTTTCACCAGCATGTCATCGAGCGAGTTACAACGTAATAATTTGAGCAGCGCCTTAATATGACCGCTTTTAATCATCCTTTTCACGGTCATATCGTGCTTTTTCAACTCGCGCTCACAGATCTCCCGGCCAAGTCTGAGTGCCTTCTCCTTCTCCTCCCGGCGCAGCCAGGACCTTATCCTGGTGCGAGCCCTGCTGGTCTTGACAAAATCCAGCCACCCTCTCCTCGGAGTCTGCTTCGGAGAGGTGATAATCTCGATGATATCACCGTTCTGAATTTGATACTTCAAGGGGACCAACCGACCATTAACCTTCGCCCCGCTGCAACGATCACCCACCGCGGTATGGATCGAGTAGGCAAAATCAATCGGGCAGCTCTGTGACGGAAACTCTTTCACTTCACCATTAGGAGTCAAGGCATATACATCCGGGTCGTGAAGTTCTCCACGCACCTGTTCCAGAAACTCCCGGGGGTCTTCAACCTCCTGCAGGGAGTTTACCAGTGTCTTTAAATCCCTGAACAGCTTCGCATCACCCTCATTGACTTTCTGTCCTTCCTTATAGGCCCAGTGGGCAGCAACACCTTCCTGAGCGATACGATCCATCTCTTCCGTTCTTATCTGGATTTCAATAAAGAGATCGCGCGGCCCGACAACTGTTGTATGCATTGACTGGTAATTATTCGACTTGGGTACTGAAATAAAATCCTTGATCCTTCCCGGAACGGGAGACCAGTTCCCATGTATGATTCCCAAAGTTTCATAACATTCGTTAACCGAATCGACGATGATCCTGAAGGCAACCTTGTCATAAACTCGCTCAAGAGGAATATTCTGAGAGATCAGTTTTTTATATATCGAATAGATGTGTTTCGGCCTACCGATAATGCGGATTGGGTTTACCTCGTTTGCTCTTAGTTCATCATAGAGAATAGAGATTACCTCTTTCACATAACGTTCACGCTCACCAAGCGAACTCTCCAGTTTTTCGTTCAGATCTTCATACTCGGCAGGATATAAAAACTTAAAAGAAAAATCCTCCAGCTGCCGTTTCAGCCAGTCGATACCAAGTCTGCTGGCAAGTGGCGCGTAGAGATCCATGGTCTCACGAGCCACATAGCGCTGGGTGTCACGATCCACCAGTTCAAGCAGCAGCATATCCTGCAGTCGGTCGACCAAGCGAACCAGAAGAACCCTGATATCTGCAGCCATCGCCAGCAACATCTTCCTGATGTTTTCAGACTGACTTGTCAACCTGCTGTTATATTTGACACTGGTTATTTTTGTTGTACCGCTGACAATGCGAGCCACATCCTCACCAAACTTCTCTTCCAGCTCAGAAGCCGTCACCCCATTTTTCAGGACGCCATGCAGCAAGCCGCCAAGAACTGTATCCATATCAAGGTGCATCGACGCGAGCGTTGAGGCAACTTCCAGCGCATGAATAAGATAGGGTTCCCCTGAGAAATGCTTGCCTCCGCGGTGCACTTCTTCCGCCATCGCCCAGGCACGATCAATCGGCTCCAGATCAACGCCATGCAGATAATTGGCGGCCAGCACCTTCAGGCCGTTTGGGTTCACCACTGAGGAATACATTCAAAAAACCAGGCTAATTAACTACTGTTTCACCGGCAAGGTGGCCCTTGACCAGGTTCTGTAATTCGTCGAGAGTGGTCTCTTCAGTAAAACCGTCCTTGCGTCTGCGTACTTCAATCATACCATCTTCGGTGTAGCGTTTTCCAACGGTAATACGGAATGGAAATCCGAGCAGGTCTGCATCCTTGAATTTCACTCCAGGACGTTCATCACGATCATCAAGGAACACATCAATACCTGCCTCATTCAGCTGCGAATATATGGTTTCCACCGCCTGGCAAACGGACTCATCTTTCAAGCCAAGATTGAGAATGGTTACCTGATAAGGGGCAAGCGGTACCGGAAAGATAATACCGTTGTCATCGTGATTCTGTTCAATTGTTGCTGCCACAATACGACTGACACCAATGCCATAACATCCCATGACAAGCGGCTTTTCATTGCCGTCACGGTCCTGAAAATATGCTTTCATCGACTCTGAATATCCGGTTCCCAGCTTAAATATGTGCCCGACCTCAATCCCTTCAACCAGTCTGATTGCTGCACCACATAAAGGGCAGGGGTCTGTCTCGCATATCTGCCTGAAATCAGCCACCTCATTGGCGGTAAAGTCTCTGCCAGCATTAACATTTTGATAATGGTAGTTTTTCTCGTTGGCACCGACACTGAAATTGACCATCTGCATAACTTCCTGATCGATCAGGAGCCGTATTAGAATTCCTACCGGACCCAGATAACCGGACGGAACACCGGTTGCATCAAATATTTCTTTGTCATCTGCCATCCTGATATCGGAAACACCGAGATAATTCTTAAGTTTTACCTCTTCTGCTTCACGGTCCCCCCGGACAAGCAGGGCAACCGGTGCATCATCTGCAATAAAAACCAGCGTTTTTACCAGCTGTTCAGGTTTGATGTTGAGGAAAGCACAAACCGGTTCCACCTTTCTCTTGCCAACCGTTTCTATTTTTATCATCTCCTTCTGTTCAACATCCAGCTTATCGCCAGTCAGGGTAATAACTGCCTTTTCCATGTTAGCCGCATAATTGCAGTCATTGCAGACAGCAATCGTGTCCTCACCCGTCTCGGCAAGAACCATAAACTCATGAGAAAAGCTACCGCCAATCGTGCCGGAGTCAGCCTCCACACACCTGAAATCCAGATCACACCGCTCAAAAATCCTGTTATAGGCGTCATACATCTGCTGGTATGAAAGCTCGGCGGCTTCGTCACTCACATCAAAGGAATAGGCATCTTTCATGATAAACTCCCGGCCCCGCATCAATCCAAACCGCGGTCTGATTTCATCACGAAATTTGGTCTGTACCTGGTAGAGGTTTACCGGAAGGTCTCGATATGAATGAATCTCTTTTCGGGCGATATCGGTAATAACTTCTTCGTGGGTAGGGCCAAGACAGGACTCACGCTCATGACGGTCGGTAAATCTCAAGAGTTCAGGACCGTATTTTACATATCGGCCGCTTTCCTTCCACAGATCAGCAGGCTGAACCATCGGCATTTTCATTTCCTGGGCTCCCGCCCGGTTCATTTCTTCCCGAACAATGTTTTCGACTCTGCGGATCGCCGCAAGACCATACGGCAGATACGTATAAATACCGGAGGTCAGTTTTCTCATGAACCCTGCTCGAAGCATTAATCGATGACTGACGACTTCCGCCTCGGCCGGTACTTCCTTTAATGTCGGAATCAACATTTGAGAATAGCGCATTTTATCCTACACACGTTAATGTATGATCTTGCCAACCATACTGAATTATTTGTTTGGCCCCAACTATTGAGCCGCTCCTGAGTACCCAGTGTATGATAAATTACCGGGATAATATTATTTTTAAATAACTAAGATGTTTGACGTCGCTCCTGCTCCATCTTCTGCAACTCTGCCATAAAGACCGGCAGCAGCTCCTCTTCGCTCACCGTTTTGAAAAGTTCTCCCTTCTTGAAAATTATCCCTACCCCGCGACCGCCGGCAACACCGATATCTGCTTCCCGTGCTTCCCCGGGACCGTTGACAACGCATCCCATTACGGCCACTTTCAGTGGCGACTCCATGGACTGGATAAACTTCTCAACTTCTTCAGCCAGGGCAAAAAGATCAATTTGGGTTCGTCCACAGGTCGGACAGGATATGAGTTCCGGTCCCCGTTCTCTGATTCGCAAGGAGCGTAAAAGTTCAAAACCAACCCGTACCTCTTCAACCGGGTCCCGCGTGAGTGAAATCCTGAACGTATCTCCAATCCCATCAAACAATAAGATACCGAGGGCAACACTTGATTTAACAGTACCGGCGATCAACCCACCCGCTTCAGTGACACCAATATGCAGCGGATAATCTGTCTGTGCCGAAAGCTGTCGATAGCCATTTATGGTCGTCAGCACATCGGCAGATTTAATTGAAATCTTTATATTGTCAAATTTCAGTCTTTCCAAGAGCCTGACATTACGCAATGCACTCTCAATTAAGGATTCAGGATTATCTGCTGTCGGGTACCCGAACTCCTTCAGCAACTCCTTTTCTATCGACCCGCTATTTACCCCAACCCGGATCGGCACCTGGTAATGTTTGGCAGCATCTACAACCTTTGCAAGTTTTTCAGGACCGCCCAGATTACCTGGGTTAATTCTTATGGCCTGCGCTCCGTGCTCTACAGCAGCAATGGCGAGCCGCCAGTCAAAATGAATATCAGCAATAAGCGGTATCGCTGTTTGATCCCTGATACTTTTGATCGCACGTGCCGACTCAAGGTCAGGTACAGCGACCCTTATGATTTCACATCCACCACTCTCGAGTGCATGAATCTGCCTGACTGTTGCGTCCACATCTGAGGTAGTGGTATTGGTCATGGATTGAACAGCAATGTCAGCATCCCCGCCTATCGGAACATCACCGACCATGATCTGTCTGGTTTTTCGTCGCTCTATCATAGTGTTTGGTACTGCATCAAACCAGTACTTGATGTAATCTATCGTTTTGCTCGAATCAGGCTTAACTCCGCATCAGAGGCTCGAACATAGGTAGGCTCAGCTGCAGCAATATCGAGAAAAGAATTATTTCTGTACTGTTCACCAGCCAATAAGCCGACCATTTCAGCAGGTGGATATCGAACGTCTGTTTGCGCCATTTTTTTTCCCAGAATCTCTTTCAGCACCTTACTATAAACATCAACCCCATCACCTGCCATGACGACCGGCTCGTCAATCTGTTCTGCTATTTTTTCAGGAGGAAGCACCACATGCTCAGAGCAGGGTCTGGCAATTCCATCACTATGAACCCGGTAAAACCGTCCATAAACTTCTTTTTTTCGTGCATCAAGCAGGACACAGATCAAGCGTTCATCGTTGATAGTGGCTGCGATTGCATCCAGCGACGAAACCCCGATAAGCACTTTATCTGCACCATGTACCAGGCCTTTCGCTGTTGACATGCCGATTCTTAAGCCGGTGAAGCTTCCAGGGCCAAGACCAACAGCAATCCCTGAGACCTCTGCCAGACTCAGAGATACCTGCTGCATCAGTAGTTCAATCGAGCCAAGTAGTCGTCTGGAATGAGTTACACCTGAGCCAACAGAAAGCGAAGCAAGAATCTCTCCGTTAACAACACCTCCGGAGGTTATGGCTATGGAGCAATGTGGTGTCGCCGTATCAAACGCCAGGATCAGGGTGCTATCTGCCATTGTGTAACAATTCTGACTATATCGTTGTAAAATACAAAGATCATTAATGTGCCAAGGAGGGCAATACCAGCCTGCTGCGCTAAAATCTGAATCCGTTCACTGACCGGTTTCCGCATAATTCCTTCGATCGTCAGAAAAACGAGATGCCCACCATCGAGTACCGGAATCGGCAACAAGTTAAGAATCCCCAGGTTAACGCTGAGAAGTCCCATGAAGTAGCACAGGTTAAGCCACCCGGCACGTGCCTGTTCTCCAGCCAGCTGGGCAATGAGAATCGGTCCTCCAAGCTCGGAGGCGGGAACAACGTTCTGGATAATTTTTACCACTCCCATAAAGGTCAGGTAAATAAACATCCAGGTCTGCCAGCAGGCGTCCTTTAGCGCCCTGATGGGCCCAACCGGTATATAGGTAATCGTCTCTTCTTTGACAATGCCGATCATAAATCGCTGTTCTACTTCTTCCCCAAAAACATTTTCCACGCTATCAATAGCAGGTGTGACCTTAATTTCTTGTTCATTGCCTTGTCTGGCAACTTTGAAGAGCAACTCCTTTCCACCGCTATCTTTTACCATCGTGAGCACATCAAGCCACTGGTTAATAGGCTGATGATCTATTTCGAGAATGATGTCTCCTGGTTCAATTCCTGCTTCATATGCGGGAGAACCTTCGTTCACCACTCCGATGGCTGTAGAGTCCTGATCTTCCGGAACCCCCATGAACAGGAAAATAAGAAAGAAGATACAAACAGAAAACAGCATATTGAACAGGGGGCCGGCGAAAACGATAAAAAACCGCTGCCAAACCGGCTTGTGAGCAAAAGAGCGATCAGCTTCACCGGCGGAATCACTTTTCTCATCAGGGTTCTCGCCAAACATTTTCACATAACCGCCGAGGGGGAAGGCCGAGATCAGATATTCCGTCTCGCCAACAATTCTGCTGTATATTTTAGGGCCAAAACCAAGGGAAAACTTGAGTACTTTTACCCTGAATAATTTTGCAAAAAGAAAATGTCCAAGTTCATGGACAAATATCAGAACACCAAGAACTAAAATAAATGAAACAATTGTATTCATAAATATCGTCTCTATTGACTCTCAACGAGGTTTAACCCCCAATTAACTCACCTGCTGTCAGACGGGCGTTTTTGTCGGCTTCGAGCAGGTCATTCAGTACTTTATCACTGCCGCCTTGAACCCGGGCCATCGTCTCCTCAACCACAGCTGAAATTTTTAGAAATGGAATATACTTCTTCAAAAACGCATCAACAGCCACTTCATTTGCTGCATTCATTACAGCACTGCTGACGCCTCCGCGCTCGAGTGCTTCAAAAGCAAGACGCAAAGCCGGAAAACGGTCATAGTCTGGATGGAGAAATTCAAGATTCCCGCACTTCGTGAGATTAAGCGATGGTAAATCAAGCGGCATGCGCTCAGGATAGGACAGGGCATAGGCTATCGGAATTTTCATATCGGGGATCCCGAGTTGAGCCACAACAGATCCATCCTGATATTCCACCAGTGAATGAATAATTGACTGGGGATGCACAACGACCTCGATTGATTGAGGTGCCATATCAAACAGCCAACGCGCCTCAATAACTTCCAGCCCTTTGTTCATCAGTGTTGCACTGTCTATACTGATTTTAGGCCCCATACTCCAGTTTGGATGATTCAGGGCCTGTTCCCTGGTAACGTTTTGGAGCTCCTCTTTTGTCCGATGCAAAAATGGACCTCCCGACGCGGTCAGAATAATCTTCTCCACATCTATCTTTCTTCCTGCCTCAAGCGCTTGAAAGACTGCACTGTGTTCGGAGTCAATCGGCAGCAGGGTCACACCGTGTTGCTTAACCTTTTGCATCACCAGTCGACCGGCCACCACCAGAGTCTCTTTATTTGCAAGCCCGATATTCTTTCCCGCTTCCACTGCCGCCAAAGTTGGTAATAATCCTGCGGCGCCAACCACTGCCGAGATGGTCATGGCAGCATCAGGACAGACAGCAACCTTTATGTTTCCTGCTGTCCCATAGACAACTTCCCCGTTCCACGAATCAGGCAACAATGCAGCAAGCTTGTCAGCATGCTCCTCATCAATTACTGAAACAACACCCGGTTCAAATTCCTCAACCTGTCTGCTCAATAGCTCGATATTCCGGCCGGCAGCAAGGCCCTCAACTCCATACCGATCAGGAAATTGTCTTACAATATTGAGGACATTGACTCCTATCGAGCCGGTAGCCCCAAGAAGGGATAGTCGTTTCATCAGGAGTACAGATAAAGAAGAATATAGTAGAGAAACGGGCCGGCAAGGAGAAGAGAATCAACACGATCAAGTACTCCGCCGTGCCCTCCCAGCAAGGTCCCAGAATCCTTTGTGCCAGTACCTCGCTTTATAATTGACTCTAATAGGTCCCCGATCATACCAGCCATCGACAGAAAAACAGCGAGCAGTAAAACCATAAGTACACTGGCCTGAACATCAAGAAGCCAGTACATGAACAGAGCAGCGAGTACTGCCCCTGAAATGCCTCCCGCGGCGCCTTCTACCGTTTTATTCGGGCTGATTGATGGACAGAGCTTGCGCTTACCCCAACGACAACCAACCCAGTAGGCACCAGTATCGGAACCTGCAGTAATTGCGGTGAGAATAATCAACCACCAGGCCCCATCAGCCAGACCCCTGATCATCACCAGGTGTGAACCGAGGAAGCCGATAAAAAAAATCCCCATCACGCCCCTGTTAAGAATCCGGTAAGGATTTTCGAATCGGCTGTAATGATACATTGTAAAGACAACCATCCCACAGAAAGCCAAAAATAATCCTTGAGAGAGCTGAAAGTCACTCTGATTGGCAAAAGCAGTAGTCAGAATCGGGATAGTAATAATGGCTGACAGGACGGTATAGTCGAAATCGTTGAGGATGTCAGGCAAAACCATACGGGTGAATTCACGGCTGCCAAGGATTCCAACCAGCAAAATTACTCCCCAGAACAGAAGATAGGGGCCAAACAGCAGGAGCAGCAGCCACCCTGCCGCAAGCAGAAGTCCTGGAATTGTTCGTGTCATTAATCAGTCCCTTTTACCTGATCTCCTGTTTTGCCAAATCGCCTTTCACGTTTCTGAAAATCCTGAATCGCCTGGAGAAAAATATCACGCCTGAATTCAGGCCACATGGTGTCGGTAAAATAAATTTCCGAATAGGAGGCCTGCCAGAGCAGAAAATTGGAAAGACGGGCTTCTCCTCCGGTGCGTATTAAAAGATCAGGATCCGGCTGCCCCCTGGTGTAGAGCTGATTTGATATTACATCATGATCGATATCTTCAACCCCTAACCCGCCGTCCCTGCATTGTTCAGCAATCGACTTGACTGCCATACAGATCTCATCGCGAGAACCGTAACTCAATGCAAGATTGAGGGTAAGCCGGTCATTCCCAGCGGTACGCTCAATTGATTCATCAAGTACTTTTCTGACACCATTGGGGAGTCTTGCTGTGTTGCCCAGACAACGAAGCCTGATTTTGTTTTTCTCCATCCTGCCGAGCTCTGAGACAAGATACGACTTCAGGATGTTCATCAATCCTGAAACTTCAGATTCAGGCCTGTTCCAGTTTTCAGAAGAAAATGCATAGAGCGTAAGATGCCGGATACCTATTTCGGCTGAAGTTTCGACAATATCACGGACAGAATCAGCACCAACCTTGTGACCGTAGAGCCTTGGCTTTTTGCGCTTTTTTGCCCAGCGACCGTTGCCATCCATAACAATGGCCACGTGGGTTGGAATTCGATCAGGGTCGAGCGCGAGTGTTGATGTCATGAAAGGATCTCAAAAAAGAGGGGAGCGGTGGTTAACAGCAGGTTATACCTCCATAACCTCTTTTTCCTTGGATGCGGTAATTTCATCAATCTGGGCAATATAGCTATCGGTTTCAGACTGAGCCTCATCCTGAAGCTTAAACAGCTCATCCTCAGATATTTCTTTGTCCTTCTTCTGCTTTTTGAGCGAATCAATCGCATCACGACGAACATTTCTAACCGCCACTCTGAACTCTTCAGCGATCTTTTTTACCTGTTTAACGAGCTCTTTTCTCCGTTCTTCGGTGAGCTGAGGTATGTTTAAGCGAATAATTTTGCCGTCGTTGACCGGTGTCAAACCAACATCTGACTTGAGAATTGCTTTTTCAATCGCCGACAGGACCTGCGGGTCCCATGGTTGGATAGCGATCATTCTGCTCTCAGGAATCGTCAGTGTACCGACCTGATTAAGCGGCATGGCACTGCCATAGGCATCAACCATAATTCCATCAAGCAGCGCAAGAGATGCCCGGCCGGTACGTACCTTGGAAAGCTCCGCTCTGAATGTTGCTACACTCTTTTCCATCCTTTCAGCCATTTCAAAAATTACTTCACTCATTGTTGTCACCTGTTGTTTATATCTATAGGTCTTTCAGCATATCAAGAAGTAATGAGAGTTCCAACCGGTTCACCCAAGACAGCTTTTTTGATGTTTCCAGGCACTGTCATATTCATCACCATAATGGGTTTATTATCTTCCTTGGCAAGAGCAATTCCAGCAGCATCCATAACACGGAGGCCCTGGGTCAGAACCTGGTCATAACTGAGTTGGTCATATTTCGTAGCATCCGAGAATTTCACCGGGTCTTTATCATAAACGCCATCAACCTTAGTCGCTTTTATGATCACATCTGCATCAATCTCCAGGGCTCTGAGGACGCCTGCAGAATCGGTGGTAAAGTAGGGATTTCCAGTACCCGCCGCAAATATTACAGCCCGCCCCTTTTCAAGGTGTCGGGTTGCCCTTCTTCGAATGTAGGGCTCGCATACCGATTGCATGGGAATGGCAGATTGAACACGCGTATCAACACCTGTTCTTTCGAGGGCATCCTGCAGGGCCAGGCTATTCATCACAGTGGCAAGCATTCCCATATTATCTGCCGTTGTCCGATCCATCCCCTTGCTGGCGCCGGCAACTCCTCTGAATATATTCCCGGCACCGATGACCAGTCCGGGCTCAACGCCCAATTCTATAATCTCTTTAATTTCGGAAGCAACAAAATCTAAAACACCGGTGTTGATACCGTATGCATCATCGCCCATCAGGGCTTCCCCACTCAGTTTCAGCAAAATTCGCCGGAATTTAATCTGCATAAAAACGCTCCTGGAGAAAAGTTGAAACCACAGCAGCTCCCTGCCCGAACGGGGCAGGCAACACTCTGTCCGGTTATCTGATAATAACCGAACATGGAAAGGAACAGGGTACTACTCAACACCTATCTGGAATCGTGCAAATCGTTTTATGGAGATGTTTTCACCCATTTTGCCAATACAGTCAGTGAGCAGGTCCTGGACGGAAAGATCGGGATTCTTGACATATTTCTGTTCAAGCAGACAGATTTCCGCAAGGTATTTTTCCACCTTTCCTGAAACAATTTTTTCTACAATGTTCTCAGGTTTACCCGATTCCAAAGCCTGTTGTACATAAATATCTTTTTCTCTGGCAAGAATATCGGCCGGTACACCCTCGCGGTCTACCGATACCGGATTTGATGCGGCAATATGCATACCAAGGTCGCGGGCAAGCTCCCTGAACTGGTCAGTCTTTGCAACAAAGTCTGTCTCACAATTCAGCTCGATCATCACCCCCAGTTTTCCACCTGCATGGATATAGGTTTCAATGACACCCTCACTGGTTGCACGACCGGCTCTTTTAGCCGCAACCGCCAACCCTTTTTTTCTCAGGAGATCCACCGCTTTTTCCATATCACCGTCGGTCTCGCTCAGAGCCTTCTTGCAATCCATCATACCTGCACTTGTCTTATCGCGCAATTCCTTGACCATTTGGCTGGTAATCTTCATCGTACGCCTCCATTAAACAACGTATCGTTACGTTTATCAGTATATCTTAATATGTAGAATACGGTTAACAAACCGCTCTCAAACCCATGCTACCAATTTTGACTCAACCTGTGGATTAACGTTAAAAAAGGTTGAGGAGTTGAATAGCGAAAAGGGGCTGTCCGAAGACTGCCCCTCATTTAATGCAAACACCCTTAGTTTCAGCCCGGTGTCAGTCGTCTTTTACTCTGCTGGTTTTTTTTCTTCAACCGGTGGCACTGAAATCTCTTTTTCTTCAACCGGTGGCACTGGAACCTCTTTTGCTTCAACCGGTGGCACTGGAACCTCTTTTGCTTCGACCGGTGGCACTGGAACCTCTTTTACTTCGACCGGTGGCACCGGAACCTCTTTTTCTTCTACCTTCTCCAGCTCTTCACTGGTATCGGCCATAGCAGCTTCGAGGGCTTCCTCTGAAGCATTGTCACCATCACGCTCAGCCTGTCCTTTCAATACTGCTTCGGCAACATAGTGAGCAATCAGCCTGATTGATTTGATGGCATCATCATTGCCGGGAATTAAATAGTCGATTCCATCAGGGTCACAGTTTGTATCCGTGATTGCTATAACCGGAATCCGCAGTTTACGTGCTTCATTAACAGCAATATTTTCCTTTTTCGGGTCTACTATAAATACAATACTGGGCAGCGCGCGCATATCTTTGATGCCGCCTACGTTTCTTTCCAGTTTGATTCGCTCTTTTTCCATCAGCAGAATCTCTTTTTTGGGAAACCTGCTGATAGAACCGTCTTCCTGCATTGACTCTATTGATTTGAGTCTTTCAACGCTGGTTTTAATGGTCTGGAAGTTGGTCATCATACCACCCAGCCAACGATGATCGATGTAGTACATCTCACAACGCCGGGCTTCCTCCCTGATGATCGCCTGGGCCTGCCGTTTGGTGCCGACAAAAAGGATCGACCCTCCCCCAGCAATTTCCTGGCTGATGAAATCACAGGCCTTGTCGAACAAGCGCCTGGTGAGATCAAGATTAATAATGTAAATACCGTTGCGCGGACCGTAGATATACGGCTTCATTTTCGGATTCCAACGCCTGGTCTGATGTCCAAAATGCAGACCGGCCTGCAACATCTCTTTTACTGTAGCACTAGCCATAATTTCCTCCAATTCCTGGTTTTTCCTCCATCCCCATGTGATCAGTCTGTCTTGCATTCAGCATCAGTCTGACACCAGTATGTGCGGAGATGTGTGTTTTAGTTATTTACAAAATTGCGCCCCTACATTGCGCGCAAAATGTATATATTTAACATGCAAGCTAAGGTTTTGCAAGCATGCTGTCACTCTGTACCCTGTTCAATTAATTTTTCCTTATCAGCGAGGTCTTACCGCCCAACAATAATTTTAACCAGTCAAAACCAAATTTCAGCAATTCAGTGTCTTCTCTTGCAATTCTACGTTTCAGATCACGATTCAACCTGAACTGATCGAGCAGTTTATGTGTATCACAGAATTCACGAAACCCATCAATATTGTAGCAAACGAGAAACGCCAGCTGCTGCTTCTCACCGCCGACACCCTCTCCTTTCCATGGATTTGAAGCAAAAAGGGTGTCCACCTCCGACCATAAATCATTCATCAGATTATAATCATCAAGCCGCTGATTTCTTACCCACTGTTTTATGGTAAAGTGATGGTCTTCATGATGGCCACGACAATACAAATGGTTCGTCAAAAAATAAAATTCATCGGGTCGTCCAGTCGACAATGTTCTGTCTACTGCACGTTCAAGAGGATAGGTTCTGCAGGCAGCCGGCCGGTCCTTATAAACGGAACAACCTGTTTCCTGAAGAAACGGACACGCCTTGTTGTCCTTTGCAAAATCAGTCAGGCGCAGCTTAAGCGTTGGAAAGTAGGGGTTCGCCCCTTGTTTTATATCGGTATATTTTCGTACAAATGTCTCAGAATCAATCTTCAGCGAATGCTTAAGGCGAATGATATCGTAAGGGTAAAGATCGAGATCTACATTCTGACAGCAGATTGTAAAACATGACACCCCGGGATGACAGAGGAAGGTAAACCCTCTTTCGTCAAGGGGTACCATACCCTCTGGAAATTTTTTTTCAGTTGTCATGATAGTTTCCATCCGAAAACAAAAAAAGCTGACAAGGACACAAAATCCAGGTCAGCTCTTATACCGTCAAGAAAACGAAATCAGCTTTCTTCAGCCTCTATCTCGCCTCCCAGATCTTCTTCGTAACCAACCAGCTCGATAATAGCCATTGCTGCCGCATCGCCCTTACGAATACCTGTTTTGACAATCCTGGTATAACCACCGTTACGATCCGCAAACTGCAGCTGAATTTCATCAAACAACTTGGCGACGATATCCTTTTTACGGATATAACTGAGCGCTTGGCGTCGTGCATGCAAATCACCACGCTTTGCCAGGGTAATCATTTTCTCGGCAATCGGCCTGAGTTCCTTAGCCTTCTGCTCTGTGGTAACGATTCTTTCATGTTCGAACAGAGAAGTGACCATATTCCTGAACATTGCTTCTCTATGTGAACTCGTACGGCCAAGCTTTCTGCCGGATTTTCCGTGTCTCATGGTTCTTCCCTCAACTGATTACCGTGCAGTACCTTAAAACCTGGTATCTGACTTTAACTATTTCAAAAAGTAATTTTATCTGTTTCTCACGTTTTGCAGATTACTCTTTTGCTTTTTCTGGTATTTCTGGTCGAATCCAACCCTCAAACTTCATTCCCAGGGTAAGATCCATTTCAGAAAGCAATGCTTTGATCTCGTTAAGAGATTTTCGACCAAAGTTTTTGGTTTTTAGCATTTCCTGGTCTGATCTCTGTGCCAGATCACCAATGAAATAAATTTCCGCATTTTTCAAACAGTTGGCTGATCGTACAGATAGCTCAAGATCCTCGACCGGTTTGTCAAGATATGGATTGAGAGGTATAGCGTTTTCTTCATCCTCTGCCTCTTTTTCCGGCTCTGCATCTTCCTCATTGAAATTGATGAACATGGTCATCTGATCTTTGAGGATTTTGCCAGCGAAAGCAAGTGCGTCTTCCGGCCGCACACTGCCATCTGTCTCAATCTCAAGTGTCAACTTGTCATAATCGGTCTGCTGGCCTACACGAGCCTGGGAGACGACATACTGGATTCGCTTAACCGGTGAAAAAATGGCATCGACTGGAATCTGTCCAATCGACAACTCTTCCTTTTCCTGATGTTCAGCAGGTTGATATCCTTTTCCCCACTCAACGGTCATTTCAGCTTTGAATTCAGTATCACTGGTCAGCGTACAGATAATTTGATCAGGGTTCATAATCTCAACATATGCGGAAGGAGTTATATCACCAGCCGTAATTTCACCGGGACCCTTTTTCTCGACCACAATACGCTGTGATTCTTCACAATTGAGCTTCAATCTGATCTGCTTGACGTTGAGTATGATCTCACTGACATCTTCCTTCACATCTTTCAGTGTAGTGAATTCGTGCAGTGCCCCCTCTATCTTCACCGTAGTAATTGCTGCTCCCTGGATTGACGAGAGCATAATTCTTCTAAGTGAGTTACCGATGGTAGTGGCGAATCCGCGCTCAAGAGGCTGACAGACAATTTTTGCATACGCATTGGAATGCTTACTCTTGTCTACCTCAAGTTTGTCAGGCTTAATAAGCTCGTGCCAATTCCGGTAAAAAGGTATGTTTTCGTCGGCAACCTGAGTCATATAATCCCTTTTTAGTATTTTTTTAAAAAAGCGAAAACCTCTAAGCGAAATTCCAGATGCTCAAAGAGCCAAAGGATTTTTGTTAAAGGTACATAAATTAAATGGCTAAAACCTGCTGGAAGGGAAAACCCTCTTTCAGCAGGTTACTAGACAAACAATCAGTCGTTACTTGGAGTAGAGCTCTACGATCAACTGCTCCTGGATCGGCATTGTCAATTCTTCACGATTCGGCAGCGCCTTAACGCTCCCTTTATAGCTGTCCTTGCTTAACTCGAGCCAGCTCGGCACGCCGCGACGCTCTACCGCTTCGAGACTTTCATTTATTAACGCATTGGCACGACTTTTCTCTTTCACGGTAACTTCATCACCTACTGAAACAAGAAAAGAAGGGATATTTACTTTTTTACCGTTAACAAGAATATGCTTATGCCTTACCAATTGACGGGCCTGACTTCGCGATGAAGCAAAGCCCATTCTGAACACTGCGTTATCAAGCCGTCTCTCCAGAAGAATGAGCAGGTTTTCACCGGTTACACCTTTCTGGCGATCAGCTTTTGCAAAATTCTGCCTAAAAGGTCCCTCGAGCATTCCATACATGCTCTTGACCTTCTGTTTCTCTCTCAACTGTATTGCGTAATCAGACTGTTTTCTGAATCGTGCCTGACCATGCTGGCCTGGCGCAAATGCTCTTCGCTCAAAGGAGCATTTATCAGAATAACAGCGATCACCCTTGAGGAACATTTTAATTCCTTCTCGTCTGCAGCGACGACACGCTGCATCAGTATATCTAGCCAACTTAAGCCTCCGTTGATTAAACTTCTATGCCTTGCAGGAAAACTCCAGCCGCTTATACACGACGGCGTTTGGGAGGTTTACATCCGTTATGGGGGATCGGCGTAACATCGTAAATGCGTGTTACCTCCAATCCGGTACTGACAAGCGCCCGTAGTGCTGCTTCCCTGCCGGGTCCGGGGCCTTTCACCTTGACTTCTACCTTTCGCATGCCTTGGTCAGTTGCTTTCTTGGTTGCATCTGCCACCGCATTCTGAGCGGCAAAAGGAGTACTTTTACGCGAGCCTTTAAACCCCAGTACTCCAGAACTGCACCAGGAAATAACATTTCCCTGCTTGTCTGAAATGGTAACAATCGTATTATTGAAGGTAGAATAGATAAACACGATACCTTCTGGAACATTCTTTTTAACCTTCCTCTTAGACCGTGTTTCAGTCTTTTTTGCAGCTGCCATATCTTTACCCTATTATCCTTATTTGCGGCGTGCGGCTCCGCGGCGAGGACCTTTTCTGGTCCTGGCGTTGGTTTTCGTCTTCTGGCCCCGACATGGAAGCCCCATTCGATGACGTCGACCGCGGTAACTGCCCAGATCCATCAATCGTTTAATATCCATTGATACTTCACGTCGACGATCACCCTCTACAATGAAATCATTTTCAATAACCTTACGGATACGGGTTACATCATCACCGCTCAGGTCATCGCTGTTCATGGTATAGGGAAGGTCTACTGTATCAAGAATCTTCCGTGCAGATGCCAGGCCAATGCCGTGAATATACGTCAGTGCCCGATCCATATGCTTGCTTTTAGGAAGGTCAACTCCTGCTATACGTGCCAAGGTATTTCTCCTTTAACAATTATTGGCGGTTATATAACCGCTATCCCTGTCGTTGTTTATGTTTTTTGACTTTGCAGGACACTCGGACAACGCCATTGCGCTTGTATACTTTGCAGTCACTGCACATTTTTTTTACTGATGATCGTACTTTCATGGTGCAACCTCTATTTATTCCTTTTGGCGTTTTTTGCCCTGAACGTCACCCTGCCGCGTGTCAGGTCATACGGTGAAAGCTCTATCGTTACCCGATCACCTGGTAAAATCTTGATAAAATGCATCCGCATTTTACCCGAGATATGCGCGAGTACCTTGTGCCCGTTGTCCAGCTCAACTCTGAACATAGCATTTGGCAGGGGCTCAATAATTGTCCCCTCGACTTCTATTGCTTCTTCCTTTGCCATAATGATCCTGATAGTCAGTAAATGTCCAAAAACGGAGAAGTATAATACACCTGAATAAAAAAGAGAAGTATTATTTTCCCCCTCTCAAATATTTGCGCGGCTACTGAGAACCTGCGGCCCATCAGCAGTAACCGCAACCGAGTGCTCAAAGTGAGCTGACGGTTTGCGATCGTTCGTTATCACTGTCCAGCCGTCACGCAAAACTTTTACCTTGTGTGTACCTGCATTAACCATCGGTTCGATAGCTAATACCATACCTTCAATCAGCCTCGGAGATGCATCCTCCTGAACAAAATTTGGTATTTCCGGTCCTTCGTGCAGGGAGGTACCGATACCGTGTCCAACAAATTGCCTTACGACCGAAAAACCGTTTGACTCAACATGCTGCTCAACTGCGGCGGAAATATCAGAAATCCTGTTCCCGATCACAACTTTATCAATTGCCCGTTCAAGAGATTCCTGTGTTACTTTCAACAATTTGCTTTTGGTATTGTCAATTCTTCCGACAGCTATCGTAATTGCAGAATCACCATAGTAGCCGTTGTAAAGAGTACCAAAATCAACTGAAAGGATATCGCCCTTTTTAAGCTTCCGCTTGCGTGAGGGAATTCCGTGAACAACTTCCTCGTTGACAGAGGCGCAGAGGCTTCCTGGAAAACCACGATATCCCTTAAACGCCGGAACCGCATTTCTCTTTCGGCAGAGCTCTTCGGCCTGGCAATCAAGATCGTAGGTAGAAATACCGGGCTCTGCTATCTTTTGCAGCATAACCAGAACTTCAGCAACTATCTGGTTAGCATCCCACATGATCTTGATCTCATCAGGGCTTTTCACCATGATTGATTTACCGGAGGGATGATTTGCAGAAGCGCTCATCATTATCTTCTGCCTTTAATTCTCCCCTGTTTCATGAAACCTTCATAGTTTCTCATAACCAGGTGAGATTCAATCTGTGAAATCGTGTCAATTGCCACGCCAACAATAATCAGGAGGGCTGTCCCGCCAAAATAAAACGGCAAACTCAATTTAGAAATCAAAATAGTTGGCAGTACACATACCGCACTCAGATAGATTGCTCCGACAACGGTAAGACGTGTCAACGCTTTATCAATAAACTCTGCAGTTTTCTTTCCAGGACGTATCCCGGGAATAAACCCACCGTTTTTCCTGAGATTCTCAGCAACATCGTCGGGTTTGAACTGTACCGCTGCATAAAAAAAGCAGAAGAAAACGATCATACCAATAAAACAGATATAGTAATAAACGGTACCCGGCGACATCGCAGCCGAAACACGCTGTACCCAGTCAATCTGGATAAAACTGCCGATGGTTGCAGGAAACATCATGATTGACGAGGCAAATATAGGGGGTATTACACCTGAGACATTGATTTTCAATGGCAGGTGTGAGCTCTGACCGCCATACACCCGCCGGCCAACAACCCGCTTTGCATACTGTATCGGGATTCTTCTCTGTGCTGTTTCAAAGAAAACGATGATGCCGATAATTCCCAGCATCAACAGAATAATGAACGGTACAAAAAAGATTTGGATCTCACCCGCCTTAACGAGTTCGATTGAGTTTACAAGTGCAGACGGACCGCGTGCAACGATGCCCGCAAAAATGATCAAGGAGATACCATTACCAACTCCGCGCTCAGTCATCTGCTCACCCAGCCACATAATAAATGCGGTACCTGATGTCAGGGTGATCATTGTCATCAGCTTAAACTGGATACCGGGGTCCAGGACGATCATCTCTCCTGACGGTCCGGTCATCCCCTCCAAACCTGCAGCAATAAAGGAGCCCTGGATAACACTGAGAACAACAGTACCGTATCGTGTGTACTGGGTAATCTTGCGTTGACCGGATTCACCCTCTTTTTTCAGAGACTCAAGCTGTGGAATGACAACGGTCAGCAATTGCATGATAATCGATGCACTGATATATGGCATAATGCCGAGCGCAAAGATTGAGAAATTCTCAAGCGCACCGCCGGAGAACATGTTGAACATTCCGAACAAGGTACCGGCATTCTGTTGGAAAAATGCAGTCAGTGCATCTCCATTTATTCCAGGTGTTGGCACCTGAACACCCATGCGGTAAACGGCAAGCATGATAATAGTAAACAGAAGCCGCTTTCTCAGTTCAGGAATTTGTGCTGCGCTTTGTAATCCGCTCATGTAAATGATCCTGCTTCAAATCTCGGTAAACGATAAAAATGGCAGGCTGAATATTCAGCCTGCCATTTCATCTACCATGTGTGGAACTTCTATTACTCGGCTTCAGGAGCGGCAGCTATCACACTGCCTCCTGCCTTCTCAATGAGTTCCCTCGCCTGTCCGCTTACCTTGTCAACATTGACGGTAAGTGCCTTACTTAACTCACCATTCGCAAGTACTTTTACCGCCTGACCAGCTTTGACTACTCCAGCCGCGACAAGTACGTCCACGGTGATTTCCTGACCGGCTTCAAAGGCTTCCAACTGGCTCAGACTGACGATTTTGTATATTTTTCTGAACTTATTGTTAAAGCCGCGCTTTGGCAGACGTCTCTGAAGCGGCATCTGACCACCCTCAAAACCTGGCTTGGTTTTATAACCGGAACGTGATCTTGCGCCCTTGTGCCCACGCCCAGCTGTCTTGCCATGTCCGGTTCCGGGACCTCGCCCAACACGCTTCCGCTGTCTATTTGCGCCCTTCTGCGGTGAAAGGTTTCCAAGAGTAATCATCTATACCTCCTCTACCCGAACAAGATGTTGGACCTTGGCAAGCATGCCCCTGATTTCGGGAGTATCTTTACGTGTTACCGTTTTTTGCATTTTAGTAAGCCCAAGACCGGTCAACGTGGCACGTATTTTCTGTGTGCTTCCGATTCCACTCTTAACCTGGGTAAATGTAATTGTCTCAGCCATGTAACTACACCATGTAAATTCTATAATTTTACGAGCACGTGCTCAAACCATTCAAAATGCTTTCATTAAGCGGTTATCTCTTCAACAGTCTTACCGCGTGATTCAGCAATTTTCTGAGCGGACCTCAGTGATTTCAGACCATTGAGTGTCGCTTTAACCATATTATGCGGGTTATGTGAACCAAGGCATTTTGTCAGGATGTTGCTGACGCCAGCGGCTTCAAGTACTGCTCGAACCGGGCCCCCGGCAATAAGACCGGTACCGGCGGAAGCTGGTTTCAACAGGACACGTCCTGCACCATACTTACCAATAACCTGATGCGGGATAGAGGTCTCAGTAAGTGAAACAGCATTCATTTCTTTTCGTGCTTTTTCAATTCCCTTGCGAATTGCTTCAGGAACCTGATTGGCTTTTCCAAGCCCGTATCCGACCTTACCTTTTCCATCACCGACAACAACGATTGCACTGAAGCTGAAGCGACGACCACCCTTGACTACCTTGGCAACTCTATTAATATATACGATTTTTTCAATAAGTTCCTCAGTTGCCTCACTTTTGGAACGCTTAAACTCAGACAAGGGACACCCCCATTATATATTTCAAATTAAAATTCCAGCCCGCCTTCACGAGCTCCATCTGAAAGAGACTTGACACGTCCCTGGTAAATAAAACCGCCACGATCAAAAACAACTTTACTGATACCAGCCTTTTGGGCACGCTCAGCAATGATCACGCCAACCTGCTTGGCAGATGCAGCCTTACCTTTTTCCTCACCTTTCTCAAAGGCTTTATCGACCGTAGACATTGATACCAGGGTTTTTCCGGTAGTATCGTCTATGATCTGTGCATAGATATGCTTACTGGATTTAAACACTCTGAGTCGGGGTTGCTCGCCGGTTCCGGAAATTTTTTTACGAATTCGACGAACCCTCTTGTTCCGTGCAACGGTGCTTGGATTTGTTTTTGCCATTGTTTCTTCTCAATAAGTGAAAATAAAGTCGATTAACCAATATTTTTAAAAATTACGCTGCAGCACCTGACTTACCAACTTTACGTACAATGTGCTCATCTTCATACCGAATACCCTTACCCTTGTAAGGTTCTGGCTTTCTGATGGAGCGAATCTGCGATGCTGTCATTCCAAGAATTTCTTTATCAATTGATTCCAGGATGATTTTGTTGTTTTCCACAGCACCTGAAACACTCTCAGGTAAGGTGAACTCAACAGGGTTCGAATAGCCAACACTGAGTGACAGTTTTTTACCGTCAACATTGGCCCGATACCCAACACCCTCAATAACGAGAACTTTTTTAAACCCCTGATCAACACCAACAACCATGTTGCTAACCAGTGAACGCATCAGTCCTCGAAATGCATTTAATTTTTTGTCGTCGTCACCACCTGTTACCACTATCTCGCCGTCTTGCAGCTCAACGCTGATTCCGGGATAGATGGTACGACTCAAGGAGCCTTTATTTCCGGAAACCGAGATATCCTGACCTTTGATTTCAATCTTGATACCTGTGGGCACCGGGATAGGCATTTTTCCAATTCGAGACATTTTTTCCTCCGTTACGTACCGGTGTTACCACACTTCACAAAGTATTTCGCCGCCGGCATTCTGCTCACGGGCAACATGATCGGACACAATACCTTTTGATGTTGATACAATAGCGATTCCAAGACCATTGAGCACCCTGGGAATTGCTCCGGCTTTGGCATACTGCCTCAGACCGGGTTTGCTCACCCGTTTTATACCGGTGATTACCGGTTCCCCATTCGCTCCATATTTAAGGTCTATGGTCAAAGTTCCCTGCGGACCGTTGTCGTTTACAGCATAACCGACGATATAGCCCTCATCTTTAAGAACTTTGGCAACATTTACCTTCACAGTGGATTTCGGCATTTCTACCGAATCGAATTTAACCATTACTGCATTACGTATCCTGGTCAGCATGTCTGCCAGGGGATCGCTCATTGACATAGCGAACACTCCTTACTTGTATAAACGGATTGACGTTACCAGCCGAAGTTATCCAACTACCAGCTTGATTTGGTCACTCCTGTTATTTCGCCGCTTGACGCCAGCTTTCTGAAACAGATTCGACAAACCCCGAACTTTCTAATGAACGCCCGAGAACGTCCACACAGCGGGCATCGATTATATTTCCGAACCTTGAACTTCGGTTCTCTCTGCGCCCGAGCAATAATTGATTTCTTAGCCAAACCAACCTCCAATAGCACTATCGATTATAATAATTTAACAATTATTTTTTAAACGGCATTCCCATCAATCTCAAAAGAGCCCGCCCCTCATCATTCGTTGGTGCGGAGGTCACGATAGTGATGTTAAGACCTTTGATTTTATCAATCTTATCGTAGTCGATTTCAGGAAAAATAATCTGTTCCTTGACACCCAGAGAATAGTTTCCACGACCATCAAACCACTTTGGCGACATGCCTCTGAAGTCTCTTACCCGAGGTAAAGCGATATTAATCAGTTTACTTAAGAAAGAATACATCTTGTCGCCGCGAAGGGTAACACGGCAGCCAATCGGCATCCCTTCTCTCAGCTTAAAGCTGGCAATCGACTTTTTTGCCTTGGTGACAACTGCCTTCTGACCTGAAATTCTGGTCAATTCATCAACTGCACCATCTATGATTTTCGGATTCTGGACTGCTTCTCCAAGACCCATGTTAAGGACAATCTTCTCAAGCTTGGGTACCTGCATGATATTGGTATAACCAAACTCCTCTTTCAATGCAGGAACACATTCATTGTAGTAATAGTCTTTAAGTGCACCCATTTATAACTCCTGGTATAAACCTTCTTCGTGACCTGTTATTTGTTCTCAATTGACTCGCCGCATTTCTTACAGAAACGGACTTTTGTACCATCATCAAGAAGCTTTCTGCCAATTCGACCGGTTTGTGTACACTCCGGACAGATCAACTGGAGATTGGACACATGAAGAGGAGCTTCCCTTTCAACAATCTGTCCCTGCTGATTCATTTCACGCGGCTTGGTATGACGCTTAATCATATTAATACGCTCAACCGTAGCTTTGTTCTCAGCAGGAAAAACCTTGAGCACCTTTCCTACTCTGCCCTTGTCCTTTCCAGATATAACTTCAACCTGATCGTTCGCTTTAAGGTATGTTCTACCCTGTTTCATCTTATTACCTATTTTTACTGTGCTGATAGTCAGCGATATGCGAATTGTTAGAGAACCTCAGGGGCAAGAGATATAATCTTCATAAACCCTTGATTCCTCAACTCACGGGCAACCGGTCCAAAAATACGTGTACCGATCGGTTCACCTGTCTGAGAGAGAATAACAGCGGCATTCTCGTCAAATTTCACCCAGGTATCATCCATTCTTTTCATTGCCTTAGCTGTTCTGACAATGACCGCTTTCATTACATCCCCCTTCTTCACCTTGGCGTGGGGAATAGCTTCCTTGACCGTTACGACGATAACATCGCCAATCCCGGCATATCTCTTTTTGGTGCCGCCGAGAACTCTGATACAGAGCACTTTTCTCGCTCCGGAATTATCAGCAACATTCAGCATTGTTTCAGTTTGTATCATAGTGTCACCTGATTCTACATCAGCCTGGACGAGTACAATTGAGTACTGTCTGGAACAGTTAGCGCTATACAGCCTGTTCAAGTATGGATTTGATCCGCCAACGCTTCTTTTTACTTAAAGGACGGCATTCTTCAATAAGAACGACATCACCGATATTGCATTGGTTCTGTGGATCATCCGCGAGGTACTTGACACTGGTCTTTACATATTTGCCATAAAGTTTATGACGGAATTTACGCTCGACCCGGACAACTACACTCTTTTCCATCCTGTTGCTGACAACAGAACCTGTCCTCGTTTTTCTTGATTTTTTATTTTCGCTCATAATGTGATTTCAAGATGTTGCAGCACGAATATTCAGCCGCTTTAAATTTTAGAAAAGTCTTACGACAAACCCTTCTCAGTAGCAATTGTTTCAATTCGTGCAATATCTTTTTTAATGTTTCTCAATCGCGAAGTGTCTTCAAGTGGCCGGATCTTATGTTGAAACGACAGGTTGCCATATTCTTCGCGTAATTCATTTACTTTTTTTACAAGGTCCTCATCGGACATTTTTCTAATCTCTTCAGCTTTCATAATGTTCTCCTTTTAGAAACAACTTTCGTACCAAAAGGAAGTTTATTTCCAGCAAGAGTCAGGGCTCTGACAGCAAGCGCTTCATCAACTCCGGCCAGTTCGTACAAAATCCTGCCAGGCTTGATGGGGGCTACCCAGTATTCCGGACTACCTTTCCCTTTACCCATCCTGGTCTCGGCAGGTTTTTTAGTAACGGGCTTGTCGGGAAACACCCTGATCCAGACCTTGCCGCCACGTTTAATTTTCCTGTTAATGGCAACACGGGCAGCCTCAATTTGCTGAGCTGTCATTTTGCCGCTGCTGGTTGCTTTAAGGGCAAAATCTCCAAAGGAGATGGACGAGCCGCGCTGGGCCGTACCTCTCAATTTACCCGTAAACACCTTTCTATGTTTTACCTTCTTGGGACTTAGCATGTCTTACTCCAAATTACCTGGTCTGATATCACTCAAGAAAAAAATCAGTGAATTTCTTCTTTTTCGTCGAGGACCTCACCATTGAAAATCCATACTTTCACGCCGATAATACCGTATGTGGTATTAGCTTCAGCAAGTGCATAATCGACATCCGCTCTCAGAGTATGCAGAGGAACTCGACCCTCCCGAACCCACTCGCAGCGTGACATCTCAGCGCCGCCGAGACGGCCTGAACATGAAATTTTAATACCCTGGACGCCAAACCTGAGTGCCGAATTGACCGCCTTTTTCATCGCTCGACGAAAAGCAACCCGTCGGACAAGTTGAGAAGCAACATTTTCAGCAACGAGTTGAGCATCAGCTTCCGGTCGTCTGACTTCCTGAATATCCAGTGTTACCGTCCTCTGGACAAATCGCTCGAGATCCTTTTTTAATGTTTCGATCTCCGCTCCTTTCTTACCAATAACAATACCGGGTCGTGCAGTGAAAAGTTTCACTCGCATTTTTTCACCGGTACGCTCTATGATAATCTTGGAAAGTCCAGCGTGATAGAGACGTTTCTTAAGATATTTTCGAATTTTCTGATCTTCGATAAGGTATTTTGCATAGTCCTTATCTGCGTACCAGATCGAGTCCCAAGTACGGGTTATATTCAGTCTTAGTCCTAATGGATTAACCTTCTGGCCCAAAACAATCCTCCAACTGAGTAGGTGGTTTAATAATTTACTATTACAGTAAATTCAACGTCAGACCCGATGAGTTTAATTTTCATCGAGGATTACAGTTATATGGCTGGTTCGCTTAATGATTCCTGTTGCCCTGCCCATTGCTCGGGGCCGGATTCGTTTTAGTGAAGGACCGCCATCGATGAAGATTTTCTTCACAAACAAATTGTCAACATCAACCTGATCATCCTGGGTTGCGTTCGCGACTGCAGACTCAATCACCTGTCTCAGGATTGCTGCAGCTTTTTTGGGCATGAATTTAAGCGTTGTTATCGCCTGATCAACATCCATTCCCCGAACCACATCCGCAACCAGTCTGGTCTTCTGCGGTGATACACGGATATATTTTCCTACGGCTCGTGCTTCCATCTTGTGTACTCCCAATACGTCCTTTCAAAATACAGGTTCTTTATCTTTTCCTATCCGATGCGTGTCCGTAATATGTTCGGGTGTGAGAAAACTCACCAAGTTTGTGTCCAACCATATTTTCAGAAACGAATACGGGGATAAACTTCTTACCGTTATGAACCGCGAAAGTCAAGCCCACCATCTCCGGACTAATATCGGATCTGCGCGACCAGGTTTTGATCACTTTTCGAGAACCGGATTCGATAGCTTTATTCACTTTCTTCATCAGATGGTCGTCGATGAAAGGTCCTTTTTTTATTGAACGAGACATTGCCTACTCCTTTTTATGATCTCCGTTTGACAATCATCCTGTCAGACGCTTTCTTATTCCTGGTTTTGTAGCCTTTCGTCGGCTTACCCCATGGGGTACATGGATGACGACCACCGGAACTTTTTCCTTCACCACCGCCCATTGGATGATCCACCGGGTTCATGGCGACGCCTCGAACGTGAGGTCTTTTACCGAACCAGCGAGTACGGCCAGCTTTACCGAGTTTCCTACTCTCATATTCCCGGTTGCCAACCTGTCCGACGCAAGCACGACAAAGATTATTAAATTTTCGTACTTCACCAGAAGGCAGCCTGACGAGTACATATTTACCCTCTTTAGCCATTAATTGAGCAGAGGCACCGGCACTGCGGACAAGCTGTCCACCTTTACCGATTTTCATTTCAATATTATGGATAATAGTACCAAGTGGTATGTTCACCATTGGCAGGCAATTACCTGGCTGAATATCTGCGTTTTCACCTGCAACAACTTTATCACCGACTGCAATCCCATCTGGAGCAAGAATATATGTTTTCTCTCCGTCAAGATAGCTCAGCAAGGCAATATTGGCAGATCTGTTGGGGTCATACTCTATCGAAACAACTTTTGCAGCGATTTCTGTCTTATTTCGCTTAAAGTCGATAACACGATATTTTCTTTTATGACCGCCGCCTATATGTCGAGCTGTTATTCGGCCGTAATTATTACGACCGCCGCTCTTGGACAGGCTGCTAACCAGACTTTTTTCAGGTCCATTGGTGGACAAGTCCGGATTCTTGGTAGACACGTGGTGGCGTTTACCGGGTGATGTTGGTTTATATGTCTTTATAGCCATGATTTCCCAATCGCTCCATCATCTTTGAGTGGACAATCTTTTTTCAGTTTCGCTCTTAACCGACACTGTCGTATACCTGCTATAGTTCATCAACAAAGTTGATTTCACCTTCCGACAGAGTGACATAGGCTTTTTTCCAATTATTGGTAAAACCGATATGACGCCCTACTCTCTTCTGCTTTCCATGCATGGACGCTGTCTGAACGTTCTTCACCTTGACGTTGAACATCTTTTCAACGGCTTGTTTGATCTCAATCTTGTTGGCACCAGGATGCACCTTAAAGACAATCTTATTGTCAATCTCCTGCTGCAAGCTGGCCTTCTCTGTGAGGCATGGCCCCTTCAATACATCGTAGCTATTTTTCATGCCGAAAACCTCTCTTCAAGGCTTGTAAGTACCGGCTGAAGGAGCACAAGATTTTTGTGCAAAAGAATGTCGTAAACATTTAATCCTTCAGGACTCAAGACCTTAAAACCATTTACATTCCTGGATGATTTCGTCAGATTCTCATTCGATTCATCAATCACGATCAAGGCCGTATCAAGATCAAGGGTATTCATCACACTGACAAAATCCTTGGTTTTGATCTGATCCATCGTGAAATCATCGAGAACGACGAGATTACCTTCCTGGAGTCGTGCCGACATGGCCATGGCAACTGCCTGCTTCTTCACCTTGCGATTAAGCTTAAAGCTGTAATCGCGTGGCTTTGGACCGAAGGCAACTCCACCGCCTCGCCAAATTGGCGAACGCCTGGAACCGGATCGTGCTCGGCCGGTACCTTTCTGACGCCATGGCTTGGCACTGCTTCCTCTCACTTCGCTGCGAGTTTTAGTACAAGCTGTTCCTGCCCTTCGCGCGGCTCGCTGCATACGAACCACATCGTGGAGCAGGTAGCCTTTGACCTCGAGATTGAAAATCTGGTCATTCAGCTCGATCTCGCCAACCTTCTCGTTCTTTATATTTTTTACTTCTACAGTTGACATTATGCTCTCCTTGAACCGGTCTAATTTGACACGTTATTTCGAATAAATCTTCAACAGACCGTTCTTGGCTCCAGGAACAGAACCCTTCAAAAGGACGACATTCTCATCCGAACGGATATCAACAACGGTCATGTTTTTCTTAAGAACCGTATCGTTACCCATTCGTCCCGGCATCTTCTTTCCCTTGACAACTCTTGCTGGCCAGGCACTGCACCCGATAGAACCAGGCTTTCTATGAAATCCGGAACCATGAGCAGCACCACCACCCTTGAAACCATGCCGTTTCATGACACCCTGGAAACCTTTACCTTTGCTGATTCCCTGGACGTCTACCAAATCGCCAACCTTCAGGACGGCATCTGCGGCCAGTTCTTGACCAACCTCGAATTCTTCAGGCGCTTCGACCCTGAACTCTCGAATGTGATAAAAGCCATCATCCCCGGCTTTTTTGAAATGACCTGCCATCGGCTTCGTAACCTTTGCCATTTTCTTTCCGGCAAAGCCGACCTGGATAGCATTATAACCATCCGTCACCACTGTCTTAACCTGTAAAACAGTGCAGGGTCCGGTTTCTACGACCGTTACGGGGATAGCAACACCCAGCGCGTCGTAAATACGGGTCATCCCCAATTTTTTACCTAATATACCCATTGTCTTTGGCATAATCGTACCCGATGCTTCAGTTTACTCTACGTTTCCTGCGCTCTATGGCAGTTTAATCTCAACATCTACACCAGCTGAGAGCTCCAGTTTCATCAGCAGATCAATAGTCTGCTGTGTCGGCTCAAGAATATCGAGGAGTCTGCGATGAGTTCTCATCTCAAACTGCTCACGAGACTTCTTGTCAACATGCGGAGAACGAAGAACACAGTATTTGTTCACCGTCGTTGGCAGCGGAATCGGGCCGGCAACAGCAGATCCGGTTCTACGCGCGGTATCAACGATCTCATGTGTAGACTGATCTAGCAATTTGTGATCATACGCCTTCAGGCGAATGCGAATTTTCTCTGTAGGTATCATATATCTACACCTTTTTACGCTACGATTTCACTGATAACACCAGCACCAACAGTCCGGCCGCCCTCACGAATCGCAAATCGAAGTCCAACATCCATCGCGATCGGGGTAATCAACTCGGCCTCTACTGATATATTGTCACCTGGCATTACCATCTCTACGCCCTCAGCCAAGGTTACCACGCCGGTAACATCGGTGGTGCGGAAATAAAACTGCGGACGATAGCCATTGAAAAACGGGGTATGTCGTCCACCCTCATCCTTGCTCAGGATATAACATTCTGCCTTAAACTTCGTGTGAGGGGTGATTGAACCGGCTGCCGCCAGTACCTGACCACGTTCAACCTCGTCACGCTTGGTTCCACGAAGCAGGGCACCAATGTTATCGCCGGCCTGACCCTGGTCAAGAAGCTTCCGGAACATCTCAACGCCGGTCACGACTGTCTTCTGGGTCGCACGGATTCCGACGATCTCAACCTCGTCACCAACATGGATCACACCGCGCTCGACACGACCGGTGGCAACGGTACCGCGACCAGAAATTGAAAACACATCCTCAACTGGCATCAAAAACGGCTGATCAACATCACGCTCTGGCTCTGGAATATAGCTGTCTATTGCTTCCATCAGTTCCCAGATGCACTTGGTCTTCTCTTCGTCTTCCGGATTTTCAAGGGCATGAAGTGCGGAGCCCTGAATAAATGGAATATCGTCACCGGGAAATTCATACTTGTCAAGAAGCTCACGAAGCTCCATGTCCACCAGCTCGATCAGTTCCTCGTCATCTACCATGTCACATTTGTTCAGGAAGACAACCATCGCAGGAACTCCTACCTGGCGTGCAAGAAGGATATGCTCTCTGGTCTGGGGCATCGCTCCATCGGTGGCCGCGACAACCAGGATTGCTCCATCCATCTGGGCTGCACCGGTAATCATGTTCTTGATATAGTCAGCATGACCGGGACAATCCACGTGGGCGTAATGACGCTTATCTGTCTCATACTCTACATGAGCAGTTGCAATCGTAATTCCACGCTCTTTCTCTTCAGGCGCCTTATCAATTTCACTAAAGTCAGTAAACGTGGCCTGACCTTTTGTAGACAATACCCGAGTAATCGCTGCCGTTAATGTTGTCTTACCATGATCAATATGTCCAATCGTTCCCACATTAACGTGCGGCTTCGTCCTTTCAAATTTTACCTTTGACATCGTCTTTCCTCAATATTGCTGGATCTAAATCCCTCTTATTTTGTTAACTATCGTTTCCGCTTTTGCTTTCGGTACAACATCGTAACTCAAAAACTGCATACTAAAGTGAGCTCGCCCCTGTGTCGCCGATCTCAGAGATGTTGAGTAACCAAACATTTCTGCCAGCGGCACATGTGCTCGGACTACCTGAAAATCTTTTTCCGCCTCAACACCGGTAATCTTAGCTCGCTTACTGTTCAAGTCGGAAATCGCATCCCCAACATATTCTTCAGGGGTCACGACCTCTAAATCCATTATCGGCTCAAGCAGTACCGGCTGCGCTTCTGCTGCCGTTTTCCTGATCGCCATTGATGCTGAGACACCGAATGCCATTTCGGTTGAATCCTCATCATCATAAGAGCCACCGATCAGTCTTACCTTTATATCGGTGAGCGGATATCCGACAAGAGGACCTGAGTCCAGAGTGTCTTTAACACCTCGTTCTACTGCAGCAAGGAACTCAGAAGGGATCGTCTGCTCATCAATCTCATTGCTGAATTCAAACCCCGCACCACGCTCAAGAGGCTCTATCCGGAGAACAACGTGCCCATACTGGCGGGCACCAGCTTGTTGCTCGAACCTACCCTCACCTTCGGTCGCGGCGGTGATCGTTTCCTTATATGCGACCTGAGGCTTTCCGACTTTTGCCGACACCTTAAAGTCATTGAGCAGGCGATCTATTATTATCTCCAGGTGAAGTTCACCCATTCCCGAGATAATCGTCTGCCCCGTATCTTCATCAGTGGTTATGGTGAAGGACGGATCCTCTATGGCTATCTTATCAAGCGTGTCGCTCAGCTTTTTCTCTTCAGCTTTACTTTTCGGCTCGATCGCGACCCCGATAACCGGTTCAGGAAAGTCCATACTTTCCAGGACCACATAATCACCGCTTTCACACAGGGTATCGCCGGTAGTGGTAAACTTCAGACCGACAATTGCGCCAATGTCACCCGCCTTTATCTCCCGAACCTCCTCACGTTTATTTGCATGAAGTTTCAGAAGTTTCGATATTTTTTCTTTTTTCCGTTTGACCGGATTAAAGATCTTATCGCCAACTTTCAGCACGCCTGAATAAACCCTGAGAAATGCGAGGTTCTCAACGAACGAGTCACTCATCAGCTTAAAAACAAGCCCGCAAAAACGCTCGCCGGCACCTGTCTTTCGCTCAACACGCACGCCATCTTTATCCAGCCCCTCAACCAGCGGTATATCCACCGGAGAAGGCAAAAAACGGATAACACTGTCAAGCAGCGGTTGTACGCCTTTGTTCTTGAAGGCGCTGCCACAGAGCACAGGAATAATCTCCAATGCCAATGTAGCTTTTCTCAGAGCACGGTAAATCTCTTCAACCGAAACCGGTTTATCATCAAGATATTTTTCCATGACAGCCTCATCGAAGTCGGCCAACTTCTCGAGGATTGCCATTCGTGCGGCCGTGAACTCTTCTCTGTGTTCTTCAGGAATCGGTGACCTCACGACTTCCTGTCCAAGAGACTGCTCATCAAAGGTGAGCATTGTCTCTTCTACGAGGTCTATGACCCCGGTAAATTCTGCTTCACTTCCAATTGGCAGCTGAAGAGGCAGTGGATTTGCCCCCAGCCTCTCTTCTATCATGCCAACGACACGCTTAAAATCGGCCCCCACACGGTCCATCTTGTTAATGAAGGCTAATCTCGGGATCGAATACCTGTCAGCCTGTCTCCAGACAGTTTCCGACTGTGGCTCAACCCCTCCTACTGCACAAAAGACAGCGACAACACCATCCAACACCCTCAAACACCGCTCTACCTCAACAGTAAAATCAACGTGTCCGGGTGTATCGATTATATTTATCTTATGGTCGTCCCAGGTACAGGTTGTTGCAGCAGAGGTAATTGTTATCCCCCGCTCCTGCTCCTGCTCCATCCAGTCCATTACGGCGTTACCGTCATGAACCTCGCCCATCTTGTAAGAGCGACCCGAATAGTAAAGAATCCGCTCCGTTGTCGTTGTCTTACCTGCGTCAATATGGGCCATGATGCCTATATTGCGCACACTCGATAATTCGTTCTGGGCTGACATCAACAAACCTCAATCGCTTTTTTATGCTGACCCCAGCTCCCGTCTTTTAAAAGGCGCTCCTTCCCTACCAGCGATAGTGTGCAAAGGCCTTGTTGGCCTCTGCCATTCGATGCGTATCGTCACGCTTCTTGACCGAGGCGCCCCGCTCATTGTAGGCATCGAGCAACTCTGCTGCCAGTTTTTCTGACATTGATCTGCCGGAACGACTCTGAGCGAAACCGATTATCCACCTGATAGCCAAGGCATTCCGACGTGTCTGTCGAACCTCCATCGGCACCTGGTAGGTTGCACCACCGACTCGCCTGGACTTAACCTCTACACGCGGACGAACTTTATCCATTGCCTCTTCAAAGACAACCAGCGGCTCTTCTTCAGGTAGTTTGGTCGCGATGATATCCATCGCGTCATAGAAAATCCTCCTGGCTACACTCTTTTTCCCTCGCTCCATCAAACCATTGGTAAACTTGGAGACGAGCACACTCTTAAATCGAGCATCTGGCTCAGTCGGTCGTTTCTCTGCTACTTTTCTACGTGACATTTCTTTTCTCTCCTGTATGAGCCATTATCAGGACGGTCTCTTCGCACCGTACTTCGACCGACCCTGGCGACGATCTGAAACTCCGAGTGTGTCAAGGGTACCGCGAATAATATGATATCGTACACCTGGAAGGTCTTTTACCCTACCGCCACGGATCATTACCACCGAGTGCTCCTGAAGATTATGCCCAATACCTGGAATATATGAAGTAACTTCAATACCGTTCGTCAACCTAACCCTCGCCACTTTCCTTAACGCAGAGTTCGGCTTTTTCGGGGTTGTTGTATAAACTCTCACACACACGCCCCTCTTCTGGGGTGAACCCTTCAAGGCCGGCGTATTTGTCTTTTTGACTATTTTTTTCCTACCCTGGCGAACCAGTTGGTTAATAGTTGGCATTGCCTATACTTCTCCTGTTCAATTAATCTTTTCGTAATCACACCAAAACAAAATAAAAAAATGTCCTTTTGCTGCGGCGGAAAGAAACATATTTACATCACTGTCATTTGGGTGTCAAGATTAAAAAACATTAACCATGTTTTTTATTCGACACCAGACATTCTCTCACTAATCACCCGATCCAAACTGCAAACGCTATGCTTAATGAACCGAGTCACCCTTAATACCAGTACCCGCAGAGATCAGTCGACCCATTATGACGTTCTCTTTAAGACCAGCCAGCGTATCTACCTTTCCTGCCATGGCAGCATTAGTCAGCACCTTCGTTGTCTCCTGGAAAGATGCGGCAGAAATGAAACTTTCTGTGGACAAAGACGCCTTGGTGACACCAAGCAGAAGCGGTTCTGCAACCGGTGGCGCCTTTCCTTCTGCAAACAGACGATCACGTTCATCTTCAAATGACCACCACTCAACCTGTTCTCCAATCATGAATTTCGAATCACCGGCAACGGTTATCATGACACGACGCATCATCTGACGAACAATAACCTCAATGTGCTTGTCATTAATCTTTACACCCTGCAGTCGATACACTTCCTGAATTTCATTTACCAGGAATTTTGCCAGCTCTTTGACACCCAGGACTCTGAGAATATCATTCGGAACAATCGTGCCCTCCATCAGCCGTTCACCAGCCTGCACATAGTCACCTTCATGGACGATGATATGTTTCGATTTTGGTACCAGGTACTCCTGTGATTCACCATACTCGGGAGTAACCACAACACGTCGTTTTCCTTTCAGCTCCTTTCCAAAGCTGACCCGGCCATCAATCTCAGAGATAGTGGCAGGTTCCTTGGGCTTTCGAACCTCGAAGAGTTCTGCGACTCGCGGCAAACCACCGGTAATATCCTTGGTCTTGGATGTTTCTCTTGGAATCTTACCGACAATTGTTCCCGGCATGATAACTTCACCTTCCTCTACGGAAATGATAGAGCCGACCGGCAGACTATAACGGGCAAAAATATCGGAATCAGGAAGCTTCAGGGTTTTTCTGCCGCCTTCGTCTTTTACAGAGACTCGAGGATTCATCTGCGCCCCGCCAGCAGAATGAATAATGACCTTCGATGATTTACCGGTAACTCCGTCAACCTTTTCCTGCATGGTAATGCCTTCCAGGATATCCCCGTATTTAATAGCACCACCAACTTCAGCGACGATTGGAATGGTGTAAGCATCCCAGTCAGCGAGAATCGTACCCGCAGCCACCTCACCACCTTCTGCAACCAGAATCTGGGCACCATAATTGACCTTGAAACGCTCACGCTCCCTGCCAAGTTCGTCATGAACAACGATCTCAGCATTCCGGTTCATGACAATCTTGATCCCTTCTGCATTTTCAACAAAGTGCAGGTTTTTAAAACCGATTGTGCCACCACGCTGGGTTATAAGTTCAGCCTGTTCGACAGACCTGCTCGCGGTACCACCGATATGGAAGGTACGCATGGTCAGCTGGGTTCCCGGCTCGCCAATTGACTGTGCTGCGATAACTCCAATCGCCTCACCGATATTTACCATATGCCCACGTCCCAGGTCGCGGCCGTAGCAGGAAGCACAGACACCTCTTTTGGAACGACAGGTCAAAACCGATCGGATCAGGACCCTGTCAATACCCGCTGCTTCGATTTTCTTTACAATTGACTCAGTGATCTCTTCACCTGCCGGGACAATAACCTCATCACCGAATGGATCTCTGACATCTTCAAGAGCGACCCTGCCGAGAACCCTGTCCCCAATCGGGACAATTATTTCTCCACCGTCGATCAGTGGCTCGGCAATGATGCCATCCAGTGTTCGACAGTCGATCTCAACAATTGTTGACTCCTGGGCGACGTCAACAAGACGTCTGGTGAGATAGCCGGAGTTGGCTGTCTTCAGCGCTGTATCGGCAAGACCTTTACGGGCGCCGTGAGTCGAGATAAAATATTCCAGAACGCCAAGACCTTCACGGAAATTGGCCTTGATCGGTGTTTCAATAATCTCACCCGATGGCTTAGCCATCAGGCCACGCATTCCAGCAAGCTGTCTGATCTGGTCGCGAGATCCTCTCGCCCCTGAGTCAGCCATAATAAAGATTGAGTTAAAACTTGGAGATTCGATGAGATTATTGTCTTTATCACGCACATAATCCACCTTTATCTCATCCATCATTTCGTTAGCAACGTCCTCGGTAACCTTCGACCAGATATCAACAATCTTGTTATACTTTTCACCTGAGGTTATCAGACCATCGGAATATTGCTGTTCAACATCAAAAACTTCTTTCTCGGCGTTTTCGACGAAATCTTCTTTGGAAAGCGGAATCGTCATATCGTTGATACAGATGGAGATCCCCGCCCTGGTCGCATATTCGTACCCGGTATCTTTGAGACGATCTGCAAGGATAACAGTATCTTTCGTCCCAGCGTGCCGGTAGGTGTAATCAATCAGCTTGGCAAGGGCTTTCTTGGTCAGCACCTTGTTTATTTCTGCAAACGGTATTGACTTTGGCAGCAACTCTCCAAGAATTACCCGCCCCATGGTAGTTTCGACAATTGATCCATCCATCCGGACTTTGATCTTTGCCTGCAGGTCTACCATATCATGATCATAAGCGATGCGTGCTTCACCAACATCTGAGAAGATATGCCCTTCTCCTTTAACGTTAATTCGTTCACGGGTCATATAGTAAAGGCCCAGGATGATATCCTGTGAAGGAATAATGATCGGCTCACCGTTTGCAGGTGAGAGGATATTATTTGTAGACATCATCAGAACGCGCGCTTCCACCTGTGCCTCCACCGAGAGAGGTACATGGACCGCCATCTGATCACCATCAAAGTCGGCGTTAAAGGCAGCACACACAAGCGGGTGCAGCTGGATAGCCTTACCTTCGATCAACACGGCCTCGAACGCCTGCATACCAAGGCGATGAAGCGTCGGAGCACGGTTAAGGATAACCGGATATTCGGTAACGACCTCCTCAAGCACATCCCACACTTCCTTGACCCCCTTTTCGACCATTTTTCGGGCACTCTTTATGGTGGTTACAAAACCACGACGTTCAAGCTTGTTATAGATAAAAGGCTTAAACAGTTCGAGAGCCATCTTTTTGGGGATGCCGCATTGATGCAGTCGCAGATTCGGTCCAACAACAATAACTGAACGCCCGGAATAATCGACACGCTTACCAAGCAGGTTTTGACGAAAGCGTCCCTGCTTCCCTTTCAGCATATCGGCAAGAGATTTCAGCGGGCGTTTATTTGCCCCGGTAATGACCCTGCCTCGTCGACCGTTATCAAACAATACATCGACGGCCTCCTGGAGCATACGTTTCTCGTTTCGGATGATAATGTCAGGGGCATCAAGCTCCAGGAGCCTTTTCAAACGGTTATTACGATTAATAACACGGCGATAGAGATCATTGAGATCTGAGGTGGCAAAACGACCACCCTCCAGCGGCACAAGCGGGCGCAAATCTGGCGGCAATACGGGGATCACCTCCAGCACCATCCATTCAGGCTTATTTCCTGAATCAAGAAACGCCTCGATTACATGAAGCCGTTTGCCAAGTTTCAGTCGCTTGGTCTGGGACCCTGTCGAGAGCATCTCGGCCCTGAGTTCTTTTGACAATGCAGGCAGGTCCTGAGCACCAAGGAGTTCACGGATTGCCTCGGCCCCAATTCCCACTTTGAACTGGCCAGGATATTCCTCACGTGCCTGACGATATTTTTCCTCAGTCAGTAATGAAGCGCGTGGAACAGCTTCAACCTCAGATTCAACCACCGCATATTGCTCAAAGTAGAGAATCTTTTCCAGTTGTTTCAAGGTCATGTCCAGCACTGCCCCAATTTTGCTGGGCAGGCTTTTCAGAAACCAGATATGGGCAACCGGTGCGGCAAGTTTTATATGACCCAGCCGCTCCCGACGGACTTTGGACTGGATAACTTCAACACCGCACTTCTCACAGACAACGCCCCGGTGTTTCATGCGTTTGTACTTACCGCAGTTACACTCAAAATCTTTAACCGGGCCAAAAATTTTAGCACAGAAAAGACCATCCCTTTCCGGTTTAAACGTTCTGTAGTTTATTGTCTCCGGCTTTTTCACCTCACCATGGGACCAGTCCATGATCTTTTCAGGTGATGCCAAAGAAATTTTTACCGCTTTAAATTTGGCAGGAGCCTTCGGTTTCTGAAAAAAATTGAATAACTCTTCCACGTAATCACCTCTCCTTCAAGTTGTTGGTTACCCGGTTATTGGTATTGCCGGGTTTTGAAGAGATATATTTAAAAACAGACTGACACAGTCTTTTCTGTGCCGGTCGTTTCTTATTCCTCAATCAGCTCCATATTCAGACATAATCCCTGCAGCTCTTTTACCAGTACATGGAAAGACTCCGGCAGTCCGGTGGTCAGGAAATTATCACCTTTTACAATACGTTCATACATGGAGGTCCGTCCTTCCACATCATCCGACTTGGCTGTCAGGAATTCCTTAAGGGTATAAGCCGCACCGTATGCTTCCATCGCCCACACCTCCATTTCACCAAGTCTCTGTCCGCCAAACTGGGCCTTGCCACCAAGAGGCTGCTGGGTAACCAGCGAGTAAGGTCCGGTGGAACGAGCATGGATTTTATTGTCAACGAGATGATGCAGCTTCAGCATATACATGACACCGACTGTTACCTTGTTGGCAAAGGCTTCTCCGGTGAGACCATCATATAACTGGGCCTGACCGACCTCGTCCATACCGGCCTCAACAAGCAGGCTGCGGATCTGATCCTCACGGGCACCATCAAAAACCGGGGTGGACATGTGCAGACCGGCTTTATGCTCCCGGGCCCACTCAATGAGTTGTTCATCCGATCGCTCTTCTATGATCGCTTTACACTCAGCCTTTGAATAAATCTTTGCAAGTTTTTCCTTGATAAGGTCTACCGCATGATCCCGTGCCAAAATTTCAATCTGCTCTCCCAGCCTTCTGGCAGCATAACCAAGATGAACTTCAAGCACCTGCCCAACATTCATACGAGACGGTACACCGAGGGGATTCAAAACAATATCGACAGTACGGCCATCAGCAAAATATGGCATATCCTCTTCCGGTAAAATACGCGATACCACACCTTTATTTCCGTGACGTCCAGCCATCTTGTCACCGACGGACATTTTACGCTTGGTGGCAACATAGACTTTAACCATCTTCACCACACCCGGGGGAAGATCATCTCCTTTCTTCAAACGCTCGATGATGCCGTCATACCGCTCAGTAATCAGTTGTGCCTGCCTGTCATAGCGCTGGTAAATGTCATCAATTCGATCGAGGTATTTGGCTCTCTCTGAAAACTCAAGTTTGCGCAGATCGTGGAAACCAATTTCAGCAGAAATTTCTTTATCGAATTTCTTGCCGAGCTTAACAAGCATGGTTCCGTCTTTTGCCCTGACGTCCTCTTTTACTGTACGACCGTCAATGACTTTTCCAACTTCACGGCAAACGCCCTTTCTCAAGCTGCTGATTTCATCAAGTTTATCCCGGTTCAGCCGCTCTATCTCGACATCTTCGATCATTAATGATCTTTCATCCTTATCGACACCTTTACGGGAGAAGACCTTTGCATCAATGACAACACCTTCAACGCCAGGTGGAACACGAAGCGAAGAGTCTTTAACATCCTGGGCCTTTTCACCAAAAATAGCCCGCAGCAGTTTTTCCTCTGGGGAGAGGACTGTCTCACCTTTTGGAGTGACTTTTCCAACCAGGGTGTCACCAGCCTTAACTTCCGCACCTACCCTGACAATGCCGGACTCATCCAGATTCCTCAAGGTATCCTCACTGACATTCGGGATATCTCGGGTAATCTCTTCTTTTCCAAGCTTGGTGTCGCGAGCCATTGTCTCAAAAACTTCAATGTGCAGTGAGGTGAACGTATCTTCCTTCAGGAGCCTCTCGTTCACCAGGATGGAATCCTCAAAGTTGAACCCGCGCCAGGGCATAAAGGCAATTGTGACATTTTTACCAAGCGCCAGTTCTCCATTGTCACACGAGGAACCATCGGCCAGAACGGCCCCTTCCTTAACCAGGACGCCGGGTGTTACCAGCGGCTTCTGGTTGAAACAGGTGTTCTGGTTAGATTTCTTATATTTTTCCAACCGGTACACTGCCACGCCAGTCTCATGACCGTCTATTCCCGGCTGGTCATAACGAACGACAATACGGTTGGCATCAACCTCTTCAACGATACCATCGCCTCCAGCCAACAGGCATGCTCCTGAGTCCCTGGCCACATATCGTTCCATGCCGGTACCGACAAAAGGGGCAGCAGTGATCATCAACGGCACTGCCTGGCGCTGCATATTCGATCCCATCAACGCACGGTTGGCATCATCATTTTCCAGAAATGGAATCAAAGATGCAGCAACACTGACAAGCTGGTTTGGAGCAATATCCATATAGGTGACATTATCTGCAGGTGCCGTAATAACTTCACCATCCTCTCTAACAATCAAAGAATCCGGAACGATACGGTTCTTCTTGTTGAGAGGCACCAGCGCAGGTGCGATGTAATTGTTCTGTTCCTGGAGTGCACTCAAATAATCTACTTTGTCATCGTAAACGATTCGATTCTCTACCTTACGATACGGCGTTTCGATAAATCCGTATGGATTTACCCGGGCATAGGTCGCCAATGAAACAATGAGTCCGATATTCGGCCCTTCAGGGGTCTCAACAGGACAAATTCGTCCATAATGCGTCGGATGGACATCGCGCACCTCAAAACCAGCCCGCTCACGGGACAGGCCACCCGGCCCGAGTGCACTGAGGCGTCGTTTATGGGTTACCTCGGACAACGGATTGGTCTGGTCCATGAACTGTGACAACTGACTGGTACCGAAAAATTCTTTAATTGCTGCCGAGATGGGTTTCGGGTTCACCAGGTCATGAGGCATTAAGGTTTCAACATCCTGCAGGGTCATACGTTCCTTGATCGCCCGCTCCATGCGGACAAGCCCCATGCGGTATTGATTTTCCACCAGCTCGCCGACGGTACGAACCCGGCGATTGCCAAGGTGGTCGATATCATCAACCGCTCCCTGGCTGTCCTTTAACCGGACAAGAAACTTAACTGCCTCGACAATATCTTCGCGTGTAAGGGCACGCTGGCTGATATCAATGTCGAGTTTCAGCTTCGCATTGATTTTATATCTTCCGACCTCTGAGAGATCATAAAGCTCGGGGTTAAAAAACAGATTCTCAAAAAAACCTTCGGCAACTTCTATAGTTGGCGGGCTTGAAGGGCGAAGTCTCCGGTATATTTCAAGCAGTGCGTCCTCAGTCGAAATAACCTTATCCAGTGCAAGTGTCTTTCTAAACGATTCTGAGTACTTAACACCATCTATGGCCAACACCTTGAATTCTTTAACCCCGGCGCCGTCAAGCGTTTCAAGGATAGACTCACTCAACTCGGTGTTATGCATTACAAGCGGTTGCTCGGCCTCAGCGTCACCAATATCTTCAGCAATGACCTTACCAAGGAGTAACTCCTCGGAGATCTGTAGTGACTCAATTCCAGCTTCTTCAATCCTGTGGCAGAGTGCTTTTGAAATTTTCCGTCCCTTTTTCCCGAGAAGATCGCCATCCTTGGGGTTAATCAGGTCAAATTCCAGCCGCTGCCCAAGAGCAGTTTCTTCACTGAAATTAATATAATAGTTGTCCTTCTTTTTCCTGACAGTGTTGATTGGATAGAACTTTGCCAGCAGCTCTTCAGCGGTGAAGCCCAGAGCTTTGAGCAGGGTCGTTACCGGAAACTTTCTCCTTCTGTCGATACGGACGTGGAGGATATCCTTGATATCAAATTCGAGATCGATCCATGACCCGCGAACCGGTATTATCCGTGCCGAATAAAGCAGCTTGCCACTGGAATGGCTCTTGCCCTGATCATGGGTATAGAAAAGTCCGGGAGATCGCTGGAGCTGAGACACGATGACACGCTCTGTACCGTTAACAACAAAAACGCCATCACCGGTCATAAGAGGAAGTGCACCGAAAAAGACCTCCTGCTCCTTGATGTCACGAATGGACTGGACACCAGTCTCCTCGTCCACATCAAAGGTTATCAAACGTACAACGATTTTCAACGGAATATCATATGTCATCCCGCGCTGCTGACATTCCTGCACGGTATACTTGGGTTCTCCGAATTTATACCGAACGAACTCAAGAGAACATAAGCCGTTGAAATCGTTAATAGGGAATATATCTTCAAGGATTGCCTGCAATCCGAAATCTTCTCGACTGTCGGGTTCACGATCAATCTGTAGAAAGCTTTCGTATGATTTCCTCTGCATTGAAATCAAGTGAGGTGGCTCCAGAATACTTGCTACACTGGCAAATTGCTTTCTGACTCTTTCCATAATTGTCCTCAAGATTGTCTAAAGACAGTGATTTTGCGGTTAATTTTTCTCACCAGAGGTACACTCTGGAATTACCGGATGATCTAGTAGATCAGTTTAAGTACGAAAATGAGAAATGGAATGTTTCTGCTGATATCGTCTGTCACGGGTTGAATAACAAGAGGCGACAACTGGTATAACAGGCAAGCCTGCCACGGCTGGAATAAGCATATTCATACCCTTTGTTACTATTTAGCCCAGTTTTGCCCAAAAAGAGCGAAGCAGCGTAACTACTTGTTTTTTAATAATATTCCCGCTTGATAAAATCAAACCTCTGGAAACACGACACGCCACGCACCAAAGTGCGTAGCGTGTTTAATTCTCTACGGCGCCCTCAATTGAAGAGCACCAAGTCAGCGGCAATACTATTTTACTTCAACAACACCGCCAACAGCTTCAACTTTAGCTTTGATTTCTTCTGCTTCCTCTTTGGTAATACCTTCCTTCAGCGGCTGAGGTGCACCTTCAACAAGCTCTTTTGCTTCCTTGAGACCAAGGCTAGTAATCGCACGGACTTCCTTAATAACCTTAATCTTCTGATCGCCGACACCTGCAAGGATTACGTCAAACTCTGTCTGCTCCTCAGCAGGGGCAGCATCCGCTCCGGCAGCACCGGCGGCAGCAACTGCAACAGGTGCGGCAGCGGAAACACCGAATTTCTCTTCGAGCTCTTTGATCAACTCAGCCAGCTCGAGAACACTCATATTCGAAATAAACTCAATTACGTCGTCTTTTGTAACAGCCATTTTTTTCCTCTTTTATGTATAACGATTGTAAAATACTCAATGAAAGAACAGTAGACTGATTGTCTATGCCTGCTCTTTCTGATCCTTAACTGCCTGCAAACCATAAAGAAATGTTCTCGGAACTCCAGAGAGAACCCGAACAAGAGCTGTGGGCACGCCATTCATCACTGACAGTAACTGACCAAGAAGAACCTCTTTGGTCGGCAGTTTTGACAATGCAAGAATATTGTCAACAGTGATTTTTTCTCCCTCAAGAACAGCAGACCGCAACTCAAATTTCTTATGATCCTCGGCAAACTTGGCCAGTACTTTGGCTGGACTTACCGGATCATCATAGGCCATAACAATGGCTGTCGTTCCTGAAAAGTCTTCAATCAAAGACTCACAGGCGGTGTCGGCAACTGCTCTTTTCAGAAGAGTATTTTTGGCAATGCGGATCTCAGTGTCACAGCCACGAAGTTCATTCCTGACTTTTTCAAGCTCTGAGACCGTTAATCCACAATAGTCTGCAACGACAGAAAACTTCGCGCGGTTGAACATTTCGTTCAATTCAGCGACTATTGCTGATTTTTCATCACGATTCAAATTACCCTCCTACCACTTGTTAAGATTAACACGTTTTCGAAACAGCAGTTACAAAATGACTGGTCTTAAAATACTTAAAATACCACTCAACTTGGGTCTCGGCAGGTCAGCCCTGAGGCTCATTAAACTGTCGTGCCTGCTGTCTTCGACATCGAAGCTGTCCAGATGAAACGAACGGCTTCTCTTCCCTTCTTACTTTCTATTTAACGCGGGTTCTGATATCAAGTGTATCAACCTTGAATCCAGGGCCCATCGTTGATGATATAGATAGAGATCTCAGATAAATGCCCTTACTGGTTGACGGCTTGAGCTGTATCAGTTTCTCGATAAACGCCAGCGCATTTTCATAAATCTTATCTGTACCAAAAGATACCTTGCCGATGCCAGCGTGAACGATACCGGCTTTATCAACACGGAAATCGACCTTTCCACCTTTGATTTCTTTAATGACATTAGCGAGATCAAAAGTAACAGTACCAAGTTTTGCATTAGGCATCAGGTTCCGTGGCCCGAGGATTCTGCCAAGCTTACCGACAGTACCCATCATATCAGGGGTGGCCACAGTTTTATCAAATTCAAGCCATCCGCCCTGGATCTTTTCAACCAGCTCATCTGAACCTACGTAGTCTGCGCCCGCTTCTGTGGCCTCTGCTTCTTTCGGTCCTTTTGCAAACACGAGAACACGGGTCGTTTTTCCAGTACCATGCGGCAAAACGACAGAGGAGCGAACCATCTGATCTGCGTGGCGTGGGTCAACACCGAGCTTTACCGCGACATCAATGGTTTCATCAAATTTGACATAGGATGAGTCAAGCACAACCTTGACAGCCTCATCAAGGGGGCGCAGGGCTGACTTATCAATATCCTTTATTTTATTTCTGTAATTTTTTCCATGTTTCGGCATGACAGCCTCCTACTGTACGTGTCTCAATCCTGGCCGAGCAGCGTACGTAGTAAATGTTAATCTGACTAATCTACGATGGTAATGCCTGCACTGCGTGCAGTACCCTCAATAATACGCATTGCGCCTTCTATGTCATACGCATTCAGATCTGGCATCTTGATCTCAGCAATTTCACGGACTTTGTCCCTGCTCAGCTCGGCCACACGTTCACTTTTAGGGTTACCTGAGCCTTTAGCAACATTTGCCGCCTTGAGCAGCAAAACTGATGCAGGAGGAGTCTTGGTGATATAGCTGAACGAACGGTCCTGATAGACGGTGATGACAACAGGAACAATGGTATCTCCCATTGACTGGGTTTTAGCATTAAAAGCCTTACAGAATTCCATGATGTTAACGCCATGCTGTCCAAGCGCCGGACCTACCGGAGGAGACGGATTTGCTTTGCCAGCGGGAATCTGAAGCTTAATGTATGCCATTACTTTCTTGGCCATTTTTCTACTCCAACAATTGTGATATTCTCACAGAGAATGTAACTGGGGAACCCATAAAAGGAATTCCCGATATTTTTATCAGGTATTTGATACCTGGACAAATTCAAGTTCTACCGGTGTTTCTCTACCAAAAATTGAAACCATAACCCTGACTCTGCCTTTTTCAGGGAAAACCTCATCGACGACACCTTGAAAATTGGCAAAAGGACCGTCAACAACCCTGACCACTTCGCCTATGTCAAAGACAACCTTTGGCCTCGGTCTCTCAGAACCATCCTGAATTCGACCGATAATCTTACCTGCGTCCTCATCAGACAGAGGCACCGGGTTACGATCATCACCAACAAAACCGACAACACGCGGCATGTCTCTATGAATGGTATGCCAGGTGGTATCGTTGAGTTCCATACTCACAAGCATGTAGCCCGGGAAGAAACGCCTTGAAGATGTTTTACGAGAACCTTTAATCATCTCGACAACCTGTTCAGTTGGAACAAGTATCTCTCCAAAGAGCTCCGTCAGTCCTTCTTTTGCAATACGCTCTTCAAGCGTTGCCTTTACTCGTTCTTCAAAGCCGGAATGAACTTGCAGTATGTACCATTGTCTTGCCATGTATATGCCGTTATATCATATGAGTACAGAAAACGACTCCAGCGGAAAAAAGCCTGCTGGAACCTTGGTTGTATTTATCTTAAAATAAGTTAATGCAAAATCTTTGAAACCAGTTTTCCCAAAATCACATCAACGGTGCCAAGGTATGCAGAGACTATCACTGCCAGTAAAATAACCATGCCGGTAAGGCCGAGAGTAACTTTTTTGTCCGGCCAGACAATTTTAGAAAACTCCGCCTGAACCTCACCTACAAATTTTTTAATTTGACCGGGCGAAAATGGAGAAGGCTGCGTCCCTTTAACATCTCCACTGACTTTCTTTTCTTTTGCTTTACCAGCCATCCTAGCACCGTACGTGTTTATTTGTTTTGACCGAGTAATGTTCTTTTGCATCTGGCAGGCCAGGAGGGATTCGAACCCCCAGCCCCCGGATTTGGAGTCCGGTGCTCTACCAATTCGAGCTACTGGCCTGCATTACTAACTACTTTGTCTCTTTGTGCGGAGTATGGACTCTGCAAAACGGACAATATTTATTCAACTCAAGTTTACCCGGAGTATTTTTTTTGTTTTTCGTCGTCGTATAGTTACGACGCTTGCACGTACCACATGCAAGAGTAATTATATCTCTCATATCTTGCTATCCTATTACAGAAAAAAATTACCCCGCTCCTCAATGGAGCAGGGTAATACTACCTGTGTTACGGATTATCAGGAAACGATTTCACTGATAACACCAGCACCAACAGTCCGGCCGCCCTCACGAATCGCAAATCGAAGTCCAACATCCATCGCGATCGGGGTAATCAACTCGGCCTCTACTGATATATTGTCACCTGGCATTACCATCTCTACGCCCTCAGCCAAGGTTACCACGCCGGTAACATCGGTGGTGCGGAAATAAAACTGCGGACGATAGCCATTGAAAAACGGGGTATGTCGTCCACCCTCATCCTTGCTCAGGATATAACATTCTGCCTTAAACTTCGTGTGAGGGGTGATTGAACCGGCTGCCGCCAGTACCTGACCACGTTCAACCTCGTCACGCTTGGTTCCACGAAGCAGGGCGCCAATGTTATCGCCGGCCTGACCCTGGTCAAGAAGCTTCCGGAACATCTCAACGCCGGTCACGACTGTCTTCTGGGTCGCACGGATTCCGACGATCTCAACCTCGTCACCAACATGGATCACACCGCGCTCGACACGACCGGTGGCAACGGTACCGCGACCAGAAATTGAAAACACATCCTCAACTGGCATCAAAAACGGCTGATCAACATCACGCTCTGGCTCTGGAATATAGCTGTCTATTGCTTCCATCAGTTCCCAGATGCACTTGGTCTTCTCTTCGTCTTCCGGATTTTCAAGGGCATGAAGTGCGGAGCCCTGAATAAATGGAATATCGTCACCGGGAAATTCATACTTGTCAAGAAGCTCACGAAGCTCCATGTCCACCAGCTCGATCAGTTCCTCGTCATCTACCATGTCACATTTGTTCAGGAAGACAACCATCGCAGGAACTCCTACCTGGCGTGCAAGAAGGATATGCTCTCTGGTCTGGGGCATCGCTCCATCGGTGGCCGCGACAACCAGGATTGCTCCATCCATCTGGGCTGCACCGGTAATCATGTTCTTGATATAGTCAGCATGACCGGGACAATCCACGTGGGCGTAATGACGCTTATCTGTCTCATACTCTACATGAGCAGTTGCAATCGTAATTCCACGCTCTTTCTCTTCAGGCGCCTTATCAATTTCACTAAAGTCAGTAAACGTGGCCTGACCTTTTGTAGACAATACCCGAGTAATCGCTGCCGTTAATGTTGTCTTACCATGATCAATATGTCCAATCGTTCCCACATTAACGTGCGGCTTCGTCCTTTCAAATTTTACCTTTGACATTTTCCTGTCTCCTCAGGCCATTGAAGATTCTTAACAAATTATTCCTTCTTGTCCCTGGAGCTCACGACCGGATTTGAACCGGTGACCTCATCCTTACCAAGGATGCGCTCTACCACCTGAGCTACGTGAGCGTGCTTACTATACACATGGAGCGGGAAACGAGACTCGAACTCGCAACCCTCAGCTTGGAAGGCTGATGCTCTACCAATTGAGCTATTCCCGCAGACAAACAAGACCTATAAAGAGAGATAGATGGTGGAGGGGGGAGGATTCGAACCTCCGAAGGCTCCGCCGACAGATTTACAGTCTGTTCCCTTTGACCGCTCGGGAACCCCTCCACAAATCGCTCTAAATAGGCCGTAACACCCTTATTATCTTAACAATACTTTACAAGTATTCGTTTCATGGAGCTGGCGATGGGACTTGAACCCGCAACCTGCTGATTACAAATCAGCTGCTCTGCCAATTGAGCTACGCCAGCTTACAAAGCTGTTTAATATACTCCTTCATAATTTATATAGCAATATTTTTTTTCTACTCATATTTTTTTATCATCATCAAATTTTTCACAAATAATGGGCCCGCATAATCATCAGTGCACAAAAAAACCCGGTTCGCTCGAAAAACGAACCGGGTTTTTTATCCGAACGATATCGGCTAATCGAATTATTCTGCTTCAATCACCGGTTTTCCAAAAGAACTCTCGCGATACTTCTCAAACGCCATTGCTGTAGTACGATAGGCAATATGGGCAAATTTGGTGTACGGCATATACAGGAACAGCATCATGACAGATACCAGGTGGCAAAAATAAACAATGTAGCCAAGCGTTGGCATACCAAGGAGCCTGATAATTTCTGAACCTAAACCGGTAACGCCGACCGCCATAATCATCCAGATCAGGAACCAGTCATAGAACGTCTTGCTCGAGGCACCTTCATTCTCTGATTTTGTCCTGTTGTTCCATAACACCCAGATGCCATAAAGCAGAGCTATTGCAGAAACGTTTGCAAGAATTTTGAACGGGTCATAGAGCAGCATTGGACCATGCCAGGACGGGAGGAAAAGACCAATGACATCGTTTTTCAAAAGAGACCAGCTGGTGACGATAAACAGGCCGACAAATGCAAGCATCAACGGCAGGTGACCGGTTACCCTGTTGGTATTTGTGGTACACTCCTTAAAGCGTTTATGAGTAAAGATCTCAACAATTGAAGGCCACAGATAATCAGTCACAAACTGAACAGCTGAGGGCCTGAAGTCTGGAGTTATATTAGCCCTGGCGGCCATATCCTTCCATAGTTTCGTCAGCCCTTTATAGAGAGAAAAAACAGCAATACCCACGGAAGGAACCATGAACATAACAATAAAAAAAATGTTCTTGGCGTACCATTTAAAATCCCAGGTGCCAAAAAACTGCTGGTAGCCATGAGAGGCGAATGCCTCTTTGGAAGGTATATGCATTGCCCCGGAAAGCAGCCAGAAAATAAAGATAATTACCGCAGGAATACCAATAAGCATCGGCAGTCCTTTCGCAGAGGACGCCAGCTTGGCAAGTCCGCCCGGCCATCCATAAAAGGTGTAGGCATAGGCCCGAATAGCGCCGAGCACCTCAGAGGGCTTGGCGCCACGTGGACAGTAAGTCGAGCAGTCACCGCAGGCGTGACATAAAAACACATCAGGATCTGCAATGAGATTATCTTTCATCCCCCATCCAGACCAGATCATTTCCTTGCGGGGAAATGGTTTGTCATCAGATGATAGAGGACAGCGTACAGAGCAGGTCGCACACTGATAACACTGCTTCAGTGTATCACCACCCGCTCCTTTCAAATATTTTATAAATTCTAAATCAGGTTGGACGTTCATTTTTTGCCTCCTGTTATCTTATCAATAAAAGCCATTTTTTTTGGCACACTCTGTCTGCTATTGAATCGTATACTTTGATAGTACACGGTTCAACTATGATAAAAAACAGGTTAGAAGCCTTTAAACGGATTCGGACCCATTTCAACGATTTCCTCTACAAAGTCATTAAGGATTTGAGGAATCTTGTCGTAATCGGTAATCGCAACCTGTTCAGTGGCACAACGCTCTGGCTCAAGGCCAAGTGTTGATAGTGTGTCACCAATATTTTCCATACGCTTCGTGGCAATTTCAGAGCCCTTAACAAAATGGCACTGATAGTCATCACCATAGGTGCAACCGAGCAGCATCGCACCGTCCATACCTGCTGACAACGCATCGCGGATCCAGGCCATGTTTACTGAGCCAAGACAGCGAACCGGCACGAATCGGATCATGTGGTTGAGGCCGTTACGTTTCATCCCGGCCATATCCAGCGCCGGATATGCATCGTTCTCGCATACGAAAACAATAATTCTCAGTCGATCATCATCTTCTTCGGGTACTTCTATCGACTTGATTATGGAGCCGATCAGGTCGATATTATAATCCCTGAAACCGATAATACGTTCGGGGCATGAACCCATACATGTTCCACAGCGACGGCAACGGGTATTGTTCGGCAGCGGTGTACCTTTTTCGTCATCATCAAGCGCACCAAACGGGCATTCCTCAGTACACCGTTTACACTGGGTGCAACGCTGCATGAAGAATTCAGGATATGTTGCATCACCAGATCTCGGGTGAACCGAAACACCACGATCAACAGACTCAAGGCACTGGATCGCTTTTAATGCTGCACCTGTTGCATCATCGACCGTTTCTTCCATGGTTTCAGCTTTCCTGACACCACCACAGGCATAGACACCTGTTCGCCTGGTCTCGTATGGAAAACAGATAAAATGGGAGTCGGCATAGCCGTCAAAAAGATCAAGATCTGCGAATGCCGGTCCCTGGCGGTATGCAAGATTAATGGAATTCTCTTCCTTGGTGGTCGGTACCATACCGGCGGCCAGAACGACCATGTCAACATCCAGGGTCAGGTTTTCACCAAGAAGCGTATCTTCTGCAGTTACCGAAAGTTTACCACCGTTCTCCTCAACCTTTGTAACACTTGCCGCGGTAAGGAAGATGCCGTCGGTCTCCTGTGCACTCTTGTAATAAAGTTCCTGACTGCCGGGGGTTCGCATATGCTTGTAAAGCACATAGGCTTTGCCTTCTTCATTGTCCTCACAGACGTATTGTGCCTGCTTCAGTGCAACCATTGAAGTAACAGAGTTACAGTACGGGAAGTCCTTATCGTGTTCCTTTCCGCCTGGGCTCTGGATAAAAGCGACATTTGCAGGAACAGCGCCTGCTTTTGCCATTTCCTCAAACTCGACATTGGTCACAACATTCTTAATTGATCCATAGCCAAGATGCTCATACTCTGAGACATCGGCAGGAACCCAACCGGTAGCAAGAACGACAGCGCCATGAAGCTCTGCAGCCTCATCAATATCGACATAGGGCTTGAGTCCAACATTGGGATCTTCCATCTCACCCTTTTCGATTTTCTCATGCTCATCAGCGGCGACTTTTGCTGGCGCATCCCATTCAGTTTCACTTCCAGCAGCTTTCATGGATACCCGAAATTCGCCAGGTGAACCGGAGATGCGAGCTACTTCGGTTTCTGTTTTAATTGTAATTTTATCGTTAGCAGTGACCGCGGATATCAATGCATCAACCGGGTTCTCCTCGAGATCAGTCCATGGCGCTTTTGTCGGGAAAGATTTTCTCCATCCGGCAGCATTGCCACCCAAGGTGCTTTCTTTTTCGACGAGCGTAACTTCATAGCCAGCGGCAGAAGCTTCCTGGGCTGCTGTAAGGCCGGCAATACCGCCACCCATGACAAGAATTTTTCTGCTCAGGGTCTCGAGATGGTATGCTTCAGGCAGTTCTATCTTCTGAGCCCGAGTACATCCCATCCGCATATAGTCAGAAGCAGTTTCCTGGAGAAACTCAGTAGCCTCTGCATGAGGCTCTTCTCCTTCTACGGGCTTTACCTCAGCCCAAACCACCTGCTCGCGCAGATTGGCCCGAACCGTTATTTTGTCCTCGCCGAAATCGAATTCATTTTTCATAACTCGAGGAGAGCAGGCACCAACAACGACCGTATTCACTCCATCATCTGCGATGTCTTTTTCAATCAAGGATCGACCTGCTGCTCCACAGAGACATTCATGAGTTTTACACTCCATGGACATTTCGCCGGTTACAACTTCAGCAAGCGCTTCCATATCCAGCGCTTCACCGATACCGCAACCTGAGCACAAATAGGCGCAATATTTTTTATCCATCGTTCATTACCTCCTGGAAACCTGAATTGCCTTTAAGGCAGCGGCTGTTGATGATTGAGTGGTTGTAGCAACATCGGCTGCTTTCTTGGCACATCCAGCTCCGATCAAACCTTTTTCAAAATCGGAAAGTACGAAACCATTGCTGTCGAATGTCAACGCTGCAGGTGCTCCGCCGTGTGCCATTTCTGGCTGCATACCGGTTGCCAGTACTGCCATGTCGACAGTTTGCTTTATTTTGTCACCGGTTACAGCATTTTCTGCAATAACAGTGACCGTACCATCAGCCTCAACATTGATATCAGCTACTTTTCCTTTAATAAACGTCGCATTTTCATCCGCCGTCAACTTCTCGCGGAATTTCTCATACTTTCCAGGAGTACGAAGATCGATGTAGAACACATAGATTTTTGCTTCAGGATACTGTTCTCTTATATAGTTCATCTGCTTGAAGGTGGCCATACAGCAGATATAAGAACAGAACTCGAGATGATTCTCGTCACGGGAGCCGGCACACTGAACAAAAGCGATCGATTCAACCTCTTTGCCTGAACCGGGCACAACAATCTTGCCACCGGTTGGCCCTGACGGTGCTGCCATCCTTTCTATCATCATATTGGTGACGATGGCACTGGATTCATTGAATTTAAGATTATCTATCTTGGCGGCATCGTATGGCGCCCAGCCTGTTGCCCAGACGATGGCTGCGACATTGATGGTAACCTGCTCACTCTGCATATCAAGATCAACAGCGTCATATTTGCAGGACTCCTTGACTGCTGCTGCACCCTCTGCAGAAAGCGCATCCTTGGCGATCACATATCTTCTCGGAAACGCCATCTCATGCGGCAGATATGCAGCCTTGCACTTATTCATGCCGAAGTTAAACGGATTATCGATTTCATCGGGACAGGCAGCGGTACAATCTCCGCAGCCAGTACAGTTACTGTTTACATATCGTGGGGCAATATCCAGCGTAACCTCATAGTTGCCGGGGCCTCCACTTATCGACGCCACTGTTGCCATCGTATATGTACGAATTTTACGATTATCCTTGATTCTGCGGAAATTAATCTCCAATCCACAACTCGGCGGGCACATCTTCGGGAAGTACTCGTTTAGCTGCGCGACTCGACCACCCAGGTAGGGGTTCTTGTCGATGAGAAAAACATCATTTCCGACTTCGGCGGCTTCAAGTGCTGATGTCAGCCCACTGATCCCTCCGCCTACGACCAAAATTGCACCAGAGGTGCCTTGCTCGTCAGTCATACCTTTCCTCCATAATTACGCTAAAATATATTGGACTGTTGATACCTCTCCCGAGTTCTCACCCGGGTGTACGCAGGTACCAATTCTGAATAAACCTAAGAAAATTTAAACTTTCTCATTCGGGAAAACCTCAAGAATTCTTGCAGGTTTTCCCGAATGAAACAGTCATGCTACCATAGAAAAAATCTCCAGAGGCAAAGAGCCCCTGGAGATTTTTATTACATCACTACCTAACTGTCAACAAACGATTACAGCCAGGGGTCTGTCTCGAAAATGTTCAGACATTCAACCTTCTCACACATCCATTCCTTGCTCTCAGGATCGAATGTCGAGTTGACAAAACATTTCCAGTTGTCATCGTCAACGGTCGGGAAATCTGAGCGGTAGTAGAAGCCCGGATAGCGGGATTCTTTACGGAACTCAATGTGACGGATATGAGCTTCAACACACCAGATGCGATGATAGTTCTCCCAGCAGCGGAGCAGCTCATGGAGATCGCCGGCAGCCATCTTCTCAGCATCTTCGCGAAGCATTAAAAGAAGATCCAGACAGATGTTCAGAAGCTTACCGGATGTCATGTAATAGGTAGCAACACCACCACCATACTCATCGGTAGCCTTCATCAGACGCATCATCAGTCCAGCAGGCTTACAGTAGTTCGGGTTTACATCGGCAGCAGTAGAAGCGCCAACGAACTCATTGTAAAGCCTGACAGGTGCATAAATCTCATCTGCGATTTCCTGTGCACTCTGCTTCAGCTCAGGTGTAAAATCGTTGTCGCGGCAGAATTTAACCATCTGCTTGGCACAAATTCGTCCCTCAGCATGGGAACCGGAAGAGAACTTATGGCCGGAAGCACCAACGCCGTCACCAGCAGTAAACAGACCATCAACGGTGGTCATACGGTTGTAGCCCCACTTGTACTTGTGTGAGCGTGAGTCATTCTGTACATCAGGTACCCAGTCTTCTTCTGGTCCTGAGGTCCAGATTCCACAACAACCGGAGTGAGAACCGAGCATATAAGGCTCTGTCGGCATAATCTCGGAACCAACTTTTTCAGGTTCGACATTCATACCAGCCCAGAGACCTGCCTGACCGACTGACATATCCAGGAAGTCTTCCCACGCTTCAGATTCGAGATGTTTCCAGAATTTCTTCAGGGCTTTCTCGTCCATTCCTGCTTCTCTACGATCGTCAATGAACGTATTCAGAGCAACGTCGGTAGCCATGTACAGCGGGCCACGTCCAGCTCTCATTTCCTCGATCATCAGATGGTTACGCAGACAGGTTGGGGTGACAGGAGATGCGCCGTACGGCATGAATTTCCCAAGCTCATCTTGCACTGCGTCACTGTTTGCATAGAACTCACCAAGACCGTTGGATACTTTTGCTTTGAAAAGAAGGAACCAGGCGCCAACAGGGCCGTAACCATCTTTAAAACGGGCCGGGGTGAATCGGTTTTCCATCATGGTCAGGGTAGCACCAACCTGAGCACACATGGTGTAGGTGGAACCAGCATTCCATACCGGATACCAGGCGCGGCCTTTACCTTCACCGGTAGAACGCGGTCGGAAGATATTAACAGCACCACCACAGGCAACAACGGCGGTCTTGCACTTGATTACATATACTTTATTCTCACGGGTGGAGAAACCAGCAGCACCGGCGATCTGGTTCGGCTTGTTCTTGTCGAGCAGGAGCTTAACGACAAACACACGCTCAAGGATATTGTCTGCACCAAGGGCGGTAGCTGCAGGCTCTGCAACGATACACTTGTAAGACTCACCATTGATCATGATCTGCCATTTACCGGTACGAACAGGAGTTCCACCTTCACGCAGGGTCTTTGCCGGCTTGGCGCCGTCAATGTTCTCACCGTCTGCATCTTTTTTCCATACGGGAAGTCCCCATTCCTCAAAAAGCTTAACAGACTCATCTACGTGACGACCACAATCGTAGATGAGGTCCTCACGTACAACACCCATCAGGTCGTTACGTACCATTTTCACGTAACTTTCAATCGGGTTCTCACCGATATAGGTGTTAATAGCGGAGAGTCCCTGAGCAACAGCACCTGAACGCTCAAGAGAAGCCTTGTCTACCAGCAAAATTTTCATGTCTGCGGGTGCCCACTTTTTGATCTCAAAAGCGGTGCCACAAGCTGCCATACCGCCGCCGATAATCAGAGCGTCTACTTCCATTTCGACAACTTCAGGGTCCACTACAGCTTTCAGCTCACCTTTTGGTTTATTTGGTAATGCCATATTCAAATCTCCTTTAATATAAAAGATTTCAGATTTTAATTAATCCAGCTTATTTAGGGGTCGGAAGGTCAGCTTCAAGAAGCAGACATTCATCATCCAGGTTTCCACCTGTTTCACCTGCATAAGCATTGGCAGCACCCTCAGCCGTAGTACGGACCGGGAACTTGAAACGCTTCATGTTGCCATTACGGAACTTGACAGTCCACATGATAGAATCAGAAGACCTCATCGGATGAACCTGGCCACCCATTGGTACAAAGTCATCATAGCCGCGAACAAAGATTGCGCCCTGTGGGCAAATCTTTACGCATGAGTAACATTCCCAGCATGCATCCGGCTCTTGATTGTAAGCAAGCATTGACTCAACGTTCAAAACCATCAGATCGTTGGGACAGATGTACATGCACGCAGTTTTGTCACCACCTTTGCATCCATCACACTTTTCAGGATCTACATAACTTGGCATTAAACTACCTCCTCAGTTTGTTTTAACTGTTGTGGCCCTGAACAGTCAGGGCCCACTTAAACCGTAACAATATCTTTTCCTACAAACCTCCATACTCCCAGTCATTGACGCACTCTCGAGTGGCGGCAATAACTGATTGATATTACTACAAATAAAACTATTGAAATAATTGCAAGAATTCAATTTATAAAAAATGAACGCTCACTCATTTTTCCAAGAGTTTTCTTATAAAATGTTGCCTGGTAATTGTCAAGGAAAATCAATTGACCAAATGATTTGCTCAACTATAAGAACTTCGTGCCAGCACCTCTCGGGGCTTTGCCCCGTCAGCAGGTCCGATCACGCCTTCTTTCTCCATCACTTCTATAATCCGAGCTGCACGGTTATAACCGATGCGAAGCCTTCTCTGGACCATCGAAATAGAAGCCTGCCCCGACTCACAGACAACAGCTACCGCCTCGTCATACCGCTCATCGACCTCATCATTACTCCCCGTGTCGGTTAGAGAATCTTCTTCAAGCTGTTCAAGAACGGAATCATCATAAATCGCCTCACCCTGTTTTTTCAGGAACTCGACCAGCTCTGCGGTTTCCTGTTCAGAGATATAGGCCCCGTGTACCCGCTGCAGCGTTGAAGTACCGGGCGGCATGAAAAGCATGTCGCCCATGCCAAGCAGATGTTCAGCACCGGCACCGTCGATAATTGTTCTTGAATCAATCTTGGAGGAAACTTTAAAAGAAATACGGGCGGGAAAATTTGCCTTGATCAACCCGGTCAGGACATCGACTGACGGTCTCTGGGTTGCAAGGATCAGGTGCATACCGGCAGCCCGCGCCATCTGTGCCAGCCTGGCGATTGCAGCCTCGACATCCTTCGAGGCAACCATCATCAGGTCTGCAAGTTCATCGACAATAATAACAATATAGGGCAGCTTCTCCTCTGCTGACTCATTGTAAGAATCAAAACTTTTAACCTTTGCCTCTTCCAGCAGCCGATAGCGCCGCTCCATCTCCCGAACCCCCCACATCAGTGCCCTGCTTGCCAGCTTCGGTTCAACAACAACAGGATGGAGCAGGTGTGGAATTCCTTCGTACCCGGACAGTTCAATACGTTTTGGATCAATCATCAGGAATCGTACTTCATCGGGGGTCGCATTAAATAAAATGGAACCGATGATCGTGTTGATCGCCACACTCTTGCCTGCCCCGGTTGCTCCGGCAATCAGCAGGTGAGGCATCCGGGCAAGATCGGTAAAGGTTGGGTTGCCCACCACGTCCAGACCAAGGACGATACCCAGTTTCGCATGATAGTTCTGAAAGTGATCAGACGACAAAAGTTCACGAATATAGACGACCTGCCTGACATCATTGGGAATTTCGATTCCCAGTGCAGACTTACCTGGCACCGACCCAACGACTCGTACAGATTGGGCTTTTAAACCAAGGGCAAGATCGTCGGCGAGGCTGACAATCTTATTTATTTTGATCCCGGGGGCAGGCGAGTATTCATAGGTGGTAACGACCGGCCCTGGAGAAATACCAACCACCTTGCCGGAAACACCAAAATTTTTAAGCTTCTGTTCAAGTTGCTTGGAAATTTTGAAATAAACATCCTTGTCCACTTTTTCAGCCACATTGTTGTTTCTGGCAAGAATAGATAAGGGGGGAAGTTTCCAGTTTCCCTTGGCGACCGGGGTGGTATTGAACTCCTGGTCATCCTGGCTGGGAGCGGCCTGGGAAATTTCTTTGACGATGGGTGGTTGACTCGGCAACAAGGCAACCTCTGGGTCCGGCTTAACGACAGGTTTTACTTTTTTGCGCTTAACTGTTTTCTTTTTTCGCTCAGATCGTTTTTTAAGTGCAGTTTTTACCAGACCGAAACTCCCGGCCACAATCGCCTTGATCATTCGCCAGACAAGGGTTAACAACTGGTAAGGTGAAAACTGAATGGCCAGCATCAGTGATACGAGAAGAACGAGTGCCAGCAACAGGATTGTCCCACTATCACCAAGAACAGAATGAATAAGATCAAAAATGGTCATTCCCAGAAAACCGCCGGCACTCAAGAGGTCTGGGCGATACAGGGACAGCGATGACAAGAGTGTGCAAAACGAGATGATTGCTCCGGTAAGACCAATCGTTACCTGCGGTAACCGCTCAAAAGACAGACGTCGACTGAAAAAAAGAACTGACAACAGAATAACCAGGCCTGCAAAAAGATATGCCCCCCAGCCGGTAAAACCGAGCAATAGCTGGGCCACTAACCGGCCAATTTCACCGCACCAGTTTTGAACAGAAGGAAGCTGTTCTGATATCAAACTCAGCAGCATAAAAGCAGCGATAAAGATACCGAGAATCGCTACAAACTCCTGCTTAAATCCAGGTTTATTATTTTTTTGAACTTGGGCCATGAGTTGCGGTACTCCACTATCTGAAAAAATTACAAGTATACTGTCCTACCCGGGCTAGATGTACCCGCAATAGCAAGAAAATGCAAGTAAACCGCCTTACTGCAAAGAACCTGACGGTTCTCTGACCCTACCTGTTCCTGGAAAAAATGAGAAAATGTTTCAATAAGAATTGGAAATCAGTGACGGAAAAACGGTGATGGGCTGAAGAGATAAAAGACACCAAAGATATCAGCTTGAAAATACTCTCAGCCGAGGCTAATCATCTTTTTTTTGTAGGTTTTTCACAGCATCGAGCACACCGTTAATAAATCCAGGTGAATCTCCGCTGCCAAATCTTTTGGCGATCTCAACAGCTTCATTGATAGCCACCTGCGGAGGTACATCTTTGGCGAAAACCATTTCAAACACGCCGACCCTGAGCAGGTTACGATCCATAATGGCAATCCGTTCCAGACGCCAGTTAACAGCATTCTCGCTGATGATGCGGTCAAGTTCATCCCGCCTGTTCTGGATACCACAGAGGAGCTCGAGCGCATAGGGACGTGCTTTGTTACTAATCTGATAGAGCAGGCAAAACTGAGCAAACCGATCAGTTATTTCCTGTCCCTGATGACTACCCTCCGCGGTAAAATCATCCTGAAAAAGAAATTGCAGTGCAGCCTCTCGTGCTTTTCGTCTGGTACCCATAATAGTTCTCAGCCTGAAAGAATAAAGCCGTACCTGATCTCAATCAGGTACGGCTTTTCTATATTCCATTGCCTGAATTTCAGGCGATTAATCCAGTGCATCAATAAGATTTGCCATCTCGATGGCAGCCACCGCAACTTCAGCCCCCTTGTTGCCCGCTTTGGTACCTGAGCGTTCAATCGCCTGCTCTATTGTTTCGGTAGTAAGAACCCCAAACAATACCGGAATACCTAAGTCCAGACCAACCTGGGCGGAACCTTTCGATACTTCGTTAACAACCACGTCAAAATGTGGCGTTGCACCACGGATAACAACACCGAGGCAGATAATTGCATCATACTTTTGGCTAGCAGCCATTTTTTTGGCTATCAGCGGAATTTCATAAGCGCCTGGGACTCGTGCCACATCGATATCAGAATCCTGGGCACCGGAACGTGCCAGACTGTCAAGAGCACCTTCCAGCAGTTTTTCAGAGATAAAGGAATTAAACCGGGCAACGACAATACCAAATTTTTTCCCATCCGCTTTCAGGTTTCCTTCAATAAAATTAGCCATTTTTGTCCATCCTTTCTCTTGATTTACTCTCGCGTTTGCTGTCCACAATTCCAGGTTTAATCAACTTCTATCAAGTGCCCCATACGATCACGCTTACAGATGAGATAGTCTTTATTTTCTTCGCCCGCTTCCATCTCAATTGGAAATCGATCGACAATCTCTATACCATATCCTTCCAGCCCGACAATTTTTTTCGGGTTATTGGTAAGCATCGCCATCTTGGTCACGCCAAGGTCCCTTAAAATCTGCGCTCCAATTCCGTAGTCTCGCAGATCGGCCTTGAAGCCAAGCTTCAGATTTGCTTCAACCGTGTCGACCCCTTCCTCATCCTGTAATTTATAAGCCCTGATTTTATTTACCAGGCCAATACCCCGTCCTTCCTGGCGCATGTACAAAACGATGCCGCACCCCTCCTGGTCGATCATCTTCATTGATGCAAGCAACTGTCCACCGCAATCACATCGGGCAGAATTGAATACATCACCCGTCAAACATTCGGAATGAACACGCACCAGGATTTTTTCTCCTTCTTTTGGATCACCTTTAACAAGTGCAATATGTTCCATCAGGTCCACATCGTTTGTATAGACAATGGCCTTGAACTCACCAGCATGCTCTGTTGGAATTCTAGCCTCAGCCGCACGATGGACCAGGACATCCTGGCGCAGTCGATAGGCAACCAGGTCAGCGATGGTTGCGATCTTCAAATCATGCTTATGAGCAAAATCTTCAAGGTCCGGCATACGGGCCATCGTACCGTCATCTTTCATAATCTCACAGATAACCCCAGCGGTTCGCATTCCTGCCAGGCGGGAAAGATCGACAGAACCTTCAGTCTGGCCGGTGCGGACAAGCACTCCACCCTCTTTTGCCCTGAGAGGGAAAATATGACCAGGACTGATTATATCGTAGGGGGTGGCATTCGGTGCAACTGCAGCCTGAACAGTTCGCGCCCGGTCAGCAGCTGAAATTCCGGTAGAAACACCGGTTCGGGCCTCAATACTGATGGTAAAACCGGTTCCGAATGGGGATTGATTCTCTGTCACCATCATCGGCAGCTGCAGTTGATCAATTATATCCGGACTCAGAGTCAAACAGATGAGCCCTCTGCCATGGGTCGCCATGAAATTGATCGCCTCGGGTGTTACCAACTCTGCTGCCATGCAGAGATCACCTTCATTTTCACGATCCTCATCATCGACAAGAATCACCATCTTGCCAGCTTTGATATCTTCTACTACTTCCTTTATCGGACTGACTGCCATAATAAACTCTTATTTATCAATATTTTTATCTTTTAAAAATAACCATTTTCAGCAAGAAACGCCGGATTGATTGCTGATTTTTTCCATTGCTCAGCAGAATCTGTCGAAAGCAGTTTTTCTACGTACTTACCGATAATATCCACTTCGATGTTGACTTTACTGCCATTCTTCAACAGACCAAGCGTTGTCACCTGCATGGTATGAGGAATGACCGAAACACTAAAGCTCCCGCCCGAGCAACTGTTTACCGTCAAGCTGACACCGTTGATCGTTATCGATCCCTTTTCAATTATATATCGATCCTGCTCTGAGGGTACCGAGAACGTAAGAATGGTAAAGTTCCCCTCTTTTGTGATACCGGAGGTAACGCCAACACAGTCAACATGCCCGGATACCATGTGACCGCCGAGGCGGTCAGCAAGCCGCAAAGCCCGCTCCATATTTACCACAGCCCCTGCCCGCAGACTACCTAATGTTGTCCGTCTCAGACTCTCCGGTGACACATCGACCGTAAATCGATTCCCCTTGATACTGTACACCGTCAGGCATGCTCCGTTCACCGCAATGGACTCGCCTTCTTCAGGGTCTAAAAGAGCGAACTGGGCTTCGAGGTCAAACGCCAGACCGCCGCCTGACGGTCTGGTGTTTATTAATTTTCCTTTTCCCAGGACAATACCGGTAAACATATTTTTATCTATGCACTCTGGTTGCCGAGTTCTGCGGCTTTTTGCCGATATGAATCGGCAATTTTATGATGCCTGAAATTAGTATGAATCGATGCCACCGTATTATATGTATCAGCTGCCTTTTCCCGATCACCTGAGGCAATATAGACTTCAGCCATCATCTCCAGCACAGCAACGGTTCCTTTCGGATCGTTATTCGCCTGATATGAATCGAGCAGATCAAGACAGACATTCAATGATTTCCGATAGTCCTTCAGCCCTTTATAAACCTGAACAAGCTGCAGGGAAATTGCCTGAATACTCAGATTATCCTCAAGCTCTTCACAAATCTTCCAGGCGCGCTGGTAGTTGGTCAATGCTTTCTCAAATTCATCCCGCTGCAAACAGACGTGACCGAGCTGATTAGAGGCATTGGCCATACCCTCTTTATTATCCTCTTCTTCAAATCCGCGCAAGGCATTGTAGAGCGACGCTGCAGCAAGAGCACTCTCTCCTCTTTCCGCATATCCCCGCCCTTCGTCGTAATCAATCTGTGCCTGGGTTCTTGAATCCTTTTTGGTATCAGTGGCTTGTTCAGCCTGGCCAATGGAGTTTATATCCTGAATTGGTGTGCTCATTGTTCTTTCTGTCCCTGTATCCTTTTAATGGCAAGTGTCGCCTGTTCTGCTACTGTGGTTTGCACGGGAGTCCCCTGCTCCCAGATCGTCAGTTCTGCATTATCCTGGTGCAGCCCCATTAACTGCATCGATGCTTCTGTGGCTGTAATTTTACCGAGCAATCGTGCCAATTGTCCACGTACCGCACTCTCAGGATGATTCAGAAAATGAAACATCGAGTAAAATGGGGTTTCACGGACCAGGTCAGGCCGGGTCTCTGCTATTTCTGCAAGAGCCCAGATGACCTGAACTCTTGTGGAATCAGCGCTGACAAACCCTAGCAGATGACGGGTAAATGCACCAAAAATATCAGGCCGCAGGGCGACCACCGAGCCAATCGTCTCGATCATGCCCCACGGGGTTGCGGCCGAATCGGAGCAGGCCTCAAACAATCTGTGCACGAGTTCAGAAACCTGCCCCGGATCCCTGGTGGCGACCCGGGCACACACCCGACCGATCAGCCAGGCGACCTGCCAGCGTTTCTCCTCATATGGATCATAGAGAAGCCTCTGCATAAAGCGCAGGGTTTTCTTATCATCGAGGCAAAGGGCGACAAGACTGTTCTCATCCTGCTCTTCGGTAAGTTGTTTTACCAGTCGTTTATTCGCCCGGCCTCGTTTATGGTCTTTGCCCGGCTCCGGCTCTACAGGAGGCGGAGCATAACCGCTCGACACTTCCACCTGCTCAGCCTGCTGCTCTTTTTTCTCTTGCATCCTTCTGGCAAGGTCAGACATCTCGGTATGCAATCTCACAAAATAAAGAACACCGCGTACAGCCCTGCCGTCAACATGCCTGAGATCGGTTACCTGGTGCGTTTCTTCGTCATAATCTTCAACCCGCCCGGTCAGGTAATCATCCTCGGGCATTAATTCCCAGGCCAGGTCCCAGTTATCTCCGCAGGCATGGACCAGTGTTTCAACCATAGCCGATCCGACATTATGCCCGGTCGGATCGCAGGAATAGACTGCTCCGCAGGAACATTTGCCAACACAAAACTCTCTCATCTTCCTGTTTGGCTGGTCAACTGCACGCTCGACCTTTTGCCCGCAGAACGGGCACCAGGGGCGCTTTATTATCGTCTTCTTCTTCATATACTTCTATCTTCTCTCCCGCAATGGAAGAAGCTGTTCAGCCAAGTTTCTCTTCAAGACTGACGATAAAATTCGGGTCTACCGAATAACCGAGTTCCCGAGCTTTATCCATATATTTCTTTGCTTCGCTGAACTGCTCACTGAAGTAGAGGGCAACGGCAAGGTTGTTATGGGCCAAGGGAGACTCGCTGTCATGTTCCAACCCCTTTCGGGCAGCCTCAAGAGCCCGCTCATCATCTCCTTTCATGGTCAGCACAGAAGTGAGATTCATCCAGACGGTCGCCAGCGTATCATCTATCCTGATCGCCTTCTCGTAATGCTCAATGGCCTTTTCAATCTCATTTTGCTGCTGCCAGATCAAACCGAGGTTGGCATGTGCCTGGGCAGCTTTGGTATTTACAGAAATGGCTTTGTTATTCAACTCCATCGCTTTTGGCAGATCACCTTTGCCAAAGTAGATCGCACCAAGATTGATCATGCTTTCTGCAGACTGGGGATCAAGCGCTATTGCTTTCTCCAGTGATTCTATCGCATCATCAATACGACCTGCTTTCATGTAGACCAGGCCAAGATGGTGACGGGCCATGACATTGTCCGGATGCTCAGCACACTTTTTTTCCATTTCGGCGATCACCGTCGGGAGATCTTCTGTTAACTGCTCTGCCATATCCTACTCCTTAATTATAATGATACCAGCAACGAAACAGTTGCTGTGACGTTGCATTTTCTTTTTTATTTTATGCACAAGGCGTTTAAATTCGGGCTATCCCCTCTTATTGCCAATCTGGCTTATCTCCGTGCGGCATACAATATAGACACCTGACCTTCACTTTCAAGCAGAAAAAACAAACGCTCACTCTACCGAAGTATCAAGCAGACAGTTCAGACTCGGCACTGCAAGAAGCAGTCGTACCTTTCCCGGTGGTACCGAGAATCTTTTTTGCTTCGATCACATCACGGCTTATCTGCTCGGCCAGTTCGGGGATCCCTGAATATTTTTTCTCGTCCCTGATGAATTTCAACAGGTTCAGCTTTATCGGTTTACCATAGATATCTTTGTTAAAATCAAAGATATGGGTTTCCGCGACCAGCCGGTTCTCACTAAATGTCGGGTTATAGCCAATATTCAGCACACCACCATAGCATTTTCCTTCACAGATCACCTGGGTAACATAAACGCCAATTCTCGGTACGAGGTCATTTTCATTGACCTTCAAATTGGCTGTCGGAAATCCAATCTCCTTCCCACCCCGCCTCTTACCAACCTGGACAACGCCTCTGATCTGATATGGCCGACCCAGAAGTTCTCTGGCATCCATCATTCGACCCTCGTGAACCAGCTCCCTGATCCTGGTGGAGCTCACCAAATTATTGTCCTGGTAATGAGCATCCACAACCGTTACCGGAAAACCGTTTTCCCTGCCCTGTTCTTTCAGAAAAGCGGTATTTCCGCTTCTCCCTTTGCCAAATGCGTAGTCATAACCGACCACCAGCTCAGCCATTCCAATTTTTTCAAGCAGGATTTCGTGGACAAAGTGGCTCGCTGTGATTGCTGCAAATGCAAGATCAAACGGGATAATGATCAGCACATCAATGCCAGCCTTGTCAATCTGTTCTATTTTCTGCTCAATCGTCGAGATAAGCTTGATTCCACCAGGACGAAGAATTCTTAATGGGTGAGGGTCAAAGGTAACGACAATACTGCACCCTTTATTTCTTTTACTGCGCTGGACGACTTCTGAAAACAGCAGCTGATGACCGAGATGAACACCATCGAAGTTGCCGATGGTGACACAGGGGTTCTCAAACGGCTCTGTAATCTCATCCAGGTTTCTGAATATTTTCATTTCTCTCACAAATGGCGCTTATTTTTTCACTCATTGTCAAGAAAGTCTTGACAAAACGAGGTACAGAAATCATATTCACCACACCGTTGCCGAAGTGGCGGAATTGGTAGACGCGCTAGGTTCAGGGTCTAGTGGGGGTTTCCCCGTGGAAGTTCGAGTCTTCTCTTCGGCACCAAGTTATCTTAAAGCTTGTAACCTTAACCGGTTACAAGCTTTTTTTTATTCAATTGAAATTCCTAAGCAAACAATAGTAATTCATTTGCCAATGCCAAGCCATTCTCTTTAGAAAAGGACCTGTTCAAGTATCCCATTTGGGCACGCTTGTAAAGCCGTTTCTTTAAATTCGCACCGTTGCCAAGGCAGCGGCTTTCTTTTCGCAGCTTCGAAAGATTTGTAAGTGTACCTCTATAAGAGGTACATACTAAAAGAAAAATCAGGGATTATTGGTCTGAAAAGAATGGGAGAGAAACGAAAGGCAAATGTTGATTCTCAACGTGCCGTATTCAGGAAATACCACAGGAGGGGACACACCCCATCACGAATCATTACCTTCTTTCAGAATCGTCACAAGTCGGTCAAGAGCTGCCTGCTGATCCGGGGATAAATCGTTATTAAACTGTGCCCCGACAATCATCTCATAAATCGAAGACGTTCTCAGGTCCTTGTTTTTTGCAGCCCAGACTGTTTTCACCGAGAGATCTAAAAGATGCAATCCTTTATTATCGATTATATCGACCGTCAGTATTTCCGGAATTTCACGGTCCTTTGTGCATCCAAAAGAGAATCCTCCGGGACTGAGATCAAAAACCCGGCAAACCCCCTGCTGATTGACAACGAAGGTGTTGGCTAATTTATGCCTGGGGTGCTGTCTATGTGTAAGGTGCTTTGAAGCCATATATCACCCAAAATACTGCGGAAATAAATTAAACAAAAGGCAGGGCTTTTAAGACTCTGCCTGGACTTTACGTCTTCATGGCTCACTATTTTCTTTCAAAAGCAACAATCCATATTTCCGGAATTTTTCTTTCATTGGTGCTCCCAAAAGAAAAGTCGCCTGAACTAAGATCAAGTACCTGGCTGACAGCTTCTTGGTTAACGACAAAGGTGCTAACAGTCTAAGCCATGTATATTCCTGGTATCGCGGTTAATCGATCTCATGATCTTTCTTATTCCGGCAATCTACTGGTTGAAATAAAACAGATCAAAAAAAAGGCAGAGCCACTCTTGACCCTGCCTTTGAATCGATTTCAATTGATGAATTACTTCTTTCTTCTCAGCCTGAGACCTGCCAATCCGAGCAGACCAGTACCAAAGAGTAACATTGTTGCTGGTTCTGGTACCGGGGCGATATTCATTCCTGCAACAGAAAATTCGTTGTTCTCACCACCAGGCTCACCTTCAGATTCTGATGTAAATGCCTGAAACTGCACTGAAGTGACGTTAATCAAGGGACCACTCAAAATCAATATATTGTTCTCCATTACCCTGGTCAGAATTATTTCCATAGAAAAAGTATTCTGAGGTGGTAGTAGTATTGAAAAATGATACGAGAGCTCGACCCAATTCTCCACCTGGATTATCAATGCCATCATTGGGTTCAAATAGATCGGTAATACCAATTCCAAGCAGATTTATAGGCTTGAGGAAATTGATATCCAAGATATTCTTCATTATCGATCTCATCCCTTTCTCCGCCTAGGACACCCAGACCATCCGTTTTATCTTGATATAAGTATCAGTACCAGAATTAGCCGAGGCAGTAACATTTCCTACAGTCCAAGACGATTGTCAGTATAAGCACCGCCCCAAGCTGCATCTCTAAAATCTAAATTAAGATCAGTACTTGGAAATGGCAAAGCAAGAGCAAGACCTGCCGTGGATAATACCAGCGTAATTGCAATCGTTATAACTGTTTTCATCTATATCCTCTTTGCACCCAAAAACTTGGTGCTATTTATTTCTATTATTTGCAGAATGAAATGTACATTCCAGGTATTAATCGTAATTTCTCTAGAAGCTGTTATGCATTTACCATGCCGAACAATACAGATTTTCAACAAACCAGAACCAGACTCATTAGCTACTAATTTTAATGAGAAAAATGATGCTAGCCTCGCTCATAACTCCAAGATTTTTGGCATCAGCACCAGAATTTTTTCCGGATTTTCGGAATGGTATTCTGGAAAAATGTACAACTTGTCTTCGATTTGAGACACACCTTGGGTTTATAGTAGCTGTGGACGTTAGAAGCGGGTATAAAAAATAATCTAACAAGTAAAAGCGGCAACAACCGTGCTGACGAACGAGCACAACCGAAAACGCACCGCTCCTGGAAATCTGCTCAATCCTGATTATTCTGTTAGGATTAATCCACAACAAGCAAAGGAGGCAGAAAAATGAAAACTGACAAGAGAAATGTATTAATGTTTATCGCCGGGGTACTCTGCACCATCGCTCTTTTCCTGATAACCGGAGCAGGGCATAATACGACGCCGGGCAAATATCAGATGGAAGTGGCTCAGAGGGACCGGACTCACCTTGTCTATGTTATTGATACGACGACAGGAGCAGTAAAGTGGGCTGATTCAATGGATACCCCCTTTCCTGAATTGAAAGGTAACTGAGAGATTACAATTTAAGGTTTGGCATGACGAGAAATGGTCAAATCTTAGAAATGTGAATCTTGATAGAGCTGATTCTTCAGCCATACCTTGCCATGTTCGTCGATATGATCGCCAACCATCAGGGGTATTTTAAATATCTCGAACTACAGTTTTATCATTTTTACTTCAACTGGAGAATAATTTTTCACAAACCTTTTTAACCGATCAATATCATAATCATTTTAGCTATTATTGAATGATTCCTGACGGTAATCATGAGCTCTTTATCCCCCTCAGGATGCCACAACGTATGACCATTCCAACCTCTTAATATTGATGCTGTTTTTTCTTTTCTCTGCGAAGCAGTAAGGCTCCTATCAACAACACTTGACTCAGTATTGAAAAACACTTATTGTTTGGCCTGCCCCATGATTATTTGGGAGGAAGGATAATCTGTTTTCTATCCAATATTTTAAGGAGTTGAGAATGCTCGAATTAAAAAAAGGTGCCGATATTCTCGTGACTGTCGGGGGTATTACAACAGCGGCAGAAGCTCAGAATATAATCGAAAAAAATCTGGATTCAGCTAACCGTGCCAAGCTTTCCCCAATCACCAACGGAGAAGCGCTGATCAAGATCGCCAATGCAATTTCGATGTGCAAGCCTGATGCAGTTTTTATTAACTCGGGAAGTGAAGAGGATTTGCAGTGGCTCCGTGATTACTCGATTACCAAGGGCGAAGAGAGGAAACTTGCAAAGGATGGACATACCATCCATTTTGATCTGCCCCAGGATCAGGCACGTCTTGTTAACCAGACATTCTATATCATCAATGAAGGCGAGAAGATGAGCTCGCTCGCCAAATCATTGCTTCGGGATGAGGCAATTACATATATCCAGACCTACATGGATGGCATCATGCAGGGAAAGACCATGATGATCGGTTTTTACAGCCGCGGCCCGGTTGGTGCAGAGGCGGCGCTGCCTGCAATCGAGATTTCATCTTCTACCTATGTTCTCCACTCAGCTGAGCTGCTCTACCGAAACTGCTATGATAAGTTTGACCAGGAAGTTGAGCGAACGGGGATTTTCTACACCAATGTCCATTCAGAAGGCCCCAATCGACCAGAGGATGTGCCTAATGCCCGTATCCTGATGGATCGGAGCTGGATGACCACCTTCTCATCGTTCTGCACCTATGCGGGGAATACCCTGCTGATGAAGAAAGGTAACCACCGTTTTTCGGTTGACTACGCCACCTATTATAAGAAAGAGGAGCAGCTCTCAGAACATATGTTTATTACCGGTCTGACCGGCCCAAATGGTCGAAAGACCTACTTCGCCGGTGCTGCACCGTCGGGGTGCGGTAAAACCACAACGGCAATGGTCGGCAGTGACTTTATCGGTGATGATCTCGCCCAGATATGGATTGCCGATGATGGAACGATCCGTGCCATTAACCCGGAAAAAGGGATCTTTGGCATTGTCGAGGATGTCAACCGTGAGGGTGACCCATACCTGATGGACTGCCTGCGCGGTGACGGTACCGAGGTCATCTGGTCCAACGTACTCATTGATGAAAACGATGTCCCCCACTGGGTCGGTAATGGTGAAGAGGTGCCTGAGAAAGGAATTAACTTCCAGGGCGAATGGTACCAGGGCAAGACGGATGCGGATGGTAATCCTGTTCCGATGTCACATAAAAACTCCCGCTGCACATTGCTGGCATCAGCCATTGCCAATCACAACACAGAGGCCTCGGAAGACCCTGCAGGAGTTCCGGTAAAGGTTTTCACCTACTCCGGAAGGGATGCCGACACCATGCCTCCAGTCTGGGCTGCAAAATCGATGGACGAGGGTGTTGTAATCGGAGCATCAATTGTCTCCCAGGCGACGGCAACTGAAGTCGGTGTTACCGGGGTCAGGCGTCAGCCATGGGCCAACGCCCCGTTTATTCCCGGCCCGCTTGCAGAATACATGGATGCACAGTTTGATTTTTTTAATTCAACAAAACTTTCCGCAACGGGGAAACCGATAATGGCCGGGCTCAACTACTTCCTCACCCATGCAAACCGGGGTAGTTCAGGCAATGGTCTGCTCGGTGAAAAAAAGGATGTAAAGGTGTGGCTCGGCTGGCTGGAACTCTTTGCAAACAATGATGTAAAAGCAATAGAGACACCTATTGGCTACCTGCCCTACTACGATGACCTCAAACAGCTTTTTGAGTCAATTGACAAGGAATATCCTCAATCGCTCTACGATATGCAGTTTGCACTCTACATCGACAATATCATTCACCGAATTGATCTGCAGACCGAAGCGTATGGAAAAGAAGAGGATATTCCCGAGACCCTTTTTTCCGTTTACAGAAAACAGAAAGAAGAACTTCAGCAGCTAAGAGAGCAATACGGCTCCGTTGTCAGTTTAGATGATCTCAGTTAATCCGCTCCTTTCCTTTTCAACACAAAACCCCGGTTAGACCCAGTTCTCACTGACAGGGGTTTTGTGTTATTAAATACAGCTCGTTTCGCTGATATTATTGCAATATTCAATAACTGCATTATTCTGCCTCGATGGAACCATCGATCTCAGAGCCGACGGGGGAGCCCACTGTCATCTCTTCACCGCATCATGAGTTAATCGACACCTGCTCACTGGTGCTGTCTGCAAAAAATATCAAGCATCAAATACAGCAGGGCAGCGACGGAAACATCCAGATCATCGCGCCCCCTCAGCTTGTTGAGCGTGCCCGTTACCAGCTGCGGCTTTACCTCGAGGAAAACAGGAACTGGCCCCCTCCGCAGGTTGTTGTCCAGCACAGTTCTTTCCCATCGCTCTTGCCAACACTTGTATTAGTTGGCTCGCTGGCCTTTTTCTTCATGATTACGGGCCCCTGGAGACCAGGGGCTCTATGGTTTGAAACGGGGGCAAATGACGCTGATGCAATTCTTGATGGAGGTCAATGGTACCGGCTGATTACCTCACTGACCCTCCATGCCGATTTTTCACACCTGGCCGGTAATTGCCTGATTGGGGGTATTCTCGTCTATTTTTTTCTGCAGATCAACGGGGTCGGTTTTGGCTTGCTGACTATTTTGCTCTCCGGGGCAGCAGGTAATCTCCTCAATATCCTTGCCCATGGAAATAATCATCTTTCGGTGGGCTTCTCGACAGCCGTTTTCAGTATTATCGGCATGCTCTCAATGTACCAGGTTATCGAGCAACGCCAACCATTCGGGATCAGGTTCTTTGTTCCATTTATGGCAGGAGCGGCACTGCTGGCAATGCTCGGCAGCTCGGGAGAACGCACTGACCTCGGCGCCCATCTCTTTGGTCTGCTTTCCGGCCTTATCATCGGGCTGCTCATCGCGATCAAGTCGGTCAAACAACTGCGACAATCCACGTTCATGCAGATTTTCTTTTTTATCATCGCTGTCGGCTCATTGTTCTTGAGCTGGAATAGCGCAATCATGACGAAAATAGGCTGAACTTGTTTCTTTAATGTTTATAGTTTATTCTCCAAACTTTCGTTTGCAATATGGCCAATCAGTACTTACCCTTAGTGGTGAATTTTATACGAGTTGCCAAGAAAACCGACACTGAGCAGAGGCTATTGCCCCTGAGAAGTTTCGGTCAACATCAAACTGACAGGAGATAAATTAATGCCACATCAGGACCAGCCTCCCTGGGGAAAGAAGAAAAGGCCGCAATCCCCAGAGGAAGTCGTTGCTCAAATCATAAAAAAGCTGCAGGATTATTTCTCTGATTCCAAAAAGAAAGATCCGGGCGATAGCGAGCCTTCTGGGCCATCCGGGCCTGCCAATCCGCTTGCCTCTATTGGAAAAATTCTGATCATCGCCCTGATCGGTATCATTTTATGGGGTGTTTTCCAGTCGTTTTTTAAAGTATCTCCCCAGGAGGTAGGCGTCGTCCTCCGGCTGGGTAAATACGCGCGCACGTCAGAACCTGGGCTGCATTTTAAGATTCCTTACATAGAGTCCTTGTACAAAGTCAACGTCAGACAGATCCAGAAGCAGGAATTCGGCTTCCGCACCCGCTATCCCGGACAAAAGTCTTCATTTGACAGTAAGGGATATGATATGGAATCCCTGATGCTGACTGCAGACAAAAACGTTATCAACGTGGCCTGGATTGTCCAGTACCGGATTGGAGACCCTTTCAATTATCTTTTTAAGGTCCAGGATGTCAAACAGGCGGTTCATGATCTTAATGAAAGTGTTACCAGGCGTATCGTCGGTAACATGGATTTCGATTATGTCCTGAGTAACCGGGATCTGCTCGCGGCATCTGTCAAACAGGAGCTGCAGGAACAACTGACGTTTCTTGAAGCGGGTATCGAACTGGTTACCGTCCAGTTTCAGGATATCAACCCGCCTGATCCTGTAAAACCAGCCTTTAACGAGGTAAACGAAGCTGACCAGGATATGAAGCGGCTGGTGAACGAGGCAGAAGAGACTTATAACCGTGTTATCCCTGCAGCCCGCGGTAATGCCCTTAAAATTGTGGAAGAAGCATACGGTTACGCAAAAGAACGCGTCAATGACGCTCAGGGCCAGACTTCCCGATTCCTGGACATATTGGCGGAATATTTGAATTTTCCGGAAGTTACACGACAACGCATGTATCTCGAGACCATGCAGGAAGTCTTACCGGCAGTAGAAACTATTTATGTGATGGATGAAAGCCAGCAGGGACCACTGCCCCTGCTCAATCTCCGCACAGGCAACACTCCGGTTAAAGCCGGCCAGTAAAACCCAATCAAATAAAGGAATAAAGCATGAAACAGATAGCTAATTTTCTCCTGGTTGGCCTTGTTCTAATCGGTATTGTCGTTGTTTATGACGGCTTCTACATCGTAGAAGAGGGCAAGCAGGTAATGATCACGCAGTTTGGTAAGACGATCGGTACGCCAAAGATCGATGCCGGGCTTTATCTCAAAATGCCCTTTCTCCAGCAGGTTAACGAGTTTGACAAACGTATCCAGATCTGGGATGGCGATCCGAACCAGATTCCCACAAACGATAAAACCTTTGTTTACCTCGATGTCACCGCCCGGTGGAGAATTAATGATGCATTAAGATACATGCAGGCGGTTCGTACCGAATCACGAGCCCAGTCACTGCTCGATGATATTATTGGTGGTACCGTACGCGACTTGGTTAATAAAAACAATCTGATAGAGATAATCAGGAGTTCCGACTGGTCGCTGGACACCATGACTCCTTCAAACCAGGAACCGGGCAGCAAGCCGTTACAGGGTCGGGATGTTATTTCTGACCAGATTCTGGCAATTGCCGCACGTGCCACCCCGCAATACGGAATTGAATTGCGCGACGTCTTGTTCAAAAGAGTAAACTACATCGAGTCGGTGAGGTTACGCGTCTATGACCGGATGATCTCGGAGAGAAAGCGAATTGCAGCCGAGAAACGTTCGTTGGGTGAAGGCCAGAAAGCAGAAATTCTCGGTAAAGTTGATCGCGAGTTAAGAGAGATAACCTCAACGGCGAACAAGGAAGCGCTTGAAATTAAAGGTAGGGCGGATAGAGAAGCCACCAAAATTTATGGTCAAGCCTACAGCCAGGACCCTGATTTCTTCGCATTTCAGAAGACCCTTGAGAGTTACAGGAAGATTGTTGGTGAAAACACCTCTATGGTTCTCTCATCTGACTCTGACCTTTATAAATATTTAAAAAATGTAACGGTAAACTGAGTACCCTGATGAAACCGGCTGCCCAAGTCATTTCGGGCAGCCGGTTATCGGAACCAGTAGCATTCTCTGCTTATTTTCAATCTCTCTTCATATCGAGCTCGGGGTCCTCTCCTGCTGTCGGATATGAAGGGTTCTGTTCAGGCTTGAATACAATACGTCCCTTTTGATCCAGGACCTCTTCAAACCGTTCAAGCAGTTCTTCGTCTGTCATTTCCTCCACACCGAGCTGGTCAAACCTGCAATTACACCGGTTAAGCTGCCCCTCACACCATGGACACTGCTCCACCGGACAGCCAAGGATATGTACCTCCCCCACGGCAACACCACAGACAACACAACTGGGCGCTAACGTTTGCTTGTCTAAGGATGGCAGTTGGTCAATAGATCCCGCTGTTTTTTTTGTGAATGTTGCAACATCCTTAAAGCCAAAATAATGAAGAATCTCCTCATCATTAAGGCCTTGCCGATAGTCACCAATATAGTGAACCACTTCGTCTGAGCCAAAATAGAGGTAGTGATGGGCTGTTGTTTTTAAAGCAAAAAGAAACGCTCCCTGCTTTTCTGCAATAACCCTCAGATCACAGGCCATTTCCTCCCTGCCTTCAGGCAGTTCAGCATAATAATTCCTGAAAACATTGACAGCGGCAGGATGATGACTGAACCGATCTAGCACTGCCAGCGCTTCTTCATATTCCTCCTCTTTGACAACATATCGTATGAGAAGTTCCGTCTCCAGTTCATCAATCCCGAGCTTAGCTTTCTGCATTGTCTGGTATATCCCTTTACCGGTGTGCTGTTTGAGCATGAATCAACTCGGATTCAATGATAATACAGCGTAATAATCAATAGTTGTGCGTAACAATACGAGTCCTTCGTGAAAAGAACATTTGAAAAAATAGTCACTTCAGGCTATATTTGCACGGAATTTACAATATCTGAGTCTGTTATTTCCAGCTGCACTCACCCGGCTGTTGCTTTCGCCTACCTGAGATATTCACCGTTGTACCGGAAATAGTCATTATCCGACAGGTCATAAATCATCTCGTTTCAAGGTAGCTTTCAAGATTATCGTTCATCGAACGTGTAGAAGTTCAGCCCAAGCTCAGTAACCAGTGTGTGTCATGGGAGTAACTCCTGTTCACCAATCACAGAGGTTTATCAATGTCCAAAAGAACAGCACAATTAATTGTTGACGGTAAGACATATGAACTACCTATCATTGAAAGTACAACCGGAGAAGAGGCCGTGGATATTCGGACATTGCTGAAGACCTCCGGTCTCACTACGTTCGACAGCGGCTATATGAACACAGGTGCCTGCCGCTCTGCAATTACCTACCTCGACGGCAATAACGGTATCCTCCGATACAGGGGCTATGATATAGCCGATCTGGCTGAAAACTGTCCTTTTATTGAGGTTGCCTATCTGCTTTTAACCGGCGAATTACCTACGGTTGAAGAGCTCGATGTGTTCAGGCATGACATGGTCAGGTTTGCACTGATCCATGAGGATATGATCCATTTCTTTGACCACTTCCCACCCAACTCCTCACCAATGTCAATTCTGTCAACCATGGTCGGTTCGCTGCACGACTTTTACCCGGAAATGGATCTTGAAGAAGACCCCTACGGTGGCATAACAACGACAGCTGCCCGGCTGCTGTCAAAAATACGCACCATTGCCGCCTTTTCCTATAAAAAGAGTATCGGCCACCCACTTGTTTACCCACGTGCCGATCTGAATTATTGTTCAAACTTTCTCAATATGATGTTTGACCGGCCCAACATGCCCTATGAAATTAATCCGGTAGTGGTCTCCGCCCTCAATAAGCTGCTCATCCTTCATGCCGATCATGAGCAAAATTGCTCGACCTCGACCGTACGGTTGGTGGGTAGTGCCGGGGTCAGGCTGTATCCGTCAATATCTGCAGGCGTCAGCGCACTCTGGGGCCCTCTTCATGGTGGAGCAAACGCAGCTGTGTTAAGGATGTTTGAACTGATCTACGCCGATGATATGAATTTTGAGAAATACATCAATAAAGCAAAAGATCCGAACGACCCCTACCGATTGACCGGTTTTGGCCACCGAGTTTATAAAACCTACGATCCGCGCGCCAAAATAATCAAGAAAGCCTGCATGGAAATTCTTGCGACACTGGATGTCTCAGATCCGCTTCTTGATATCGCCCAGGAACTTGAAGACCGGGTCAGCAACGATGATTATTTTATGTCTCGAAATCTCTATCCGAATGTCGACTTTTACTCAGGGATTATTTATCGGGCCATGGGTATACCAACCAACATGTTCACCGTCATGTTTGCACTCGGCAGACTGCCAGGCTGGATCACTCATTGGCAGGAGATGCACATGGACAGCGAGAGTTCCAGGATAGGCAGACCACGGCAGGTCTACACAGGTATCGTGGAGCGGCCGTTTGTAAACCTTACAGACAGGTAACAGTCCCTGACCACACAAAGCGGACTTTGATAAACAGGGTCCGCTTTACATCCCTCACTTTGCCAGGCTGTGCCCTGTGTCCATATTCACCACCAGCGGCACATCCAATTCCATTGCATTTTCCATTTCGTGCCGGATCTTGTCTTTGAGCCGATCACATTCGTCTTCAGCCAGTTCAAAAACCAGTTCATCGTGGATTTGCAGAAGCATTTTACAGCTGCTCTTCTCACGCTTGAGCAGACCATCCACACGCAGCATCGCCAACTTGATAATATCGGCAGCAGTACCCTGGATGGGGGTATTTATGGCTGCACGCTCAGCAAACTCTCTTCTCATCTTGTTTGAGGCATCAATCTCCGGAAGATAGCGTCTCCTGTTCAGCAGGGTAGAAACAAAACCATCGACTCTTGCACCGGCCACAACATCAAGCATGTACTGTTTCACGCCGGCATACAGACCAAAATAGCGATCGATAAATGTCTGGGCCTCTTTTCTGGTGATTTTCAACTGGTTGGAAAGGCCGAAACTGCTCATTCCATAAACAATACCGAAGTTAATACTTTTTGCGGCACGCCGCATGTCGGAGGTGATTAGAAGCGGCGATACGCCAAATATTTCGGCCGCCGTCCGGGAATGAATGTCATCACCGTTTTTGAACGCCTGCATCAGCGATGGATCCTGTGAATAATGGGCAAGAACACGAAGATCGATCTGAGAGTAATCTGCTGATAAAAAGATTTTTCCGGGGGCTGGCACAAACGCCTCCCTGATACGGTTCCCCTCTTCCCCCCTTATCGGGATGTTTTGCAAATTCGGATTACTGCTCGACAGCCTCCCGGTTGCGGTAACCGCCTGGTTGAAAGAGGTATGAATACGTTTGCTGTCAGGATCCATTAACAGGCTTAACTTTTCGACATAGGTGGTCAGAAGTTTCGTCAGGTTTCTGTATTTTATGATATAGGCTGGCAAATCGTGCTTTGCGGCCAGCTTCTCCAGTACCTTCATGTCCGTTGAATAGCCGGTCTTTGTCTTCCTGCCATGGGGCAGTTCCAGTTCTTCAAAGAGCACCGTTCCCAGCTGCTGGGGTGAGTTGATGTTGAATTCGTGTCCGGCCAGAGCAAATATATCTTTCTCAAGCAGCTGGAGTCTCCCCTCAAACTCTTCAGCCAAATCACTCAGGCAGACTTCATCAACCATAATACCGCTGCTTTCCATCTCGGCAAGAATGGGTAGAAGCGCCATCTCAACATCTGAGAACAAGGACATCTGGGCATTATTCTCAAGAATCTCCCGATAGTATTCCCAGAGCACAAGGGTGCCGTAAACATCTTCGCACGAATAATGGCAGGCTCTATCAACCGCAACAAATGCAAAGGCGTCATCTCTCTTGTCTCCTTCAGTAACGTCCCCATAGGAGGTCAACTTCAGCCCCTGATCAAGACAGAGGTCATCGAGTTTAAACGATCTTCGCAACGGTTCGGCAAGATGAGCAGCGATCATGGTGTCAACAAGAGGAGCAGAAATCGCAATACCCAGATTTTTTTTCAGTACTCCATAATCATATTTCAAATTATGACCGATCTTCTGGATTGTATCAGACAGAAGATAAGGCGTCAGCGCTGCCCTGACTGTCTCCAGCGGCAGTTGCGACTCAATCAGCACACCATCCTCGTCACGGTGTCCGACGGGTACATAGTAACTGCATTCACGATCAACGGACAAGGAAACACCCACCAGCTCTGCAGTCCGTACATTGAGGGAGGTCGTTTCAGTATCAATTGCCAGGATCGAGGTTTTGGATAATTTTTGTTCCAGCTCTTTCAGCTTTTCATCATTGTCAATCAGTATAAAGCCATCAGAAGGTATCACAATCCAGCTATCAAGCTCCTTCAGTAAAGAAGAAAAACCGAGCTCTGCATAAATTTGTTTTAACGCCACCTCGTCAGGTGTTCCGAGCTTATAATCATCGAGATGTGGCGGTATATCAGAATCATCTTTCAGCCGGATCAGGTCGCGGGAAAGAAACGCATTATGGCGATTTTCAATCAACCGCTCTTTCATCTTCGATTTCTTTAGTGAATCTATTTCATCATACAGTGTTTCAAGGGAACCGAACTGTGTAATGAGTTTGGCGGCGGACTTGGGACCTACCCCGGGAACACCCGGAACATTGTCGGAAGTATCACCCATGAGGGCATAACAATCCAGCAGCTGCTCAGGATAAACCTGATATTTACTAAACACCCCCTCCCGGTCCATGGTCCGGTCACTCATTGGATCCCACATGCTTACCTTGTCATTTACCAGTTGCAGAAGGTCCTTATCGCCCGAGACAATGACAACCTGATGATCCTGTGCCGACAATATTTTGGCAGCAGAACCGATAATATCATCGGCCTCCAGTTCCTGTTTTTCGAAACAGACAATCCCCATGGCCTCTACAACCTTTTTAATAAAGGGTATCTGGGGTCTTAGTTGTTCAGGCATTGGAGGGCGGTTTGCCTTATATGCTTTATACAAATCGTGTCTGAAAACCGGTCCCCGGGTATCAAAAGCCACGGCAACATATTCCGGGTTTCGCTCTTTAATAAGTCGACGAAGAATATTGATAAAACCGAAAATTGCGTTTGTCTGGAAGCCTTCACTGTTTGTAAGCGGTGCAACTGCATGAAAAGCCCGATAAATAAAGGCACTGCCATCAATGATATATACTTTATTGCTCACCGCTGTTTCTCCATATTTCAGGTCAGAAAACCTGATAGTATTCGCTATACGCTACTGCTCTTTGAATCCTTTGTCATTGCATAGAAAAAGGGAGAAGCAAAGGCCTCTCCCTTTTTCTGAAACAATAAGATGTTCACTTTGCCAAACAAGGGCAAAAGGTTAATCATCAATAATATGCTTATATATCCGTTTTCTCAGTCTTGCGGCAATATCATCGCCACGATAGGAAAGAATCGGAACCGGACATTTTCTAAACATTCGTTCGGCAACTGAACCGGCAAAGACATGCCTGAGATCGTTGTTTTTTATTCCCATAACAATCATGTCAATTTCTGATTCAACGACAAACCTGAGAAGTTCGGTGGTCGGATCTCCGATCATAAAAGAAAAACTGACTTTTTCATCGGGAAGCGTCAGGTGTTCAGTTATCTTTACAATTTCAGCCCGACGCTCTTTCTTGATGATATCGATATACTGAGCACTATCTACTTTATAGCCAAAAGAAGTGATTTTATTAACGGCAGCAAGGTCCCGCTCGTTAATAACGTTTACCACAAACAGTTCGGCACCTCTTGGTTCTGCAAGATCCGCAGCATAATCGATGATTCCTCTGGAATATTTGGAAAATGCTATTGGCACCAATATTTTCTTTATCATGATCAACTCTCCCTGGCTTTACATGCCAGACTTCATTTTTTCGCCATGCAGCCCGTTCAGGCGGTCGCGGCCACGAGATTTTTCTTCACCCTCTTTTTCTGCAGGAACCAGATTGCTGCAAGTAAAAGCAGAGCGGGAATAAACATCAATTGTTTGGGTGGTCGATCATTGAGCAGTTGAATATTCAAGATTTCCTGGTCGAAATCAATGCTCGCTTTTTCAGCGGGACTGGAAAAAACGACGTTGTCCACGAAAATCCTGCCATCCTCCTCTCGTGTCTCAATACCGATGGCCTGCAATCGTTCTTCACCTGTTGGTTCATCCCCAACCGCTAGCATGACCGTCATCTTGAACTCCCGGCCACTCATTTTCTCACCTTTAAGCTCCATTCTCAGCTGCTCTCTTGGACCCATATTGTCAACAATCTGCGTCAGTTCAGAAGCCGGCCTTTGAACAAGTTCAGGATAGACCTTATCCCAGAAATATCCGGGCCTGAAGAGGGTGAATGCTACCAGCAGCAACGCTAACGTCTCCCATATTTTACTTTTGGTAACGAAAAAGCCCTGTGTTCCGGCAGCAAAAACGAGCATGGCAATGATTGCAGCACTGACCACGATGACGAAGTGAATTGGGCTGCCCACCCCGATCATCAGCAGTTCAGTATTGAAAATAAAAATGAAGGGCAGAATTGCCGTACGAATATCGTAGGCAAACCCCTGAATACCTGTTCTTATCGGATCACCTCCGGATATACCTGCTGCAGCAAAGGCGGCAAGCCCCACTGGCGGCGTATCATCAGCAAGAATACCAAAATAAAAAACAAAAAGATGAACAGCGATCAGGGGAACAATCAGCCCATTTTGTGCACCAAGACTTACAATAACTGGCGCCATCAGGGTTGAGACTACAATATAATTTGCCGTCGTTGGCAGACCCATGCCAAGAAGCAGGCTGATGGCCGCTGTAAAAAACAGAATCAACATCAGGTTGCCGCCGGATATAAACTCTACAAAATCAGTCATCACCAACCCGATGCCGGTAAGGGTAACAGTCCCCACAACAATACCTGCTGCAGCCGTTGCAACACCGATCCCGATCATGTTTTTCGCACCTGACACCATTCCGTTGATCAGATCCCGCCAACCATGCTGAAAAGAGAAGTCATCTCCCTGCATCTTACGAAAAAATCCCTTCAAGGGACGCTGGGTCATAACGATACAGATTAACAGGATCGTGGCCCAGAAGGCAGAAAGTGAAGGGGATAACCGTTCAACAACAAGGCACCACATCAGCACCACAATGGGTAGTAGAAAATAATAGCCAGCCTGGGCAGTGGCACCAAGGTCCGGAAGCTCGTTAATTTCAGTAGTCATCTCAAGTTCCGGCACTCTACAGGCCAGGTAAATAAGCAGGACGTAGGTTATCGCCAGCAGGACAACAACGATGTATATCGTTGCATCCCCGGCAACAGTCTTAATCCAACCAAGACCGTAATAGGTTCCTGCTCCCATCACCACCAGGAAAAGGATTGTAGAGACAAATCCCAGTAAACTCTGGGCAAACGTTTTTGTATGTCTTTTTTTCATTCCTTCAAGGCCCATCTTGCAGGCCTCAAGGTGAACAATGTAGACAAGAGCGATATAAGAAATGACAGCTGGCAGGAACGCGTGTTTAATAACTTCTATGTAAGAGATCCCGACATACTCAACCATCAAAAACGCAGCAGCCCCCATGACCGGGGGCGTTAACTGCCCATTGGTGGAGGATGCCACCTCAACTGCCCCGGCTTTTTCCGCAGAAAACCCCACCTTTTTCATGAGCGGGATAGTGAACGTTCCGGTGGTTACCACATTGGCAATGGAAGAGCCTGATACGAGCCCGGTCAAGGCTGATGAAATGACAGCTGCTTTCGCCGGCCCACCGCGCATATGGCCAAGACCTGCAAAAGCAGTTCGAATAAAATAGTTTCCTGCCCCAGCGGTTTCCAGCAGTGACCCGAACAACACAAACATAAAGACCATTCCGGTCGAAACCCCGATAGCAACGCCAAACACACCCTCTGTCGACAGCCAGTAATGGGACATTCCCTTGGACAGGCTCGCCCCCTTGTGGGCGATAACCTCAGGCATATGAGATCCTGCAAAGGTATAGATCAGAAAAATGGCGGCTACAACCATGAGCGGTGGTCCGAGAGCACGCCGGGTCGCTTCGAGTAGTAACACTATCCCTGCAACCGCGACAACCAGATCATACGTTGTCGGGTTACCAGGCCGCTCCGCCAGACCACTATAGAAAAGAAAGATGTATGCTGCACAGAAGGCTGCCGTCAGGCCGAGTATCCAGTCCTGGATTGGAATATAACTCTTCGGAGAAGATTTCAAGGTTGGAAACGCCGTATAGGCGAGAAACATCGCAAATGCCAGATGTATGGAGCGTGCCTCTGTTGAGTTTATGACAAAGAAATTAAAAATGTACGGAAGTGGAGATGCATACCATAATTGAAAAAAGGTCCAGGCAAGCGGTACGAAAAAAAGAACCTTTTTGGGAATCGCACCTTTCGGATTGCGGGCACCGGTATCTGCCTCAGCAATCATCTCATGTACATCTTCACTGGGTAGGGGCTTCTCGGTGGGTTTTGTCATGGCATCAGCTCCTTCTTGATCCCTCTTAAACGTTTGGTATAATAGTTAAAATCTGCAATGCACCGACTGTCCATTGCAAGACCTAAACGACGGGGGAGATACCTGAATCAGAATCTTCAGCAGTACTCTTGCCTCCTATAGATAAACACCAGGAATCGACGATACGATCAAAGTATACAGACATCTTCTCAAGCTGTCAGATGTTTGCCATCAACGCCATACCTGAACTGTTCGTTCCTGAGATATTCGCATCATCAACTCATACCACAGCGGTATTATCATACAGGAGAAAAGAGAGGTGCGCGACTCTGCTTAAGCCGCGCACCTTGTAACCATCTTCGTGCGATCGATAAACTTATTTTATCAGACCGGCTTCCTTGTAATACTTGGCTGCGCCATCATGCAGTGGTGCAGAAAGACCATCTTTCACCATTTCCTCTTTTTTGAGGTTAGCAAACGCAGGATGCAGCTTCTTAAAGTCATCAAAATTCTCAAAAACCGATTTCACGACAACATAGATCGTATTCTCGGGAACTTGAGCGGAGCTGACAAATGTTGCACCAACACCAAAAGTATTCACATCCATATCTGTACCACGGTACATTCCACCGGGTATTACAGCATATCTATAATAAGAATTCTCTTCTACGAGTGCATCAATTGCAGGACCATCGACATTAACCAACACAGCATCACATGAGGTAGTGGCTTCCTTAATAGACCCATTGGGATGACCTACCGTGTATACATAGGCATCGATTTTATTATCACAAAGTGCTTGAGATTGCTCTGCGGGTTTCAGCTCAGCAGCTAATTTAAAATCATCCATCGTCCAGCCAAGCTTGTCCATAATCACTTCCATAGTTCCACGCTGACCCGAACCTGGATTTCCGACATTTACCCGCTTGCCTTTAAGATCCATAAAATTCGTAATGCCGGAATCGGCTCGTGCAACAACAGTAAATGGTTCCGGGTGAACTGAAAATACCGCGCGTAGATCTTTGTTTGGCCCTTTATCTGCAAACTTGCTGGTGCCATTATAGGCATGATACTGCCAGTCAGACTGGGCGACGCCCATATCGAGCTCGCCCGCAGCAATGGCATTGAGGTTATAAACCGATCCACCGGTACTCTCGACAGTAGCCCTGATTCCGTGTTCTTTTTTACCTTTGTTGACCAGTCTGGCAATCGCACCACCAGTCGGATAGTAAACACCAGTTACACCACCTGTTCCGATGGTAACAAACGTTGTATCAGCACTGATTGCTGCAGAGCTGAAAGCCATCACAAATCCCATTGAAAGGGCTGCTAGTAAAGACGCTTTCTTTTTCATACGTTTTCTCCTTCCTGTTTACTTTTGGTAATATTCTTCCGGACAATAAAACAGACCGAAAGAGACTTGACAGCATGATCCGCCAACCTGGGGTCAGTCGGCTACTTAAGATAAACGCTATATATGACGGAATAATATTCCGATATCACTCAATTTCTAGCGAGATTAAGCAAAGAAGCATCCATAACGATGACTGTGATACCGTGTGCTAGATGCTTGCGATACATCGTTTTAAAAAACGACAGCAACGAATTAAAATAATTAACAATATTGCTGAATAAGTCAAGCATTTTAACTTCTTCGGCAAAGTGATCCCGAAAATCACACTTCATTATATAAACCGTTAATCACTTTGGGCGACACTGCAAAACAAAAAACTCGTAAAAAAAATCCCCCTGCCCAAAAATAGAGCCGGGGGGATTTTTTACTTTACACTAATTGATATTAGCCAGCTACTCTCACCCACGATGCCTGCGGTCCCTTGTCTCCAAAAGACTCGCCAAACACCACACTGTCACCTTCCATCAGGTCATCAATCGTCACATTCTTTAGCGCATTCTCATGAAAATAAATTTCACGCTCATCAAATGTTGTGATAAAACCATATGACTCATGAGGTGAGACCTTATGGACGATTCCAACACTATCGGTTTCAATGTGCTGTTCCGGGTGCTTTTTTGCTTTTCTTTTCTTCCTGAGTATTTCCTTCAATTGTAAGGATAGAACATCAAACGCCTCAATAAGCAGAGGACGAACTATTTCGCCTTTTCTTTGTACCACTACTGTGTCGTTTGGGACCGAGGCCACAAGTTTGACCTCGAAGCCGCCTTCCTTATGATGAGTTGTGGCTTCAATGGCGACACGGAGATACAGGACAAACCCTGCATAGTGACGAATCAACTTCTCTTTCTCCTCATCGATTTTAACCTGCCAGCCTTTTTTTAACTCAACATTTCGGGCTTCGACTTTTAGTTCCATAAAGTTCCTCCATAGAGTGATCCGACAGCACTTCTACTGCCATTCCATAGTGGAAGCCACGCCACATAACCAGTTAACCTCTGGCTGAACAATCAGTCCATCAGGCGTACAACCACTTACTTCGAACGAACAATAATACAGTGGAGAGTGATTTAGAAAATAGGATTCTTGATTTTTTTCAGATTTGATGGGAAGCAAATTCGCCATTAACAATAGATATGATTTACTGGTCAAATGAAGATTACGTTATAATTACTCCACTGTTCCTTATATTATATTCCCGTTCAGGGTATAATCAAGTACCACGGAGAATATTCAGCCAGCCTAACATTATTTTTTACCGTAACGTACTTCCAGCCTATTCTCTTCTTCTCTATCGCAATAAGATGTGGTAGTAGTAAGAGACTTTGTTCAATACTTCCTCCCCTATTTCATCCATGCATAAAGAAAAAATTGCTGTCATCCTCCTGAATATGGGGGGGCCAACCAGGCTTGAAGATGTCAGGCCTTTTCTCTACAACATTTTCTCAGACCGAGAAATAATCAGACTCGGCCCGGCATTGCTCCAGAAACCGATTGCCTGGTATATCGCCAGAAAACGTGCGCCCAAAAGTATGAATATTTACCGGCAGATCGGCGGAGGATCACCAATCACTGCAATCACTCAACAGCAGCAGGACGCACTGGAAAGAGCATTGTCTGATGACGGTGATTTTATCGTGACAACGGCAATGCGCTACTGGGAGCCAACGACCGCTTCAGCCGTTAAGATACTTGCCGACAAACAGGTAACAAGAGTAGTGGCACTTAGTCTCTATCCCCACTTTTCCTGTGCAACCAGCGGTTCTTCAATCAAAGAGCTGAAACGTCACCTGAGCAACCTGAAAAACACGGAACTTGTAGAAATATCATCCTGGCCGACACAACCGGATTACATTAACTGCCTTGCTGCTAAAATTATAAATGGGCTGAAACGTTTTGAGCATGAAGATGTCAAACTATTGTACAGCGCTCACAGTTTGCCGGTATCATTTATCGAAGAAGGCGACCCATATGTAGACCATCTTGACCAGACGATCAAAGAACTTGAAAAAATTACGGGGAAAAATGGAAGACTCTGCTACCAGAGCAGAAGTGGACCCGTAGAGTGGCTATCCCCTTCAACACCTGAAATGATAGAAAAAGTAGCCGGTGAAGGTGGTAAAAACATCCTGATGGTTCCAATAAGTTTCGTCTCAGATCATGTTGAGACACTTTATGAGATAAACATCCAGTATAAGGAATTGGCCGCCAGTCACAACATCCGGCTCCAGGCCACGGAATCGCTCAATACGGATCCGCATTTTATAGAAGGGTTAAGGCAGCTGGTACTGGAATCACTGCAAACCGAATAAAGCTGTTACAATTCGTTTGCCATTCCTCCCTGAAATCTCCTCATCCTGACATTGAGCAGAATCCCAATTGCCACCAGGGTTGTAAGCAGCGAAGAACCACCATAGGAAACGAGGGGCAGAGGAATTCCAACCACAGGCAAAAAACCCAGGATCATCATCAGATTAATGACAGCCTGCCAGAAAATCAGCATAACAACACCAAAAGAGAGCAACATACCAAATCGGTCTCTTGCAAACATCGCAGTATACAACCCCCAGAGCAGAAAGAAAAAATAGACCCCAACAAAAAACACACTGCCTAAAAATCCCCATTCTTCACACCAGACAGAAAATGCGAAATCGGTATGCCGCTCGGGCAGAAAGTGAAGGTGACCCTGGGTTCCTTCCAGATAGCCTTTACCAAACTGGCCGCCACTTCCCACCGCTATCTTTGACTGCATGATCTGGTAGCCATGTCCCATCGGGTCTTTCTCCGGATTCAAAAAAGTTTGGACCCGCTGTTTCTGGTAGGGCTTCAGCATCTTCTCCCAGGCAAAAAAGATTGCCCCGATACCGGTTCCACCAAGAATTGCGTAGACTGAAAACCGAAGCTTCACAAAAACAGTCATGGAAATAGCAATGAAGACCATCATCAGCGCAGTACCGAGATCTGGCTGCAGCAAAATCAACAGAAATGGGACTGATGTCAGGATAACCGGAGTGATTAACTGTTTCAGAGTGTAGCCATCGGTCACTTCTTTTCTGGAATAGTAGCTCGACAAAGTAATAACCAGCATCAATTTGGCCAGTTCAGACGGCTGGAGGTTAAAGAATCCAAGATTAATCCAGCGCTGGGCGCCACCAGCAGTTTTACCAATAATCAGAATTGCAATGAGCAGAATAACGACAAAGGCATAAATAAAATAATTCCAGAAATGCAGTTCCTGATAATCAAAACTCAGAATAAAGAGGATAGCAGCAAACCCCATGAGGAAGAAATAACATTGCTTTAAATAGGGTGGTGTTCCCCATGGATTTGGCGGATATGCGGCACTATAGAGATTAAACAAGGCCATCCCGCTAATAACCAGAAGAAGAATGGTCATTAACCAGTCAAAGTGTGCAAAAAGTCGTCTGTCGAACCGAAACATCTTATATTATTAATTAAAGTAATGAAAAAAACTACTGATTCAGAAACTGATGTCAATCAGCTCTTCTCTCCCTCTTTCAACTGCTCAGCCTCCGCCCACGCTTCCAGGTATTTCTCGAAATATTTCTTTAAAATCACACGTGCTATCGGACCGGCACCCGACCCTCCGTGCAATCCGTGCTCTACCAGGACAGTTACTGCTATCTGGGGGTTATCGGCCGGTGCATAACAGGTAAACCAGGCATGATCTCGAAATTTGTACGGTATATCCTTTTCTTTCAATCCTTTATATTGAGCGATTCGTACGACCTGGGCAGTACCGGTCTTTCCGCCGATTGTCAACCCTTCTATCCTCACATTCCGGGCTGTACCGCGTTTTCCCTGCACCACCCCGACAAGCCCTTCTCTGATAATCCGTAAAAACGATTGTTCACGATCACTGAGTTCTCCAAGCAATTGGGGCTCAAACCGCTCAATCACCTCACCTTCGGGTGTGGTGACCGATTCAATAATCTGGGGTTTATAGACTTTTCCGCCATTTGCCGTTACTGCGGTCATCAAACACACCTGCAGGGGGGTAAGGAGGTTGAAGCCCTGGCCAATTGCAATTGACAACGTCTCTCCCTTGTGCCATTTCTCTTTATAGCGATTGCGTTTCCATTCTTTTGTCGGAATAAGACCTGATTTTTCGTGCTCTATTTCGACGCCGGTTTTCTGACCAAGCCCTAATTTCCGTGCATACTTCGCTAGGTTATCTACCCCTACCCGCTCACCAACCTGATAGAAATATACATCGCATGACTGGGTAATTGCTTTTCTCAGGTCAACTTCCCCATGACCGCTGTGCTTCCAGCAGCGATAAATGCGTTTGCCGAAATAGTAATGGCCGGGACAGTAGATTTTCGTGTTCTCATTAATAACCCCTTCGGAAAGTCCTGCCAGTGCGGTCACAATTTTATATACTGATCCAGGAGGATATGCGGCCTGAACCGACTTGTTAAGCAATGGATGTTTGGAATTATTAAGCAGGGCGTCCCAATTGGACTGGCTAATACCGCCGATAAAGTCTTCAAGGTGTATCGTCGGCGCGCTTGCTGCAGCAAGGACACGACCGGTATTGACTTCAAGTGCAACAACAGCACCCGCCTTCTCGCCAATCTCCATGAACTGTTCCGCCACCTGCTGCAGTTCTGCATCAATTGTCAGCTGTAGATCGTTGCCCGGCAATGGATCGAGACTCTTGAGTTCTCTCTGCTCAAATCCGCGTGCATTTACCTCTGTTGAGCTTTTTCCTTTTTCGCCTCGAAGATCCTTATCACGGAGTCTCTCAAGCCCTCTTTTACCGATCAGGTCCCCGCCCTCATACATCCCTTCTTTATCATCCTCCAGTTGTTTGCGAGTGATTGAACCGATATATCCGATGGTGTTGGCGGCAAGATCACCATAATGAAAGGTTCTGACGGGCTGGACCTCAATCCTGACCCCCGGAAACTTATATTTATGATTTTCCAGGTACGCCAGGGTCTTCCAGTCAATATCTTCTTTCAATACGATCGGGAGATGCCGCGGCGTACCTTCTGCTTCCCTGATATGCTCCCAGAGATTGTAAATATCTTCGTTAAGAATTTTTGAAAGTCGTTTCAGTACATCATCTATGTCATATGAATCCTCTCGAATCATCACCACATTAAACGATGGCCTGTTGGTTACAATTTCCCGACCAAACTTGTCAAGAATATGACCCCTTGGTGCCCGGACTGAGCGTATTCGGACCCTGTTGTTGTCAGCCAGATTTTTATATTCTTCTCCACTGCTGATCTGGAGAAACCAGAGTCTTGCAACGATCACAGCAAAGAAAAAGAAAACGAGAAAAATTGCGAATAGAGATCGTTTCTTTAAAAGTGTCAGTGCGGCTTCATCTCGCTCGGTGATTTCTTCAACTTCGTCGATAAACAGTTTCTTATCCATCTTATCTTTACCTGTAACGATTGCCGGCTTTTTTCCGGGTGCTGCGTTTCATAGCCTTCCGTGTCAACAAAAATTCATTAAATGAATTGAACAGGAGAAAACAGGGAATGGTGGCCACCGTCAGAATTATTGTTTCCCGCAGGACCCTGCTCCAGGACCACACCACCATCGAATCATTGACCATTATTGATAGCACAAAGTAAAGCAGAAATTGAACCAGATAATAAAAAACACCAACCAGCGGCACCTGGTAAGCCGACTCTTTCAATGGGCTGTTCAAGGTTAACGTATTAAGGGCTATGAAAAACAAGAGATATTCAACCAGATAGGTACCGAGATAGATTCCGGAAATTACATCCATCATCCATCCGAGTAAAAATGACAGCAAGAGCCCTTTCAGTATGTCAAAACGATAGGCCAGAAAAGCAATTAAAATAAAGACCAGATCGGGTGTGCCGAGCCATGTCGGAAGAAACTGTAATACGGTCGTCTGGAAAGTAATCAGAAAAATGCCGATTATGAGGAAACTTAGGATCTGCACTTCAGCTAACCTCCTCTATGGCACAATTTTTTCTGGAGCAACCGACTGCTGAAGAGAGAGGTTCAGGTGTAAAAGCTCAAGTCGCTGGAAATCAACTGATGGTCTCACCTCAATATCCAGGAACATGCCCCTTTGTTTTCGGTGCACAGCGGTAACAGTCCCTACTGGCACACCTGAAGCGAAGACGCCCCCGATGCCGGCAGTTACAACCTGGTCGCCCTTCTCGACATTTGCATTTTTAAGGACATAATTCAGAATATATCCATCCTCACCGGTTCCCTTGAGGATTCCCCGCACTCTGTTCTTCTGGATTATGACATCTATGGCACTGCTTGGCGCTATCGCCAGAAGGATTTTGCTGTAATTCCTTGATGCATGAATAACCTGTCCGACTATCCCCTGGGAAGTGAGTGCTACCATTCCTTCAACAACACCATCATTTTCGCCACGATCAACGATTATGGTATGAAACCAGAAGGCAGGATCTTTGCCAATGACTCGTGCCGTCAGTGGCGGAAAATCGGCATCCTTTCTAAAATCAAGCTCCTGCTGAAGATGCAGGAACGTGGTATACGCTTCACGATATTTAGCCTGCTTCTCATCATAGGAATCAAGAAGCGCTTTGAGTCGTCGGTTTTCATTCCGTACCTCAAGGAGATCAATGTAATCCACCCAGACATTTTTCGCCCCGGTCGCAGCCTTGGAAAAAGTCGACTGCAAAGGACCGAGAAACTCAAGGGTCAGATCGTGAAACGCACCATACCTGCCGCCAAGCGTCGATGCAAATAACACCAGGCACAGTGACAGAAGAATGGCAACCAGTAGCAAAACCCGCCAGCGTGAGGGCTTTGCTCTGCTCTTCCTGTCCTTGATTTGTCTTCTCACGACAGAATAATTGGTAACTCTCCGATGCGGAGATGGGATTGCAATATTTGCTTAGTCAATCGTTACTTCTTTTAGAATGTCAAGATTGTCTAGAGCCCTGCCCGATCCGAGAACAACTGAGGACAGCGGGTCATCAGCCACAATAATCGGCATTCCCGTTTCTTCTTTCAAACATTTATCCAGATTCTTGAGCAATGCACCGCCACCGGTCAGCACGATCCCCTGGTCTACAATATCAGCAGCCAGTTCTGGAGGTGTGACTTCAAGAGCCACTCGTACAGCCTCGACAATGACGTCAACCTGCTCTGCAATCGCAGACTGGATCTCTTCGGCACCGACGGTAAGTGTTTTCGGCACCCCGGAAACCAGATCCCGCCCCTTTATATCCATGGTTTCATATGGCTCTTCGGGAAGAACATTACCGATAGTTGTTTTAATCATTTCGGCCGTTCTCTCACCTATCGCCAGGTTGTGCTTGCGCTTAATGTATTGCAGGATTGCCTCATCCATTTTGTCTCCGGCAACACGGACTGACTTCGCATAGACGATTCCTGCCAGCGAGATAACCGCAACCTCGGTCGTGCCTCCGCCAATATCAATGATCATATTTGCCGTCGGCTCCGTGATGGGCAAATCAGCTCCGATTGCAGCCGCCATCGGCTCCTCTATCAGGTAAACCTCGCGGGCCCCGGCCGATTCTGCCGACTCTTTCACTGCCCGTTTTTCTACCTGAGTAATTCCTGACGGCACCGAGATCATGATTCTTGGATGGACCAGTGTCCTGCGATTATGAACTTTCTTTATGAAGTAGCGTAACATCGCTTCGGTAACTTCAAAATCAGCGATAACACCATCCTTGATTGGTCGGATAGCTGTGATGTTGCCGGGTGTCTTACCAAGCATCATTTTAGCCTCCTGGCCTACAGCCAGGACCCTGCTCATCCGACCATCCTGACGAACGGCAACAACAGAGGGCTCTCGCAAGACGATGCCCTTGCCCTTTACGTATAAAACCGTATTTGCTGTGCCTAAGTCGATGGCGAGATCATTTGACAGCCAGCCAAACAAAAAGTTGAATGGAGAAAACATAGAACCTTCCTTTATAGATAAATCTCTAAATCAGCGTAAAATAACGCCGCCGAGTACTGTTACGTATTATAAATTATCAAAACATTTAAAGATACCAGAGACCCTATCTATTGGCAAGATTAATGGCGAGAGAAGCTCGAATACCTGATTTTCATTGACACGGTATCCAAACCCTGTTATAGGAAACATCGCATTTCATGCAGGAAAAAAGGGGCTATAGCTCAGCTGGGAGAGCGCTTGAATGGCATTCAAGAGGTCGTCAGTTCGATCCTGACTAGCTCCACCAAATATATCATGAGGGCTCGCTATTGTTACGATAGCGAGCCTTTGTTGTTTCCAGTGACAGATATTATTCCCACGGTTAACCCCGGATTTCCATTTTGAACTATTCATCTATAGAAACAAGCAGAATCAGACATCTGGAAATAATACTTACACACTCTTCGTGTATTTACTCAAAAAACGGTCAAGGTGATTTGCAAAAGATTGCCGGTGATTTTTGTTCAACACAGATGGACCTCCGGTATCTACACCGCTAGAGCGAAGAGTATCCATGAAATCCCTGGTGTTTAATTGTTCTCTGATATTCTCAACTGTATAAAATTTGCCACGGGGGTTGAGCGCAAATCCACCTTTTTCGACCACCTCTGCAGCTAAAGGAATATCGCTTGTGATTACGAGATCTCCGACATTGAGGTTTCTAACAATTTCGCCATCAGCAACATCTGGACCAGGCGATACTCGAATGAACTTTATATGTGGAGATGAAGGTATTTTTATCGGTTGATTAGCAACGAGTGTCAGCTGTACCTTCATTCGCTCTGCTGCTTTAAACAAAATGTCTTTGATCACCATGGGACAGGCATCTGCATCCACCCATATCTCCATTTTTCAACCTTGTTTATTAAGTAGTTATATTCGAGCAGCGCTTTCCAACTCCTGCTGTAAATTCAGGCAACAGTCAAATCACTGCCAAAATCTTTGAACATCAACCAATCAGGTTTGGTAAATCAGCAGTTGCTTTACTGGATGATCCAGCCAACCGCACGCACCTCATTTATATCAGCAATATCGTGTATTTGCCTTAAGCCAGCAACGCAAACAAAACAGCCACACAAGAAAGAACAGAAATCCACGAGAACCACGACAGGCCTCAGAGAGAGTCACCTTGTTGGAGAAAAGTTGCAAATATCTTGTGTCATCTACCCTATCAGTACAGACACACAATACTTTGAAATAATAAATTGATAAATGGAATTATAGCAGATGATGAGAGCAGTGTTTTTTGTGCTCCCGGGTGTAATTTTTTAAGTCATTACCCCAAAAGGAAATTTTTTAACACCCTTGTTTCCACTGTTTTGATTCTTAGATTTTTTCTGCTTCCAGAGCTTGACTTTTCTGGCGATAAGTTTCTGCTTATCTAAATGACATTCAAAATCTACCGTTGCGCCAACCTTTAGAAACTGACAGCCAACAAGGTCGGCTTTGTTAACTGCTATATCTGGTCCACTTCCATTATCGAGAAAACCAGAATCCTTATCTCGAAACCATTTTTTAACTACTGTTTGCAAAAAACCACCTCCATTTTGAAATTTAGATCCATACAAAAGATAGAGACCTGCCATGATCTTTAACCAACCTGACCTGTCCGCCAAATGGTAGCATACCAGATATTCAGAAATAAATCCAAAAATCGACATCCCAGCAAATAACTGTTTAAATATCAGATCTATACCTGTGGTTAATACGAGTAACTCTTTGGAGTAGTTTCATGCATTCGCACTCTATGGTGCTTTCACAAGATATTTAGCCCCCTTGGCAATTGATACTCTCTTATTTCCTTCAAAAACGACCTGAATGGTACCACATCGATCGACTGAAATAATTTTTCCAATCCCCCAATCCGCTTTCTTATTGTGCCGAACCTTTTCACCTTTGGTTAAAAGTGTAGTCATTACTGCCTCCCGGAATAAATTTAATGCTCTATAAGCACAATAAGCCTTAACCAATAAAAATCTGTTATTATTTAAAAAAGGAACTCTATTTCTTATCGTTGCAATCTTCTCTGGTACGCTGCGAGTCCGTTTTCCCTTTTAACTAGACAATACCATACTCCGCTGCGATATAGTCTATCTCATTTTTTATACAGGTAATGTACGCCTAAAGAGCGTGAACCGAATTTTAGTGATGCCATCGCCAAGCTGATCTCCAAAGAGCAGTATTCCTTGGTCTGCACCGAGAGCGAGGCTCTCTTTGACGATCGGTCATGATGAAAACAGCCTTCTGAAAAATATGCTGGCTCTCAGTTATAATCCAAGGTGTATCACCTCTATGACATCAAGCGATATACCCCCTGATAAACCAGCCAGTCATCAGCAGCCCGCTTGCTGCAACCCAACTTCCCATCACCCGTAAGATCATTTTCACCCAGTAACGGCTGGAAACAGAGACAAGAGCACTAATGATTGCAACCAGGACAAAAACAGTTACCATAATCCCGATCATCCCGACGACACCCGGCCCTGTTTTCAATGCCTGGCCATTGAAAAAGCCATGCATTGTTCCGACAGCTGCTGCGAGCGACAGGAATACTAGAACAGGTATTCGAGCATTGATTGCAATCAATAGTCCAAAAAGCAGAAACGACAGCGAAGCATAGGGCAGCGCTGGCAATTGTCCAGAAAAAAAACCGACCATCCCTCCCAGAAACCAGGCCAGTGGCAAGACAAAAAGGATATAACGCCCATATTCCCTGCCCTGTAAACCAGAATAAACAGCAATTGCAAGCACCGGGACAAGATCTTCAGGAGTCAGCAACAGATGAACGGTTCCATCATATACGGGACCCATTCCAGTTGTCACCAGATGAGCCATCCCCATGGTGGGAAAGAGAATCGAACAGGTAAAGACAACAACTGCAGTAAATGCACGCTCCCTGCCAAACACCTTCATACAATCGCCTGCCAAAGAAAAAAAGTACCCATTAAGCCAATAAAGGCGCCTGTCGCACGCAACACAAGTCTGCCTGATGGCCAGCGATAAATAAAACCAATTGCAATACCTACTCCGTGCAGACAGCCTGTCCCAATAACAAACCCCATACTGTAAAGAAGACCGCTTTGCCCGGGAGGCAGCTCCGTCCCATGGGCATAGCCATGAAATATGGCGAAGAAACCGACTATAACAACTGACACCATCAGGGGTGGGCGGACCTCACCTAAAATCATTACGCCAAGCACCAGCGCTGAAACAGCAATGCCTATCTCTATACCGGGAACAGGGATACCAAGCAGCCCCATCATCGCACCGACTGCCATCATCATAGGAAATGAAACAGGCAGCACCCAGAGCGCAGGGTTGCCAAGCTGGGCGCCCCAGAGCCCCACTGCAACCATGGCAAGGATATGGTCCATACCGGACCAGGGATGGGAAATACCGGTAAAAAAACTGGTTGCCTGCCCCTGCTGAACATGGGCACTCCCGACTGCGGGCAGAAAAAGACAGGTTGCAGCTGCAAGCAGAATGATCAGGAAACGGCGTGAAAATAAACTCTTTTTCATTTTTACAATCCTCCAATCATCATGAAGGTTCTTTGAATGGTCCAGTATGCACCCAGGCTCCCAACAGTGTATCCTGGAACTTTCAGAGCCCATCGCGGCCAGTGAACCTGCAGGATTCTAAACGACCAGGTCAGCCCAAGGGCGAGAAAGACAAAAAGAATCTGGCCCAGCTCAACCCCGATATTAAACCAGAGCAATGCCCACGGCAGTTCAGCTTTCGGCATGCCTGCTGTCGACAGACCACTTGCAAATCCGAAGCCATGCAGTAGCCCAAAACCAAAGGCAATCAGCCATGGATACTGGATGGTCAGACTGGTTTTACCTTTCTGAACCCGAATGATCTCCGGCCCCAGAAAGAGAATTGACAGAGCGATAGCAGCGTTGAGCGGTGGCAGGGGAACATGGGCATAGCCAAGAGTCGCAACGCCCAGGGTAACGGAATGGGCAATTGTAAATGAGGTGATGGTTTTGATAAGGACCATTCGCTGCTGGACAATTAAAAGAAGTCCCAGCACAAACAAGAGGTGGTCTATGCCCATCAGAATATGATGTAATCCGAGCAACAGATATTCACGAGCCGTCTGATACCAGGGGCGCTCGCCCCTCAACTCCGCCCACGGCCTTGTCGGGCGGGCCACAGCAGTCATTGCACTGCCATCTGCCCGAATTACCCTGATAAAAACATCGGTAATTGTCGATTCAAGCCCGGGAAACCGAATAACCGCTCCATCAAGGCTTTTTCCGCCGGTGGAAATACGTTGTTGGTAAACGATGGAATCTGGTCGTGCCCGTTCCAGCGGCTGGCCAATTATCTCCCATGCCTCCGGCAGCTCCAGCCGAGCAGGGTGAGGCCTGTTGTAATAAAGAGGGGCACGCCAGATAACTTCATACCGGTCAGGCCCCAGTTCACGAATTTCGACAGCTCCCGGCTGACTCTCATGGCCAAAAGCAATATCGATACAGAGAAAAAGGGCCACAGAAATTACTGCAAAAAGTATGTTTCTGATACCAATGCTGTCCAGGGTTTTCATTTAGACACCAGAATCCTGACTTCGATCTATTTCAACAGGATACTGTTCTTTAAGCTTTTGATATGCTTCTTCCTTAATCTCTCTTTGCCGTTTAGCAACAAACTCTCGCTCGACAGCCGGCCGAATCTCTGAAAGGTCGGGATCACGACCAGCAACACTGTCGTGAACCAATACAAGATGCAGGCCGTAACTTGACTCTATGGGACCTTGCCAGCTTCCCGGCGTCAGGCCGGCAATATCGTCTGCAAAATTACGTCCAAACTGCCGTGCAATAATGTTCAGAGATGAAAGTGGAAATTGTCTGGGGAGCATAATAGCGTCGCCAAAATTCTCCGGATTGGCCTCAATGTCGATTCCGTTCAACTGCTGGAGCAGCCGTCTGACATCTTGCTCAAGGGTATTGGCACGCTTTTCAACATTGAGATAAACATGGGAAAATCCAATCCTCGGTTCTTTTCTAAACACCGCCCTGTTTTTTTCCAGATAATCGAGCAGCTCTCTTTCGTCGGGAGGCTCAAGCGTTCCGATATCTTCTATCAGCAGTTCCATTTTCATTCGTAATCGCCGTCTAATATATGAATCATTCCGGTCAAGACCCATCTTCACGGCTTCACGGTAGGCTATTTCGTCCCGTACACTTTCTTCAATAATACCGAGCAGTTCTTTTTCTGTTGGAGGGCGCTGCCATGTTCGAGCAAAGTTTGACTCCAGTGCTGTAATATCGCCCTGTGTAATGAGAATTTTATCCTCGAATGAATCACCAGTGTTACTGAACAGCTCGAAAATTATGAACAGGGCCGCCCCGATGAGCAGGAAATGAAACAATGGATCCGTTAACAGCTTTTTCATTGCGTTAATAATTGATTAGTTTTAGTAAAAAACCGAACATAGATGTGTAACATCTCCGAGACTATATCTGCTTAAAGATAACAAAAAATGCACGACTGTAAACAGAAGCCGTGCATTTTCATGAATTTAGGTTGTAATCCAGAGCGCTTTTCGGTTAAGGGGATTGCCAGATTGGAGAAGCATACGCCCGCTTCTGAGTAATCATCTTTTCCTCTGCAGGCACCTTAATGCCAAATCGCCTGGATCGCAGGCTGCCCAACGCGAAGGAGGGATCTCAATAACACGGCCGTAGTAAGAAGACCGCTGAACGGGATCAAATCCAGGATCATTCCACTTTTACGTGACGATACTCTGTTTTATCGTTAGAATACCCGTCAAGCAAGACTCAAACGAGTAAAAAAGAAAAGTCATTCAAGGGGTACCTTTGCATAACAGATGAGCCGTCTTTGCATTCGCAGTCTGATTCTGGAGGGTGAACGGATTACGGCCCATGATTGGAAAGTAATTATGGCTGAGAACGAGCCATCATGAGTTATATTAAGATATCGGTAGCCAAAAAAGAAGCTGAGGAAATGATGCTACAACAAATTAAGAACTATGCTGTTCGCATACTGATGTTAACACTCCTGCTTATCATGCTCAGTCTGCTGATCTCTTATATAATGAAGGAGTCAGGGCTAACATTGCAGGACACTTTATTCTGGGTCGGCGCCGTCCCAATAGCTCTGTTCTCAATTGCAATATTTGGAAACTTCAGCAACAGAGGTGACCCAGGGTATCAACTCAGTAAAACAGTCTTGAAACAGTCGCCTAATCAAAGATCAATCCATGAGACCGCTGATGTATCAAAGCGAACTTCATCTAACCTTACCTGGGTTATAGCAGGACTGTTGGTCTGGTTAGTGAGCTACTTTATCTGAAGTTTAAAGAGCAAATTTCATGCAACATTCCTGCTGTTACTTACGGTAGTACTGCAGTTGCATCCACTTCTCTCCAGGGTATCCTTCAACCAGACAGCCTGTTGCCACGCGGTCGTACCTCCTCATTACTTTATCTTAATTAAGAATCTTCCAAAATAATTGGTTCTAAATTTTACTTTTCCGTTTCCTTGAGATAATCTTTAGTGGTTATACCGATTTAAAGATATATTTTGTGTAAGCAATACAACATGGTTGATATCAAAAATAATTCTCCCAAAATTTTTGCTGAGCAGGTTCGGCTCCTCTATGTCAATTCCACCACACCGATAATTGTATCAATATCGGTGGGGGCTCTTCTCTGTTGGTCATTGCAGGACATTGTCAACAAAACCAATATTATCAATTGGTTTAGCCTGTTTTTCATACTCTCAATGATCAGAGTATGTCTTCTCTATCTTTTTTATAAGCGTAAACCTGAAACCGAAAACACCGTTCTCTGGCATAATTGTTTCCTGATCGGTGCCTACTCGGTAGCTGCAGTCTGGGGTGCAGCACCGTTTTTCCTGTTTCCATTCCACAACCCCCAGGCCCAGCTTATATTTCTGCTGGCTGTAACCGGACTGTCGGCCGGTGCAATTGCCTCCCTGTGCCCGAGTCTCCCCGTTGTATCCGGATATCTTGCATTGATTCTAGTACCACTGGCCACCAGCATGATCTCTCATGGGACCAGTGATTCCATATTTGTAGGCTTACTGATACTCCTCTTCCTATTAGTTAATCTGATGGGCGTCATCAGAATTAACAGAAATATTCGCGAGAATATTCAGTTGCGTTTCCAGAGTATTGATCGCGAAAGAAAACTTAAAGCCAGCCAGGACCTCTATCAGCATATTTTCAATAATGCCCCGCTTGGAATTTTCCATTACGACTCAGAAAGCACTATCATCAGCTGTAACAATGCCTTTGTGGACATTATTGGCTCTTCGAAAGAAAAACTGGTGGGCTTCAACATGTTGGCCAGCATCAGACAAAGAGGGGCAACTGACGCAATCAAGGCCTCCTTGACCAGAGGTGATGGTTTTTTTGAAGGCGACTATGTTTCCGTCACCAGCGACAAAACCACCCCGATCCGTGCTTTCTTCAAGGCTATTAGAAATACAGACCAGACAGTAATCGGTGGTGTCGGAATTCTGGAAGATTTTACAGAACGAAGGATATCGGAGCAACAGATCAAATATCACACCACCTATGATGCGCTTACAGGACTGCCCAATCGACGGCTGCTGCTGAGTCAATTGGACAACGAAATATCCAGGGCAACCAGGCATGGGAGATACGGAGCCCTGATCTTTCTTGATCTGGATAACTTTAAAACAATTAATGACTCTCTCGGTCATTCGGTTGGTGATAAGCTGCTTAAGCTCATATCGAAGCGACTCACCGATAATGTCCGACAGGAAGATTGTGTCGCACGAATGGGCGGGGATGAGTTTATCATCATTCTCACCGAACTCGATGGTGACATTGATCGAGCCGTTGAAAAAGCCAGAAAAGGTGCTGAAAATATACGTGATTACCTTTCTGCCCCCTGCAAAATTGAGGGATATGAAATGCATATCACCCCAAGCATCGGTGTCTCCCTGTTCCCGAAGCAGGACAAGGGAACTGACGACATTCTCAAGCAGGCTGACGCTGCAATGTACAAGGCCAAAGGAGCGGGCAGCAATGAAATTCGGTTCTTCCTGCCAAGTATGCAAAAAGCTGCCGACGAACGACTTCGTCTCACGACTGATATAAGAAGAGCACTGCAAAATGACGAGTTTGCCGTCTGGTATCAGCCGCAGGTTGATAAATCAGGAGTAATTGTTGGAGCCGAGGCACTTATCCGCTGGCATCACCCGGAACGAGGACTTATACCACCGGGGACCTTTCTGACAATAGCAGAAGAGACCGGCCTCATGTGGGATATCGGCCAATGGGTGCTGCACTCGACCTGTCGGCAGATCAGTCAATGGACCAGTGACGGGTTACTCAAAGATGCAATGGTTATATCGGTAAACATGAGCGGAAAAGAGTTTGGTGCTCCTGCATTTGTCCAGGCAGTTCGCACTGTGCTCGAACTATCAGGAGCCGACCCAAATCATCTGGGAATAGAACTCACTGAGGGCAGCCTGATTTCTACAGGAAGAGATATTGTTGAAAAAATAATTACGCTCCGACAGCTGGGCATCAAATTTTCTGTTGATGATTTCGGTACTGGCTATTCATCGTTAAACTATCTGCAGACGCTTCCATTAAATACGCTCAAAATAGACCGCTCTTTTGTTAACAGAATCAAAGACGGAAAGCGTGACGTTGTTCTGGTTGATACAATAATTATGATGGCTCAAAATCTCGGGCTGGAAGTAATTGCCGAGGGAGTTGAGACCGCAGATGAACTTGCCTACCTCAGCAAGAAGAAATGTTCAATCTACCAGGGTTACTATTTCTGTAGACCTGTCGAGGTTGATTCATTCACTTCTATTCTCAGATCTGGACGCTGCAACACATAACCGTTATTTCCCTGCCCGGCAACACCGACAATCCGCCTGTTTCTCAAGAATCAGTAACAATTTTTCTGCTTACTGCTAACCACTGGTCTGTTTTTGCATGCCGGTAAAAAGGATCATGATTCCACCAATAAGCGTGAGGCCAGCAAAAAAAAGAAACGCCAGGGGATAGCTGCCGGTATTGTAAACAACACCGCCGAAAATGGGGGGGCCCAACACCACTCCAAAAAAGGTAAAAAACAGGGTGCCTCCGATCGCAGCACTCACCTCGCCCTCTGGTGCGCGACGTGCAGCTTCTGCCAGGTAGACACCATTCCAACCGATTGCGGTAGCGCCAAAGAGGATGGTCGCCAGTATTATCGCAGTCAGCGGCCAGGTATCCTGAATCGATGCTGTCGCCACAGCTCCAAGTGACATACCAAGCCCCAGGAGTCCCAGCAGCTTTCTGGGTTTTATATATCTATCAGCAAGAATCCCCCATATTATGCGGCCAATTGTGCCGGACATCTGTGCAGCAGAAAGTGTCAGCCCGGCAGCAATAAAGGCCATCCCTACATCTTCTGTCAGATAGATAACCAGATACGTGAAGAGACAGAGCTGCATCCCGGCATAAAGAAAAGAGATGATCGCCAGTTGCCTGAGAGGGCGATGAGAAATAACCATCTGCAATGGATGGATTACACCACGAAAAGAAATCCTGTGGTTTGGCTGACGATCATTGTCAATAACCCGCCTGAATGGACTGAGCAGAAAAATCAGTGAAATCGTAAACAGGCCAATATATAAAGCCGCATTCTGCCAGCCGGCATATATCACCAGCGATGGCACAATGGCTCCAGCAAGAACACCACCGATTGGCACCCCTGTCTGCTTGAGAGAAAAAACAAAAGACATCATATGTGAGGGTGTATTCTTGACAAGAATATGAGAACTCGAAGGAGTCACCGGACCATAGCCAAAACCGATTATAAAGGCACTGATGACCATCGCCGGTATCGTTGCCAGAGATGTCAGCATAAGACCAATTCCTGACAAACACAGACATATCTGGCTGACTCTCAAGGCACCATAGCGCAGGATAAAATCACCGCTCCACAGACTTGAAAGCATCCCTCCAATATACATCAGTGATACATATATCCCGGCATAAGCCACTGAAATTCCGATATCAACGGCTGCCGACGGCGCCAAAACAGGAACCGTGACAGCAACCATTGAAACTATTGACTGAACAATGAGTGTTATTGTCAGGGGAACGGCTATGCTTTTATTATCCATTGCCTCTTTATCTGGCTGCTGAAAGCGTGTTAAATCTTTACCTGCATCTACCTTAACCGCACTGTTTCATGAATCGAATCATTCCGGTGCGACACCTTTTTCAGTATTAAAACTGAATTTCTGATAATACCAGCTCCTGATTGACCCTGTGGGCGCCATTTTGTATACAGTAATTAATGTTCATGAACTACGCTTAATTCATCGATAAGAGCATACCTTAAAAGAACGAATAGTGGGTGGAAAAATGAAAGAATATATTTGTCCTCTTTGCGGATTTATCTATGACCCGAACGAAGGTGATATTGATGAGGGGATTCCACCCGGCACCCCTTTTGAAGAACTTCCTGACGAATGGCAGTGTCCTATCTGCGGAGCATCAAAAAGTGTTTTTTTTGAAAAAAACTGACGGGTAAAGGTCCTGCAGATCTTTTGTCACGAGTCGGTAATATCCGGTTCAAAAAACAGCCACAATACCTGGGGGAATGCAGTCCGAAATTCTTTTTCAGTGCTATTAATCGTCATAACCATTTTTTGTTCGGAACCAGAGTGAGACATTCTGGCTTTAATCGCGACCATAACATCATCACCAAGCTGCAGCGTGATAATGTTATAAACCTCCTCAATCTCCTGGCGGTTTTCCAGAAACTCCCGCATCTCTTTTTTTATTCCCGGCTCAACGCCCTGACCAACGAGCAGCGATTTGACCTCAACCCCTATAAAAAAGGCGATAACAATAAGAAGCATTCCAATTGAGATAGAGCCCATGGCATCATACATCGGGTTGCCGGTAACAATGGTCATCACAATAGCAAGCGTGGCAAGACTCAAGCCAAGCATAGCGGCAGTATCTTCACCAAAAACAACGAGTAAAGCCGAGGTTCTCGTCTCCTTAAACCAGGTTATAAACCCTCTGCCGCGCCGCTCTTTATTAACCTCCCGAACACATCCCCAGAGGGAAAGCCCTTCAGCTACAAGTGAGAAAGCCAGCACCCCAAGCGCCAGATACGGTGCCGTTAGCTCATGGGGATTTTGTAATTTATGAACACCCTCGTAAATTGAAAACAGCCCCCCCATACTGAACAGGATAAGAGCAACAATAAACGACCAGAAATAGGTTTCTTTTCCATGCCCCAGAGGATAATCAGGCGAAGGCGGCTTCTTCGCCAGCCGTATGCCGACGAGCAGCAACACTTGATTGCCGCTGTCTGCAAGTGAATGAATAGCTTCAGCCATCATCGCACCGGATCCGGTATAGAGTGCCGTCGTTAATTTAGCGACAAAGATCGCAAAATTTGCAACGAGTGCATAGAGAATACTTTTTAATGAGTTAGCGCCATGGGCCATCCTATCCTCCCTTCCTCCGGTAATAAATCGCTCGCTGCTTGAGCACCTGAAATGAAACGGGGGCTTCAAGATCATCCTCACCTGATACCTGTCGAGCATACCATAATCTTTTGGGGTATTTCACATTATTCTGTTAATAATAATTTGTTAAGAAGCCGTCCTGATTAGCAATAAGTGCATAAAAAAACACCAGTACCGCCTCTGATAAACACGGGATAATTCTATCACGACAGCTCTTCTGTTATCTTTTGCATTGACATCAAAAAGAAGGCTCATTAAATTGGTCTTACCAGGATAAACACCTCTATAATAAAACAATATATAATTTACATCTCTGGTATTACCAAGTGTGCTAGAGGCAAACTCTCATCTGAAATTTCTCACCCCCTTATGACGAGATCAACCTTACCTGAAAAACCATACCGGTTATGGAGAATATGCGATGCCTAAGATGAAAGCTATTGATGCTGCAGTCCACGTTATGGAGAAAGAGAATGTATCATGTTCCTTCGGAGTCCCCGGTGCGGCGATAAATCCGCTCTATCACGCTCTAAAGCAACATGGTACCATCCGGCATATCCTTGCCCGTCATGTCGAAGGAGCTTCTCATATGGCTGAGGGGTACACCAGGGCTGCCGCCGGAAATATCGGCGTATGCATTGGCACTTCAGGTCCCGGTGGAACAGATATGGTTACCGGGCTCTACTCAGCCGCAGCAGATTCAATCCCAATCCTCTGCATAACAGGGCAGGCTCCGCGGGACAAGCTTGACAAGGAAGACTTCCAGGCTGTTGATATCGCCTCTATCACCAAGCCGCTTACCAAGATGTCTGTAACGGTATTGGAACCGGGCCAATTGGTCAGTATTTTTCAAAAAGCATTTTACCTTATGCGCTCGGATCGTCCGGGTCCCGTTCTCATAGATATCCCGATAGACGTGCAGGTTGCAGAGATAGATTTCGATCCTGACAGCTATGTCTCACTCGAACCCAGCAAACCCAGGGTGACGCGAAAACAGGCGGAAATGGCCCTGGATATGCTCAGTTCAGCAGAGCGTCCTTTGATTGTGGCAGGAGGCGGCATCATCAACGCAAATGCATCTGATCTGCTGGTAGCCTTTGCCGAGCTTACCAACACTCCCGTAATCCCAACCTTAATGGGCTGGGGAACGATTCCCGATGATCACCGGCTCATGCAGGGAAGAGTCGGTCTGCAAACAAGTGACCGATACGGCAATGCCACTTTTCTCAGGTCTGATTTCGTTTTCGGCATTGGAAACAGATGGGCAAATCGTCATACCGGTTCAATTTCGACGTATACAAAAGATAGAAAATTTATCCATGTCGACATTGAACCAACACAGATCGGTCGCATTTTTTCACCTGATCTTGGTATTGTCTCAGATGCTAAGGCTGCACTGGAAATGTTCATAGAGGTCGCAAAGGACCGTAAAGGTGAGCAAAAACTGCCGGACAGATCGGAATGGATTAATGAATGTGACTATCGTAAAAAACATATGCTTCGCAAAACCGATTATGACCAGGTCCCCATGAAACCCCAGCGTGTCTATCAGGAAATGAATAATGCTCTTGAACGTGACACCTGCTACGTTACAACAATCGGTTTGTCACAAATTGCCGGATCGCAGTTTCTGAAAGTCTACAACCCGAGAAACTGGATAAACGCTGCTCAGGCCGGGCCGCTCGGCTGGACGATGCCTGCTGCACTGGGGGTGCGCGCCGCCTTACCTGACAAAAAAATTGTTGCGTTATCGGGTGATTACGACTTCCAGTTTCTTGTTGAAGAGCTGGCCGTTGGAGCCCAGCACAAACTGCCATACATACATGTACTGGTAAACAACTCCTATCTTGGCCTGATTCGTCAATCTCAACAAAGTTTCGAGATGGAATTTCAAGTAAGTCTTGCTTTTGAAAATATTAACGTTTCTGAAGAAGATGATGCTCCAGCAAGTTATGGCGTTGACCATGTCGCTCTTGCCGAAGCACTGGGCTGCAAAGCTATACGTGTCCATAAACCTGAAGATTTCTCACAAGCTTTTGCCAAAGCTGAGCAGTTGATTGCCGAGCACCAGGTACCTGTTGTCATCGAGTGTATACTTGAACCTGTCACGAATATATCCATGGGGCTGGATCTTAATTGCATAAACGAGTTTGAGGAGGTTCTCTGTCTCGATGAGAATTTAACCGCAGACAAGGACTGGGTTGTGTCGGAAGATTCCTGAGCGTCTCCCTGGCAACTTATCGAGATAACAAGGAATCTAACATGAAGCGTGCACTCTGACAAAATAATGAGGAGAAAGGACATGCTGATTAGATTGTTGTTTTTTACTCCTATCGGTATATTATAGGCTTACCATCTCAAGGAAAAGCGACCTCAACCACGACCTCGTGTTTTTTACAAATTTTTTGCAAACCAGCTGGAAGCGGTTGATCTGTTACCAGGGTATTAACCTGTGAAAGATGACCAAGGCGCACAGTTGCTGCCCGAGACAGCTTCATCTGATCGGCTACAAGAATGACATGACGAGCGTTCGTTATAATCGCTTTGGCAACCCGAACTTCTCTCATATCATAATCCAGCAGTGAGCCGTCCTCATCAATGGCCGATACACCGATCACCGCATAATCCGCCTTGAATTGGTTGATGAAATCTACCGCAGCATCCCCGACAATTCCGCCATCAGATCTTCTGACAAGTCCTCCCGTGATGATCAATTCAATGCCGTCCGATCGTTTTAGTATGTCGACTGCATTAATATTGTTGGAAATAACCATCAATCCTCGATGAGATCTCAAGGCGTGGGCAACCTGTTCTGTTGTGGTTCCGATATTAATGATCAAAGAACAATTATTAGGGATTAACTGCGCTGCACGTGAACCTATAGCGTGTTTTGCATCAGGGGCAAGAAGCCTGCGAGCCTCATACGATACATTCTCAATCCCCGAGCCGACAATTGCCCCGCCATGAATTCTTTGCAGCAGCTGCCGATCACACAGATCGTTCAGATCTTTTCTGATCGTCTGGGGAGATACTGAAAAATTAGTTGATAACTGGTCAACATCAACTCTGCCGGTTTCTTTTGCGATGGCCAGAATCTGCCGTTGTCGCTCTGTAATACCTTCCATGGGTTGCTCGCGTAATTATTGAAAATTCTGATAAACAAACTCCTGGTTATTATGGTATCCAAGTCATTCCATGTCAACGTTTGTTATAATCTATCACGGAGACTATCAATTTTTTCAAATTCTATCAATTTTTTAAGCATCCTCGAAAGGCTCAGTCCAATTATCGAAGCAATTTTTAACAATAGAAAATATTGTGATCACATGTTATGCTCTGATAAAGTTGACTTTATCTCCGATGTTACTCAATAATAATTCTACCCAGATGAGTATACGTGAACATGGAAACAGTTAGCCTCCAGCCAAGAAAACATCCCCGACACAAACTCGCAAATACGTTTGTTGTCAACAAACAGGGTGTCTGTCGCGTTTTTGATCTCAGCCAGGGTGGCGTTTCTTTTGGTTGCACCAGCGAAGTAAAGATCCCTGATATATGGACTGTCGACATTAGAGACGATACCGGCTTACATCTTCCAGATATCTCTATGAAGACGGTCTGGACCGCAAAAAACGAAGATATGAACACCGCTTCCATTTATCAGATAGTTGTCGGTGCTCAATTTGACAAGCATTTGTCCCCTGAGGAGCAATACGCTCTTGACCAGCTCTTCGTAGTCGCTTAAAGATTCGTTCCAACGCCCCCCTCATACCAACCTGAAAAATCTGTTTTCACAGCGATTGCAAAGAGCTCCACGAACTTTTAACTGGCGACAACCTACTGTATTGTATTTGCATTTTTATATTTCTATTCTAATCTCATTTATATAATCGCTATTATCCAGAGCTGAAAAAGGCGCCCAACTGCTTTTTTCAATCACCAGTAGATTTTCGCTTAAATCTGTTATATATTGCGTTTAACCTCGTTCAGGAAAGCATTTGAAATTACTTATCGCTAATAACGAAATCTTCACGTTGAACGATAGAGGCACATATGCAAAGCCCAATTTATGACCTGGCTGTTGTTGGTGGCGGTATAAATGGTTGCGGCATTGCCCGTGATGCTGCAGGTCGAGGGCTCTCTGTTTTACTCTGCGAGCAGGATGACCTGGCAAACGGGACCTCTTCAGCAAGCACAAAGTTGATTCACGGCGGGCTGCGTTATCTTGAGTATTACGAATTTCGTCTTGTTCGAGAAGCTCTCAAAGAACGGGAAGTTCTGCTGCGAATGGCCCCTCATATAATCTGGCCACTCCGGTTTATTCTTCCACACCACAAAGGCCTGCGACCAGCATGGCTTATCAGGCTCGGCCTCTTTCTATACGATAACCTCGGCGGTCGAGTACTCCTGCCAGGCACGAGCAGTGTTGACCTCAAAACAGATGAAGCGGGAACTCCCTTAAAACAAGATTTCATAAAGGGTTTCGAATATTCTGACTGTTGGGTTATGGACGGTCGCCTCGTTATCTTAAATGCCATGGACGCCGCACAGCGAGGTGCAGATATCCTGGTTCGAACCAGGTGCGTTTCAGCGTCAAGGACGAACGGCACCTGGACTATTCGTCTCCTGGACCGGAACAGCGGCACTGAGCGGGACGTACAGGCTCGAGTTTTGGTAAACGCCAGCGGTCCCTGGATGGATTCGACCCTCACCAAAATTGAACACAGCCTGACTCGTGAACACATTCGAATGGTCAAGGGGAGCCATATCATTATTAACAAGCTGTTTGATCATCAACGCGCCTATATTTTTCAAAATGCCGATGGCCGGATTATATTTGCAATTCCCTATGAACACGACTTCACACTGGTAGGCACAACCGATCTGGATTTCCATGGTGATCCCGGGAACGTTGTCATCACCCAGGAAGAAATCAACTATCTCTGTGAGGCAGCAAGCGAGTATTTCATCCAAAATATCAGCGAGGCTGATGTGGTGAGCAGCTACTCGGGGATTCGACCGCTGTTTGACGACGGGAAGAGTGAGGCCAAAGCGGCCACCAGGGATTATGTGCTTAAACTGGACACTGGCCACCAGGAGGCACCACTGCTCTCTATCTATGGCGGAAAAATAACCACCTACCGCAAACTTGCTGAATCGGTACTTGATAAACTGGAGCCTTTTCTGCCGGAATTATCCCCACGCTGGACCGAAAACAGCCATCTTCCCGGCGGCAATTTTTCACCCGGCGACTTTACCAGCGAAGTCAGTCGTCTCCAGACTGCATGCCCTTTGCTTTCTCCAGATCATGCCAGGCGACTCATCAGGACCTACGGAACCAAGGGGTTTGATATCGTCGGGAACATTAAAACTCACGCAGATATGGGACACTGCTTCGGTAACACACTCTTTCAATTTGAGGTCGAATATCTGATCAAACATGAATGGGCCCAGACAGCAGAAGACGTTCTCTGGCGACGCACAAACATGGGGCTCCGCCTCACCTCCCAGGAAGCTGAAACGCTCCAAACCTGGATCACAGATCAACGAAATCAGGTATTAGCAAACGACAAGAAAGAGTAATGACAGCTTGACTAACGCACCATATTCAGGAAAATCGGTTTAAAACAGAATATTGATATAAAAACCTCAGAGAGAACTGCCATGTCAACGTACGTACTTGCCATTGATCAGGGAACGACCTCAAGCAGAGCAATTATTTTCAATTCAGCATTCGATATAGTTGCAATTGCTCAGGAAGAATTTAAGCAGATTTTTCCCCATTCAGGATGGGTAGAACATGACCCCGAAGACATATGGCAGACCACACTAGCCACATGCAGACAGGCGTTGAAAACGGCCGGCCTTACGCCTGAACAGATCAGTACCATTGGCATCACCAACCAGCGAGAAACAACAATCCTGTGGGACAGGGATTCTGGTATACCCGTCTATAATGCTATTGTCTGGCAGGACAGGAGGACCTCAGAATTTTGCAACCAGTTGAGAACAGAAGACAATAATAAGCTGGTTGCCGATAAGACTGGATTACTGATAGATCCCTATTTTTCAGGTACAAAAATACGGTGGATTCTTGATAATGTTGGAGGTGCAAGAGAAAAGGCAGAGGCGGGAAACCTTGCCTTTGGCACCGTTGACAGCTTTCTTCTATGGCGCCTGAGTGGAGGAACCGTCCACGCAACTGATGCGACAAACGCCGCCAGGACCATGATCTACGATATCCACCGAAACTGCTGGGATGACGAACTCTGTAAGCTGCTCGATATTCCGCAATCACTGTTACCCGAGGTTAAAGATTGTTCTGCAGATTTTGGCACAACCAGCACCGATATTTTTGGATCTCCAATTTCCATAAACGGTATTGCAGGTGACCAGCAGGCTGCACTAGTTGGCCAGGCATGCTTTAAACCAGGAATGCTCAAATCTACCTATGGTACTGGTTGTTTTGCGGTACTCAATACTGGATCGGAAGCAGTAAAATCCAACAATAAACTGCTCACGACAATAGGCTATCGGGTTAACGGCATTACCTCATACGCACTTGAAGGTTCCATTTTTGTAGCCGGAGCTGCAGTGCAATGGATGCGCGATGCCATGGGCCTCATTGAAGAGGCCTCAGAAAGTGGCAAACTTGCTCGTAAAGCAGATATTAACCAGGATGTCTACCTGGTACCTGCATTCACCGGGCTTGGTGCGCCGCACTGGGACGCAGACGCACGGGGCGCGATTTACGGGATAACCAGGAGTACTGGACCGGCGGAACTCTCGCGGGCGGCACTGGAATCAGTATGTTATCAGACCCGTGATCTGCTTGAGGCGATGCAGAATGACTGGCAGCAGGAAAATGCACCCGTCCTCAGGGTTGATGGTGGTATGGTAGCCTCAAATTACACAATGCAATTCCTTGCCGACATTATCAATGCCCCGGTTGACCGCCCTAAAATACTTGAAACAACAGCAGTTGGTGCGGCATACCTCGCTGGCCTGCAAAAAGGGCTCTTCCTGCCACCGGAAGAATTTGCCGCAGCCTGGAAACTTGACCGCCAGTTTGTACCAAAACTCACAGAAGATATCCGGGCACGTAAATATCGTGGCTGGAAAGACGCTGTCAGAAGGACGCTCACATCGTATTAAGCAATTGTTATTTTACAATGAGCACGATCGCATTGAACTATTTTACTCCACAAACAGAAAATAAAGAGCTGGTCAATCTGAAATTAAATAAACAACCCTTAAACGGTTATAAGCGTTATTGATCGTCTCAATCTTGCCACATTCATCAGTACAAACGAAACTATGCTTCACTTGAAACTAAAAATGATTTCACTTGAACTTTTTATCGATTCGAATTAATAATTTCCTCGTTGGTGGTACCAGGTAAATTAGAGCGATTACACAGGGCACATCTGCATCGTTACTTTCTCAACTGCTCCCTGAATGGCAGCATGAGAAAATCATCACTTTATTCCTTACCGGGCCACTTTATAAGGAGCTCATTGAGATGAGAAGACAAAAATGAAACTTTTAGAAACCGAAGTACTGGTCATAGGCGGTGGCGTTACCGGGGCCGGGATAATGCGGGATCTGGCCTTGCGGGGCATTCACTGTCTGCTTATCGACAGGCAGGATCTCTGCGCCGGCGCGTCAGGGGGCAACCATGGATTACTTCATTCCGGTGCACGATATGTCTCCAACGATCAACAGGCCGCTGTTGAGTGTCGCCAGGAAAGTGATATCCTAAAACATCTGGCACCTCAATGTATTGAAAATACCGGCGCACTCTTCGTTGCCGTTGATGGCGATGACGAGGATTTTGTCGATCAGTTTCCAGCACTCTGTAAAAAAGCTGCAATATCATGCATCCCCATCACTCCGTCGAAGGCCAGGGAATTTGAACCTCACCTGACTGATAAGCTGCAAAGCACCTATATTCTGCCCGATGCAACCATTGACCCTTTTCGATTGGCACTGGAACATGTTGCTCATGCACGCGAGCTCAATAACAGCAGCTATCATTCACATACAGAATTGCTCTCCTTCCGCATTTCCAACGGGGAAATAACTTCTGCGATCTGCCGGCATCAGCGATCCGGAGAGATGATAGAAATTCGTTCCCAGCAGTTTGTGAATGCCGGCGGAGCCTGGGCGATGGACATTGCAAAACTGGCAGGATGTGATGACGTCAACCTGTTGTACTCCAAAGGAACCCTGCTCGTCAGCCATGATCGATTGACCAATCGTGTTATCCACCGGCTCAGGCCCCCTGGTGACGGCGATATTCTCGTCCCCGGTGGCACCGTATCTGTGTTGGGAACAACGTCGGTACGCGTTGATGACCTTGAGCGTATTCATCCAACTGTCGATGAGGTGAACAGAAATATCAGGGAAGGCTCAGCAATGCTGCCAGGCCTTGCTCATGCCAGGTATATTCGTGCCTTTTCACGAGTCAGGCCGCTGCTTCAACCTGGATCCCAAGCCGATGACCGTTCGGTAACAAGGGGGTACGCATTGAATAACCATGCTGCCTCTCTGACTAATTTCTGTACCATAACTGGAGGCAAACTGACCACGTTCAGACTTATGGCAGAAAAAGCCGCAGACCTTGTAGCAACAAGACTTGGAAACACAGCACCATCTTCAACAAAAGAACAGCCACTCAATGATGACAAGGGCTGCCGCTGGACCGAGCCTGGTGCTGCACCCCGCTACTGGTTCAAGGCAAACAAGGCCGATGACCTGATACTGTGTGAATGCGAAATGGTGCCTCAGTCTGCGATAGATGAAATTCTGGGTGCCCCTGGCGCCGAGGAAGAGATGACACTGGAAGCCATTGCCCTCAGGTCAAGAGCAGGGAAAGGACCATGTCAGGGATCATTCTGCAGTATCCGCATTGCATCGTATCTATATGACCGTGGTTATTACAATGACAAAACCGGGTTGAGTCATATGTGTGAGTTTCTCAATGAACGATTTAAAGGGCAGCGCTCTGTGATCTGGGGTACCCAGATGGCCCAGATGGAACTTGCAGAAGCCCTTCATTGTGGACTCCTGGGATTAGACCAGGAGTATGACAACCAAAAATCACCTCTATATCAATCTTCAAAGAGACGATGACAGAAGAAAATCGTTGTATAGAAACTGATCTTGCAGTTATTGGATCTGGCCTGGCGGGAGTTGCGGCAAGTATCTTTTCCCACAATCGTAATATAAAAACTACCCAGACAGGCAATACCGGGGCACTCGCCTACACAACCGGATACCTCGACCTCCTGGGAAGCATCAGAAACAATAGGGAACCCCGGGTATCAAACCCCTGGGATGCCATTGCAAAGCTGCAGGAGGAAGAATCAGAACATCCTTATTCCCGGATTGCAGAACAGGATATCAGATCCGCGTTTAAAGAATTCATTTCATTTATTTCAGTCTGCGGCATTGATTATAGTTTACCCGGAGAAATGAATCTGGATGCCCTCACTCCTGCCGGTACCCTTAAAAAGACCATGTGTATTCCCGCAACTATGCATTCAGGAGTTGAGGCCTTCGCCAGAAAAGAGTCGTGCGTCATTATTGATTTCAAGGGTCTGAAAGGCTTTAGCGGCAGGCAGATTGTTGCCAACTTAAAAACGAAGTGGCCGCAGCTGCGATTTGAACGAATCAATTTCCCCGATATTGATCAGGGCGAAGTTTATCCCGAAGTCCTTGCCCGCGCTCTTGAGGTGCCAGCTCATCGCAGCCGGCTCGCAGCAATGGTTAAAAAAGTTGCCGGTGATGCCAAATTTATCGGCATGCCCGCTATTTTTGGAATCCATGCACCGGACCTGGTCATGGAGAGTCTCCAGGAATTGATTGGAGTCCCCTTATTTGAGATTCCCACAATGCCCCCATCAGTTCCCGGAATTCGATTGCGGGAGCTTGTAGAGCAGGCATTTCCAGCAAAAGGAATCACCGTAATACCGCAGCAAAAGGTTCTCTCCATTGAATTCAGCAAAGAACGGGCGCAACTTCATCTCAATGACAGTTACGGTCCGCTGCTCATTGAGTCTCGGGCTGTTATCCTCGCAACCGGACGATTTATCAGTGGTGGCCTTGAAGCTCAGATTGACAATATCCTGGAGCCATTACTTGGCATTCCGGTTGTTCAGCCAAAATCTCGTGAACAATGGTACCGTCAAAAATACCTGGATAAAAAGGGCCATGACATTCACCGTGCAGGAATTGAAGTCGATCACCGTTATCGGCCGCTCGGCCATGACGGAAAACCAATGTATGAAAACCTGTTTGCCGCAGGGATTATCATTGCCCACCAGGATTGGATCCGTGAACGCTGTGGAGCCGGCATTGCCATATCAACCGCCTACAAAGCCGTTGAGTCGGCAGTTCAGTTTTTATCCCTGAAATGAAATTTTTAACAGTATTAGAAAATCCCGAGTTGAACTCGGCCCAAGCGCTCTATCCAAAAGGTTACAACCATGTCTGACACCAAAATAAAATCTTTCAGTTTTAAAGAACTTGCCATCGAACTTCTCCCGGAGGGGGCCAGCTTTGAGGCATGTCTCACCTGTGGTCTATGTTCATCGGGCTGCCCTGCTTCGGGCCTGGAAAACATGGACCCGCGAAAATTTATCAGGATGGCAATGCTCGGCATGGACGAGGAACTCTCACAGACGCCATGGGTCTGGATGTGTACCCAATGCAAACGTTGCCAACACGTGTGCCCGATGAATATAGATATCTCCCAGCTTGTTTTTCATGCCCGGGGAAACTGGCCCAAAGAGCTGAAACCTTCAGGTATTACCAGGTCCTGTGAACTATCAAGATCTAATGCAAGTACAAGCGCGATGGGGATCCCTCCTGATGATTTTGTTTTCGTCGTCAACGATATCCTTGCGGAAGTTCGTGAAGAACAGCCTCAATTTAAGGACCTCTGTGCGCCAATAGATAAAAAAGGGGCAACCTTTTTCGTTAACCAGAATTCACGCGAACCAATGAGTGAGCCTGAAGAGATGGTCCCTCTCTGGAAGATTTTCCATCTCGTCGGTGCCGATTGGACCTATGCATCAAAAGGCTGGGCAGCAGAAAATTTTTGCATGTTTTCAGGTGACGAGGAAGCATGGCATGATGTCATAAGCCAGCGGGTCGATGCGGTTAATGAGCTAGGTTCCAAGATATGGCTTAACACGGAATGCGGTCATTCCTATTATACGATGTGGAATGCAGTCAACCGTTTCAACATTAAGGCAAATTTTGAGATAAGCAGCCTTATTACCTATTACGCACGATGGATACGAGAGGGCAAACTGCCCGTCAATTCAGATTGGAATACTGAAAATATTAAATTTACCGTACAGGATCCCTGCCAGATTGTCCGCAAGGCCTATGGCGAGTCAATAGCTGAAGACCTGCGTTTTGTTACCAAAACACTGGTTGGAGAAGAAAATTTTATCGATATGCAGCCCAACCGCAGTGCAAATTACTGCTGCGGCGGCGGCGGCGGTTTTCTACAGGCAGGCATGGCAGCCCAACGAAGAATCTACGGACGCAGGAAATTTGATCAGATAGCGGCCACCGGTGCCGGGTATGTGCTGACCCCTTGTCACAATTGCCACTCCCAGATGGAGGACATTGGCGAACATTACGGGGGAAACTACAATGTCGTCCACTTCTGGACACTCATATGCCTGTCTCTTGGGATCCTGGGTGAAAAAGAACGAACCTACCTCGGCCCCGAACTTCTTTCACGAGGCCTATAAATCTATACCAATCACACCTCGTTCATCCTCTGAGCGCCAGACGAACTCTTCAGGCAAGATAATCGAGCCTTTTGCAAAATGATGATTTTCGTTCAGCATCAAGGCATGCGAAGAATTTTTACCGCAGGCATATAATCGATATTCCGAGGATAAAAATTTAAGCATAACGTAGAGATTGAGCGAAAAGGGCGTTTTGCGGAGTTGAATGCTTATACGGTTCGCCATCTCCCTAGACATATCTGAAGACAAAAATAAACCAGCCAATGGAAAAGGCGAGTCCACCCCAAAGCGGCGCGCCAAAAAAGGCCAGCCACCCCAGGTTGATAAATCCAGTCCCCAACCAGGAGATGAACAACCGATCACCTCGTGTTGTGTCCAGGCCGAACAGGCCCCGCCTTGGGTTGCCACCCGGACTGAAACGTTCCCATACACCCATAGAAGCAATTGATAACACGATGACCACGAAGAACGCTGCTGTCGGCCAGGTCCATGCCATCCAGGATAAACCCATAATAGTTGTCCTCCTTTGACTAAACCCGTCCCAGGGCAAACCCTTTGGCGATATAGTTACGCACAAAATAGATGACGATTGCACCTGGAATGATGGTAAGTGAACCGGCAGCGGCAAGCAGCCCTAGTTCATAGCCCGAGCTGCTTGCTGTACGCGTCATAGTGGCGGCAATCGGTTTGGCATCGACCGATGTCAATGTTTTTGCCAGCAACAGTTCCACCCAAGAATACATGAAGCAGAAGAACATCGTCACCCCGATACCGGCAGCAATAGTCGGAATAAAAATACGGATAAAAAATCTCCAGAACGAATAACCATCCAGGAATGCTGTTTCATCCAGTTCCTTCGGCACCCCTGACATAAATCCCTCGAGAATCCACACAGCCAGGGGAATATTGAACAGACAATGGGCAATAGCCACGGCAATATGGGTATCGAACAGACCGATTGCCGAGTATAACTGGAAAAACGGCAACGCAAATACCGCCGGAGGAGCCATGCGGTTGGTCAGCAGCCAGAAGAACAGGTGCTTGTCGCCAAGGAACCTATATCGCGAAAACGCATAAGCTGCCGGCAAGGCCACCGTCACTGAAATTATGGTGTTGATCACCACATAGATTATCGAATTGATGTAGCCGTTGTACCAGGTCGGATCAGTGAATATTACAATGTAATTGGCCAGGGTAAAATCCTGTGGGAAAAATGAAAAACCTCCCAATATTTCACCGGTGGTCTTAAATGACATGGACACCAGACCATAGATTGGCAACATCAAAAACAGGATGTAGAGCGTTGGTACCAGCCACTTTTTTGAATTGGTCATCTTACTGCTCCTCGTTACGCATCATGATAGTGTAGAATGCCCAGCAGATCAGCAAAACCATAAGAAAATAAATCAGCGACATGGCTGCCGCCGGCCCAAGATCAAATTGACCGAGAGCGATTTTGACCAGGTCGATAGACAGAAATGTCGTGGTGTTACCTGGTCCGCCACCGGTCAGCACGAACGGTTCGGTATATATCATAAAACTGTCCATGAAACGCAGCAGGATGGCGATGGTCAGTACCCGTTTCATCTTCGGTAGCTGAATATACCGAAAAATTGCCCAGCGACTGGCGCCGTCGATGTGAGCGGCCTGGTAATAGTCATCAGATATAGAACTCAGTCCTGCATAGCACAGCAATACGATCAGCGATGTCCAGTGCCATACATCCATAATCACCGTGGTAATCCAGGCGGCTACCGGTTGTCTGGTAAAATTGTAATCTATCCCCATGGAATTCAGGGTGTGCCCGAGGAGACCGATTTCAGGCAGGGCGAAGATATTCCACATGGCACCGACAACATTCCACGGAATTAATAATGGAAGAGCCATTAATACCAGGCAAACTGACACCCAGGGACCTTTGCGGGGCATTGTCAGGGCTACACCGATACCGAGCGGTACCTCGATAGCGATGATCATGGCGGTAAAGACAAGCTGCCTCATCAGGGAGGCATGAAAACGGGGTGAACGCAGCACCTGCTCAAACCAGGTCGTACCTTCCCAGAAAAATACGTTGTCACCAAAGGTTTCCTGAAAGGCGTAATTGACTACCGTCATCAGGGGGATAAACGCATTGAAGGCCACCAGGATCAAGACAGGCACAACAAGCCACCAGGCCTTATTGTTTAATGTTTTATTCATGGGCTGTCTCCTCAACGACCCAATCGTCACAGTAAATTCTGGTGTGGTTCGGGTCAAATTGAATCCTGGGGTTCTCCGATGGGAAGACTTGATCTTCTTTCATCACCATTTTGATTATTTCGGCTTCATGCTTCAATGTTAACACCTGGTAGCGACCCAGATCTTCGACCTTTTCAATAACTACAGGGATACCGTCATTTGCAAACTGGATAAATTCCGGCCGGATGCCGACTTCGAGCTTACCACTCAACTCTCCCTTAACCTGTTGGGTGGTTTTCAGGAGGTTGTTATGAAAAACAGGCTGGCCATTATCGATTGTACAGGGCAGGACATTCATTCCCGGAGAACCGATGAAGTAGCCCACAAAGGTGTGTCGCGGCTGGTTGAATAATTCAACCGGCGTACCCACCTGCACCACGAGACCGTCAAACATAACCACAACCTTTTCAGCAAAGGTCAAAGCCTCAACCTGGTCATGGGTGACATAAATCATGGTAACCCCTACCTGCTGGTGCAATTCCTTCAACTTGGAACGCAGCTGCCATTTCAGATGTGGATCGATAACCGTTAAGGGCTCGTCAAACAGGATCGCATTTACATCAGAACGAACCAGACCGCGACCAAGGGAGATCTTCTGCTTTCCATCAGCAGTCAAACCTGATGCCCGGTTCTTGAGACTGGCTGTCAGGTCAAGCATCTCTGCAATCTGGTCGACGCGTTGTTTGACCAAAGCTTCATCCATGCCACGATTGCGCAGTGGGAAAGCCAGATTATCAAAAACAGTCATGGTATCATAGACAACCGGGAACTGAAACACCTGAGCAATCTGTCTTTCTGAGGTGGGCAGGTTTGTCACATCCTGGCCGTCAAAAAAGATGTTGCCCTCGGATGGCGTTAACAGGCCGGAAATGGTGTTCAACAAGGTGGTCTTGCCACAGCCTGAAGGACCAAGCAGGGCGTAGGCGCTTTCGTCTTCCCATACCTGGTTGATTTCCTTTAAGGCATATACCGGTTCCTGTCCCTTTGGCGGCGGGTAAGCGTGCCTTACATTTTTGAATCTGATTCTTGCCATGTTGCAACCTGCATGAGTTAGAGTTCAATCAATCTGTCATCGCCCCCGAAATACAGACAGTGTTCCGTATTAAAAACAAAAGTCGCCTTTTCGCCATATTCGAAGGAGTGAATCCCTGGGGCCTGGCTGACCCAGACATTACCATTTACTTTTACGCGGATAATGGATTCTGAGCCGCTGATCTCAGCAATCTGGACAATGCCACTCACTTCCACCCCCTCTCCTTCCGGCAGCAGGTGGTGGGGCCGCAAGGCGATTTTGTATTCTTCGTCCGGCAGAGCGGCAAGCTCTTCAGGAACATTCCAGGAAACAACTTCTCCTAAAATTGCCTGGTTTCCACGTTTTTTAATTACTGCTGTATTGATCGGCGGGTCTGAGAATACCTCTGCGCTTTCCAGTGTGGCCGGCTTGCGATAAATGGATGAGGTCTTGCCAAACTGAACCACGCGACCCTCATTGAGTGTTGCGGTATGACCACTCAGCATGAGAGCCTCCAGTGGTTCACTGGTTGCGTAAACAACAGTGGCTCCAGTATCCGTGAACAATTTCGGCAACTCGTCACGCAACTCTTCACGCAGCTTATAGTCAAGATTGGCCAGTGGTTCATCCAGTAATACGAGCTCGGCACCTTTTACCAGAGCACGTGCCAGCGCGGTTCGCTGTTGCTGGCCGCCGGAGAGCTCTTTTGGTAAACGATTGAGCATTGGTGTCAGTTTGAGAAGATCGGCAAATCGATGAACCTTGTCGTCAATTTCCTGCTTACTTAACCCGGCCACCTTCAGTGGTGAGGCAATGTTTTCGTAAACGGTGAAGCTGGGATAATTGATAAAGGACTGATAGACCATCGCCACGCTGCGCTGCTGCACCGGGAGTCCGGTTACGTTCCTGCCGCTGGCCCAGACCTCCCCGTTAGTGGGTTTCTCAAGTCCTGCCATCAGTCTCATCAGGGTGGTTTTGCCACTGAGTGTGGTTCCCAGCAGAATATTGAATCCACCTGGTTCAAGCATGAGACTCGTTTCATAGATATGGGTTTCTGCACCTACCCGGAACGTGACATTTCTTAGTTCAATAGCCATTAATTGTACCCTTCGTTTATTCTAATCTGAAGGTTTTGCAATTTTCACTTCAACATTGTTCTGGCGGCAGACTTCAACAAACTCACTTGACATACCTGCATCGGTAATGAGTATGTCAACATCAGTAAGTGTTCCGACTTTGACCGGGGCGCGGCGCGCCAGCTTCATCGAATCAGCAACAAGGATTACGGAACGAGCCTGCTTGATTATTGCCTGCGTTACACGTACTTCACGCAGGTCATAATCAAAAAACTCGCCGCTGCCATCGATGGCTGAGCAACCGATGATAGCATAGTCAGGTTCAAACTTGTCAACAAACTCTTCGGTGCTGGTTCCGATAATACCACCATCAGCATTGCGAATCCGCCCGCCGGCAATCATCACATCAATGCTTCGGGATGGCCACAGTGTACTCGCCACGTTGATGTTATTCGTGATCACCAGAATACCTTTGCGATCCACCAGGAATTCAGCTACACGCTCCGTGGTCGTACCGAGGTTGATGAACATTGAAGCATTGTCTGAGATAATCTGGGCAGCCTGCTTGGCTATTGCTGTTTTTTCATCAGCCATCAGAATCTTTCTTGCGCCATAACCAAGATTTTCAGCGCTGTCCTTGATGATAGCTCCGCCATGAACGCGCTCAAGCAGTTCCATATCGTATAACTGATTCAGGTCACGCCGTATGGTTTGTGGGGTAACCTGCAGATGTGCTGACAGGTCATCCACCTGAACCGAACCGTGTTCTCGGATAAATTCCATGATCAACCGCTGTCGCCCGCTTATATCGGTTCGCATGTCAAATACCAGGTCTTATCGCAAATGATTCTTTTGAGATCCGGGGCCGAGCCTGTGTTTAGGCAGGCCCCGGATTTTCTGGTCAGTTACTCGCCGGCTGATCAGTTGTTCCAGCGTTTAACGAGTTCATCATAATTAACCGTTTCTCCTTTTGGTTTCTCATTGGCCAGCTTGGCCTTCGGAGAGCCCGGCTTCTTCAGCCACTCTGCAGGATCCATTTTTTCATTCAGCCTGGGGCCACAGCCTCCATAAGTATTGGCTTTTTCATCAGCTTTTTGCATACGCGCCATAACCAGATCCATTTCCTCTGCAAGACGGTCCATGGCCTGTTGCGATGTAAAAACACCGGAGTTTACATCACCAATCTGCTGCCACCAGATCTGTGCAAGTTTTGGATAATCCGGCACGTTTACACCGGTCGGCGACCACATTACACGGTCAGGTGAACGATAAAACTCTACCAGGCCGCCAAGTTTCGGAGCACGCTCGGTAAAGGATTCATGGTTGACGGTACTCTCACGGATGAAGGTCAGACCAACGTGGCTTTTCTTGACGTCCACAGTCTTTGAGACTACGAATTGTGAATAGAGCCAGGCTGCCTTTCGGCGATCAACCGGGGTTGACTTGAACAGTGTCCACGATCCGGCATCCTGATACCCCAGTTTCTGGCCTTTTTCCCAATAAGGACCATGGGGAGAAGGTGCCATACGCCATAACGGCGTTCCACTGTCATCAACCGTGTTGTTCCCCTCTGATTTAGGTGCCACCATCGAGGCTGTAAACGCGGTGTACCAAAAGATCTGCTGTGCAACATTCCCTTGGGAAAGTGCCGGGAGGGACTGGTAGAAGTCATAGCTAGCCGCACCTGGAGGAGCATATTTCCGTAGCCACTCGTCCCACTTGCGAATCGCGTAAACTGCTGCCGGGCCATTGGCTGCACCACCACGTGACACCGATGCACCCACAGGATTACAGGTGCCTTCTTCCATGCGAATTCCCCATTCATCAACAGGGATACCGTTTGGCAACCCTTTGCTGCCGGCACCCGCCATAGATAGCCATGCATCGGTCATTCGCCAGCCAAGATCAGGTGCCCGCTTGCCATAGTCCATATGACCATATACTTGAACACCATCAATTTCCTTGACATCATCTGTGAAAAATTCAGCGATATCTTCATAGGCTGACCAGTTCACCGGTACACCCAGTTCATATCCGTATTTCGCTTTGAATTTTTCCTTCAGTTCAGGACGATCAAACCAGTCTTTACGAAACCAGTAAAGATTAGCGAACTGCTGATCGGGAAGTTGATACAGCTTTCCGTCAGGTCCTGTGGTAAAAGATTTGCCGATAAAATCGTCAACATCCAGACCCGGGTTGGTGACATCCTTGCCCTCACCCGCCATCCAGTCCGACAGATTGACGGCAAGCTGCAAGCGTGAATGGGTACCAATCAAATCCGAATCATTGATATAGGCATCATAGAGGTTACGTTTGGTCTGCATCTGGGTCTGCACTGCCTGTACCACTTCACCTTCACCCAGTAACTGGTGGTTAACCTTGATACCGGTAATTTCCTCAAAAGCTTTGGTCAGGGTTTTCGATTCATACTCATGGGTCGGAATAGTTTCCGACAGTACATTGATCTCCATTCCTTTGAAAGGTTTGGCTGCATTGATGAACCATTCCATTTCCTTTTGCTGATCACTTTTCGACAATGCCGAGGGCTGGAACTCTTCATCAATCCATTTGTTTGCCTCATCCATGCCAGCGTAAACGTTTTGAACGCTCAACGCTGCTACTGCTGTGAGTATCGCAATCTTTTTTAGCATAAAGAAGACCTCCTTGAGTTGTGGTTAATTGGTTGTGCGGAAACTACATCTGCACGGTATCCAGTTATTTTCGTTATGTCAATCATTTGAGTTCATATGCTTCGAAAAAATATTCGAAAGGTTCGTTTGTCAGGGGTATTTTACATTTACCAGGTTCAAACACCTTTTTCAGAAGCCATCAGATATTGCCAAAACAGGGGACGGTCCTTATCTTATTTCTAACAAATTAAGGGTGGCACATTGAAGGTACTGGAAAAAATACTCTACTCTTCAGAAAGAGGTTCTTTTGAAGGCAGACTAACGGCTACGCTCAGCAGGGCTAGCGCAAGTATAATATGTGGTATTTACCTTCTCATTATCGTTGCTTTTATTTTAAATTACGGTTTCGTATTTGATCCTGAAATCATCAACCACCACATTGCTAAATTTCCAGATTTATTCAATTCACTCTCGTTTATTATCATTGTAACTCTTGTTTCGATAACTTCAATGATACCCGGTCTTGCTGCGTTCTTTTTTGGAATTCTGGAGATGAAGACAAAACACGGAAAAAAAACTGCCGTGTGGGGTCTCTTCGGTTTTTTAGTTGGTGCAATAAACTTCTATATCATTTTTACAATTATCACCCCTTCCTAACCGCAATAATAGATGAGCTCCAGTACCATGTCTCTGACGATATAAATGATGCAGTTCTTGTCGCATTATTTTCCTTTGAAAATAATAGCAGCTCTCTGAGGAACTTATTATTGTATGCCAGGTAAGACCATTGCCCTTCAAGCGTGGTATATCAATCAAAATCAGTTTTTCGTTAGGGGAGTTCGACCATGGATCCATACAGCGAGGCCCATCTATTTGTTGCAGCAATCAGGATTATTCACCATCAAAAACAATCTCCACCGACGATTGATGAGGTCTGTTCCACCATCAATATCTCAGTTGAAGCTGGTCTCACAACGTGTCGTTCCCTTGAAAAGCTTGGCATTATCGAAATGTCCGAAGATCCTTTTTCAATCAAACTTACCATTGCAGATCATCTGCAAATCGAAAAGCTCCCACGAGAGGTTAAGGATGAGAATAAACTTGCCAGAGAACTCGAAGCGTTTATGGCAAAGAAAAAAAATATGGACAAAAAAGTTGAAACTATCAAAGCAGATCTACAAAAGAAAAGGCAAGACATGCACAATAGTATTGAGGATAAATTGAGAAGAGAGATGGAAAAAATGAAAAAAAGCACCTAGCAGTTTGGGCACCAGTCATATGCTCAAAATAATTCCTGTACATCTTCTGGATATCTGCAGGGGGTTTCTTCTTCTTGGAATAGTGACAAAGACACTAATATTACAATAATTTTTGATTGATGCATTTCAAACAACACCAAGCACAATTACAATGCGAGGCATTATGGTTATTGTATATATGAAATCCCAAATGTATCTGAGCGCAATTAGTGAATTTACAACCTGAAGAGGAGTCGGCCAATGCCTATCTACGAATATTTATGCCAAAAGTGCGATCATGCTTTTTCCATTGTCATGACTATATCAGAGTATGAAACAAAAAAGATTATTTGTCCGGAATGCAAAAGCAAAGAGGTAAAACGGCAAATTTCATCATTTCAAACGATTACCACGAAAAAAAGTTAAGCCTTAACTGAAACGTTTTTCTTACGACGATGTAATTGTGGAATATCAGAACCGATCTGGTAATTATTGATTGCCTGTTTCTATAGAATGTGACATTTGCTTTCATCATTTCAGGTCTGAAAATTCGCAGGGATATCTTCTCGTTTATCTCACCACCACAGTGTTCCATTTAAACGCCAGGCAAGAGGTTTACAGGAGGCGCCTGCAGTTTTATATTACTTGGGCTTACCTCTGATCTCTCCACACTATTTGGGAAAGGTCAAACGTTTAATGATAATTAATCCTTGATGCTATCAATAGAAGGGAGATGTATGGAAACGGTAAAAGTACACGTGGATGGAAACAATCATGTTTCCTTTTCTTGCCCGCACTGTGAACAAAATTATCACCTACCAACAAGCAAGGTAAAAAAAAATAAGCACAATTTAGTTGCTCGCTGTAAATGTCAAAAGCGATTTGAGGTCTTCCTGGATTTTAGACGATATTATAGGAAGAGCGTAAAAATTGTAGGGGGGATTACAAATCAATCTTTCGACTCTGATAAAAGGTATGCGATGACTGTTTTAAATCTTTCAATGAGTGGTTTACGTTTTAAAATTTTAAATTCAACGCGTATTAATAAAGGTGATAACCTTCAGGTTCAGTTTACGCTTGATAACCAGAGAGCAGATTTTATAGACAAAGAAGTTGTCGTCAGAAATGCTGGTGGACAGGAGTTTGGATGTGAATTTACTAACCCAGCACATGAAGAGAAAGAACTGGGATTCTATCTCTTCACACATTGATTTAATTTCCAACCAGGTCAAAAACCTGGCCCAACTATCGTCTGGAAGCGAGGGGTATCCTTCGAACTCGGCTTTTTTAATTATATTTTCTCTTATAGGAGGTTCCAGTCTCGGGAAAGCCCCTCTATTATTATAATAATACATCTTCCATGGTTTTGCGAAGTTCGTCATCTTCCAAGAGAAGCTGAGTACCTGCAATGACTAAAAATACTAAAAAAAAATATTTATTATTCCTTTATATATCAGGGTTCTTATCCTTTTAAGGACAGATTCAATACAATACCGCTTGCTCGTTTCATCCATATAAATCGAGGAGCTGCAATTGGAAACGCAGAAAAAAAGCATCCTGGTCATTTACCATTCCCAAGGCGGTACCATGAAACTCATGGCGCATCGACTTGCAAGAGGGGCAGCAAAAGAAAAAAATGTAGCAATCATACTCAAAAAAGCAGTGGATGCTAACGTGGATGACCTGCTTAATTGTGATGGACTTGCCATCGGCTCTCCTGAATACTTTGGAACAATGGCCGGCATGATTAAGGATTTTTTTGATCGGACATATCAGGCCGCGCAGAACAAAACCATTGGCCTCCCGTATATCGTTTTTGTATGTGCGGGGAATGACGGACGAGGTGCTCTTTCTCAAATCGAACGAATTGCGGCCGGTTACAAATGGGAAAAAGTACAAGAGCACATTAGAGTTGTGGGCTCACCCACAGAACAAGATTTAGTCGGGCTGGAGGAACTGGGACAAACTTTGGCAGCAGGAGTGGATTTTGGGATTTTCTAATGACCATCACGAACAATGATATACAAGAAGAGTCTTCAACTACGTCACACAGGGAAAAAAAAAGGCAGAACCATTTCTAGCCCTGCCTTTTTGGAGGAAGAGGTAACTGCAGTTACTTCTTCTTTTTTCCAGGCATTGAAGTTGAAAGACCCACGAGGCCTGCGCCGAGTAAAAACATAGTTAGAGGTTCTGCCACAGAGGATGTTACTGAAATGACGAAAAATGGGATTATCATCACCACACTCAAAAGTAATCTGTACATATTTCCCTCCAGCAGAAGTTTAGATAGAGTCTTTCAGTACAAGGTATAATGCAAAACCCTTGCCACTAGAGAATACAATTATAAACAACCATATTTCAGTAGTTTAGGGAGGATCAAACAAATTCTGGCCAAAACCTTTTTCCAGGAATGTGGAATTTTCTCTGAATTGCTTCTGGAATAGTAGAAAAGTACTTTCTACTATTCATCTTTATAATAAGAATCATAAAACTGCAGACATTATTCAGAGATTTCAATGAGCCACCTTCAGTTTTGAAACCATCCACAGTTTCACGCAACAAAGTTCGCAACCCAAAGGGGGGATTGATTTTCCTCTTAACCCCTCGCAAATCCAGAAACCAAGAAATCCATTTGTTGTGTTACATTTAAATATGGGAAGCATAGAAGTATGGTTTTCGACACACGTGGCATAGATTGGTCGGTTGAATCCGAGAAGAGTAAATGGTTGAGAATACCGGAACAACGCAGAAGGTGTTACATCAACAACCATCGTCTTCTCCGTAAACGAGATCCTGATTGCGATGCAGTCTTCGTTGCCGCAGGACTGATCACTATTGTCTATAAGAAATTCCCTGAAGCCAAGAATCGGAATCCATATACTATCTACAAGGATATTATTACTGGAGAATACTGAGACATCCCTCGACGTTTTCAATCGCTAACATCATGAAATAGTTGGCGCTCTATCGTTTTTGATGTAGATTTCTTTTTCTGGTTAATACCGCCACTGAAGAGTAGAGGCTGAAACATATGCTTACTGCTTAAACTCCTGTTTTTATCCACTGCTTTGCTTCACTTATATTGTCATATTCAAAATGCTTTACCTGGGCTGAAATAAAAGGATTGGCAATAACCGGCCCAATCGTCCCAAGTATTGAATCGGTTACAATCGCAATATGCTGGATTGCTTTGTGATGCCCTTTTACAAATTTCATATGTTGGAGGAATGCGTTAAAATCATCCCATCCAGGAAATCGTTTTGTGTAAATGATGAGCCCTACCAGGCGACTGCTATCATCAGAATAGATGTCTATCTCCCTTGCTAATTTCTCGAAATCAGTATGCTCTAATGGGCCAGTTGGTTCAACAACAAGAACCCCTTCTTCCTTCATGGCAGTAATGTTTATCATAATTTCTCCTGCGTGGGTGAATGTCATCCACTTAAAATTTAGGCTGATACTGTTGGCGATCCGTAGCTTACCAGGAACTCCGATTCGCTTAGATAAAGGTTTGTCAGTGCACAGTCCTACGGCATATTAAAGACAGGTAAGTAGCAATTCCTCATTGTGTATACATCATCGGGAAAAACAATCAGAAAGTGAACACATTCTGATACGCCTTACGGTCCTTCAGATACCCAAAGTCGAATTCGAACTTGAAGACAAGCCCCGGATTGAAGTTATAATCGTACTCTTGCGGAAACGTTACCTGCGGCGCAACTTCAAGAACAAGCCAGTCTCGATAAAATCGCTGGCGATATCGAACTCTGAGTTGAACATCTGTTGCACTCAGGTCAGGTTCAGTATCAAAATAGCCGCCGATATCGTAAAGTATGGCCGAATCGATGTTAAATACCTGGTACAGTCGTGCCAATACTGAAAAGGGAACACCATCATTTGGTTCTGAAAACAGCGCCGTGAAGGTTGTACGGTAAAAGAAACGTTCTCCAAAATATGTTTCAATATCATAGGATGCTTTGTCCTCCCAGCCGTCATTACTATAATAGCGCAGCCGATTGGTAAACCGACCATCCCAATCATCGTTGAAAATCGAATGAAGATAGCGGTACCTAATCCCGCCATACACGTAGTTGTAGGAAAATCCAACTTCAGTGGAGACATTGTACTGTTCTCCCATTGCCAAAAAATACTGAAGCCCTGCAGTTAACTGATCTTCTTTACTTGTTTGTCCATCAGCATTGGATATTGGGTTAGAATCGACGTCAAAATCATTGTCATCGTTCAATCGAAGAAAAATATTTGCCTTATCCTCAAGACTAGGCAGGTGAATACGAAGATCTATTGCAGCATCAAATTCAAGATCATCATAACGTGAGTAGCCAACTTCAAGTTTGATTTTTGCTCTGGTTCTGTTTTCTTCGGCGACATACCGCGTATCATCAAAAAACGAGTCAATCCAATCTGCAGCACTGATAACAAGAGTACTTCCTTTTTCCTGTAAAGCATCGAGCTGCTCTTCCGTCTCACTATCCACAAGAGGAATATCCCCTCCCTGGGTAGACTGCCGATTCAAGGTCTTGGCCTGTGTCTCATTTAATAACTTCACAGACGGCAGGTTTTCATTTTGACTGCTTTTGGACAAATCATCAGGAGTATCTGTTCCACCGGGTACTGGTTGATTTGCTGCTTCGATAATTACCGGCGATACAGTGGGTGCACTCTTTTTCTCAGGAGATGACGATGGTGCCACCGTAGCAGAGCCCGACGAGATAGAACAGGTGAGGAATAGTGTCAATAAAAAACAGACGATGGTGAATGTTTGTTTATGCTCCGGTGGCGGAGATTCATCCATTATCATAATCCATGCACCCACGATAGCATTTACTCATCTGATATCTTAGTAGAAATAGTAACTCATGTAGGTATTTATTACTATCATTTCAAAACCGGTCAATCAGTAAAACATTGAGATCAGCGACTGCAGTGAGACTTCGATTCATTCACACTTCTCTGATTAAAATGTATTCGTTAATATCGAGCGTGATAGTATCTGAAGACAATTTTCATTTCAAGATCTTAATCACCGCAGCCATACAATTACTTTTCAACGCTATATTAAGACTTAAGACGAACATACAAATAATTATTGACATGCTATCAGCTGTATTGTTATAGATATGTAAGCGTTTACATTTGGAGATGTGTATGAGCACCATTCTTGATGTTGCACGACTCGCTGGCGTATCAACGGCCACAGTATCGAGAGTCATCAATTCACCAGATACCGTTCGTGAAGAGACCCGTGAGAAAGTCCTCCTGGCAATGGCAAAGTGCAACTACAAGTATAACGCGCTCGCCCGCGGTTTCGTTACCAAGAAATCGAATACCATCGGGCTCATCATCCCTACCATCAGCAACTCTGTTTTCGCCGAATCCACTCTGGGTGTGCAGGAGTATGCCGAACAAAAGAACATCAGGGTTGTTCTCGGTAACTCGTACGACAAGTATTCTCAGGAGGAAAACCTGGTAAAGGTCCTTCGGGAAAGCCAGGTAGACGGGCTCATCATCACCACGACCAATCTTAAAGGCGAAATCCTCAAATCTCTCGTTGATGAAAATTTCCCGTTCGTACTCCTCTTCAGCACAGTTAAAGGCGGTCCAATGTCTGCTGTTGGGATTGACAACTACCTGGGTGGCTATCTCGCTACTGAGCACCTCATATCCCTTGGGCATAAACGTATCTGCATGGTCGCGGGTAATTTCTCTATGACAGACAGGAGTTTCCACCGCTGGCACGGTTACAAGAAGTGTCTCAAGGACAATGGGGTTCATTATGACAAGGAATTGCTTATTCAGACAGACTACTCCCTCTCGGGTGGTCGAGATTCAATAAAAAAACTCCTCAACCTGCCATCTCCTCCCTCCGCAGTCTTCTGTTCCAACGACTATATTGCTCTTGGAACAATGAAGGGGGCAAGGGAAGCGGGGCTTACTCTGCCCGATGATTTATCCATCGTCGGCTTTGACGATATGCAGACGGCCTCCTATATGGTCCCAGCACTCACAACGATCCGCCAACCGGCATATGAGATGGGCCAGCGCGCTGCACAAATACTGTTGCAACTGATAGAAAAGAAGTCAAAACCGATACAGGACATGATGGATTCGACACTGATTGTACGGGAATCAACCACCACGGTGCCAGGTGCAAAGGATAACCGTGGTTGAAATATACAAAAAAGCTGTTGCAGGTGTTGCCGCAGCCATAACCTAAAAACGACATTACAAGGAGAACATTATGAACATCAAAAAATCTCTTTCCGTCCTTTGTACAGGTGTTATCCTGTCTTTGGGCACCCAGAGCATGGCCGCCGATGACTATAAGTTAACTCTGAAACTGAGCCATGTTTTCAGCCCTGCAGAGCAGCTGACCAAGTCCATGGATATGGTTGCGGAATCCATCCTGGAGAAAACGGGTGGAGCAATTACCATCCAGACTTTCCCACAGGCACAGCTACCAGCCTACAAGGAAGGTGTGGAGCAGGTGGTTCGCGGGGCAAAATTCATCTCTGTTGAAGATCCTTCTTTTATCGGTGACTACGTTCCCGACTTCAAGGCACTCTATGCACCGATGCTCTACCGCAGCTTCGATGAGTACGTTAAACTCACCGGGACCCAGATGGTTGCAGACATGAAGGCAGCGGCCGAAAAACAGGGCATCAAGATCCTTGCTCTTGACTATATCTATGGTTTCAGAAATCTGATCACCCAGAAGGTCATCAAGACTCCTGCCGACCTAAAAGGTATGAAGATCAGAACTCCTGGCTCAAAATCCTATATCGATACCCTGACTGCAATGGGCGCTGCAGCAACGCCACTGCCATGGGGTGAAACCTTATCTGCCGTTCAGCAAGGTGTTGTCGATGGGCTTGAAGGCTCTGAGTTCACCAATATCGGAACCAAAGTTTATGAAGGCCCAACTAAAAACGTTGCAAACACCCGTCATATCCTCGGCACCTGCGGTGTTTATATTTCCACAAAAGTCTGGAACGAGATTCCTGCCAACTACCAGGCAATCATCCAGGACGAGTTCAGCAAAGGAGCAAATCATATGGTTGAACTGCTTAAGTCCCAGCATGGTGGTGTCGTAAAAGAACTTGAATCCTACGGAGTGAAGTTCAATGAAGTGGACGGCGATGCGTTCCGCGCTGCTCTGGCGCCACTCTACAAAGAACAGGAGGGTATGACCCCTGGCGTTTTCAAGGCGATTTTCTCAGAGCTCGACTCCATGAGATAAACTGAACTAAAGGTGCACGGAAGAGTAGCTTTTCGTGCACCTAATTTATGAGCAATGTCTACTACACCTAAACAACTTATTTGTAACTTCGATCTGGTCTTCAGTGGTTTTTTCCTCTGTATCACCGTGCTGGTCGTTATCGTCAATGTCGCTCTCAGATACCTTTCCCACGGTGGCATTTTCTGGGCTGAAGAAGTGGCCACAACCTCCTTTATATGGAGTGTTTTTGTTGGTTCTGCTGCTGCCTATCGTTATAAGATGCATATCGGCATCGATCTTGTTTCAAAGTTCGGTCCTGCAACCTGGCGTTCATTCATTGCAGTGGTAATCGATGTGATGATGCTTGTTATCAACGGCTATATCGTTTATCTCAGCATCTTTTTTATTAACGCAAATCAATTAAAACGAACCCCGGTATTAGATATTCCCGCTCTCTATGTTAACCTGGCATTGACTGTCGGTTTTACCCTGATGGTTTTTTACGCTCTGGGGTTTCTCTACCGGGACCTTCGCAAATTGTTAAATTCGAAAAATGATTAATTACCCGCAAGCATAGGTCGAACTGTATCAGTTATCCTCGGCCGATTTTTGCCAAAAGGCGTTACAACTCACTAGAATTAATATCATGTCAACATTTCCTGTCATCATTGTAATGGCGCTTTATTTCACCAGTATTCCAATTGCTTTTGCCCTTTTGGCTGCAGCGCTTGCCTACTTTACCTTCGGCGATGTGGGTACACCACCGGATCTGATATTGCAGAAATTTATCACCTCAACCTCCTCTTTTCCTCTCCTGGCCGTACCATTTTTTATCATGGCAGGAGAAATCATGAACTACTCTGGGATCAGTTCAAACCTGATGAAGATGGCCGATGTACTTACCGGGCATTTACGGGGTGGCCTGGCCCAGGTCAATGTGCTGCTCTCGACCCTTATGGGTGGTATCTCCGGCTCTGCCAATGCGGATGCGGCCATGCAATCAAAAATTCTGGTACCCCAGATGACCAAGCGTGGTTACAGCGCACCCTTTGCAACAGCTATCACTGCGGCTTCTTCAGCAATTGCACCAGTCATCCCACCGGGAATCAACCTCATTATCTACGCATTGATTGCCCAGGTATCGGTGGCTAAGATGTTCATCGGCGGATATACACCTGGAATTCTCATGTGTTTTGGGTTGATGTTGACCGTGCATTTCATCGCCATTAAAAGGGACTATCAACCATCACGGGAAAAGATGGCTTCGGCAAAAGAGATCTTCAAGCAACTCAAGGAATCAATCTGGGGTCTGCTTCTGCCATTTGGCATTATCTTTGGTATTCGCTTCGGTATCTTTACCCCCACGGAAGCAGGGGCTATGGCGGTCCTGTTCTGTATTATTATTGGTGTCTTTCTCTATAAGGAGCTGAAGTGGAAACACGTTCCAATTATCCTTAAAAACACCATCCTTTCCACAAGCTCTGTCATGCTGATTATTATTGCTGCATCTGTCTTCGGGCAATACATGAGCTGGGAACGCATCCCGCATCAGCTCACAAAAAGTATTCTGGCTATTTCAGATTCTCCGTGGATTATCCTGATTGTGATCAATATCCTGCTTCTTGTACTTGGCATGTTCCTCGAAGGCGGTGCCCTACTGATTATCGTCGCACCTCTTCTGGTACCACTTGTCAAGACGATGAATATCGACCTCATTCATTTTGGTTTGATTATGATCGTCAATATCATGATCGGTGGGATAACACCGCCCTTTGGCTCGATGATGTTCACTACCTGTGCCATTACTGGGGCAACTGTGGGACAGTTTGTCACGGAAATCTGGCCTTTTATCCTCGCTTTGCTTGTGGTACTGGTGATCGTAACCTATATGCCTTCAGTGGTAATGTTTCTTCCTAACCTCTTATAAAGAGGGCCCACTCATGATTCTCATTGGACACCGGGGATGTTCCTACCCCGGCTATAACCAGAACACCATCCGCGCCTTTAATAAAGTAGTGCAGGAAGGAGTCCCTGCTATTGAATTTGATGTACAGTTATGTGGGGATGGGCAGCTGGTAGTGATCCACAACCTTGATCTGCTTGGTAAAGAGTGTGCGGACCCGCAACTATGCAGACTTTTGGCAGAAGAAATAGAAACATGCCTGGCCGGTAGATATTATAACGATGAATTACTCGACACGGCCTGCGCGATGAATGCTGAATCGGTGAATCTCTGGCATCACACAGTTACACCAGAGTTTATAGATAAAGCCCATAGTAGAGGCCTTGCTGTGTTGGTCCTCGATGGTAAAACAAATCGCTTCCCCCCCAGCATTAGATCACCTGGACCGACTTAACGATAGAAATAAGTCTTGTGGGTGAATTGACAGAAAAGCGTTACTTCATATTGTATAGGTATACTCCCCTTGCATCGATGAAAAACAGTTGGGATCAATGGCAAAGTCGATCGATAAATATAGAGAACATTCCGGCACTATCCTAAAGGATAGATTTTTTGATCCTTTCAGACTGACTACTCAGTCAGTATCCAGGGTCACGAGTATCGATGAAATGTTACTAAACCAAATTATCGAAGGTAACGTTGAGATTGATCCTGACACTGGATTGAAGCTTGCAAATTACTTCGGCCTTTCTGACGACTACTTCTTCAGGATCAAGGGAGTTCACGATCTTTCCTAATCATCTGGTCTAAAGGACTTATCTTAAGGATCTGGGCATTATTAATGATATGTCCTGTAATTTCCTTATTTCTGAGCCATTTGCAAAACGTTCCTTTCGTTCAACCTCAGCGTTATGCTAATTGAGTAAAAGTCTTCTGGAGAACTAGACTATTCTCGTTTCCAAAAAGAGTGGTAAATGGCAAGAAGGATAAATAGGGGAATTGCAAGCTCCATGGATTCTTCCACTACCCGCAGACAGGTGCGAGGATCACTATGAAACAGAGCAACCACTTTACGCAGAGGCGTGGACATACTGTCAAGTGTTTTAGTGATAAAACAGAATCCTATTGCCATTGCCAGGTTGACTGCTGCAGTATCGCCAGCCTTTAACGCTGTTAAAAAAGAATGCCATCTGGTCCAGACAAAATGGACAACGATGCACGAAATAATCAGCATCAGTACAGAAACAATTGCTTTTTCAGTTCCCGGTACTTTTGGGCTTATATAGTATTCAGTCTTAAAAATACCCATGCTGGTGAACCGGGAGTTAAAGTCCATTTCCCTAAGACCGAGCAGAGATACAATGAAGCTTGCAGAGAACAGCCATCGTTCTGATTTAACCAGCGCTGTCAGTATGAGCCAGCCGACCGCAACAAGGTAACCTACAGCAGTTAACATCTCTACCGGTCCGTGTTCCTGAACCAAGGCGGCAGCTAACCCAGGAGGCATTACATTAATTCCAACAACAAGAATCAACACAACCAATAAAACTGCACGTATCCCTGAAAATGGTTTCATTGCTTTTGTATCATATTCGAATATTTTAACTCCGGCATCAGGATTCTAAAATTGTAATCTGCGAACCCACCATTTCTGGTGCGCTGCCCCCTATGTTCAAGGATTGTCCTTTGACCCTTATTGGACTATGCATGTAGCTACTTGGGTATTATTATCATCTCGAAGGTCTGAGAATTTTACTATCACATCAACTGAGCGCTGCTGCTGTGAGGTTACTGCCTCAGACAAGATTGCTGCTTTCACCGTAAGATCCTGACAAAGGCGTATACATTAGTGTCCTCTTTTGGAATGGTTAAAATTCCACGCCTTTGGGCGAAGATAAGGTTCGGCGAAATAGTCAAAGACTATTAGCCACACTGTAAAATATATTATCGAATAAACCTAATAAACTTCCTTATGCTCTAGTTGAGTAACGAACCCATAGGCCTTGTTATACTAAATAATCATATATCCTGCCATCTAAGTAGAAATATACCGATAATCGAGAAAACGAGATGAATGACCAGAGCTGCCGCCAACGGTGGAATGGCGCCCGTCTTGGCAAGAGACTGCAGTGCCCCCCACAGCCCCCAGGATACGAAGGCCATACCACAGCTTATAGGGATGGCAATTGACAGATCTCGCCCCCATTTCCGATAAGAATGAATGAGGATTGGCAGTCCAAGCAGCAGCAAGGGTATACCGAGAATAAGATATGATGTTCGGCTGAAGAATTCTGCACGAGCTTTTGTTGCATCAGATGCTGTCTCCTGATCATCAATATTTTGGAAGAGTCCTGTCAGAGACATTTCAGCCGATTCGTATTCAGGAACAAGAAAATCTTCAGGCGTTTCTGGAAAGTAAAAATACCTGGCACCGAACAACTCGGTTTCAAACGATCCATCATCAGTCTTTCTCTGGATCTGCCCTTTCCTCAATGACCAGCCAAAACCATTCCAGCGAGCAAATTTTGCAACGGCAACGGCTTCGATATTATATTTGTCATCCCATGTGGAATAGGAAAAGTTACTCAGGACCATGTCTTTATTATTTGGCCGTTGAAATGAGTAAAAGCCCTCACGTCCCTTAAAGTAATACCGTCCATTTCGAAATATACCCAGCGGAACTTTACCCCGAACCTGTACGAACCATATATCATTGGTCGTTGATATGGTAACCGGCAAGAGGAACTGCGCCCCTACAATAAACAGGGAAGTGAAAAAAATGGCAGCCGTAAGGATCGGTCGGACAATTCTCTTTAATGAAATACCAGCGGCCTTGAGAGCTATCAGTTCGTTATTGTGGTGGAGAATGCCAAGAGTGATCACTCCGGAGAGCAGGATGAGAATAGGGCCAAGTTGGTCTATGATAAATGGGATGTTGAGTAAAAAATATTCAGTAATCAATGACACCGGTTTACCTCTTTTAACGAAGCTGTCGTATTTCTCGAAGAAATCAATCAGCAAGTAAACCGAGACAAAGGCAATGTTGATAATGAAGAAATAGCGGGCGAACTGAGCTAAAAGGTAGCGATCAAGAATTTGCATTTATTGAAAAAATTCTGAATTCAGAAAACGGTTAGTGATTAAAAAACCAGCGGCGACCAGAGCCACTTGATACAGCGCTTCAAAACTACACTTTCAAGGTGGCTTCTGCAATTTTTTTTGTGCCGATACCGATAACGGGCCTTGGACACGTCACAAGAAGATAATTCCCGTTTATCTTCGAACAGACCCCGGCAAACCATCTGCCCAACAGAAATCAAAGATGTGAGATGGAAATCTCTACTATTTAAATGGTGGAGGGACTGAAGGTTGTTCCTGTACCGAGTCCGAGTACAGCAATTTGTTATATGTTTTAGCAATTTGCAAACTCTTCAAGAGATTTCCCTGTTAAACGGTAACCCACCCAATTGTTTTGTGGTTTTGCTCCAATTGATCGATAGAACTGTATCGCTGGTTCATTCCAGTCAAGCACACTCCACTCAAAGCGCCCACAATTTTTAGAAAGTGCAATTTTAGCCAGGTATTTCAACAAAGCTTTACCCGCTCCAGATCCTCTGTACTCTGGAGAAACGTATAAATCTTCAAGATAAAGTCCATGCTTACCAAGCCATGTTGAGTAATTAAAAAAGTAAACTGCAAAACCAACTGGCTCATTATTGATGTTGCAGATGACAGCCTTAGTTTTTGAATCAGTAGCAAATAATGATTTCTGAATATCAAATTCTGTTGCTATTACTTCATTTTCTGCTTTTTCATAGATGGCAAGTTCAGTTACAAATCTAAGGATAAGAGCAGAGTCTTCAATAGTCGCTTTACGAATTTCAATAACAGACATGTATTACTCCGATTTCTAGTGACATATAACGTTTAATTCATAGGTTTCGCGCTGTTTGCGAAATCCTGTGGAATAGCTTCGTTTTGCGTATTTTTATGAATGGCTGTTTTGCACCAGGGCTGCTCCTAAGAGCACAAGGCCTATACCGATTAATTTCATTGTATTTAAGGGTTTTACTATAAGTCCAAATGCCCCAAACTGGTCAATTAAAGTTGATCCGATGAGCTGCCCTGCAACTACACAAACAAAAAATAGAGCCACGCCAAGCACGGGGGCAACCACCACGCTACCAGCGACAAATACGACCCCAACAATACCTCCAATGATTACCCACCATGGCAACATTCTGACGTGTGATATATCACCTGATCCTTTGCCCCAGCTTAACCACAAAATGGTCACGACCACAAAACTAATAAATATCGAAATTGATGCTGCCAATAGAGGACTGCCAAGACATCGTGCCATAGTGGCATTAATTGGCGGTTGAACAGAGATTGCTGCCCCTATAACAACGGCAACTGCAATGTATATTATGTTACTCATTAATTATTCTCCTAATGTGATCTAGTTGCAAAATGGCATAACAAGTGATTATGTAGAAACCGCATATTTTGCGATTTGTGATGTTATACAGAAAGAATGTTTGCAGGACAACATCAAAGAGAACAAGACAGTATGGCGCAATCAATGCTTTGAGATTCGCAATGGCAGCATTAAGCTGTGTTCAGCCTGACAGGGTCAATACGTTTAACTGTAAATCTTTGGGTCGCTGAAAGTTGTATCGCCCATGATACCTCAGGATAAATAGGTGTTAATGTCCTAGCCCCCAGCCTCTAGGCTTCAACAGGGGTGATATCCGTTGCCGATGCCCCTTATCTTTTAATACAGACGATCCTCGTACTTCCTGTCGTGCTATAGCCATCTCTGCAGCCCTGTTCCTGGGACCCTTAAAGAGACTATCATATCATCGTCCTCTGGCTCAAGCTCTATGTCATTAAGCAGTTTCCTTTTCATTGTGTTGCCTCCTTCTGGTACTCAGCTTCTTTCTGTGTGCGTTGTTCGCCACAATGCAAAATGACAAAATACGCCACAGCGGTATCAAATTGCATCCCATCCGGTTTGTATATTTCAGCTTTTGTCGATTTGATTATTGTACGTTTTTCTTCGGGACTCAGAGTGCATTTCAGTTTTTCATACTCTTCAATTGGTATTCCCTTGGCGACGAGTTGAACACGTAATACCGAATACGCACCAATTATCATGTCTTCTACTTTTTCGTTAAACTCCTGAGGACTGGCCTCTAGCAACTTTACTGCTGCTTCGTTGAATGGTCCAGCTTGTGCTGATGCTGCGATTGACAGAGTCATAAGTACTGCAACAATTGTTTTCATTTCGCCGCCTCTCTGTCATGGTTCGTCTCGCTCACAGTATCGCTATAGTTCCAAGTGGCTTGCCTCTCATCCGCCCATGCACGTCTGCTATCTCTATCCTTGAGTCTGTCCAAGACCGTAAAACAGTCCTTGCAATAGTCAATCTTTTCACCGTTAGGTCTTATTCCTTCGACATTAGCACCAGCGTATGTAAAGGCGATCTCCAGCGGTTTCCAATCTCCGCAAACCAAGCACTGTCTTTCCATTTTTGTGTCTTCCTTATTGGAACTATCTAGCCGCTTTGCGCACTCCTCGTCTCTGCGCATTGTCCAGATACCATAGGTTGCTGCTATCGCCAGACCAATCGGTAGTAGTGCTCCCCAATCACCGGGATAGCTCATAGGTAGCAAGACTCCAATTGCTATGGCCCAGACTACAGCAATATATATTATCCTGACCCATACGCTCATTTGCCACCTCTGTCGTTGCGGATCAGTCGCTCAACTGCCTTGGCCTGACTCGGTCCCTTATCTGTGAGATATTGCCAGTCAGCATCTTTGAGCGTGATCGTTCCTTTTCTCCGCTTCTCGCCTTTCGGTAGTGGCTTTCTGCCAGCACCTTTTCGTTTTCCACCGATACTCATGTAGCACCTCCTTGTTGTGTTTTTCGGTTCTCCTGCCATTGGGAGAGTAGAAACTAATACAGGAGTTGATTAAATGCAAGCAGCAAATCTGAACACACTATAAATCAGTTATTAGAGAGGATTTAAGATATTTTTGCAAGGGTGATGTCGACGTATAAAGAGGACTGTTAAAGCAGGTAGATAGGAGAGAAGGGTGGAGATTTTGCAAAGAGTTTGCAGTGAACAGAGAAGGGCATCCAAAATGAGCAACCCTCTGTGAGAAGTCCGGAGCGTCTGGACATTTACAGGTAGGTAAAAAAGGAAAGGGTCTTATTTGTAGAAACTGAGACCCAATCTGACAGTCATCGTTAAATCTCCGATCTGAACATTCACCGTATAGTCTAAACTTGAAGCGTTGGCGGAATATTAATACCTTCGAGATGGCAATATTAACGTTTTGCTCAGTTGCCACGGCCTTTTTACGGTCATTTGGAGCAGTTGGTTGGCAGCTTTAAAGTTCATCCTGCTTCCCTGGTTTTGCAGACTCCAATGATTTGTGGATGTTCTCATAACTCCCTCTGGAGAAAGGGCATTCCTTCTTGACTGCCAAATACTGGGAGGCATTTCTCTCTAATGATGTGAGTTTTTCTCCCCGATTCATGGATGACAGGACGTTCAAGCATTGGCTTTGGGGGGACAAGTACGGATGCATCGTCCACGCTTGTCACAGAACCCTCGAACCCATTCGTGGGGATTATTTTCCGAAAACGGAAGGTTATCAATACTGGTAAATATGGCACCTATTCTCTGCCTGGTTCCAAACTGAGGAGATATAAGAAGTCCGTGCCGTCCCATCCACCCCAAACCGGCGGCAGCTGCCAAGGGTGGTTAGAGAACGAGCCCACCAAGATGGTGTCCTCCTTGGGCGCCGTACCCGAGTTCCCTCAGGTATTCGGTCTCATGACTACGGATAATTTTACGGACTGTATTACGGGATATGTTCAAATCCCTTGATATCTGTTTGATCTTACGACCCTCTACAAAATAATATCGGCGTATCTTGGCTATTGTTTCCACAATCAACATCCTCCTAACCCTCCATGGTCAAATTTACCATGGAGGGTTACTATAGTGGGGTCAATTTTGGACGCTGATTAACATATCGTGCCTTGTTAGCCTAATTAAAATAGCTTCCGGATTCTTTTGTAGCCGGCTTTGAGTTCATCAGCGGCAGCAGCAAGGGCAGCACCGGTATTTTCAGCAGTGTTTTCAATCTCATCAGTAAGCGGTTTGTGTTCAGCTAAAAATGAATCCCACTTCTTTTCAAGTTTTTTGAGTTCATCTTTCGCTTCCGCTTTACCAAGATGGGCTTTGAGATTGATTTCGTCGCGCATTTGTTCAATTTCTGCTTTGATCTCGTCAATTTTCGTTTTAAAATTCTCCATCTCTATACCTCCTTTTGTTAGATTTATCGGGGAATAGTTCAAGTTCAGTCAATAGATCGTTCATCTTTGGCTTCCAAGTGCCACTATTTCAGGCTAATGGGCGAAATATAACTCGTATTGAGTACACATTTACCGCTAAGGGAAATTTAATACTGATCTGGAACTGAGCAACATTTATCAAGAGGTAGTGAAAAAGTTGCTCTTTTACAGATCGGCTAACTACACGGATATTAAATTAGCTCTTCCATTTGATATCGAAAAAAAATCAGATGGCTTGTGGTGAAGATTGTTCCTGCAAATGATTGGAAGACAGGAAACATATAAAGATCAGTAGTTCTCTGAATACAGGGAGGTTTGAACTGGCAATGTCAAAGTATCATGGAGTAACAGGTACTCTAACCATAACATTGACTACGTGTGGAGATAGCCGGATTAGATTGAAAATCTACATTATGTTAGACTGACCCTAAGAGCAAAGACTATGGTGTTCATGATATCAAAAATGCCTTAAAGGAGTTATCAATTAGCTCTAATTCATCCATCATTCCTCTAATTTCAAATAATGATTGTACCATCTTTGTTCCTGCCTGTTCAGTGGACCATTAGCAAGACCACTGGGTATTAGGCCTTGCGACCATATCTCGAGAGCCGTGCGCAGTTCTTGCGCTTTTTCAGGGTGGGCAGCAATGAGGTTGGCGTTTTCGTGACGTGGACTCGCCAAGTCGTAAAGTAGCTCACGGCCATTTGTCAAACGGATGTATTTCCAGTGACCACGCCTGATAGCGGCTTGATCCCAAAAGCGCCAATAGAGATCCCGGTCGGCAGTCTTCTCCACCATGCCAGTCAGAAAAGGTATCAAATCGATGCCGTCCAGGTTTTCTGGAAGTTTTACCTCCGCAGCTGAAAGGCTGGTCGGCATAATATCAAGAGCAGAGACTGACTCATTGAAAACAATTCCGGCAGGAATTTTGCCCGGCCAAGTTACGATGAACGGCACCCGTACCCCTCCTTCCATCAACATCCCTTTTTCTCCGACCCATGGAGTATTGAGAGAGCCGTCCCATGAGCTGACAAGAGATGGAATTGGGAGATCCTTCATATCTATTTTCAGCGGTGCTCCGTTGTCAGAGGCAAAAAAGATCAACGTGTCATGGTTGAGTCCCAGCTTTACTAATAGTTCACGAATTGCACCGATGCCGTCATCGATGGCGGAAATCATGGAAAGTGCATAACGCCGACGTTCTGGCATTTTACCAGGGAAGCGTGAAAGATATTTGGGGGTCGATTCTAACGGGTTGTGTGGTGCGAAGTATGCGAGGTAAAGGAAGAACGGATTGTTTTTGCTGCGCTCAATGAAAGCCAATGCTGCATCGGTCTGGATATCGATGCGGAAACCGGATATGTCTAACCACTCGCCATCTATCCTGCGATCTTTTCCATCGAGTCCGTAATTTATCCAGTAGTGAGAGAATTCACCCTTGAAAAATTCCTCAAACCCACGGTTTTGCGGATAGTATGGCAGGATCTTCTCGAATGGGATTTTCGACATTTGATTTCGGTCTGAGTAACCTAACTCCTTTCTCGCCCACCCGTATGTGGATATGTTTGGTTCTAGGTGCCATTTACCGACAAAACCGGTGCGGTAGCCAGCTTCGTGCATTCGCTCGGCAAGTGTCTTTTCCGAAAGTGGTAGAGGTCCTTTGCTGATGTTGTCGAAGTCGAAGCGTTGTTGATAGCGACCAGTCAACATGCCCGCGCGCGATGGCGAACATTGGGGAGCAGTTATATAACCTGCAGTGCAAAGTGCGCCATCCTGTGCCATCCGATCGAGGTTAGGCGTCTTAGCACCTCTTACCTGTCCGTTTAGCCCTAAGTCGGCGTAACCTTGGTCGTCAGTGAAAATCACAATCACGTTCGGTTTACTCGCTGCATTTGCTGTGCAAACAATTGACAATAAAGACAATATCAATGCATATTTCATCATGGCCTATCCTACTTAATGGAATCCTTAGATGGTCAACACGCTATTTCAATCATAAAGTAATAAATTTAATCGGTGGATTGCTAGTGTTATCTCTGTACATGCCCATTGCATAATCATTAAACTCAGGTGCACCAGATCGGCTGATAGCATTTATCGGTTTCTTCGCAATGGTAGTAAGTATTGTATATACCTACAGCTTATTATCGTGGAAAATGGAGTTTATCAAAAGAATACCCAGGAAATATACGGAATATGAAGTTTCTAAATATTCACTTGTTATGTGCTGTCCGTATTTTCAATTTCGAATATTTCTGAAGTATAGATCGCCGCGAGGAGGCAGTGAAGCACCATTCATGAATAAACAATTATAAATCTGCTTCCAGGTTAGTAATCGAATGTGCAAGTACTTTTCCCTCTTTTTTAAAGCAAACGAAGGAGTTTTGAACCAGTGTGCAGTAAGCGCGATTGAGAGCATCGTTTTGTGAAAAGATTGTATAAGCATATAAAACAAGTACACTGGACTATTGAAAATGCTTTAAATAATCAAAAAGGTACACTTCTGTAAGAAAAAGGAAACTATATGAAAAAGTTAAAATTTGGCGTCATTGGGACTTCAAGAAAAGAGGATGAGCGACGTGTTCCAATCCATCCGGAACATCTGGTACGCCTTCCTGAAAAAATTCGTCGTCAGTTAATATTTGAGGAAGGTTATGGAACACCCTTTGGTATTACTGATTCAGAAATGTCAGAGCAGTCAGGTGGCGTTGCAACACGCCACGAGCTGCTAGCTGAAATTGGGAATGTCATCCTTCCCAAACCCGTATTAGAGGATTTAGAAGAACTATGCGAGGGGGGAATCCTCTGGGGCTATCCGCATTGTGTGCAGCAAAGGTCGCACACTCAGGTTGCGATCGATCGCAAGCAGACACTTATCGCCTTTGAGGATATGTTTGTTTGGGGACCTAACGGGCAGATTGGCCGCCACACTTTTTATAAAAACAACGAAATAGCAGGCTATTGTGCGGTACTACATGCCCTGCAGCTGAAAGGAATCGACGGGCACTACGGTAACCAGCGTAAAGTGGTTATTTTTAGTTTTGGTGCGGTTAGTCGTGGCGCAATATACGCCCTAAAAGCACGTGGTTTTAGAGATATCACGATTTGTATTCAACGTCCCGACCACGAAGTGCGTGAGGAAGTACTTGATTGTCACTATGTCCGTGTTCGGGAGGGCAACGAAGATGAATCGCGCTTGTTAGTGGTAGATCACGATGGAACTGAACGACCATTGTTAGACCTGATCAACCAATCAGAAATCATCGTCAACGGACTCCTACAAGAACCAGATCATCCCATCTTATTCGTAACAGAAGATGAGATATCTTATCTCAAACCAGGCTGTCTAATTATTGACGTCAGTTGCGACGAGGGCATGGGATTCTTTTTTGCCAAACCAACCACGTTTAAAAATCCCATATTTAAAGTTGGAAAGGTGGATTACTATGCAGTGGATCATACACCAAGCTATCTATGGGAAAGTTCCTCGCGGTGTATCTCTGCTGCTCTCATTGTCCATTTGCCAGCCGTGTTAGCGGGTTATGAGAGCTGGCAACAAAGTGAGACCATTCGACAAGCCGTGAATATTGATGCAGGCGTTATTCTAAAACCAGATATTATATCATTTCAGAATCGTGAAGCGTTCTATCCCCATGCCCCCATTAATAACGAGGGAAACTAACATTCCAAGGAATAGTGGTTGAGCAGTTAACATTCCGCTCAACCTGAACGCAAACACGTTCAACGTCAGATATGAAAAAGACTACTTGGCAATGTTAACTATTTTAGGAAATCGGGTGGTTAACATATTCCTGATAATCTTTCATTACCAACCCGCTCAATTCACATTTTTTTAAAGGGTGCCCACTCTGCTATATCTCACCCCGCTTATATGTTCTTCAAACAACCCAAACAGGAGGGACATATAATATCAAACAAGTTTATGCAGCTGCTAAAGCTGAATATTTCTGTAATGTGTCTGAATTTATCGGGCTTGGGGAAGGGACAGAAGTTTCCCCTAGAGAAGTATGCGGTATTAAGATGAAGCATCGAGGTGTTCATGATTGGTTTGAGAGTCTTGATATGATTGGGCAGTTAAGAGTTATGGAGTATCTTCTTGAGCAGCATATAGGATCAACAAAACCATTTCTGGCCGCCTGAGCTTCCAATTCTTTCGAGGTTGCTTACATAGTGCTTACACGAAGGTTTGGCACAAAAAAAGCCCCTACAGCTTTAAAACTGTAAGGGCTTGATTTTACTAAAAGCTATTGGTGCCGGGACCAGGAATCGAACCAGGGACACACGGATTTTCAGTCCGTTCAAGGTCTTTTTCACTGAAGTAACAAACAGTAAATGATGGTAACAGGAAGTATCGAAAATAATGTATTTTCAAACAATTAACTAACCACAACCTCCTGTTGCTAGCGATAACGATTTACCTCCACTTACCACCATTTACCACTGTTTACCACAAGTTTTGGCAAGATTTTGGCAAGAAATCTGAGGCTAACTTCCCCTGCGCTATTGGCTTATAGAGATTGATACCGTGATTGTTGGCAAAAATGTAAAATTCCTGATCATCGCTCATTACGCTTTAGTTGGGTTAACAGATAACACTGTCATAAATCATAGTTGAAGGCCACCAACGCTTGTAAAAACAAGCTGCGGGGGTCGAACCGGCAACCAGGACCAAATATCATTCATAATTACAATGTTTTGCGAGCACAAGAAAATCCTTTACCGACTGTTTACCGACTAAATCTCCTTCAGTTTATTCCTCCATTCTGCCTCTATGTTGTCTGACATTCTGAGCCTTCCATTTTAGCAAAGGATGAGCAGAAATCTTCGCCTGCAATCCTTCATCACCAGTCAGTAAATCAGGCATGATCTCTCCAGAATCATTGAGCATCGTTAAGAACTCAGTTTCATTGTCGTTGAGAGGTAGCAAAATGTTGCTCAATGATTGACGGCACTCTTCAACTAGTGTTTCAGTCCATTTCTGTATATTTATACCGGCAACTGACGACTCACTGAGAACTGGTACCAGCTGGTTTTCAAGTTCCTGCCAATCATAGGTTACGTCTGTTAAGGATACGGTACGCCAATCTTTCCGGCTCATAGCCCCGTATACAACAAAAGCCAAACGCAACATCTCATTATTAAATTCCCAATGTCTCAGCATCAAGTGTGCATCATAGAGGTCCCTGCTGGCTTGTCTGCTTAAAAGAGCAGCAAGTTTCCCTGCAGCCAATTCATGAATATCAATAACCGGAACTGCCTGTGTTTGAAAGGAACCAACCTGTTTAGAATCAAGCACATCAAATGGAAACAATGGCTCTCTGAACATGAAATTCAGATCAACCTCAAGATTGCCTCCCGCTCCTAACCCACTTTCATACCTAAGCGACCACTTGCCACCTGCATGATCCGATGGCTGGCGACGAATTGTGAAACCTTCCCGGCTGCAAACCGCCTGAACTGCACGTTCAACCTCTGGTCGCTCCTGCAACATTACTGCTCGGTCCACAGCACCTATATAATTCAAATCTATATCAACTGAGAGCCTGGGAACATCAAAGTAAAACAAGTTTAAAGCCGTACCGCCTTTCAAGACAATGCGCTCACGTAAGTACGGGTGACTCAGTAATGATTTCAATAAATGAAGTAGTTGAAATACTTTTTCCAAAATCTCAGGCCTGAAACCTGTCGCTTTCGCTTCCCTGTTCAGCAACTCTCCTGAAAATCTCATAGAACCTCACCCCAGGATTTCCTAAGTATTTTATCTGGAACGATCAGGTTCCATTGCTTTACAAGGCTGCCTTTGAGCTTTTTATCCATATAGTGAGGCTGCTTGGGTATTCTGTTTTTTAATATTTGCAAATCACTTCTGTTCACGAAAAGTCTTTCTTCATTTCTTTCCAGAAAATAGCCTACTTCTGCTATAGTAGAAGCTTTATCTAATAGTAACGCATACCCAACAACTTCATTAATATTGTAAAATTCCACGGATTCTAATGAACGCCAGATTTCCTCCCAACCTCCACCTAGATCAGGTTTATCGAACAGGTCAACAAGTGTCCGTTCAAGACTGGTTACCTTTATTTCCATCCCATTTCTTTCCGATGTTATTACTCCAAAGTCTGATTTTCGTTTATCAAGTAGAGATTTAGGTGGTCGTACAGATGTGAATTGGTAATTACGGAATGAAACATCTTTCATAGAACGCTTTGTCAAATACAAAAATTTATTGAAGACGGAGTAGCTTTTTGAGTGGAAATCGAGGGCTGTATGGTAGGCAAGAACAGCGTCCTGTGCCATTCTCGAAGCCAATAGGTATGGGTCTGCAGGATAATCGGCTGCAGCCACACCAGATGGAACAACAGCATAGAGACCCTTTTTTACCCGCACAAGGTTTCCATTATTCACATGGTATGCGAGCAAATTATCCCTTGTACTCTTATTAGGATTTTCTTTACCACCAAGAAATTCGGTAAATTCAGGAGTGGTAAACACTGGATGCTGTTCAAAAAATTTCTTTACTTTCATGAGTCATTGACGATTTTAACCGTAACCACTAATTTTTTTAGTGGTTACGGTCCATATTCTCAAGTTAACAGCTATATAGCACACTTGATAATTTCCGGTGCAACCACTAATATTCTTAGTGGTTACGACTGAAATTGTCAAGCAATGTGTCGATAGTTACTAGGGAAGGTATACGTTTTCTTTCTAGAACCTGATAGCGGGAACAGAACTCGAAAGCCCCATATCATCCTTGATTAATAAGAAAAATCACCAATTAATTCATCAATTCTCTCTAATTGCCTCTCCACGTGCCTCCTGATTGCAGGTGTTTTCAGTAGTTGTTTTAAAGATTCGAGACTACAGGCTTGAAACTTTGACATGATCCATACAAACTCCACTGTATAATCTGGGTCCATTTTCAACAATGATCGCCTTGCAGAATTAATCGTATGATTGTCTGCGGGGTCCCAGCGGGCCCCATGTTTTGCCAAGACATGTATGATTTTCAATAATTCACGTGATTTACTATTATCAAAACTACCCTCATCACGATTGGTAATCCACCAGCTAATATCAGCGTGTTCCAGTCGCACTAAACATTGATGAATTAAATCAGCTTCATCTTTCCCCCCATGAGGCAATGACACACCGGTCGCCAGTAGCTCACAAACAAAATCTCCGGCAGATGCAAGACATGCGTAACGCAAAACACTGGACGTTTTCCCTGTACTGGTCCTGTCTGCAAACAACATCAATTGCTGCTCTTTGATCCGGTTCTCCATATCACCTCGAGCACAATACACCTTCTCATAAAGTTCCTGGCCACCACACTCTTGGGCGGTAAGTGAGGTGACGACGAAACGAGGATTTGCTCCTTTGCTAAGGTGTTCAGCCTTGCCGATAACTCTGCGGTGCCAACGCCAGGTCTTCAGGGTTTTATAACAAAAATCCTTGAAAACTCGGGATGCTTCACCACTGCATTGATACAAAGCTTTGGCTAGCGCTAACTCTTCTTCAATCTCCTGGTTCAGCCGATTATTCTTGCCAATCCCAATGATGAAATGAACATCATTGTCTTCGCACCAACTCATCAATGCTTCACGGCAAAAACCACTGTCACCTCGTACAATGACTCTGGTATCCGGCCAAACAATTCGAATACGTTGAACGATACGTTCCAACTCTTCAACGGTACCTGCTGCTCCATCATTCTTTGCTGTGCGCAGCCGTGCACACAGTAGGTGTTCGCCACAAAAGATGTACAATGGTAAATAGCAGTAGGCCTTGTAATAGCCATGGAAGAATTTACCTTCCTGGTTACCATGCAGAGGATCATCGGTGGCATCAACATCAAGGATGATCTCTTCTGGTGCGTTCGGGTATGATTCGAGGAAGACATCAACAAAAAGATTATCCACCGATTCCGGTTTCAGAACAATCTTCTTATAGGCACTTTTGGCGGTAGCGTCAGGGGCAGTTAACTCCAGCCTGTTCAGGGTGCTTTTGCCAGCCAGTGGCTTACCTTTATCCTTCTCTGAAACACGATCCATGCCTGTCGGGTCGGTCTTTCCAACTGCGATCGCAAGCATCTGATCCTTCGCCAATTGATCATGATCATTGAGATCTTCATATCCTAAAGCAAGACCGATTACCCTTTGAGAAACCAGGGACAAGACGTCGTGCTCGATGCGATTTTCCTTACGATAGTCAGTAAAACATTGAGCAAAACGTTGCAGGATAGCTGTCCGTTGCTCAACTTCCCGTAACAGCAACGCACCACCATCTGAGGTGATCGTTCCGCCGCTGAAATCTGCCACAATTTCTCTTCTGCCTAAAGCTTGAAATGATCTATATTCTTTTGTACACTCTGTTTTCATAAGGCCACCTTTGTTGCTATGGTTAACGTCTTGAGATAACGTTAAATATACAACATTTGTGGCCTTTTTTGTTCAACTTAATGAGAAATTCGGGTTGAGAACCCCCTTTGGATTGCCCGCACAATGGGCCACAGAGACACAGACATGATTATTCGGGTATATACGAAATTTGTTGATAATGCTGTCAATCAACTCGATGGAAATGCCATTAATAAGGCTCACATGAAACTTCTAAGTAACAACTAGTAAACGCAAGTAAAATGTCCTTTGGCAACTAAATTGGCAAGAAACAGCACAAACAAAAAAACCCCTACAGCTGAAAAACTGTAAGGGCTTGATTTTACTATAGTCTAAATGGTGCCGGGACCAGG
>CAVZLG010000005.1:0-100915 GCA_963776075.1 uncultured delta proteobacterium
TTTAATGCTTTTCCATTCTACAAAGATCAAATAAAACGATCCTTCAAAACTGAATAACAACGTTACCTTCAACAAGTACAAGATCTGAAGTTAGACTGTAAAGCGCGAAGCGCCTCAATGCCTGTCTCCTGTCTCCTGACACCTGTCTCCTGATACAGTAAACGGGGTTAATCCCCTTTGCAGTTCAAGACTGCATCTTTCCTTAAAAAGGAGGTGATCCAGCCCCAGGTTCCCCTAGGGCTACCTTGTTACGACTTCACCCCAGTTACCAATCATACCTTGGTAGCCTGCGTCTACGAATAGTTCGCTCAACTACTTCTGGTACAACCAACTCCCGTGGTGTGACGGGCGGTGTGTACAAGGCCCGGGAACGTATTCACCGTGGCATGCTGATCCACGATTACTAGCGATTCCAACTTCATGGAGTCGAGTTGCAGACTCCAATCCGGACTGAGACCGGTTTTACGGGATTCGCTCCAGGTCGCCCTGTGGCTGCCCTTTGTACCGGCCATTGTAGTACGTGTGTAGCCCTGATCATAAAGGCCATGAGGACTTGACGTCATCCCCACCTTCCTCCGGTTTGACACCGGCAGTCTCTTTAGAGTGCCCAACTTAATGCTGGCAACTAAAGACAAGGGTTGCGCTCGTTGCGGGACTTAACCCAACATCTCACGACACGAGCTGACGACAGCCATGCAGCACCTGTCACCAAGTTCCTCAAAGAGGCACGCTCTACTTTCATAGAGCTTCTCGGGATGTCAAGACCAGGTAAGGTTCTGCGCGTTGCGTCGAATTAAACCACATACTCCACCGCTTGTGCGGGCCCCCGTCAATTCCTTTGAGTTTTAATCTTGCGACCGTACTCCCCAGGCGGTCAACTTAATGCGTTAGCTCCGGCAATGAAGCGATTAACCACTCCAACACCTAGTTGACATCGTTTACGGCGTGGACTACCAGGGTATCTAATCCTGTTTGCTCCCCACGCTTTCGCACCTCAGCGTCAGTATCTGGCCAGGTGGTCGCCTTCGCCACCGGTATTCCTCCCGATATCTACGAATTTCACCTCTACACCGGGAATTCCACCACCCCCTCCAGTACTCAAGTCTGTCAGTTTCAAATGCACTTCCATGGTTGAGCCATGGACTTTCACACCTGACATAACAGACCGCCTACGCGCGCTTTACGCCCAGTAATTCCGAACAACGCTTGCACCCTCCGTATTACCGCGGCTGCTGGCACGGAGTTAGCCGGTGCTTCCTTTGATGGTACCGTCAAATACCACAGATATTAACCATGATACACTTCTTCCCATCTGACAGGATTTTACAACCCGAAGGCCTTCATCATCCACGCGGCGTCGCTGCGTCAGGGTTGCCCCCATTGCGCAATATTCCTCACTGCTGCCTCCCGTAGGAGTCTGGTCCGTGTTTCAGTTCCAGTGTGGCGGATCATCCTCTCAGACCCGCTAACCATCGTTGCCTTGGTAGGCCATTACCCTACCAACTAGCTAATGGTACGCAAGCTCCTCCCCGCACAGTAGCTTGAATCAGAGGCCACCTTTCTCTAAAAAAAAGATATTATCTTAGACGTATCTGGTATTAGCACACCTTTCGGTGGGTTATCCCAAATGCGAGGGTAGATTACTTACGCGTTACTCACCCGTGCGCCACTCTACTAAAGTTCCGAAGAACTCGTTCGCGTTCGACTTGCATGTGTTAAGCACGCCGCCAGCGTTCGTTCTGAGCCAGGATCAAACTCTCCAGTTTGATATCCTAGACCAATGCTAAAAGAGGTTACTTATATAGTGCTTAGTTTATATAAGAGCTCTCTTTTGAATTACTCAAAAAATTGCCCCTTGTGTCCGAAGACACGTGGGCCCGTTTGCTGTTGTTGTTATTCAGTTGTCAAGGATCGTTTAACACCGTCTGTACAAGACAAACAGTGCGCGCGCAATGAGTTGCGCGGCAAGAGCGTCAATCTAATCTTTTAACGCCCCTATGTCAATATGTTTTTTAGACTTATTGACTTATTTGTTGCCCGTCCAGCAAGCTCATTTACCGTTGCTGAAAGACCGCGGCAAACTACTTGATTGAGATGGGCTTGTCAATAGCTTTTGGTGAGAAAAATTCAAAAGATTAAAATTTAAGATTCAGCTTTCAGCGTCAGGCGTCATCAGTCCAGCGCTGAAGCGCATCAATAATCTTTTTAGCCTGCTCTGCGCTTGATATGTTGAACTTAGATTTCGGGATATATGTCCCTTGTCGTTTCTGGTAGCGACGAATTGTATACATATCCTTGCCATATTCTTTTGTAGCTTTACTGAAATTCTGATAACGAAAAAGAATTGTCGTCCATGCCCCCTTGGAAAGGATGACTTTATCCATTTCTTTAACAAGCAGGAGTCCGTCTTCTTCGTAATTTATTGATATTTCTTCTGCTGATGTGCTCATAATAAACGATCGGTGTTATTTGTTATTCTTAAAATAGCATTCTTTTCTTTCTGCTGCTTCGCGATGTCTTCTTATAGCTTCAGGATTGTTTGGAACAAAAGGCCGCACAGCCTTCGGTTTCTGGTTTTCATCGAGTGCGACGAAGGTCAGATACGCAGAGGCAATATGACTGCTTGATGCCTTTCTTAAATCTTCAGCTTCAACCCGAACCCCGATTTCCATGGATGACCTGCCGGTTGAATTGAGAGAAGCTTTAAGGACCAGAAGGTTACCAATATAGACAGGTCGATGAAAATCAAGCCGGTCTATTGCTGCAGTTACCACTGTGGTACGAGCATGCTTCATTGCAACCACGCCGGCAGCATCATCAATGAATTTCATGATGTCACCTCCATGAACGTTACCGTCCGGATTGGCATTGTTTGGAAGCATCATGTGTGACATCACAACATTACATTCGTATCCTGACATTAATCGACCTCTGGTAAGGTACACTGGTCTGATAATTCGTTGGGCCAATGCAACCATATTCATTACAAAAGGTAAAGAATAAAGCTCTCTGCCCTGCAGTGAAAGGTTCAGCAGATTAAATTTCCAGACTAGTCAACAAGTTCAGCTTCAACGATTGGCGGCTCAGCCGTCACGTGTTTGAAAATGATCCCTTTCGTGTCGGCGTCGACCAGGATAACATCTCCTTCCTGGAATTTCCCTTCCAGCAATTCTCTGGCTAGCTGGTCCTCGATATGTTTTTGTATTGCCCTTTTGAGCGGTCGTGCACCAAAAAGAGGATTGTAGCCGACAGCCACCAGATACTTCTTAGAATTTTGGCTAAAGCGTATTGTCAGCTTCCTGTCAGCCAGTCTGCTGGCAAGTCTTTTCAACTGAACATCGACGATACCAAGCATATCCTCCTGAGATAAGGCCCGGAAGATAATTGACTCATCAATTCTGTTTAAGAATTCTGGCTTAAAGTGGTGGTTTAAGACTTCTTCCAGCTGGTTCTTGATTGTTGTGGCGTCCGCCTGTTCTTCAGTCATTTTCATGATCAGGTCACTGCCAAGATTTGAGGTCATGATCAGGATACTGTTCTTGAAATCAACGGTTCTACCTTTGCCGTCTGTCATTCTGCCGTCATCAAGGACCTGGAGAAGTACGTTAAATACATCGGGGTGGGCCTTTTCTATCTCATCAAGGAGGATAACGGAGTATGGGCGCCTGCGAACAGCTTCCGTCAGGTATCCCCCTTCATCGTAACCGACATAACCTGGAGGCGCTCCAATAAGCCGGGCAACCGAATGCTTCTCCATGAATTCTGACATGTCGATCCGGATCATTGCCTGTTCACTGTCAAAAAGAAAGTCGGCAAGTGTGCGGGCGAGCTCAGTTTTTCCAACCCCGGTCGGTCCTAAGAAGATAAATGAGCCCAACGGTCGATCAGGGTCCTGGAGGCCAGCACGGGCACGGCGAACGGCGTTGGCAACGGCGACGATAGCTTCTTCTTGGCCAATGACTCGTTTTTGCAGGACAGACTCGGCTGCAAGCAACTTTTCTTTTTCTCCCTCCAGTAAACGATCCACCGGTATTGATGTCCACTTGGCCACAACTGAGGCAATATCTTCTGCGCTTACTTCTTCTTTGAGCATCTGCTGGTTCGCCTGAACCTCCTGCAATCTCAGGTTTTCACGTTCAATTTCCTTTTCAAGACCGACGATTGTACCGTATCTGATCTCTGCAACCTTGCTCAGTTCTCCAGCCCTTTCTGCTTGTTGCGCGTTAATGTGCGCCTGCTCGATTGACTCTTTTGTCGTCCTGATACGCTGAATAATTTCACGCTCAAGGGTCCACTGTGCTTTCATGCCGTTGAGCTGATCGTTGAGATCTGCCAATTTTTTCTGAAGGTCTGTTAATCGTTCTTTTGAGGCTTTATCTTTTTCTTTTTTTAACGCCTCCTGCTCTATTTCCAGTTTGATTCGTTGTCGGTCAAGTGTATCAATTTCGGTAGGCATTGAGTCTATTTCTATACGCAACTTCGATGCTGCTTCATCGATCAGGTCAATAGCTTTGTCAGGCAAAAATCTGTCAGTGATATAACGGCTGGAAAGGGTAACTGCGGCAACAGTAGCGGCATCCTGAATACGGACCCCGTGGTGAACTTCATATTTTTCCTTGATACCGCGAAGGATTGCAATCGAATCTTCTTCACTTGGTTCCTGGACAACAACTGGCTGGAAACGTCTTTCAAGGGCACTGTCTTTTTCGATATATTTTCTATATTCATCGAGGGTTGTTGCACCGACACAATGCAGCTCACCACGGGCAAGTGCGGGTTTTAACATATTGGATGCGTCCATTGAACCCTCAGCGGCACCTGCCCCAACAAGGGTGTGGATCTCGTCTATAAAGAGGACGATTTCACCGCTCCGGCTTACAACCTCCTTCAAAACAGCTTTCAGCCGATCCTCAAACTCCCCGCGATACTTTGCTCCTGCAACCAGTGATCCGAGGTCAAGGGTAATCACCTGTTTTCCTTCAAGCGTGGCCGGGATATCGCCGTTGACGATGCGCTGGGCGAGCCCTTCGACGATGGCGGTCTTGCCGACACCAGGCTCACCGATCAGCACTGGATTGTTCTTGGTACGGCGAGACAATACCTGGATGATACGACGAATCTCTTCATCTCTGCCGATAACCGGGTCCAGTTTACCCTGCTTGGCAATATCAGTGAGGTTTCTGCCATATTTTTCCAGAGCCTGGTATTTTTCTTCAGGATAAGGGTCAGTCACCCGCTGATTGCCGCGAATCGTTGTCAGGGCCTGGAGGAATTCCTTTTCCGTCACCCCAAGCGCTGTCATTTTATTTGCCAGGTTGGATTTCTGCTCCCTGAGAAGGGTGAGAAAGATATGCTCCTGGCTGACATATTCGTCCTGCATCTGAGTAGCAGTGGAGAAAGCTTTGTCGAGAATACTCCTGAGTTCAGAAGACACATAAACCTGTCCGGCACCACCACCGGAAACCTGGGGAGATTCGTCGATGATCATATTGACAGCCATAAGGACCCGCGAGGGGTCGATGCCCATCTTTTGTAGAACCGGAACCACAACGCCATCGGGTTGTTCAAGGATTGCTTTGGCCAGGTGGGCCGGTTTAATTTCCTGGTGTCCCCGCTGGGTGGCAATCTGCTGGGCTGCCTGGATAGCTTCCTGGGATTTTAATGTAAACTTATCGAATTGCATGATAACCTCTTCTCTCTGTTAACGGTGGATAGTAGTCGTTGTTTTCTGTCTCAGCCCAGAAAATAAGGAGGGTTATGCGGGGTGTCAAGTTTTTGACACAGGAAATGGATAAAAAAAGAAAAGGCGGATTTGCATTGCAAATCCGCCTGGAATATTACTGAAATACTAGTGGGTTAGCCGCAACTGCCAGAACTGCAGGAGCCCGATGAACATCCACCACCGCCACCAATAGGGTTGGCAGAGGTAATGCCGAAACCGGAGCGCGGACCGGCATCAACATATTCAACATTAATAGTACCACAGGTATCAATAAGACTTTCTTCAACAAGAAATGTCAGCTCGTCCTGGTCATAAACTTTGTCGTTTTCTTTTGGCTCATCCAGAGCCAGTCCCAATGAGGGGCCTGATCAGCCTCCCTGCATGAGGGCGACGCGCAAAGCAGATTCAATATTGTTCTGGCTGAGATACTCTTTGAGTTTGGTCACAGCCAGGTCAGTTACGGTAAGAGACATGTAATCCTCCTTCTATTTTTCTTGGCATCTATGTTGATGCATGAATTTGTCAAACATCGTGCATGAATCAACAAGTCTTCGTTGACTACAACAATAAGCGTAGCAGTTTCAGAAGTCAATTAAACAATGAGAAACAAAAAAATGTAATGTGATTCTATGTTTTTATTTGGGAAATTTATGTGAAAAAGATGGTGAAACTGATAGTTTTTTGTTGCAGCTTGAAAATGCATAGTGCTAAGATTGCTGATTCGTCATGATTACAATGTCAGAAAAGGATAATTTGTACTTCTCTGATTGAGAAAATAATATAAGAGCAGATGTGGTTCTTAGTTGAGGAAAGCCCATGAAAAAAATTGTGATTTCAACTGGCGGCGGTGATGCCCCCGGTCTGAACGCGGTAATTTATGCTGTTGTACATGCGTGCTATAAACGTGGCTGGGAGGTTTATGGCAGCAGAAGTGGGTATGGAGGGTTTCTGGATATCGATGAGATGGTCAGGTTAACCCCTCGTGATGTAAAAGGAATCTACGCGCAGGGGGGGACAATCCTTGGTTCGGTTAACAAGGGAAACCCGTTTTCAAAGCCTGTTAAAAATCTGGCTGGGGAAATACAGGTCGTTGATATTTCAGATAAAATCATGGCTAACTATAAACGGATGGGGTTCGACTGCCATATTGCCATCGGTGGTGACGGCAGCCTTAATATAGCCCATCGGTTTGCGCAGCTTGGTATGAGAGTGATTGGGGTGCCAAAGACGATTGATAATGATTTGGAAAAAACTGATCGAACATTTGGATTTGATACCGCGGTTTCAACCGCGACGAATGCCCTTGATAAACTGCACTCAACAGCAGAGTCCCATGATCGGGTTATGGTTGTCGAAGTCATGGGCAGGGATTCCGGGTGGATTGCTCTTTATTCTGGTATTTCAGGCGGTGCCGATGTGATATTGATTCCAGAGATCCCTTTTGATCTTGAGAAAGTTTGTGAGAAAGTCTCTGACAACGAACTTCGTGAGAAACACTACTCAATTGTGGTCGTGGCTGAGGGAGCGATGGAGATGAGCGGCAGAGTGTTCAGTAGAGGAGACGGTGAACTTGGAAGAGAAGAAGTTGTCCTCGGCGGTGTTGGTGAATGGGTCGCTTCGGAAATTCGAACGCGAACTGAAAAGGATACCCGTTCACTTGTTCTTGGCCATCTGCAGCGGGGAGGTTCTCCGACTACCTTTGATCGGTTGCTGGCTTTGAGGTTTGGTGCAGCTGCTGTTCGACTCGTGGAGGAAGGAACCTTTGATCATATGGTCGCGCTTGATTCTTCCCGGATGACAGCGGTTCCGATTGCAGAGGCCATCAAAAATCGCAAAAAAGTCGATCTCAGCAGTGACAAGATCCTTACTGCCCGTGATATTGGTATCTGTTTTGGAGATTGATCAAGGATACAGTTCGAATGGATAGGGCAGCGCAATTAAAAGAGATGTATGACCGGCTTTACCAGTTTTACGGTCCCCAGAACTGGTGGCCGGCTGAGTCTTCATTTGAAATGCTGGTTGGTGCTGTTCTTACCCAGAACACGAACTGGCAGAATGTGAACAAGGCAATTAATAACCTTCGTGCTGAAGGATTGCTCGCTTTTAAAGCGCTCAACTCAGTACCTGTCGAGAGTCTCGCATTCCTGATTAAGTCTTCCGGCTATTATAATCTCAAGGCGAGAAGACTTAAAAATCTACTGCAAATGGTCGGTGAGGAATACGGTGGCTGCCTTGATGATCTGTTGCAGAGTGACACTTACAGTGCAAGAGAATCACTTCTCTCAGTGAAAGGCATTGGCCCTGAAACAGCAGACTCTATCTTACTCTACGCAGGTGGGCACCCCTTATTTGTTGTAGATGCATACACCCATCGTATTTTTTCCCGTCATAATCTGGTTCCCGATGATTGTGACTACCAGACCCTGCAGGAGCTGTTCATGGATAATCTACCCCATGATCCACAGCTCTTTAATGAGTATCATGCACTCATCGTAATAACTGCAAAGCAGTTCTGTAAAAAGAGCAGACCCCTCTGTGAAAAGTGTCCTTTATTTGAGGGCTGACAGGGATGAGTTCTTCTTTCAGAACAGATTTTTCTGATTGATCAACTCTGTGATCATTTCATCTGCTTCTGTTTCAGAATATTCAAGTTTTAACAATTCCCGGCGATAGGAGGAGAGTACATCTCTGGCTTTAAGTGGAGCATTTTTTTTGAGATAGAGTTGGTATCTGAGCGCAACGCAGTCATCGTCCTGAGCCAGAATTTTAGCACTTTTTTCAAGAATGGAGAGTGTTTCCCCAAAACGATTATGCTTCAATAACATTGTGCTCCAGGTCAGACAGAGCTGTCTCATGGTTTCATAAATATCGTCATAAAAGGTCAGTGCCTGATCATTAATAAAAAGTTCTGCAGGCGTAAAACTCTTCCAGAGTGAGAACGATTTAATAAATGCATTTCCTGCCTGCCACCAGAGCTCCTGTTTGGCGAACTTTAAACCACGTTGTGCGTTTGTTAAGAATTCAAGCGCATCTACGGTAACATTAGTTAATTGTAGAAAACCTTTGTCTACATGGAAGTATGATGCGGCCGGGACCGGTAATCTTTCTTTCAAGACTTTTCTCAATCGGTGAGTCAGTGTGTCCAAGCTGTTGCGGGCCTTGTCAGGGGGGCTGTCAGGCCAGAATGCAAGTTGTATCTGCTCCTGGCTGATACTGAGTCCGGGCGAGGAGATGATCAGCCCGATCAACTCACGTTGAAGTGCGCTCAGATCTTGAAGGGAGAGGAGATTTTTCCCCTGCAGACTCATTGAAAAATCACCAATAACCTGGATATGCAAATGTGGTACACTGGTACCTTCGGCTGAGATTGAGATACCATTTCTACTCTTGGCACAGGTTTTTGCAAATTCCGGTTCAATGCCATACTCTACTGCAATACGCAGCAGCTGTTCTGTGCTCTTAGGCTCCCACCCCCAGAAATAGGTGAAGTTATGAGTTTTCATTATTCGAAGCCATTTGCTGATGACTTCATTGGAACGATCCTGATCATTTTCCTGGATAGCGGCGACTGCGAGATACGCATAACAGCATGCCTCGACATAGGGTGATGGTATGTTCTTAGCGATTTCCAGCCCTTTTTCGAGTAAATCGGTTGCTTTTTCTAAAACTCCAAGCTGGACAAGGGCTGCCCCTGCTATCGCGTAATTATAGGCAATATAAAAAGGACCACCTGATTCGCTTCGCAAACTGGTTGATGTTTCAATATCCTTCAAAGCCTGTTCTCTATTACCTGCCATAGAATAAGCGAAAGCACGCCATTGAAGAAACTGACTGGTCATATGATCACTGGAGGCACTCTTTGAGACCATCATACCCTGATCCAGGGTCTCTATGGCTTTTTCCGTGTTTCCCTCCGATATCAGCTCAATAGCAGACCAGATAAAGAGATACGGTGCTGCAACGGTCTGTCGTACAATATTTTCATCGACGCTTGCCTGGATCAGTTCCTTCTGATACCTGAAGCCGGCTGAATTGCCATGCATCGATAACTCGCACAACTGCATGATGTGGAGGGTCAGACGATTGCTCATACCAACCAGGGGATCGCTCGCAAGGTGGAGTGAGTGTTCTATTTCATAGGTCGCCGAACGGCGATTTCCGCCGAGAAGGGCGATATATCCGAGAATGAATCTGGTTGCTGCAATGAAGTTTCCACTCCCTCGTTTTTTTGCCAGGTCATAGCCAAGTTTTGCATAGTGAAGAGCTTGCTCCATCTTCCCTTCAAAGAAGCAATAGCCGGCGGCCAGGTTGCGGGCGACGATAATGGTGATTTCTACCGGAAGGTCCTGGTGGTTTCGTTCGAAAAGGGTTTTTGTGCGTTGAAGAAGCATGGAGCCCAGGTGATAGCGCCCTGAGATTACAAAATGAAAGTAGATGATCTGGGATAGTGACACCAGTTCTCCAGCTTCATCGTTATTCTGGGCGAACTGTGTTCTGCAGCTCTCAAAATACGGTAACGTGTGTCGAGGGTTGGTATCAGTTGCCAGAAGACCATAGAAAAAGGCGAGCCAGGTGTGCCTGAGGAGCGTTTCCTCCGGTATTGACTGCAATATTCCTAAAATCGTGACGGTGCGGTTGTTGGCGACAAGCTGGAGCCCCCACCGCCTCATTACCGTTTCCATGCGAGAATAATCCTTGCCGTTTCGTAATGGTTTCAGTGCTTTTTCTACCAGGTCATTATCCAGGCAGTAATCTGCTATTCGGCAGTAGATTTTTGCAACGCCATCATCACCAAGTTCCTGCTCGGCCTTGATCTGAAGAAACTCCTGAAACAGGTGGTGGAACCTGAACACTTTTTTCTCATCATCCAGCCGATAAACAAAGAAATTTTCATCGGCCATCCTGTTGAGATGGTGGTCGATGTCATCAATCTTTGTTAATTCGCGGGCCAGGTTGACCTCAATTTCATCGAGACAGGAAAGTTGTAAAAAAGCCTCATGTAATGCTTCGGAAACATGAGAAAAAATTTCTTCTTCAAAATAACTGAGAATATAGCCGTCTTTTTTCTCGTTAATGAGTCTTTGTTTGCCACCATCCAGGACATTCTTTGTTTTCTTTGCTCCTTTTTGTGCGAAAGGGTGGGCTGCGAGCACAATCCCCATGATCCAACCATTTGTTTCTTCGAGAATTTTTTCAGCTTCTTTTCTGGTTATGCTGGTTTCGAAAACGATTTCATAGAGCGTTTCGATATCCTGTAGACAAAGAGCCAGGTCCCCAGTATCGAGATAAAGCGGCAGAGAGGTTCTGGTCAATAACTGAGCCTGCAATTTCAGACTCTGCCTGCTGGTGAAAATAAAATTAAGCTGAGGAGGAGAGGTATCTATCAGATAATCAAGAAGTTGATTGGTTGATTGAGATTCACCAATCAGGTGGAGATCGTCGAAAACAATAAAAATATCATCACGTATGCTGCTGTCAAGATCGTGCAGTAGTATATTGACGCATCCTCTGAAATCCATTGGTCCGATTTGACCTTCCTCGAGGATTGCAGAAAGTTGAGGAGATGAAAATGTGCTGAATTTTTTGGATAGAGCAAAATGAAGAGCAGAGAGGAGCAGGATCGGGTCACTGTCTTCTGTACCTATCTGGTACCAGATGTAAGGGGAGTTAGTATGGTCGAGATACTGATAGGCGAGCGTGGTCTTACCCTGGCCAGCCTGCGCTTCTATGACAATGATGGTCCTTGGCGAGCCGGATGAGCTCAACCGTTCGGTGATAATGTTAAATCGTTGGAGTGATTGGGACTGGTTGATTCTGGGAGGATAAAATTTATTTGAGGCAATTGACTGTCGAAGTGTCTTGGTTCCTTTCTTCATCACTGGCTGGGATTGTTTTTATTTATCTTTTGAACGATTCCCCTGAAACCAGAGAAATTGTCTACAAATTCCTCTTACTATGTTTGCATCCTTTTCCGTCAGTCTGATTCTTCCAAGAAACTGCCGGATGTTTCTCATCCAGTAATTATGGCTTTTTTCGTTGAGAAAATCAATTTTCAAAAGTGCTTCCTCAACATGTTCATACATACCTTCGAGTTGAAATGTCGAGGCATATTCGGGTGTTGCTGCCGCTTCCCTGGTTTCCTCAACAATGGCAAAATATATCTCATAACAATGAATCGCGACCGCCTGGGCAAGGTTCAACGACGAGAAATCCGCGGTTGGTATGCTGGAGGTATATTGACAATATTTCAGGTCATCATTGGTCAGTCCTCGATCTTCCGGGCCAAACAGGAATGCTATTTTGTTTTTTTGAAGAAGAGGCAGCACCTGTTCGACGACATCTCGAGGTGTCTGTTCGGCTGTTCTTTTTCTGCCAAGCCGTGCTGTCGTTCCAACGACAAAAGCAAATGGCTCAAGTGCCTTGGATAAATCGGCATGGAACTCCATCGTTTCGAGAAGATGGACAGCATTGTGGGTTGCCATCTGTGCCATCGGTTCGTAGTCGGGATAATTTTCTCCGACAACGATAAGTTTACTTATGCCCATATTATAGCAGGAGCGAGCCGCAGCTCCGATATTGCCTGGGTATTTTGGAGCCTTGAGTACAACAGCTGCATTATCAAGAAGCGATCTGGATACATTCATAAGACGAAGTTAAAAAAAAAGGGCTGCCAGATATTCTGACAACCCTGAGTTCAATATTAGTTACCTGCAGAAAATTTATGATAACTTATTGATTATTCCTGCTTATTTGAATCATCGAAGGAGACTCTGCTTATTTTTTCATACTCCTCGGCTTGCTTATCGGGGGTAGTTGGCATCAGTCTTTTGAGAAGTGGTACGACACCTTTTTCCGATTTTTCAAAAAGACCCTCAGCTTCTTTCAGCGTGATTTGCCAAGCGGGTGCAAAGCCGGGAGCCTTTTCAAACATAATGTCAAGAGCGGTCTGATAGACAAAATACTGACGAATCTCTTTCCTGCCCGGCTTTTGATTGAGTGATTGGACTGTTATTCGGAGATTGTCCCGCTCCTGTTTGAGCCGGTCAAGCTCTGACTTCCTCCGTTCATTCTCAGATGAGTCAATCTCCAGCTTTGTGTGAAGGTGGGCGCGCAAACGATCCACTTCTTTTGATAATTCACGTCGTCTTAGAAATCCTCTGATATAGATAATGACACAAAAAAGAATACCAAGGGCGAGGCCTTTGGCGAATGGATTCGTAATAATTGAGACAAACCAGCTCGTTTCTTCCATTATCTATCCTCCATGGGATCTGGTTGAAAGGATTTCATGTGATTAAAAGGAAACTCCACGTTCACAAATAAATAGGATAAAAGTGAGGTCAAGTCAAGCGACAAAAACAGATGTTCATCGATAAAAGATACTTCGTTATAGTCAGCATCGCAGGAAACGGGTCGATTTGTCGACAAAAAAAAAATTATTGATAACCGGTGGTTGCTTGCTAATACTGGGTTTTGGGTTCAGATGATGCATCGATTTTTTTGAAGAAAATTTTATTCCTCTGGTTATCTACCTCGATCAATTCGACGAGCAGGGGCTTGCCAATCTGAAATGTTGCTCCGCTTATATCTCCGACAACTCTATGTCGTTTTTCATCGAAAAGATAATAATCATCCGACATTGATGACAATTTGACAATCCCGCTGACAAAGGTGTCGATCAATTCAACGTAAAGAGCTGAATCGGAGACTCCTGAGATAACCGCCTTGAATGTATTACCGATCTGGGTAGACATAAATTGTCTTTTCAGCCGGTCTTCCATATCACGTTCAGCGCTTATTGCCGTGCGCTCTTTTGCTGAGAGAATGTTACCAGCCTCTTTCAGGGGTGCTGGGGAGCTGTGGTATTCTCTCCGTTGCTTTGTTGATAAAGAGTGATCAGCAAGCTGGCATATCTGTCTATGAACGACCAGATCCGGATATCGCCTGATCGGCGATGTAAAATGGAGATAATTATCGGTTGCCAGGCCGAAGTGGCCAAGATTATCTGCGCTGTATCTGGCCTGCTGCATAGTTCTTAACAGTAGATTATTAACTATGTATTCATGTGGCGTTCCTGCTGCATGATCAATCACTTCGTTGTACCATTGTGGATTTTCAACCGAGCGTGGCAACGCAAACCCAAGAGTTGCTGCAAAATGAATGAAATCTGATACTTTTTCCGGGTCAGGCTTCTCATGAACGCGAAAGAGTGTCTTACGATTGGCCTCAATGAACATGTCAGCAACCGCTTCGTTTGCAGCAAGCATAAACTCTTCGATCATCTGGTGAGCAAAATTGGTCCGGGTTCTTGTTATTGAATTGACGGAACCGTCATCGTTAAGACTGATAGAGGCTTGCGGTATTGAAAACCTGATGGAACCACGCTCAATTCTTCTGGCCTGCAGTTCTAGGGCAAGTTCTGACGCCCATTTCAGCGGTGTCAGGAATTCCTTATGGGCTTTACGTGCCGCTGGATTCTTGTCAATGATAATCTCTTTGACAACGTCATAGGTGAATCGGTAGCTGCTTTTGATTATTGATCTTAAAAATTGTTTGGTTAGCAGGTTTCCTGACCGGTCAAAATCGAGCAAAACTGTTACTGCCAGACGATCTTCATTGGGTAACAGGCTGCAGAGGTTGTTGGAAAGATTTTCCGGGAGCATCGGAATGACGGTACCTGGAAAATAAACAGAAGTGCCCCGTTCATATGCTTCAAGGTCAAGTCGGCTGCCTGGCTTGACATAGGCTCCGACATCGGCAATCGAGACCCAAAGCCGAAAACCATAGCGCTTTTTTTCCACACATACCGCATCATCGAAATCTTTTGCATCAGCGCCATCGATGGTGACGTGAAGAAGTTCCCGCAAATCCTTGCGTCTGTCCATCGCAGGTGTCGGTTTCGTGTTGAATGCTTCTTCGTTGGCTTCGGGGCTGAACGTATTGCTCAGACTAAATTTTTCGACGACCAGCTCCGTTTGTACTGCAACCGATGCCGGGTTACCAAGTACTTTTACAACCTTTCCAGTACCGCCACCTGAAAATTCATGTTCTTCGACCAGTTTGACAATAACCGCATCTCCATTTTCGACAGTGCTTTTTACCGGTTGGGAAAGTGTTATAGCGGCGGGGAAACGTGGGTCCTCTGGGTAAACGACCCCATGATTGTGATCAGATTTATAAAAACCTGCGAGTTGATTCTTCCCCCTGCTGATTACATGTATTACCTCCGCTTCAGGCCTACTATCCCTGCGAACTCTTATTATTTTTATAAGAACTCGGTCTCCGTGGCGGGCTGACGCCATCCTTGAGGCAGAGATGAAAGGCTCTTTTTTAAAGATTTGTTTATTTGCAGAAAAGAATAAGTCAGTCGCAAAACCAAAACCACGCGGGTTTTTCTCGATGGTTGCTTCGATAAATAACTGGTTCCTGGTGAGAGAAAATGTTTTTTTGCCAGTCCTGTGAACCTCTCCCCGTTGGTGCAGTTCTTCCAGGACCCTCTCAAGTGATATGCTGGCAGAGCGAGGAAGCTTCATGGAGCCCAGCAGGTCGTCAATGCTCAATGGTTTTTTGCCCTGATAGAGGCTTACGAGAATCTCTTTGCTGAAGCGTTTGTCAACTGTCGTGCTGTCACCTCTTCTGTCTCTTTTGGTGCGTTTATTTTTTCTGTTCAATCGTCTTTTATTATTTCTTACCATCAGATTTATCTATATCCTCGAGCGGCTTCGAACTATTTTTGATACGTTTTGACCAATAATCCAGTGGGATGAGTATTTGGTTAAAAGTGGCCTAGATCCCGGTTACACCATATTTTCAGTAACATCTGGTCATTTTTTTTTATTTATATTAAATGAGCTCAGTATGGCCATGTATATACGATAAGTCATTTAAATTAAAAAGGTTGTCTAGACACGCCTTGGGGTTGCCCGGTGTTTATAGGGTTCTGGGCTGTTATTGTGGCAGAGAACAAGTTGTTGCCATTTTTTACCGGCAGCTTAATGTAACACAGGTGAGGATTGGGTAAAATAAATATATCTGTTGATTCCAGCTCATAACCTGTCATGTCCGAAGAGTAAAAACTATATGTCCAAAATCCATTTTGATCTGGAACTCTATCGCACCCAGATGCGAAAATATATCAGCGGCAGACCTTTTGAAGAGGTGTTCTGGGATGCGCTTGATTTTGCTACTGAAGCTCATGATGACCAGTGGCGGCGATCAGGGGATGCCTATATCCTGCACCCCTGTTCAGTGGCAAGGATACTTGCCGAGGAAATGGACATAACAGATCCGGAGATTCTGGCTGCAGCTTTGCTCCATGACACCGTTGAGGATGTTGAAGAAGTCACATCTGAGGTAGTTGGGGAGCATTTTGGCTCATATGTTCAGGCTATTGTTGAAGGGTGCACGAAAGTAACTCATCGATCAGGGAGCAAGCAGGCGCACAGCAAGCAGGTTCACCGAAAAATTTTTTCAGGTGCCGCACTGCGACCTGAAGTTATGCTGGTTAAACTGGCCGACCGGCTTCACAATTTGAGAACGCTGAAAGCGATGCCGCGGAACAAACGCCAGCGTATTGCTGATGAGACGCTTGATATCTATGCCCCGCTCGCAACAGTATTTGGTTTATTCGATATGAAGCGTGAGATGTATAATCTTGCTCTCTCCTTTAAGTTCCCGAAGCAGGGCGTCAAGCTGGGTAGTTATATCCGCCAGCTTGGTGAATCGAAAATATCTCGTCACATTCTTGAAAACTTGCGTATCGCGGCAAAAGATGCCGGGTTAACAGCCGATATTTCAACAAGGGTCAAGGATCTGTGGGCCTATTTTGATATTGCTAATCGGATTTTGCTTAAAAAGATTGAAACGCCGGTGGAAGTTCTCATTAAAGTCGATACGATTGCCGATTGCTATAGTGCATTGGGAGTTATAAATCAGACCTTCAGGCCAATTCCTCGAACCATCAGGGATTTTATTGCAAACCCGAAGCCAACCGGCTATCAGGGGCTTCATGCCAGGGCAATTGTTCAGGGGCAGCGTTATCTGTTTAAGGTAAGGACGGGTGAGATGGCCAGGAAGGCCCAGCGGGGACTGTTTCGAAACTGGAATTCGAAGAGCGGCAAGCAGGGTAAGTTTATCCTGGAGCTCAGAGAAATGCTGGATATTATCGGCTCCGATGTCACGGTATCCTATCGCGATTTAATTGCAGCTGGGGGAAAGAAGGAAATATATACGTATACTCCCCAGGGTGATCTTATCTGCCTGCCGACAAAATCCAATGTGCTCGATTTTGCCTTTCGTGTTCATACCGAGATTGGCAGGACCTGTACCGGTGCAATGATCAGAAATAAAAAGGTTGGTCCTGACTACCTGTTGAAGGACGGGCAGATGATAAGGATTGTCCGCTCGAATAAACAGGTGGTGTTTGATCAGCAGATGGTACAGCTCTGCCAGACTCCAAAGGCTCGTTCAGAGCTCTCAAGAGGATTTCGCATCAGGGGGCAGCGGGTAGCCCAGGACATTGGAATGGCAACCTTGCTACAGGAAATGAGGCGGTACGGGCTTCCAAGAGATCTGCTCGATGATGAGGAAATGTCCCGCGTCGTTCATTCTTTTGCTCTTAAGACCAAAGAAACGCTTTACAGTAGAATCGGCAGAGGGATTATCCGGTTGCCCGAGGTTATAGAACGGATTCGACAGGAATTGTTTGAAGGGAATTCTTTTTTGGTTAAGCCGACCGGTGAATTCAATAAGATCAAACTCGATACACTTGATCCGGTCTTTATCAAGCTTTCATCCTGTTGTAAACCAAATCCTGCTGATAAGTCAAACTGTGCCCTGTTGACTGATAACTGGCTGTCGGTTCATCATAAAAACTGTCCAAGACTCCATGAAATCAAGTTTCAGCGTGAAGATGCAGTGGATATCTCCTGGGAGCGCAGGACCCCGATAATAAAGCTGCAGAGTATTGTCTTCGCCCATATAACAAGAGATAACCTGATGCCGATAATCGCTACTGCTCCGGTCCAGATGAAAATGAATGGTCTGGCTGTATTATCCAATCACCCCTCTCAGCAACAGGCCTGGGAGCTTTCTTTTTCTGTCACCAATCTCTATGGGCTTCAAAAAGTGCTGCGTCATTTTGATCGATCCGATGCCGACTATGAATTTTATCTCGACTTTTAGGCTGCTGAGTCTTCATCACCGGGTGCAACTTCCCGGTAATTGCTGAGAATACGGGCAAGCATGTCAGGGAGATCATTTGTCTGTCGTGAACTCCTGAGAATCTGTTTTAATGTCTTTTCCAGCGTGAGGACCTCACCGAGGAATATATGCCTTAGTATCAGTGAGATAAGCCGAGTAATCGTGGTGAGATTTGAAATTCGTGACTGCAGGTGCTGGTCTCGGTCAAAGGCTGTTGAGGCAAAAATTTCAACCGGTGTCCCTTCAATCTCGCTCACAGATACATACCAGGTGTTTTGTTCTCGATCATGGGTGCGATAACGTACAGCATCAAGGACGTCAGGGAGTTCCTGCTGTTCCCTGGGATGACAACTGGATTTGTCGCTTAATTCAGTTTTGGTAAGTTTGCAAAGTTGGCGAAGCAGACCTGGTTGGCTTTTAACAGCTTCAACCAGTGACTTGCAACCTGAGCAGAACTCATTGCCCTCACTTTCGAAAAGGACCTCACTTTTTCCACATCCGTCACATATTTCTGTATCAATTGTCTGTGTCATGGGACCATATCTTATCAGGTAGTGTTGAGTTAATATGCCTGCTGAGCAGACGTTGAAATTCTTTTCCGTCGAGCTCACGAGCTCCCATTGAAACCAGGTGGGTGGTTGTCATCTGGCAGTCGATGAGTTGGTAATTGTTTGTTTTCAAGAAGTTTACGAGTTCAATCAGGGCAAATTTGGAACTGTTGGCGGACAAGGTGAACATCGATTCCCCAAAGAACACCTTGCCAAGAGCGATACCGTAAAGTCCTCCTACGAGCTGATTGTTCTCCCAGCACTCTACAGAATGTGCATAACCAAGGCGGTTCAGGTCCTTATATGCCTGTATCATGTCGGAGGTAATCCAGGTATCTTCCTTAATAGCCTGCCTGCTTGCCGCACAGGCCGTTATTACCTCATCAAATGCTTTGTTGATTGTAAATGTCTGTGTTGTATTCTTGTAATATCTCCTGAGTCGTTTTGAAACCTTTAGCTCATCGGGAAATAGAACCAGCCTCGGTGATGTAAACCACCAGAGAATAGGGTCATTTTCTGAATACCAGGGAAAAATTCCCAAACTGTAAGCTGCGACAATTCGACGAGGCGATAAGTCACCACCGACAGCAAGAAGGCCATTTTCTTCAGCCAGTTCTGGAGGAGGGAAACCTATTTGATCACTTAATCGAAAAACAACCATAAGCGAATGTACAATAGTGGCTCGTCTCGTGTCAATGGCATCTGATGGGTAAAGTCAATAAACAAACCGGTAACCACATAACGATATTCTTTTGCTTAAAAACACCTATATGTTAAATAATGCCTGGGATACCGTTTTCTTAAACGGAATATAATTACTTTATAGAAATGATAATGTCCAGGGAACTACAAACATTAGATCGGCAACCTTTTCAAGAGACGATTGATACCGTTTTTTTCTTTTCCGGCGGCGGCAGGAGAGAGATTATAGACGAAATCAAGACCTCGTTATCCCAGTCTGTCCCTTTACTGTTGCTGACGGGGAGTGAAGGGTCTGGCAAGACCATGGTTTGCCGAATGGTGGAAAAAGAACTGCCCCCGGAGATGATCCCTGTATTTTTGCCCCAGGCTATCAATTCCTTCGATGATCTGGTGAATATCGTCCTGCAGGAAATGGGGTTAAACCTGGAAGAGGATGAACAGAAGGCTGATACAACAGCCTTACTGGAAAAAATTGTTACGGCTCTTCATGAGCGTAATCGGCGGCTCGTTATTTTCTTCGATGAAGCGGAGAAAATTTACCTGGCGACACTCGAAAGGGTGAGAAAACTGCTCGATCAGGTCAATGAGCAAGAAGTTGTTTTTCAGTTCGTCTTTTCTGGTCGGCAGTTGTTTGAGGAAAATCTTCAACAGCTCAGTATTGTCACCTTCAAGGATATTGAGGAACGACGCTATACTCTGAATCCCTTGAATGAAGTAGAATCCTGCCAATACCTCAATCACTGTATGAAAATAGCATCCGGAGAGGATGATGCGTTCTTTTCACAAGACCTTGTCAGTAAGGTATCTGCAAGCGGGACCAATTTTAAACGACTTAACAATTTTGCTTTAGAGGCATTCCAGTCAGATCAGCTGGATACTTCGTTTCTCAGCCTGCTCGACCATGTCGAGGAAGATCCTATTTTAAAACCTCAAAAAGAGACGGCGAAAGACGATTCGTCGATTCCGGCTCGGAAAAGTGAGGTGAACCTTGAGTTTCTTACATTCAGAAAAATCCTGCCGACCTGGATCTTGTATGGCGGTGGTGTTTCTATAATAGCACTGCTCCTGATTATCTGGTTTGGTTACTTTGGTGATAGTGAACAGCCTGAAGATGTTACATCAGATGTGCCGATAATTGAGCTGAAAAGGGTTGTCCCGGTGAACCCGCCTCCCTCCCAGGAAATTGTCGCGGAAACGGAAAAACTGGCTGAACCGGAAGCCCTTGAAACGGTTGAGGTTCCAGATGAGCCAATACAGCCAGTCAGTGATGAAATCAGTGAGGAGAAGCTGGTCGAGCACGCAGAAGATAAACGTGTCGGAGTTCCAGCCGAGTCAATACAGCCAGTCAGTGATGAAATCAGTGAGGAGAAGCTGGTCGAGCACGCAGAAGATAAACGTGTCGGAGTTCCAGCCGAGTCAATACAGCCAGTCAGTGATGAAATCAGTGAGGAGAAGCTGGTCGAGCACGCAGAAGATAAACGTGTCGGAGTTCCAGCCGAGTCAATACAGCCAGTCAGTGATGAAATCAGTGAGGAGAAGCCGGTCGAGCACGCAGAAGATAAACGTGTTGAGGGGTCTTCAGAGCCAAGAATTGCAGATGGGGAAGAACTGACTGAAAAAAAGCCGGAACTAGTTGATGAAGAGATTGCTCCGGTTCAGGTGAGGGAGGAAAAAACAGAGGATGTCGCCGCTGTTGACAAGAGCGCAGAAAAGGCGGAAGCAGAAGTTGCTGAAGATACGAGCAAGGTAATGGTAGAACCTCTGGAAGAGAAAGAGGCCCTATTCTCTGTTGATGCCATCAAGGAGACAAAGCTGCCTGACCTACCTCAGTTACCGGAAACGATAATCATTATTGGCGACGAAAAGAAATTTAAAGATTCGAACGAGGCCAGGGAAAAGACCGTTGTTGAGGAAGTTCCGGCTCAAGGAACTTTTTTGGAACTGTCAGATAAGGATGTCGATGCGCTCTTTCTTAAGAGAATTGCCGCCGGTGCCCGGTGGCTCGTGGGAGGGGGAGGCGGGAAATATACGATCCAGTTAATGGTCCTTACCTCAGATCAGGCTGAAGAAAGTTTAAAGAAAATGTTACGAACTGCCCAGTACCAGTCGGTTGCAAATCAGCTGTACGTGCTGAGAAGAACCGGGCCTGATCCTACAGTGATGGTTTTTTACGGAGAGTATCCCAGCCTGGCGGCAGCGCGAAATGGCAGAAACAATCTTCCCGTCTTTTTACGAAAGCATAACCCGTATGCCATATCGGTTTTTGGTGCTGTCGAGAAAGCGACAGCGCCACAATAATGATAATTAATTAGAGAAGAACGGTTGTTACTATGTATGGTTCTTCGTTTATGGGTCCAGAACAATGCAGCCAATCTTAAACGAACAATTCACTTATCTGACAGAGCAGCGTCCGATCTCCCCGATCAGCCGCAATTTTCCCTCTGCACGGTTTTATTCTGCTTTTTTATGGGTCGTGATCAGGTCCAGTTTCTATGCCCGGAGAGGAGTATACAGCGACCAGGACTGGGCACAAAGCAGTGTTGATGTCTTACGCCTTCTGGAAAATGTTGGTGTGAAGATTGAGATATCCGGTGGTACATTTATTAACGAGTCAGATTCCCCTGTGATATTTATTGGAAACCATTTGAGTATGCTTGAGACAATGGTTTTACCTTCTATAATTGTTCCATACCGACCCGTCACCTTTGTGATCAAACAATCCCTTCTTGAATACCCGGTATTTAAGCATATAATGAGATCACGAAATCCTGTTGCTGTGAGCAGAATGAATCCTCGCCAGGATTTGAAAACGGTACTTGAGGAAGGGCAGGAACGATTGTCACGTGGTATTTCAATAATTATTTTCCCACAGACAACAAGAACCGCTTTTGATCCGAAACAGTTCAGTTCAATAGGTATCAAACTGGCGAAAAGAGCCGGCGCACCGTTGGTCCCCCTGGCATTACTGACAGATGCGTGGGGGAACGGTGTGCGTCTCAAAGATTTCGGCAAAATTGATCCTTCTAAAAAGGTATATTTCTCATTCGGCGAACCGATTGAGGTAAAAGGAAAAGGAACAGATGAACATCAGCTTATTGTGGATTTCATCCAGAAGCACCTTGCGCTCTGGCAGGCTTGACTGAATACCTGAATGTCAGCAACTCTTGTGTAAAAAATGTATTTGCGGTTTTACTCTGGCTGAAACCTATTAAGGGTGACTGTTAAATACCTGATCATTTAATGAATAATCGAGCAATGCGGAGGATGTGATGAGCAAAATCAGGTGGGGTATTATCAGTACTGCGAAGATCGGGGTGAAACAGGTTATTCCTGCGATGCAGCAGGGCGAATTTTCAGACGTTACGGCGATAGCTTCCCGTTCACTGGAGCAGGCCCGGGAGACTGCAAAGCAGCTGAAAATACCGAAATATTATGGTTCTTACGAAGAACTTCTGGCAGATACCGAAATTGATGCAATTTATAACCCGCTGCCCAATAATCTTCATTGTGAGTGGTCTATTCGTGCCATGGAAGCCGGGAAACATATTTTGTGTGAAAAACCTCTGGGACTGACCTGTAAGGAAGTAGAGACGCTGATCAGAACAAGGGATGAGTGTAAGGTCAAAGCCGGCGAGGCTTTTATGGTGAAGGCACATCCTCAGTGGACTGCGGTTTATGACAAGGTAGTGAATAATGAGATTGGCGCATTACGACTTATACAGGGAATGTTTTCCTATCACAATATAGATCCTCAGAATATTCGCAATATCCCTGAGACTGGCGGAGGCGCGATGTGGGATATTGGCTGCTATCCGGTTACCCTGTCACGCTATCTGTTTCGGGACGAACCGATTAAAGTTGCAGCTTCGCTGGAGTTCGACCCGGTTATGAATACGGACAGGCTCGGCACGGTAATGATGGACTTTCCAAGCGGAAAAGCTGTCTTTGGGGTCAGTACACAGCTCGTGCCTTTTCAGTCCATGCATATATTTGGCACCAGAGGGCATCTGGAGGTGCTGATACCCTTTAATGCACCAAATGACCGCCCCTGCCTCGTCCACCAGGATCGAGGTGATATTTTGCGCGAAAATATAAGCGCCCACTCATTTGAAACGGTCGATCAATATACGCTGCAGGGCGATGCCTTTTCCCGTGCAATCCTGGATAATTCTGAAGTTCCATCAACGTTTGAAGATGGGCTTGCCAATACACGAGTTCTCCGGGCAATTTTTCGCGCAGCGGCAGAAGGGTGTTGGGTTCTTATTGAGTAGTGCCGAAATAGCCCTGCATTTGCGGTGATCCGGATTTAGAGAATTCCTAATTTTACCAGAAGTGTTTTGATGTCCATCTGGTCGAGCCGTTCCAGACCTGCCTGTTTGGCAAAGAGGATTGCCGCCCGGTATTCATCGTTACCAAGAGGTTTTCTCAGCTCTACATGCTGGTCACAGGTTCCACATGGGCGATACTGGTCCATGATATTAACATAGGTTTGGGGCGAGATTGAATTTGCAATAAATTCAAGGATATTTTTTGTTTCCAGTCCCCCTCCGGGCATTACCAGGTGCCTGACGAGAAGTCCCCTGGTAGCGATACCGTGATCATCAACAACGAGGTCGCCGACCTGGTTGTACATTGTTAAAAGTGCACCTTTTGCAATGTCGGGATAATCTTCTGCATCACAGTATTTCTTGCTGCTTTCAGGTTGCCAGAACTTGAAATCGGGCATGTATATGTCAATCACACCGTCAAGAAGTGCCAGCGTGTCTTCTGCTTCATAACCGCTCGAGTTATAAATTATTGGTATTTTCAACCCTCTTTCAAAAGCAATAACCAAGGCATCGAGTATTTGGGGTACGACGTGGCTGGGTGAGACCAGATTAATGTTATGGCACCTCTTCTGCTGCAGCTCAAGCATTATTGCCGCCAGCTGTTCGGGCTGTGTTTGGGAAAAATTACCGGGGAAATGGCTGAGCTCGTAATTCTGACAAAAACAGCAGCGCAGGTTGCAGGCAGCAAAGAAGATTGTCCCTGAACCGCGGGTGCCGGCAAGCGGCTGCTCTTCACCGAAATGGGCGCCATAGCTGGCCACTCGTGCATATCGGCCTGTAGCGCAGATACCATGCTCGCCCTCCTGTCTGTTGATACCGCAGTTTCTGGGACAGAGGTCACATGCTCTGAGAATAGTCTGTGCATGTTTGGCCCGTTTTTGTAATTCACCCTTTCTAAACAGTTCGTGGCTCCTTATAGTCATTTTGAATCTCCGGTCGTCTTGTTCAAATGGGTTCATATCTTATGACTGGATTATACCGGTTTGCTTTGATACTATTTAATAGTTTTAGTAGTGAATTTCCAATCAATAGAATCAATTCCCGGAAACCGGACCCCATGTTAAATAAAAGCAGGGTAATCAATTGAAATTCAGCTATTTTCACAATTTGCCAATCCAGAGAAAAATCATCTGGCTGATCATGGCAATTACTGGCATGGCGCTTTTGCTATTCTCGTCACTTTCCGTGATAAATCAGGTTCGATTGCTGAGGACCGGTATGGTTGAAAACCTGGAGGTTCTGGCTGGAGCGATCTCACGGCTGAGCCCCTCAACACTGGACGCGCCTCAAGACGGTTCCGCCGAAGAACTGCTCAGTGTTTTAAGGGAGCACAGGGATATTGAGGCTGGAGCGCTCTATAACAGCAGCAATGAGCCATATGCCATTTATTTACGGAGAAATAACAAAACCGAGATTGCACCTCCAGAGACGATTGGAAATGATGGGTATCGATTTGTCCATCATGCCGGTGTTCCAAAACTTGAGATTTTCCACCCGATCACCCAGCGGGGTATGCGCATCGGTACCGTCTATGTCCGATCAAATTTGGATAAACTGAAAAGCCAGATATACAACACCTTCTTTGTCCTGGTACTCAGTATGTTTTGTATTTTGTTCGTTGCACAGCTCGCTGCCCGTAAATTACAGCGAGGCATTACTGATCCTGTTTTCAGTCTGGCCAACACTGTCCGGCGGATTTCTGAACTTGGTGACTATTCGGTACGGGTGGAACGAGCCAACAGGGATGAAATCGGCAGCTTGATAGACGATTTTAATACCATGCTCGACGCTATCCAGGTGAGAGACAGCGAACTCAATCAGCATAGACATAATCTGGAGTTGCTGGTTGAGGAGAGAACCGGGGAACTTCGCAACAGCCGCGATGAAGCACTGGCCGCCGCTCAGGCAAAAACAGAATTTCTGGCCAATATGAGCCATGAAATCCGAACGCCGATGAATGGGGTTATCGGTGTCCTCTCGCTACTCAAGGGAGCGCCCATGACCGAGGAGTATCGGCGGCTGCTTGAAACAGCAACGCGGTCTGCTGACTCGCTGATGTTTATCATCAACGATATTCTTGATTTTTCTAAAATCGAGGCGGGTATGGTTGAATTTGAGTCTATACCTTTTGATTTAAGAGAATTAGTCGAGGAGACTGCCTCTTTATTTATCGATGCGGTTAATTCGAAAAAGATAGACCTCATCAGTTTTATACCCAGGGATGTCCACTGTTTTGTTGAGGGAGATCCTGTCAGGTTACGACAGATACTCACTAATCTGGTGAGTAACGCAGTTAAGTTTACCGCGGAAGGGGAGGTGCTTCTCAAGGTTGAGCTTATTGAAACGCGCGACAACAAACAGTTGCTCAGATTCAGGGTGATAGACAGTGGAATCGGTATTTCAGACGCGTCGCTCCCACATCTTTTTGAAAAATTTACCCAGGCCGATGGCTCGACAACCAGAAAATACGGGGGGACCGGTCTTGGTCTCAGCGTCTGCAAGCAGCTTGTTGAACTCCAGGGTGGAGACATTGGGGTCACGAGTGAGGTGGATAAAGGCTCTGAGTTCTGGCTTACGTTGCCGCTTCAGGTAATACCCGCTTCTAACTTTGCCTATCCTTGTTTAAAACTCGATGGTAAGCGTATTCTCATCGTCGACGACAATGCAACAAACCGGATGATCCTGGATCACTACCTCAATGCCTGCAGTGTCTCGATAACGTCATGTGCAAGCGGCCAGGATGCGCTGCAGCGGGTTGAAAACGGTTTCAAGGTTAATCAGCCGTTTGATATTATCTTGATCGATCACCATATGCCCGGCATGGATGGAATGCAACTCGCTGATAAACTGAATAGCCAGTACGGAACTCATGGGCCTGATATGTTCATTTTCAGCTCAGGAAGCCTGAAGTTCGATTCTGCTCAAAAAAATGGTGTAAAGGCTATAATTCATAAACCGATTCACCAGACACACCTTTATGATATGCTTGTAAACCGTCCGAATCATGACGAAAACTCCCTGGCTACTGACCAGAAAATCGAGCGGCCACCTCTGCTCTCCGGTCGGGTTTTGCTCGTTGATGATGAGCAGATCAACCAGAAGGTGGCCTGCGCGATTCTTCAGCAATTCGGTCTTGATACTGATTTGGCAGTTAATGGCTGGGAGGCTGTGCAATTAAGCGATGCCAATCGATATGACGTTATCCTGATGGATATCCAGATGCCCGACATGAGCGGTTATGAAGCCACCGAAATTATCCGTGAAAGAGAGGCAACGACGGGTGCAAAACGTGTAATTATCATCGCTATGACGGCAAACGCCATGGAGAGTACAAAGGCTCGCTGTCTTGAGGTAGGAATGGATGATTTTATTGCAAAACCGATCAAGCCGAATGAATTGGTAAAGCGATTGAAACCGTGGCTTGTCGACAGTCCATCCTGGATAACCAGAAGAGATGAGCAGGTTGAGAAAGCAGCCGATTCTGAGCAGCTAAAACTCTGGGACTATGAACGTGCCCTGCAATTTGTCGGAGGAGACGAAAAACTGTTTCATGAACTGATTCTTCTCTTCGTTGAAAGAAAGATGCAGCTGTTAGAGTCGATCCAGAAAGCAATTACCCGGGAAGATCCTAAATTACTCGATGATGCCGCTCATGCCTATAAGGGAGCTGTTAATCACTTTTCAGCACAATCAGTAAGAGACATCGCCTTTCGTCTTGAAAGCAAAGGAAAGGCCAAAGACATGTCCGGTGCCCATGAACTGTTTTCGAAACTGGTCGATCTGTCTGATCAACTGGCAGAGAGCTTAAAAGAAAAAGCTGAGAAAATAGATACTGAAAAAAACTCGGTGAACAGTTAAAGACTGTCCGGATATTCTTCAATCTCAACCCTGTCTCTTCCTCGCTGTTTAGCCCGGTAAAGGGCACGATCTGCGGCTTTTGTCATATCTTCGCCACTGGACATGTCCTCATGCCATGAGGCAACACCAAGGCTTATGGTGGTCTGAATAGTGTGCTCTTCCAGGCTGATACGAAGCGTGTGTATGGCCTGCCGGAGACGTTCGGCGAGTTGCCTTGATTCTGAGAGTGTGCTGCGCGCGCATATCACCAGAAATTCTTCTCCCCCGATTCGGCTTACCATGTCATAGCTGCGGGCCGTGGTGCCGAAGATATCGGCAATTTTTTTGAGTACGCGATCACCAATGTCATGACCATAACCATCATTGATTAACTTGAAATGATCAATGTCTATCATGATACAGCTGAGCGGGGTTTTATGGCGAAGGGATTCGGAAACTTCTTCCTTGAGGCGATTGAGGGCGCTGCGCCTGTTCGGCAGACCAGTCAGGGCATCCGTCATCGCCATGGTTTCCAGTTTTCTATTTGCAGCGGCAAGTCTGGCTGCGTATTTCTCGATTACTTCATGATCCTGACTGATCTTTTGCTGGAACCGGATGATTCTTTCACCACTGTTCAACCTGGCGGCAAGAACTCTTGGGGTGAAAGGCTTAATGACAAAGTCATCAGCCCCGGCGTCAAGCGCCTGGATGTGCTCTTCATCAGACTCTTTTCCGGTGAGCATAATGATATAAATATGCTGTGTTATGCTGGTTGACCGTAGTATTTTACAGAGGTCTATGCCGCTCACTTTTGGCATACGCCAGTCGGTGATAATCATATCAGGCAGTGCTTCGAGTGCCAGTGACAGCGCATCATCACCATTTTCTGCCGTATAGACTTTCTTGCCACCGCTTTCAAGCATCTTTCTCAGACCCATCAATGTCATCGGGTCGTCATCGACCACAAGAATCTTCAGCGGTTCTTCCTCTTTCCCAGCAATTAAAGTATGTTCTGACTGTAAATCCATACGTGCCGGCGGCTCAAAAAGTGCTGACTTACTCATCCTGTTAAGATTTTCCTTGTGTTCGATTGTGTTTTTCGTCGTATGTCGATCCTCTTATACTCTATATGATCAGAAAAAATTGTACAAGCATCTGAGTCGTTATCTCCGGTTAATATCTGTGCTCATTTGAGTTTACCGATGAGCCATTAAGACGATATGGATCTATAAAGTGGAGGATGGCATCGGTTCTTTAATCGGTAAAGGTTATAAACCCCTGGATCCGGTCGAGTTCTGCAAGTGTTTGGGCATAAATTACTTTGGTCAGGTTCTCTGCAGACAGAGCGTTGGAAAAATCCTGCTGGGCGATGAGCACATCGAGGGTTGTAGAGCGTCCTGCATCGAACTTAATTTGCTCCGCTTCGAGTCGCTTTTCCGTTGCGATTGCTGTTTTATTCGTCGCTTCGATTGCCTTTAAGGCGAGTTCCACATCGCGCACCGTAATTCGGACGGTTCTTCTGATATTCTGCTTCAGCAGTTCGAGGCTGGTACGGCTTTTTCTGTTCTGGGCCAAAGCCTTACGAAGCTGACCTTTCGCCAGTGAGTTATTGAAGGGTCTTGAGAAAGTAACACCTAACCGCCACTGTGTTTCCGAGTCGTTAAAAGAGCTATCCACTGCATTGCCATAGGTGTCGTCGGTACCGCCGAATCCAACTGAGCCGACCAGGTTGAGTGCGGGAAGAATATTGTTCTCTGCCTTGTTCACCTGGAACTCGGTGGCTTTAATGTCCATTGCTGCAGCTTTCAGGTCTGGGCGATTTTCCAGCGCATTATCCAGAACCTTATTGATATCGGGTGTCACGGGGGCTGTTTTCGGTTTGTTGGTCGGTGAGAAGGGCATGAGCCAGTCCCGGTTGTTCATCAGAAGCTTCAGGTTTGCCTCTGCAACACCGATGGCTCGCTCTCCGGAGATCAGATCCTCTTCACGCCGAGCGACTTCAGATTCAGGCTGGTAAATATCGATGCTGGCCAGTTTTCCTGCCTTTATTTTTGCTGCAGTATCGTCGCGCAACGATTTAGCCAGTGTGAGGCCAAGCTTTAGCACTTCTAGATTCTGATATGCGTATACCAGCTGCCAGTAGGCGTTTTTGACCTCAGCGGCAAGGTCTGCCGCCTCGCTTTTCACCAAAAACGAGCTTGCCTGTAGAGCACTTTGAGCACTGTTTATGTCGGCCAGTTGTACCTCTTTTCCGAGACCTCTGAGCAAAGGTTGTTTAACACCAAGTGTGAATCCGGTATTGTATATCGGGTCATAGAGGTAGAAATTAGAATCGGTGTCAAGGTTGCCATTTTTCCAGGAGATGTCTAATTCGGTGCCGGGGCTGAATCGTTTCTGTGCCTTGGCATTCCATGCAGCGTTTCGCTCTTCGGTAATGCTTTCAATGGTCACAGGTGCACTGTTTGTCTCAGCTGCTCCGATATCGGCAGAAAGCAGCGCATCAAAGGTTGATTCGGCCTCCTGGACAGTACCTTCAGAAATGGCGACGTCCTCCTCCCTGAGCTTCAGGCCGAGATTATTCTGGAGCGCTGTCTTAACCGCATCTGACAGTGAAAGATCAAACGACTCGGTGTCGGCACCGATCACTGTGCAAGGTATCTGTATCAGTGAGAAGACAATTGTCAAAATGATAGGTATGGATGGTGCAAATCGGTTCATTGCTGCTCCTTCTTGATAAGTGGTTCACCGGCAAGATAACTATATGGTTTCCAGTAAATATTTTTAACAGAGCTGACACAGCGCTGGCGAAAATCATCAGCCTGTTCCAGAAGATAGTAGAGTGTCGGTACAACGACCAGGGTGAGGAATGTTGCAACCATCAGCCCGAAGATGACAACAACGGCCATGGAGCGCCACCATTGACTTGATTCACTGACCCACGAGATGGAGAAGGTATGAAAATCAAATGATACCCCGGTTACCATCGGAATCAGGCCAAGAATCGTCGTAACAGCGGTGAGCAGAACCGGTCTCAATCTCGTCGCCCCTGCCGCAATAACGGCCTCCTTTAACTCATATCCGCGTTCTCGTAGTTTGTTGGTGTAGTCGATCAGGACAATAGCATTGTTCACCACTACACCGGCAAGGGAGATCACACCGACGCCGGTCATGATAATACCGAACGGTAAGCTGAACATTGCCAGTCCGAGGAAAGCCCCACCGAGTGAGAGTATCACTGAGGTCATGATAATAAACGGCTGACTGATCGAATTGAACATAGATACCAGAATAAGAAAAATCAGCAGTAGAGCAACCAGAAACGCTTTGGTCAGAAAATCCTGTGATTCCTGCTGGAACTCGAATTCGCCAGTAAACCGAACTTTATAACCGGGCGGCAGGGGAAATTGTTTCAACATCTGCTCTGCTTCACTGCGGGCGACTGGTCCGGGAATCTTAGTCTCGTCAACATTTGCTTTAACGGTGACCACCCGTTCGCTGTTTATCCGGTTTATGTCACCGATTGAGCCGGCGAAGCTGATCTTTGCTATTGTTGAAAGTGGCACCAGCTCACCGCTTGGCGTGGGCAGCATCAGTTGATGAAGGATATCTACTACTTTACGGTCTGCTTCATTCAGCTGCACGGTGATGTCGTAATCGTCGCTGCCTTCACGAAACGAAGAAACTTCTAATCCATTGTATGCACTCTTCAGTGCGAAACCGATCATGTCGGTAGTCATGCCGAAAAGTGCAGCTTTCTGGCGATCAACATTTACCTGTACTGATGGTATACCCTCGACAAAATCGTCCCGTACATCTTCAACATGGGGAATGGTCACCAGCACGTCTTTGATTTTCTTTGCGATTTCACCAAGGACGGCGAAATTGTCACCGACGACTTCTATATTTATTGGTGAACCTGTAGGGGGTCCTTCTTCTTCCTTGGCAATGGTTAGTTTTCCCCCGGGAACATTTTTAATCCGCTCCCTGATCTCTTCCACATCAACCTGTGAAGATCGCCAGCGGTCCTGTATCTCCCGGAATCGAACACCAATATGGTTTGGGGTATTGGCTGCGAAGGCCGAGCCGCCGCTCGACTCGACCGTCGCTTTCATATAGATACTTTTGACATTAGCCATGTCGCTTGGTCCATAGTGAGGAGGTCCGGTTTCCCGGACATGTTCTTTTGGGGACAAGGCTTTCAGTGGCGTCAAATCTTCGTTGATCGGAGTTCCATTACCGGCGACTTCCTCTCCTGAGAGTAAAAATTCTATGCGCTGGGTAATGCGGTCGATATAGTCGATATCAGCACCTTCAGGAACGTCGATGTTCACATAAATACCCTTGGGTTCGATGTCCGGGAAAAACTCGACCGGTTTTCTCAGCCCGACAATCAGCTGCCACCCCTGGAACATCAGAATCAGGATACAGAAACCGATACCAATGATGGACAATGGTGTCTTCAGGGCCCGTGACAGGATCCTGCTATAATGGGTTAGCAGAAAACCTTTGATTTCTGCAGGTTTCTGGACAGCTTCAGAGAGTGACTCTTTTGTTTGCTGTCTACTAGGGGTACCGGTACTCTTCACTTTCATGAAGATTGAAACCATTGCTGGATTAATGACCATGGCGACAAACAAGCTGGATGAGAGGGTAATAATCAGGGTGAGCGGCAGGTAGCTCATGAAATCACCCATGATACCAGGCCAGAACAGCATCGGAGAAAATGCTGCAAGCGTCGTCAGAGTCGAGACCATAACCGGGTAGGCAACTTCAGCAGTCGCCTTCATTGCCGCTTCAACGCTGTTGGCCCCCTGTTCCATGAATCGATAGGAATTTTCGACGATTACAATTGCATTATCAACGAGCATGCCCAGGGCGATGGTAAGCGAGAACAGGACCACCATATTGAGGGTGATTCCCATCACATTCAACACCGAAAAGGAGAGCAGCATGGAAAATGGAATTGCCAAGCTGACCAGAAGGGCATTCCTGATACCCATGGCAACGAAGATTACGAGCAGAACCAGAACCAGTCCCGTCAGGATGTTGTTCTCCAGATCAGCAACCAGGTTTTCAATGTCGCGTGACTTGTCAAGCACTTTAGTTATCTCGGTGCCACGAGGCCAGGCAATCCGGTTTTCTTCAATGAGCTTTTCAACACGCTTGCTGATTTCAATGATATTTTCGCCGGATCGCTTTTTGACCATGATATTGACAGCATCCCTGCCGTTCAGTCGGGATCGCGATGTTTCTTCCTTGTACCCGTCGACCACCTTTGCAACATCTTTGAGATACACGGGTTCACCATCGTGGATAGTCAGAACCAGGCCATATATCTCTTCAGGAGTTGTGAATTCACCGGGAACTCGGAGCTGGAATCGACCGTTGCCCAATCGTATGGCTCCCCCCGATGTGTTCTGGTTTTCACCATTCACAACTGATTGCAGGTTATTAATGGTGAGGCCGTAGTAAGATAGCTTTTCAGAATCTACCTCAACCCGAATTTCTCTCTCAAGGCCGCCGGTTACCTCTACTTCCAGAACACCCTTGATACCCTCTATATCATCTTCAAGATCGTCAGCGATCTTCTTGAGACATGGCAGTCCGCAGGTACCTGAAAGCGAGTAGATGACGATCGGCATCTCGGAGATATTCACCTCGAAAACTGATGGATCTTCCTCGAGATCAGTCGGAAGTTCACCGAGCGCCTCGTCTACCTTGTCTTTCACATCCTGAAGTGCCTGGTCGATATCAGTTCCGGTAATGAATTCTACATTGATCGATGAAAGCCCTTCGGAGCTGACAGACTGGACTTTTTTTAACCCATCCAGTCCTTTTAATTTCTTTTCAATTTCAGTGGTTATGGAGGTCTCAATATCGGTTGGTGAAACGCCGCGATAACTGGTTGAAATGAAGACATTGGGAATCGTCACGTCGGGGTCGCTTTCTCGCGGCAAAACCATATAACTATAGACCCCAATGACAATGAGCAGCAGGGCGAGCACGACAACGGTCGTGCTCTTTTTAACAGCGGTATCTGAAATGATCATAACGAATATACTCCCGGATCATTGATAACTTTGACAACATTGACTTTCTGATCATTCTCCACATCACGATGCCCTTCGACAACAATGCGGTCGCCACTTTGAAGGCCGTCAGTAATTTCTACCATCCACTGCTCCATGATACCAGTTTGGACAGGTTGTTTTCGCACGACACCATCCCGTTCAATAAAAACATACTGTTCGTCATTACGGGAGATTATTGAGTAAAATGGAATGGACAGCGCATCTTCACGGCTCTGTTTAATGATGTTTGCCCTGACAAACATGCCCGGAAGAATACGGTGGTCTGGGTTATCGATCTCAAGTTCGATACGATACAGTCGCGCTGCAGTTTCAGGTGAGGAAGAAACATAATAGTTTTTACCGACAATTTGCAGGTTATCGAGGGCCTGAATGGTAACATCCACCGTCGGCAGATTACGCACTGCCGTAATATCTGACTCCGGGATGCCGATCACCGCCTTTACTTTGTCGATCTGTAAAATTCGGCCGATCGGATCGCCAATACCGAGATATAATCCCACTTTGGCATCAAGACTCCTGATGACTCCGTTGATTGGAGCCTTGATCGTACATCGGCTCAACAATAAGGTGGCGTTATCAAGATCAGCTTTGGCGGTTTGCATGTTTGTCTCACGGGCATCGAGCTCTGCTGTTGGGATGGCACCTTTTGCATAAACCGACTTATCTCTTTCGAAATCAGCTTTGGCAAGTTTATAAGCAGCCGTGGCACGATCAAGTGCGATGCGATAATCATCTGATTCTATCTTGGCGATGATATCACCTTCTTTTACGGAGTCACCTTCCTGGACGAGGACTTCTTCTATCGATCCGGCGATCTTGGAAATGAGCTCAAGCCGGGTCCACGGTTCAATCGAGCCGGGCAGATTTATTTTATTACTGATAGCTCCCGGAGTAACTTCCATTACAACTGTATTTACGGGGGGCCGCTCGTTTTTAATCGCCGCTGCCTGTTCTGCCTGGATCTCAGATTTTTTGTCACTGACGGTCATGAACAGAACAATGATCAGGGTAATCATCACCAGCAGTACAAAACGGGGCAAATTATTCCAGAAGAAGAAAACAAATTTTCCTCTGAGTGTCACAGGTTTCTGATATTCGGATGTCATCGGGGTCACCAGTTTATGTCTAAGGTTTCAGGCCTTCAATTACTTGATCGAGCATTGTGGACATAGCGTCCACAATATTTTCGGTTGGGATCATACCGTTGAACCAGCAGGAAGTAATCAGGAGATAAAGGGCGTAGAAATGGCCGGATATATGGAGCAGCTCCAGATTTTGACGCAATTCACCGCGCTCCTGAGCCTTTTGATAGATAGGGAAAAGTAATTCAAAATATCTATTCTGCATTTCAAGGTCTTCTTCCGAATGGTGTTCACCGGGAAATACTTTCTCCTGCAGATAGAGTCTGCCAAACTCTTTGTTTCTGCTCAAATGTTTAAACTCAGCTGAGAAGAAGATCATGAGCTGCTCTTTCAGCGGAGTTTCGGGGTTGGTGTTACTGGTAAGTTCTTCCCGGGTGAACTCGAGCTCATCTTCGCAAAATGCACGGACAATATCTTTTTTGGTTTGAAAATAGCTATAGACAGTCCCTTTGCCAATACCAGCCTCGCGGGCGAGTTCTTCGATACTCGTCTGTTCGTAACCTTTCTTGGAAAAAAGGCGGATGGCTGCATCAAGAATACATTTGCGTTTGGTTATTTTGTTTTTTTCTCTTGTTGAATACATGATGTTTATCTACATTTCCACAAAATGAAAGTGAACAGTGATTTTCCGTTTAGCCGATAGATGACTGTATTATTTTATTTAAAAAATTGACTCGGGTCGATTATTACACCTAAAATTGACTGCGGTCAATAAAAAAATGACTCCAGTCAGTAATTTGTTTTTTCTAAGCGCTAACATTATGTAATTTTGATAAAAATTAGTTTGATTGACTGTTGCTTTTTTTTGGTGTGTTGATACTGTGGTCTTGAATAATGGTGAATCATTGAGGAAAAAAAGAGTAAGGTCCTTACCATTTGAAAGATTGATACAAAGACTTACACTATAGAGCGGCAAGTGAAACAAACAGGAACGTATTAAATAACAAATCGATGATATCGAGGTGACAATGGAATTTCAGTCCCTGGTCAGCAGTGGGGTGAGTCAGCTAGCAGGATTTCTGCACGTCGGCTATGCATTTGGAGCAGGAATGGTCTCAGCGGTCAACCCATGTGGATTTGCCATGCTGCCGGTCTATCTCTCTCTTTACCTTGGAGCAGAGGATGAACAGTTTCAAAAACGATCCTGGGTTGTTCGCCTTGCCAAGGCACTGGGAGTGGCGATAGTCGTCAGTTCAGGATATGGGTTACTGTTTGGTATTATCGGTCTTGTGGTTTCGGCTGGCGGTTCATACCTCATGGGTCTTATGCCATGGGTATCAGTTATTATTGGTTTGGGTCTGGTAGTGCTTGGCACCTGGATGTTACTGGGGAAACATATTTCATTCTCAATTTTCATGAGAATAGGTGCAGGAATTGGGGACCCCCGTACTATCAGTATCAGAGGTTTTTTTCTTTTTGGTATCGCCTTTGGTGCGAGTTCATTGAGTTGCACCCTGCCAATATTTCTTGTGGTCGTCGGCGGGTCAATAGCCTCAGGTAATGTGGTCGTCGGGTTAGTGCAGTTTTTATGGTATGTCATGGGGACCGCTTCTGTTTTTATGGCCCTTACCGTCAGTATGGCATTTGTCAAAGGGCCTGCCGTGATCGATGCCTTGAGACGTTTTTCCAAGTATATCAATAAAATTTCAGCATTGTTGCTCATCGTTGCCGGATTGTATATCTGCTACTACTGGTGGTCGAGCGGATTGTTGATTGAGTAAGCCTGGTCTGTTAATTATCCGCAGATTTTTTTGCATGAATTCGGGACTCGGCTCTATTGGTGTGCCGATCTCCCGACTCCTGTCTATTCAAAACAGCATGTGACATCATCAGAAAATCAGTTGATCAGCCCTGCTGTGAATAGTCTCTTCCTGGTAATTTCTTTTTCGTCTCTTTTTATCCTACAATGTGGTATAGTATGATAGATGCTAGAGTAATCAACCCTATGGCTTTCAGGACAACCGTGGCCAGAATGTTTAGGAGATTCTGATTTGTTTAAACAAGCAAGAAGCGCTGACAGTGATTATTATTAGCACAGGTATAAAAGGTATCAATTAGTGAATGAGGTTCATCTAAATGATAGTAAGTTTGTTGATTGTGTTCACTGAGGAGATATTGAAATAGAATAGAAATGTTTTAAACAAAGCTGGGCCTTGGCACAGTATAGAAGCAGGTTGGGTATCTCTTCTTTCACTCCCTCTCTCCATCTGACCTGTGATACCGTGACGAGGCCCTGTTCTTCCTGTTAATTTCTGGTGCACTAAAACCCCGAGACAACACCATTACGGCTGCCACAAAACGGTTGTATTTCATCACCATAATAGATATCCTAACCTCTAAGGGTGCGTAAAATATTGTTCTTTCCCCCAGAGGGGTTGAGCAGGCATTATAGATAGGATGATTATGGTGGATAAAAAACAGATAACCGAAATGTTTCGTCCTTTAGCCGTACTTGAAGCCATGACTCCTGAAGCGATATCAGCAGTGTCCCAGGGAAACATCATCAATGGGTTCATCCCCATCAGGAGATTTCCTTTTCGGATTGGCAGGGAATCGAGGGTGCGGGTTGTTGATGGTAAAATCGAGCGAATTGAACGGCCTAAACTAAACCAGATTGAGCCGAATAATGACCTTTATCTGGTGGACCGGGGAGTATTGCTGAATATCTCCCGTGAGCATCTGCAGATCGAGTCTGACGGGCAGAGCTATATTTTAGTTGATCGCGGCAGTGCCAGTGGAACAAAAGTGAATATGGAACCGGTCGGTGGGGATGACTGCGGCGGTACACGCTCTATAAAGGATGGAGACGAAATAATAATTGGAACGAAAGCAAGTCCTTATCGGTATCGCTTTATCGAGCTCAGACTTCAGACAGGTTGATGATCCCATCAAAACTCAATCAGTTGGCCTGGTTGACAGCCTGACTGGCCAGCAGCGCATATCTCGTCGAAGCAACATCATGGACCCTTATGATAGATACCTTCTTGTCCTGGCAAAGGCCTGAAACAACAGCTGTTACCAGATCTCTGTCCGGGGTGTCGATCCCGGTGATATCTCCAAGGAATCGTTTTCGGGAGTGACCAAGCAACACTGGCTGACCAAGAGATGACAGCTTCTCAAGGTGTTTCAGTATCGAGAGATTATGTTCCAGCTTCTTACCGAAGCCGATGCCCGGATCTATTATTATCCTTTTGAGATCAATTCCTTCAGATTTAAGCAGCTCCAGCCTTTCCTGAAAAAAAGCGATAATCTCGGAAATAATATCTGAGTAGGTCGGGTTGTCCTGCATCGTGCCGGGAGTTCCTTTCATATGCATGATTATAACATCAACATCGGTTTGCTTAAGCAGGTCAAGCATGAGTGGGTCATGACGGAGAGCAGAGACATCGTTGATGATTGTCGCGCCTGCCTGCAGTGCTTCTCGGGCAACCTCAGCCTTCATGGTGTCGATGGAGATGGGTATGTCGGAAAAGGAACGTATCTGCGTTATTACGGGAATCACCCGTGACAATTCTTCACTGACGCTGACCGGATCTGCATAGGGACGGGTGGATTCTCCTCCAATATCAAGAATATCGGCGCCGTCAGAGATAAGACGGCGCGCCTGGTCGGCAGCATCGATAGATTCTTGGTATAAACCGCCATCAGAAAAGGAGTCGGGAGTCACATTAATGATGCCCATTAATGTGATGTCAGCGCCGTTTCTCATGCCGAAGCTGGCGGCTGATCTCCCTGGCTCTCTGTTCCCTTCTGTGCCTGGGATTCATCGTCGCTTTTCTGTTCTGTCCGGATTTCAGAAGACTCAGATGGTTCGGATGGCTCAGAGGACGAAGCTTTGGCCTCTGCTGCTGCCTTTGATTTATCTGCTTCCTGCTGTGCAGCCTCTTTCTTTTCAAGCCTGGCGGCGTATTGGTCTGGACGCAATTCAGCCAGGATCTGCTCGATATCTTCAAGGACAATGGTTTCCTTCTCCAGAAGATCGTCAGCCATTCGTTTGAGGATGTCGGTGTTTTCTTCCAGTATGGTTTCTACCCTCTGGCTGGCTTCAAGAATAATATCCTTTACGGCCAGATCAATCTGCCGGGCAGTCTCTTCGCTGAAATCACGATGCTGGGCAATCTCACGCCCAAGAAATATCTGTTCCTCTTTCTTGCCGTAGGTAAGCGGGCCGAGTTCATTACTCATGCCCCATTCGCAGACCATTTTTCTGGCGAGGGCAGTTGCCCGCTCAAGATCATTGCCCGCACCGGTGGTAATTTCATTAAAAATGAGTTTTTCTGCGACGCGGCCGCCAAATAGAATGCAGAGTGAGTTTTTCAGAAACCCTTTGGAATGGGTATATTTTTCGTCCATCGGCAGCTGCATGGTCAAACCGAGTGCCCGACCCCGCGGGATAATGGTAACCTTATGAATCGGATCTGTATCGGGGAGCAGATAGGCCACAAGGGCATGTCCTGCCTCGTGATAGGCGGTGATCTCCTTTTCTTTTTCGGTGATGATCATCGACCGGCGCTCTGCCCCCATCATGATCTTGTCTTTTGCTTTTTCAAGCAGTTCAAGATCAATCTCTTTCGCTCCTTGGCGAGCTGCCATCAGGGCTGCTTCATTAACAAGGTTCTCAAGATCAGCGCCGGTAAAACCAGGGGTACCCCTGGCCAAGACATCATAGTCGACCTGCGCCGCCATTTTGGTCTTCTTGCCGTATATTTCAAGGATCTTCTGCCTTCCGCCAACATCAGGGATCGGTACGATAACCTGGCGGTCAAATCGACCGGGCCGGAGCAGGGCGGGATCCAGGACATCAGGTCTGTTTGTTGCGGCAACAATGATAACGCCTTCGTTGGATTCAAATCCGTCCATCTCGACCAGCAGCTGGTTCAGCGTCTGCTCCCGCTCATCATGTCCCCCGCCAAGACCGGCGCCGCGGTGTCGGCCGACTGCGTCGATCTCATCGATAAAAATGATACAAGGGGCATGTTTTTTACCCTGAGTAAAGAGGTCCCTGACACGGGAGGCACCAACCCCGACAAACATTTCGACGAAGTCGGAACCGGATATGGAGAAAAAAGGTACATCAGCTTCACCGGCAATGGCTCTTGCCAGCAGGGTTTTACCCGTACCCGGTGAACCTGCCAATAATACCCCTTTTGGAATTCGGCCACCTAGAACGGTGAATTTTTGAGGATCTTTCAAAAAATCTATGATCTCTTCAAGCTCTTCCTTGGCTTCATCAATGCCGGCGACATCTGCAAATGTTACATTGTTGTCTCCCTGCTCCATCAGGCGAGCCTTGTTTTTTCCAAATGATAGGGCACCGCCTTTTCCACCTCCCTGCATCTGGCGCATGAAGAATATCCATACACCGATCAGCAGGAGCATTGGAAACCAGGAAACGAAAATGGTCATGAACCAGCTGTCTTTCTGCACTTCCTTGACAGTTATGTCTACACCGGCTTCTCTGAGGATCGGGATGAGCTCAGCATCAGTGATCGGATAGATCGTCCTGAAAGGTTTCCCATCCTGCAGGACTCCGACGATCGTGTCACCTTCAATTCTGACACGATTGATCGATTTGTTTTCAATCTTAGCCATAAACTCACTGTAGGTGAGGGAAGAGCTGGTTCCCTGTGGTTTATTAAAGAGATTAAACAACAGGATCATGGTGAGGCCGATTACCAGCCACATGCTCAAATTTTTGTAAAAGGTATTCAAAAAGACCTCCTGAGATTTTGGTCAGGTACTACGTTGTGAGTAAAGGTTTTCTGATAATAAAGGTAATTACTATTATAGCTCTAGACAATTGCAACTTACATTAAAACATCTTCCTGCAATGTCGAGCGCTATCCTTCAATAATTCGTACTATCAGGCAAATTTTTGCACCGGCTTTACGCCGATGGTCAGCTCTTTCATCTCCTTCATTGCACTGACAAGGGCTGCAGCGCCATTTGTCGTGGTTGTGTAGGGGATATGCAGGTCGATAGCCGCGCGCCTGATCTTGTAACTGTCTTCGGTTGTCCGCTTGCCAAGTGATGTATTTATAATCCAGACGATATCTCGATCCTGGATTTTATCGAGAATGTGCGGTCGCCCCTGGGATATCTTGTTGATCTGCTGACAGTCAATATTTCCCTCCTGGAGGAAAAGGGCGGTACCACTGGTAGCAAAAATAGTGAAATCGAGTTCCCGGAGCGCTCTTGCTACCGGTTCGATTGATGGCTTATCATTGTCTCGAACTGAGATAAAAACACTACCTGAATCAGGAAGTGCAGAGCCTGCCGCCATATGTGCCTTACCAATGGCAAGGCCGAGGTTGTCGTCAATCCCCATTACTTCACCGGTGGATTTCATCTCAGGACCCAACAAGGTGTCGACGCCATCAAAACGGTCAAATGGAAAAACAGCTTCCTTTACGGCCCAATGATCAATCTCCACTTCGGTCGTAAACTGGAGTTCTGTGAGGGGGACTCCCATCATGATTTTGGTCGCCAGTTTAGCCAGTGGAACGCCGGTTGCCTTGCTCACAAACGGCACGGTACGTGATGCACGAGGGTTAACCTCCAGGACGTAGAGCGTGTCCTCCTTGACTGCAAACTGAACATTCATCAGACCGATAACACCAAGCTCAGTGGCCATTGCTTTGCTGGCATCTTTGATTTCATCGATGATTGACGCTGAAAGGCTGTGTGGCGGAAGGACACATGCAGAGTCGCCTGAATGAATTCCCGCTTCCTCTATATGCTCCATGATACCGCCAATCACTGTTGTTTCTCCGTCACTGATTGCATCAACATCTATTTCGATTGCGTCTTTCAGAAACTGATCTATCAGGATCGGGTGTTCCTGGGCCGTTCCGCCGATAGCCTTCATAAAGTCCCGGATTCCATCGCCGTTGTAGGCAATACGCATATCACGCCCGCCAAGAACATAGGACGGTCTGATAACGACCGGGTAGCCAATGCGCTCGGCTGCTACCAATGCCTCTTCCTGGGTATAGACAGTATCATTATCAGGTTGTCTCAGGTTTAACTTGTGCAGAAACTGCTGAAAGCGTTCCCGGTCTTCAGCTCGGTCGATTGCATCGGGCGGTGTCCCGACAATTGGAACTCCGGCTTCTTCAAGCGGAACGGCCAGGTTGAGTGGCGTCTGGCCGCCGAACTGGACAATGACTCCGTCAGGCTGTTCCTGTTCAATGATGTTAAGCACATCCTCCCGTGTCAGCGGCTCAAAATAAAGTTTATCGGAGGTATCATAGTCGGTTGATACCGTTTCCGGGTTTGAGTTAATCATGATTGATTCAATACCAATCTCCCGCAGCGCAAAGGCGGCGTGGACACAACAATAATCAAACTCTATTCCCTGTCCGATCCTGTTAGGTCCGCCACCGAGGATGATGATTTTTTTCCGTTGGCTTATTACTGCTTCATTTTCTGTTTCGTAAGTGGAGTAACAGTAAGGGGTGTATGACTCAAACTCTGCTGCACAGGTGTCAACGAGTTTGTAGACCGGTAAAACAGTAAGTTTTTTACGCAATCCCCTGATGTCGTTCTCTGATGTTTTCGTCAAATAGGCGAGTTGGACATCAGAAAACCCCATCTCTTTGCACTGCTTGAGAAAGTGATAATCAAGACCTTGAAAACCACGCTCAATGATTTGATTTTCTGTCTCCACTATCTGTTTCAGATTATAGAGAAACCAGGGATCGATCTTGGTGAGTTCCGTGATCCGGTTTACTGTCATGTCCCGTTTGAGTGCTTCATAAATGTAGGCGATCCGTTTGGAGTTTGGTTTCAGCAGGCCGCTTTCCAGATCTTCATTATCAAGTGTTGTCAGGATATCTTTGCCATCCCCCCCAAAACCGGATCGACCGGTTTCAAGGGAACGCATGCCTTTCTGGAAGGCCTCTTTGAATGTTCGGCCGATGGCCATTGTTTCCCCCACTGATTTCATTGCAGTGGTCAGGAAGTCCTCAGCCTCTGGAAACTTTTCAAAGGTCCATCTTGGAATTTTAACAACACAATAATCAATCGTTGGTTCAAAGGATGCGTACGTTTCTCTGGTGATATCGTTTTTGATTTCGTCAAGGGTGTAGCCAATTGCCAGTTTTGCAGCGATCTTGGCAATTGGAAAACCTGTTGCCTTTGAGGCCAGAGCCGAACTTCTTGAGACCCGGGGATTCATTTCAATGACCATCAGTTCACCGTCAACCGGGTTAACGGCGAACTGTACATTTGATCCTCCCGTTTCAACCCCGATTTCTCGAATGATGGCAATTGCCGCATCGCGCATATCCTGGTATTCCCGGTCGGAGAGGGTTTGGGCCGGGGCCACGGTGATTGAATCACCGGTATGAACACCCATGGCGTCAACATTTTCAATCGAGCAGATGATAACCACATTGTCCTTTGCATCCCGCATGACTTCAAGCTCGTACTCTTTCCAGCCGAGCAGGCTGCGTTCAAGCATGATCTCTGTGGTCATCGAGAGATCCAGGCCGTGCTCGCACAAATCTTCAAGTTCCTGGCGATTGTAGGCGACACCGCCACCCGTGCCGCCAAGGGTGAAACTCGGTCGGACGATGATCGGGAATCCAATTTCATCTCCGGCAATCCGCGCTTCCTCAATGGTGTGAACGATTGCAGATTCAGGAACTTTAAGGTTGATAGCCCGCATTGCGTCTCTGAATTCATCTCTTCCTTCAGCTTTATGGATAACGTCAATGTTTGCTGCAAGCATTTCCACATTGTACTTGTCCAGGATTCCCAGTTCAGCAACTTTGATGGCAGTGTTGAGGGCGGTCTGCCCACCGAGCGTGGGGAGGAGTGCATCCGGACGCTCCTGTTCGATAACCAGGGCAACCATTTCCGGTGTAATCGGTTCGATGTAGGTAGCATCAGCGAGGCCGGGATCGGTCATAATCGTGGCCGGGTTGGAGTTTATCAGGACGACCTCGTAGCCTTCCTCCTTAAGCGCCTTGACTGCCTGTGCTCCGGAGTAGTCGAATTCGCAGGCCTGACTGATAATAATGGGGCCGGATCCGATGATGAGGATTTTATGTATATCGTCTCTTTTGGGCATGATCTCTCTGCGTGTGCGTTAATTCGTATGAAGATGGTGATCTCTCTCCAGTAAACTGATAATGACTTTTTTTGCTTAACTCCTCTGTTCTTTGATCATATCGATAAATCGATCGAACAGGTATATCGCATCGTGGGGACCGGGCGCATGTTCGGGATGGTATTGTACTGAAAATGCTGGGAATTGTTTGTGCTTCATCCCTTCACAACTGTTGTCATTGAGATTGACATGGGTTAACTCCACCGTGTCACTGTTCAGGCTGTTCATGTCGACACAAAACCCGTGGTTTTGAGCGGTAATCTCAACTTTACCGGTATGCAGGTCCTTGACCGGTTGATTCCCGCCTCGATGGCCGAATTTCAATTTATAGGTTTTGCCGCCATAGGCGAGTCCGAGGATCTGGTGGCCAAGGCAGATTCCAAAAATCGGTTTTTTGCCAAGCAGGCTCCTGATTGTATCGACAACGCCTTCAACTCCTTCTGGGTCGCCGGGACCGTTTGAAAGGAAGATTCCGTCAGGGTTCATATCAAGAACTGTATCTGCGTCAGTGGTCGCAGGAACGACCTGAACCCTGCATCCTTTGTCCGTCAAGATTCTTATCTGGTTGTATTTAACCCCAAAATCAAAGGCAACAATTTTAAGGTCATCGCTGCTACCGGCTGATGTTGAAAAGTCCGTTCCCGGTACCGGATGATTGTCTGTCCATCCATAAGGCTCACTGCAGCTTACCAGTTTTACCATATCCTGACCGACAAGCCCGGTCCATCGACTGGCTCGAGCAACCAGTGATTCAGGATCGAGATCCTCGGTTGAAACAATACCCTTCATTGCACCTGCTGTGCGGATATGTCGCACCAATGCCCTCGTATCAAATCCCTGGACACCAAGCACATTGTGGTTAATGAGAAAATCAGCAAGTGTCTGGCGGGACCGGTAATTTGAAGGTATGGCATTATATTCTTTAACAAGGAACGCTTTCGGGTGTGCTCCTGCCGATTCCATGTCCTCGGGGTTAACACCGTAATTTCCGATTAACGGATAGGTCATGGTTACAATCTGGCCGGTGTAAGAGGGGTCGGTAAGAATTTCCTGATACCCGCTCATGGAGGTGTTAAAAACAATCTCACCTACCGCTTCACCCGGCCCGGTAAAAGAACACCCTTCAAAGACGGTTCCGTCTTCCAGGGCAATTAGTGCTTTCATTTGAATGTCCTTTTGTCCGGGCGGTCTGCTGACCGCTTTATTCTTGGCCCAGCTAATTGGCGATATTCCGGCATGGTGTCAAATTTAGTTTCATTGCTGTAATACCGTTATCGTTGATGCAGTTTATATGAGAATTATCCAGTTTTTTGTTAAGACAAAACCCTAATATATAACTCGGAATAGCTTGTTTCGTCAACCGTAAACGGGAACCTTCGTCAATGGTATTGAGTTTGAAGAGAGCTCGTGGTAAAGCGGTCAGGTGAAAACTAATAAGATTATTCACCTTGTTTGAGAGAGTTATATGCAACGTCCATGGCTTGAGGTAAAAAATCTTGCAACCCCGACACTCAGGATCGACCATTTTTATATCAGGGATAATGAGACCTGGTGCATACTTGGATCAAACAGGTCCGGTGCTGACAAGCTCTTATCCCTGTTTTCAGGAGAAAACAGGGATGACACGAAAGGAGTGGTACGGGTTGTTGATGATTTCCGTGTTGTCAGTTTCAGCAGCCAGCAGGAATTATATGAGCGGGAGGTGCGCAATGACGATACCGACTTCATTGACATGATTGATCCGGGAACACGGGCTGCCGCATTTATAGGAGCAAGCGAGGATGCAAATGAACTGGTACGACTGTTTCGTCTGGATCATGTCATTGAAAGCGGCTACCGCCAGCTCAGTTCGGGTGAGAGTAGAAAGCTCCTGATCCTTGAGGCAATTACACATGGTGTGAGACATCTGTTGATAGAGAATCCTTATGACGGGCTTGATGTTGATTCGTGCAGGGAGCTTGACAGAGTTGTACAGGGATTGCAGAAAAGAGGAATTGAGCTGGTAATCTTTCTCACCAGCCGCCATGATATACCCGGTTGGTGCACCCATATCGCCTATATAAAGGAGGGCACTATTGCGGCCCAGGGCTCCAGAGCTCAGGTGCTTGGGGCCATCAATCAAAAGGAAGATGCACGGCAATGGAGTCCGGTAAGTGAGATGGCTACCGTTGAGGATGGTGAAAAGAGTGAGTTGGTCAGGTTGGTTGGGGGGACGGTAGGATATGGCGAGCGGACCATTTTCTCTTCTTTTGACCTGCTCGTCAAGCAGGGTGACCACACGCTGATTACCGGACCAAACGGTGCCGGCAAGTCAACACTTCTGGCAGTTATTACCGGTGATCATCCGGATTGTTATACCAACGAACTCTACCTTTTCGGTAATCGGAGGGGAACGGGCGAATCTATCTGGCAGCTAAAAAAAGAAATGGGTATTGTCAGTCCGGCATTACATCGAAGTCATTATGTTCCAGGCAGCACCCTGCAGATTGTGATTTCAGGTTTTTTCGATTCAATCGGCCTCTATAGTAAGTTCACAGCCAGCCAGAAAACGCGTGCACAGGAATGGCTCGCTAACATCGGTCTTGAAGCGTATGCGACAGTCCCGTTTCGGCGTTTAAGCTTTGCCCAGCAACGGTTGGCACTCATTGCCAGGGCATTGATAAAACTACCCAGACTGCTTATTCTGGATGAGCCGACCCAGGGCCTTGATGATCAAAACAGGGAAAGCTTATTAAATTTTCTGGAGATGGTAGCTGAAAAAGAAATTTCGACAATACTCTACGTCAGTCATCGACGCGATGAGTACAGATCTTTTTTTTCCCAGCAGATTGAGATGGGAACGTGATGGAACAGTAAAAAAAGTCGGGATGAGAGCGATATGTATAACTCAAAATTAAACGTTGAATTAATTCAGACATTTTAAGGAGTCGTTAGATGTTTACAAAAGCGGGTAAAGGTAAAACACGGGAGCTGGTAGATGGTATCACGCTGTCAACTACAGTTTACGGCGATAAAACGCTGATGGGTCAGTTTCATATAGATAAAGGTGCCAAAATTCCTGCTCACTCACACCCTCACGAACAGACAGGTATCATGATCTTCGGCAGACTCAGATTTGAGGTCGAGGGTGAAACCATAGATGTTGGAGCCGGCGACAGCTGGTGCCTGAAAGGCGGTGTGGAGCATAGTGCGGAGGCCTTGGAAGATTCTGTTATCATAGAAGTTTTTTCTCCGGTACGGGATGATTATCTCTGATGAAATCAAACAAAGTTATACACGTGGTTGGCTGTCATGCCGAAGGCGAGGTTGGCGACGTTATTGTCGGTGGTGTTGCACCACCACCCGGTGATACTGTCTGGGAGCAATCCCGGTGGATTGCCAGGGACCAGAAACTCAGGAACTTCCTGTTGAATGAGCCGCGCGGTGGTGTATTCCGGCATTTCAACCTCCTTGTTCCGCCCAAAGACCCGAAAGCCCAGATGGGATGGATTATTATGGAACCGGAGGATACTCCTCCGATGTCAGGTTCCAACTCAATCTGCGTAACCACCGTACTGCTTGAGACCGGGATAATCCCAATGGAGGAACCTGAAACCAGACTGGTTCTTGAACCGCCCGGAGGCCTTATCGAGGTGGTTGCGAGTTGTAAAAACGGCAAGGTAACCAGGGTAACGGTGAAGAATGTGCCCTCATTTGTTGATAGGTGCGATGCAATAGTTGAGGTCGCAGGGGTCGGCACACTGCGGGTTGATACAGCCTATGGAGGTGACAGCTTTGTCATTGTTGATGCCGCTGATCTCGGTTTTAAAATAACTCCTGATGAAGCGCGTGATCTTGCTGTCATCGGCATAAAGATAACAAATGCAGCGAATGAGCAGCTGGGTTTCCACCATCCGGAAAATCCTGACTGGAATCACATATCTTTTTGTCAGATTGCGGCGCCGCTGGAAAAAGAGAACGACGTATGGCTTGGCCGTAACTCGGTGACAATCCAGCCGGGAAAACTGGACAGGTGCCCAACAGGAACCGGGTGTTCTGCCCGGATGGCCCTGCTTCATCAGCAGGGGAAAATGAAAGTGGGAGACCGCTATATTGGGGAGTCAGTTATCGGCTCACGATTTCATTGTGCGATCGATTCCATAACACGTGTGGGGGAAAAGAACGCTGTTTTTCCGTTGATTTCTGGCCAGGCCTGGATTACCGGGACGCACCAGTACCTTCTTGATCCAACAGACCCGTGGCCTCATGGGTATAAAGTTGCTGATACCTGGCCAAATATTGGAAAACAGGATGAATGATACCGCAAACAGCTCGTCTGCGGTATTTTAAGCGGGAGGGTTATGAACCGAAGGAGTCAGCGAAGAGCTGCTCGATAGCGTTGCGACCTGCATCGCTGAGGTATCTGGTACCGGACCCGACAAAAGTGTCATATTTAATGATAGGCGTGTCCTCTTGCCAGCCGTTTTTCCAGGTATGCCATTTCTCTGACGCCTGATCAAAAACATGGAGCGGCCTGTTGAACATTTTAGCAAGTTCTACGGCCCAGCCGGTCCCGCCTTTCACCGAACCGTCTTCCTGGATACTGCCGATAACAAATACCTGGTGGCCACTGTTAACCATATGAAAAATCGTCTGCAGGACCTTTCTGATTTTTTCCGTTTCATAATAGGTACGATTCATCATCCTGGAGGCAAGCTCCATACTGATATCACCGCGCTCAAGATCTTCCTGAGAGAGCACGACGCTGTTTTTGTCCCGGAACAGTTTATGGCCTTCAAAGGTGTAGATTACCTCTTCAACCTCATATTTTTCTGCGGCTTCACCAAAAGCAGTTTCAGCACCTTTGAGGCCGCCGCTGTAAAGTGTACAATTTTTCGGGTTCATTGATTTCCTCACTAATTTTTAGGGTCGGTGTTACATTCAGACGAATTAATAATACAGGTTAACAGAAAGGCAACTGCAGGTCCTCATTTTCTCCTCAATTTCTTGTATTTTTTACCCCTTTGAGGAAAACTCTCCAGGGTGCAGGGTATCCCTCGATAGTCTGGTCTGAATTGTCAGGGTCAATAAAATCGCTGTAGGATTCAAAAACCATCCAGTCGGTCTTTCGTTGTTCATGACTGCTCATTGGATGAGAGCAGCAGAGTGTTACATCATCAAACCCGGCGCGTATCAGCCAATTTTTCAGACAGATACCGGTGGGTACGAAATAGGTGCCGGGAACTTTTGCGTAGGTTTTCTCGGGGAACAGCGCAACAGGATCAGATCCCGGGAGCGCCTGAGATTCAAGAATAAGAGTTCCGCCCGGTCTTAAACTGTTCAGTATGTCTTTCAGGACCTCAACCGGTGATGGTCGATGATATATAACCCCCATCAGAAAAATGAGATCGAAAGTCTCGGGGAATAGAGCGATATGCTCTACGCCAAGAAGGTCTATATCAAGGTTTTCAAACCCTGCCATGCCATTGAGCGCTTTGAAACAGAAATATGGCTGAACAGCCGGCTCGAAGCCGATGACAAACCGTGGCTTCGATGGGGTCATCCGAAACATGTAATAGCCGTTACTGCAGCCGATGTCTGCAACAATCTTTCCGTCCAGATCAGGGAGAAACGGCTCAAGTCGCTGCCATTTTCGTTCGCTGCGCCATTCAGCGTCTATTTCAACGCCATAGATTGAAAAAGGCCCCTTTCTCCACGGCATAAAGGCACGAAGCTGATCATGAATGATCTGGTGATCCGCATCAGAAATTTCTTCCCGGCAGCCTATGGTGATCGTCTCGCCAGCACAGTCTATTGTTCCACCCTTGAACTGCTGAAGCTTCTCACATGGATTGCGAAAACGGAGAAATCCTTTTTTCTGCTGACTGACCCAGCGTTGACGATCCCGATGTACTGATTCTATCTCATTTAAAAGAACATGGGTGGGAAGATGGTCGATATATTTCATTGAAAAGGAATCTTGTCAGTCTGGTTTTATGGCCACAAAGGAGGAGAAGTTGAACCACTGGAAAAAGGCTGTCACTGTTCCAAAGCCTGTGTCGCTGAGGAGTTTTCGGTTTTCTTCAATTGTGAATGGAACAAGGATATTTTCCAGGGCCTCTCGTTTGCGGGAAATCTCAAGTTCAGAGTATCCCCGCTCACGTTTAAAACGGTGATAAATATCGATAAAACTACGGTTAAGCCGCTTGTCACTGCAGATGGTTTTCTCACTGAGGATAAGGAGCCCGCCCGGTCTCAGGTTTTCATAGAGGCGGTTTACCAGCGCTTGTCTCTGCAATGGCCTGATGAACTGAAGGGTGTAGTTGAGGATGAATGCACCGGTCTCCGGTCGAGCCAGTTGGGTGATGTCTTCCTGGAAATAGCTGATTGATTCTTCCTGGCAATAGAGTTCGGTCTTCAGTCTGGCTTTGTCGAGCATAGCTGGAGAACTGTCAATACCGATGAAGTGGAAATTCTCATTTCGCAAGTGCCGTGCAAATGCCAACAACGGTGTTCCTGTCGCACAGCCGAGGTCGCAGATGCTATCTCCCGATTTCAGGTAAAGCGACAAGAGCTCTGCTGTGGCTTTGATTACTTCATGATAAAAGGGTATGGACCTGTCGAGCATGTCGTCGAAAACTTCGACGACCCGTTCACTGAAATCAAAATCTTCGGGAACGGAGTCTACCCGGTAAAGCCGGTCGGTGGGAGAAGACATGCTGCAGTCTACTTCTTATACCACTTTCCGTCCGGTCGCTGAAACCATTGTCCAGGGCTGCCTTTATCTGCAATCTGCTTGGCACGTCGCTGCCCAACCAGATCCGGCTGTACCCCCTGTTTTTGGGCAATAGCGCCGTAGACCGCTTTGCGGTCCTTGTTCTCGTCCTGAATCATATCCTGTTGCGGCTTCTGATTCGTTCGAAATTCAAGCAGCCCTTTGCTGTTCTCTCCGATCAGCCCTTTATTCTTCAGGCTATTGATTTCAGGAATTCTGGCGACCATCCGGTCTTTTATTGACGCGGCTGAACAATTGATGGCCCCCAGGAGCATGATGGCGATGATGAAGCAGCTAAAAATATTAATACTATTCCGGTTAATCATGGTATCCCTCAGGTATCGTTCTTTATTGCGATTTTTTGGTTTGAGTAGCATCATCGATGTCTGAAAAGAAATCGTCAAGAGCACGATCGACTTTGACATTGACATCGATTGTAATATGGATTGGTTTAATCTCTACCGGTTTGACGTCGACCTCGTGCTTGGTACACCCTGTCTGCAGGCTGAGTGCTATGGCAGCAGAAAGAATGAGAACCGAACGTATCCAATGTATCATGTTACATGTTCTCCTTAATGGATTGAATATTCTGACCAAATTGAAACAGCTCAGCAAGAGGCAGCCGGAAATTGACATCTAGTCGAATCGGGTATTGCAGGCCGTCTCCTTTGTCTGTTTCTATAATCATACCGTTTTTAAAACCATAAGGTAAGGGGGTACGAGGTTTTCCGTTGAGTTCCATGGTCAGCAGCAACTCATCCCCTGTGCTGTTGAACGAGAGCTTCGTCCATTGGTAAGTAAAATCCTCCATAGCTTTCATGGAGTAGTCAAGGTACCCGCCCACATCAGCTGCACCAACCCCCTGACGTAACATGTCTGTGTTTGAAAAACGTATTATACCACCGGTACCCGGCGTAGAAAATAAAAATCCGTCATCGAAGTAGAGCCCGTCTTTTGACAACGCTATCGGCAATTTTCCATTGAGAGATCCTTCACCTTCAGCCTGATCAAGCCCAAACTGGTTCAGCAGGTCAGAAAAATTTATTTTGCTGCAGTATAAAGCAGTGTTGATTTCAGGGGTGCTCCTTGACAGTCTCAGGCCTGTAGATTCCAGCTTCCCCTGACACCATTTGACACTGCTCTTTTCGATAAAGACTGTTTCCAGATCTTCAACCCGGAAATCAAGTTTGGCATCAGAGAACTGGAAGTTGCCGAATTCGAGCAGTTCAGCTGAGCAGTGCTGACTCGGCATCGAGAAGAGTGCCGGCAGACTTGGAAATATCACACCGCACGAGATGTTATTTATGTTTATATTCTTTTCAGGCATCTGAAGGGAATCGACCTCGAGATTTACCTGAGCATCACCTGAAATCCTTCGGTTCCGGTATAAGAGGTGGCCGCTGGTCGCTAATGAACCATTAAAATCAAGACCCGCATCCAGTGGGACCGCTGACGGCAGGCTCCCTGAGCTGATCGGTGCCCTGTCGAGTGTCCAGTCAAGACGCCCCTGGGCTGTTTTCTGCTCTATTTTTGCGGTAACCTTCAGGTTTATGTCGTCTGAAAAGAGTGCACCGACACTTCCTGAGAGATTCAAAGAATCTTCCTGCTGCGAGAGCTCAGAAGAAACAGTGAAGAGGGGAGAATCTCCAAGAGTTACTGAGTCAATGGTCAAGCTGCCTTTGGGTTCCGTATTTTCAGCTGAGAATGGAAAATGGTAGGGCAGATCAAAACTGAGATTTTCAATGATCACTCCGGCAGAAGAATATTTGATCGCTGGAATGGAGCCGGAAATATGAAGGGAGGTCCGCCTGGCTGAAGTTTGCAGCTGTGCTGCCAGGTTAATCCCGGAAATATCGAGTTTTGAACTGCCCTTCTTTATTGAAAATGGTTTACCGGAAAAATCAATCGTTCCAGCAACCCCTGCTTGACTGCCGGTTAATGAACTGCTCCAGATAACATTTGGTAATATGAGTGAATTGTCGTCTTGAGACAGCGTCCGCAACTGCTTTGAATTATATTCTCCGTTTAAATAAACCCGCCAGTTCAGCGTGCTGGTGTCCAATTGGAAGTCGTAGGCTATTGGTGCCAAAAGAGGTTCCCCTTTTTGCGTTAAGGGGCTCTGTAGCGTGTTATTTATCGTACCACTCGTCTGTAGTAGATTTGCCGTGTAAATCCCGGTCCCCGTCATCGACGCACGCAGGGCAACCGGTTTGTCGATCGCGAGGGTACCCAGCTGATATTTAATATGCTGCGGGGACCCCGACAGGGAAAAAGAGACGGTTGAGTCTGCTTCACCGCCCAGAATGACCATCTCTTTATGTGTCAAGTGGAAGTTTTTGATTGTACCCGCTGCGGTTACATCTTTTATCTGCAGGTTCTTTGCATCTATCACTGCGTCCGCGTCCATAAGCATAGAGCCGGATATGCTATTTCGACGGCCAGTAAAATGATTCGCTACCGGGTCAAGAGCTGTCTGGAGATTTACAGAAACTGCATGTTCCTCCGGGCTGGTGATAAGGGAAAATTTTCCCTGAGCACTGATGGAGTCAAAGAGCAGAAAAGATCCTTCAGCTGCGGTCAGGGCAAAACCAGATGAAGATCTGTTACCGAAGGTAAAACGTATGCTCGATGACAGGGTAACCCTGAGATCTGGTTGCCCCTGCTCATGGAGGATTACAGAGCATTGTTTGAGTATGAGACTCTCCATGATTATCGGGAGAAAAAATGGTGCAGTTTGAGTCGAGGGAGATGACGCGGGATTGGCAGACCCGTTGGAGAAACCTGCGATATGGTGTCCTTTATCAGATTTCACCAGGTGAATGGTTGCATGATCGATTGTCAGTGATGAGATTCTCTGATTGAACAAGGAGGTGGGTGTGTATCTCAGCTCAAAACGAGGGATGGAGGCAACGGGTGTATCACCATTTTCAAGACTGAGTGTCCCCCTGGTTGAAAATGGGGTGATCCGTGAAACAGAACCATATTTGTCGATGACGGCAATCTTCTCAAGAATACGGGGCAGGATTAAAGAGTCAATGACGAGAGGCGCCATGAGGAATATGATACCAGCAGCCGCTGCGAGGAACAGGATGATGATAATTATTCGACGTATGGCTGTTTTCATACCAGTACATTTGCTGCGATAGAGAGTGTCTTGTCAGGTACCATAATGTGCATATGGTAAATGAAACCGGGAAAAAATAGTAGGAAAAACTCCAGAATGATGATTTCATAGCAGCACCATTATTCCATGCGGTCATGGGTAGGTTTTAATCACAGGAAAATTGGCTTGATATGGATAAAATATGTAGTATAAACCAGACTCCTCAAGGACGAGTCTTCTAAATATTTCTGTCGCGTGTAAAAAGGTGTGATATGAGAATGAAACAATGGGCAAATGTTATCATCATTCTGATTGTATTATTTGTTTTTGTCTATGGGCTAAAGCGTATAGCTGAGGCACCTGATTTCGTTTCTCTGTTCAACCCTGAGGTGGAAATAAGCAGTAACGTGGAAGCACTCAAGGACAAGGTACTCCTTGAAACGTTCCGGCTAAGCATCAACCAGGCGACAAAAATTGTTCAGGCAACCTTTGAACTGAAAAACAAGAGCCACAATACGGTGGGCGATGTGATGATTTCATGTGACTTTCATGATAACAGCGGCGAGTTCTGGGGCCGAGGGAACTGGAAAATCTATGAAACCCTGCGTCCGAATCACTCAGCCCATTATGTGCTGGAGGATAAGCGCTACATTTCACATCGCGCCATAGAAGAGCAGACCAGCTGTAAAATAGTGGATTTCATCAGTTTCGGAGAGTCAAGTGGTTCAGATGACAAGAGTCACTGATTGTGCCGTTACGAGAACTATCCATAACAAATCTTTAAGCGAGCAGAATATATTTATGTCGAATGAAATAGATTTTGATGAAATTTTAAGTAAATACCGATCTGACCCATATGATTATGTAGATATCACTGCAACCCATACAGGCGTTGTCAATTTTCAGGTGGAGAAAGGAGTTGAGGTTGATGCTCCCGGTGGTGAGTGGATGCATATTCCAGGGACTGCTCTTTATGAAATTACCAGGGAGCGCAATCCCAAAGTGGTTGGTGCACCAATTAACGGAATCGTCTCAGAACTTCATGGAGTGCTGGAAGGGCAGTTTGTTGAGGCCGGCGAGAAGCTGATGACGATTCGCCACCCGCTAAAGAAAAAGGAGATCATAGAGAACATTCTTAAAGAGGTGCTCTACCTCTTTCCGGCCCCGGAAAGAGCGAAATATTTTTTCTCTTTAGACATTCAATCCCGGATAGATAAAAAAAGTGCCCGTGAGGTAACCATTAAGCCAGGTGAAGAAGTTTTCACCATGTCTCTGATGAAGCGCGATACACCCGTCTACTATTCTGGTGTAGAAGGGGTGATACACTCCATCTATTTTAAGCCGGGAATTTCGATCGATCAGGGTGAGCCGCTTGTTGGTGTCTGCGCTGTTGAAAAGTTGCCATTGATTCAGAAAGTAATAACAAGGGTCAAGGCAGAGTGGGATAATATGTGATTACCATCTATTCACCGCTGTTCAGGCAGGAACGTTTCTGCGGAGATTGATCCAGATTGATGAACGGTGAAATGATTCTGGAAATATCTTGTGTCGTTCTGTTCTGGCGTGCCTATTAACGAACCACTTAACCGTGACTTACTGTGTTGACTTCACGAATTACACCTGAGAGTCTGCGACATTATATCCAGAAGGTGGAATTGCCGGCCAGGTCAGCAGAGATGGGATCCGGCCTCGCAGAAACAATAATTCGTAAAGGTAGCTTTGTCGGATCAGTCATCGAACACCACACGAGTATGGGCAGGACCATGGACCATGCTCGATCTCATATCGATCAGTTTGAACGAACCGGAAAATCGGTGTCAAGCGGTACGGCTTTCCTTGCCGACCGTTTGCACCGTTCAAAAGGACGTTTTGTCAGACAGTGGCATGCACCAGAGGGTGGCCTGTGGGGATCCATGATATATGTTTCCACTCTTTTACCGGCAACACGTCTCCTCTTGCCGCTTGCTGTTGGTATTTCCTGTTGTGAATCATTACGGCAAAGTGGGGCGGAGCGGGCTGAAATACGGTGGATAAATGATGTGCTGATTGATGGAAAAAAGGTTGCCGGTATCTTGCTGGAGGGGTTCTACGGCTCTTTCTCAAAGGAAGAGTACAATCTTGTTGGCTTCGGCATAAATGTAAATAATAGTGATTTTCCTTCAGAGATCAGGGATCTTGCCGTTTCACTAAGAGATTTTTTGGGCCGCTCTGTTGAGCTGGAGATCTTTACCTACTGTTTTCTGGCCAAACTTACCTGGAACCTTGGCTTGCTGTGCCATGGTGAAGATTGTTTTCTCGGTGACGGGGGGTGGCCTCATCTGCGGCAGAATCATCCACTGATCGATCGTTGGTGCGAGTTAAGCAGTTCGGTAGGCCGCCGGGTATTGTTTGGATTTGATGTCGTGAATAATCCACAATATCAAGCCACCGTCACTGGAATCAGCGATACTGGCGGCTTGCAGCTGAGACTTGATGATGGCTCAGAAATTGTCGAGCACAGCGGGGAAATCCGTTACCTGCGATGATCTGGTGGTCTTGAATTGTTATCTGAAAAAAATTTCCAGGAGATAATCTCCCGCTGGAACAGGTGACGCCCATACCGGTAGGCATTATCGAGCAGGTCACTCAGAATAGTGCCAGAAAGTTTTAATCGTTTCAGTTTGTTAAAGGATTGACTCTGGATGGCGTTAATAACGCGGATTGTTCCCGTTGATAATCTTCGTCCACTATAGGCACCCCCTGCCATACACGTGGAACAAATGAGCCCGCCCGCCTGGTTGCTGAATACCGCTGGTGATCTGCTTTGATACATCAGGCCGCAACTTTGACAACAGGAAAAGTCAGGCCGGTATCCGATCGAGTCAAAAAATTTTACCAGGAATATCGCTATGGTAGGTCGACAATCTTGACCTTGGTCGAGGGAATGAAGGGCCCATAAAAGCAGGGTGAACAAGTCGTTGTCGGGCGATTGTTCGCTTGTTGCCAACAGGGTGAATTCTCTTATCACGGTCGCTGCCTGATAATGTAAAACGGAAGACCGTATGGCCATAAAACTGTTGAGGAGGTCGCCATCATTGAGCAGGGCGAGACTTGCAGGAGAAGATCGGGAATAAGTGATCTGCAGGAATGAAAAAAGTTCAAGCTTGTTGACAAAACGTTTCTTGCTGCGGTGTGCTCCCTTTGCAATGGTCGTCAGCTTTCCGATATCCTTGCAGAAAAGGGTTATGATTTTATCAGACTCACCATGATCACGGCTGTCCAGGACAACTGCCGGCAGGTCGGTATGGATGGTCACCATTATTGATTAACGGGTTACTGTGGTATTGAAATGGTAATCTTGTCGTCAGAGGTAGCAGGCAATGATAGCAGTTCTCCATTGAGGTAGAGTTCTGCTTTTGTTTGAGGCGGCAGCTCAAGAATGATGTTTTCTTCCGCATGCCATGTTTTTATGGTGTTGGCCGATATCAGCATATTTTGGGGCTCACCCTTGTCGATAGTGATGCTGACCTGCGTATTGTATGGAAATTCTGCGGCCAGCTGATACTTGCCGCTTTCGACAACCGTGACTGCACTTTGAGGAACCGGGAACTCCTGAGCTTCGTTATTCTGTGAATTATCCGGTTGTATCTCCTGGTCTGCCTGGTCTTGAGCTGTCTCTTGTTGTACCTGGACCGTGGGCTCTTCCTGAAAGTTTCTGAGCCACTGACTGATACCGGTTGCCGGATTATAACCGATATACCAGAATATACCTGATACCAGGAGTATTAAAACGAGAATTGCAGAGCCGATGATCGAGCCGGGTGTCAGGTATGGCCGCTCGGCCATTGTCCCTATATTTTTGTGCTGCTGCCAGCTTGGGGCAGGCAGCTTACTGGATGGTTTTGTTGTGCTGTTTTCACTGCGCTCCTCGTAATAGCGTCGGATAACTTCGTCATGGTTGAGGTCAAGCATTTTGGCGTAAAGGCTGTAAAATCCACGGGCAAAAGCGGGAGCGGGTAATCGGTCATAGTCATCAGTTTCAATAGCGCGGATTGTCTTTGGGGGAATTCTTGTCTCATCCGCCACATCATTGATCTCGAGGGATCGCTCCAGCCGCAGTCTTCTGAAAAGGGCTCCGAGAGTTTCAAAGTCAGTGGAAGAATCGTTATTTTCCATGATGTATCCCTGTTTGTCGATTACCGTTTTACCAATTTATCTGACACTACAATAACTTCTTTATATAGGATTTTCTCTTCATCTCATCAATCCAGTTTACAAATGCTTCCTGCATCGCCTGATTATATAATTCTTCTCGAATCTCTTCCTTAACACTATCATACGGTGCCTGCATAACAATACCACCCTCCCGGTTAGAGAGAAGTTTGAAAAACTGGTATCCGACCGGAGACTCAATGATGGGGCTTACCGCTCCCGGCTCAAGGGTCAATACCGCCTTTTTCATATAAGAGGCCATGTCGTCTTGATGAAAGATACCAATATCTCCTCCGTCGGCTGCAGAAGGCAGATCTGAAAACTTACGGGCAAGCTCCTTGAAATCCTGTCCGGTGAGGGCAAGCTTATGAACTCGTTCCGCTCTTTGAAGAGCATCCTGTTTGTTTTTCTGGAGTGCAGCAGAATCTGAAGCGGTCTCACCGTCATCCCAGCCCATGCCAATCTGTAAAAGGTAATAACCACCTTCTTCTACGCGGCGCGTATAGGTGTTATCATAATAATCAAGGATCATTTCTTCGGTTATGATAATCTTTGAGCTGATATCGCGGGTAACAATTTTGTTCTGATAGATCTGGCTCTGTATGTTACTTAGATAGATTTCTTCGTTAACGCCCTTATTCTCGAGCTCTGCAAAGAATGCCTCGCGGGACAAATTACTGAGGCTGATAATTCTGTTGATGGCAGCCTCTATCTCTTCGTCGGTAACGACAATCCTCTGCCTGGCAGCCTCCTGGGTGATCAGTAACTTATCGATAAGCCCGTCGAGGATGTCGCTATACGCCTGCTGAAGCGCCATTTCTCGATCCTCTGCCGGGACTTCGGTGATGATTCTTCTAATGAACGTTTCACCTTCTTCATTGACTTCAGACAAGGTGATAACATCTTCATTTACTTCAGCGACTACCCGGTCTATCAGTTCAGAATGGGCAATTGATATGGGTGTTATAATTGCCGCCAGCATGGTGGTAATTATTAATATATTATATCTGAGCTGCCGTATGTATATGAGCAATTTGATCATGCGTTATTCCCGAAATGGTAGAAATGTAAATTTAGTTCTAATATTTATTCTTCTCAATACTGATACCGGGGACGGGGCAATCAGCACGAAACTAGAGAATATATACAAGGTTTGTGAAGAAATTTCACGTAAACCTCATCTTCTCATTTGTTGACAACTGCATAATATGGAATATTCTGTGACCAATAGGTATCATAGTATAGAAAGATATTAAAGTCATAAGGAATTAGCTATGTGTAAACGAGCTTACTTTTTTGCCCCTGTTATTATTGTTTTGATAACAGTTCTTCAATTTTTAATTATCCCGGCCTACTCGGCAACGAGAATGCCCGCCTTTTCTCTCGAGAACGTGAAAACCGGTGAGGAGGTAGCCAGCGATACTTTTGCAGGTAAATCATTGCTGATCACCTTTTTTGCCACCTGGTGCCCACCCTGTATCCAGGAGATTCCAAACCTGATTGAGGTGCAGAATGAGTTTGGGCCCAAGAAATTCTCAGTAGTCGCTTTATCTGTTGACCAGGGGGGAAGTACGCTTGTGAAAAAGCTGGTCGAGAAGAAGAAGATCAACTATCCGGTGATGATGGCCGACAGCAGGGTCACAAGCGATTTTGGCGGGGTTTATGGTATTCCCACCTCCTTTCTGGTAAACAGTAGAGGTAATGTTGTGAAGAAATATACCGGATATATCCCACACTCGGTACTAATAAAAGATATTAAACAGGTTCTTCAGTGAACGGGTTCTTGACAAAAATTTACAAAAACGATACGTTAGATTCCACTTAAATAGGTTTTCCTGTCCGTGTTTTTAATGGACACGACATAAAGAATGGAGAGGTGTCAAGCATCGGAACATTGTTCCGGGAATAATGATAATCTGCATAATGGGAGATTGACTATGAAGAAGATTGTAGCAGGATTTTGTGCGCTGTTTTTTGTTGTAAGTGTTGCTGGTGTCAGTGTTGCTGCCAAGCTGAAGTGTACCGTTGATGGTGTCGATGGAGACAAAGTCACCATGACCTGCGAAAAAGCTGACAAACTGAAGGCAGGGGACAAGCTAAAAATTTCTCCTCCAAAGAAAGGAGCAGCAGTTGAAGGTTGCTAATTGACAGCAAAACAGTTTTTCTGTAGTTTGCGGGGTCGGTTGACAAATAGAGTCAACCGACCTTTTTTTTATATCTCATTATGAACGTTTGAAATTATGAAAATCAACAGATTATCTGCCGCTCATAACCTGCCCCACACGAGCAGATTAACACTGTATCACCTGGAGCTCATTTGTGGAGTTGTTTAAAGCAGTTTTACTGGGATTTATCCAGGGTGCGACAGAGTTCCTGCCCGTATCAAGCTCCGGCCACCTGGTGCTTGGCTCCCATATTCTTGGGTTCAAAGAACAGGGCATCGTCTTTGACGTGATGTTGCACCTGGGGACCCTGGTGTCGGTGATAATTGTTTTTCGAAAAGAGCTACTGGCAATGATTTATGCGCCCTTTCAGATGATGCAGGGAGATCGCAGTGAGGCAGTACGTCATTCTTTTTTATGGGATATCTATGTAATCATAGCAACCATACCGGCTGTAATCATCGGGCTTGGATTTAAAGATTATATAGAACAGACATTTATGTCGACCACGGTGGTATGCCTGATGCTGATAATCACCGGCAGTATGATGATAATAAGCAGATATCTGCCCGATCGGGGAGGCAGGATAACCAGTAGTCGGTCACTGCTCATTGGCTGCGCCCAGGCAGGAGCCATTTTACCCGGCCTGTCACGTTCCGGTTCCACCATTTTTATGGGGATGTTGCTGGGAGTTAACAGGGAAACAGCGGCCCGCTTTTCATTTATCATGTCTCTTCCGGCTATTCTCGGTGCTGCAGTGCTCAACCTCAGAGAGGTTATGATGTCTCCGCCGGCCGGCTCAACGCTGGTTAATCTGGTGGCAGGCACGTTAATGGCCGCAGTGACCGGTTACTTCGCAATTATTCTTCTTCTTGATGTCATCAAAAAGAACAGGCTGCCCTGGTTTGGCTATTATTGTCTTGTTGTCGCTTTCGTGGGGCTTGCTTTTATATTTTTACGTTAACCGTTGCTAATTCAATAATCTGCTCCTCAAACTGTTTCCAGGAGAAGCAGGAAACAATTTGAAATTGGGGCCTGGAATAACCATATGGACATAAGAACACTGCCTGATCGAGACCGTGCCGTTTACAACAATCTGAATAAACGTTATTCGCTCCATTTCGAATCGCTGAAAATTGCTGATTATAACATTCGTCTTCTGAAGCCTTCAGATATGGAGGAGCTCTTGAATGGCCGGGATCCGTTTTCAGACATGAGCACCTTTCCATTTTGGGCAAAACTCTGGGAATCATCAATTGTACTTGCTCATCTTCTTGTTACAGTCCCTCAAAGGGAGGGGCAACGTTTTTTGGAACTGGGAGCAGGGTTGGGCCTCGCAGGAATCGCCGCTTCGGCTGCGGGTTTTGAGGTTGTAATGACCGATAACAAGCAGGTGGTACTTGACTTTCAGCAGGTCAGTGCGGCGGCAAACGGAGATGAACATATAAAACATCTATTGTTTGACTGGAGTCTTGCACCTGAAATGGGTTCTTTTGATGTGATTGGAGGGGCAGAAATCCTTTCCAATGAAGAATTTCTTGATCCCCTGCTCGATATATGCAAAAACTACCTGGTAGATGGCGGTACCATTTACCTCGCTCATGATGTACGGAGAAAGTGTCTGCCGATTTTTCTGGAAAAGGCTGAGCGTGATTTTCATGTCGGCAGCAGAAAACAATCTATGAGAAGGGATGGAGAAACAATTGACATTCTCGTAAATCGACTGCAGCGTAAGTGAGAACGGCTTGTGACGATAACGTCAAAAGAGAGACCAGGCTGTTGATATGGCTTTTTATCCGATAAATTTGAACATTTCTAAGCGCCTCTGCCTGGTTGTTGGAGGTGGCGCTGTTGCCGCCAGGAAAATAGAGGCACTGCTGTTCAGTGAAGCACGAGTCCGGGTTGTAAGCCCTGAAGTTTGCAGAAAAATATCAGAGTACGCAGGGCGTGGTCAGATAGAGTGGGTCAGGCGTGAGTACCGGGACAGCGATTTGGAAGGTGTTTTTCTTCTCTTTGCTGCAACAAACCAACCGGCTGTTCAGAGACAGATAGCGCTGCAGGCCCAGAATTCAGGAGTTCTTATGAACAGTGTTGACAGTCCCGGTCAGTGCGATTTCCAGGTTCCTGCAAAAATTAGGCGTGGAGATCTGCTGATAGCGGTATCAACCGGCGGGGCCAGCCCCGCACTGTCCACCCGGATTAAACATCGTCTTTACCTTGATTTTGGTCCAGAGTATGGAGTTCTGGTTGATCTGCTGGCTAAAATACGGAGTCAGGTTGTTGGTAGTTCCGGGGAGTCAGACGTAAACAGAGAACTGTTCCAGCAATTGTTGGAACAGCCGCTGCTTGAGATGATCAGAGACGAACTGTGGGAGGATCTCCAGATTAGCCTGAAAACAATTCTTCCTGAAAATGTTGACTGTGCGTCTCTCGTAAGCGGACTGCAGGCAATGACAGATTATCGTTACCAGCAAAAACCAGAAGGCAGGATATCAACTCATGATCAGTGAAATCAGTTTCTTATTATTTCAGGCGACCCTGGGGATAACCTTCATATCATGTGCAGGTTACCTGGTTTTTTTTATAACCCAGAATGAAAAAATAAGGAAACTGGCGCGATATATTCTCCTGGTTTCCTGGGTCATGCAGACGCTTTATATCGCTTCAAGGTATTATCTGGCGGGCAATACCCCGGTGACGACTCACCATGAAGCGGTCTTCTTCTTCGCCTGGGCAACCACGGCTGCGTATCTGTCATTTCGCTGGCGCTACAGTGTAAAAAACTTTGGCACCTTTGTGTCGCTGCTGATTTTATCCCTTCTTGTTGTTGCGGCTATAGCGCCAAAGGACCTGATACCCCTTGAGCCTGCGCTACAGAGTCTTTGGCTCCCGGTACATGTCGGGTTATCCCTTGTCGCCTATGGTTTCCTGGCCCTGGCGTTCTGCGGTGGGCTGATGTACCTGCTCCAGGAACGGGAACTTAAAAGCAGAAGGCTGGGCTATTTTTTCACCCGCCTGCCATCTCTTGACGCCCTGGATCAACTTAATTCACACTGCCTTGCCGTTGGTTTCGCCTTTCTCTGTCTGGGGATGGTCAGTGGGTCATTCTGGTCCAAACAGGCCTGGGGAACATACTGGCGCTGGAATCCGAAAGAAGTTTGTACCTTGATCATCTGGCTCATCTACCTTGTTCAGATCCACCAGCGTTTCACTGTCGGGTGGAGAGGAAGAAGAGCGGCAGTTATGGTCGTAATCGGTTTTGTCATGGTACTTGTCACGTTGTGGCTGGTAATCACATGATGGCAGGAGAACACTGATATGACCATGAAACGTATATCACTGCTCGGTGTTAACCATAAGACCACGCCATTGGCAGTGCGCGAGAAAATGGCTTTTACCGAAGGGTATGAGGAACCGTTAAATGCTCTGCGAAAGATTCCTAATTGTTCTGAATATTTTTTGCTGTCCACCTGTAACCGGGTTGAACTTCTTTTCGTATCCGAGCCCGGAAATGAATCTGATGAGGCCATGCTGCAGTTTCTTTTTGGCGATTCAGTGAAACCAGAGCAAAGAAGTCAATACTCATACCTTTACCATGACACTGAGGCGGTGAACCATCTTTTTCAAGTTTCGGCATCTCTTGATTCCATGGTTGTTGGGGAAACTCAGATTCTTGGCCAGATAAAAGAGGCGTATCGGTATGCTTCCAGGCTTGGCTGCACCGGACCGCTGCTCAATAAACTGATGCATAAATCTTTCACTGTAGCCAAACGGGTGCGCAGTGAAACCGGGATAGGTTCTTCTGCCGTATCAATCAGTTATGCCGCGGTGCAGCTCGCCAAAAAGATCTTCGGCCACCTTGATGACAAAAAGGTCATGTTGATAGGAGCGGGTGAGATGGCAGAACTCGCTGCCGAGCATCTCGTTGGCCAGGGGGTTGGGGGAGTCGTCGTTGCCAATCGCACACTGTCACGTGCAGTTGATCTTGCCAAACGCTTTAACGGCTCATCCTGTAAGCTTGAAGAGCTGTCGTCACAGCTTGAGCAGGTTGATATAATCATTTCATCTACCGGGGCTACCGGATTAATAATTAAAGGTGATGACGTCAAACCGCTGATGCGCACCAGGAGAAACCGGCCGCTCTTTTTTATAGACATCGCTGTACCGCGAGATCTCGACCCTGCGTTAAACGATATTGACAATGTCTTTCTCTATGACATCGACGATCTCAGCCAGGTTGTGGAAATGAACAGGGTTGAGCGTGAAAAGGAAGCGGTAAAAGCCCATCGGATTGTAGAGGAAGAAACACTCAAGTTTGGTCGTTGGCAGCAGAATATGACGGTAACACCAACAATTACGGCAATGCGCCGTAAAGCCGATGATATCTGCCAGCAGGAACTGAGCAAAACCCTGTCAAAGCTGGAATTAGATGACAATGACCGTAAAAAGGTCGAAAAACTGGCCCTGGCTATTTCAGCAAAACTATTACACGATCCGCTGATTTATCTGAAAAGTGAATCCTGCCGTGGTGCGGATGATGCCAAGGTAGATATCATCAGAACGATTTTCGGCCTTGAAGATGACACTCAGCAGCGCTGAATTTGAGAGAATTCTTGAAGATGAGTGGTACGTTGTTCGCCATTCAGGGGAGATTCCTGAAATTGCCCTCTGTTCGACATTGTATTATCTGGCTGAAGATCGTAATGGTCCCCGAAGAGCGTTAAGTGTTGCCCAGAGCCGAATGCTTGTTGAAGCGGCAGAACTGCGTTTCAGGGAAATCGTTCTTCGTGACCTGCATCACGCAAACCGTGAGAAACGAATCTATCGAGGTCCAAAACGTTCTATCGTCAACTGGTATCGGTACGAGAAATTCTGCCTGCGTCAACACGTTGATTCTACCTCGTTCAGACATGAGGTAGCTGCCGCCCTGCTGGCCTTTCTTTCCGAGGAAGTGGTTGATATGGCGCGGGGCAGGCGCGCATCTGTGTTAAATTGTACATATGCCGAGCTACGTACCTTTGCCACAAGGCTTGGTCTTACCGCTTCGATGTTGCCAGAGGGCCTGGTGGATCTCTGTCTTAAATCTTGAAGTTGTCTCTTTAACATTGTTTGCCGTCAGGTGCGGGAGCCGGATACCTGATTTTGTTTTCTTCAAGCTTGGAGCGTGCGGCATCAACCGGATCGATACCAAGTTTTGAACAAACCATAGTGAGATAGATCATGATATCGCCGATTTCTTCACGGATATGGGCTCTGGTTTTTGCATCCGGATGTTGAGATTGTTCAGCTGTCATCCACTGAAAAATTTCAAGGAGCTCTGAACACTCCACAGAAAGAGCCATTGCTAGATTTTTGGGTGAATGGAATTTCTCCCAGTGCCTTTCTTTGGCAAATATTGAGAGTGCTTCCTGTAATTTTTCTACCCTGCTTGTCTTTGTCATGGTATTTGTCCACTGCTTTTGGTATGACTTTTGTCGTGACACCGCTGTCAGGTAGCCAGGTTTCCTGATTCAATAAATTCTATCTAAATAAATTCATGAAAAATATCAAATATCTTTCCTTTTTTATAATACTCCCGCTTACCCTGTTTCTGACTGTCGGGAGCGGATATACTGATACTGCTCAGGATGTTGACCAGAAACGTAACAAACTTATTGGCTACATGCTCAGCAAGCAGTTACCATCGCTGCATTTCAGTGACAAGGAGGTTGACGATGAACTGGCACTGGCGGCATTTGATCTTTACCTGAAGCAGCTTGATTTTCAGAAACGTTTTTTGCTGAGATCTGATGTTGAACAATTACAATCGTTTGCAGAGATTATTGACGATAACCTCGCTCGCGGTACGATTCTGCTTCCAGCAACCGGTTATGATATTCTTAACGAACGGATCAGTCAGGTTGAAGCCATTGTTTCCGAATTACAGCTCGAGAAGATGGATCCGGACAGTGACGAGATGATGGAGGCAGATCCTGAAAAGCTCGATTATGTTGTCGATCTTGCCGGGTTAAAAAACAGGTGGCGCCAGATTATAAGAGCCCAGATCATTAATCGCTATCTGGACCTTGAAGAAGAGTATCTCGAAGACGGCAAAGAAATCGATCGGCAGAAACTCTGGGAAGAGGCAAGCAGCAAGGTGGCCAATCGGTTCAATGATTTTTTTAACAGGTTGCACCAGGAGACGCTCCAGGACCATTATGATCGCTTTTTTAACGCCGTAGCCCGTGCGTTTGACCCTCACACCAATTACATGGCACCGTCCCGAAAGGAAGATTTTGATATTCAGATGAGGGGAAGCCTGGAAGGAATCGGAGCCCTGCTCAGGGAAGAAGATGGATATATCAAGGTCGTGCGCATTATCCCGGGGAGTGCTTCAGCCCGGCAGGGACGACTGGAAGCCGAAGATATAATTCTTGCCGTCGGGGAAAAAGATGAGGAACCGGTTGAAATTACCGATATGCGTCTTCGTGATGCTGTAAGACTGATCCGGGGACCGAAAGGTACCGAGGTTCAGCTTACGATAAGAAAACCAAGCGGAACCAAAGATATCATTCCGATAACCAGGGATGTGGTTCAGATTGAGGAGGCATTTGTAAAGCATACGGTTCTCGATGTCGATGGAAAAAAATTCGGTTATATCCTTATTCCAAGTTTCTATCGGGATTTTGAAAAAAGCCGGACTGCAGCTGGTGGTCGAAATTCCACCGATGATACCAGAGCGGCAATACTTGCCCTTAGAGAAGAGGGCATCGAGGGAATCGTCCTTGATTTAAGAAATAATGGTGGTGGTTCGCTGGTTGACGCAGTTGATATCGCCGGGTTGTTTATCGCCGGAGGTCCTGTTGTTCAGGTAAAAAACAGTTATGGACTCAAGCGGATACTTGACGATGATGATGCGACACTGGTTTATGGGGGGCCCCTTGTTGTTCTGGTAAATCAATTTTCCGCCTCGGCATCAGAGATTGTTGCGGCAGCGCTGCAGGACTATCAGCGTGGAGTAATCGTGGGTGGTAAACATACCCATGGCAAGGGAACAGTGCAGACGATTATCGATCTGAACGAGAATATACCACTGCTCCATCTGAAGCGTTATGATGACCTTGGGGCACTCAAGGCGACAATTCAAAAATTTTATCGGATTAACGGCGGCTCGACTCAATATCGCGGTGTTGAGCCGGATATTGTCCTACCCAGTCTTTTCCAACATCTTGAGTCTGGTGAACAATATCTTGATTACTCACTTCCCTGGGACCAGGATGAGCCTGCAGAGTATGAAAAATATTCTGATAAGATTACCAACCTGGAGACAATCATCGAGCGCAGTCGTAAACGGACTGCAGAATCTGAAGGCCTTCAACTGATAAAGGAAGAGGCCGCACGCTCCGCAGAGCTCAGCAAGCAGACACTCGTCAGTGTGAATCTTGATTCAATGAGAGCAAAGCGAAAAGAGGAACGCCAAGCTCGTGAAAAAGTAGGTAACCATTACAATCTGTTGGAAGGTGAACAGGACAATGACTCCCAGGATATCAGCCAGGACCCGGTCCGTGACGATGCGGGAGCTGGCGGTGACTGGGTTGAGGAGTTGAAAAATGATCCATACGTAACTGAAGCGGAAATGATCATTAATGATCTTGTGACCCAGATTACCCGGTAGCCTCTAGAGAACCCGCTAATTCGAACCATATCTTCAACACTGTCTCAATAAATTAGTCTTGAAAAAGAGACGTAAAGATGCTAGAAATCTCTTTTTGTGAATGGTCATTCATTCATTATGCTTTTAAAAATTAAAATTTTACGTAATATCAAAATGATATGGGGGAAGGTTGAGAGCCATGGAGCTTGGAGAAGCGCTTCATAATAACAGGTATAAAATTGTTGATCGGTGGGTTGATTACACCTTGTCAACCTATGAGTCTTCAAGCTTTTTCAAGAAAGAAAAAGACGCTTTTGCCAACCCGATAGGCGGTACCATTCGTTCCGCATTAAAAGAACTCTTTCCCCTTCTCTTGCAGGGCGGAGATGCAGCAACGTATAATGAACCAATATCCAAAATGATGCATCTTCGGTCAGTTCAGGATTTTTCCCCTTCGCAGGCGGTGTCTCCATTGAATGCCGTCAAGCACATCACCAGAGAAATACTTGCTTCTGACAAGGAAACTAAAAATCTTGTCAATGAGTTATATGATTTCGAATTTGCGGTAGATCTCGCCATGCTCGCCGCGTTTGATTTGTTTATGGAATGCAGAGAGAAAATTTATAAAGTCCGCATCAATGAAATAAAATCCGGCAAATATATTCTTACAGACAGCACCTGTCCTTCCGGGTTGATAAGAAATAGAAAGCTGGATTTAAAGATAGTAGAGAGTTAATAACTGGTTGCCAGGCGGGATGACAGCGTTTTTTTGTTCTGCAGGGTAATCAAAACACTGTTCAATTTGAAGCGAGGTTAGAAATGAAGTACGCCTTTTCATTCCTGGCAGTCATAGCACTTGTTCTGATTGCCTGGCTCGGATCCCAGATACCGGGTATGCAATACTTCTTTGGTGTTGCGATCCCTTATCTGGCTGTCTTGGTCTTCCTGGGTGGCTTTGTCTACAGAGTCGTTCAGTGGGCCAAATCACCGGTACCCTTCTCAATTCAGACCACATGCGGGCAGGGGAAATCACTGGACTTTATCAAGCGGGATAAGCTTGAATGTCCGGACACCACCTCAGAAGTTGTTGCGCGAATGGCCCTGGAGATTTTGACGTTCCGGTCACTTTTCAGGAACACCAAGTCAGAGATTCATGATGGACCGAAGATTACCTATGAATCATCAAAATGGCTCTGGCTGTTTGCATTGATTTTTCATTACTCCTTTCTGGTTATTGTCATCAGGCATATGCGTCTGTTCCTGAACCCGGTGCCGGAATTTATTGCCTGGCTTGACTGGGCAGACAGTATGTTCGAGATAGGAACACCGGCAATGTATATGACAGACGCTGGTCTTTTGCTCGGGGTAATCTATCTGTTCAGTCGGCGTATTTCCAATCGCCACGTGCGCTACATTTCGCTGGTCAACGATTTTTTCCCGCTGGTGCTTATCTTCGGTATTGGTGTAACTGGAGTCCTGATGAGACAGTTCTTGAGAAGCGGCATTGACATTGCCGCCATCAAGGAACTTGCCGTTGGACTGGTCACCTTTCAGCCTGTTATCAGCGCGGACATCGGTTCAATCTTTTATATCCATCTGTTTCTGGTGTGCATCTTGCTGATTTATTTCCCGTTCAGTAAGCTGATGCACCTTGGTGGTGTATTCATGAGTCCGACACGAAACATGAAGAATAACAGCCGTGCTGTTCGACACATCAATCCATGGAATCCGGAGATCAAGGTTCATGCCTATGCGTCGTATGAAGATGATTTCCGTGAATTTATGGTAGATTCAGGTATCCCTGTAGAGAAGGAGTTGCCTCCGAAACAGGATGAGGAATAACTGTATTGACAAATTATAGCTTATAAGGATTAAAACGATGTCAGTTCCAAAATTAGAACAACTATCCAAAAGCGTCGTGCAGGGACCATCCTTGGCAACTGGAGCAGTACCCGCCAGAGACTGGATGGACATCCCGGTTGTCTTTAAACCGGGAAATTATGCCTTTCCTGCAAAAAAAGACAAAGTAGAATACCTCAACAGCCAGAAAGGGCTGCACTTTCCTAACGCTCGTGACTGGTCGCCGGAAGATGACGACTGGAAACTCCCTGAGAACTGGAAAGAAATCATTATTAATGGGCTGAAAGAACGGTTGGATAAATTTCGATCTCTGAAAATTTTTATGGATTGCTGTGTTCGCTGTGGCGCCTGTGCTGATAAGTGCCACTTCTTTCTTGGCACCGGTGATCCCAAAAATATGCCGGTGCTTCGAGCAGAGCTGCTGCGTTCCGTTTACCGCAACGATTTTACGCTGGCTGGAAAAGTTCTGGGTAAGATGGCCGGGGCGCGTGAGGTGACCGTCGGTGTTTTGAAAGAGTGGTTCATGTACTCTTATCAATGTACCGAATGTCGTCGCTGTTCAGTCTTCTGTCCCTACGGCATAGATACGGCGGAAGTAACCATGATGATTCGTGAGCTTCTGCATCTTGTCGGAGTCGGTATTAACTGGATTCTTGAGCCGGTTTCCAACTCGAATAAAACCGGAAACCATATGGGGCTGCAGCCCCACACCTATAAGGACAACGTGGATTTTCTTGCCGACGATGTCGAAAACCTGACCGGAGTAAAGGTTAACCCAACCTTTAACCGCAAGGGGGCCGAGGTACTCTTTATTACCCCTTCAGCAGACGTCTTCGCTGAACCGGGACTCTACACGGCCATGGGATATCTGATCCTCTTTGAGGCGATTGGCCTGGATTACACCTGGTCTACTTATGCCTCAGAGGGTGGCAACTTCGGTCTCTTTACCAACAATGAGTCCATGAAAAAACTCAACGCCAAGATGTATGCCGAGGCAGAGCGCCTTGGGGTTAAATACATTCTTGGAGGCGAATGCGGACATATGTGGCGTGTGCTCCACCAGTACATGGATACCATGAATGGCCCTGCAGATTTTCTTGAAGTACCGGTTTCCCCGATTACCGGTACCCGATTTGATAATGCAGCTTCCACCAAGATGGTGCATCTGAGTGAATTCACGGCTGACCTGATCAAGCACAACAAACTGAAATTTGACAAGAGTCGTAACAGCCATGTCAAGGCGACTTTCCATGACTCCTGTAATCCAGCGCGAGCGATGGGGCTTCTCGATGAGCCTCGATATATTCTTGACCATGTTGTTGACTGGGTTGAGATGCCCGAGAATACCATTCGTGAGCAGACATTCTGCTGCGGTTCGGGTACTGGGCTTAATACCGATGAAATCATGGAGCTCAGGATGCGTTCCGGTCTGCCAAGAGCAAATGCGGTCAAGTATGTCGAGGATAAACATGGGGTTAACATGCTCTCCTGCGTGTGCGCGATTGACCGTGCAACCTTGACGTCGCTGATGGACTACTGGAATCCCAATGTTGGTGTTTGTGGTATTACCGAGCTTGTTGGTAATGCGCTTGTTCTTGACGGCGAGACCAGAGGAGAGCTTGATGAAGGCCTTCGCACCATGGTTTTCTAAATCCAGACCAGAATAGAGGAGTAAACGAAAATGTATAACAAAGGAACTATAATTGCGGGACTGGCTATCTTTGTCCTGTTTGTAACGTTTCCCATCTGGTACAACGGTTTGGATGCCGGCCCCTTGCCAAAGCCTGAACTGCCGCCTGGTGGAGAAAAACTATGTGTCGCTCCTGCATCGGAGATGCGGGATACCCATATGCAGTTGCTGAATGAATGGCGTGACGATGTCCTGAGGAATTCAGACCGGGTCAGTGTAACCGTTGATGGAAAGGAGTACAGAAAAGGGTTACAGACGGCCTGCATGCAGTGTCATTCAAATAAAGATAAGTTTTGTGATTCCTGTCACGATTATGCAGCGGTACAACCGGCCTGCTGGGACTGTCATCTTGCACCGAGTGAGATAGCAAAGAAGGAGACGCTATAATGGATAATAAAAGAAGAAAATTCCTGAAGATGGCCGGTGCCTCTGTAATTGCCGGTATCGGCGCCCCCGCAATTGTTAAACTGACATCCACCACGGCGGTTGCATCCGGCGGAGGTGGACATGAAGCACCGGTACCGGCAGCTGCTCACGGAGCTTCCGGCGGCCACGGAGTTGAGGATGCCTCACGTATCCGCCTGGGAATGGTCATAGATATGCGTAAGTTCTATGGAAACCAGGAAATGCTTGATGAGGCAATTGCTGCCTGTATCAAGGCCCATAATATCCCGGAGATCCCAAGTAAAAAAAGTGAGATCAAGTGGATATGGAAAACCGGATACGGTAATGCCTTTCCTGAGCATTCTCATGCACATCGTTCAGACACGGTACATGAGAACAGCTTTCCTGTCTTGTGCAACCACTGTGACAACCCGTCCTGTGTTAAGGCCTGCCCGACCAAGGCTACCTTTGTCAATGAAACAAATGGCATTGTAGCTATGGATTTTCACCGTTGTATCGGCTGCCGGTTCTGTATGGCCGCATGCCCCTATGGTGCAAGGAGCTTTAACTGGCAGGATCCACGTCCGTTCATAAAAGCCTATAAAGCAGATTTCCCAACAAGGATGCGTGGTGTTGTTGAAAAATGCAATTTCTGTGGCGAGCGTCTGGCGCTGGGACTGGAACCGGCATGTGTTGAAGCATGTAAAGGAACTGGGGCTATGGTCTTTGGTGATCTCAATGATCCACATTCAGAGATCAGCAAGGTGCTTGATAAGGAGCACACCCTTCAGCGTAAACCATCTGCCGGCACTGTGCCGTCAGTCTTTTACATAGTGTGAGGTTGTCATGATAGAAAAAACACTTAAAGGAAAACCAGCCTATTGGATCTGGCTTGCCGTACTCGGTTCCTTCATTGCAATTGGTTCTGCCTGTTATATCAGGCAGTATATGTTCGGTCTGGGACTTACTGGTATGAGTCGAGACGTTTCCTGGGGACTCTATATATCCCAGTTTACCTTTCTGGTTGGTGTTGCAGCCGGTGGGTTGATGCTCGTTCTGCCATATTACATCCATGACTACAAGGTATTCGGACGAATCACCATTCTCGGTGAATTCCTGGCAATATCTGCTCTGGTCATGTGCCTGATGTTTATCATGGCAGATCTTGGGCAGCCGCTCCGTGGTCTCAATGTTATTTTCTTTCCCACACCTCATTCCATGCTTTTCTGGGATATGTGTGTGCTCTGGGGATATCTGCTGCTGAACGTGCTCTGTGGCTGGGTTATCCTTACCGCAGAACGCAAACAGGTTCCGCCGCCAAAGTGGATTTATACCTTCGTGTATATTTCCCTTCCGTTTGCAGTTGGAATTCATACCGTAACAGCTATGCTTTATTGCGGTCTGCCGGGTCGTCATTTCTGGCTATCTGCGATAATTGCCCCGCGTTTTCTGGCCTCAGCGTTTGCAGCAGGACCATCCCTTATCCTGATTGCCTGTCTGGTCATGAAGAAATTCGCAAACTTTGATGCCGGTAAAGAAGCGGTCCAGAAACTGACCACGATTATCATGTATGCGGTCATCATCAACACTTTTTTCTTCCTGCTCGAGTTCTTTGTCGGTTATTACTCAGAAGTCCCTGGACATATGCACAGCCTTGAGTATTTGTTCTTCGGCCTTGAGCATGACGGTCATGTCTACAATAACCTGGTACCGTTCATGTGGGCCTCGGTGATCTTTAATTTTACCGGACTTGGCGTTCTTGCCTATATGAAAATCAGCAAGGTATTCGATGAACGGCTGGTCGGTGTTGCCGCTGTCCTGATCTTCTTTGCATTATGGGCGGATAAAGGGCTCGGTTTTGTATTCGGCGGATTTGTGCCGAACCCTCTCGAAGAGGTTACCGAGTATATCCCGACAATGAATGAACTGGGAATCACCCTTGGAATCTGGGCAACCGGGTTCTTCCTGCTGACCCTGCTCTACAAGATAGCCTTGGGTGTCGAGCACGAGGTTGAGCAGTAGATCGTTTTTTAATTGATTGAAGCAGTACAAAAGCCCCCGCTCTTCTTGAAGACCGGGGGCTTTTTATTTGAATATTGAGTCAGATGCCTTGCTCTCTCTGTTTGCTAGAAATGAGACAGCTAGCTAATAGAAGCCGCCGAGATACCATTGGAAAAGCCGGTTGATCTGGTGATAAAAAAAGAGGTAGGCAAGCCCGCTGATTGCTAGAAATGGGCCAAAGGGTATCCTGGTTAAGCCACCTTTTTTTTGTGATCTCATGGCGATCAATCCCCCGATTGATCCGCTCACGGAACTTACAAAGATGATGAAAAACAGCGATTGCCAACCAAGAAATGCACCAAGCATTGCCAGCAATTTGATATCACCACCACCTAACCCTTCCTGCTTGCGAAGCAGGTAATAACTCAAAGAGATTGCATAAAAGACACCACCTCCGACAAGCAGGCCGATGAGTGAATCCTGCCAGCTAACGAGGGGGGATACAAACGAAAAACAAAATCCGATAATGATGCCGGGCAGGCTGATAATGTCCGGTATTATCTGGTGATGTATATCAATCCATATTATAGTGATGAGCGCTGCCGAGAAGATAAAGTAGCCGGCCGCCGCAAGTGAGAGGCCAAAGGCCGACACACAAGCCGCTGCCAGGATTCCGGTGAGAAATTCTACGGTCGGGTATTGAAAGGAGATAGACACCCCGCAGTGACCGCATTTACCTCGCAGGATGAGATAGCTGATAATCGGAACATTTTCATACCAGCTCAGGGAGGCCTTGCAGGATGGACAGTGAGAGGCTGGAAAAACAACGGAGATGTCCGGTTTCGGTAGCCGAAGAATAACAACATTGAGAAAACTGCCGATTAGTGCCCCGAAAATAAATGATGTCGCGAGAATGATTGGATCGTTTTGCATCGCCTCTTGATTTTTTTATTTGAATTTTGTGAGCATAAACAAGCTTAAAGAAACGTAAACACATTAAATTATTATGTCTCAACACCAGGAAAAAGCAACTATTATCAAGTTTGAGCAGTTGTCAGGCGAAAATATTCGCCTGACCCTGCATGCCCCATTGATTGCCGGATCGGCCAAACCGGGCCAGTTCGTGATGATTCAGACTGGAGCCGGAAGAGACCCGCTGCTGAGGCGGCCCTTCTCTCTGCACCAGACAAGCAGCAACGGTCACATCCAGATCTATCTTAAAAATGTCGGTCGTGGTACAGACATCCTGGCTCACAGTAAGATCGACGAGATACTCGATGTTTTTGGCCCGCTTGGCCGCGGTTTTGTTATTCATTATGATCAGCCTGCCTGCCTGGTTGGAGGTGGCCTGGGAATAGCGCCACTGCTTTTTCTTGCTAAATGTCTGTATCGCAGCAGCAAGGACAACAGCCGGGACCTGGTAATCCTAGGAGGCAGGACAAAGGGCGAGGTCGAACCGCTGGTTGATGATTTTCAGCAATTCGGGATCCAGGTGCACTGTACTACTGATGATGGGTCATACGGCATGAAAGGTTTTGTTACCGATACCCTGAAATCTGAAAGCGTGATCAAAAACAGCCAGGTGTACGCCTGCGGGCCTGACGCGATGCTGGCCCGGGTGTACCAGATCTGCAGGGAAAAAAATGCCGGTTGCCAGGTCTCGGTGGAAACGGTCATGGCATGCGGGATGGGTGCCTGTCTCGGGTGTAACATTCCTGCAAAGGATGGCTCCTACGTACACGTCTGTATCGACGGACCGGTCTTTAATGCGGAGGATCTCGTATGGAGTTTGTAAAGGATAACAACCCGTACCCTGATCTGCGTGTCAATATCGGTTCGCTTGACCTTCAGAATCCTGTTATAACGGCTTCAGGAACATTTGGTTACGCGAGGGAATTTGAGAATCTGGTTAATCTGCATCGCCTTGGTGGTGTGGTTGTTAAAGGAATTTCTCTTGCCCCACGTGCTGGAAATCCTCCACCCCGTATTGTGGAGACACCATGCGGTATGTTAAATGCGATCGGTCTGCAAAATGTTGGTGTTAAACGGTTCATTGAGGAAAAAATGACCTATTTGCGCGGCATTAATGTGCCGGTGATTGTCAATATTCTCGGCGATACCGTAGGAGAATACCGTGAAATTACCCGAATGCTTGCAGATACAGAGGGTATTGCTGCACTGGAAGTCAACATATCCTGTCCCAACGTAAAGAAAGGCGGGGTCGCCTTCGGTAATGACCCCCGTATGGCTGCTGCTGTAACCAGCGCGGTAAAAGAGGTTTCATCTGTGCCTGTAATGGTGAAATTGTCACCAAATGTATCTGATGTAACCCAGGTTGCCCGGGCGGTTGAAGATGCAGGCGCTGATTGTGTTTCACTGATAAATACCTTGATCGGTATGGCAATCGACCTAGAGAGACGAAGACCTGTTTTGGCCAATGTTATCGGAGGATTATCCGGTCCGGCGGTGAAGCCGGTAGCCTTGAGAATGGTGTACCAGGTGGCGCAGGTAGTTAAAATCCCGGTAATCGGCATAGGTGGTATTGACTGTACGGAAGATGCGCTGGAGTTCTTACTGGCAGGTGCTTCTGCAATACAGGTGGGAACAGCGAACTTTGTCAACCCGAGAGTGAGTGAAGACATTGTCGAAGGGATGAGTTCCTATGTGAAGGAAAACAGGCTGGACTCCGTCAGGGATCTGATTGGATCATTGGAAGTGTAGGTAATGAAAACGGGTGGTTCCAAAACGACCATGCTGGCATCTTTGCTCAAGAATGGTCGAATGTATTTAAAGCTCTTTACTCACAGGGATACGCCCTGGTATGCCAAGGCAATCCTGCTGGTGGCCCTGTTCTATTTATTTCTGCCGACAGACCTGATTCCCGACTGGCTGCTCGGATTTGGAATTGTTGACGATCTGGCTGTCGTATCTCTGCTTGTCGGGGCAGCACTCAAACTGATCAATAAGCACCTTGAAAAAGATGAACACAAGAGTTGAGAGACAAGAATGAGGAGAGTACTCAGTGCTGACCAGTTCGTTTAAGGCGGGCTTGAAGGTTGCTTCCAGTGAAAAAGCGGCGATTGTTGCACCTGTGAAAACCAATAGAGGCGTCTTAGAAGTAATATAAATACTGCAAGGATTATCCCCGTATGAACATTAATGGTAAGACAAAAATCTATGGTATTATTGGTAATCCTGTAACACATTCATTAAGCCCTGCGATGCATAATGCTGCCTTTGCAGTGCTCGATGAAAACCGGGTTTATCTCCCATTCAGGGTGGAGCGTGTCAGTCAAGCACTGACCGGTTTAAAAGGCCTTGATATCGGTGGCGCCAGTGTTACAATCCCTCACAAGGAAGCGGTTCTCGCAGAGCTTGATGAAATTGATCCGATTGCGAAAAAGATCGGTGCGGTTAACACCATTGTTGTCACCACCAGAGGAGAGGAGAAGAAACTTTTTGGTACCAATACGGACTGGATTGGTTCTAACCGTGCCCTGGAACAAAAAATTGAGTTAAATGGCAGCAGGGCAGTGATTCTGGGCGCCGGGGGGGCAGCCAGGGCAATTGGGTTCGGGTTGCTGGAAGCCGGCGCAGACATTGAGATCTGCAGCCGCACAGAGTCAAGAGGCAGAAAACTTGCAGCAGTTCTCGGCTGTTCATGGAAGTCACTGGGGATGACTGAATCCTGCAGTGGCGACATCCTGATAAATGCCACTTCGGTCGGTATGGCGCCCAACGATCAGCTCAGTCCATTTGACAAGAAATATCTGGCACCGTTCAAAGTGGTCATGGATATTGTCTACGCACCGCTGCAGACGAGGTTGCTTCAGGATGCTGAACAGGCAGGCTGTCTCTGTGTTAATGGGCTGGAAATGCTTTTGTATCAGGGAGTGGCGCAATTTGAATTATGGACCGGCCTTACCCCGCCGATCGATGTTATGAGGGATGTCCTAATCAGCGCGACAGATAACCAAGCAGGGTGATAAAGCAGACATTATGAGAAGGCATGATTGAAGTAGAAACGATAGAGAATATAGATTGTACCGTCAGTGTGCCGGGCTCAAAGAGTCTGACCCAGAGAGCTTTGATAGCGGCTGCACTTGCTGATGGAGAGAGTGTACTCCATGGACCGCTGGTCAGTGAAGATACCGAGTATTCGTCTTATGCCCTGATGCAGATGGGCGTGGAGATAAGAAAAGAAAAGGAATCATGGTTGGTAGCCGGAAACGGGGGCACTATAAAAACACCTGAGGAGGATATATTCCTTGGCAACAATGGCACCGCCACCCGATTCCTCACTTCGGTTGCTGCACTGGGGGAGGGAGAGTTTATTATCGATGGTGAAGAGCGTATGCACCAGCGTCCTATTGGCCCGCTGATGCAAGCGCTTGAGGGCTGGGGAGTAGATATTACCTCGATCCACGAGACAGGCTGTCCACCGCTCAGCATCAGAGCGAATGGTCTTGATGGCGGGAGAACCGTCTTACCGGAAGGCAAAAGCAGCCAGTACCTCTCTTCTCTTTTACTGGTTGCCCCGTTCGCCAGAACCGCTGCGACGCTTGACGTGGTTGGAGAGGTTCTCTCAAAGCCATATGTAGCAATGACGCTCCAGGTCATGGCTGATTTTGGTATTGCCGTTGAGGCAGTCCACGATTTTTCATCCTTTACCATTCCCCAGGGAATCTACCAGTCACGTGATTACCGGATCGAAGGAGATGCCTCAAATGCCTCATATTTCTGGGCGGCTGCAGCTGTTACCGGAGGACGGGTTACCGTTGATAATGTTCCCGTTCCGTCTCTTCAGGGGGATGCGATGCTGGTGCCACTGCTCGCCCGAATGGGATGCGATATCAATCAGGCTGGAAATGGCATTTCGGTTACCGGGGCAGGCAGGCTGGAGGGAATAAATGTAGACATGGGAAATATGCCGGACGTGGTTCCCACCCTCGCTGTGGTTGCCGCGTTTGCAGAAGGGCTAACGGAAATCACCAATATCGGCCACCTGCGGATAAAGGAGTGTGACCGTTTAACTGCAGTGGTCACAGAACTTACCAGGATGGGCGCTGCCGTCGAGGAGTTTGCCGATCGGATGATTATCCATGGAGAGGGCGGCCGGAACCTGCATGGAGCTGAAATTGAGACCTACAATGATCACCGAATGGCCATGAGCATGGCTGTTGCCGGCTTAAAAGTACCGGGGGTTCGAATCCTTGAGGAGCAGTGTGTGGCGAAGTCTTTTCCCGACTTCTGGCAACGATTTGCTCAGCTCCAGGGGTGATTATTGTGTGTGAAAGTCTGTTTGTGGGACCATACCGTGCTCAACCATACCGATATTGAGGCAGTCGATATGGTGATGGCCACGAACAAATACACGTTCTCCCTTGTCGATCCGTAACATCCGGGCGGCGTTACCATCTTTTATACAGATTTCCAGTTCACCACTGCTATTGATGATGGCCGCTGGTAAATGGTCATCCACATCGCTGTAGCTGCCATCTGAAATCGTTAAGGCATATGATTTTGTTATCAGGAACGGCTGGTCCGTAAAACTTAATTCGTCCATATACGCTTTCGTAATATTTGTTCTGATATTACCGAAACTATCAATACTGAGTACTTCACCAGCAATACCGTTTGATTGCAGAACCGGTTCCTTCAGCCCGATCACCGTGCATGAATTTATCGGGACACGTTCACCCACATGGGTAATGGACAGGCCCGAGGCGAGCCATGCTGCCACCGGAGCCATAATATCACGACCGTGAAAGGTTTTGCTGACATATCCACGGAACAATTTTTTGTTTTCCACCGAGTATATCTCCAGGGAAGCCTCATTGACCAGTAACGGGGTAAAAATCCCATTGTCCGGTCCGATAAAGATATGCTCGTCAGTTTTGATGGCCAGGATACGACGCTGGCTGCCAACACCCGGGTCGACGATTGCCACATGTACCGTGCCAGCGGGAAAATATTTGTAATTATCGACAAGAACTTTGGCTGCCTGACTTATATCCTGAGGAGGAATGTTGTGAACAAGATCAACAACCGGAATCCTTTTATTGAGGGAGAGTATGACACCTTTCATAACACCGACATACTCGTCCTGGTATCCGAAATCAGTGGTCAGGGTTATGGGTGAACCGATTTGTCTCATGGGCAGCAAATAGTTAAAAAAATAATGATAACGAGTAAGTACTGAGAGATGAAGAACTTGTGATAAGTCCATCACACTCTAAGAGATAGCTTATCTCATTTTGGCCTGCAGTTCAAAATTGTTTTTTAACTAAAAAATAAAATTGCCCTTTTTCCTTCATGTGGTTTGCTGCCGTTCTCGCATACGCTCCCGCACCCCAGAACAGATCAATTCTGCCTGCGCCCTTTATTGCTGAGCCACTGTCCTGAGGAAGGACGAAGCGTGAAAAGTCCTGCCAATGAGCGATTGAGCCATCCGTGTTTAATACAGGTCGGCGTGAGACGAGGTACCCGAACGTTGCTGTCGGGAAAATCGAATGATCAATTGCAACAGATCTTCCAGGCGTAAGAACTTCGCCAATAGAGCCCTTAGGTCCACGATTACCGCCCCACTTGAAGAAGATATATCGTGGATTGTTGTGCAGCATTTTTATCATTTCTTTAGGATGATCAACAAAGTATCTCCTCATGCTGGGAATTGAAACATCACTGACATTCATGATGTTTTCCTTAACAAAAAGCCTGCCAAGGCTGTTGTAGGCAAGCCCGTTTGAACCACCAAAATGGATCGCACGGGTTGTTCCATCCGAAAGACGAATTCTGCCGGAGCCCTGGACATGGAGAAGATAAGCATCAAACGGGTCGCGCAGATAGACAAGCTCATTTCCTGCAAGACGGTTATCTTTCTCAATTTCTTCCCGTGACCAGTATGGGGTTAATGAGCCATCAGGATTAATCCTGCCAATATCATTTTTACCAGTGTCCTTATTTCTGCGGACAACGAGAGAGTCTGGAACGCGGTAGAGGGGATATCTGAAATCACCCTCCTTTTTAAGGCTCCCTTCAAAGAGCGGCTCGTAATAACCGGTGAGAAGAATTGTTTTCTGTATACCGGGGTATCTTCCTTCAGCCTGATAAACATTGAATTTTTTTCTTATAATTTCATCAAGCTCAAAAGGTGATGGACTGTCTTCAATGATATCGCTGAATGTCACCAGCGAATCTGAAAGGTGCGAGTAAGTAAATGATTTTTGGCCTATTTGTATAACCTTGTCCGGAGGATATTTTTTCAAGTGATTGAGCTGTCGGTTGATTGCGGTTAACAGGGATTCCTTGTCAGCATCATCGATGAACAATGGATAGTAATTATCCGGCAGTTCCACATAACTCTTTTGAGGACTGCAGCTATAGAGACACAAGAGGGTGAGGAGGAAAATAAAAAAGATAAACCGGTACGATGATGAGATAGGGAAAAACGGAGTCATCCAGTGCGAACCTGTTTAACTCATTTGATCGCTTCGGCCAACTCTGTTACCGCCATAGCATATCTGTTGGAATGGTTCCATTCAGTAATAGCCTGGAAATTGGGATATCCTGCAACATAGCGATATCCACCGCCATCTGATGGAGCGAGCTCTAGACCGACGATTGAGAGTTTACGATTATCCGGAGGAACCGGAAGCGATACCCCCTGAGCAGTACTTATTACCTGATATTCCACTCTACCCTTTCTCCCTTTCAGGTTGGCACTGATCAGTTCCTGTGCTTTTAATTCAGGGCCAATATCTACGTAGATGGTACCATTGAGTGTCCAGTGAAATCTGCGAAGGTAGTTGGCAATAGATGCCAGAATATCCTCCGTAGAATTAAAGACATCCCTGAGTTGATCGTCGTCGAAACTTACTGCATATTCTCTGAAACTGGACGGAATGAACTGAGTCTGACCGAATGCACCTGCATAAGAACCCTTTACCGTAAGTGGGTCTATTTTGTTTTCACGGCAAAGAAGAAGAAAGTGGACAAGCTGTTTTCTGAAAAAGGAGGATCGTCTGGGGTAGGCATCGAACAGGGTGTTCAGCGTTTCGAAAACAGGGAAGCTACCGCTGTGGGTACCGAATCGGGACTCTATTCCCCAGATTGCTATGACAACTTCTTTGTCTACTCCGAATTTTGCTTCAATTCTGGAAAGAAGTTCTTTGTTCTCTTTAAGTTTTTCTTTACCTTTGGCGATGGTTTTAGAGGTTATAAAGAGGGGTCTGTATTTATAATAAGGCTTGGCTTCCCATTGACGATCCATCAGCTCGAGAACACGCTTGTTGATCGCCACACCGTTAAAAAGATCGTTGAGTTCATTCTGCTTGAACTGATACTCATCCTGTAATTCTTTAAAAAGGATATGATAGCGCTCACTGGAAAGATCAATAATCTGTCCGTCCTCAACAAGGTCAGCAGCTTTTGGCTTTGCTGCCAGAATTTGAGACGGTATCGGTGCCAGAATGAATATGATAAACAGAGCAATGATGATCGGTTTTAATGATTTCATAGCACTTTCACCTGCTGGAGTGAAAGGATATAGAAAGTGAGTGAAACGGCTGCTAGATGAGGAAGTATTAACGGTCATAATCACGCATAGGTTTGTTCAAACTTTGTCAAAAAATTGTCAAGAAGATCGGGTGGTAGTGCGTTAATTCCAGCAGCCGCTGCTCGACCGCCCCCTGTGGGAAAAGCACGGCAGAGTGTTTCTGCGTCATGTTTATTACTCAACGGCGCCCGAACACTGATACGCAGTGATTCATCACGATTCTCGGTAATCAGGGCATGGGCTCCCTCGGGATTCTCACGTGCTTTAAGATTTGCAAAAACACCAGAGACTCTCCTTGCCCAGGGGCTGTCGGGGAATCGGAAAATCCTGTTCTTGCCACATCTCTTGTATTCCGGCTGAGAAAGTGCAAGGTTCATATCACTGTTAAATCCGACTTTCAGGGTCTTAAGTGTTTTTGACTTCTCAAAAAAATCAAATGGACTCCGGTATTCCCGAATTGCCCGGTAAAGGTCCTCAGGTGGAAAATAGAGATCCTTTACCTGGGTACCATAGCTGTTGTAATTGATTAATTCTCCAATCTCTCTTAAACAAATAGTTTCTGAATCACTGAGTCCGGCTTCAGCACCCATGACATTGGCAATCTTATCCAGGTTATCACCAAATGCCCCGCAAAGAGCCCAGAGAAGAAATTTTCCATCGAGCAAGGAATTAACGATCAGTGATGTACACAGGTCCGGGTCCGGATTGATATGTTGTCGAAGGTTTGACGCTTCGGGAATATCACCTGGAAAATGGTGATCGATGTAAAGAACGTCATTACCGGCAGAAAGCAGATGCTTAAGACTTGTTATGTTGGAATGCATTGAAATGTCAAAGACAGCTATGCTGCTGTTTTTCACATCTTCGATACGGCTGAGCAGGTTGATGTCTCGTTTGACCCCGGTGATTAATTCAGCGTCGTGCACAGGATCAACTAAACGCAGCTGGTGCAGACCACAAATGCCATCAGCATCTCCATTAAAGACATCAAATTGTCTGAACGTTCGTTGTTTTCTTGACAGAACCATAAGCGTTTTGAATATTCCGTCTACAAATCAGCAATGAGACGTAACGTTCGAGCAATCAGAAGCTGAGTCCTAACGGACTGCCAATATTGGCAAGATTAAAAACAACCAGGAAACTGGTGTCCGCCGGTGTATATTCTGTCGCTAATTCAACAGACCAGCAAAGTGCATGATAAATGAGTGACAGGTTCATTTCGTTGGTTTCATCTGACGAGATTGAATGCTCGATTTTAAAATCAGCACTCCAATTCGCGATCAGGGCAGTTCTTGCTAGAGCGTTGATCTGCTCTGTGTTGCCGATATCGTCAAATACATACTCGACACCGAACCTGTCTCCGCGACCGTTTCTATAAATGGCCTCAAAATTATGCCTGACAAATCCACTGTCATAAACATCAATGTCGGTTTTATAGCTGATGTCCGTAGACGGCAGCGGCAGCCAGCCAAGTTTTATTTCGATCGCAGAAAATGGCTCTTCAGAATTTTCGTCAAGGAAGCTGTAGCTCTGTTTGATCTTGAAATAACCGTATTCCCTGTCGAATTCGTTGTTTTTTTGCAGGTCAAAAAAGTTGTCGATTCCGTACGTAATGGCGTTTTGTTGATTTACCCGGTCAGCACTGGTGAAAATTGGGAGGTCTTCCTGGTCTTCATCCGGGAGAAAATTGTACTCAACATAGGGTCTTACCTGGTGATAAAAACTTCTATTATCGGTTCCAGCCAGCGGAAAATTACGCATCAAACTCGTACCGACTTCTGCCTGGATATCGTAGAGCAGTCTATTCTGTCCGGAGTCGTTCTCCCATTCCGCATCCCCAAAGGTCTGTACCGAGTAATAGGTATCACGCAGCCCGACCTCTGCCCTGGATTCCAGATATGGTCCAAGCGGCACCGGAGCACTCAATCGGGGATAGAGGTCGATACGATGCCCGCCGGTACCTTCTTCCCGCCAGAAGTAGACATAGGTCGCGTCCCAGTCAAGAGTGACATTGCCGAATCCGCCGAGGGGGATGGCGCCATTAAAATCAACCGCTGGCAGGTTCCAGAGTGGCGATACGCCTGTTTTGTTTGCACGGACATCATTTATCGCAAGTAAATCTGCAGTAAGCGACATCGGGCCCCATGATTTCAATACGCTCAGACTGTTACTGCGCTGGTCATCTGTCCTATTTTCAAGGCTTCGGCCAAATGATTCGAGGAAACGATCATTACTGGTATTGAAGCCAGTCATTCCCGAGTTGAATTCGGTCAGATAATCCCGATCGGAAACGATGTCCAGATCAAGACGGGAGATCCAGCCGCTACCAAAGTCCTGATCGGCTTTTGCTCTAATCCAGTATCTGTCTTTGTTGGTGTGAGTAAAACCGGTATCTGCGTAATAATCAGTTTCCGATGGGTCGGTCAGGTCATCGTTGAGATAATTTGCCATTGCCAGGCCTTTATCTTCCGCGGCTTTAATGTAGCGAAATTCAAGACCGGGCATATAACCCCGGTTCACCATATACTCGGTATAGATGGTCATGTCGGTCGAGTTAGAAATATTCCAGAAAAACGGGATATTAAAAGTAAATCCGTTGTTCTGGCTTGAGCCGAGTTCCGGGAAGATAAAGCCGGTTTGTCTTTTATTCTTAACCGGCAGCATCAACCATGGTGAATAGAATACAGGAGTATCTTTTATTTGAAATTTTGCATGCTTGAGTGTTGCATAGCCGTCCTGTTCTATCACGACGTCCTTGGCAGCAAAGCTCCATGGCGGAGTCTGTCCCTCTTTAACCTTACAGGTAATGACCCAGCCGTTTTCTATATGGTAGGTTTTGTACCCTGTTTTTTCGATAACCTCACCTTCAAGATGCAGATCATATTCATCGCGGAGAATGGTTGCGTTCTTGAAAGTTCCTGTTTCCTGCTCAAGGTTGACAACTGCCTGATCGGCAAGAAGCTGCTCGTCCTCAGTCGTTACCGATACATTTCCTCGAGCCTTTATCGTACTCAAGGCGATATCGTACGTTGCCCAGTCAGCCTTGATTGTAACCTGGGTCTCGTAAACTTCCTCAACTTCTTCGGGTACATCTTCAGGTGTCGTTTCAACTGGAGCAGGTGCTTCCTCCAGAAGATCTGACCAATTGGAAAGATCTTCTTGTGATGCAGGCGGCTTGGGAGGTAATTTGCGACGTTTAACCAGGACGATATTTCCCTCTGCAACGATGCTGCTGGGTTTATCGTAGCGAATTATCTTGTCTGCAGAGATATCCCACTCCTCTGTTGACACAGACTCTTCAGCGAGGGCTGTTCCGGAAGCTATTAGACACAGGAGAATAAGAGAAGGCAGCAGAAAAAACCGAAAAACAGAAATGTGTGGCAAAAGCTTTGTCACAGTACACTCCTTTAAATGAGAAACGTGAGTAGAACTTCAGTTGTTTGCAGAGAATAATACCCTGTAACTACCAACTGACGGAAACAGCATCTTATAAATTCCGAAATGTACGTGTCGCCACGTCTGGTGTCAAGCCTAAAGTAATAGTTTGGCCTTGATAATAAAGGGTATTTGATTTATTTATCAAGCAGTTTACTGTGTATATCGGATTATGGCAGCTTTTTAGCGAGATAATCAGTAAAAAAGACCAGTGAATGATTCGATACAATTTTACCGGAGTAAATATTTCTCTGTTGGATTTTTGTTTATTTAGACATTCTACAGGAGAAACAGAACCCGGTCTAAAGAATGTATCCACACGTTGATAATGAGAAGAGCGCTGGGCTCATTCAACCTGTGCAAAATGAGACAGACGCTTATTTCATCCGTTGCAATAAAAGGATATGACGAGCACCGGGAAGCTGAAAATTGGATTCTTCCTAACAGATAAGAGCTGGTGCAATACGGAGTGAAGTATAGCTGATAAACAGAGCGGTACTGATTGTCAGAAGCCGCTGTAAAAATTCTGATACGGTGGGTGAGGAACTATTTCCTGTGCCCTGGTATTAGTGCAGTATTGGGTGATCAGCCCCAGATGAGGCTGTCATCCGAAGAAAAGGAATTCTATGTCAGAATCAGAGAAAGACCCCAAAAAACCGATCGAAAATCAATCCAGGAAAAAGATTAAAGCTTCTACAGGAGCCTGGTGGAAGAGTACGGTCGTAACCGTTGATGAAGCAAAACCTGAACCAACAGAGAAAAAAACAACAAAAGCACCCGCTTCAGGCCCCAGAAAACCCAGATCCAGAAAATCAGCGCCTTCTGCTCCTAAAAAGAGTCCACAAGCGCCTGCAACTGGAGAATCGACTTCTTCACAAAAAAAGAGAAGCACACCGTCGTCCAGAAAGAAAAAGGATGAAGGAGCATCAACAGAAAAGAAGGTTGAGAGCCATGTAGACCAGATTACCCCTGAGCCAGTAACAGAGCGAACAGAGCCTGCAGAAACAGCCCAGGAGCAGATAGTACCTGATGAAAAATCTGCTGTGGAGAAGCCGAAAAGGCCGAGACAATCACGTGGGCGAAGAGGCGGAAGAAAAAAAACAACTACTCAGAAAAGCACTGAACCGGTATCTAAACAGTCAGCAACTGGTTCGGAAGAGAGTAAAGAGGAAGAGGCAGGGCAGAGTGTTGAGCAGAAACAACCCCGGAAACAGGGCAAGACAGCTCCTGACAAAAAGGTTGAGGAGGAAAAGGTAGTTGCTCGAGGCCCGCAGCCAGTTGTTAAACTCTTGATTAATGCAGAAGAGCCTGAAGAGTGCCGGTTAGCTCTTTTAGAGGATGGTCGCCTTGAATCGATACATGTGACGACTGTCGGGCGTATTCAGACCAAAAACAATATCTATAAAGCTCGAGTTGTCGCGATTGAGCCAAATCTGCAGGCGGCGTTCATAGATTATGGTACAGACAAAAACGGTTTCTTGCCATTTAGTGAAATTCACCCTGAATATTATAGACAGGAACTGAGCCCGGCGATAAGCAAGTTAGTAGAGGCTCACCAATGGAAGAAGCTGAGCATTTCTGATGTGCTCGAGAGAGGCCAGGAATTATTAGTCCAAGTTGTTAAGGAAGAGATCGGATCGAAAGGCGCAAATATGACCACCTATCTGTCTATTCCTGGACGTTGTGTTGTCATGATGCCTGGTTCTGATTCCGAGGGTATCTCCCGAAGAATTTCAGGCGAGGAACGCAGAGGTCAGCTTCGTGACGTTATGAATTCATTCGACATTCCTGAAGGCATCGGCTGGATCGTCAGGACTGCCAGTGTTGATATAACCAAGACTGCACTATCAAAAGATGTCCGGTTTCTGCTTAAGCTCTGGAGGGAGATCAAGTCCAAGGGACAGCATCTGGAAGGTGTCGGACTGCTTTACCAGGATTATAACTGCGTGATGCGTTTTCTCAGGGAATATTATGATCCATGTATTCAGGAAATTCTCGTAGATAACGAAGAGGCCCTGGAAAAAGTGCGAGACTTTGTGGAAATGTTGCCAGCCAAGCAGCGGCAGGTGAAGGTCAAACATCATCGAGGTGCACGGCCGATTTTTAATCAATACAGTGTAGAGGACCAGATCGAGTCCATCTATCAGCCGCGTGTTAACCTTCCCTCAGGTGGCTCTATTGTCATCGACCCAACTGAGGCACTGGTTGCAATTGATGTAAACTCAGGTTCAACTTCAAAAGGGAAGAATTTTGAAGAGACAATTTTCCAGGCCAACATGGAGGCTGCTACAGAACTTGCACGGCAACTCAGACTCCGCGACCTAGGCGGCCTGGTTGTTGTTGATTTTATAGACATGCGCAACAGCAAGCATGTCCGTGAAGTAGAAAGGCAGGTCAAGACAGCCATGAAACGGGATAAGGCAAAGGTAGATATCAGCCGGATTTCCCGCTTTGGCCTGATGCAGATTTCCCGCCAAAAAATGGGTTCGCCTATTGAGTCTGGAAACTATAAGATCTGCGAACACTGTCGTGGCCGGGGAACAGTGAGGTCAGTAGAAACCCAGGCGCTCTTCTACTTCAGAAGAATTCATACCGGTGCCAGCCGCAGACAAGTTACCCAGATTAATTGTCGTTTCCCGCTCGATGTAGCTGAATATCTGTTGAATAACAAGCGATACGAACTAATTGAACTCGAAGAAAAATACCAGACCAGGGTGGTTGTAACTGCTGATCCTGGGCTCAAACCTTCAGAGCATGAGATTACTTTTCAGAAGGCTGAAAAAGAGGAAAATCCTAAAAAACAGGCTTGAGTTAAATCTCAAACTGGAGTATAAAGACGCCTCTGCGCACCAGTAGCTCAGCTGGATAGAGCAACGGACTACGAATCCGTAGGTCGGGGGTTCGAATCCCTCCTGGTGTACCAGTAAATTCAACGGGTTAGGCCAATTTGGCTTAACCCGTTTTTTGCTTACCCAGCATTATTCCCAGCAACTTCCGTCATTTTGGTGAAAAACACACAATAAAGAATCGCCTTGGTAGATCGTTGCAATGTGTCGTATACGATTGATTCTTTTTTCTGCTTTCGCAAATCAGATCATAAATTACAAGCGGAATGGATGAACAGAAAAGGGGCGGTTTTGCTCCTCGATGACATGGAACTCCAGGCAGGCGCCCTCTTTGCAATCGATGTTGAGGGTGATGCCTGGTGGCGTGATAGGTTAATATGTATAAATGGTGATTAGACCTGACATTAATCATTTACAAGGTTCTACATAAACTGACAGCCTCCCCAAAAAAAGCTATTCAAGATATACAGGAATAACCCTAAGCTAAAGGGAAAGTCAGAACTGATTACCTTCGATTTGGCAATGATAAGTTCAATGCTCAAATGCTGAAACTAACTGCTCAGAAACCTTAGCCTTGTCTGTTCTTCAATAAGTTAAGATTGCCATCGCTAACTAAATGATATGACTTCAACTGAATCATGCTATTGAGGTAACGCCATCACTTTTTCATATGTCTCATTAATTATTTCAAGTCCACTTGCAATATTTTGAGCCATGGTGCGTTTTAGTTTTTCAATATCTCGTTCTTTTATAGCTTCAATAATCAGACCATGCTCTTTATTAAACTTCATACAGTGTTCTTTGTTTCGCCGATAGATATTCAAAACACTCTCAACCGAAAATCTCAACGATCTTACAACATTGCAGAGATGAGGAAGTTTGGATGCATCATATATAACAAAGTGAAACCTGCTGTCTAATTCATAGTGGTCAACGGGAAATTCCTGCATTTGTGAGTGACACTTTTCAAGCTCAGCGATATCTTCATTCGTAAGATATTCCATTGCTTCTATTGCCAACATGACCTCTACTTCAATGCGTAAATCATAAATGTGAACAATTTCTTTTTTTGTAGGTGGTGTAGCGACAATGGCGCCTTTATAAGGGATATTTTTTACAAGACCGGAACGTTCTAATTTCATCAAAGCCTCTCTGACAGGTCCCCTCCCAATGCTCAGTTCCTTCTCCAGATCAAACAAAATCAAACGGGAACCAGGAAGTTTTTCACCACGCAGAATCATATCTCTTAGAATCTCGTATGCCTTTAAAGATTTCATTGTTGACTTCATTGTTCCCATTACGATGCCTTTTAAAATTTAGAATGATATTCGATTTATTTTCAAGTCTTTAATTAATGTCATAAATTATCTCGCCAATGCAAAGTATCTTGCTTACAGGGCACTCAGATTAGTTTATAAAGCAAGTAAAATAGGTGGTAGGTGCTTTAGTTCTAAAGTGAATATCGTGGACTATTGATTCATAACTTAAATACTGAACGGGCGACACTTTTGATAATTTCGATAATTGTTTCGCAATCCTCCTTACTAAATGTGAGTGGAACACGCATATCGCACATGGTACTGAGTATACGATCTGTATTAGGGAGAGAAGGAAGTTCGCCCAAATACTTCCAGCTTGAGTAGGCGCTGGTAAAACCAACAGGCTCTTTGTTGCCGAACCATTTGAGTTCAACCCCCCGATCCATACAGCCCTGGAGAAACGTTTTTATGGTCTCTTCATCCCTGTCATTCAGGGAAAACTGGATGGAGCTTCCCACATACGATTCCCTTGGGTCTCTTTCCGGGCAGCTTATACCATCAATACCATTCAGACCCCTCCTCGAGAATCTGGTATCGCTTATTCCACCGTGCACACTGTTCATCCAGCATCTGCAATTGAGGCCTCAGTATGGCGGCCCGGAGATTGTCCATACGGCAGGAATAGTTGGGCACCATGGTCTTGAGGGGCTCAAACACCTCCATAGCAGGGCGTGCTGTATGCCGTTCATAGAGCATGTAGGAGCCGGAATGTATAATGGCTCTGCTTATAACATCGGGATCATCGGTCACAAGCAGTCCACCTTCCCCGGAGTTGATATGCTTATAGGTCTGAGTGGAAAAGCAGCCCACCTTGCCGAAAGACCCGGATTTCTTGCCGTTCCATGATGCCCCCATGGTATGGGCACAATCCTCAATGAGGGTCAGGTCATGGGTCTTGCAGATCTCCATAACCCGGTCCATATTGGCAATGTGCCCCCTCATGTGAGAGAGCATAAACCATTTCGCTTCCCCAGCCTTGCTTTCTAGATCATCAAGATCAATAGTGTAATCATCTATGATTTCAACAAGTTCGACATCTGCTCCTGAGTTTTCTATCGCACCTGGGACAGGGGCTAGCGTATAGGCATTGCACAGAACTTTATCCCCGGGGCTAACACCCAGTGATTTCAGAGCCAGATACATGGCACTTCCGCAGGATGCGCAGGCGAGACAATATTTCTTACCCATATATGCTGCAAACTCTTCTTCCAAGAGAGCGGCTTCGCCTTTTTCTCCGCTGCCGACATTATACCGGTGGAGTTTGCCGGTCCTGAGGATGTCAAGTGCTTTTTCTATCCCTTCATCACAAATGGGTTCCTGTTTGGTGAAATCCTTTGTAAATATTTTTTCCACCATTTTCGCTTTTCCCTTCCTGTAAAGGTTAATAGGTAGACTGTTTGTAGACTTCACTACGCTGAATTTTTGCGAGCGAAGCGTTGCATGAAATCAGCGAGGCTTGGCGGCGTCCTCCTCAGTGATCCCATTATACAAGCTCGCCCTAAGATATTCTCCCACTCCAAAGGGCGTAAGGGTGCGCAGCCCAACCATACCCTCGTTCCAGCTCTGAATGAGAAATTCGTCGGTTAATTCTTCGTCTCCCCCCTTGATGTTGAACGGGATATTCATCCGGCTTCTCAATGCTTTATCTTGCACAGGGGTGCCATAAAAACCACCGGAGTTATCAATGACATCGTAAAGGATACGGCTTTTGGCGATGGAACGGCGCTCGTTCTCTGCTACACCGCCTTCGCGCTCGAGCCAGTCCATAAGGTAACCAATGACTTCGATATTGAAGGTCGCGGGGGTATTCCAGAGGTTGTCAGCCTCCACATTTGTTGTGTAATTAAAAACCCCAGGGCAGAGGGGGGATGCCTTGTCCTTTCCAAGAAGATCCCTGCGCACGATCGTCAGGGTGGCACCCGGGTGACCAATATTCTTCGACGCGCAAGCAAAGAGCACCCCAACGCCGTCGCCGTGCCAATCGATCGGCTTCGTTGTGAAGTCGGAACTCGCATCGATGACCAGGGGAATTTTCCGACGCGACTCCGGAAGTTTGGGAAGCCTGTGATTCTCGATGCCATTTACGGTCTCATTGGAGCAAAGATAGACAAATTTGCTCGTGGGATCGATCTCCTCTTCGGTCAGCTCGGGGAAGGTCGTATAGCCTCCCGTATGAGGGTCCCTTCCATCAATGGTGTGGACGGTACAGTACCTCTGAGCTTCGTCGCGGGCCCTCTCCGTCCACGTGCCGTTAACAATATATGTCGCAACGTCCGACTTGTCGTGGCAGAGGTTCAACGGCACAGCGGCGAACTGTCCGTGGCCGCCGCCATGCGTGAAAAGCACCTCGTAGTCGTCCGGTATATCCATGATCCGTCTAACAGACGCGGTGGTATGGTCGAGTATATTCAGGAACTCCGGCGACCGGTGTGATAATGCCAGAGACGTGAGTCCGGGCTTTTTGAAGCTAGCAGCAATCTCGTCCTCGACGGCCTTTGGCAATGATGTGGGCCCAGGACTGAAGTTGATGAGCTTTACGGATGGGTTGGGAGAGCTGAGCGACCCAACAAGGGCCGGGTGGGTATTCGCTATTCATTTTCTTGTTCCAAATTGTCTTTATGGGTAAAATCGGACCGATATTCAGTCCGGGTAAATAGGGGCTAAGTGGTGTACCCCGACCCAAATGATCAGAATAACCTTTTGGACATCATCATACGTGCAGTCAAGTCCGGGCAAAACAAGCAGGGAGTATTTCCTCTACAACAGGGCGGATCTGCGCTGATGACCCCTCAGCTGTTTTTCAGATGTTTTAATATACTCCATGTGTCAACCCTCTTATATAACCGTGGCCTCTTCACGATTTTATTTGTGAATTTTCAGTCAAACGAGTATTTATCTGAGAGCACTGGCCTTTGTTAATTACCCCCGAACGTGAGTGCTGTCTGAAACATTGCTTCAACATTTTCCGGTGGTACATCAGTCTGCATATTGTGAACAGAGCCCAGGACATAACCTCCGCTGGAACCAAGGTCAGTTATTCTTTTTTTCACTTCTTTTTGAACATCAGCAACACTGCCAAAGGGCAACACTTTGAAGGTGTCTATAGCCCCCCAGAAGGTCAGTTTGTCGCCAAAACGTTTTTTCAGTTTATCAGTCTCCATACCTACGGCGGTGGCCTGAACAGGATTCAAGATATCAATACCTATTTCGATCATGTCATCGAGAATGTTGGTAATAGAACCGCAAGAGTGGTGATAAATTTTTGCTTTGGTGAACTTCTTGATATGGGCGATGAGTTCTGCCTGGTAAGGTTTAACCATTTCACGGTATGAATCCGGGGACATGAGGGATGTGTTCTGTGCCCCGAGATCGTCGGCAACCTGCACAACATCAAGAAAATCGCCAACCTCTTTGAGATAAAGTTCCGCGTTTATTTTTCGGTGATCTACAATTTTTCTGATAATGGCATGTGCCATGTCCTTCTGCATGACCATATCCAGGAGAAACTCAGAGAGTCCTCTTATATACCAGGCCTGCTCAAAGGTGTTTCCCGGAGAGCCCATACAACCAACCAGGGCATACTCACCCTGGTCAAATAAGGTTTGGGCATGTTCGCGTAGCCCTGTGTAATCAAATTCCTTTTTTGGGTCGGGCCAGGAATAGTTTTCTATATCATCCAGACTTTTGGCCTGCTGTAAAGGGTATGTGCACAAATTTGCATACCCATTGCTGATTTTTCTGCCAACACCCCAGGAATCTACAAATATTTCATCTTCAGCAAAAGGGCTGGCTGGTGCAAAGGCCTTGTTCTTTGGCCTTATGTGCCGTGTATCGATACTAAAATGGCGGAGAATTTGTTCATCGACATAAACAGTTTGCCAGATGTGTGACATAATATTGGTGGATAGATCATTAAGCCCAAGATATTTTTTTAGTTTTTCATATGCAGGGATCATCAGCGTAGTCTGGCGTCCGCCCAGATCCACTGGGACGCGGTCCGGTTGTTCGTGATTCAACGCCATTAATACTCTTTCTTTTCCGTTCATTTTTACGAATACTCCATTTAGGAAAGATTATAGTGCATCTCGTCTTGCCATTTCTTAAACCTTTATCCCTTATCCGAATATCGAATTTAGTACTTCGGGAAGCCAAAGGGTTAAAACCGGGAAATATGCGAGGAGGAATACAACCAGGATACTTACAAATACAAAAGGCAATGCATTTACAGAGATATCTTCAAGGGTAGTTCGTGCCACTCCCGAGGCGATAAACATATTTTCGCCGAGTGGAGGCGTCGCAAAACCGATCTCACAGCAACAAACCAGCACAACGCCAAAATGAATGGGGTCAACTCCAAAAGAAATCATTACCGGCAGCAGTACGGGCGTTACCAGCATAATAGTTGCCAGGGTTTCCATAAACATCCCCATGAACAAGAGGAATATAATGATCAACGCCCAGATAAGATAAAGATTGTCAGTGAAATTTAACAGTCCTTGAGCAATTAAATCAGGAATTTTATTTATGGTGAGAAGTTGACCAAACGCTAGAGCTGTAAACATGATAATCAGAACACGGCCTGTTATCCAAGTGGTGCTCTCCAGCGCCTTCATTGCTTCTTTGAGTTCGATTTCCTTATAGATGAAAATCCCCACAAAAAGTGTGTAGAAAATTGAAACTATGGCTGCCTCAGTGGGAGTAAAAAAGCCTGTGTAGATACCGCCAAGAATAATTACCGGTGCCAGAAGTGCCCAGAAGCCTTCTTTTATGGTTACTAATATTTTTCTGGTAGAGAGCGTACTGCCATCACCCTGATACTTTCTTTGCCTGGCTCGGATGTAATTCATGAGCATCAATCCTACAGCCAACATTACACCAGGAATAAAGCCAGCAATAAAAAGATCTGAAATGGATTGAGATGCAGTAACTCCATAAATTACCATAGGAATGCTTGGTGGAATAACGACCCCCAACCCTCCTGAAGAGGAGGTTACAGCACCAGCATACCCTCTGTGATAACCATGACGCATCATTGCAGGGATCATCAGCATGCCAACAGCCGCTGTCGTTGCCGGTCCCGAACCAGAAATGGCTCCAAAAAAAAGGCAGGACAATATCGTGGATGTCCCCATGCCCCCTACAAAAGATCCGGCAAGGACTTCGGCAACTGCCACAAGCCGCCTGGAAATCCCTGCAGATTCCATTAACGCTCCAGACAGGATGAATGCAGGAAGCGCCATGATTGGGAAAGAGTTTACAGAGGTGTAAGCGATCTCGATAAGTCCTTCAAGAGGCATGCCGCTGGTAATCATACCTGCCAGAGCTGCTGCACCAAGGGACAGTGTGATAGGCGCTCCAATTACCAAAAGTCCGACAAACGTAAGAAAAAGTGTCGCAGTAGCACTCACGATGGCACCTCAATTTCAAGGTCTTCGTCATCGAGGCTGCCTGCATCAATTTCGTCAACATCGGCAATCTCTATTTTTAGAATATGCTTCATAATATTCACTTGAATTATGCGGATGCTCATCAGGGAAAAGGTAATGGGGAAAACCATAAAGATATAGGCCATCACCCAGTCCAAAGTGGGCGAATATTCGCGAAACTCAAAGCCTTCTTTTATTACATTAAGACTGTAATAGATCATCACACAGTTGAAGCCAATCCAGATTAAGTCTGCGATGAATGTTGAAACGTCTCCAACTATTTTTGGGAATAGTTTAAACTGGAATGTAACTCGGTTATGTGCGGCCAGTCTTGCCGCGTAAGAGGCTCCGAAAAAAACGAACCAAACAAAGGAGAATCTAGAGAGCTCTTCCCCCCAGGCGATTGAAGCGGGTAAGGGCCAGTGCTCCAATATCGGAATCACGCCGGCCAAAAAGTCTATCCCACCGAATACGATCCTCAAAACGATCTGCAAAAAGAGCAGGCAGACAAAAAAAACAAGGAGGATCTGGCAGATATAGCTCTCAAAGTTATCGAGGAAATTTAATATTTTTTTTTGCATAAAAGGCTCCAGATGAAGCTGCACCGAGCAATTTTATTGCAGTAACCGGTAATGAGCCCTGCCCGGCAAGTTATGAATTAGCCGGACAGGTAAGTCATATTAATGTCCTAATGCTTTTACAACTTCATCTGCTGCAGCCTTACCGCCAATCTCATCGTAAAACTTCGGCCATACATTTTCCATGGCGATTTTAACCCATTGATCCTCATCCTCAAGTTCCATATACTCAACCCCGTTTTTGACCATATTCTGCTTGGCTTCTTCTGCTACGCTAACAGCGGTAAGAAGGTTAAATTGCTGCGCTTCGAGGCCTGCCCGGGTAAGCATGGCCTGATCTTCGGCTGTCAGAGATTGAAAGAATTTTTCACCAATAACCAGAGGCTGCAGAGCAAAATTATAGTGCACTTCAGAGGTATATTTCTGGACTTCGTAAAATTTAAATGCAAAATTGACTACATGGGGGTTGTCCTGGCCGTCCACAACACCCTGCTGCATAGCAGTAAAGGTTTCAGGCCATGCCATGGGAATGGGCTCTGCGCCCAGTGCTTTCCAGGTTTCGATCATGATGGCATTTTTGGGCACCCTTAATTTCAGACCTTTTAAATCTGCCAGTTTTTTAACTGGCCTTTTAGAATTTGTCAAAACTCGGAAATTTGCATAACTCCAGCCTAAAGGACGCACGCCAGCTTCTTTGATCAGAAAAGCTTGCCATTTTGCACCCAACCCACCTGTTGTAACCTTGACCGCATCACTAAAATTCTGAATCAGGTAAGGCAGAGTGAGAACCCCAACAGATTTGGAAAACGGGGTGATATTATTGATGGCCACAACTGCACCGTCAAGGGATCCTCTTCTGGCATCCTTGACCATTTTTTGCTCATCTCCCAATTGCCCTGCAGGGAAAAGTTCGACTTTGTACTCTCCGTTGCTATTTGTCTCAACAATCTCCTTGAATCGCGTCGCCAACCATCCTTGATCTGACTCAAGAGTGTCTCCCATTCCGATCTTTAAAGTCTTTTCTGCAAATGCAGAAATCGGCAAGGTGAAAGTCACAACCGATAAGACCATCAGGCCAAACATCATTAATCGTTTCATATCTCCTCCTATTTTTTCTATTTAACAACCACTTGCCCACAAACAGCAGGCAACCTCCTAAAACCCAGTTATATATAACGGGCATTTACCTATCGCCCTGGTGCTGGTTATTTGATGTATGCCATTTTCACCTTCGGTTTTCATTCATAGAAATATTTTGTAATTGAGTAGTAGTAGTTAGTAGGTAAAATACCACATGTCAATATTTTATAAAATATTTTATTTAATATTTTATAAAATATTGACATGTGGTAAAGTTGCGAATAATAGCTGACCCCGGTAAGCGGGAAGTAGGCAGGGATACGCACCCTATAGATTGTAGTTGATGAGGAAAATGCGTCGAAAAATTTCTGGAATACTGTATAGATACATGCAGCGTGGTAGTGGCAGAAGTAAAAGCATTACTTCTTTGGGGGATGACCGAATTGCACCAGCTTTACATTATGGCGCAAGAAGGACAAAACAGCCGACAAGCTTCTCGATATGATGATTTGTACTGCAAATAGCCGCTTGACCGCAGCCGAGGCACTTGGTCACCGTGAGTTCATCATGACCAGAATTTACGAGAGTGCATAATAACATTGTGGCCACGATCGCTTGTTTAAGGTCAGTGTCGTGGACGCAAAAAGCTATTAACTGGAGCTTAAAACGATGAAAATACTAGATCAATTATTTGGTATTAGCGGTCGTGTCGCACTTGTTACCGGAGGCAGTTCAGGAATTGGCAGGGCAATTGCGTTCTGTCTTGCCGAAGCAGGTGCTGCTGTTATCCATGTGGCAAGAAACGAAGAGGCATTAAAGGATGCTGTTAAGGATGTTGAAAATATAAACGGCAAGGCAGCTTATTTAATCTGTGATGTGTCCGATATGGATGCTCTTGCCGAAACAGCAGAAAATTCGGCTTCTTTTTTTGGGGCACCTGATATTCTGGTTAATGCCGCCGGTGTTAACATGCGCCAGTCCTGGGAAGACATAAGCTCTAATAGCTGGGACAAGCAAATTGATATTAATTTAAAAGCACCCTTCTTTCTAGCGCGACACCTTATTCCAGGTATGAAGGAAAAGGGATGGGGTAAAATCATCAATATCGCCTCACTCCAATCAGAACGAGCGTTTCCAAACAGTGTCCCCTATGGTGCATCCAAGGGCGGAGTAATGCAGTTGACCCGGGCTATGGCTGAGGCATGGTCCGCTGATGAAAGTGGGATCACCTGCAATGCCATCGGACCTGGTTTCTTTAAAACAGGTTTGACTTCAGGCCTCTATAACCAGGAGCAGATTATTGATGCTCTTGCCCGTCAGACCATTATTGGCCGAAACGGAGAGCTTGATGACCTGAAAGGCGTTGCAATATTTCTTGCTTCACCTGCTTCAGATTACATTACCGGCCAGACGGTTTATCTTGATGGTGGCTGGACTGCAAAATAGATCACGAAGCTAATTTTAATGAGTGGCGCTATCCGATGGTCTAGCCGACAATTTTTTTACAGATTTGCGTTAAAACCACTGCAGCTAATAAAACAAATAGGGGGCTGAAACCCAGTCATTTGAATGGTTGGCTTTCACACCCAAGGAGGATAAAATGGCAGATTATAATTTAATGGCGGAATCACTTGTCGCCTGTGATGGGGAAAAATTGAAAATGTTGGTGAATGGAGCTCTGGCGGAGAATGTCAGCGCCAACGATATTTTAAACAAGGGGCTCATAGCCGGTATGGATGTTGTAGGAGGTAAGATGGAGACCGGTGAAATGTTTATCCCTGAAGTCCTCATGGCAGCTAGAACAATGGCCGAAGTCCTTGAGATATTAAAACCGCTTTTGGTTGACGATGAGGAAGGGCCGAACAATAGCGTTGTCATTGGCACAGTAAAGGGTGACCTCCATGATATTGGCAAGAACCTGGTGAGCATGATGCTGGAAAGCTCAGGAATGCAAGTGCACGATCTGGGTACTGATGTTCCCCCTGAGAAATTCGTAGAAAAAATAAAAGAGACTGATGCTAAAATCGTTTGTATTTCTGCACTGTTGACAACAACCATGCCGATGATGCAACAGACTGTTGATGCTATTGCAGCCAGCGATATACGTGAGCAGGTGAAAATAATGGTTGGTGGTGCACCAGTTAATCAAAGGTTTGCGGATGAAATTGGCGCAGACGGATATGCGCCGGATGCAGGTTCTGCAGCCAAGCTTGCCAAATCATACGCCTAACGTTCAAGGTGGTTAGGAAGGAGTGAGATATATGTTTTATGTGATAGGTGAAAGGATCAACACAACCCTGAAAAAGGTCCGAACTGCCGTTGAAACTCGAGACGCTGCGTATATTCAGCAGGATGTTCAAAATCAGGAAGCCTGTGGGGCAACATACATTGATGTTAATGCGGGAGCTAGAATTGGCTATGAAAAAGAGGACATGATTTGGCTGCTTGACACCGTGCAGGAAGCAACGAATCTTCCTCTCTGCCTTGATAGCCCTGATCCTGAGATTCTGGAAATGGCCTACGCTAAAGTCAAACAAATTCCAATGGTCAACTCGATCAGTCTGGAAAAAGATCGTTTTGATGCCATGATGCCTTTTCTTAAAGGAAAGGAATGTAAAATAATCGCTCTCTGCATGGATGACACAGGTATGCCGAAAAGTGTCGATGATATAGTAAACCGTGGCAAGGCCATCGTTGGAGAACTGGAAAATATCGGATACAAAAGGGATGATATCTTTATTGATCCACTCATTCAACCAATGGGGGTAGATATCAATAATGGAATGATGGCTATGGATGCGGTCAGGACCATCATGACAGATCTCAAGGGAGTTCATACTACTGGTGGTTTATCAAATATTTCCTATGGGCTTCCACAACGCAAGATAATCAACCGCAGCTTTCTTCTGATGATGATGGCAAATGGGTTTGACTCTGCTATCATGGATCCTCTGGATAGGGATATAATGGCCGTTCTCAAAACGGGTGCAATGCTTGTAGGACATGACGAGTATTGTATGAATTTTCTTAAGGCAGTCAGGGCGGAAGAAATAATAGCCTAGGTCTAAACTGTAAATTGCAGTTATATATGTATTTGTTTCGATTCGATCAGACACGCAAAAATAATTGGTGTCTGTCTAATTCCATCTGAATTAATACATTTTACAAATCAAATTGTAGCTTGCCATTTCAAATCAATTCGAAATGATTTAATCTGAAATTTTGATATTTTTCCTGATAGTATGCAGGGACACCAGTTATCGCAATGGTAGAGGCTACTATTGGAATGTTAACCATTTAAGTAAATTTGAAAGTTTACACTATTCCTGTCGTGCCGAGATAAATCCACAACCTCGGGAGTCCCATTCGGGACAGAAATTGGTTATTGCGAACCAGTGGGTGAGTAGCTGCAATGGCTGCAAGTCCCACCTGACCAAAGCCGAGCCGGCAGGTCAGTAGTGAAGTCTGCGGGTAAGCCCGGTAACGGGAGTCCGAAGCCAGATGGATCAAGGATGCAGGCTCTGTATTGAGCCCCGAAAAAGTACAATCGTGGTCTGATGATAGCTTCCAGAATATTGGAAGTGAAAGCCGACGGCCTCAGGAAGCCGGAAGGCAGCAGACCTGGATACGCTATGGCGAGTAATCAGGTCACCACCGGGGTCAGAGACCAGGGCATGCATTCACAGGGTTGGCGTGGGAACTCGGGAGAGCCATTTGTCTCCTTGTACAATCACGGTGAGGAAACCGTACCCCAACTTCCAGGCGCATGAGGAGAGAAAACCCCGCCCCTCATGCGAGCCTGTTTTTTTAAGGGACACAAAAGTAGACGGGTATGCAAGGTATCAGGTGCGGATAGTTAATAGCGAACAAATCTGAGATGGGCTTATGGCAGTCTTAGTGGATCATAGTACCGATGGACGATTTTGTCTGGGAAGGTGGGGAACCAAGGCCCACGGGACCCACTGTAGGGAAGGAGAAGCCAGGCATAACGATTCTCTGGAGGGAAAGATGGAGGGTACACAGGGACCACAATTCATGTCAACGTAACTTCAGGAATTGCAAAAGCAATAGGGCAGCAATGTTATGCGCCAGTAGGGGTAAGACCTGCCTGGTAATTCACAGGCGTAGAGCTTGTGTATTCTGAGGAACCGGATGAGGGAAATCTTCACGTCCGGCACTGTGGGGGGAGCGCCGGGTAACCGGTGCTTC